>NZ_JBHURZ010000010.1:61824-261834 GCF_042673825.1 Streptomyces sp. NPDC057002
CGCCCCTCGGCCCGTGAGTATCCCACCGCACCCGCCTCACTTGTTTGTTCAAGCCCGCAAAACAACGGGTGGCGGCCCGGGGCGGGGGCGGGTGCCGGGGCCGCGGGCCTCATCCGTTTGCGTCACATGGGCATGGGAGCGATGTCGCACTCGATGCGGCGACGCTGGCGGGCGGCCTGGAGCCAGGGGTGGTCGGTGCGCAGCACCGCGGCGAAGCCGTCCACCGCCTTGCGCTGGAGGACGTCCGCCTCGTCACCGCGCCCGAGGCCCCGCAGATCGAGGGCGAGGTTGGAGGTGCAGGACAGGGTGAGCGGGTGGTCGTCGCCCGCCACCTCGGTCAGCAACGGCAGGTTGGCGGCGTCGATCGCGCGCGCCCGCTCGAAGTCGAGCCTCGCGTAGGCGGTGTTGGCCTGGCCGATGCCGACGGTGAGAGTGATGATGTGGTGCGCTCCGACGGTGTCGCCCAGCCGGCGCACCACGTCGTCCTCCAGCTCCTGCGCGGTGTCCAGGGAACCCAGGGCCCGCTCGGTGGCGGCCAGGTTCGCCCTGGTCACCAGGGTGTGCGCATGGTCCCCGCCGAGGCGCCGCACCAGCCTGCCCGCGGTGGACTCGGCGAGTCGGAGGGAACCTTCCAGGTCCCCGGCCAGACGCCGGTCGACGCACACGTTGGTCGCCGTGGTCAGCGAGTCCATGTGCTCGTCGCCGTAGCGGGACTTGAAGTTGCGCAGGGTCTCCTCGGCGAGCTTGGCACCCTCGGCGAGGTCTCCGTCCCGGCGGCGGCAGACTCCGAGGTCACGGGCGATGCGCAGGGTCAGGGGGTGCTTGTCGCCGAGCGCGGTGAGCGCCCGGCGGTAGACGTCCTCCTGCCATTCGCGCGCCTCGGGGTACCGGCCCGCCTCGCGCGTGTCGATGCCGACGCAGTGCAGGGTGTTGAGCGTGAAGAAGCTGGCGTCTCCGAGCAGCATGTCGCGCTGGCGGGCGGTCTCCTGGTCCAGCGGCAGCGCTTCCCTGAACTCCCCGCACAGTCTCAGGTCGACGCCCCAGCTGTGGCTGCTCCGCAGGGTGGCGGGATCATCCGGGCCGAACAGCGAACGGGCCAGTTCAGTGGCCTCCTTGCCCAGGTCCCGCGCCTCCTGGAACCGCCCCTGGTACCGGCGGGCATCGGACATCTCGCACAGGGAGTCGATGAGTTCCTCGGGCTCGACCTGCACCCGGCGGGAGACCTCCAGCGCCTTTTCGGTGAGCGGGATCGACTCGGCGATCTGGCCGACCTGACGCAGCAGGAACGCGAACCCCTTGGTCATCCGGATGACATAGACGTCCTCCTCGCCCGATGCGGCGAGCCAGGCGCTCCATGCCTGCCGCCCGAAGGCCGCGGCGTTCTCGTGGTCGCCCCAGTAGTAGAGGAACCACATGGTGTCGTAGACCAGGTCGCGCACATAGGGGTCGGTGCTGGTCACCGCCTGGGAGGCGAGAACGTGCGGGAGCAGCGCCTGATAGTCGCGCCACCCCTGGGAGGCTCCGTAGGAGCCCCGGTTGGCGGCGGACAGCAGTTGGTGGGCGGCGTCCCGCATCCTCTCCCGTTCCTCCTCGCTCAGCTTGGCGAGGAGCACGGTCTGGAGCAGGCGGTGCATCTGCAGGGTGCCCGCGCGCGGGTCGACCTTGATCAGGGAGAACTGGCTGAGGTCGCGGATGGCCCGGTTCAGTTTGATCGGCTCGCGCAGCATCGGGTCGATCTGCGGCGTGATGTTGAGGCCTCGGCTGCTGCGCAGGATCGACCGCGGGATCGGTTCGGGGGCCATGCTGGCGCAGATGTCGAGAAGCTGACGGGCGCCCGGGTTGTTCTCCCTGATCCGCTCCAGGGAGATGTCCCAGGCGGCGGCGACGGAGACCGGATAGTCCGGGCTCTGCTCGATCTCGAGGATCTCCGGGCTGCGCTGGGCGAGCAGTCCGAGGTACTCGTCGACCTCCATGCCGGTGACGCCGAGCCATGCGCCCGCCTGTTCCACGGCGAGCGGCAGGTCGCCGAGTGCTTCGGCAAGCCGGTCGGCGTCCTCCCTGGGCAGGTCCTGGGCGCGCTTCTGGAGCAGCTCGATGGACTCGTCGCGTTCGAAGACGTTCACCGGCAGCGAGGTGGCCACCCGTTCCCAGCCCCGGTTCCGGGAGGTGACGATGACCTTGCCCGGACCGTTGTGCGGGAAGTAGCCCCGCACCGCCTCGATGTCCTCGGCGTTGTCGAAGACCAGCAGCCAGTTGTCGTACGGCGTCCCCGTGCGCAGCGCATCCAGTACGGCGGGCACGGCGGTGTTGGCCGCCGCGGCGCCCAGGCTGTCCTGGCCCGACGGGGCGACGCCCAGCTGGGAGGCGAGGGAGGAGAGCGCGGCCAGGATGAGACTCTCGCGTTCGGCGGGGATCCAGCAGATGATCCGGTAGTCGCGCTGGTGGGTGTAGATGTACTCCAGCGCCAGCTGGGACTTGCCCACCCCGCCGAGGCCGTGCAGGGCGTTGGGCAGCACGGCTGCGGTGTCCTGGGCGGCGAGCTGCTCCTCCACGGCCCTCAGCAGCGCCTGGCGGCCGACGAACGAGGTGTTACGCATGGGGACGTTCACCAGTAGGGCCGGCGTTGCGGTCGTGGTGCTCTGCATGAGCGGCTCTGCCTCCGGGGTCTCTTGTCGGTGCGCGCCGGCCGTCGGAGCCGGCGCGGATTCTCCAGTCAAATCGGAAATTTCCGAATCGGGGTCACTGCCCGCTGGGCTGGATGGAGTCGCTTCGCCCGGGATATTCACCTTTGGGGGTGGATGGGCGGACGCGCTGTTCTCCGCCGGTACGGCTGGGGCGGGCCCGTTCCTCGACAGATTCGGTTCGATGCGCCTGGCCCGCTCGGAGTAGGGCCCCGACAGGGCTCGCATCACCGCCAGTTCGCTGCGGGCCCAGCCGCCTTCGGCAGGGTCGGGCAGCCTGGTCCGCAGCGGGTCGTGCAGGGCGGCACGCAGCGCGACGCCACGCTCCCCGGCAGCGGGCAGCTCGCCCACCACGCTGACGGTGCGGGCGAGCTGGCTGCGCGTGGTGGTCGCGAGCAGCGCCTCGCGGACGCCGTCGGCGAACTCGGGGCGCCCCTCCCCTCCGCCCTCCCAGTCGATCAGACCGCCCATGAGGATTTCGGCGAGGTGATCGGGACCGGTCTCCGGCATGACGCGTCGCCGCAACTGCTCGACCAGGTCGAAGTCGAAGGGAACGGCGGCAAGTTCTGTGGCGAGCCGGCGAGCTGAGGGGGTGGCGAGGCTGAAGAAGCGTCGTACGGCGGCCGTGGCCGCACGGGGCAGACGCGGGGCGCGCAGACCGGGAGCGGGCGCGCCCTTGCTCAGGGCACCTGCCAGGACGACGGGCAGCGAACGGCGTACGCCGCGCCCACCGGTGACGAGATCGGACCAGGCCGCGAGGGAGGCGGGCTTCAGGGAGAGCACCGGGACGGCGACGGAGCCGTCGCCCGCGTCGGGCAGAGGGCGCATCGGGTCGGGGCCGCCGGGCGGCGCCCAGTGCCCGAGGCTGTCGTTGGGGGCGCCGAAGCCTCCGGCCTCCAGGACGGCGGGGTACGGGTAGAGCGAGGACCGGTGGCGCAGATGCGGCGGCAGCAGGTGGACGAGGGCGGTGGGGCCCGCGTGGGCGAGGCGGCCGAGGAGTTCATCGGCGGCGGTGGCGGCCCAGCCGTGGGCGAGTCCGTCGGTGACGACGAGGAAGATCCGGCTGCCCCGGCCGTCGAGCAGTTCGGCGGGGGCTGCGACGGCCCGCCCCGTGGACCAGCGCAGGGCGGCGGTGCCGGTGCGCGGCACCGTCGCCCGGATCGTGCGCACGCTGCGGAAGGCACCGCTGTGCTCGGCTGCGCGGGCGAGGCGCGCGGCACTCTCCTCCCAGATCCGCATCGTGGGCGCGTCGTCGAGCAGCAGCACCAGGTCGAAGGCGGAGACCCGGGCGGGCCGCAGGAACGGCATCCACAGCCCGTCGACCAGGCCCTGTTCGGCGGTCGTCTCCTCGTCCAGCTCCAGCCTGTCACGGGACGGGATGCGGCGGGCCAGGTGGTGCAGGGCGCGTGCGAGCAGGGCCGTGACGCGGCCGGGGCCGGACGGGTCGGGTTCGGCCCGGGGCAGCAGCGGCGGCCCGAGGTGCAGGGTGAGGCGGCCTTCGGGGTGAGGTAAGAGACGGCCGGCGGCCTGGGCGACGGCTCGGCCGGAGGAGGTGAGCGATGCGGCGGTGGTGCGGCTCACCGGCGGTGGCTCGGGAGGAGCGTCCTCGTCGTCGGCCCCGGGCAGACCGAGGAGTGCGTCGTCGGCCACCGGTGGGGCGGCCGGTCGTTCGGCCTCGGCGTCCTGCGGGTGTACGGCCTCCACCGCCGGGCCCGGCGCCTCCTGAGCCGCGTTGCCGGGACCGCCGTACCGGCTCCGGTGCGCGGCGAGCCATACCGCGTCGGCGAACTCCTGCCAGCGCGGCAGGAAGTGGTCGGGAGCGGCCTGGACCCGGTCCCCGCGCTCGCTCGCGTGCGCGAGCGGCTCGGGGTACACCGAAGGAAGCGGCGACGATCCCGATGCGGGATCCCCGTCGCCCGGTCCGGATGCGCGCTCCCGGGTCATCAGCGGCCCTTCGCGAGGTCGCGGAGCAGCAGTTCGACGAGCTTACGCCCGTCACCGTCAGCCTGAAAACCACCCGCAGTAGTCATCTGGACAGCGTTGAGCAACTGGTCCAGGGAGTGGGTTCCGCCGGCCTGGACCCGCTGAACGAACAGGTCGACGAGGTCTTCGGTGCCCCGAGCCCTGAGCCCCAGATGCCCTTCCACCATGGCCAGCAACTGCTCCCGGGTGGGGGTGTGCATCTCCATCGGCAGACAGCGGCGGCGGAAGGCGGCGGGGAATTCCCGCTCCCCGTTGCTGGTGATCACCACGACCGGGAACTCCCGGCACTCGACCCGTCCGTCGCGTACCACGGCCCGGCCTCCCGGGTCGCTGGTGTGCACGCGCGCCGCGTCGGCGGCGTCGCGCACCAGCTCCGGAACCTCATAACTTCCATTCTCCAGAACGTGCAACAGGTCGTTCGGCAGGTCGATGTCGCTCTTGTCGAGTTCGTCGACGAGAAGCACCCGGGGCCGTTCGTAGGGCAGCAGGGCAGTGCCCAGCGGCCCCAGTGTAATGAACTCGCCTATAACCGGCGCAAGTTGACGATCCTTTGACGCGGTCGACAGGTTGACGGCCTGTTCGCCGTCTTCGAACACCGGCTCCGTCCGTGCCGTGTCGCGCAGTCCCGCCTGCCAGGCGGCGATGGCTTGGGCACGACCCATGGCATCGTGGACGTACAGGCCGTCGCGCAGGCTGGTACGGCTCACGATGTTCCATTCCAGTACCCGGCCGAGCCCCATCTCACGCGAGATCAGGTAGGCGAGCGTCGACTTGCCGACGCCCGGGGGGCCGGTGATCAGCAGAGGGCGGCGCAGCAGCAGGGCAGCGTTGACCGTCTCTATCTGCTCCTCGTCGAGCTGGGGTGTGAGGCCGCCGGGCCCCAGGCGGCGCAGCGCGGCCTCGGCGTCGTCCGCGGGTGGGGCCTCGACCGGACCGCCACGGAACCTCCGCCAGGGCGGCGGGTCCGGCAGCACGGATGGGGCGTCCTGCGGGCGTCCGGTGGCGTGGAAGACACGCCAGTCGTCCGCGGCCGTCCGTTCCTGTGCACTCATGCCGAAGCCTCCTAGCTCAGCTGGCGAGATCGCCGGGGTCGGTGGTCTGGAAGTCGACGACTCGCGTGGGGTCGTCCCACAGGAATCCGACGTTCCGGGCCAGATACTGGACCGCGTCCTCCGCGCCGCTCTCGGCGTTCAGACGCATGCGGTGAATGACGGAGGGCAGCTGCACGGGCATCGCGACGGCCGCGAAGACCGCGGTCACCACCTCGCGCCTCTCCTCTTTGAACACACCTCTGCGGTCCCAGACGGCCAGCCCGATCCCCTCCGCGATCGCCGCTTTGAGTGCCGCCAGGGTCGGCGCCCCCGTCGGCGCGTCCAACAGCACTGCCGTACTTCTTGATTCCCCGGCGAGCGCGATCTGCCACGCGCGCAGCCGCCGGGCGTCCGCCTCACTCCAGGCATGCACAGTGATCCCATGCTGCTTCAGAGCGGCCCAACGCCGCTGCCACTGCTGCCGGACCACGGCGTTGTCCGTACGCATGCGTTCAAGGCTGCGTAGATGCACCCCGTACCGCAGACCGAGCGGAGTGGGCTCACCGTCCCCCACGGCGAACGTCAACCCCGCCACATCGTGGTTCATCAGATCGTACGGAAGGAGGAACTCTATGTACGCAGGCGGCTCCTGGAGTCCGCTCGAGTCCGGCTCGCGCGGCACCAGCCAGAGTCGGGTGCCGCGCCGGAGTGCGTGGTCGACCGCTCGGCCGAGGTCGTCCAGGGGGATCGTGTCCGGCTCGCCGGGGCGTGGGTCCCAGCGCCCCGGGGTCGCGTTCGTCCAGGTCCGCACGACCACATCCGTGCTGCCGTCCCGGGCCGGGTCGACGGCGACGACCAGGGTGCGGGGGATGTCGGGCGACCACACCACCGCGGCACGTCTCTCCCGGCGCTCCGCCAACTCCGCTCTCAGGCCCGCGCGTCCGGCCCAGTCGTCGGCCCACGCGGTCAGTGCGAGGCGGTGATCGACGGTCCGGGCGAGACGGGCCGCGTGGTCGAGGAGGAGGACGGCGGGCGGCAGTCCGTCCTCTTGCACGTTCCATTCGAGAAGGTGCGTGAAGAGTTGCTCGGGGGTGAGTCCGTCGGGCATGTCGAGCCCGACGAGTTCCTCGGCCAGGCCGTCCCGTAAGCGTGCGGCGGGCAGGTCGCCGCGGGAGAGCGCGACGCGGGCGCTCTTCTCGTCCTCCTTGGACAGCGGTCCGGCCAGGACGGGGGCCGGAGCGATCAGCCGGTCGAGTTCGTCTCCGGCCGGGGCGCCTTCGAGGATGCGGACCACCCCGACAAGTACGTGTTCCCCGCCCGCCACGCTCAGCGCGGCGGTCACCAGACTCACCACATCCTCACGGAGCCTGACGCCGCGTAAGTCCACCGGCCGACAGAGCTGGCCTCCCAGCAGACTGGCGAACTGCACCCGGCTCGGCGCGTCCTCCACGCAGCTCAGCTCGCAGAGGACGTCGGTGAGCTGTAGCAACAGCTCGAATTCCGATGGATGTCCGGATTCGCCGCCGGACCCGCCGGGCGCCGCACCTGTCTGCACCGACTTTCCCCCTGAGTCGGTTCACCTGCATAGACCGACCAGCGAAGTTAGCACGGCAACCAACGGTTAACCAGGGACTGTTGGGAAGCCACGGCTCACAGCCTCGGGTCCACCGGCTCCGATTCCAGGGCCAGCACGCCGAAGACCGCCTCGTGCACGCGCCACAGCGGTTCGCCGTCGGCCAGCCGGTCCAGGGCCTCCAGACCCAGGGCGTACTCGCGGATCGCCAGGGACCGCTTGTGGTTGAGGAACCGGGAGCGCAGGCGCGCCAGGTTCTCCGGGCGGGTGTACTCGGGGCCGTAGATGATCCGCAGGTACTCGCGGCCGCGGCATTTGATGCCGGGCTGGACGAGGCGACCCTGGGGGTCGCGGACGAGTGCGCCGGCCGGCTTGACGACCATGCCCTCGCCGCCGCGGCCGGTCATCTCCAGCCACCAGTCGACTCCGGCCCGGACGGACTCCTGGTCGGCCGTGTCGACGTACAGCCGCCGGGTGGTCCGGAGCAGGCCGCTGCCGTCGTGCTCGACGAGCCGGTCGAGCAGGGCGAGCTGCTCCTCGTGCGGCAGGGCGGCGAGGCTGCGGCCCTGGACCGCGAGGATCTGGAACGGCGCCAGGCGGACACCGTCCAGGCCGTCCGTGGTCCAGCAGTAGCGGCGGTAGGCCTCGGTGAACGCGGCGGCGTCGGCGGACCGTTCGCGGGTACGGGCCAGCAGGCCGGTCACGTCCACGCCCCGCGCGGCGGCGCCCTCCAGCGCCGCCCGTGCTCCCGGGAGCACCGCGCCGGAGGCGGCACCCACGGCGGCGTACTGCGACCGCAGCAGCCCGGACGCCTTCAGCGACCAGGGCATCAGCTCGGCGTCCAGCAGCAGCCAGTCGGTCGCCAGTTCGTCCCAGAGGCCGGCCTCGCCGATCGCCGTGCGCAGCCGGTCGAGGATCTCCGCGGTGAGGGTGTCGTCGTCGAGGAAGGGGCGGCCGGTGCGGGTGTAGAGGGACCCGGCGGGCCCGTCCACCCCGAAGTGCTTGCGCGCCGCGTCGGCGTCCCGGCACACCAGGGCCACCGCCCGCGAACCCATGTGCTTCTCCTCGCACACGACCCGCTCGACTCCGTCCGCCGCGTACTGCGCGAAGGCCTCGACCGGGTGTTCGAGGTAGCCGTCGACCTTGCTGGTCGCCGTCGGTGCCATCGTCGGCGGGAGGTACGGCAGCAGCCGCGGGTCCACCGCGAAGCGGCTCATGACCTCGAGGGCCGCCGCCGCGTTCTCCTCGCGGATCGAGATCCGGCCCTGGTGCCGGGTCTCCACGACCCGGCGGCCCTGCACGTCCGCCAGGTCCAGCGGACGGCCGTCGTGCCCGCCGGGGGCCTCGGTGCGCAGCGGCTTCACCGGCTCGTACCAGACCTGCTCCGCCGGTACGTCGACCAGCTCGCGCTCCGGCCAGCGCAGCGCGGTGAGCTTGCCGCCGAAGACGGCGCCGGTGTCCAGGCAGATGGTGTTGTTGAGCCAGGTGGCCTCCGGAACGGGGGTGTGGCCGTAGACGACGGCGGCCCGGCCTCGGTAGTCCTCCGCCCACGGGTAGCGCACCGGCAGCCCGAACTCGTCGGTCTCCCCGGTGGTGTCGCCGTACAGGGCGTGGCTGCGGACCCGGCCGGAGGTGCGGCCGTGGTACTTCTCGGGCAGCCCGGCGTGGCAGACGACCAGCCGGCCGTCGTCGAGGACGTAGTGGCTGACGAGGCCGTCGAGGAACTCCCTTACCTCGGCGACGAACTCCTCGCTCTCGCCCGCCATCTGCTCGATGGTCTCGGCGAGGCCGTGGGTGTGCTGGACCTTGCGGCCGCGCAGGTGACGGCCGTACTTGTTCTCGTGGTTGCCGGGCACGCACAGGGCGTTGCCGGACTTCACCATCGTCATGACACGGCGCAGCACGCCCGGGCTGTCGGGGCCGCGGTCGACGAGGTCGCCGACGAAGACGGCGGTACGGCCCTCGGGGTGGACTCCGTCGGTGTAGCCCAGCTTGCCGAGCAGCGCCTCCAGTTCGGCGGCGCAGCCGTGGATGTCGCCGACGATGTCGAAGGGGCCGGTGAGGTGGGTCAGGTCGTTGAAGCGCTTCTCGGTGACGACCGTGGCGTGCTCGACCTCGTCGACGCCGCGCAGGACGTGCACCTTGCGGAAGCCCTCGCGCTCCAGGTGCCTGAGGGAGCGGCGCAGTTCCCGGGTGTGGCGCTGGATCACCCGGCGGGGCATGTCAGCGCGGTCGGTGCGGCCCGCGTTGCGCTCGGCGCACACCTCCTCGGGCACGTCGAGCACGATGGCTATCGGCAGGACGTCGTACTGCCTGGCCAGCTCGATCAGCTGACGGCGGGCGTCGGGCTGGACGCTGGTCGCGTCCACGACGGTGCGGCGGCCGGCGGCGAGGCGCTTGCCCGCGATGTAGTGCAGGACGTCGAAGGCGTCCTTGGTGGCGCCCTGGTCGTTCTCGTCGTCCGAGACGAGGCCGCGGCAGAAGTCGGACGAGATGATCTCGGTGGGCTTGAAGTGCCTGCGGGCGAAGGTGGACTTGCCGGAGCCGGAGGCGCCGACGAGCACCACCAGGGAGAGGTCGGTGACGGGCAGGACCCGTCCCTCGCGTACGTCGGTCATGCCGCCTTCGCCTCCTTCGGGCCGGTCAGGGTGAACACGGCCATCTGGGTGGGCGGGCCCACCTCCGGGTCGTCGGGGCCGACGGGTACGAACTCGGCTTCGTACCCGTGCCGTCCGGCCACCGCCTCCGCCCAGGCCCGGAACTCCGCGCGGGTCCATTCGAAGCGGTGGTCGCCGTGCCGGACATGGCCGGCCGGGAGGCTCTCCCAGCGCACGTTGTACTCGACGTTCGGGGTCGTCACGAGGACCGTGCGCGGGCGGGCCGAACCGAACACGGCGTACTCCAGGGCCGGCAGCCGGGGCAGGTCGAGGTGCTCGATGACCTCGCTGAGCACGGCGGCGTCGTAGCCCTTGATCCGCCGGTCGGTGTAGGCGAGGGAGCCCTGGAAGAGCTTGACGCGCGCGGCCTGCCGCTCCCCCATGCGGTCCAGCTTGAGCCGCCGGGAGGCGATGGTGAGCGCCCGCATCGAGACGTCCACGCCCACGATCTCGGTGAACGCCGGGTCCTTGAGCAGGGTCTGCACCAACTGGCCCTGTCCGCAGCCGAGATCCAGGACACGGGCGGCCCCGGACGCCTTGAGCGCGGCGGTGACGGCCTCCCGGCGCTGTACGGCCAGCGGGGTCGGCCGCTCCTCGGTCTCGGTCTCCGCGCCGACCGCGTTGTCGATCTCCTCGACCTCGCTGTCGTCCGTCTCGGCCAGCCGTACCAGCTCCAGCCGCTCCGTCGCGGCACGGGTCAGCGACCAGCGGCGCGCGAGGTAGCGGCTGGTGATCAGCTTCTGCTCCGGGTGGCCGGGCAGCCAGCCCTCACCGGCGCGCAGCAGCTTGTCGACCTCGTCGGGGGCGACCCAGTAGTGCTTGGCGTCGTCCAGGACCGGGAGCAGGACGTAGAGGTGGCGCAGGGCCTCGGCGAGGGTGCGGTCCGTGGACTCCAGTTCGAGCCGGACGTAGCGGGAGTCCCCCCACTGCGGGAACTCGGTGTCCAGCGGCACGGGTTCGGCGGTGACCGTCCAGCCCAGCGGCTCGAACAGCCGCCGTACGAGCCCGGGGCCGCCGCGGGCGGGCAGCGCCGGCACCTCGATACGCAACGGCCTGGGGACTGCGGGCAGTTCGGGCCGGGCGTTGCAGACGCCCTTCATCGCGCTGGAGAAGACACTGCTCAGCGCCACGGCGAGCAGGGAGGAGGCCGCGTACGGACGGTCGTTGACGTACTGCGCGAGCGCCGCGTCCGGGGCACCGCCCCGGCCCTTGCCCTTGCCGCGCCTGACCAGTGCGACCGCGTCCACCTCCAGCAACAGCGCCGCCGTGCAGCGCTCGGCGTCCGCCTCCGGGTAGAGGACATGGGCCGTGCCGTAGGAGGTGGAGAACGTCTGGGCCTTCTCGGGGTGCTTGTGCAGCAGGTAGCCGAGATCGGTCGCGGGGCGTTCCGGGGTGCCGGTGGTGGTGATGGTCAGAAACACGGTGGTGAGCCTCGAAGTAGGGGCTGAACTGCGGATCCACTCACCGTACAGAGGGAACATCGGCAGCATCCGGGAATTTTCGCTAGCCTCCGGTCGACCGGGCGTTCGAGGAGGATGTGCGACTGTGAGCACCATCGACACCAGCAAGCCCCATTCGGCGCGGATGTACGACTACTTCCTGGGCGGGAAGGACAACTATCCGGTCGATGTGGCGGCGGCCGAGCAGGTGACCTCGCACTTCCCCGCCGTGAGCGCGATGGCGCGGACCAATCGCGCCTTCATGCACCGCGCCTCCCGGCTGCTGGCCGAGCGGGGCATCCGCCAGTTCCTCGACATCGGGACCGGCATCCCGACCGAGCCGAACCTCCACCAGATCGTCCAGGGGATCGCCCCGCAGGCCCGGGTGGTCTACGCGGACAACGACCCGATCGTTCTCCGGCACGCCGAGGCCCTGCTGCACAGCGCGCCGGAGGGGAGGACCGCCTATGTCCAGGCCGATGTGCGGGACCCCGGAAGGATCATCGCGACGGCCCGGGAGACCCTCGACTTCAGCCGGCCGATCGCCCTCTCCCTGGTGGCACTCCTGCACCTGGTGGGCGACGAGGACGAGCCCCTCCGGCTCGTACGCGAACTCCTCGAACCACTGGCCCCCGGAAGCCACTTGACGCTTTCGCACGCGACCGGCGACTTCGACCCGGAGACCTGGGAGCGGGTCGTCGAGGTGTACCGCAAGGGCGGCACGGCGGCACAGGTGCGCAGCCTCGGAGAGTTCTCGGAGTTCTTCACGGGCCTCGAGCTGGTGGACCCCGGCGTGGTCCTGGCCGCGCGCTGGCACCCCGAACTCGGCGAACCGCGCGGAGGCGACGGCGGGGCCGCGGAGATCCCCCTCGGCGAGGAGATCCCCCTCTACGTGGCGGTCGCTCTCAAGCCCTGACGGAGGCCCGGCGGATCGCGCTCCACTGCGGCCCGATCCGCCGGGCGGCCGACGCGCCGTGCCGGCCTTACGACAGCTGCGACTGCACCTGCGAGGAGATCAGCTCCAGGTGGTCGAGGTCGTCCAGGTCGAGGATCTGGAGGTAGATCCGCCGGGCGCCGATCTCGGCGTAGCGGCCGATCTTGTCGACGACCTCGGACGGGGAGCCTGCCAGGCCGTTGAGCTTCAGTTCGTCGGGCTCGCGGCCGATCGCGGCGGCACGGCGGGCGACCTCCGCCTCGTCGCGGCCGACGCAGACGACGAGGGCGTTGGAGTAGGTCAGCTCGTCGGCGTCGCGGCCGGCCTCCTCGGCGGCGGTGCGTACCCGGCCGAACTGGCGCTCGCTGTCCTCGACGGAGGCGAAGGGCATGTTGAACTCGTCGGCGTACCGCGCGGCCAGCCGCGGGGTGCGGGTGGCGCCGTGGCCGCCGACGAGCACGGGGATCTTCCGCTGCGCGGGCTTGGGCAGCGCGGGAGAGTCCGTGAGGTCGTAGTGGGTGCCGTGGAAGTCGAAGGTCTTGCCGAGTTCCGTCGCCCAGAGGCCGGTGACGATCTCCAGCTGCTCCTCGAGGCGGGCGAACTTCTCCTTGGGGAACGGGATGCCGTACGCCTTGTGCTCCTCCTCGAACCAGCCGGCACCGAGGCCGAGTTCGACGCGGCCGCCGGACATCTGGTCGACCTGCGCGACCTGGATGGCGAGCACGCCGGGCAGCCGGAAGGTGCCGGCGGTCATCAGGGTGCCGAGCCGGATCCGCTTGGTCTCACGGGCGAGTCCGGCCAGGGTCAGCCAGGCGTCGGTGGGGCCGGGCAGGCCGTCCCCGGAGCCCATGCGGAGGTAGTGGTCGGAGCGGAAGAAGGCGTCGAAGCCCAGGTCCTCGGTGGCCTTGGCGACGGCGAGCAGCGTGTCATAGGTGGCCCCCTGCTGGGGCTCGGTGAAGATGCGGAGATCCATGCTTCCATCCTGCACGCCGGGGTGTGGGGCGACGAGGTCGGTCCCCCGTCCCCCCGCGCGCCCCGGTCGGGTGAAATTACGTCCATACCGCTGGTCACGCGCGCTCCGGCCAGTGACCGGCCCCGGTGGTGATCGTTGGCTCGGGCGGAGCCGGAGCCCCCGGCTTCCGCACCGGCCGGCGACCGCCGGGGCGTCACCCGCGTCGGCCTCCCCGGGGGCCATGGGCCGAGGAGGCCGTCATGTCCGAAGAGACCGTGCCGCAGCAGGGCGGGACCGGGCAGCCGAAAGGGCTGTTGCAGCAGATGGAGGAGCTGATGGCGGCGTTGAATGCTGACCTGTCGGCGTTGGATGCTGATCTTCAGGCAGCAGGGGATGCCGGCCGGGGGCCCGGCGAGGAGGGTTCTGTGGGCTGAGGGCGGTGTCGTCCGGGATCGGCGCCGAGTGGTTGCCGGCCCTGCTCTTGCTGCGGCGCCGTTGTGGCCGACGCTCCAGCGGTCCCTGACCTAGCCCGCTTCCCGCTCCGGTACCACCTGCTCGCGGTCCGCGAGTCTGCGGAGCATTTCGAGGACGCGGTCGCGGGACTCGTCCGCCGCGTCGATGGCCTCCATGCACTGCCAGTACGTGCCCTCGTCGTCCGCGGCGCAGGCGAGGCCCACCAAGGCGATGCCGACCTCGCCGAGGAGGCCGCCGAGGAACATCAGGGTGTGGCGGGCGTCGCCCAACTCGGTGAGATGGCCCGCCCGCAGCTCACCCGGGGCCAGTTCGGGCGGGTCGAGGACGCCGCAGCCCCGGCCCGCCAGCTCTGTCAATCCCAGTGCCTCGCCGCGCAGTTCGGGCGGTCCGGCGACCGCGAGGCGGCTGCCTATCGCCTGCGCGAGGGCCTGCGCCTGCCACACCTCGGCCAGGACCTCCCGCTGGTCGCCACCCGCGGCCAGGGACCGCCTGCTCGTCACGATGAGCCGCACCGCGTCCATGCGCTGCCCCCGTCTGTCCCGACGCGCTCCCGCGCGTACGCCTGCCCGAACTCACTGGTTCACTACCCAGAGTGAAGGGCCGTGAGACGAAAAGCCAGAGGAAGACGGAAATCTGCGGACAACAATTCGGATTCGGGCCGCATTTTGGTTACGCAGCGTACAAGTGGACTTTGCTACTCCTGGATCGGGAACCTCCGCTCGTTCCGGTCGATCTTCGCGTTCAGCGCGGCCAGCGGGTCGATGCCGAGCACCTCGCAGAGCTGGAGCAGATACGCCAGCACGTCGGCGACCTCGTCGGTGACGCGTGGCGCGGCCTCGGGGTCGGTCATGACGCGGGCCGACTCCTCGGGGGTCAACCACTGGAAGATCTCGACCAGTTCGGAGGCCTCCACGCTGAGCGCGGCGACCAGGTTCTTGGGGGTGTGGTACTGCTGCCAGTTCCGCGCGGCGGCGAAATCGGCCAGGCGGCGTTGCAGTCCGGCCACGTCCAGGGGATCAGTCACGGTCCAGGTGTACCACCGTGACCCCCTCCGTCCCGGCGGCCCAGGAAGCGTCGCTCACCGCGCCGACGAGCCGGATGTGCCCCCGCTCGCACATCCGGGCCCCCAGCCGCAGCAGTTCCAGCCGCTGCCGTCCGTCCAGGCCCCGGTCGAAGCCGTCGGCGAGGACGGTGAGCGTCTGGAGCGCGGCGGGCACCTCGCCCGCCGGGTCGACCTCCAGCACGCCCGGTCCCGTGAGCAGGACCAACGCGAGGGCCACGTAGCGCAGTTCGCCGTCGCCGAGCCGTCGCAGGTCCGTACGGACGCCGTCGCCCCGGTCGAGCGTGGCCCGGACCGCTCCCGTCGCCTCCTCGGCCCGGGTGAGCACGTCCGCGACCGGCCCGGCGCAGCCGGCGCGCACCGCCGCGACGAACAGCGCGTGCCGTCGTCCGCACTCGGTGCGGGTGCGCCCGAGCACATCGGCGAGATTCCCGCAGCCACCGAGCAGCCGGCCCGAGCCGGACGGTACGGGTCCGCGCATCCGGGCGGGCTGGGGGTCGCAGGCGAAGACGGAGCGCAGGGCGACCACCATCTGCTCGGCGGCGGCCAGCACCCTGCGCTGGCCGGGTGTCTTGCCGGCCACGCGCAGCGGCAGCAGGGCCGTGCCGAGCCGGTCGTCCGGCAACGGGCCACGGGTCACCGGTGTCGGCCCTGCCGTGTGCCAGGCGGCCTGTACGGCGCGCTTCCCGGGGTCGCGCAGGGCGGTCTCCAGGAGGACCAGGCCGTCGGCTGTCAACCGCTCGCCCACGACCCGCAGTTCGGGCTCGGCCTGCACGGCCACGTCGAGCCGGACCGGGCCCGCGGGGCCGTCGGCCGTGCAGCCGATGCGGAAGCCGCGGCGGCGCTGCGCGTCGGGCCGGGCCCGCTCCGGGACGCAGGCGACGGGGTCGGGGAACGCCTCGCCGAGCCCGGCGCCGCCGCCGAGCCGGGCCAGGGCCTCGTACGCCCGCAGTGCGCTGGTCTTGCCGCAGCCGCTGGGGCCGGCGAGGAGGGTGAGCGGCCCGAGCGGGAACGCGGCGCGGCGGTGGGTGGTGAAGGCGGCCAGGCGCAGTTCCGTGAGGCGGGGGCGGTCGGGCTGCGCGAGGGCTGCGGAAGGTGCGGGAGGTGCGGGAGGAGTCGGGGATGTGGGGGGTGTGGGTGCGGGGGGCTGGGTCATATCCGGACGGTAGGGCTCCGGCGACAGGACGAACCGTTCCGTCTCCGGGGCGTTCCTACGATCGAGCTACCGTCACACCGGTCGAGCCGACGTCACACCCCGGGAAGCCCGGCTCCCTCCATCAGCCCCGTCACCTCGGTGCCGGCCGGCGTCAGCAGGAAAACGTTGCGATCCACCCGGTGCATCCCGCTGGCCAGGCCGAAGACGACGCCCGTGCTGAAGTCGAGGACGCGTTTGGCGACCTCCGTCTCCGCGCCGGTCAGATCGAGCAGCACGGGCACCCCCGCCATCAGCCGCTCGGCGACGTCACGGGCGTCGGCGAAGACGTTCACCCGCAGGACGACGAAGCGGCGGCGGGTCTCCGTCTCGGCCTCGGGTATGGACCGGTGGCCGACGGAGGACGGCCAGGCGTCCCGGCCCCGCAGCGGCACGACCTGGGCGAGCCCCTCCCACTGTTCGTCGGTGACATCGTGGCTGTTCACCGGCATGCTCCGTCCTGGCTCGCACTGACTGTCTGCATCGGGCAATTCTTGCGCAGAGTCACCCGTTCGGCCCAACAGCGACACGCTCCGCGACCTCAATGCACCTCACATCGGCCGGAAGGCGGCTGTGTGACGGGCGTAACTCCTCGTGATCAAGCAATGTGACACCTGCGTAACGGGGTCTTCGTACCGTCGACGGCATGACCACGACTCCCCGGCCGCAGCAGGAGACGAAGCAGGTGCGCACCGTCTGCTCGTACTGCGGTGTGGGCTGCGGCCTCGTCCTCGATGTCGGGGCGGGGCCGGACGGCCGGCGCAAGATCTTGAAGGCGTCCGGCGACAAGGCTCATCCGGCGAACGCGGGGCGGCTCTGCACCAAGGGCGCGACCACGGCCGACATGCTCGCCGCGCCCGGGCGGCTGACCGGTGCGCTGGTGCGGGACGACCGAGGCGAGGAGCCGGTCCCGGCGCCGGTGGCCGACGCGATCACCGAGACCGCCGCGCGGCTGCGGGCGATCGTCGACGAGCACGGGCCGGACGCGGTCGCCTTCTACGTCTCGGGGCAGCTGAGCCTGGAGGCGCAGTATCTGGCGAACAAGCTGGCCAAGGGGTTCGTGCGGACGAATCTGATCGAGTCGAACTCGCGGCTGTGCATGGCGAGCGCGGGCACCGGCTACAAGCTGTCGCTGGGTGCGGACGGGCCGCCCGGGTCGTACGAGGACTTCGATCAGGCGGATGCCTTTCTCGTCATCGGGTCGAACATGGCCGACTGCCATCCGATCCTCTTCCTGCGGATGATGGAGCGGGTCAAGGCGGGCGCCAAGCTGATCGTCGTCGATCCGCGGCGGACCGCGACCGCGGCGAAGGCCGATCTGTTCCTCCAGGTCAGGCCGGGTACCGACCTGGCGCTGCTGAACGGTCTGCTGTATCTGCTGCACGAGGGCGGGCACACCGACCCGGAGTTCATGGCCGCGCACACCGAGGGCTGGGAGGCCCTGCCCGGGTTCCTCGCCGACTACGCCCCTGCCGCGGTCGCGGAGATCACCGGGATCGCGGAGGAGGATCTGCGGACGGCCGCCCGGCTGATCGGCGAGGCGGGCCGGCGGTGGATGAGCTGCTGGACCATGGGGCTCAACCAGTCCACACACGGCACCTGGAACACCAACGCCCTGGTCAATCTGCATCTGGCGACAGGGGCGATCTGCTGCCCGGGCGCCGGGCCGTTCTCCCTCACCGGTCAGCCGAACGCCATGGGCGGGCGCGAGATGGGCTATATGGGCCCGGGGCTGCCGGGGCAGCGGTCGGTACTCGTGGACGAGGAGCGGGCGTTCACCGAGGACGTGTGGGAGCTGCCGCCGGGGACCCTGCGGAAGGACGGCGTCGGGAAGGGCACCGTCGAGATGTTCCGGAGGATGGCCGACGGGGAGATCAAGGCCTGCTGGATCATCTGCACCAACCCGGTCGCCTCGGTCGCAAACCGCCGTACGGTCATCGAGGGCCTGGAGGCCGCCGAGTTCGTCGTCACACAGGACGTGTTCACCGACACGGAGACGAACGCCTATGCCGATGTCGTCCTGCCGGGCGCGATGTGGACCGAGGCGGAGGGCGTCTTCGTCAACAGCGAGCGAAACCTCACGCTGACCCGGCCGGCCGCGGACCCGCCCGGGGAGGCGATGGCCGACTGGCGGATCATCGCGGAGGTGGCGTGCGCGATGGGGTACGAGAAGGGGTTCTCGTACGACAGCGCCGAGCAGGTCTTCGAGGAGATCCGGCGGTTCTGGAACCCGAAGACCGGGTGGGACCTGCGCGGGGTGTCCTACGAGCGGCTGCGCGAGACGCCCGTGCAGTGGCCTGCCGCGCGGGAGGACGGGCCGGCGCGCAATCCCATCCGGTACGTCGGTGACGAGGGGCTGCGTTTCCCGACGGCCTCCGGCCGGGGCGTGTTCTTCGCGCGCCCGCATCTGCCCGCCGCCGAGATGCCGGACGACGACTATCCGTTCGTGCTCAACACCGGGCGGGTTCAGCACCAGTGGCACACGCTCACCAAGACCGGGAAGGTCGCGAAGCTCAACAAGCTGAACTCCGGGCCCTTCGTGGAGCTCCACCCGCTGGACGCGGCCGCGCTCGGCGTCGCGGAGGGCGATCCGGTCGAGGTCGCCTCGCGGCGCGGGCGGGCCGTGCTGCCGGCGGTGGTGACGGACCGGGTGCGGCCGGGGTGCTGCTTCGCGCCGTTCCACTGGAACGACCTGTTCGGCGAGTATCTGAGCGTCAACGCGGTGACCAGCGACGCGGTGGATCCGCTGTCGTTCCAGCCGGAGTTCAAGGTCTGCGCCGTCTCCCTGGCGAAGACGGCGCAGCTGGCGAAGGCGGCGACGCCCGTACCGGAGGCGGCCGCACCCGTGCGCACGGAGCCCGCCCCGGCCCTGACGCCCACGACGGTCACTCCGGGTGCCGCCGATCCCTTCGGCCTGGAGCCCTCCCCTCCGCCGGTCCTCTCCGCTCAGGAACGCCGGTATCTCACCGGTTTTCTCGCCGGGCTCGGCTCGGGCGCACTCGGCGGTGTCCCGGTGCTGCCACCCGACGCGCCCTTCTCCCCCGAGCACGCCCTGTGGGTCAACGGGGTCCTCGCCGGCATGTACTCCCGGACCTCCCCGGCCGCGACCGCCGCGCCACAGGAACCCGTGGGCCGCGAGATCGTCGTGCTGTGGGCCTCGCAGACCGGGAACGCCGAGGAGTTCGCCTCCGCCACCGCCGAGCGCCTGAACGCGACCGGGCATCGCGCGCGTCTCGTCGGCATGGACGAGGCCGACGTCGGGGCGCTCGCCCGCACGGCCGACCTGCTCTTCATCACCAGCACCTTCGGGGACGGCGACGCGCCCGACAACGGCAGCGGCCTCTGGGACGCGCTCTCCGGCGAGCCGGCCCCGCGGCTGGACGGGGTGCGGTACGCCGTGCTCGCCTTCGGGGACTCCTCGTACGACGACTTCTGCGGGCACGGGCGGCGGCTGGACGCGCGGCTCGACGAGCTGGGCGGGGTGCGGCTGGCCCCGCGTACGGACTGCGAGCCGGACTACGAGCCCTCCGCCGGGCAGTGGCTCGACCAGGTGCTCTCGGCGTTGAGCGGCACGAGCACGGCCCCGGCTCAGGCCCCGACTCCGGTGACCGCCCCGGCTCCGGCCGAGATGCCGAGGACCGGCTCCAAGCCCGCCGCCACCGCACGGCTCGTCGGCAACCAGTTGCTCAGCCGGCCCGGCGCGGGCAAGGAGGTCCGCCGGTTCACGTTCGACACGAGCGGTACGGACCTGGCGTACGAGGCCGGGGACGCGCTCGGCGTGCGGCCGGTCAACGCGCCTTCCCTCGTGGACGAGTGGCTGGCGGTGACCGGCCTGGACGCGACAACGGCCGTGCGGGTCAAAGGCGTTGGCGAGGTACCGTTCGCGGAGGCCCTGCACCGGCATTTCGACATCACGAGGATCACACCCGATCTGCTGCGCTTCATCGCCGAACGCGCCCGGGACAAGCACGAGTTGCGCAGGCTGCTGCGGCCCGACAACAAGGACGGGCTGGCGCAGTGGAGCTGGGGCCGACAGGCCGTGGACGTGGCCGCCGAGTACGCGGTGCGGGCCAGTGCCGAGGAGTGGGCCGGGGTGCTGCGGGGGCTCCAGCCGCGGCTGTACTCCATATCGTCCAGCCCGCTGGTGGACGCCCGGCGGGTGTCGCTGACGGTGTCCGTGGTGCGGTACGAGAACCTGCGCGGCCGGGCGCGCGGCGGGGTCTGCTCGCCCTTCCTCGCGGATGCCGAGGCGGACACGGAGGTGCCCGTGTTCGTGCAGCGCTCCCCGCACTTCCGGCCCCCGGGCGACGCCTCGACGCCGATGGTCATGGTCGGGCCGGGCACCGGCGTCGCGCCCTTCGTCGGCTTCCTCCAGGAGCGCCGGGCGCTCGGCCACCGGGCTCCCAACTGGCTGTTCTTCGGCGAGCAGCACCGCGCGACGGACTTCTACTACGAGGAGGAGCTGACCGCGCTGCTCGACGAGGGCGTCCTCACCCGCCTGGACACCGCCTTCTCCCGCGACCAGCGCAACAAGGTGTATGTGCAGGACCGGATGCGCGAGCACGGGCCCGAGCTGTGGCACTGGCTGTGCGAAGGGGCCCGTTTCTACGTCTGCGGCGACGCCTCCCGTATGGCGAAGGACGTGGACCGGGCGCTCAGGGACATCGCGGTGACGCACGGCGGGCTGAGCGAGGCGGAGGCCGCCGCGTACGTGAAGCAACTCGCGGCGGACAAGCGGTATGTGCGGGACGTGTACTGACCTGAGCACCTTTACTCGCCTCACACCGGACTCTTCACCTCCACCCGGTCCTCGCTCACCGGCGGCGATTAGCGTCCTGCGCCGTGTACTCGGCAGAAACCACGCTGGTGGTGCCCGGCCCGCGGACGCAGTCGGGGGTGGCCGTACCGCCGCCCCCGGCCCCGTGGCACCGCGTCCTGACCCTGCTCGCCGACATCAGCCTGCTGATCGGTACGCGTGCCGTGTGGACGTCGGCGGCCGGTCACCGGCCGGCCGTGGCCGCGGTGATCTCGGCGTGCTACGCCTCGGTCCTGGTGTGCGGGGTGCTGGCCCTGGTCGTGCGCCGGGCCCGGTCGCTGGCGCGGGTGGACCTGTGCGTGCTGGTGACGGGCGTGACGCTCACCCTGTGCGCGTGGGTCATGCTGCACGGCGGCTCCGACGAGGCGTTGCTCACCACCCAGGCGGCTCGGGAACTGGCGGCGGGGCACGCGGTGTACGGACAGCCGTGGCCCTGGCTCTTCGGCCACGGCGTGGCCCTCACGCCGACAGTGACCGGTGGCTACGACTTCACCTACGGCTATCCGCCGCTGGCCCCGCTGCTGACGGTGCCGCTGCTGTGGCTGGGCCATGGCGGTGCTCCGGCGACGGCGTTGAGCACGGGCGCGCTGGTCGCCGGCACGGTGACGCTGTGGCGGCTGCTCCCGGCGCCGTGGCGGCCGGCGGCGACCATGGTGTGCCTGGGCTTCGGGATGCTGCCGTCGTACGGGCGGCTCGGCTACCCGGCGATCGTGGCCCTGGCCCTGCTGGTGCCGGTGGTGGTGCGCTGGCCGGGGACGGGTGAGGGCGGGCGGCTCGGCGGTGCGGGTCTGGCACGGGCCGCGTGCCTGGGGGCGGCGTGCGCGGCGCAGCAACTCCCCTGGTTCCTGGTGCCGTTCCTGCTGGCCGGGATCCACGCCGTGCGACGCGGTGAACTGGGCGGACGGGCCGCGGCGTCGGTGGTGCTGCGGTTCGCCGGTGCCGCGGCGACCGTGTGGCTGCTGATCAACACCTATTTCGCCGTCAGCGAGCCGGGCGCCTGGCTCAGGGGGATCGCCCTGCCCCTGACGCAGGGCGCGGTGGTCCACGGCCAGGGCCTGGTGGGCATCTCGCTGTATCTGACGAACGGCGGCGACCGGCTCGACTGGTACTCCCACGCGAGTCTGCTGCTGTTCGCCGGTCTGCTCGTGCTGTTCGTGCTGTTCGTACGGCGGCTGGGCCCGGCCGCGGCCGTCCTGCCCTGGTGCGCCTTCTTTCTGGCGACCCGCTCCCAGGACGGCTACTACCTGATGATGACGCCGCTGTGGCTGGCGACGGCGGTGACCGCTCCCCAGTCGGCGTTCGCCGGGGCGTGGCAGCCTCGTCCGCGTCTGCTGTCGGGCCCGCGGCGCGGTCCGGCCCGGATCGTCGCGACGGCGCTGCTGCTGGCGCCGGCGCTGGGCGGTGCCGCCGTGGCGGCGACGGGCACACCGCCCCTGCGTATGCGGGTCACGGCCGTCAGCCGTCCCACCCCGGTGACCGTCTCCCGCCTCACCCTCCAGGTCAGCAACAGGGAGGGCACGGCGCTCACCCCGCACTTCACCCTGACCACGGGCCAGGGCATGGACCCCTACTGGCGGGTTGTCCGGGGCCCGCGCACGCTGGCCGCGCACAGCACCGCACGGTACGAACTCCGCCCGCCCTCGGGCCGGTTCGCCCTGCCCCGGCCGGGTGTCCGGGTCCGCCTGCGCGCGTTCACGGCGTCGCCGCAGACGCTGTCGAGCGCGGATGTGCGCCAAGCGCTCGGCGCCGCGGACTGAGGCCGTCAGCCCGTGGCGCGGACGAACCGGAGGGCGGCGGTGACCGTGGTCCGGCCGCGGATCATGCCCAGCTGGTTCCAGCCCATGCCGAACTGGTCCCGGTCCACGCTGAACTCGGTGTCCAGGGTGAGCCCGGTGGCGTCCCCGTCCCTCAGGCGGGCGGTGAGGGACAGCGGCCTGCTGATGCCGCGCACGGTCAGCTGGCCGACGACATGCACCTGGTCGCCGTCGCGGAGTTCGGCACCGCGGGCCGCGAAGGTGATCTCGGGGTGGTTGTCGGCGTCGAAGAAGTCGGCGGACCTCAGATGGGTGTCGCGCTTGGCGTTCCCGGTGTCGAGGGAGGCGACGTCGAAGGTCAGGGTGCCGACGGCGGACCCGTCGGGCCGGACCTCGCCCGTGCCGCTCAGCGCGCCGAACGCCCCCTTCACGGTGACCAGGCCCCACATGGTCCTGTGCCGGATGCCGACGGTCGAGGCGGTCGCGTCGAGCTGCCACAGTCCGGTTTCCACGGCGACGGTCATGATCCTTCTCCCACTCGTATCGTCCAAATTTGGATGACTGCAATGACTGCACGCTAGCGGCTCGTCCAAAATTGAACAACCCCCTGTTCCAAATTTGGACGACAGGTACGCTTGACGGCATGGCCGACCCCCAGGAGCACCCCGCCGACCTGCCCGGATGCCCGTCCGCCGAGGGCAGCGGGCTGCTGCCGGCCGAGCTGCGCGCCTGGATGCTGCTGCTGGCCGCGACGGGAGCGGTGGAGCAGCGGCTGCGCGCGGCCGTGAAGGAGAAGCTGGACATCTCGCACGACGAGTTCCTGATCCTGTGCCTGCTCGCCGAGCAGCCGGAGGGCGGTCTGCGCATGACGCGCGTCGCGGAACTCCTGGGCCGCCCCAAGACCCGCCTCACCTACCAGATCGCCTGCCTCCAGCACTCCGGCCTCGTCACGCGCAGATCGGTGTGCGGGGACAAGCGCGGTATCGAGGTCGCCCTCACGGACAAGGCCCGGGGCCTCCTGGCCGAGGCCTCCGGCCCGCTCGCCGAGACGGTCACGCGGTCGCTCGCCCGGTTCATGGGACCGGACCAGCGCGCTGCGCTGTGCGGGCTGGTGCCGGACCTCGCCGAGGAGTCCCGTCCCGAATGAGGGGCCACCCCTTGCCGACCCGGATCGGGGCACTGTTCTCTACAGCGTCGTAGAATCCGGGAACACGGGCGCGACGACGGTCGTTGACCCGAGTACACACCACACATGAGGAGCGACTTCTTGTCCGCCAGAACGACGGACCCTCCGGGGCACAGTCCCCGACCATCCCGCCACGGCATCAGTGATCGCGGCACACGGCGGGGTGGTGTTGGATGAGTGCCGCCGAGGCCCTGCTGGGCCTGCTCGCCGTGTTCGTGCTGACCGCCGGTACCGGCTACTTCGTCGCCCAGGAGTTCGCCTACGTCTCCGCCGACCGGCTCGCGCTCGCGCGTGCGGCCGAGGCCGGGGACCGCAAGGCCGCCCGGGCCCTGAAGGTGCTGGAGCGGCTTTCCTTCATGCTGTCGGGCGCGCAGCTCGGCATCACCGTCACCGGCCTGGTGGTCGGCTTCATCGCCGAGCCGTCGGTGTCCGCGCTGCTGCGGCCCGCCCTGTCCGGGCTCGGCCTGCCCGACGCGGCCGTGAGCGGCATCGCCGTCGTCCTCGCCTTCGTGCTGGCCACGGTCGTGCAGATGGTGCTGGGCGAGCTGGCCCCGAAGAACCTCGCGATCGCGGTGCCCGAGCGGCTGGCGAAGGCCCTGGCCCCGTCCACGCTGGCGTATCTGAAGGTCGTCGGCCCCGTCGTCCGCGTCTTCGACAACGCGGCGAACAAGCTGCTGCGCAAGGTCGGTATCGAGCCGGTCGAGGAACTGCACCACGGCGCCACGCTGGAGGAGCTGGGCCATCTGATCGGCGAGTCCCACGAGCGGGGCGCGCTGCCCAAGGACACCGCCGCGCTGCTGGACCACGCGCTGGAGTTCTCCGAGCGCACCCTCGACGAGGTGATGGTGCCGCGCGCCGACGCCGTCTTCGTCCGCAAGGACGCCGGTGCCGACGAGGCGATCGGCCTGATCGCCGAGCACGGCCACTCCAACTACCCCGTCCTCGGCGACCACCCGGACGACATCGCGGGTGTGCTGGGCGTGCGCGAGCTGATGGCGCTGTCCGCCGACCGCATCGCCGGCGCGACCGCCGGTGAGGCGGCCCGGCGGCCCCTGCTGCTGCCGGACACGCTGGCGCTGCCCGACGCGGTGACGCGGATGCGGGAGCAGGACGACGAGTTCGCGGTCGTCCTCGACGAACACGGCGGCGTGGCGGGCATCGTCACCTACGAGGACATCGCCGAGGAACTGGTCGGTGACATCGCGGACGAGTCCGACACCGTCACCGTGCTCGCCGTCGCGGACGGCGACGGCTGGCTGGTGGACGCCGGCCGCCGGGTGGACGAGGTGGCCGAGGCCACCGGCGTCCGGCTGCCGGAGGACGACGACTACGACACCGTGGCCGGTCTGGTCGTGGACCGGCTCGGCCGCTTCCCGACGGTCGGCGACCGGGTCACGGTCGAGCTGCCCGAGGGCGGCCGGGCCGTGATCGACGTCCGCACGCTGGACCGGCACGTGGCCGACCGGGTGCGGATCAGCCGGCTGGTGGAAGCCGAGGAGATGGCGTGAGTTTCCCCATGGCGGTCTTCGTGACCGTGCTGCTGCTGATCGGCAGCGGTTTCTTCGTGGCGGCCGAGTTCGCGCTGGTCGCCGCCAAACGGCACCGCATGGAGAAGGCGGCGGCCGAGGGACGGCGCGGGGCCGGGGCGGCCCTGGCCGGCATCCGCGAGCTGTCGCTGATGCTGGCCGGCGCGCAGCTGGGCATCACCGTGTGCACGCTGGGCCTCGGCTCGGTGTCGAAGCCGGCGATCTCGCACGAACTCGACCCGCTGCTGCACAAGCTGGGCCTGCCCAGTGCCGTGAGCTACGGCGTGGCCTTCGCGGTGGCGATGGTCGTGGTGGTGTTCCTGCACATGGTGGTCGGCGAGATGGCGCCCAAGTCCTGGGCGATCGCCCACCCCGAGCGTTCGGCGATGCTGCTCTCCCCGCCGTTCCGGGCCGTGGTGCGGGCCGTGCGCCCGCTGATCCGGCTGCTCAACGCGGTGAGCAACGCGCTGGTACGGCTGTGCAGGGTTTCCCCGCGCGACGAGCTGGCCTCGGTGCACGACCGGGAGCAGCTGACGCACCTGGTGGAGGAGTCCGAGCGGCTGGGCCTGATCAGCGCGACCGACTCGGAGCTGCTGACCCGCTCGCTGACCGAGCCGGAGACGCCCATCGCGGCGTTGCGGATCCCGGCCGCCGAGATCACCTGGGTCGAGGGCGGCGCGGACGTCGACGCGCTGCTGCGTTTCGCCGCCGAGCACGACCGCACCCGGCTGCTCGTCCGGGAGAACGGCGTCGTCCTCGGCTCGGTCCACGCCCGTGACGCCCTGGTCGCCCGGGCCCGGGGGCGTGCCACGACCGCGCGCGAGCTGGCCCGGCCGGTGCCCGAGCTGGCGGAGGCGGCCACGGTCGCGGACGCGATCGAGGTGCTGCGCCGCCGCCGGGCGTCCCTGGCCGTCGTCCGCGACCCCGCCGGCGGCCTCACCGGCCTGGTCACCCTGGACGACCTGCTGGCCCGTCTGATGCAGCCGGCCGCGGCGGCCTGACGGGGCGACCTGGCGGGGCGGGACCGAACATCCAGCACATCTGCACACCGCCCGCCAGGACGCCGCAGGGCGGTGCACCCGGCGCCAAGTCCGTCCCGCGGCATGGGAACTTGGCGCCGAAGTGCCCGCTTCGGAATTCGGGAGGCAATACACCCGTGTGCCGCCGGGCGACGGGGTGTGTGAAGGAGTGTGCGTAATTCGGTGACCTCGTGGTCATGGCGGTGAAGGCGGTCACCGGAAATGCGGGTGCGGCGTCGGCGGGCGGCTGGCCGTCCGGCTCCGGGGAATGCTTTGATCCTGCGCACGGCGGCGCCGCCGGAGCGGAATCCCGGTTCCCGGAATCCCGCTATCACCCGCGTCCCACCGCCATTGCGCACATTCACGCGAAGGGAAACACCCCCATGAACCTCACCCCCCGGGTCGACATCGCCGAGCTCTCCGACGCGGACCTGGACCAGGTCTCCGGCGGCAACGCGGGCGGCGCCGCCTCCGCGGGCCTCGCGGGCGGCCTCTCCGCCGGCCTGGTCGGGCCGCTGACCGCCGAGGTCTGCGGGAACCTGCAGGCGGCGCTGTCGACGGAGGGCGCCGCGGCGGGCGGGAACGTGGGCGTTCACACGACCTCGCTCTGAAAAACCCCGCGTAAAGGGCCCCGGGACGCTTCCCGGGGCCCTTCGCCTTGCCACGCCGCCTTGCCGGGCGTCGCAAATGTTGAGAATTCGCGAAGATCATGACGGAATTCTGGACATGACGGGGGCGGTCGACAGGGCGAAGGGGCATGACGCAGACTTACAGCGCCCCTCAGACCCCGGCTGTAAAGCGATAGGACCAGCCCCGTGATATCCGACTCGACCCGGACCGAAGAACTGCCGATCTACGAGAGCCTCGTACGCGAACGCGGTGACGTCGTGGAGGAGGCCCGCGTGGTGGCCGAGGAGACGCAGCACCAGGTGACGCAGGCACTGAACGGTGTCACGCCGACGGGTCATGGCCCCAGTTCATGAGTGAGTGACGCCACCGGCTGTCCTGCACGTCGCCGCTCAGCGATGCGCCGGCCGGAGGCGTGTCCGGTGGACTCGCCCCCGCCCTGCACTCCTCGGCACCCGAGCCGCCTCACTTCTTCTTCTTGAGCGCGGACGGCTTGTGGACGGCGGACCTGCCGGACTTGTCGCTGCGCACCTGGTACTGCGGATCGTCGGGCGAGGCGTCGACCGTGCGGCCCGCCGCCCGGGTCCGCTCGGTGATCTCCTTCTCCACCTCGCCCTCGGTCCTGCTGCCGTGACTGCTCCAGGTGACCTTGTCGCCCTTCTTCGGCTTCCCGCCCTCACCGCGGCGCTTCGTCATGCCCGTGCTCCCTCGCGGAGAAGTGTGCTGTCTCTCCAGCGTGCGGGTCCGACGCTCACCCCGCAGCTCGGCGGAAGGCCCACCGCATCCCGGGTTCCGTCACGCAGCGGAACAGACGCCGTACCGACGGCGTGCACAGCGCGGTCATGACCGCGGCGGCCACCAGGGTGGCGGTGAGCGCGCCGAGGGGCCCCTGGGCCCAGGCCGGTTCGTACCAGCCCCAGTGCTTGGCGGCCTGCGCGACGAAGCCGTGCAGCAGATAGCCGCACAGCGTGCCCGCGCCCAGCGCGGTGAACCACATCCGGCGCCCCGGCACCCAGGCAAGGAAGCAGGCGACCAGGACGACCGAGCAGCCGAAGGCGGCCAGGGTCATCAGGGGCCCGTACCAGAAGGGCGCGGCCAGGGCCCGGGCGCTGTCGGCGTGGAAGAACCAGGCGTAGTTCATCCGCGGCACCGCCCAGTACGCCACGGCGAGGGCGCAGCCGGCGACCGGCACGGCGAGGAGGCGCACCTTGCGCCGGCGCACCAGCCGGAAGTGCTCCGGCCGCAGCAGCAGTCCGAGGACGAAGTACGGCAGGAACTGCAGGGTGCGCTGCAGGTCGAGGTCGTTGCCGATGGACGGCGAGAGCGTCGCCAGCATCGCGATGACGAAGGCCAGCGGCAGCGGCCACCGCACATGACGCCACAGCGGTGTGGTCAGCCGCCAGATGAACAGCGCGGCGAGGAACCAGGTCAGATACAGGGGATCCAGCAGGCTGACCGGCCGGTCGGGGTCCTGGCTGGTCCAGCGGGTGAACAGGGTGTACGCCGTCTCGAACACGACGTACGGGACGACGACGCCGGTGAACAGGCGCTTCAGCTTCGCCGGGCTCCCGTCGAAGGTGCGCGAGAAGTAGCCGGAGATGATGATGAACGCCGGCATGTGGAAGGCGTAGACGAGCATGTAGAGGGCTGTGACGGCCCTGCTGCCCGGCCGCAACGGCTCCCAGGCGTGGCCCACGGCCACCAGCACGATCGCCAGGTACTTGGCGTTGTCGAAGAACGCGTCCCGCCGCCGGACCGGCCGGGCCGGTGTGTCCTGCTCTTTCGTCCGAGTGGCCCGGGCTTCTTCGGCCGCCGGGCGGGCCGTTGTCACCGTGTCACTCACGGGCCCTCCCCCAGCGACTCGAAGCGGCCGTGCCTCGTCTTGCCCGGAGTAAGGGTGAGGGGTCTGCGCAGAACATCGCCCGCACCTTAATCACAGGGCCGTGCCCTCGTTCAACTCGTAACGGGTGTGACTCGCTTCGGCTCATGCCCGGGTATACGTATCGGAACGGGCGATCGTCTCCGCGAGGGCGGCGGTGAAAGGATGCCGCGGCTCGGTCAGGACCCTTCGGGCCGGGCCCTGTTCGACGAGTTCGCCCCCGTCCAGTACGGCGATGCGGTGGGCGAGTGCCGCCGTGTCCAGGTCGTGGGTGATGAGCACGAGGGCGAGGTCGTCGCGGTCGCGGACCAGTGCGGTGAGCAGGGCGAGGATGCCGCGGCGGGTGACGGTGTCGAGGCCGGAGGTGATCTCGTCGCAGACCAGGACCCGGGGGCGGGCCAGGAGGGCTCGGGCGAGGGCGGCGCGCTGGAGTTCACCGCCGGAGAGCTCGCCGGGGCGGCGGCGGACGAGGCCGTCCGGGAGCCCGAGGCTCGCGAGCGTGGCCGTTGCCTCGTCCAGGGCCGTCCTCTCGTCGGTGCCGCGCAGCCGGACGGCGGTGCGGGCGACTTGGGCGAGGACAGGCCGGTGCTCGTCGAAGGCGGCCCGGGCGTCCTGGAAGACGTACTGCACGGCCGCCAGTTGGACACGGCTGCGCTGCCGCAGGCTGCGCGGCAGCGCGGTCCCGTCGAGCAGGATCTCACCGTCCTGGTCCCGGTGGAGCCCGGCCAGACAGCGGGCGAGGGTGGTCTTGCCACTGCCCGAGCGGCCCACGACGGCCAGGCATTCGCCGGAGTGCAGGACCAGGTGCGGGGCGCGCAGGACGGTGGTGGTACCGCTGCGGGCGCCGTCGTGGTGCCGGGCGGTGAGATGGCTGACGCGGAGGACGGGGTGAGGGGCCAAGCCGGGGGTGCCCTCGGCGGCCTGGGCAAGGGCGGGGGGATGGTCGACGGCCGGGCTGGCGTCGTCCTGCGCCCGGGTGGCCAGGTCGCGTACGCGCAAGGCGGGGTCGGGGACAAGGGCGGGGCCGTCCTGCGGCAAGGCAGGGCCGCCCTCGTCGGCAAGGGACGGGACGTGTTCGGCGAGCAAGCACCGGGTCCATGAGTGGCGGGGGGCGTGCCACAGGCGTTGGGTGGGGCCCGATTCGATGACCCGGCCCGAGCGCAGGACGAGGACCTCGTCGGCGAGGGCGCGGACCACGTCCAGGTCGTGGCTGAGCAGGACGACCCCGATGCCGCGGGCCGCGACCGCCGCCAGCCGGCCGACGATGCCGCGCTTGGTGAGCGCGTCCTGGCCGGTGGTGGGTTCGTCGGCGACGATGACGCGGGCGCCGAGGAGGAGGGCCTGGGCGAGGACGACGCGTTGCTGCTGGCCGCCGGAGAGCTGGTGGGGGTGGCGACGCAACAGGGCTTCGGAGTCGGTGAGTTGAGCGGCTGCCAGCGCTTCGCGTACCCGTTCCCGGGCCGCCGCGCGGCGCTGTGCGCGGGGCAGGTGACGTACCTGGGCGCGGGCGATGTCGTCGAGCAGGGCGCTGACGCGGCGGGCCGGGTTGAGGACCTCGGCGGGGTGCTGGGGCACGTACCCGACCGGGCCGTCACCGGGCCGGCGCACCTCCCCGCTGACCCGGGCGCCGGCCGGATACTCCCCCAGCAGCGCGAGGCCGGTGGTGGTCTTGCCGCTCCCGGAGGCACCGACCAGGGCGGTCACCCGGCCGGGGAGCACACGCAGGTCCACCCCGTCGACGATGGCCCGGCCGTCGATCTCCACGCGCAGGTCACGGATCTCGGCGACCGGATCGGTCTCTTGGCTCACGGGCGTCGCCCTTTCTTGTCCAGTGCGGCGTCGAAGAGCAGGTTGGTGCCCGTCGTCAGGGCGACGATCAGCAGGGCGGGCACGACCACGGCCCAGGGCTGGATGAACAGGCCCGTGCGGTTGCGGTCGACCATCACCGCCCAGTCGGCGGCGTCCGGGGCGACACCCACGCCGAGGAACGCGGCCGTGGACACCAGATACAGCACGCCGGTCAGCCGGATCCCCGCGTCGGCGGCCAGAGTGCGCAGGGCGGAGCGGCCGACATAGCCGACGGCGACACGCCACCACGACTCGCCCTGCATACGCAGCGCCTCCACGGCGGGCCGGGCCGCCGCCTCGGCCGCCGCTGCCCGTACGATCCGGGCGGCGTCGGGCACGTTCACCAGCGCGACGAGCAGCGCGAGGCCGGCCGCGCCCGGTGAGAACACGGACGCCACCAGCAGGATCAGCAGCAGCGACGGCACGGCGAGCAGCACGTCCAGCGGCCGCATCAGCAGTTCCTCCAGCCACCTTGCGCGGGTGACCGCGGCGGCGAGTCCGACCGGCAGGGCGACGAGGTAGGCGAGGGCCGTCGCGGCGAGCGCGGTCAGCACGACAGTGCGGCCGCCGTGCAGCACCTGCTGCCAGACGTCCCGGCCGACGAAGTCGGTGCCGAGCCAGTGGCCGCCGCCGAGGGTGAAGGAGACGGCGCGCGGGCCGGGGTCACCGGCGAACAGGGGCCCCAGGAGGGCGAGGAGCAGGGGGACCGCGACGACGGCGAGGCCGAGCAGCAGTCGGCGCGGGACCCTCACACCGCCACCCCCGCCCGCGGCGTCAGCCGGTACGCCACCACGTCCGCACCCAGGTTCAGTACGACGGTCAGCACGCCGAACACCACCGCCAGCCCCTGCACCACCGGCACGTCCCGCTCGGCGACCGCGTTGAGCAGGACCGTGCCCAGGCCGGGGATCACGAAGAGCGCCTCCACGACGATGACCCCGCACAGCAGCCAGTCGACGGTGCGGGCGAGTTGCTGCGCCGCCGGGGCGAGCGCGTTGGGCAGGGCGTGGGCGTAGCGGACACGGGCGCCGGGGACGCCGTAGCGGCGGGCGTGGGCGGCGTAGGGCGAGGCGAGGGCGTCGACCATGCCGGCCCGGACCAGGCGGGACAGGGAGCAGACCGGGCGGGCCAGCAGGACCAGCACCGGCAGGACGAGCACGGCCGGGTGGCCGAGCAGGTCCGTGCCGTAGCCCACCGCCGTCGGCGGCAGCCAGGCCAGCTTCAGGGCGACGACCGTCACCAGCAGCACCCCGAGGGCGAATTCGGGCACGGCGTACACGGCGAGCGTCACGGAGCTGATCAGCCGGTCGATCAGCCGCCCCTCGTGGCGGGCGGCGAGCACGCCGAGCCCGAAGCCGAGCGGGACGAGCAGGGCGACGGTGAGCGCGGCCAGCAGCAGGCTCGGGCCGAAGCCGTCCGCGATGTACTGGGCCACCGGGCGGCCGGAGGTCAGGGAGGTGCCGAAGTCGCCGTGCAGGAGGCCTGTCGCCCAATCGGCCAGCCGTGCGTAGGCGGGCCTGTCCAGCTCCAGGGTCTCGCGGATCGCGGCGATGCGTGCGGGGTCGGGCTGGTCGCCCGCGAGGGCCACGGCGGCGTCGCCCGGGAGGGCCTCGGTGAGGGTGAAGACCAGAAGGACGACGGCGAGTGTTTGGGCGAGGCCGAGGGTGAGGCGCCGGGCGACGAAGGAGCGGAGGCCGCCGGGCGCCACGCTCGACGTACGGCTGCCGCGCCGTCGTGGCTGGTCGCGCAGTTCCCCGCGCCCCTTTGGGGCACTCACGCCAGCCACACCTTGTCGAAGCGCGCCCAGTCGAGGGTGTTGGCCGGGGCCTTGGTCTCGACTCCCCTGACGCCGCGGGCCGTTCCGAGGATCCAGTCGGCGAAGCCCCAGACGAGGAAGCCGCCCTCGGTGTACAGGCGGCGCTGCATCCGCTCGTAGACGGCGGCCCGCTCGGTCTTGTCGCGGGTGGACTGCGCCTGCTGGTAGAGGGCGTCGAAGTCCTTGTGCCGCCAGTGGGTGGCGTTGGTCGTGGAGTCGGTGAGCAGCCGCTGGGAGATGTGGGCCTCGATGGGCATGGCGCCGGAGCGGTAGCAGCACAGGGTGCCGCCGTCGAGGATGTCGCTCCAGTAGGAGTCCTTGCTGCCCGTCTTCACGTCGATCGTGACACCGGCCTTGGCGGCCTGGTCGCGGAAGATGCCGGCCGCCTCGGCGAAGCCGGCGGCGACGGCGGAGGTGTCCAGGGTGACCTTCAGCTTCTCGGCGCCGGCCTTCTTCAGCAGGGCGCGGGCGCGGTCGAGGTCCTGCTCGCGCTGGGGCAGACCGTCGGCGTAGTACTCGTAGCCCTTGCCGAACAGGTCGTTGCCGGCCTCGCCCGCGCCGGACAGGGCACCGTCGACGAGTTCCTTCCGGTCGGCGATGAGGAAGAACGCCTCGCGCACCCGCCGGTCGTCGAAGGGCGGCCGGTCGGTCTTCATGCAGAACGCCTGCATGGCGCTGTTGCGCAGCCGGACGATCTCGATCTGTCCCCGGCCCTCGTGGGCGCGGGCGGTGGTGGGGTTGAGTTCGTGGGCGTACTCGACCTGGCCCGCGAGGAGGGCGCTGACGCGCGCGGACTCCTCGTTGGCGACCACGAATTCGAGCTCGTCGAGGTAGGAGGCACCGTCCCAGTAGTCCTCGTGGCGGCGGAAGACTGCGGAGCGGCCGGGCGCGAAGGAGACGAAGCGGAAGGGGCCGGAGCCGATCGGCCGCCGGTCGAAGTCGGTCGCGTTCTCGGGGACGATGTAGGCGCCGAACGCGGCCAGAACGTTGGGGAATTCGGCCGTAGGGCGCTTGAGGACGAACTCGACCGACCGCTCGCCGGTGGCGCGGCTGGCGTCGAGGTCGATGGGTTCCAGGGACGCCTTGGCGCGGAACGCCTGCTTCGGGTCGGCGATACGGCGGTAGCTGTGGAGGACGTCCTTCGCGGTGACCGGCCTGCCGTCGTGGAAGGCGGCCTCGCGCAGGGTGACCCGCCAGCGGTCGAGGGTCTTGTTCGGCTCCCACGCGGCGGCGAGGCGGGGACTGGCGGAGAGATCGGCGTCGTAGTCGGCGAGCTTGTCGTAGAGGGCCTTGGCGCGGGCGACATCGGCGAACAGGCTGGCCAGATGCGGGTCGAGGGTCTCGCTCGCGCCGCCGCCGGCGAAGGCGGCGCGCAGCCGTCCGCCGCGCTTCGGCGTTCCGCCGCCGCTGTCCTTCTTGTCGTCCGTGCCGCCGCCGCAGCCGGTGAGGGCGAGGGCGGCGGCGCCGGTGGTGGCGGCGAGGAAGCCGCGCCGGCGCAGGCCGGGAAGGTGTTCGTCGTTCATGGCTGGTCCTTCGTGTCCTTCGGGTCAGGGGGTCTGGAGGCGCGCGACGACGTGCAGCCGGTCCCCGTCGGTGGTGGTGCCGGGCGACTCGCCCTGCCGCCAACGGGGCTCGGTGCGCGGGCCGGGACCGTCGTGCAGTTCGAGCACCTCGAAGCCGTGCGCGGTGAGGAAGCGCCGTAGCTCCTGCGGGAACAGCAGTCGCCAGGCGGAGTGCTGTGCGACGGGCGGGGCGCCGTCGTCCGTCGTCCAGACGCGGGTACGGCGGAGGAGCTGGGCGGTGCGGTCGACGGTCAGCGTGGTTTCCGACCGGTAGGCCGTGCCCTGCCAGGCGAATTCGTCGACGATCGGCCGGTCGAGCAGGTCGGTGCGGCCGAGGAAGTACGCCCCGTTGCGCATCTCGGCGACCAGCAGGCCGCCCGGGGCGAGGGCGTGGCGGCAGGAGGCGAGGAAGCCGTCGAGCTGGCCGTCGGTGTGGCAGTAGAGCAGGGAGCTGTCCAGGCAGACGACCGCGTCGAAGGTGTCGCAGCCCAGGTCGAAGCCGTGCAGGTCGGCCCGGACGTACGCGGGGCCGGGGTGGCGGGCACGGGCATGGGCGAGCATCGCCTCGGAGAGGTCGGCGCCGGTCACGGTCCGGCCGGACCGGTGCAGGGCGGCCGCGTCGCGGCCGGTGCCGCAGCCCAGGTCCAGGGCGCGGGGCCCGGCCCCGTGGCGGCGCAGACAGTCCTCGGTCCACCGGGCGGCCAGCCGTTCGGGGTCGGGGAAGCGGGCCTCGTACAGCTCCGGGTGGTCGGTGAGGAGGTTGGCGGGCTCACCTCCGCGGAAGGCGCTCATGCGGTGCTCCGCTCGCGCACCGGCTCCGCGGGGGCCGGTATCGCCCCGCGGCGGTACAGCCAGGCCACCGCGCCCGCCGAGCCCAGCCCGAACAGCGCACAGCAGACCCACGGCAGCCAGGGCTGCCCGTCGCTCTCGCCCGTGTCCATGGCCCAGCCGACGGCCGTGTTGCCGAGGGCGGCGGCGACGCCCGAGACGACGTAGAAGATGCCGAAGTACGTGCCGGTCAGCTCGGGCCGGCCGAAGCGCGGGATCAGCTCCATCACGAACGGCTGCGCGATCATGATGCCGAGGTAGAGCAGCAGCGCGCCCGCCAGCACGGGCACGGCTCCCGCCATGAGGGCCGGCGGCAGGAAGGCGAGCCCCATCACCGCGAGCCCGACGGCTATCCAACGCGCCCTGTCGCCACAGGACTTGAGGCGCTTGGTGATCCTCAGCTGAAGCGCCAGGTTGGCGACCGTGCCGACGAGGAAGACGATGCCCGCCGCCCCGTCCCAGCCGGTCGCCTCCCTGGCCCCGGCGGGCAGCAGCAGATACAGCTGGTTCTCCAGGGTGAACATGCCGACCATGGCGAGCGCGAAGGCCACGAAGGGCCGGTTGCCGAGTACTTCGCGCCAGTCCCCGAGGACGCCGCCGACGCTCGGCTCGACCTTCCGCGCGGGCAGGACCAGCGCCTGCGCCACGGTGAGGACGGCGAAGATCCCGGCCGCGGTGAGCGCGGACGTGCGGAAGTCGACGAGAAGCAGGGCGCTGCCCAGCAGCGGGCCGATGAGCGCTCCGGTCGTGGCGAACACGTTGAACAGCGCGAACGCCTCCGCCTTGCGCTCCCCGGCCTCCTGCGCGAGATACGCCCGCACGGCCGGGTTGAACAGCGCCCCCGCGAGCCCGCTCAGCACGGACGCGGCGAGCAGCACCGCCAGCCCGTCGCCGAGCGCGAACAGCGCGAACCCGAGGGTGCGCAGGGCACAGCCCGCGATGATGACGCCCCTTGCGCCGAGCCGGTCGGAGGCCGAGCCGCCGATGATGAACAGGCCCTGCTGGCTGAGGTTGCGGACGCCGAGGACGATGCCGACGACCGCCGCCGACAGGCCCAGATTCTCGGTGAGGTGGGTGGCGAGGTAGGGGATGAGCAGGTAGAAGCCGGTGTTGACGCCGAGCTGGTTGACCAGCAGGAGCCGCACGGCGAGCGGGAAGCGCCGTATCTCATGCCACGTCCGCACGGGCCGCCACCTCCTCGATTCCCAGGCCGGCGAGGCCGCTGGTGCGGACGACGCCGTCGGCGCCGCCGATCCCGGTCCACGGGTCGTGGGCGAGCAGCAGATGCCCGTCGAGGTCGGTCCAGCGGGCCCGGTCGGCCAGGTGGACGGCGGGGGCGAGTCCGAGGGTGCTGGCGGTCAGGCAGCCGAGCATCAGGCCGGTGCCGCTGCCCTCGATCAGCTCGGCGACGCGCAGGGCCGCGTGTACGCCGCCGCACTTGGCGAGCTTGACGTTGACGCCCTGGACGCGTCCGGCGAGGCGGCGGACGTCCTCCGGGGTCACGGCGTCCTCGTCGGCGATGACGGGCAGCGGTGCGCGCTCCGCGAGGGCGCCCAGGGCGTCCGGGTCGCCGGGCGGGACGGGCTGCTCGACGGCTTCGACGCCGAGGTCGGCGAAGCGCGGCAGCAGGGCGTCCGCCCGCGCCACGGACCAGGCGCCGTTGGGGTCGAGGAGCAGCCGGGCCCGGGGAGCGGCGTCGCGGATGACGCGCACGCGCTCGACGTCGTCCTCGGGGTCGGGGGCGCCCGCCTTGACCTTGATGACCTCGAAGCCGCTCGCGGCGAGACGCCGGGCCTCGGCCGCCGCACGGACCGGGGCCGTGATGCCGATGGTGCGGGCGGTCGCGGCGACGGGCGGGGCGGTGGTCCCGAGGAGTCGGTGCACGGGGACGCCCGCGCGCTTGCCGGTCAGGTCGAGCAGCGCCGACTCGACGGCGGCGGTGACCGCGGGCGGTACGTCACGCGCGGGCCGCTCCCCCGCCCGCAGGGCCTCCAGCGCGCTCTCCGGGTCGGCGAAACGGCTCAGGTCCACGGCGGCGAGGAGCCGTTCGAGCGTCTCGGTGCCGAGCCCGTAGTACACGCTGGTGACGGCCTCGCCGTGGCCGCGCAGTCCGTCGTGCTCGACGGTGAGCCATACGGCGTCGCGTGCGGTCATGGTGGAACGGGAGATGCGCAGCGGCTCGGCGAGTTCGAGGCGTACGGTGCGCAGGCTGGACTTCACGGGCTCTCTTTCTTCTGCGGGGCGGGGGCGGTGAGCGGGTCGCTGACGCGGGTGCAGCGGACCCAGCCGGCGGCCTCCGCCGCGTGCGGGTGCGGTATCTCGACGGGCCGGGTGGCCGCGGCGGCCGGGTCGAGGCCGTGGGCGGCGGTGAAGTCGTCGTCGTAGACCGTGCCGAGGTAGCGGTGCGGGCCGTCGGGGAAGACGGTGGCGACGACCGCCCCTGGGTGGACGCGGGCGGCCCAGGCGGCGACCCGGGCGGCGGCGCCGGTTGACCAGCCGCCGCTGACGAAGGCGCCCCGCGCGAGCCGACGGCAGCTGTCGACGGCCTCGGCCGGGCCGACCCAGTGGACCTCGTCGAAGGCGTCGTAGGCGACGTTGCGCGGGTGGATGCTGCTGCCCAGGCCGCGCATCAGCCGGGGCCGGGCGGGCTGGCCGAAGATGGTGGAGCCGGTGGCGTCGACGCCGATGAGCCGCAGGGCGGGCCAGTGCCGGCGCAGCGGGCCGATGATGCCGGCGCTGTGGCCGCCGGTGCCGACGCTGCACACCAGGATGTCCAGATGGTCGAGTTCGACGGCGATTTCGGCCGCGAGAGAGGCGTAGCCGGCGGTGTTGTCGGGGTTGTTGTACTGGTCGGGCCAGTAGGCGCCGGGCAGTTCGGCCAGCAGTTCCCGCAGCCGGGCAAGGCGCGCGGCCTGCCAGCCGCCCCGCTCCGCCGGGCGGTCGGCGATCTCCAGCCGCACCCCGTGGGAGCGCAGCAACTGGCGCATGGACGGCTCCAGTTCCCGGTCGCCGACCAGCACGACGGGATGGCCGAGGGCCTGCCCGGCGAAGGCGAGCCCGATGCCGAGGGTGCCGGAGGTGGACTCCACCACCGGGGCGCCGGGAAGCAGTTCGCCGCGCTCTCGGGCGCCCAGCAGCATGGACACGGCGGCCCGTGCCTTCATGCCGCCCGCGGCGAGCCCTTCGAGCTTGGCCCAGAAGCCGGGGTGCGGGCCCGGCAGGTCGGCGGTGATACGGGCCAGCGGGGTACGGCCGACCAGGGAGAGCAGTTCCCGTCGCGCGGGCGGGCGGAGCGCGGTCGCGGTCATCGCCCGCCTCCCGGACAGGAGCCGTCGTAGCGGTGCAGGACACCGGGGCCGCCGTCGAGCCAGAAGAACGGGTACGGCTCCGCGCACACCGCGCTCACGCCCTGCCCGAGGAAGCGCGGCAGCACGGCGCTCCCGGTCTGGGCGAACATCACCAGTTGCTTGCCGTATGTCAGCGCGTGCCGCCGCAGCGGTTCGAAGGTGCCGTTGCCCAGGGTCATGCCGGAGACGAGCAGCGCGTCACACCGGCCCGCCGCGGCGAGCGCGTCGGCGACGACCGGCTCGTCCCACTCGGTCGCGCCGCCCTTGAGGTCACAGGGGATGTAGCGCAGATCGCGTGAACGCAGCGCCTCCAGAAGGGAGTTGACCACTCCCACCACGAGCACCGTGGCGCCGGGCGGCAGGTCGAGCAGGCCGACGACCACCCGAGCCCGGGCCCGGGACTTCTCCAGGGACGACCCCGCGGGCAGCGGGACGGGGTCGGCCCCGTTCGCCGGGGCGTGTGGCAGGACGTGCATCAGATAGGCGTCGAGGGCCGCCACCCGCACCGCCGGCAGCGGATGCTCCAGCAGCCGGGCCACGTCCGCGCCCACACATTCCTCGACCGCGCTGTCGGGCAGCGCCCCGGGTTCGACCGCGCAGGAGCCGACCGCCTCGGCGAGACGCAGACTGAGCACCTCGTTGCGGTAGCCGGTGCCCCGCCCGGCGTGGCGAACTGCCTGCCGGGTGGTGAAAGCGACGGCGATACGCAGCGTGCCCGGGTCGGGCCCGAGGGCCCCGGCGCGCACCTGGTCCACGAGGCCGTCGTACGAGGTGCGGGTGCCGGTGAGGGCGGTCATCGGATCACCAGTCCGGCCCGCAGCCCGTCCAGCAGGGTCTCGACGCGGGCGCGGGCGCCGGGTCCGTCGGAGTCGCCCGCCATGACGTGCCCCAGGTACTCGTTGTTGCTGCCCGCCGCCTGCACCGCCCGCCCGGGTTCGGCCAGTTGCGCCTCCAGGACACCCGGCAGGTCGCGCACACCCTCGCCGTCCAGGGCTTCGAGGGTGCCCGAGGATCCCGGCACCAGGAAGCCGACGGCCGCGCTGCGCAGCCCGGTGTCCGTGTGCCGCAGGTCGGGTGCGCGGCCCAGGGCGACGTCCACGAAGGCGGCGGCCAGGTCGATCCCGGTGACGTGCCGTACGAGCTCGGTGATGCGGTTCCCGGCGGGCCGGGGGTTGACCTCGACCACGCGCGGCCCGGCGGAGGTCAGCTTGATCTCCGTGTGCGCCACGACCCCGTCGGTCAGTCCGAGGGCCTTGAGGGCGGCCAGCGCGGTCTGTTCGGCGGCCTCGGCGTCGGCGAGGGGCAGCGCGGCCGGGAACATGTGCCCGGTCTCGACGAAGGCGGGCGCCCCGCCGACGCTCTTGTCGGTCACGCCCACCACATGGACCGCGCCCGCGTACGACACCGTCTCGACGCTCACCTCGGGGCCGTCCAGCAGCTCTTCGAGCAGCACCACGGGCGTCCGCCGCTGTCCGCGGGCGTTGACCGGGAAGCCGGCCAGGGCCCGGCAGGCGGCGGCGAGCTGGGCCTCGTCGTCCACGCGGCGCACGTACATGCCCGCGCACAGGTCGACAGGCTTGACGACCAGCGGATAGCCGATGTCCCGCGCGGCCCGCGCGATGTCGGCCCACTCCTCCCGGACGGCGAAGCGCGGGCCCGGCACCCCCGCGTCGGCGAGGACGCGCCGGGTGGCGTCCTTCCGGCAGGCGTTCCGCACCGCCTCGGGCCCGGGGCCGGGCAGACCGAGGCGCTCCGCGATCCGCGCCACGGCCGGCAGGTAGTAGTCGCAGGACGTGACGACCCCGTCGAAGCCGAACACCCCGTGCAGCCGCTCGACCTCGGGCAGCAGCGCCTCGACGTCGTTGGTGTCGGCGGTGACGACATTGCGGGCGCCGAGCAGCGGATGGGCCGTTCCCTCCGGGGCCGAGCGCAGGTAGTGGTGCAGGTCACGGGTGAGGAACGTGAACGTGTGCCCGTTCTCCCGGATCGCCCGCGGCAGCAGTCGGCTCATGGACCCGACCCAGCTCTCGACCACCAACAGATGAGCCACAACTCCCCCTTTCAAAAGGTTGCCACCCGGAGACGCTATCGATAATCATTTTCATTGTCATCTTCTTGAGTGAAGTTCCCCGGAGACTCTCTTGACTCGTTCTCTGCGCCGCACCGCACTCCTGTGCGCTCTCACGGCCGCCACAGCCGTGCTCCCCGCGGGCCCGGTACGGGCGGCCGAGCCGCCCGCGCGCCTCCGCTTCTCCGCCTGCCCTGAAGCCGTCCCCCGCCCGGCGGCACCGGACCGTGTCGCGTGCGGACGGCTCACGGTGCCGCTGGACTGGCACCACCCCTCCGGGCCGCGCATCGAGGTGGCGGTCTCACGGGTCCGCGCCTCGGGCACCCCCGCCGAACGGCGCGGCATCCTGCTGGTCAATCCGGGCGGCCCGGGCGGCTCCGGGCTCCCCTACGCGGTCACGAAGCGGGCCAAGCTCCCCGAGAGCGTGCGGCGCGCGTACGACGTGGTCGGCTTCGACCCGCGCGGCGTCGGACGGAGCGCCCCGGTCTCCTGCGGCCCGATGGGTGGCCTCTTCGACAGCCCGGGCCCCGACCCGGTGCCGGCCGGGGCCACGGCGGAGCGGGCGTACCTGTCGTCCCTGCGCGACTTGGCCGACGACTGCGCGACGCACGCGGGCCGGCTGCTGCCCCATCTGTCCACCGAGCAGACTGCGTACGACATGGACGCGATACGCCGGGCCCTCGGCGAACCGCGGACGAGCTTCCTCGGCGTCTCCTACGGGAGTTGGCTCGGCGCCGCCTACACCGCCCGCTTCCCGCATCGCGTCGGCCGGATGGTGCTGGACAGCGTGGTGGGGCCGTGGGACTGGTACGACTTCGACGTGATCCAGAGCCGGGCTCTGCTGCGTCAGCGCGGGACGTTCTTCGCCTGGACGGCCGCCCATGGGGAGCGTTTCGGCCTGGGAGGGGCGCCGGGAGCGGTGCGGGAGGCGTATCTGCGGGTGCGCCGGGGACTCACCGCGCGGCCGGCGGCGGGCTTCGGCCCGGCGGAGTTCGACCGGGCGGTGTACCGCGCGCTGGGCCGCACCGAACGCTGGCAGGGCCTCGCCGACGGACTGCGCGGCTACCTGGCCGACGGCGACCCGGACGGGCTGCGCCCGGCCACCGCCTTCGACAGCCCGGAGTCACAGAACTACGAATCGGCCAACCGCGTCGTCAAGTGCGCCGACGGGCCGGGCCCCAGCCCCCGCGACATCGTCACGGACATCCGCCGCACCCGCCGTCTCGACCCGCAGCCGGTCCTGACGGGCATGGAGGCGAGCACCTGCGCCTACTGGCACCACCGGGCAGGCCACCGCACCCCGCTGGGCAGTCCGGACGCGCCGCCGGTCCTCCTCGTCGCCTCCGCGCACGACCCCGTCACGCCCGTCGAGGGGGCCCGCGGGCTGCGGCGCCTGCTGCCGGGCGCCCGCCTGGTCACCCTCGAGAACGACTACTCCCACGGCGTGTTCGCGAGCCGTGGCGACGCGTGCGTGGACGACACCGTGGCGGCCTATCTGGTGCGCGGCACGGTGCCGTCGGCGGACGTGCGCTGCGCGGGCCCGGGCCTTCCGACGGTCCGGTAGCGAGCGCCGGCCTCAGGCCTCCTTCCACACCAGCACGGTCAAGACCGCGTTCGCGACGGTGACCGGCGCGGCGGCCTGGCTCAGCAGCCGCACCCGCATACTGCGCCCCGAGGCGAGCCGCTTCGTCAGGGGCACGACGACGAAGCTTCCGCCGCCGGTCCCGGCGATCTCGTGGATCGGGTGGTCCGCCCGGTGCTCGTCGCCCTCGTACTCCGACATGCGCGCCTGAACCACCGCACCCGCCGGCAGACCGTCGATCTGGAGGCTGAGGGTCCCGCTGAAGCGGGCCGGGCCACGGGCGAACACGCTGCCGCCGGTGGCGTGCTGGCCGGTCTCGTCGGTCCACTCCGTGGTGAACTCGACCGAGTCCCAGGCGCCGGGCGCGAGCTCGTACTCCCCGGCGACACCTAAGTTGACGTACTGGGGCATGGGGTCCTCTCCTTCCCACCGGCCCGCCGGGAGGGCCAGGGCGTCGGCGACATCACGGCGGAAGTCGGCCATGTCGAATCCACGCGGGTCGACCTTCCAGTCGCTCCATTCCAGGTGGCCGATCGCGCTCTTGTGGCCCCAGCCGTGCGCGCGGCAGACCGCGACGGTGGCCTTGACCATGGCGAGGTACTGCTCGCGCGGCCACGGGTCCTTGCCGTCGCCCTTGTTCTCGCACTCCCAGCCGTAGAACCGGGCGTTGCCGTCGACCGCGCCGGCCGAGCCGTCGTGCTCGTGCGTGGCCGGCGGGTAGGTGCCGTACGACTCGCCTATGACGGCGTTCAGCACGTCACCGTCGCCGCCGCCGGCGTGGTTGGCCCGGCCGTTGCCGGTCAGGTGGACGACACCGTCCTTGGTGATGCACCCGGCGGCGAGCGGACCGGGCAGGGCGCTGTGGCCGTCGTAGATCAACCCGACGACGTCCGTGCCCGGTCCGGTGACGGTGTGGTGGATCACCACACCGTGCACAGGGCCCCAGGGGCCTATGTGATTACGGTTGTTGGTGCGCCAGCCGCTGACCTCGTGGACGGCGCAGCCCTCGGCCTTCAACGCGGCGACGAGCCGGGTGGCGGTGAGTGGTGTGGCCATGCGTCGGTCCTCCGTTTCGGCGCGCTCACGCCGGTCCGAAGACTGCGGGCCCGGCGGCGGAGCGTGCCTGCGGAACGCTTCGCCCGAACCTGCCCTGGAAACTCGCCAGGCCCTCACTCACCATTGTTCCGCCGCTTGCCTCCCCGCTCACCTCGCCGTGCCCCCGCACACAAATTCGGCGGGATTACGACCCTGCCACGGCAGGCGGGGCGGGGGCACTGTCAGTGGCCCGGCGTAGGGTCCGCTGCCATGAGCATCCCCGCCGTCGAGGAGTCCCGGGCCCGCATCGACGCCTGGCTGACCCGGCACGCTCCCCTCACCGACCGTGCGGACGCGCTGCCCATCACCCCGGGCATCGCCGGGCGTTCCTCGCTGCCTCGCGTTCTGGCCGACTTCGCGGACGCACTGGAGGGCGGCCTCCCGTTCCTCGGCCGGATCCCTCTCGCCGTGGACGGAAAACTGCTGTGGGAGGAGGAGAGAACCGTGCCCGCCGACCCGGTCTCCCCGCTGAGCCACGCCGGCGCGCTCGCCGAGCCGGAGCCGGAGTCGGGCCCGCCCTTCCCCCGACGGCCGGTCTTCCCGAACCAAGCCGAAAGTACCGTCCCGGAATCCACACATCGCGTCACCGAGGGAGGGACGCGGAGACTCGCCTTCGTCCGCACCGGCCGCCCCCAACCCGAACCGCTCCCGGACCAGCCGGACGTGGCGTTCGCCGCGGGGCTGACGCCGGGCGAGATGCTGCGCCGGCTCGGCGCGGTCCCCGCCACCGTCCGGCCGCGCGACCGCCGACAGGCCCAGCGGGCGGTGGAGTCGGCGTGGGCCGCGCACCGGCCGCTGGTCCGTGCGGGTGCCGTCGGCGGATGGGCGTACGCCACGGCCGAGGGCGGCGCCGCGCAGTTCGCCCGGCCCGAGGTGCTGCGCGCCCTGTCCGCCGGCACGCGGGTGCTGGTCCTGACCAGGCAGGGACCCGAGGTCGCTCTCACCTTCGCGGAGGACGGCGTGCCGTGCCCGGGGGAGGACATCCGGCGCGTCATGTCACCACGGGAGGGCAACCACGCCGGCGGACCGTGGGCGCGGCGCCTCGGTGTGGACCTCTGGCCCGGATCCACCGCCGCCTACACCGCCTTCCTGGCCGTCCTGGAAGGGGAGTTCGGGATCGCCTACGACCCGCACGCGGAGGGGCCGCAGGAGCTGACCAGCGCTCTTGTGCTGCCCCTCCTGGACGACCTGCCGGAGCGCGAACCCGAGGCGTGCGTACGGGACTTCGACCTGGCCGGGCTCGTGGAGCACACCCCGACCCGGCGACTGCGCACCGCCGTCGCGGCCCAGCTGGCCCGGCTGGCGGCCGAGACGCACCTCGACACCCACCCGGAGGTGACGGAGGCCCTCGAGCGGATCCGGCACGGCCTGCCGGTCGACTGCGACCAGCACGATCCCCTGGCCCTGCGGATCCGGACCCTGGCCGCGGAGGTGCACGCGACCAGGGCGACGCTGTCCGGCGGCGACGGCGGGCCCGTGTCCGAGGACGACCTCACCGCATGGGTCGCGCGAAGCGACGCGGCCGACGCGCTACGGACCTTCCTCCGCCACCCGGTTCCCGTCGCCGCCGAGGCGGTCCTCCAGCAGCGGATCTCCCCCCACTGGCGGGACGAACTCGCCGCCGACCTGGCCGACCTGGGCGACGTGTAAGCCGGCGGCGTGGCGCCCCGTTCCGCCGCGGTCAGACCATCTCGGGCTGGGGTTCCGGCTTCGGCACCGGTGCGGCCTCGGGCTCCCACACCCGCGTGGTCCGCATGTAGCCGTAGATCACGGAGCCCATCGCCGCTATGAGGAGGGGTCCGAACACCTGGGGGTGCGCGGCCATCTCCACCGGCAGATAGCGGTACGACACCAGGAGCGCGGTGAACACCGTCGTGCCGTAGGTGACCAGCTGGATTCCGGACCGGTCCCAGCCGCGTGCCTGTGCGCGCAGGGCCGCCTCGATGGTGAGCGTGAACACCACGCCGGCGATGAGATCCACGCCGTAGTGGTAGCCGAAGCCCAGCGTCGCGGCGAGGGTGGCGATCAGCCAGAACGTGCCCCCGTAGCGCAGCACGCGCGGGCCCCGGCGGGAGTGGAGGAAGATCGCGGTGGCCCAGGCCGTGTGCAGGCTCGGCATGCAGTTGCGCGGGGTGATCCCGTCGAACGGCATGGACTGCGGGGCGCCGATCGGCGGCGGCAGGTCGGGCCACAGGTTGGCCAGCGCCCAGTGGCCGCCGTCGGCACCGTAGGCGTAGACCGGCCCGACCACCGGGAAGATCATGTAGATGCCCGGCCCGAGGAGGCCGATCACCAGGAACGTGCGCACCAGATGATGCTTCGGGAAGCCGCGCTCGGCCGCCACGTTGCGCAGCTGGTACAGCGCGACGACGACCGCGCCCACCGCGAGCTGCGCGTAGACGACGTCGAGCAGCCCGACACCGACCGGACCGGTCGCCGTGACGATACGGCCCACCAGCCACGACGGATTGCCGAGCGCGTGGTCGGCGGACGCCAGGTACTGGTCGAGAACCGTCGGCTGGGTCTTCGACGTGATGAGCAGCCAGGTGTCGCCGGTCTTACGGCCGGCCACCAGCAGCAGTCCGAGCCCGACGCCCTTCAGCAGCAGAACGCGCTCCAGGCCGGTGCGGCGTGTGACGGCCATGACCGCTATGCCCAGGATCACCCACAACGCGCCGTTGCCGAACGGGTGTCCGTCGGCCAGGAACGGCGCGCCGATCGCCCACCGCACCAGTTGGAAGACGGCGTCGATGCCGACCGCGATACCGACCGCGATGAACCGTTGCCGCCGGTTGAGCACCACCAGCGCCATGGCCAGGCAGGCATACAGCAGCCAGCCCGACTTGGGAGGAAGTATCACCTCTTGCACCTGGCAGGTGATCGGCCCCGGCACGCCGTAGCGACGCGCGGCGATCTCCAGCACGATGAGGAATCCGAGGGTGATCACCCCCGCCATGGCCCATAGCAGCACACGCGGTTGACGCCATCCGGCGAACGTCGTTCTGCTGCCTATTCGCGCAAACCAGCGCGATGCCATGGATATCAATTTTTTAGTCAGTTTTCCGGTGAAGAAGGGCGATGGGTGCTGATCACAAGCTCGAACATGCTAGCGGAGCGATGCGGATGAGTCTCGCGATTACGGGTGATTCGAGCCGACTCGGATGGTCAGGGCATCGATCAGGGCCTTGGTGACGTCCTCCGTGGTGGCGGTGCCGCCGACATCGCGGGTGAGGGTGCCCGCGGCCGTGGTCGCCTCGATCGCGTTCCGCAGCCGGGCCGCCTGGTCCGGCAGGCCGAAGTGCTCCAGCATCAGGGCCGCGCTTCCGACCGCGCCGATCGGGTTGGCCAGGCCCTGGCCCGCGATGTCCGGGGCGGAGCCGTGCACCGGCTCGAACATGCTCGGGAAGCGGCGCTCCGGGTTGAGGTTGGCGCTGGCCGCGAGGCCCAGGCTGCCGGCCAGGGCGCTGCCGAGGTCGGAGAGGATGTCCGCGTTCAGGTTCGAGGCGACGACCACCGACAGGTCCTCGGGGCGCAGGACGAACTTCGCGGACATGGCGTCGACCAGGACGCTCTCGGTCTCCAGGTCCGGGTAGTCGGCGGCGACCCGCCGGAAGACGTCGTCCCACAGGACCATGCCGTACTGCTGGGCGTTGCTCTTCGTCACCGACGACACCTTGCGACGGCTGCGCGTGCGGGCCAGGTCGAAGGCGAAGCGCATGATGCGTTCGCAGCCGACCTCGGTGAACAGGGCCGACTGCACGGCGACTTCCCCGCCCGGCCCGCGACCGCCGAGGTTGCGCCCGCCGAGCCCGGCGTACTCGCCCTCGCTGTTCTCGCGGACGACGACCCAGTCCAGCTCGGTATCGTCCGCCTTGCGCAGGGGGCTGACGACGCCCGGCAGGAAGTGCACGGGGCGGACGTTGGCCCACTGGTCGAAGCTCTGGCAGATCTTCAGACGCAGGCCCCACAGGCTGATGTGGTCGGGGACGGTGGGCCAGCCGACGGCGCCGAAGTAGATGGCGTCGAAGTCCTTGAGCCGGTCGAGCCCGTCCTCGTCCATCATCCGGCCGGTGCGCTCGTAGTACCCGCAGCCCCAGGGGAACTCCTCCCACTCGAACGCGAAGGCTCCGCCGGAGTCCGCGGCCAGGGCGTCCAGGACGGCCCGCCCGGCGGCGACGACCTCCTTGCCCACGCCGTCGGCGGGAACGGCGGCGATTCGGAACGTGCGGGGTGCGGTGGTCATGGGTGCCTCCGGCTCGCTGTGAAGGGATCGGTTGCGAGTCAACACAGGGCGGTCGTACGGCGTCCAAGACCTGCTTCCGATGCGACGTATAGGCGCCGCCGATCGGTCACGCGTCAGGCGCCGTGTGCCGTTCGCCGGTACGGGCTGCCGGTGTCGGCCGCCGCCCGCCGCCGGGCGAGCGATTCGGTGAGGGCGAGGAAGGCGCGCGCGGCCGGCGTGAGGTGCGCGGGCAGGCTGACCATCGCCACGTGGAGTTGAGCGGTCGGCTCGATGGGCGCGACCACGGCACCGCAACGGCGGGCCAGCCGGGTCCAGGAGGACGGCAGGACCGCGACGCCCACGCCCGTGAGGACCAGCGGCAGGATCGAGGTGCGGTGGTCCACGACCGTCACGATCTCCGTGCCGGTGCCGCCCGCGGTGATGTCGTCGACGATGCTGCGCATCAGGCTGCCGGTGCGGGAGGCGATGAGTTTCTGCCCGGCGAGGTCCCCGGGGCGGATGGTGACGTCGTCCTCGATCGCCCCGCCCGGGGCGGCCACGACCACGAACGGCTGGTCCTCGACGTGCAGGACGTCCAGCCCGGCCGGCTGCACCGGATCGGCGCTGCCCAGCAGCCCCAGCTCGCACGCACCGCTGCGGACCAGGGACAGCACCTCGTCGGGGGTGAAGGCGGCCTGGGTGCTCACCGTCACGGCAGGATGCAGCTCGGCGAAGCGGTGGACGAGGGTCGTCAGCGGTTCGATGCCGGGCGAGGGCATGGTGGCGACCTCGACCGTGCCGCCGTGCAGCCCGGCGAGAGCGGCGGCGGTGTCCCGTACGGCCGCCAGGTCGCGCAGCACACGCCTGCTCGGCTCCAGCAGCTCCTGGCCGGCCTCGCTCACCACGACGCCCCGGCCCACCCGGTGGAAGAGGGCCACCCCGAGGTCGGCCTCCAGGTTCGCCATCGCCTGGGACAGCGAGGGCTGGGCTACGTGCAGGACGGCGGCGGCCTTGCTGAAGCCGCCGTGCTCGACGATGGCGAGGAAGTACTCCAGTTGCCGGGCGTCCACGGTGCCTCCCCGCTCCGTCCTGGTGCGACAGGCGAGCCTACCTGGCGGTTTCCGTTCTCTCTCGTCCCTCCCGCCCTTCCGAAGCGGCGGACAAGTCGCCGTCGTGCGCGCAGTCCTGGTCCGTGAGTTCCGTCAGCGCCTGGACGGAACGGAAGTGGGCGGCGGTCCGCTCGGCGGGCAACGTGCAGCGGCCCGCCACCGCGTGCACCTCCGTGCCGTAGCGGCGGGCCCGCCGGGCGAGCGCGACCGGCAGCTTGCCCGCCATGGACTGCTCGTCGAGCCCGCCTGCGGCCCCGGCACCTGGGGCCTCGGCATGCCTTGCGGCGTCCGGGACGCCCTCCGCCGCCAGCAGGCGTACGAAACCGGTGAGGGCGTCGTCCAGTTCCCGCACTTCTGTCCTGGTCGACGTCTTTCAGTGCGGCCCGGGCTTCGGTGATGTCGACGGTGTGGAGGTCGGCCAGTCCGCCACCACCCGGGCCGATCGCGGTGCCGTCCGCGCGGGCGAGCACCGGATCGCCTCGACGAAGACGGTACGTCCGTGTACCGCGACACCGGCGGTGGCAGGCTGCGCGGGCGGACGCCATCAGGGCGTCACCTCGGCGGGTTCGACGGGAGAGGGCTGGACGGGGGCGGGCGCACCGGCCCGGCCGGTCTTCTCGGACTCGGATTCGGACTCGGAGGTCGCCGGTGGTTCTCCCGCCTTGCCGGCGAGGACCGCGCGAGCCCTGGCGAGGTCGAGGCCGTTCTCCCATGTGGCGACGAACAGGGTGGCTACGGCGTTGCCGAAGAAGTTCACCAGCGCCCGGCACTCCGACATGAACTTGTCGATGCCGAAGATGAGCATGATGCCCGCGGCCGGGACGGAACCGACGGTCGACAGCGTCGCGGTGAGCGCGATGAAGCCGCCGCCCGCGACGCCCGCCGCGCCCTTGGACGTCAGCAGCATGACGGCCAGCAGGCCGAGTTGCTGGCCGAGGGAGAGGGAGGTGTCGGTGGCCTGGGCGATGTAGAGGGTGGCCAGCGAGAGGTAGATTGCCGCGCCGTCGAGGTTGAAGCTGTATCCGGTCGGCACGACCAGACCGACCGTGGAGCGCTCGGCCCCCATGAACTGCAGCTTGCGCATCAGCCCGGGCAGCGCGGGCTCGGCGGTCGAGGTGCCGAGGACCAGCCAGAACTCCTCCTTGAAGTAGCGGAAGAGCTGGAAGATGTTCAGCCGCACATACAGGGCGAGTACTCCGCCGAGCACGACCACGACGAACAGGGCGGAGGTGACGTAGAAGAGGAGGATCAGCGAGCCGAGGCTGGTCAGCGTGGACAGGCCGAACTTCCCGATGGCGTACGACATCGCGCCGAAGGCGCCCAGCGGCGCGGCCTTCATGACGAAGGAGAGGACCTTGAAGACGACCTCGGTCAGCCGTCCCACGGCCGCGATGATCGGCTCGCCCGTCTTCCCCACCATCTTCAGCGCGATGCCGAAGACGACGGCCAGGAAGATCACCTGGAGGATGTCGCCCTCGACGAACGGGCCGAAGAAGCTGTCCGGCACGATGTCGGTGAGGAACTCCCACCAGTGCTGGTGCTCGCCCTGGTCGATGTACTGGCTCGCGTCGCCCGAGGTCTTGAGCGTCGACGGGTCGGCGTGCACGCCGTCGCCGAGCCGGAAGATGTTGATCGCGACCAGGCCGGTCAGCAGGGCGACGATCGTGCCGACCTGGAAGTAGGTCAGCGCCTTGATGCCGGTACGGCCTACCTTCTTCAGGTCGGCGACCCCGGCGATGCCGCCGATGATCGTCAGGAACACGATCGGGCCGATCAGCATCTTCATCGCGGTGATGAACGTCGTACCGATCGGCTCCATGCCGGTGGCGAGATCCGGCCATCGCCAGCCCAGCACGATGCCGATCACGATCGCCACCAACACCTGTACGTACAACTGCCGGTACCACGGCGTCCCGGCGATGCGCACGGCTTGCTCGGCTCGCTCGTTGCCCGGGGTATGCGTCATTGCAGCCTCCCTGATCGCGCGACACCGGGCCCGACCGGTCCGCGCCAGCTTGCGCCACAGTGAACCGGCGCGCCGCTCAGGGGGTCCACGACCAAAAATCGATGCCCCGTATAGGCAGGGCCTATGGGGGGACGAAACTCTCCCTGCCACGCGTGGTGCCGGTGGTGCCAGACTCCCGACTGACCAGCCCCGCTGCCAAGGTGATGCGAAGGCGTACGTATGTCTGCTGAACTCCCCGGGCCCGCCGCCCCACCCCCCACCGGCCCCAGTGACCCCGCCTCGGCTCCGAGTCGGCGCACGTTCATCGCCACCGGTACCGCGGTCGGCGGCGTCGTCGTCGCGGGCGGCGTGATCGGAGGGACCCTTGTCGGGGACGCGGGCGAGGCGAACGCCGTCGACAGGCCGCCCTCCAGCCGTTTCTCCCTGACGGTCAACGGCACCCGGCGGACCGTGACGGTGGACAACCGGACCTCGCTGCTCGATCTGCTGCGCGAGCACTTCGGCCTGACCGGCTCGAAGAAGGGCTGCAATGCCGGGGCCTGCGGGGCGTGCACCGTGCTGGTCGACGGGCGCCGGGTCAACTCCTGTCTGACGCTGGCGGTACGGCTGGAGGGCGCCGAGGTCACGACCATCGAGGGCCTGGCCGACGGCGACCGGCTCCACCCGCTCCAGCAGGCGTTCATCGACGAGGACGCCTTCCAGTGCGGGTACTGCACGCCCGGGCAGATCGTCTCCGGGGTCGGGTGCATCGAGGAGGGACACACCGGCTCGCCGGAGGAGATCCGGGAGTGGATGAGCGGCAACATCTGCCGCTGCGGCTGCTACGTCAAGATCGTGCGCGCGGTCGAGCAGACCGCGCGCCGGAAGTGAGGCCCGCCGATGCACCCCTTCGACTTCACCAGGGCGTCCGACACACGTGAGGCCCTCGACGCGGGCCGCCGCGGCGGCCGTTACATCGCCGGCGGCACCACCTTGGTCGACCTGATGCGCGAGACCGTCGAACGCCCCGGAACCCTCGTCGACATCTCGCCCCTGCCGCTGCGCGAGGTCGCCGTCACCGAGCGCGGCGGGCTGCGCATCGGTGCCCTGGTCTCCATGTCCGAGGCCGCCGCCCACCCCAAGGTGCGCACCCTGTTCCCCGTGATCTCCGAGGCACTGGAGCTGAGCGCTTCGGCCCAGCTGCGGAACATGGCGACCCTCGGCGGCAACATCATGCAGCGCACCCGGTGCACGTACTTCCGCGACGTGACCGCCGACTGCAACAAACGCGACCCCGGCTCCGGCTGCGCCGCCCTGCGCGGCCACAACCGCACCCACGCGATCCTCGGCACCTCCGACCACTGTGTGGCCACCCACCCCTCCGATGTGGCCGTGGCGTTCGCGGCGCTGGAGGCGCGGGTGCGTCTGCTGGGGCCGGACGGCGAACGCCAGGTCCCCTTCGCCGACTTCCTGCTGCGGCCGGGCAACACCCCGCAGCGCGAACAGGCCATCAAAGAGGGCGAGTTGATAACCGCCGTCGAGATACCGGCGCAGCCGAGGCCGCTCAAGTCGGGCTACCTGAAGGTGCGCGACCGGCAGTCGTACGAATTCGCCCTGACCTCCGCGGCCGTCGCCCTGCATGTGCGCGGCGGGGTGATCCGGGAGGCGAAGGTCGCCGCCGGAGGCGTGGGCGCCGTGCCCTGGAAGCTGTCCGCCGTCGAGCGGCACCTCATCGGGGAGCGGCCCTCCGAGGGCCTGTGGGAGGCCGCCGCCCGGCGGGCCGCCGACGGTGCCCGCCCGCTCCGGCACAACCGGTTCAAGGTCGAGCTGCTCAAGCGGACCGTCGAACGCCAGCTGCGCGTCGTAGGAGGTACGAAGTGAGCCCCCAGCCGCGGTCAGCCGTGGGTGCGCCGCTGTCCCGGGTGGACGGCCGGCTCAAGGTCACCGGCAAGGCCCTCTACGCCGCCGAGCACGACATCGACGGGACGGTGCACGCCGTCATCGTCGACGCGTCCGTCGGACGCGGCCGCGTCACCTCCCTCGACACCCGTGCCGCCGAAGCCCACCCCGGTGTGCTGAAGGTGATCCACCACCGCAACGCGCCCGAGCTGCCGTACCGCGACAACGCCGGCTCGAACAACCCGCCCGGGCGCAGGCTGCGGGTCTTCCAGGACGACCGGGTCCGCTTCCACGGCCAGCCGGTCGCCGTCGTCGTCGCCACCACCCTGGAGGCCGCACAGCACGGCGCGAGCCTGGTCGAGGTCGGCTACGACGCCGAGCAGCCCTCGACCGATCTGCGCGAGGCCACCCCCGGCACACCGACGGCCTACGCGCGCGGTGACGCCGAGGCCGGACTGCGCGACGCCGCCGTACGGCTGGACCTGACCTACCGGACCGCCCGCAACCACCACAACCCGATGGAGCCCCACGCCACCATCGCCCGCTGGGACGGCGGCAGGCTCACCGTCTGGGACAAGACCCAGTGGGTGGTCGGGACGCAGACCGAACTCGCGGCGGTGTTCGGCCTCGGCATGGACGCCGTGCGGGTCATCTCACCCTTTGTCGGGGGTGGTTTCGGGTCCGCGCTGCGCTGCTGGCCGCATGTGGTCGTCGCCGCGCTGGCCGCCCGGGAGACGGGGCGTCCCGTCAAGCTCGTCCTGAGCCGCAAGCAGATGTACCTCGGCACCGGGTTCCGGCCGTCGTACGAGTACCGCCTGCGCCTCGGCAGCGACCGGCGCGGCCGGCTGAGCGCCGCGGTCCACGAGATGGACGCCGAGACCTCGTCGTACGAGACGTTCACCGAGGGCGTCATGGCGGCCGGTCAGATGCTCTACAGCATGCCCCACGTCCGCCAGGCGTACCGGACGGTGCCGCTGGATCTGCCCACGCCGCTGTACATGCGCGGCCCCGGCTTCCAGACGGCCTCCTTCGTCATCGAGTCGGCCATGGACGAGCTCGCGGACCGGCTCGGCGTCGACCCGATCGAGCTGCGCCGCCGCAACGAGCCCTCCGAGGACGAGTCGAGCGGGCTGCCGTTCTCCACCCGCCGGCTGCGCGAGTGCTACACGACCGGCGCCCGCGAGTTCGGCTGGCACCGACGCGTGCAACGGCCTCGCTCGCGGCGCGAAGGCGACTGGCTGATCGGCATGGGCATGGCCGCGGGCGTGTACGACACCGCGCGCATGCCGGCCCGGGCCCGCGCCCGGCTGGACGCCGACGGCACCGCGCGGGTCGAGGCCGCCGCCACCGACATGGGGCCCGGCACCTACACGTCCCAGACCCAGGTCGCCGCCGACGCCCTCGGGCTGACCATGCGTACGGTCACCTTCCGGCTCGGCGACTCCCTCTTCCCGCCGACCCCGCCGCACGGCGGCTCGATGACCATGGCCAGTGTCGGCTCCGCCGTCCTCGACGCCTGCGACAGGCTCCGGAAGCAGGCCATCCGGCTGGCCGTCGAGGACGAGGAGTCGCCACTGCACGGCGTGCCGGCCGACGAGGTCGAGGTCCGCGGCGGACGGCTGCACGTACGCGGGAACCCGGCGCGCGGTGAGACGTACCAGCGGCTGCTGACCCGCAACGACCGCGCCCGCCTGGAGGCGGAGGGCTCCTTCGCACCGCCGTCGGGGCCCGAACGCCACTCCTTCTACGGCTACAACGCGACCTTCGCCGAGGTCGCCGTGGACGCGGCCCTCGGGCTGGTACGGGTGCGGCGCGTGCTCGGGGTGTACGACGCGGGCCGCATCATCAGCCCCAAGCTGGCCGACAGCCAGGCGATCGGCGGCATGGTGGGCGGCATCGGCACGGCCCTGCTGGAACACACCGTCACCGACCACCGCGACGGGCGGATCGTCAACGCCAACCTCGCCGACTACCTCGTGCCCGTCAACGCCGACGTCCCCGATCTCAAGGCGATCTATCTGAACGGTGAGGACCCCGAGGCCGACCCGCTCGGCGTCAAGGGCCTCGGCGAGCTGGTGATGATCGGCGTGGCCCCGGCGATCGCCAACGCGGTGTTCAACGCCACCGGCCGCCGCATCCGCGAACTGCCGATCACGGCCGAGGCGTTGCTGTGAGCACCGGGGAGCCGGACCCGTGCTGAACATCGCGGACACCCTGCACCGCTGGTGCCGCGAGGCCCGCCCCTTCGCCCTGGCCACCGTCGTCGACGTGCACGGCAGCGCACCCCTGCCGGCCGGCACATCGGTCGCGGTGGATGCGGACGGGACCGCGGTCGGCAGTGTCTCGGGCGGCTGCGTCGAGGGGGAGGTGTACGAGCTGTGCCGGCAGGTGCTCCGGGAGGACGACGGTCCCCGGCGCGCCCGGTTCGGCTACTCCGACGACCACGCCTTCGCCGTCGGCCTGACCTGCGGCGGCGAACTCGACGTCCTCGTCCAGCGCGTCGATCCCGCGACCGGGCCGCACCTGGCCGCCGCCTTCGCGGACGTCGTGGCGGGGCGGCCCGCAGCCGTCGCCCAGATCGTCGACGGGCCGGAAGAGCTGCTCGGCCGGACCGTGTACGCCGACGCCGCCGGAGGCACACATCACGGCACCCATCAGCATGCGTTGACCGATGCGCTGCGCGGGGAGGTCGGCGCACGGGCGCACGCGCTGCTCCGAGCCGGACGCACCGCCCGGGCGGACGTCGGCGGGGAGTACGACGGCTGCCCGGAACGGCTGACCCTCCTCGTCCACGTCCACGCGTCCCGGCCCCGCATGCTGGTCTTCGGCGCGGTCGACTTCGCCGACGCCCTCAGCCGGGCCGGCCGCTTCCTCGGCTACCGGGTCACCGTCTGCGACGCCCGCCCCGTCTTCGCCACCACCGCGCGCTTCCCGCACGCGGACGAGGTCGTGGCCGACTGGCCCCATCGCTACCTGGCACGGACCGAGGTGGATCCCCGCACCGCCGTCTGCGTCCTCACCCACGACGCCAAGTTCGACATCCCGCTGCTCCGCCTCGCCCTCGGTCTGCCCGTCGGATACGTCGGCGCGATGGGATCCCGGCGCACCCACGACGAACGCCTGCGGCTCCTGAGCGAAGCCGGTGTGTCCGAGGAACGACTGGCCCGGCTGCGCTCCCCCATCGGCCTCGACCTCGGCGCGCGGACGCCCGAGGAGACAGCCGTCTCCATCGTGGCGGAGATCATCGCCCACGCCCACCAGGGGACGGGCCTGCCCCTGACCGGGGGCGCGGGCTCGATCCATCGCACGCGGGCACAGGCCCGGTTGGCCGGGGCGGTGCCGTCAGCCGGGCGGTTGTGAGGCCGACAGGTCCTGGTCGGTGGCCCAGGAGGCGAGGATGCGCAGGCGTTCATGGGTCGGGGAGCCGGGCGCGGCGGTCCAGACGGTCAGGTGCTGGTCGGGGTCGGTGTTGGCGGTGAGGGTGTCCCAGTCGAGGACGAGTTCGCCGACGACCGGGTGGTCGAGGGTCTTGGTGCCGACGGTGCGGGCGGCGACGCGGTGGTCGCCCCACCACTGGGCGAACTGTTTGTCCCGCAGGGACAGTTCACCGACCAGCTCGATCAGGCGCGGGTCCTCGGGATACTTCGCCGCCTCCATCCGCAGCTGGGCCACGGAGATGTGCGCGGAGGTCTCCCAGTCGGCGTACAGGGTGCGCATGGCCGGATCCGTGAAGATGATCCGCGGGTAGTTGCGGTGCTTCTCCGGGACGCGGGAGAAGTCGGTGACCAGGGCGGCGGCCAGCGCGTTCCAGGCGAGGATGTCCCCGCGCCGGCCCTGCACGATGGCAGGGGTGGCGGTGAGGTCGTCCAGGACCCGCTGGAGTTGCGGCTGGACCGTCTGCCGGCCGCGGTGCCGGGCGCGGGTGGTGGTCTTGCCCGCGAGCTGGAAGAGGTAGCCCCGCTCGTCGTCGTCCAGGTGGAGGACCCGGGCGAGGACGTCCAGCACGGGCGCCGACGCCTGCATACGGCCCTGTTCGAGACGGGTGTAGTAGTCGGTGCTGATGCTGGCGAGCTGGGCGACCTCCTCGCGGCGCAGCCCGGCCACCCGGCGGGGCCTGCCGCTCTCGGGCAGGCCGACCGTGCGGGGGCTCAGCTCCGAGCGGCGCTTCTTGAGGAATTCTCCCAGCTCATTGAGGGGGACGTTGCCGGTCATGCTTCCCAGAATGACATCGATCGAGCCCGGGGAAGGGGGGAGGAATCACTCCCAGGATGTTCCCCTCCCAGGATGGATCCCTCCGCTTTTCGCCCGCGCCCCGCGGTGTGAGGCTCGACCGTGAGCAGCCGTGCCCGACCCCGGCTGCGGCACGCAGATCCTCGCGGCAAGGAAGGTCCACCCATGCGCGGAGCAGTCATCCACTCCCCCGGCGACGTGCGCTTCGAGGAGCTCGACGACCCGAAGATCCTCAAGCCCACCGACGCGATCATCCGCACGGTCGCCACCTGTGTGTGCGGGTCCGACCTGTGGCCCTACCGCGGTCTGGAGCCCGTCACCGAGCCCCATCCCATGGGGCACGAGTACGTCGGCATCGTCGAGGAGATCGGCAGCGAGGTCACCTCGGCCAGGCCGGGACAGTTCGTCGTCGGCTCCTTCGCCACCTCGGACAACACCTGCGCGAACTGCCGTAACGGCTGGCAGTCCTCCTGTCTGCACCGCGAGTTCATGAGCACCTGCCAGGCCGACTACATCCGCGTTCCCAACGCCCACGGCACCCTCGTCGCCACCGACGGCCACCCGGACGCCGAGCTCGTGCCCGGCCTCCTCGCCGTCTCCGACGTGATGGGCACGGGCTGGTACGCCGCCCTCGCCGCCGAGGTGAGGCCCGGCTCGACGGCCGTGGTGGTCGGAGACGGCGCGGTCGGTCTCTGCGGTGTCATCGCCGCCAAGGAGCTCGGGGCGGAAAGGATCATCGCCATGAGCCGTCATGAGTCGCGCCAGCGGCTCGCCCGGGAGTTCGGCGCCACGGACATCGTCGGCGAACGGGGCGAGGACGGCATCGCCCGCGTCAAGGACCTCACCAGCGGTATCGGCGCCGACTCGGTGCTGGAGTGCGTCGGCACCCCCGAGGCCATGCGGCAGGCCCTGCACTCCGCCCGGCCCGGCGGCAACGTCGGCTTCGTCGGCGTACCGCACGAGGTCCGGGTCGACGGCGAGGAACTGTTCTTCTCCCATGTCGGCCTGCGCGGCGGCCCCGCCCCCGTACGCCGCTACCTGCCCGACCTGATCGAACGGGTCCTCGCCGGCCGGATCGACCCGGGCAAGGTCTTCGACCTCACCCTGCCTCTGGAACAGGTCGCCGAGGGGTACAGGGCGATGGACGAGCGCCGTGCCATCAAGGCCCTCCTCAAGCCCTGACCCGTACGCCCCACCGAAGGACTCGACGTGACCACCTTTGCCCTCGTCGGCGCCGGACCCGGCCTCGGACTCGCCACCGCCCGCCGCTTCGGAACCGCCGGCCACACCGTCGCCCTCCTCTCCCGCGACGCCCGGAAGCTGGAGGAGCTGACCTCCGAACTGGCCCGCGACGGCATCCAGGCCCGCGGTTTCGCGGCCGACGTCCTGGACCCCGCCTCCCTCACCACGGCTCTCCGGGAGGCCTCCGAAAGCCTGGGTCCCATCGAGATCCTCCAGTACAGCCCCGTGCCACGGGCCGACTTCATGAAGCCGGTCCTCGACACGAGTGCCGACGATCTCGAAGCGCCCCTGTCCTTCTCCGTCAAGGGACCCGTCACGGCCGTGAACGCCGTCCTGCCCGGCATGCGCGCCCTCGGCCGCGGCACCCTGCTGTTCGTCAACGGCGGCAGCGCCGTACGCCCCCACCCCGGCCGGGCCGGCACCTCGATCGCCTTCGCCGCCGAGAGCGCCTACGCCCGTATGCTGCACGACGCGCTCGCCCCGGAGAACATCCACGCCGCCCAGCTGATCATCCCGGGCGCCATCCGGCCCGACGCCGAGCACAGCAGCCCCGAGGTCCTGGCCCGGCGCCTGTACGACCTCCACGTAGAGCGCGACGGTTTCCGGCACTACGCCGAGCCGCTGCCCGACTGAGTTCCCGGACGGCATCCATGACCTCGGCAGCCCTCGCCCGGGCCGTACCGGCCGCCGCTCTGCTCCTGGCCGTGACCGCCTGCGCTCAGGACCCGCAGCGGTCGTCCCGGCCCGCGCCGCCCGCACCGCAGGAACGAACCGCGACGGGCCCGGCACCCACCCATCCCTCCGGCAGGACCAGCACCGTGAACATCCGGCTCACCCTCGACGGCCACCCGGTCGACGCCACCCTGAACGACAGTGCCGCCGCCCGCGACCTCGCCGCCCTGCTTCCGCTCAGTCTCGATCTCGAGGACTTTCACCGGACCGAACGGATCGCCTATCCGCCGCGCAAGCTGGACACCTCCGGCGCGCCCGACGCGGCCCGGCCCCAGGCCGGTGACCTGGCCTACTACGCGCCCTGGGGCAATCTGGCGCTCTTCTATCGCGACGGCGACTCGCCCTCGACCGGCCTGGTCCTCCTCGGCAAAGTCGCCGACGGCCACACCGAAAGGCTCGCCACCGCCGAGCACGTCACCATCGAAGCCGCCCCCTGACCGGCTCTCGACGGGAGAACGGGAGAAACACCGTATGAACCCCACCTACGACTTCAGCGGCCAGGTCGCCCTCGTCACCGGGGCCGGCTCCGGCATGGGCCTGGCCACCGCCCGCGCCTTCGCCGAATCCGGTGCCTCCGTCGCCCTCACCGACGTCGACGAAGCCGCGCTCGACACGGCCGCGAAGGAACTCACCGACGGCGGCCACCAGGTCCTCGCCCTCCCCTGCGACGTCACCGACGAGGACCAGGTCGCCGCAGCGGTCGACCGCACCGTCGAGACCTTCGGCCGCCTGGACATGGCCTACAACAACGCCGGCGTCCAGATCCCGCCGAGCGACGCGGCCGAGGAACCCGCCGAGCGGTTCGACCGTGTCAACGCCATCAACCTGCGCGGTGTCTGGGCGTGCATGAAGCACGAGCTGCGGCACATGCGCGCCCGGGGCAGCGGAGCCATCGTCAACTGCTCCTCCCTCGGCGGCCTCGTCGGCCTGCCCGGCCGGGCCTCCTACCACGCCTCCAAGCACGGCGTCATCGGCCTGACCACCAGCGCCGCCCTCGAGTACGCCCCGCGCGGCATCCGCGTCAACGCCGTCTGCCCCGGCACCATCGACACCCCCATGGTCAGCGACATGATCGCCAAGGGAGAGCTCGACCGGGCCGAAGCCGAGGCCAACCAGCCCATCAACCGCCTCGGCACCGCCGACGAGATCGCCCAGGCCGTCCTGTGGCTGTGCAGCCCGGGAGCCGGCTTCGTCGTCGGCGTCGCCCTTCCCGTCGACGGCGGCTACGTCGCCCGCTGACCGGCTCCTCGCCGCTAGGCTGTATACAGCACGATGTGCGGTCTGGCGACGAGGGAGTGTCATGGTCCGGGCGACCGGCAAGAGCGAAGCGGTGTACGAGCGGCTGAAGGGCGACATCGAGTCGCTGCGTCTGCGCCCCGGGGCGAAGCTGAGCGAGATCCAGCTCGGGGAGGAGCTGGGGGCGTCCCGTACCCCGGTGCGCGAGGCGATCCGGCGGCTGGCCCGTGAAGGGCTCGTCGACTTCGTGCCGGGCGAGGTGGCCCGCGTGGCGGGGATCTCGCTGGGCGGGGTGCGCGCCCTGTTCGACTTCCGGATGCTGCTGGAGCCGGAGGCGGCCGCTTCGGTCGCGACGGCGGGCACGGCCCGTGAGCAGATTCTCGCGCCGTTCCGGGAGCTCCTGGAGCAACTGGACGAGTTCGACGCGGCGTTCCGGGTGCTGAGCGCGGCCGAGCAGGAGCGGGCCTACCAGGGCTTCTACGATCTGGCCGAGCGGTTCGACCAGGCGGTCATCGCGGCGTGCCGCAACCCCTACCTCGCCCGCACGATCGGCGACCTGCGCAGCCAGACCGTGCGGCTGCGGCATCTGTCGCACAGCGGACCGCGGCGCATGCTGACGTCGCTTGAGGAGCACCGCGCCATGCTCAGGGCGATCGCGCGGGGCGACGCACAGGCCGCGTCGGCGGCCTGCCGCCACCATCTGGCGCAGACGCTGCAGGCCCTCATCGACAGCCTGACCGCCCAGGACTTCGCCCTCGGCGGCGAGGTGCGGCTCGGCGTCGTCGGCTGACTTCCCCCGCTCCGGCTCCGGAGCGGGGACATACGCGTTCTCGGACTCCGGGTTCCGCACGCGCCTCGCTTGATGTATACAGGAGTGGATACAAGACCGTTCGCAGGTGAGAGGCCCTCTGATGCCGTACACCGTCGCGGCGGCGGATCTGCTGGGATTCGCCGCCGCCACCACAGAAGCCCACGGCGTTCCGCCCGATGACGCCCGTCTGCTCGCGGACACCCTGGTGACCGCGGAACTGTGGGGGCATCCGTCGCACGGGATGCTGCGTCTGCCGTGGTACCTCGCCCGGATCGCGAGCGGGGCGACCGCCGCCACCGCGACCCCGGAGGTCGTCAGCGACAACGGCGCGGTCCTCGTGCTGGACGGCCGCGCCGGTCTGGGCCAGGTGCTCGCCGACCGCGCGACACGGCTGGGGGTGGAGCGGGCCCGGGAGCACGGCATCAGTGCGATCGCGGTCCGCGACTCCGGGCACTTCGGGACCGCCGCCTACTTCACCCGCAAGGCGGCAAAGGAGGGCTGTGTGGCGCTGCTGGCCACCAATGCCAGCCCGGCGATGGCGCCTTGGGGCGGAAGGGAGAAGCGGGTCGGCACCAACCCCTGGTCGATCTCCGCGCCCGGCGGCCGCTACGGCACGGTCGTGATGGACATCGCCAACACCGCCGTCGCGCGCGGCAAGATCTACCACGCCAAGGAGCGCGGCGAACCGATCCCCGAGGGCTGGGCGGCCGACGCTGACGGCGTGCCGACCACCGATCCGCGCCGCGCCGTCGAGGGCCTGATCCTGCCGATGGCCGGCCACAAGGGCTATGCCATCTCCTTCATGTTCGACGTGCTGGCCGGCGTGCTCACCGGCAGCGCGTTCGGAACCGGCGTCGTGGGCCCCTACCGGCCGACCGGCCGCAGTGGCGTGGGCCATCTGCTGATCTGTGTCGACATCCGCTCCATGGCCGACCCGGCCGAGTTCGAACGGCGGATGGAGGCCCTGATCGAGGAGACCAAGTCCGCCCCCACCGCCCCGGGCACGTCCGAGGTCTTCGTCCCCGGCGAGCCCGAGGTGCGCACCGCCGAGCGGCTGCGGACCGAGGGCATCACCCTCGCCGACGACACCTGGGCCTCCCTCTCCCGCGTCGCCGACGCCACCGCCGTGCCCCTGCCCACCCCGGCCAACCCCCAGGAGCTGCCCGCATGATCACGCTGACCGTGTCCCTCCGGGTCGTCCCCGGCTGCCGTGACGCGTTCCTGGCCGCCATCGAGGAGAACGCCGAGCGCTCCTTCACCGACGAGCCCGGCTGCCGCTACTTCGACGTCGTGTGCGACCTGGACGACGACCACCACTTCGTCTTCCACGAGCTCTACGACGACGAGGCCGCCGTCGAGGCCCACCGCGCCGCACCCCACTTCAAGGTCTGGCGCGAGGCGGCGGCCCGGTACGTCGTCCCCGGCAGCCAGGTCAACACGCTCTCCCGCCGCCTGTTCCACCACTCCTGAACGGAGCCGCCCTGATGTGCACTCACCATCTGATCGTCCACCCCGACGAGGTCGAACGCTTCGACCGCGGCGGCGGTGTCGCCACCATCCCCTACGTCGGCAAGTGGAACTCCGAGAAGGCGGTCATCACCACCGGGCAGACCGTCTTCCAGCCGGGTACCGGTCTGCCGCTGCACAGCCACAACGTCGAGGAGTCGGTGCTGATCCTCGAGGGCGAGGCGACCGCCGAGATCGACGGCGAGTTCTTCGACCTGGAGGCCGGGCAGGCGACCTGGGTCCCGGCCGGGATCCCGCACCGGTTCTTCAACCGGGGCGAGGGCGTCATGCGGATCTACTGGGTCTACGGCGGCCGGGACGTCACCCGCACCATCACCGCGACCGGCGAGACCTTCGAGCACCTCTCGGAGCACGACAAGGGAGGGGCGCCCACCGCATGAGCGGCGTCATCACCACCGTCAATCCGGCCACCGGGCAGCCGTTGGCCATCTACGAAGCGTGGGACGGCCCCCGGATCGAGGCCGCCGTGGAGCGGGCGCACACCGCGTCGCGTGCCTGGGCCCTGGTCCCGGTCGCCGAACGGGCCGCCCGTGCCGCCCGCCTGGCCCGCACACTGCGCGAGCACGCCGGCCGGCTCGCCGAGCTGGCCGTGGCCGAGATGGGCAAGCCCGTCACCGAGGCCGCCGCCGAGGTGGAGAAGTCCGCGCTGACCGCCGACCACTACGCCCGTGAGGGTCCGGGCATCCTCGCCGACCAGCCGGTGACCGTCGAGGGCGCGGAAGCCTGGGTGGCCTATGAGCCGGCCGGCCTGGTGCTGGCCGTGATGCCGTGGAACTTCCCCGTCTGGCAGGTCATGCGCTGCGCCGTCCCCTCCCTGGTGGCGGGCAACGGCATCCTCCTCAAGCACGCCTCCAACGTCACCGGCAGCGCCCTCGCGTTGCAGGACCTCTTCGTCGAAGCCGGCTTCCCCGAGCACCTGGTGACCGCACTGCTGATCGCGGACGCGGAGGTGCCGGGGACCACCGCCCGGCTCATCGAGGACGACCGGATCGCCGCGGTCACCCTCACGGGCAGCAACCGGGCCGGTGCGGCCGTCGGGGCGGCGGCCGGGCGCGCGGCGAAGAAGTCCGTGCTGGAGCTGGGCGGTTCGGACGCCTTCGTGGTGCTCGCCGACGCCGATGTCGAACAGGCCGCGGCGGCCGCGGTCAAGGCCCGGTTCACCAACTCCGGACAGAGCTGTGTGTGCGCCAAGCGGTTCATCGTCCACGCGGCCGTCGCCGACGCCTTCACCACCGCCTTCGTCAGCGCCGTGGAGGGCCTGCGCCTCGGTGACCCGCGCGAGCGGGACACGCAGGTCGGCCCGTTGGCGCGGGACGACCTGCGCGGGGCGGTACAGCGGCAGGTCGAGGAGTCGGTGGCGGCCGGTGCCCGCCTGCTGACCGGGGGCAAGCCGGTGCCGGGCGAGGGCTTCTTCTACCAGCCCACCGTGCTGGCCGGCACCGGACCGGGCATGGCCGCCTTCGACGAGGAGACCTTCGGCCCCCTGGCCGCCCTGGCGGTCGCCCGCGACGACGAGGACGCCGTCCGGCTGGCGAACGCCACGGACTACGGCCTCGGCCTGAGCGTGTGGACCGCCGACACGGCCCGCGGCGTCGAGGTCGCCCGTCGCGTCACCAGCGGCGCGGCGTTCGTCAACGCCGTCGTCGCCTCCGATCCCCGCCTGCCGTTCGGCGGCACCAAACGCAGCGGCTACGGCCGGGAGCTGGCCGCCGCCGGCATCCGCGAGTTCACCAACACACGCACCTACTGGGTCAGTCCGTTCGTGCAGGCGGCGCCCGGTTCGGGGGTCTGCGAGCCCTGAACGTACTTGGTCAGGAACTGCTCGACCCGCGGGTCCGATGCCTTGTCCACGGTGAGCTGGTAGCCCCAGGCCGAGAGCATGATCGTCCCGGACTGGTCGTCGACCGGACTCATCAGTGTGTAGGGGGTCTTGGAGACCTTGTCAGCGAGCGCCTTGACGTCGGCGTCGGCGGCCTTGTCGCTGTACGTCACCCAGACCGCCCCGTGTTCGAGGGAGTGGACGGCGTTCTCCTTGCCTATGGCCTTGGTGTAGACGGTGCCGTCGCAGGTCATCCAGGCCTGGTTGTGGTCGCCGCCGACGGGCGGGTTCATCGGGTAGTCGACGGCGGTCCGGACGTGATCGCGGCCGAGTTTCTTCGCGTTCCACGTCTTCTCGCCGCGTACGGGCTTCTTCGCGGCGGCGGCCTGCTGCTCGTCCTTCTCGTCGGCCTTGTTCAGGGCGTAGGCGCCGAAGCCGGCGAGTCCGGCGACGATGAACGTGCTGAGCGTGATGGTGATGACGCGGTTGCGGCGCTCGCGGGCTCTTTCGGCGCGGCGCATCTCCTCGATCCGGGCCTTGCGGGAAACGGCGTCGGCCTTCTTGCTGGTCTTGCCCATGGCTGGGTGTCCTTCTTCCTTCACGCCGTACGGCGGTCGCTGCGGGGGTGGCAGGGATGTCTCAGGGCGCCGTCCGCTCGCGTGAGCGCACGGCGTCATGGCATCCGGCTCAGGTCCGCAGCACCTGAAGGACGTGCAGGTCGGGAGCGCCGCTCGCGGGTGGGGGCCGGCCGAGGAGCGCGGGGCCGCCGTGCGGCCTGGGGAGATCCGGCATGCGGGGCAGGAGCGCCGGCATCGGTTGTACGGGGGCCGCGAGCACCCCGGCCGCCGGGTGTACGGCCGGGGCACAGCACGCGTCGCCGGTGGGACAGTCGTCCAGATGCACGACCGTCACCGCGTGATGCCCGGCCCGGTCGTCGCCGGCACCGTGCTCCGCGTACCCCAGGCACACCACCACCGCCGCGAGCAGGACGGCGAGAGCAGGACAGAGGACCCGGGCCCACGTGGTCCACCACGTTCCCCGGGATCTGCGCTGCGTCAGCGGCGTCCTGCTCGTCATCACGGTGATGTTAAGCGGTTTCTGGGGGTGCCGAGGCGGTCAGTCGCCGAGCCTGTCCTCGATGAGCGCCTTGAGCTCCTCGTAGGAAGCGGGAGGTTGAACCCTGGTTCCGTCGACGAGGAAGGTCGGGGTGCCCTGGACGCCCAGGCCGAGGCCGTCGCGCTGGTCGGCCTGAATCCGGCCGGCCGTCTCCGGATCGGCGAAGTCGGCGTCGAACTTCTTCATGTCCAGGCCGAGTTCCTTCGCGTAGCCGCGGAAGACTGGCTCCTTCCACTCCTGCGACTCGCCCCACTCCTTCTGCGTGGTGAAGAGCTTGGTGTACATCGCCTCGAACCTGCCCTGGCGGGCGGCGGCCTCGGCGGCGCGTGCGGCCGGCTCGGCGTTGCGGTGTCCTGGCATGGGGAAGTAGCGGGCGACGAAGGTGACCCGGTCGCCGTACTCCTCCCGCAGCCGCTCCACGACCGGGTAGTACGCCCCGCACGCCTCGCACTCGAAGTCGAGGAACTCGACGATCGTGAGCTCGCTCCGCTCCGGCTCGGTCAGCCGGTGGCTGGAGCCCCGGACGGGCAGCGCCTCGGCGGCGGGCCGCACGTCCGCCCCGGCGCCGCCGCGGTCGTCGGGCCGCAGCAGCAGGTAGGAGCCGAGGGCCATGGCGAAACCGGTGACCAGGACGGCGGCGATGATCAGGTGCTTGTACAGCTTCTTCATGATTCCTCGGTGGGGGTGACGGCACCGGCCCGCCGGCCGTCGTCCCCGCCGTGTGCCCGTCAGGGCAGGCAGGGACCACCGATCGGCATCGGCCGGAGAAGGGGCGGGACGAACGGACCGCGCCCGTGACGCGGAGGCGCCCTGCCTTCGTTCAGCCGCACCAGCAGCGCCGACACCGGCGGAGCGGAGCTCTCGCGCACAGCGACCTGAGGGCCGTTGCCGTGGCGGCCGCCGAGCAGCGGCCACAGGAACAGCAGCAGACGTCGTACAACGGCCCAGAGCGTCCCGCTCTGCCACAGCAGCCGCTCGGTGAGGCCCAGCAGCCGGGCGGCGAGCAGCAGCGTGACCGCGTGACCGGCCTGCATCACCGGAGCACACCCGCCCGGCAGGGAGTACGCGGCGTGACAGGCCAGTTGCGCGGCGGCGAGCACCGCGAGCACCTGGGTGTCCGTCAGTCTCCGCCGCGTCAGCACCGTCGCGCCAGGCACCGCCACCGCGGCCGCCCCGGCCACGATGATCCACCGAGGGGCGTGGCACTGCGCCAGCACGTGCCCGGCCAGCGGCAGCAGCACGCACAGCGCGGCGAGCGCACCCGCCCTGATCCCGCGCAGCACACCGGACGCCGGGGAGGCGGGTCCTCGCGGGCGGTGCGGTCGCATCAGGTCCGGGCCTTCGGGAGCCGTCCGGGGCCGGACGGACGGGTGGGCATCAGGCTGCGAGGGCTCGGTTCCCCGCACGTGCCTCGGCAGCGTACCGGGCGACGGCCGGCGCTCCCGAAGCACCTGCCCCTACAGCCAGTCGTGCTCCCGCGCGTAGCGGGCCGCTTCGTGCCGGGTCCGGGTCTGGGTCTTCTGCATGGCGTTCGAGAGGTAGTTGCGTACGGTGCCTTCCGCCAGGTGGAGGCGGGCGGCGATGTCGGCGACGGGATAGCCGTCGCGAGTGACGCGCAGGACGTCGATCTCCCGGTCGGTGAGGGGGCAGTCGTCGACGACGGCGAGCGCGGAGACGTCCGGGTCGATCCAGCGCTTGCCGGCGTGCAGCGTGTTGATGACCGCCGTGATGTGCGCGGGTTCCGCCGACTTGCTGACGAAGCCCTGGACGCCCAGTTTCAGGGCCTTGCGGAGCACTCCGGGCCTGGCATGGCGGGTCAGCATGAGGATCACCTGCTCCGGCCGGGCGCGGCGGATCTCCGCGACGGCGCCCAGTCCGTCCACGCCGGGCATCTCCAGATCGATGACGAGCACGTCGGGCCGGTGCCGGAGCGTAACCCGTACCGCGTCTTCGCCGTCCTGTGCTTCGGCGAGCACGGTGATCTCGTCCTCGAGGCTCAGCAACGCCGCCAGCGCTTTGCGGAGCAGGGCCTCGTCGTCGGCGAGCACCACGGTGGTCATCGGTCGGTCCTCCCGTTCGAAAAGGCCGCGGCCGTGAGGAAGCGCCCGTCCGTCCGCTCCACCGTCAGCTCCCCTCCGTTGTCGCCCACGCGCTCCCTGAGGGTGGACAGTCCGCTGAGCCCGGAGAGCGGAGCCGTCCCGGCGCCGTCGTTGACGATGGTGATGCCCGACTCCGCGAGGGTGATCCGCACCTGGGTGGCTTGCGCGTGGCGCAGGATGTTGGTCGTCGTCTCCCGCAGGACCTGCCCGAGCAGCTCGTTGACCCGCTCGTCGACATCGGCCTCACGGTCGACCCGCACGCGGATGCCCGCGGCTTCGAAGAGGTTCTTCGCGTTCTCCAGCTCCACGGACAGATTGAGCCGCCGCTGCGCGTACGCCAGCTCCTTGGTCTGGGTGATGGTGTCGCCGACCAGGGCGCGCACCTCCCGCAGTTCCTCCTCCACCCGCCCGATGTCACTGCGCACCAGCTTCTCGGCCAGCGCGATCTTCAGCTTCACCACGTGCAGTGTGTGGCCCTGGATGTCGTGCAGATCACTGGCGAAACGCACGCGTTCCCTCACGACGGCCAGCTCCGCTTCGCGTTCCCGAGACTGCTCCAGTTCCTCGACCAGGTCGTAGAAGACCTGCCCGGCGAACATGCTGCCGGTCACCACGACCGTGACGCCCACCGGGATGAGGACGTAGAGGATCAGGACCTCCGCCACATCCGCCGGCGCGACCAGCAGCCGGGCCGCGCCCACGGCGGCGACGAAGGCGATCAGCCCGACGGCGGCCAGGATGCGGTGGCGCGGCAGCTTGGGCGCGTACAGGGGGCCCAGGACGGAGATGCCGTAGAACGCCGTATGGCCGCCCACCACCAGCACCCCGGCGATCCAGACCAGCGCGGTGACGATCAGGCACGGCAGGACGACCCGCGGGATGCCGCTCGCCGTCCACCGCGCGGAGGCGACCAGTGCCGCGGCCACGCCCAGGCTCAGGATGACGGCGTCCCACCACGTCCGGGCATCGACGGCCACCAGCAGTGCCCCCGAGGAGACGGTCACCGTGACCATCGTCCTGACGTTCAGCCGGCGCAGCCGTTCCCGTGTTCCCTCACGGTCCGGCGGCTTCACCGCCGAGTCCGCACGCTGAGCACCGGGATCGCCGAGGCGCTCGCCGCGGTGAGGGCCGCGGCCGTCCACATCAGCCACTGGTTGCTCTCGAGCCAGGACTCCATGTCGTCAGGGTAGAGACCGAGGCCGAGGTGGTGGACGAAGAAGACAGCGCAGACCAGGAGGAAGACGGCCGTGTTGGCCGTCAGCAGTATGCGCAGGGGTCTGGTGTCCATGTACGGCGCTCCGGGGTCGAACAGCAGGAACTCCCCGTAGTGTTCTGCCTGGTCACGGGCGGTACCAGTGACACCGTGTCATGGGTTCACCCCCCGGGATGTCACACCGCGACGATGACACCACGGCACTGCCGGACAAGCCCGACGACGGCTGAGATCGACGCATGACCTCCACACCAGTCATCGACGTTGACCGACTCAACCTCAGTTACGGCGACTTCCACGCCGTGGAGGACCTGTCGTTCCAGGTGCGGCAGGGGGAGCTCTACGCGCTGCTCGGCACGAACGGGGCCGGCAAGACCTCGACCCTGGAGACCGTGGAGGGCCACCGTGCGGCCACCTCGGGCACCGTGCGGGTCTTCGGGCAGAGCCCTCGCGACCGGCGGTCCGTGCGGCCCAGGATGGGCATCATGCTCCAGGAGAGCGGCTTCTCCCCGGACCTGACGGTGAAGGAATCCGTCCGGATGATCGGAACGCTCTCCCGGCGCAAGGACAGGGTCGATCGCGTCCTCGGCATCGTCGGTCTCACGCACAAGGCCGGCACCAAGGTGTCGCAGCTCTCCGGCGGTGAGAAACGACGTCTGGACTTCGCGACGGCCGTGTACGGGAAGCCTGAGCTGATCTTCCTCGACGAGCCCACCACCGGCCTGGACATCCAGTCACGGGACGCCCTGTGGGATGCCGTGGACAAGCTGCGCGAGGACGGCTCCACCATCGTGCTCACCACGCACTACCTGGAAGAGGCCCAGGCCCGCGCCGATCGCATCGGGCTCATGCACAAGGGCGCCTTCCACCAGGAGGGGACCGTCGCCGAGCTGACGCGGACCCTGCCGGCCGTCATCCGCTTCTCCCTCCCGGCCGCCGCACCCGCGCTGCCGCTGGGGGCCACGCGTGAGAGTGACGGACGGTTCCTCGTCGAGACGTTCGGCCTGCAGGAGACCCTCTACGCCCTGCTCGACTGGGCGCACGCCAACGGGCTGGAGCTGGGGGAACTGGAAGCCGGGCCGACCCGGCTCGACGACGTCTTCCGCGCCATCGGCAACGACTAGCCGCTCGCACACCCGGTCAGCCCCCTTCGGAACCTCCCAGGAAGAGACCTTTCACCATGCTCACAATCGCTCTCGGCGAGCTGATCCAGATCTTCCGGAACCGGCTGGTTCTGGTCACCAGTTTCATCATGCCCACGGCGGTCAGCGCGTACTTCATCCGCCAGCACGAGGTCTTCACGGACCTGGGCAGCCTCGGCTACATCGCGGCGGTGGTGGTGTTCACCGTGGGGGCGTTCGGGCTCTACACGACCACGGTGACGACCCTGGCCTCGCGCCGTCAGAACCTGTTCCTCAAGCGGCTGCGCTCCACCCCGGCGGGCGACGCCGGCATCCTCTCCGGCCTGATGCTCCCGGTCACCGTCCTGGCGCTGGTCCAGGTGGTCGCGATCCTCGCCGTGCTGGCCTCGGTCGCCGGCGAACCGGCCAGTGTTCCGCTCCTGGCGGCGGCGGTCCTCTCCACGGTCGTCATGATGCTCGGCCTGGGACTGGCCACCGCCGGCCTTACGAACTCCCCCGAGCACGCCCAGGTGACCACCCTGCCGGTCAGCCTCGGCACCATCGCCGTCGCCAGCTGGGTGGGGATCAGCGGCACCGAGGAACTCACCCTGCTCAAGCGGCTGCTCCCCGGCGGCTCGGCCACGGAGCTGGTCCTCAACGCCTGGAACGGCGGCGTCCCCGTGGCGGACTCACTGCTCCTGCTGGCGCCAACACTGGGCTGGGTCGTCGTCGCCATCGCGCTGGCCTCCCGCATGTTCCGCTGGGAGCCGCGCCGGTGAGCGGGAACGAAGGAGGCAGAACCGGAGGAAACAACCGCGTTGCCTCAGGGTGCTGGTGTCGGCCAAGGGAAGCGGTCCAGCAGACGCCGTAGGTGCTTCTTGCGGTTTCCCTGCGGCAGTTCCCCGAAGTACGTGCGGAGCCGGTGGACCACCCCGATGCCGACCTGTTCCGGGCCGATGACGTCGGTGATGTTCTCCAGTGCGCGGATCCCCCGGCTGACGTTGAAGGCGAGGTCGTCCTTCAGGACGGCGTCCAGCAGTGCGTCCAGACAGCGGGGATCCGGATCGAGGAAGAGGCGGGTGTAGGCGGCGAGCCGCAGTCCGCCGTTCTCCGACTCCAGCCAGGAGGCGAGCGGCGGGTCGGTGATACGCCCCGTCTCACGGACCAGCTCCCCGAACACCTGCTGCATCAGGCGCGTGCGCTCCTGACCGGCGGGCAGGTTCCGGCGCAGGGCCAGATAGTCGGCGGCCAGGCCGTTCACCCTCTTCACCGGATCGGTCCTCTGCTCGCCCGAGGTGCGGTCCTGTGCCGCGGTCAGGGCGACCTGGGAGGTGTCGGCAGCTCCTTCCACCGCTCGTTCCAGGCGGGCTGTGACCGCCTCGCTCTCCTCCATCCGCGCGGTCAGCCGCCGGAACTGCACACCCGCGCCGCCGGGAAGAGTGATGCTGTCGAAGATCCCGCCCAGCCAGGGGACCACGGCGATCACCAGCAATGTCACCGTCACCGCGTCCAACTCGATGTGCGGCCACACCAGATGGACGACCGCGGCCACGACCGCGATCGCCGTGACCGCCGCGGCCGTGTACCTCCGTCGGCGAGCCTCGCTCCGCGCACCGGCCGCCCCGGGTTCCCCCTCCGCCATGGGCCCAGCATTCCAGAGTCGCACGGCTGGGCCGGCCGGCGCGGTCTCCCCCGTCGTCTCCCACGTCCCAGCACCCCGTTCCAGGCCACCGGCATCTCTGCTGGTCAGACCCCCTACCAGCGTTCCGGCGTCCCATAATCACCTCCGTCTGTGGCGGGCGGGACGGATCGCGGAACAAGCTGCGGTCATCCCAGCAGCCCGCTGGACTACCTACCTCTGCACGATGGAGATCTCGATGCGTTCCCGCTTTGCCGCCCGCCCCGCAAGCCTCGCCCTGGCCGCCGTCGCGGCGGTGGCCCTCACCGCCACCGCCACCGCGACCGCCACCGCCGAAAGCCGAGGCAGCACCGCGCGGGCCTGCGTCACCAAGGACCTCACCTTCAAGATCACCACGGAGACGCAGGCGGGTGGCTACTACCTCCTCACCGCCAAGGCCAAGTCGGGCGTCACCTGCTACCTGAAGGGCGTCTTCCCCTCCGCGTCGTTCGGCTCGGCCGCCGACACCGAGGTGGGACCGGCCGAGCACGCCGTCAGCGAGGACGTCGTCCTCTCCGGCTCCGCCAAGGCCTACTCCGGCATCAACCCCAAGACCACCAACAACGATTTCGGCAAGGAGTTCGAGCGGATCCACCTGTCCGTCGCGGGCGACGAGGCCAACTCCATCAGCCTCGACCTCCCCGACACCGCCCTGGTCGACAGGCCCGTCGCCACCAACTGGCACGCCGACCCGGCCGACGCCGTCCCGTTCTCCGGCTGACACACACGCCGGGCGCCTCCGCCGCGCCCTCGTGAAAGGACCGCACCCCCGGCCGGCGTACGCACCGTCGGCCGGGGGTGTCCCCCGCATCCTCTGGGGCGGCCCCGCACACGGCATCACCGGCGTACACGAGTGGACCTTCACCGAGGACGGCGACGGCGTCGTGGTCCGCACCCGGGAGTCCTGGTCGGGCGCGCCGGTCGACGCCGACCGGGACGATCTCGCCGCCGCGCTGGACGCCTCGCTGAGCAGCTGGCTCAACGCCCTGAAGAAGGGGCGGAGTGGCGCCGTTTTGGGCGAGTTACGTATTCGGTCCTGGTTCGTTCAGCAGGGCATGACCAACACGCGACGCACGCTCGCCGCCCTGGCGCTCGCCGGAGCCGCCCTGACCGCTGCCGGCACAGCCCACGCCGCCGACCCCGGCGACAAGGGCGACCAGACCAAGGGCCAGTCCAGCAGCACTGCCGTGAGCACGAGCGAGGACAACCTCCTCAGCAGGTCCACCAAGGCACTCAACGCAATCAACCCACTCACCAGAATCCTCCCGGTGAACATCAACGACCTCGGCCACTAGACATGTGTCTCCGCTGTAAGGCGTGACACGACTCCGGGCCCCGGGGATCCCATGGGATTCCCGGGGCCGACCCATGGGGTGTCCGGCCCCGGGCAGGGGAAGTCGCCGCCCGGACCATGCGCGTCCCGGCTGATTCAATGAGCACGCGCGGCGACGGGCACCCCGGCGCCTCCCGCTACGGAGGAGTCTTTGTGACACTGCAGGACATCGCGGCACGGCTCGGTTCGCTGCTCCGCGCCGGCGGTCTGTCCGTCAGCACGGCGGAATCCCTCACCGGCGGCATGCTCGGCGCGACGATCACCGGCACCCCCGGCGCGTCGGACTACTACCGCGGGGGCGCGATCACCTACGCGACGGACTCCAAGGCGACGGTCCTCTCCGTCGCGGAGACGACCCTCGCCTCCGACGGCCCCGTGAGCCCTGCGACGGCCGAGCAGATGGCGCGCGGTGTACGGGAGTTGTTCGGCAGTTCGCTCGGAGTCTCGACCACCGGCGTCGCCGGCCCCACCGGCCAGGACGGCAAGCCCGTGGGGCTCGTCTACATCGGCGTCTCCGACAGGGAGCGCACGGTCAGCCACGAGTTCCGAAGCACCGGCTCGACCCGCGACGAGGTGCGCCGCCAGGCCGTGGAGCGGGCACTGAGCCTGCTGGTCGACCACCTGGACCGGCACCACAACACACCACCCCTGACGCAACCCTGAGACATCCCCCAGGCCTCCCCCATCTGTCCCCCATCCGCCCCCGATATGTGTCAGAAATCTTTGACAGGTATCAGAGGGCCCTGTCAGCCTTTTCTGACAGGTACGACGGAAAGGGGCCGCGATGCCCGAGGTCCCGCCTCCGGCACCGACGGGCGACGAGTTGCTGAAGGTGCTCTCCGCCCTGGGCAACCCGCACCGCTTGCGGATCGTCGCGGCGCTGCTGGAGAGCCGGAACTACGTCAGCGCGCTGGCGCGCGAGATCGGGATGAGCCGTCCGCTGCTGCACATGCACCTCCAGCGGCTGGAGGCGGCCGGACTGGTCGTCGGCACGCTCGAACTCGCGGAGGACGGCAAGGCGATGAAGTACTTCGATGTCACGCCGTTCTTCTACGAGTTGACCCCCGGCGTCATCGCCCGGGCGTCCGCGACGCTCAGCGAGTCCGAGAAGACCGAGGCCGAGAAAGAGGAAGCGAAGTGAATGGGGAACAGGTGACGCTGGCCGACAGCGCCGACGCCGTGAACGCGCTGGTCGGAGCTGTGGGCGCGGGCGGGCTCTTCACTCTGCTGATCGTGATCGTCTGGCAGACCGCCGCCACCTGGCGGGCCCGGATGCTGGCCGCGCGCGAGCAGCAGTACAAGGACCTCGCGGCCAAGTACGCCCAGCTCCTCGAGGACACCGTGGAACTGCAGCGCCGCACGGTCGAGGAACAGCGGCAGACCCTCGACGAGCTGACGCAGACCCGGCTGTCGGTGTCCTCGATGGAGAAGATGATGCGCGAGATCGAATAGCGCCCCGAGGCGCACCGAGAGAGACGTACGGCCGGGAGCGGCAACTCCCGGCCGTACAGCGGAAGAACACACCCTTCGGACACACCACCCGTACACCACGGCAGGTCGTCACAACCGCAAGCGCCGTGGTGCGGGTCCCATGCGCCCTGGTGCCGGTCGTCGAACGACCGGCGGCGCGCTCCCTGCGTAAGGAGACTACTCATGCGTGCGCTGCTCCAGCACGTCGCCCGCGCGCCCGCCGGGCGCCGCGCCAAGTGGCTGGTCCTGGCGGCCTGGCTGATCCTGGCCGTCGCCCTCGGCCCGCTGGCCGGCAAGCTCGGCGACGTCGAGGAATCCGGGCCCAACGCCTTCCTGCCGCGCGGCGCGGAGTCCGCGCTGGTCAACGTGGAACTGGAGAAGTTCCGTACGGACACGGTGATGCCGGCCGTCGTCGTGTACACCGGCGACGGGGCGGAAGCAGCTGCGACGGCCGACCGCGACGGCTTCGCGCGGTACGTCCCCGCCGGTCAGGAGGTCTCGCGGCCGATCCCGTCCGAGGACGGCAAGGCGCTGATGACGATCGTCCCGCTGGACAGCGAGGACGGCGTCACCGACAAGGTGGACGAGCTGCGTGGGGTGGCCGGCGCCAACGCCCCGCCCGGCGTGGACGTCGAGGTCGGCGGCCCCGCCGGCTCCCTCGCCGACTCGGTGGCGGTCTTCGACGGCCTCGACACGACTCTGCTGCTGGCCACCGGCCTGGTGGTGGCCGTCCTCCTGCTGCTGACCTATCGCAGCCCGGTCCTGTGGCTGCTGCCCCTGGTGTCGGTGGGCTTCGCGGCGGTCCTCACCCAGGTGGTCACGTACCTGCTGGCGAAGCACGCCGGACTCCCGGTCGATCCGCAGAGCGCGGGCGTGCTCATGGTCCTCGTCTTCGGTGTCGGCACGGACTACGCCCTGCTTCTCATCGCCCGCTACCGCGAGGAACTGCACCGCCACGAGGACCGTCACGAGGCGATGCGGATCGCGCTGCGCCGCTCCGGCCCGGCGATCCTGGCCTCCGCCGCCACCATCGCGGTCGGTCTTTCCTGCCTGGCGTTCGCCGACATCAACTCCTCCCGCTCACTGGGGCTGGTGGGCGCGGTGGGCGTCGTCTGCGGCTTCCTCGCCATGGTCACCGTGCTTCCGGCGCTGCTCGTCATCACGGGCCGCTGGGTGTTCTGGCCCTTCGTCCCGCACCACGGCACGCCCGCCCGCAAGCCGCGCACCGTCTGGTCCCGGGTCGGGGCCGCGGTCGCCCTGCGCCCCCGCTGGTCGTGGCTCGCGTCGGTCGCCGTCACCGGTGTGCTCGCGCTGAGCGCGGCGGGCGTCAACATGGGCCTGACACAGGCGGAGATGTTCCAGGACAAGCCCGAGTCGGTCGTGGCCCAGGAGAGGATCTCTGCGCACTACCCGTCGGGCGCCTCCGACCCGGCGGACATCGTCACGCGCTCCGACCGGACCGCCGAGGTCAGGGCGGCAGCGTCCTCGGTGGCCGGGGTGGCCCGGGTCGAGAACGACACCGCCCGCACTCCGGACGGCGAACTCACCACGCTGTCGGTGGTCTTGAAGGACGCCCCGGACAGCCGGGCCGCCAAGGACACGGTCGACGCCCTGCGCGACGCCGTGCACCCCATGAACGCTCTGGTCGGTGGTACGACCGCGGAGGCCCTCGACACCCAGCGGGCCGCCGACCGCGATCTGACGACGGTCGTTCCGATCGTGCTCCTCGTCGTCCTGGGCGTCCTGATCCTCCTGCTGCGGGCCCTGATCGCCCCGCTTCTGCTCCTGGCCACGGTCGTGCTGTCGTACGTCGCGGCCCTCGGCGCCTCGAATCTCCTCTTCGAGCACGTGCTGGACTTCGCGGGCGTCGACTGGTCGATCCCGCTGATGGGCTTCGTGTTCCTGGTGGCCCTCGGCATCGACTACAACATCTTCCTCATGCACCGGGTGAAGGAGGAGACCGGGAAGCTGGGCCATCATCACGGCGTCCTGGAGGGCCTGACCAGCACCGGAGGCGTCATCACCTCGGCGGGCATCGTCCTGGCCGCGACCTTCGCGATCTTCGCCGGCCTGCCGCTGGTGACGATGGCCCAGATGGGCGTCCTGGTCGGCATCGGCGTCCTCCTGGACACCTTCCTCGTCCGCACGATCCTGGTACCCGCGCTCGCCCTCGACCTCGGCCGCTGGTTCTGGTGGCCGGGCAGCCTCTTCCACACCCTGCCCACCGCACGCACCACGCCCGAGAACACCCTCTCCCACAAGGTGGCGTGAACACGCGGCGGCTCCTCCTGACGGAAGACGGGAGGAGCCGCCCGGTCAGCACCGGGGAATGGAACGAAAGCTGGGCAGAGAGGCCGCGGCCACCCGATGGGAGGGGCTCTTTGAAGCTGTCACGCCCCAGAGCCGCTTTCTCTGCTACGCGAAGAACGTCGAGCTGCCACCGCAGGGCTGGTGACCGCTGGTAAGCGACCGCGGTTTACGCCTGTGGACACCTGATTGCCGTGCTTGACGTGCAGCCGATTCCGCCCGCTCCGAGACTCGGAGCAGGAGTCATCGTGCCGATGGCCCGAACGTCTCGCGCTCCAGAAAGGTGTCTCGTGACCCCGGAGGAAATGGCCGCGGCCGCCGACCCCAGGATTCTCGGAAACTACCTGGCGGAGTTGCCTGAGCAGCCGCACCACCACGGACCACTGGTCAGCATCCGCGAGGACGAGTTCCAGGGCCACCACATCGTCATCAAGACGACCTACAAGATCACGGTGGACGGTGCACCCCTCACCGCTCCGCTCATCGTGACGAACGACGGGCAGGTCCACAGCCACGCCCTGCCCACCTACGAGTTCCTGTCGGCGACGGACATCGTCCGGGCTCTGATCGAGAACTTCCCCGACGACTTCCCGGGCGGCCACGGCCCCGGTGACGGCCCTGGTGACGGCCCTGGTGACGACGACAACGGAGGCCATCCGGACCACCACGGTCACGGACCCGACCACAAGAGGGGCGTCTGACACATGGCCGTCGTACGCAGGAGCATCACCACCAGCCCCGACGCCCGGGACGCCTTCATCGAAGGTGTCCTGCGCCTCAAGCGGGAAGACTCGACACTCAAGACCACCGCATTCGGAATCGCCGGGCCACCCGCGCCGGTACGGACCTATGACCTGTTCGTCATCTGGCACGTCAAGGCGATGATGACTCCCGTCCCGCCGAGCGGGAGTGTGAACATCCGTAACGCGGCGCACCGGGGCCCGGTTTTCCTGCCGTGGCACCGTTTCATGCTGAATCTCCTGGAGGCGCACCTCCAACGAGTTCTGGACGATGCGAGCTTCGGACTTCCGTATTGGGACTGGTCGATCGACGGATCGCTGCCGGCTCCCGAGACGGCGCTGATCTGGAAACCGGATTTCATGGGCGGGCAGGGTGACCCGGTGACCGACGGGCCGTTCGCCTTCAAGCCCAGCGACCCGAATGGCTTCAGGGTCAGACTGGAGGCTCCCCCAGGCATCAGCCTCCGCCAGACCGACAGGGGCTTGCGCCGGAAATTCGCGAGCGGTTCTCCGACTCTCCCGAATGCCCTGGACGTGGGGGCCGCCTTCAATACGCAGTCGGCGCCGGCCGGGGACCCGGACCTCGCCACATACGACTTCGCACCCTGGCTCCACAACTCGCGAGGATTCCGCAGCCGGCTCGAAGGCTTCACCGGCACGGGGCTCCACAACCAGGTGCACCGGTGGATCGGCGGCGACATGGCGCCGGCCTCGTCACCGAATGACCCGGTCTTCTTCCTGCACCACGCCAATGTGGACCGGCTGTGGGAAGCCTGGATGAATCGGCACGGGCGAACCTATCTCCCCACGATGTCGGAATCAGCGGACCTCCTGGGCCATCGGATCGACGACCCGCTCATCTCACCCCTGGGCGCGAACGCCACTCCCCGGAAGACGCTCGACAACACCGCCCTGTTCACCTACGACGTGGTCCCCTGAATCAGCGAAGTCCGTTTCGACGGGGGGCGAATGTGAAGACACACTTCGCCGCACCCCACCTCTCCAGCGCAGCGGCGGTGCCGAGTGTCACACCTTCCGCTCCGGGCGATGCTCTGCTTGTTCCCGGCGCTTTCGGGGCTTCTGCTGTGACTACACTCGCCGCCCATGCAGGAGCTCGACCCAAAGACAAACCATCAGAAAACGCTTCAACGTTCATCGGGCCTCGACGGCGTCCCCCCGCATGTGAAGAGGGTGTGGCATGTGGCCGAAACCGTCGTCCGCACGGTCAGACGGAGAGGCGGCCCCGCGACAGGCCCCGATGGCGCTGTGATTAACGCCATACCCGGGACGGCTGTGTGAGTCGCTCGGCACATCGTCGGCACGCCCGTTCCCGCGACCCCCGTGGACACTGGCGGCTGCTCGCCCTGACCCTGTCCGTCGTCTTCGTCGTCCTGCTCTTCGAGGGCTGGACCATTCACGAGGTGGACGCCGCCAAGTCGCGCCGCCCGTGCACCGAACCCGTACCCAAGGCCGTGGACAAGAGCGGCCCCGTCCTGCGCGGCATCGACGGGGACAAGGTGTCCTCCGCCGCCGCGCCCGCGCGCACCGTCGCCCTCACCTTCGACGGCGGCCCCGACCCCGAGTGGACGCCACGCCTGCTGGACCTGCTGCGCGAGCACCACGCGCACGCCACCTTCTTCGTGTTCGGCGCCCAGGCGGCACGCCACCCGGATCTCGTCCGCCGGATCCTCGCCGAGGGCCACGAGATCGGCTCCGGCACCTACACGGGAGCCGACCTGGGCTCCTCCTCGCGCGTCCGCTTCGGAATGGAACTGGGCCTCACCCAGAAGACCCTCGCGGGCACGTCCGGCATCCGCACCGACCTGCTGCGGATGCCGATGACCACCGAGGTGGACACCCTGTGCGGTGCCGAGTGGCAGGCCGCCCGGAAGGCCTCCGACGACGGCTATGCACTGGTCGCCGCCAACCGCCCGACCCGCGACCCGGCACGCGGCCTGATCCGGCAGTTCAGCCAGACGGAACTCGCCTACGACGAGACGAAGCGGTTGCTCGACCACCCGCACGCCGACCGGTTCACCACCGTGACCGACGCGGTCGGCATGCCGCCCGCCGACACCCGGGTGTCCACCGCCGAACGGTGGCAGGGCAAGGCCCTGAACTGGACCGTGACGGCCGGCAGCACGTTCACCCAGATCATGATCTGGGTGCTGGGCGTGGCCGGAACACTGGGCCTGCTGCGGCTGCTGTCGCTGGTCTTCTTCGCCCGCACCCATGTCCGGCGCCTCACCCGCGCGCGCCCCGGCGCGCCCTGGCTGCGGGAGATCAACGCCCCCGTGACCGTGCTGGTGCCCGCCTACAACGAAGCGGCCGGCATCGAGTCCACCGTCCGCTCCCTGCTGGCCTCCACACATGAGTACCTCGAGGTCATCGTGATCGACGACGGCTCGACGGACGAGACGGCGGACCTCGCCACCTGGATCAATGACGCCCGGGTGCGGGTGATCCGGCAGCCCAACTCGGGCAAGGCGGCCGCGCTCAACACCGGTCTGGCCCACGCGTCCCACGACATCGTGGTGATGGTCGACGCCGACACCGTCTTCGAGCCGGACGCCCTGTACCGGCTCGTCCAGCCGCTCGCACATCCTGCCGTGGGCGCCGTCAGCGGCAACACCAAGGTCGGCAACCGCCGCGGGCTGCTCGGCAGATGGCAGCACCTCGAGTACGTCTTCGGCTTCAACCTCGACCGGCGCATGTTCGAGGTGCTGGAGTGCATGCCGACCGTCCCGGGCGCCATCGGGGCCTTCCGCCGGGACGCCCTCATGGGCGTCGGCGGGGTCAGCGAGGACACCCTCGCCGAGGACACCGACCTGACGATGGCCCTGTGGCGGGCCGGCTGGCGGGTGGTCTACGAGGAGTCGTCCGTCGCCTGGACCGAAGTTCCGACGTCCCTGCGGCAGTTGTGGCGGCAGCGCTACCGCTGGTGCTACGGCACGCTGCAGGCGATGTGGAAACACCGCCGGGCCGTCGTCGAAGTGGGCGCGGCCGGACGTTTCGCCCGCCGCGGGCTGAGCTATCTGGCGGTCTTCCAGGTGGTCCTGCCGCTGCTGGCGCCGGTGGTCGACCTCTTCGCGGTGTACGGGGCGCTCTTCGCCGACCCCGCGCAGGCGGCGGGCGTGTGGCTCGCCTTCCTGCTGGTCCAGCTGATGTGCGCCGGTTACGCGTTGAGACTCGACGGCGAGCGGCTGCGGGCGCTGTGGTCGATGCCGTTGCAGCTCTTCGTCTACCGGCAGTTGATGTACCTGGTGGTCATCCAGTCCGTGGTCGCCTTCCTGCTCGGCACCCGGCTGAAGTGGCACCGCATGCAGCGTTCCGGCACGGCTGCCACCCAGCAGCTCAGGCAGCCGGTCGCCGAACGACAGCTGTCATCGAGGTGATGGAGGGATGGTTCACCCCATGAGTGACGGACCGGGCATGTGGCCCGGCACCGGCCGGCGGGACGAGGACGGGGAGCCCCGGACATCCCGGGCGGTCACGGGCCGGGTGTGGCAGAGCGGCACCGCGCCGCCTCCGCCCCCGACGCCCGTCCGGCCGTATGAGGGATACATCGTCGGGCCGTACCCGTACGACGGCCACGACACCGCAGGCCTCGGGCCGTACCCGTACGACGCCGCGGCTCCGGCACCGGCCCCGACACCGCCACCTGCTCAGGCACCGATTCCGTACGACAGCCCTGTCGATGAGCCGGGCTCCGGCCCCGCTCCCGCTACCGGTTCCGAACGCGGCGGACACAGCACCAGCACCCGGCCCCCTCGGGTGCGGCCCGGCCGGTTCCGGCGGGTCGCGCGCCTGCTGGCGGTAGTGCTCTGCGCCCTGGTCCTCACCGGCGCGGGCACCTACGCCTGGGCCGACTTCAGGCTCGACAGGTCGGTCGATCTGGGCGGGGGCACGGACCGTCCACCGCGGGGGAAGGGGACGAACTACCTCATCGTGGGCTCGGACGGCCGGGACGGCCTGTCCGAGCAGGCCAGGAAGGATCTGCACACCGGCACGGCCGGAGGCAGCCGCACCGACTCGATGATGATCCTGCACACCGGCGCGGACGGGGCCACGATGGTGAGCCTGCCGCGCGACTCCTGGGTGACCATCCCGTCGTACGTCGACCCCGACACCGGCAAGTTCCACCGGGCGGCGAAGAACAAGCTGAACGCGGCCTACTCCCTCGGCGGACCCAGGATGCTGACGCGGACCGTCGAGCGGAACACGGGCCTGCGCATCGACCACTACGCGGAGATCGGCTTCGCGGGGTTCGTCGGCGTCGTGGACGCGGTGGGCGGTGTGGAGATGTGCGTGGACCGGAACATCGACGACCCCAAGTCGGGCCTGAGGCTGAGGAAGGGCTGTCACGACCTGACCGGCGCCCAGGCGCTGGCGTTCGTCCGCCAGCGGCACCAGGAGGCGGACGGTGACCTGGGACGCTCCAGGAACCAGCGCAAGTTCCTCTCCGCCCTGGCCGCCAGGGCCGCTGCGCCCGGCGTCGTGCTCGACCCGTTCCGTACGTATCCCGCCCTGGGCGCGGGGCTGGACACCCTCGTCGTGGACAAGGACATGGAACTGCCGAGGCTGCTCTCGCTGCTGCAGGCGATGCGGAGCGTCTCGGGAGGCGAGGGCAGGCAGCTCACCGTCCCCGTGGTCTCGCCCGGCTTCCGCACGGCCGGCGGGAGCGCCCTGAAGTGGGACGGGGCGAAGGCGCGGAAGCTCTTCGGCGAGCTGCGGACCGACCGTCCCGTGAGCGCCCCGGAGAAGGGCTGACCGGCCGGGAGAGCTGTGGGCGGCCGGGCCCCGCGCAGTGGACGGAACCCGGCCGCCCCGTCCCTCTCCGTCCGACTCCCGGGGGGAGTCAGGAGCGGCACGGAGAGAGCTGTGAGGGACGGATCGACGCCGCCGGACCGTCCGGCGCGGACGCTGTACCCACCCAGCGCACGGCAGGTGCGGAACGTCACCCGAGTGACGCGTGGTGACACTTCCGCGGGATCGGACGCTGGTCATCATGGGGCTGTCGAAGCGAACGGGGCGCGTCGGGCGGCACTGGCAATGAACCCGGCGCGAACGAGGACGGTCTTGGGTCAGGAACGGCAATCCCGCCACACACACGTCCTCGACGAGGAACTGGGCGCGGCCGTCGCACGGGCCCAGGACGGCGACGAGGCCGCGTTCACGGTGCTCTACCGGATCGTGCAGCCGGGCCTGCTCGGCTATCTGCGCGGACTCATCGGCGAGGACGCGGAGGACGTGGCGTCCGACGCCTGGCTGCAGATCGCCCGGGACCTCGGACGGTTCAAGGGCGACGGACCCGGTTTCCGCGGCTGGACGGCGACCATCGCCCGGCATCGGGCCCTGGACCATCTGCGCCGCCGGAGCGTGCGCCCCCGGCCGGGGGCGATCGAGCAGGACGTCCTGGACCTGCCCGGCCCGCACAACACTCATGAGCAGGCCCTTGAGTCCCTCTCCACCGAGCGGGCCCTGGACCTGGTGCGCGGGCTGCCGCAGGACCAGGCGGAGGCCGTGCTCCTGCGCGTCATCGTCGGCCTGGACGGCCCCGCTGCCGCGCGCGTCCTCGGCAAGCGCCCCGGTGCGGTGCGTACCGCCACCTACCGGGGGCTGAAACGTCTCGCCCGCCAGCTGGGCGCCGGGCGGGAAGCGGAAGAGGGTGTGACGGATGAGACATCCCGGCCGCTGGAGAGTCGACATGAGCCACGACGGCGTCAGTGGACGGGCGGTCCGGCAGCACAACCCGGCATGCCGGACACTTCCAACAGAACAGGCAGGAACGGACAACGGACATGGGTGATCTGAGCCACGACGAAGTCACGGGCCGCCGACGCGTGCATCCCGGCGAGGCCGTGCCCGGCCCGTGGGTCCTGCGGGACGGGACCACGCTGCCGACGGCCCTGGCCGCCGCCCTGCTCACGGGTGACCCCGGCCCGGAAGCCGAGCAGCGTGCCGTGGCCGCCTTCCGGACCGTCGTTGACGCCGGGACGCCCCGGGCGCGCACCCGGGGCCGTGACGACTGGCGGCCGGCCGCGGAGCGGCGGGCCGGGCGCCCGGTGAAGACGGTGTTCGCCGCCGCGTTCACCAGCATCGCCCTCGGCGGGGTCGCGGTCGCCGCCATCGGTTCGGTCGACACGTCCACGCCCGGCGCCGGGCAGCGGACCGCACGCCCCTCCGCGGCCGCCTCCGCCGGACCGGTCGGCACGGCCTCACCGACTCCCTCCGGCAGCCGTGGCCACCGGGACGGCTCGCCCTCCGCCCGGGACACCGAGGCCCACTGCCGGGCCTATGAACAGGTCAAGGACCGCGGCAAGGCCCTCGACGCGACGGCCTGGAAGCGGCTCGTCGCGGCGGCCGGCGGCAAGGACGAGGTCGACGCGTACTGCGCCGAACGACTGGCGCGCGCGTCGGCCGCGCCGAACGGACCCCACAAGACGAACGGCCCCGGCGAGGGCGGCGCGGACGCCGGATCGGGAACGGGCACGGGCTCAGGCGCGGACACCGGTTCAGGGGCGGGCGCCGGCTCGGGAACGGGCGCGGGCTCGGGAACGGGCGCCGGCTCCGGTACGGGCCCGGGCTCGGCGGGGAACGCCGGTACGTCGGGCAAGGAGAACGCCGGCAGCGGCCGGGCGGGCGGCGGCAAGGGCGGCGAGTAGCCCCCGCACCCCTTCGCCGGCCGGGCCGGCGCATCACCGCAGCAACCACGCCGTGGTCAGGGCCGTCGGCATGCCCTGTGACGAATGCGGCGCCTCATCCGATGTGTAAGTAGTGAAGGAATTGAGTTCAGCCGATGCCAACGATGTGGATGAGGCGTGATGAGTTACCCCTTGCGAGCCCGGAGGTTTCGAGTGCGACCGTTCACCCTCAATTACGCCTTCCCCAGGGCGCTTACGGCCGCGACGACGCCCTACCGCTTCGACGAGTCGCGCCAGTTGAACGTGCTGCCCGACGGCAGCCCCGCCGTCAGTGACCCGGACCTGCTCCTGGCCGCCGGTACGACGGTGTCCACGGCCGGTTCCAAAGCGCACTTCGACGACTGACGGTCCGCGATCGCATGACCGTACTGATCCTGACCTCCAAAGAGGACGTCACCGCCGACATGGTGGTGACCAAGCTGCACGACACGGCGGTGCCCGTGATGCGGCTGGACCCCGCCGACCTGCCGGACAAGGCGTTGTTGTCCACGCTGTACACCCAGGGCGACTTCGAGGGCCATCTGTCCGCGCACGGACACCTGCTCAGCATGAAGGGTCTGCGGTCCGTCTGGGTGCGCAGACCCGGCGAACCGGCCGCGCACGCGGCGGAGCCCTCCGCGTGGCTGACCGCGGAGACCCGTCAGGCACTGTTCGGGATGCTCTACTCGTCCTCCGCGCGCTGGATGAACGATCCGCGCAACGCGGACCGGGCCCGCCTGAAGCCGTGGCAGTTGAGGGCCGCGCACCTCAGCGGGTTCGCAGTACCGCCGACCGTCATCACCACGTTGCCGCGCCTGGCACGGCAGTTCGCCGAGCAGCACCGGGAGGTGGTGGTGAAGTCCGCCTCGGGGCCGCCGCCCGGTGAACCCACGCTGACCCTGCCCACCACGCTGATCGGCCCCGACTCGGACTTCTCCGGTGTCGCGGCCGGTCCCGCGCTGCTGCAGCGGTACGTACCCAAGCGTGCCGACATCCGTCTGACCTGCGTCGGGTCCCGGCTGTTCGCGGCACGCAAGACGGCTGAACCGCACCAGGTCGACGGGCGCTACGGCGACACCGAGCACGCCTGGGAGCCGGTTCCGGTGCCGGACCGTGTCGGCACATCCGTGCACGACTACGTCGCCGCGGCCGGACTGGCGTACGCCGCCTTCGACTTCGCCGAGGACGAGGACGGCCTCTGGTGGTTCCTGGAGTGCAACCAGAGCGGCCAGTACGGCTTCATCGAACTGGAGACCGGCCAGCCGATCTCGGAGGCGGTGGCCCTGTGGCTGTCCCGATGGGCCGACCGCTGAGGCCGCTCACGAACGCCGGCGGTTCGGATCAGCCCGGGCCGCGGTCCCCGAACCGGCGGTCAGTCGGCGACGTCGCTGCCGTAGCCTCGAGCGAGGTCGGCCAGGCCATGCTCGTACCCCTGCCCGACGGCGCGCCTGGTACCTGTTCCTGTGCGTCCACCGCTCGTCGGCGACCGGACGGGAGAAGGCGCACATCCTCCTTGAGCCCGGGCAGTGCGAATCGGTGCGAATCATGCGGGGCTGGAAGATGCGGGGGCGGTGGAAGGTCCAATTCGAGAACTCCACCTCGAGATGAATCCCCCATAGCACCGGCGCTCACGCAGCGGCGGTAGCGGCCCCACAGCTCATCGACGGAGCCCTGGCTTCTGCCGTCCTCCGATCCTGCTGCGCATCAGCGTTCGGTGGTGCGGTCCAGGACTACGGCGGCGAGCGGCGCGTGTACCTCGCGCGGGAGCGCGTGCCCCATGCCGGGGATCTCGGCGATGCGTGCGCCCTGGATCGCCTGGGCGAGGTGGTGAGGATGCGGCGGCGGGAAGACCGGGTCGGTGGGAGCGGAGATGACGAGGGTGGGCACCGTGGTCCGGGCGAGCCCGCACCCCGATCAATAGGGCACATTTCGGTACCCCGGTTCTCTGGAGGTAACCATGAGCGGCACAGCGGGCGGCGAGTCGCGGTCGGCACGGCCGGAGGACCCGTGCGAGGCCCGTGAAGTCCTCGGCATCGTCGGCGACAAGTGGTCGCTGCTGATTGTGCGTAACCTCAGCCAGGGGCCGCGCCGCTTCACCGAACTCAAGCGGGCCGTCGACGGGATCAGCCAGCGTATGCTCACCGTCACCCTGCGCGGCCTGGAACGCGACGGGATCCTCACACGGACCGTCCGCAACGTCATGCCGCCGCACGTCAGTTACGAACTCACTCCGATGGGCAGGACCCTCCGCGAAGCCACCGCACCCCTGTTGGAGTGGAGCATCGCGCACCTGGCGCACATCGACGCCGCCCGCGCCGTGTACGACGCTCGCCCCAACACCCCGCCCGCCTGACCCCCGCCGCCCGGTTGTGCTCACCCATCGGCAGGTACGGCTCGATGAGCTTCTCCTGGTCAGCGGTGAACTGTCGCCATGTCACATCCTGCGTCCCATCGCGACCAGCCTCGCCCGGGCAGCAAAATACGCATACTGATCACGACCGCACACAGGCACTAGCCCTGGCCGGGGTCGTCGGGGGGTGATGCCGTAGGCGGCGACGGCCAGTTGCCTCCACGTGTCGCCCGTGTGCTGATTGCGGGAGGTGGCCGTGCGGTGCACGCACTGTGCCGGCACTGCCTGTCGGCAGAAGCAGGGGGGACGATGGACCTGAACCTTGTGACGTTGCTGGTTTCAGTGATCGCACTTGTCACATCAGCCTGGTTGGCGTGGAGTCAGCTCAGGTCATCTCGGAAGTCGACTGTGCTGGCGATGATCCTGGAGGGGTTTCGGGACACCCGAGGCGATGACTACCTCAAAGCAGTCGAGTACGTGCTGTACCGGCTGACAGTGGAACACCCACATCCCGTCGCCTACCAGCAACTCCCAGAGGAGAGCAGGCGGTACATCCAGCGTGTCGGTCTGTTCTACAACGACCTCGGCAAGCTGGTCGCCCACGGTCTGGTCGACGAGTCCCTGATCATCGGCGCGTACGGCGGGAGCCTGCTGCGAGCGTGGAATCTGCTGGCCCCCTACGTCTACCTGGAGCGCCAAGAACATCAGCGGCAACCCATGCGCTACTTCGAGGACCTGGCTTGGCGAGTGTCATCCAGGCGCCCGGAAACTGTGTACCGCGAGTTGGGCCTGCACGTACTTCCGCCTAACACCATGCAGTGAACGCTGAACAGTTCGGGACCGGCCACCTCCTCGGAGGCTTCGCCGCGTGCAGGAGCCGGCCGGGGACCAGGTCCGGTTAACCTCCGCTGGAAATCTGCTGGGAAAGGCCTGGGCATCGCCAGTCGGCAGGGCACGTGATGCGGCCCCGACGACGGTGTGCGCCCAGTATTTCGGGGCGGGAAGCGCCACGGAGCGGCAACGGCCGCCCTGGCGCTGCCGCGGCACTCGGCGAACTCCCAGAATTCACGCAGTTCCGCGTGACATCGCTCTGGCACGGTGACGGCATGGAGACACGCAGGAACCGCCTGAGCGCGGAGCACAACTCCCCGCGAGAGACCGACCGATGATCGAAGTCAAGAACCTGACGAAACGGTACGCGGACAAGGCCGCCGTCGACCATCTGACCTTCACCGTGGCACCCGGCGTGGTGACCGGCTTCCTGGGTCCCAACGGGGCGGGCAAGTCCACCACGATGCGGATGATCCTGGGCCTCGACACCCCGACCGCCGGTACGGCGACGGTGGCGGGGCGGCCGTACCGGGAGCTTCCGGAGCCGATGCGGGCGCTCGGTGCGCTGCTGGAGGCCAAGGCGGCGCACCCGAGCCGCACCGCCCGGCACCATCTGGCGTGCCTGGCCGTCAGCAACGGCCTTCCGGTCGCGCGGGTGGACGAGGTGCTGGAGCGGGTGGGTCTCCAGGGAGTCGCCGGCAAGCGCGCGGGGCAGTTCTCGCTCGGTATGAGCCAGCGGCTGGGTATCGCGGGCGCGTTGCTCGGTGACCCGGAGGACTTCGTCGAGTCGAGCTCCGAGCGGACCGTGCTGGTGCGCACTCCGTCCGCAGGCTCCTTCGCCGAGGCGCTGCGCGGCAACGGGGCGACGGTCAGGGCCGAGCAGGACGACCGGCTGGTGGTCGGCGACATGGAGAGCCTGGACATCAGCAAGCTGGCCGGGGCCCACGGTGTGCTGCTGGCCGAACTGACGCCTCAACGCACCTCGCTCGAGGACGCGTTCATGCGGCTCACCCGAGACAGCGTCGAGTACACCGTGGCAGAAGGAGCGCGCTGATGACGGTCACGACCGTGACCACGGCTGCGCGAGGCCGGGCGACGTCACGCCCGTACCGGGTGAAGGACGTGCTGCGGTCCGAGTGGATGAAGATCCGTACGCTGCGGTCGACGACCGCCGGGGGCATCAGACAGGCCCAACCTGGCCAGCAAGATAAGGCAGGTCCGTGAAGGAGAAAAGCCCGGCGCCAGACACCGTCAGCCAGCGCGTGGGACCTACCTGTCCCGTGCGGTGCAGGACGCCGGCCGAGCCGCTGTGCGGGCCCCGCCACTGCGACACCGAGGGCCGTCAGGTCACCGCATCGAGGAAGGTCAGCACCGAGGCGTCCTCCTCGATCAGCGGAGCGAGGGCGGTGTTGAACGGGCCGCCGTACGGGGCCTTCAGGTGTGCCTGGAAGGCGTCCTCGTCCCGGTACGCCTCGAAGATCCAGTAGGCGCGAGGGTTGGCCGCCTTGGTGTAGACCTCGAAGGTGAGGTTGCCCTCTTCCCGGCGCACCTTCTCGGCGTACTCCAGGATCATGCGGGCGACCTCGTCCTCGGCACCCTCGCGGGCGGTGAACTCGGCGAGCAGGGTCTTCGTCATGGTCTGGTGTCCTTGTCAGTCGTGAGCGGAGTCGAGGTGCCAGACGCGGGCCTGGTCCAGCTTCACCGAGCCGTTCTCGGCGAAGACCTGCACTCCCCGGCTGGCGGGGTCGGGGAAGATCTGGTCGGTGATGACTGCTTCGCCGCTGCCGCCGAAGACCTCGACGGAGGACCAGTCGACGAGGATCCGCAGCTTCACCTTGCCGTTCTCGGCCTTCAGCGGTGCTGTCTGGACGCCGGGGAAGGTGCTGCTGAAGTCCACGGCCCCTGAGCGGGTGCGGTCGACGTACAGCTCCTGGGTCGTGGTGTCGTAGCCGATCACGGTCTCCTCGCTCCCGGCGCCGGTGCGTACCTTCAGGCCGAAGCGTTCGGCGTCCTTGAGGGAGAAGGTCGCCTCGATGTCGAGGGCCTTGCCCTTGGCCGCAGGGCCGATCAGGGGCTCTGTGGTGCTCTTGACGGTGACACCGGACGCCGTCGCCGGGCTCTTCCGGCGGAGCGACTCCAGGCTGTTGACCGGCCGGCTGGTCAGCCGGACCCGGCCGTTGACGGTGCGCAGCGCCATTTCCCGTGGAACGCTCTGCGCGCCGCGCCAGGGTGAGGTGGGGACGGCCCCGCTGTAGTCCCAGTTGTTCATCCAGCCGACCATGTACCGCTTGCCGCCCGGGGCGTTCTCCCAGGACACGGCCGCGTAGTAGTCCTTGCCGTAGTCGGCCCAGTCTGCGCGCTGCACGACGGACTCGGCGGGGGCGTCGGCAGCGGTGAACCGGTCGGCCAGGATGTGGCCCCAGCCGGCGTTGTTCATGTCGACGATCTGGATACTCGCCTTCTTGCCGGCGTAGGGGCGCAGGTCGAAGGATGCCCAGTCCAGGGTCTCGCTGTTGGCGCCGGTGGCGCTGCGGACGACCTGACCGTCGACGATCAGGTTGACGGACGTCTCCTGGGAGACGGGCCGGGCCTTGGTGTCGGACAGCATGATGTGGTCGACGTTGACGTGGCCCCAGCCGCCGGTGTTGTCGTCGACGATCCTGATCCGCGCCCTCCTGCCGGCGAGGTCCTTGACGTCCCAGGCAGCCCAGTTGAGCGCCTCTCCGTCCTTTCCGGTCGTGCTGCGCACCACCTGGCCGTCGACGAGGAGTTCGACAGCGGTGGGGTCGGCGGAGCCGGAGGGGTGGTTGCCGCCGCCGACGAGGAAGTTGACGTAGTCCTTGTCGATGGTGAATTCCGGCGAGGTGAGGGTGCCGGTCGTGGAGTCGCCGTTCAGGTAGCTGTTGGCCAGGCCGCTGCCCAGGAATCCGGAGACTTCCTGCTGGTCGGGGAGGGTGCCGGTGGCCGGTGCCGAGCCGAAGGCGTCTCCGGTCGTCGTCCAGTCGCCGTAGCCGCCGCCTTCGAAGTCGGCCAGGACCGTCCCCGCGGGCGGGTCTCCCTGTTCCAGGAGTGTTCCGGGCTCGTGCGGGTGCCGTCCGCCTCCGACCTTGAAGTTCAGGTAGCGGCTGTCGACGGTGAACGCGGGCGAGGTGAGGACGCCGGTGGCCGCGTCACCTCCGTGGAAGCTGTTGGCGAGGCCCTTGCCGTCGAAGCCTTCGACGGTCCCCTGCCCGGCCACCGCACCGGCTGCCGGTCCGTCGCCGAACGCGGCGCCGGTGGCCGTCCACGCGCCGAAGTCGGTGTTCTCGAAGTCCTGCGTCACCGTGCCGGTGGGCGGGGTGTAGGTGCCCTTGTCGTCGGCGGTGAACTTCTTGCCGTCGAAGTCGCCGACGAAGTACTGGGCAGCCGAACCGCCCGCGATTCCACCGGGGTTGATGTTGACGACCAGGACCCACTTGATCTTCTTCTTGTCCCCGTCGACCGCGAGCGGGAACAGGTCGGGGCACTCCCACACGCCGCCTGTCGCGCCGGCCGGCCCGAACTCGCTGAGCATCTTCCAGTCCTTGAGGTTCTTGGACGAGTAGAACCGCACCTTGTGCTCGGTGGACAACGACACGCTCATCAGCCAGCTCTTGGTCGGCTCGTACCACTGGACCTTGGGGTCGCGGAACTCCTTGGAACCGATGTCGAGGACAGGGTTGCCCTGGTACTTGGTCCAGGTACGGCCGCGGTCGGTGCTGTAGGCGAGCGACTGGGCCTGGATGCCCGTGCCCTTGTCGAAGCCGGTGTAGATCGCCACCATGGGCGGGTTCTTCCTGGTGCCGAAGCCGGTGGTGTTGTTCCGGTCGACGACCGCGCTGCCGGAGAACACCATCTCCTTGTCGTCGTGCGACAGGGCGAGCGGCAGCTCCTTCCAGCGCACGAGGTCCTTGCTCACCGCGTGCCCCCAGGACATGTCGCCCCACGAGTTGCCGCCCGGGTTGTACTGGTAGAAGAGGTGGTACTCGCCCTTGTAGTACACGAGACCGTTGGGGTCGTTCATCCAGTTCTTCTCCGGGGTGAAGTGGAACTGGGGCCGGTAGGTCTCGGAGTACGGCGGGGCGTCGGCAGCGACGGCCCGAGGGGCCGGCGGCGCTGCGGACAGAGCGCAGACGGTCGCCACCGCCGCGATCATCCGTATACGGGCATGCCGGGATACACGTCCTGAGCTCATGGTGTCTCCTGTGCTGCGGCCGTCCGCGCGGCGGAGCCTGATGCCCGAGCGGAACCCACCGAAAAGTGACGCTTTCTCGGCGCCGTCGTCCACAACGCCGAGCAGAAGTGTCATCGTTGACTTGTGTCATCGATGACATCGAGTGGGCCCGATGATGGACGCAATCCGGTCGGCACGTCAACGGTTCGGTCGGGATGTCCGCTACGCAACTCGCCTGTTCGTCATGCGAGATCGGCCGTGGCGATCTGCTCCAACTGGCTCCGCCACGGGGGGTTGGGACCGGAAACCGAGCAGGTCAGAGCAGCGACCCGGGTGGCGAACCGGCAGGCTTCCGCGACGTCGTCGAGCCGGATTTCCGCCAGCCGGCCACCGAGCAGGCCGCGAGCACCCAGGCTGTGCAGCAACCCGGCCGTGAAGGAATCCCCTGCCCCGACCGTGTCGGCGACACTCGTCGGCACGGCGGGCACCTGAATCCGGTCGCCGTCGAGTGAGGCCAGGGCGCCGTCGGCGCCTCGGGTGATCACCACGAGGCGCGCCCCGGCGGCGTGCCAGATGTCGCACGCCTCCTCGGGCGGCGTGCCCGGCAGCAGGAGTTCCAGGTCGTCCTCGCTCAGCCGCAGCACGTCGGCGAGGCCGCACCAGTGCGCCAGCCGGGCGCGGTAGACGTCGGGGTGCACCAGCAGCGGCCGGACATTGGGGTCGATGCTGATGGTCGCGTGAGGGGCTGCCGCCGCCAGGAACTCCTCCACCACCACGGCTCCGGGCTCCTGAACCAGGGCCAGGGATCCGGTGTGCACGCAGGCGGTCCCGGACAGATCCACCCGTGCCAGTTCATCGGCCGTCCACTGCCAGTCGGCCGTGTTCCGCGCGTGGAAGGAGAACGCCGCCTGCCCCTGGGCGTCCAGTTCCGCCACGGCCAGCGTGCTGGGTTCCGCGGCCGGGACGGCGCTCGACAGGTCCACTCCCGATGTCTCCAGGTGGGCGCGGAACAGGCGCCCGAACACATCACCCGACAACCGCGCGAGGAAGCGGGCCGGGGTGCCGAGCCGGGCCAGGGCCACTGCCGTGTTCGCGGGTCCGCCGCCGGGCAGCACCCGCAGGGCGAGTTCGTTCGAGGCGCTTGCGGGTTCGGCGAACGCGTCCGCGACGCACTCTCCCAGGACGGTGATCTGACGCGAGCTCATGGGCTGCTCTTCTCTGACGGACGTACGGGCACTCCGGGCGTCGTGGTGCGGCTACCGGATTGCCAGTGAGAGGGCGGCCGCGAGCGTTGTCGATTTGTGACGCGTGCAAGGCATTGACGTTTCCGGGAGACGGAGTCCATCATCCTCGCCATGCGGTGTCAACGATGACATAAGTCAACGATGACACTCCGGGTGGCCTGCTCCGACATCAACCACGTGCCGCTCGCCATACCTCAGGAGTCGATCATGCCTCGCACCACTCGTCTGTCCTCCTCCCTCCTCAGAGCGGCCGCCGTCGCCGGCGTCGCGGCCCTCACCCTGACGGCCTGCGGTTCCGGTTCCGGCTCCGGGTCGGGCTCTTCCAGCTCCGGTTCGGGCGACGTCAAGGTCGGCCTGATCACCAAGACCGACACCAACCCGTTCTTCGTGAAGATGAAGGAGGGCGCGGAGAAGGCAGCGAAGGCCGAGGGCGTGCAGCTCATGACCGCGGCGGGGAAGTTCGACGGCGACAACGCCGGTCAGGTCACAGCCGTCGAAAACATGGTCGCCTCCGGCGTGAAGGGCATCCTGATCACCCCGAGCGACTCCAAGGCGATCGTGCCCGCGCTCGAGAAGGCCAAGGCCAAGGGCGTTCTGGTCATCGCCCTGGACACCCCGACCGAGCCGCAGAGCGCGGTCGACGCCCTCTTCGCCACCGACAACCTCAAGGCCGGCGAGCTGATCGGCGAGTACGCCAAGGCCGCCATGAAGGGCAAGACGGCGAAGATCGCCGCCCTCGACCTCGCGCCGGGTGTGTCCGTCGGCGTTCAGCGCCACAACGGTTTCCTCAAGGGCTTCGGCGCCACCGACAAGGATGTCGCCTGTGCTCAGGACACCGGCGGCGACCAGTCCAAGGGCCAGACGGCAATGGAGAACTGTCTCCAGAAGGAGCCCGGCATCAACGTCGTCTACACCATCAACGAGCCGGCGGCCCTGGGCGCGTACACCGCGCTGAAGGCCAAGGGCCGGGAGAAGGACGTCCTGATCGTCTCCGTGGACGGCGGCTGCACCGGCACCCAGGCGGTCAAGGACGGCAAGATCGCCGCGACCTCGCAGCAGTACCCGTTGAAGATGGCCGCCGAGGGCGTCAAGGCCGTCGTGACGTACGCCAAGGACGGGAAGAAGGCGTCCGGTTACACCGACACGGGCGTCACCCTGATCACCGACAAGGCGCAGGACGGAGTCACCTCCAAGGACACCGCCTACGGCCTGGAGAACTGCTGGGGCTGAGCCGCCCCCGACGACCGTACGCCCCTAAGCCGGGCGGTCGGCTCCCTCCTCCCCGGCCGGGGGACGGCCGCCCCCTCGTTCTCTTGTCCTCCGGCAAGGAGAGACACGGACTTCTGTCTTCCGACAAGGACTTCGCATGACCGCCACGTCCACGCCCCCGAGCACGTCCTCGCCGTATGCCGGGCTCAAAGCGCCGACCACGGCCCGCAGGCTGCTCACGGCACCGACCACCGGCCCACTGGTCGCCCTTCTCCTGGCCTGCGCCTTCTTCTCCTTCTCCACCGACCAGTTCCTCACCGGCGGCAACTTCTCGCTGATCGTGCAGCAGGTCATGGTCGTCGGTACCCTCGCCATCGGTCAGACCCTGATCATCCTCACCGCGGGCATCGACCTGTCGTGCGGCGCCGTGATGGCGTTCGGCAGCATCGTGATCGCCAAGTCGGCCGCCGAGGGCTCCCTGCCACCGCTCGCCGCCATCGCCCTGGGCATCGCCGTCTGCGGCGGCTTCGGCATGCTCAACGGGGCACTGGTGAAGAAGATCCCGCTGCCGCCGTTCATCGTCACCCTGGGCATGCTCAACGTGGCGTTCGCGCTGACGCACATCTACTCCGAGGAGCAGACGGTCAGCAACCTGCCCGGCCCGCTGACGGCTCTCGGTGAGACCTTCCCGCTCGGCAAGACCGACATCACCTACGGCTCGCTGGTCACCATCGCTCTGTTTCTCCTCCTGGCCTACGCGCTGAGCAGCACCGGCTGGGGCCGGCACGTCTACGCACTGGGCAACAGCCCGGAAGCGGCACGCCTGAACGGCATCCGCACCTCCCGCCTGACCATCGGCGTCTACACCGCGGCAGGTGTCCTCTACGGCATCGCCGCCCTGCTGCTCATCTCCCGCACGGGTGTCGGCGACCCGCAGGCCGGGCAGACCGACAACCTCGACAGCATCACCGCCGTGGTCCTCGGCGGCACCAGCCTCTTCGGCGGACGCGGGTCGGTGCTGGGCACCTTCATCGGCGTCCTCATCGTCGGTGTGTTCCGCAACGGCCTGCAGTTGATGGGCGTCGCCTCCATCTACCAGACCCTGATCACCGGCGTCCTGGTGATCCTCGCGGTGACCGTCGACCAGATCTCCCGGAAGAAGGTCCGATGACCACCACCACCGAGACCCCCGTTCTGCAGGCTCGCGGTCTGGTCAAGCGCTACGGCCACGTCACCGCCGTCGACGGCGCCGACTTCGACCTGATGCCCGGCGAGGTCCTGGCCGTCATCGGCGACAACGGAGCCGGCAAGACCAGCCTGATCAAGGCGCTCACCGGCGCGCTGGTCCCCGACGAGGGCGAGATACGCCTCAACGGCAAGCCGATCCAGTTCTCCGGTCCGCAGAGCGCCCGCGCCCACGGCATCGAGACGGTCTACCAGGACCTCGCCGTGGCCGCCTCCATGGACATCGCGTCGAACATGTTCCTGGGACGTGAGCTCCGCCGCCCAGGCGTCCTCGGCAGTGTCTTCCGCATGCTGGACAAGAAGCGCATGCGCCAGGAGGCCGCCGAGCACATGGCCGACCTGAAGATCGGCCTGCGTTCGCTGACGCAGTCGGTCGAGACGCTCTCCGGCGGACAGCGGCAGGCCGTCGCGGTCGCCCGGTCCGTCGCCTGGGCGCGCAGTGTCGTCGTCATGGACGAGCCCACCGCCGCCCTCGGCGTCAAGGAGTCCGGCCAGGTCCTCGACCTCATCCGCCGGGTCCGGGACAAGGGCATGCCGGTCGTGCTGATCAGCCACAACATGCCGCACGTCTTCGAGATCGCCGACCGGATCCACGTCCACCGTCTCGGCCGGCGCGCTGCCGTGATCAAGCCCTCCGACTACTCCATGGCGGAGGTCGTGGCCATCATGACCGGCGCACTCACCGTCGATGCGGCCGGAGGTACTGTCGTAGCCGATTCCGAGGCGGCGAAGGCCGCGGGAGTCCAGGCCAACTGAAGCACTCACAGGTTCCGGCCGAGGCCGCGGCCGGGACCGACGAGCACAGGAGACTGTTTCCTCCATGGCAGCGAACCGCCGCCCGACCCTGGCAGACGTCGCCCGAGAAGTGGGCGTCAGCGCCAAGACCGTCTCCCGCGTCCTCAACGAGGACGGCCCCGCCTCGGCCGAGACCAGGGAACAGGTGCTCGCCGCGGTGGCCAAGCTCGGCTTCCAGCCGAACCTCATGGCCCGCAACATCCGGGTGGGCGGGCCCGACACCACGATCGGTCTCGTCATCCCCGACCTGGCCAACCCCTTCTTCGGAGCCGTGGCCAGGAGCATCGAGGACACGGTCCGCGACCGCGGCCTGACCCTGCTCATGGGCTCCTCCGCGGACGATCCCGACCGCGAGCGGTCGTTGACGGACAAGTTCCTCGCCCGCCGCGTCAGCATCCTGATGGTCGTGCCGTCCGTCGGCGCCGACCACTCCCACCTCAAGACCCACCGCGCCGCGGGACTGCCGGTCGTCTTCATCGACCGCCCGGGGGCGGGCCTGGCCACGGACAGCGTCGTCAGCTCCAACCGTGACGGCTCCCACGAGGGCGTCGCCCACCTGATCGCCCACGGACACCGGCGCATCGGCTTCATCGGCGACCTGCCGACCAAGCTCTACACCCGTCGCGAGCGCCTCGCCGGTTACCGTTCGGCCCTGCAGGAAGCCGACCTCCCCTATGACCGCTCGCTCGTCGCCAGCGCACACGACCAGCAAGGGGCAGAAGCCACGACCTCGAAGCTGCTCGACCTCGCCGACCCACCCACGGCCCTCTTCGCCGGCAACAACATCATGGCGCTGGGCATAGTCGCCGAACTCGCCCGCAGCAAGCGCAAGGACGTGGCCGTCGTCGCCTTCGACGACGTCTCGCTCGCCGAGGCACTCGAACCAGCCCTGACCGTCGTCGCCCAGGACCCCGAGGAGATCGGCAGAACAGTGGCGACCACCGCCCTGACCCGACTCGACGGCGACCGCTCCCGTGCTCGCACCATCACCGTGCCCACCCGGTTGATCGTCCGCGGATCGGGCGAACAACCCGCGGCCGGCACGCGGGAGACCTGACCGGGTCACGGAAGCCTTCCCTTCTACTCCTCCGCATCTCTACTCCTCCGCATCGTTCGCGAACCGCAGGGAGATGCGGCGAAGGACGTCCGCGGCAGAGACGTCGGTGCGTCCTTCGTCATGGACTTCGGCGAGTTGCACGAAGGCGAAGGAGAAGCAGTTGGCGATGCTCACGATGGTGGGCCCCAGCTCCTCGGCGACGAGGTCCGCAGCCGCGCGGCCGCCGGCATCCGCAGGAAGGTGGATCTGCGGCAGGGTCTCTGCGAGAAGCGCGGAGACAGCCCCGGTCAGCGCGACCTGCCCATCGGGGTTCTCGCGGACCTGCCGCCGCATCTCAAGCGCCTCGGTGAGCATCCCGACGACCTTCTGCATGATCTCTCGCTGCTCCATGGGCGCAGCCTAGACGTGCTGATGCCCCTGGACGGGGCTGTCCATCGGGCAGGACATTCATCCGATGCACGTGGCAGGCGGACTGGAAGGAACAGCTCCTACCGGCGCTGCGCGGCCACAACATGATCGAGGCCGGCCGCTGACCGCTGGATGAGATGTGATCACGTCGTTCGCCAACGCGCGGTCCGGCTGGCGAGGCCTTCGGTCGGGCTTTCGGCACTAGAAATGAGACGCGGCTGTGGTGCTGGCTGTGCCAGGCTGGCGGATCGCCCAGGACCAGTTCGACACAGGAGCACTAGATGACGGCACCGTCCCGCCTGTCTGCGTTACTGGAGCAGTTCGACTTCGCACGCGAGCGCCTCGCCCACCGCATGACCGGGCCCGTCATGGACAGCGGCGACGGGACGGACACCCAAGTCGACCCCATGACCGACGAGGAATACCTCTGGGAGCCGGTGCCCGACTGCTGGTCGGTCCGGCGGCGCGTGAACGGGCCAGGGCCGCGCGCGACTCTCCTTGCCGGCACCGGCGACTGGGGACGCGACGCCGCCGCATACCCGCACCCCTGGCCCCCTCCCTTCACCACCCTCGCATGGCGCCTGAGCCACCTCAGCGAGATGCTCACCCTGCGCGCCGACCACACCGCCGGCACCCACGCGCTGACCCGCGACGACTTTCCTGTCCTCGGGGACGCCGCAGGGGCGGTCGCCGCCTTTGACGCCGGTGCCGCGGCCTGGCGCAACGCGCTGCTGAGCGCAGACGACGCAGCACTCGACACCGTGGGGTACTGCACCTACCCGCACGGCAGCGACCCGGACGAGCCGTTCATCGACATCGTGTGGTGGGTCAACCAGGAACTGCTCCACCACGGAGCCGAGATCGCCCTGCTGCGCGACCTCTACCGCGCCCGACGTCACTGACCCCCGCCACCAGCCAACTCTTGTCAGTGGGAGCCGCCCGGCTCATGCGATGACCTTGGTTGGCGAACTGTTCTTCGCCTCCCAGCGTGGCAAGACCACGGAGATCATCGGACTGAACGAGCCCAGCGCCCGCATCCACGGGACCCCCAGTGTCCAGGTGATGGCCAAGCACCTCGATGGCTGCCGTTGTCTCCCGGCTGCCCGCAGCCTGATCGCGGTCCCGGAACCGGTCGGTGGGCGGCGCTTCCGTCCGGCTCAGCGGTGCTCGGGGTTGTCCGCCCCGGGCGGCAGCCCGCGTCAGCGGCGTCGTGATGCCCAGCAACCGCCGCATACCGGGCCACCGGCGCCATCCGAAGGGCCGGTCGATGGCGAGCCCCGCGGCAAGGAAGACCTGGGCAGGGACAACGCCCTCTTGGACACCACCCGGGGCAGCACAGCCGCCCCCAGCGCCCCAGGCCCAGACAGGACAGACGCAGACCACGTCCGAAGGCGTGACTGCGACCTCCTGCCCGACGCTCGATCACTCCCAGGCCTCGTGTGTACCCCGTCCACACCGGTGCCTCGCCCGAGTACGTCACCGAGCTCGCTGCCTGCCCGTTTGCAGCGGACGAGGTGGGGGTGGGTCAGCGCACCGAAGCGGGCGGCGCATGACCTGGCCACCGCCGCGCCGTCACCTGCTCACCCCAGCGGCGATACGGCTGTTCCGCATTCCGGCCACCATGGCCGCCGTGTAGGTCGCCGCGACGCGGCAGGACGGACGTACCCACGCCGGGCTTCGCGGCTGCCCTGAGCCTCGGTCACAGCGCGACCCATGTGCGTGAAACGCGGCTTGCCGACCCTGCGCGCCGTGGGTGCTCGCAGGGCACCGGCGATGACCGAGGGTGGGCTCAGCCGCCGGACGTCTGCCCCCGGCGCGGCGTCTGGGGCGACTTCGCAGCCTCGGCCTCCGCCTTGGCGTCGCTCACCGCGGCGGCGGCCTGCTTCCCGGCCTCGTCAGCAGCCGCGGCGGCGTCGAGTGAAGGCGTCCAACGCTCATCGAGCTCCGGAGTCCGGCCTTCGTCCGACGTGTGGTCAGCGCCGGCGCCGGCTGCTTCCTCAGGTTGCGCGGTTGTGTGAGGACCCCCCGCCGGCTGATCACCGAACGCGCGGGTGACGGTCCGGACTGCCTCGGTCAGCTCCCCCGGGATCACCCAGAAAGTGTTGTTGTCACTGCTCGCCAAGTGCGGCAGCGTCTCGAGGTACTTGTAGGCCAGGATCTTCGGGTCGGCATTGTTGCGATGGACGGCCTGGAAGACGAGCTCCACCGCCTTGGCCTCACCGTCCGCCCGAAGGATCATGGCTTGTTGTGTGCCCTGCGCCTCCAGGATGTCCTTCTGCTTCGTGCCTTCCGCGGTGAGGATCTTGGCTTGCCGCTCCCCTTCGGCGTGCAGGATGGCCGCGCGCTTGTCACGCTCGGCCCGCATCTGCTTCTCCATCGCTTCCTTGATGGTGTGCGGTGGATCGATGGCCTTGATCTCGACGCGGTTGACCCGGATGCCCCACTTGCCGGTGGCGTCGTCGAGGACGGCGCGCAGCCGTGAGTTGATCTCCTCGCGCGAGGTGAGCGTCTCCTCCAGGTCCATGCTGCCGATGACGTTCCGGAGCGTGGTCACCGTGAGCTGATCGATCGCGTGCAGGTAGTCGGCGACCTCGTAGGCCGCTGCCCGTGGGTCGGTGATCTGGTAGTAGAGCACGGTGTCGATGTTCACCACGAGGTTGTCCTCGGTGATCACCGGCCTGGGATCGGACGAATAGACCTGCTCGCGCACGTCGAGTTTGGTGTTGATGCGGTCCGCCACCGGGACGACCAGGTTCAGCCCGGGTTGCAGCGTCCGGCGGTATCGGCCGAACCGCTCGATGTTGTACCGGCGCGCCTGCGGGACGATCCGCACGGTGGAGGCCACGAGGAAGACGACGACAAGGGCCGCCACAAGAATGGGGATGACAACTGGATCCACAGTGCCTCCATTGCTGTGTGTTCAGCCGTTCAAGGAAGGAGTTCGCGGGGGTAGACGATGGCCGTGGCGCCTTCGATCTCCATGACGTCCACCCACGCTCCCACCGGGATCACGTGGCTCTCGTCGAGGGCGCGGGCGGACCATTCCTCACCGGAGAGTTTGATCAGGCCGCGGGTCGCGGTGACCTCCTGCTTGACCTCGGCCCGCTTGCCGATCAGCGCGTCACTGCCCTCGAGGGTGAGGGGCTGCTGTGCCATATGCCGCCGCGCGACAGGACGGACGATGACGAGGCCCGCTGCCGCCGCTGCGCCCAAGGCCAGGAGCTGGCCGAGAAGGCCGATGCCCACACCGGCGACTACGGCGGCAACCAACGCGGCGCCCGCCAGCAACCCGAAGACCAGTGTCAGGGTGAAGAACTCCGCGGCACCCAGTGCCGCGGCGGCGAGCAGCCATACGAACCACGGCATCGCATCGCCCTCCTTATGGGGCCTTCTCCACCAAGCTACCGCCCGGAAGGCCGGGCAGACAGGGCACCGGAGGTGCGGGCAGCCGGCGGCCACCGTGATCATGAGCCATCGGCACCGGCGTAGCCTCCGGCCCTGGCGGCGGGCACGGACGGATGAGGGGGAGCCGTACAGGACCACAGGCCGCAGCCTGGTCGTCGAAGTCGAGACGGGCACAACACGACCCGCGACAGTGGCAGTCACGCGGATCCGCTGAGAAGAGAGTTGGTGCCGTAGTGCCATGAGCACGGCATGACGGCGTTCCTCAGAACCCGAACGCGCAGGCCGACGAGGTCATGGCCGAGGAGTCCGGTGGCCTGCTGCGTCGGCCGCCTGTGACAGAACGAAGACGCCTCGGAAGATCGCCTGTAACTCGGTGCGAGATACAAATACTTCAGACCACACGCACCGCGCACCTTCTGGGGGAACACCGTGAAGTACACCCGCATCGCCGCTCTCGCTGCCATCGGCGTCGCAGCGTCCCTCTCCCTCACCGCCTGTGGCGGCAATGACTCCGGGAAGGACTCCTCCTCCAAGCGCTCCTCTTCCTCGTCTTCTTCGTCTTCTTCGTCCTCGGAAGACGGCTCGAAGGCGGAGAGCGGCTCGGACTCCGACAGCTCGAAGTCGAAGGCCGGCGGCGCGAAGTCGGGTTCCGGACAGGACACCAAGGCCGGTGCCGGCGCCGCGAACGGCGCGACGGAGACCGGCGGCAAGGTCACGTTCTGCAAGACGCAGGACCTGGCCATCGACGCCAGGGACGCCGCGACCGACGAGGCCTCCGGCAGGATCGACATCACCATGATCAACCGGGGTTCGACCACCTGCTCGGCGACGGGCTTCGCGGGCGTCGACATCAAGGACACCGACAACACCTCGAACCCCATCGAGCGCGGCAACGCCCAGCCGCGTATCACCACCCTGAAGCCCGGAGACGCCGCTGTCTTCAACCTCGCCTACGACATCGACAACACCGGCGACAGCCTCACGCACCCGACCGACATCCTGGTGACGCCCCCCAACGAGACCCACACCGTGAGCCTGAAGTGGCCCGCGGGCGCGGGAGAGATCAAGGGCGCCTACACCGATGTTCAGGTCTACCCCACGCACACGACCAAGTAGGGGTCGTGGCCGGCCCGGTGACCACCTCGGCGATCTCCACGGGCTGCGCGTAGCGCTTGAGCATCTGCCGTCCGGCGAGCGCGTCGCTGGCGTCCTGTGCGGCTGACCCTGATGCTCGCCCTCGGCGTCTTCGCCGCGGGCACGTCATCGTCGCCCTCAGTAGATGCCGATGCCGGCAGGGCTGTACTCGGAGACGATGTCGCCGGCCACCGCGATGGCCTCACCCCCGGCCTTCCACCAGGGCCGCGGTCTCCTCCAGCGAGGAGGCGTCCAGCTCGGTCAGTCCCAGGCGCGATCCCTCCGCGGCCAGCCGCAGCGCAGCCTGGCGGGCCACGCCGCCGCCTGCTCCCGTGACGGCCGTGACCGCGTTGGCGAGGCGTGCCATTTCGTTCCGCCTCTCCGTGAAGGGGGTGGGCTGCGGGTGCGCTTCTCTGTCCTGTGCGGCGTCGGTCTCCGCCGGACAGGTCCTAGCGGGCTGCCGCCGAGCGGCGCCGCTGGGTGAGGGCGATGGCGGTGGTGGGGATCAGGGTAAGGGCGGCGATTGCCGTGCCGACCACGGCCGGGCCGGTGGATCCCAGGCCGGAGTCGAGGGTGCGGCCGGCGATCCAGGAGCCGATGGCGGTGCCGAGGTTGAACGCCGAGACGGTCAGTGCCGAGGCCAGGACGGGTGCCTGGCGTGCGAAACGCACGGCCAGGGCCATCAGCACCGGGTTGGCGCCGAGCCCGAAGAAGCCCAGCAGGGCGACCAGAATGATGGTGGGCACGGCGTAGCCGGCCAGCAGGGAGATCGCCAGGAGCAGGAGCGTGGCTCCTGCGGCGGCCACGAGGGTCACGGTGTGCGGGCGGCGGTCGCCCAGACGGCCTCCCACGAGCGAGCCGGCCAGGGCACCGAGGCCGAAGCCGACCAGGACCAGCGGCACGGTCCCGGACGCGAGCCCCGACCGGTCGGTCAGCAGCGGCGAGATGTAGGAGTACGCCGCCAGGACACCGCCGGTCGTGGTGGCGCAGGCCGCCAGCACCAGCCACAGACGGCCGGAGCGCAGCGCGGTCAGCTCGGACCGGAGCGACACCGCCTGCTGGTCGTCACCGTCGTGGGGGACGGTGCGGGCGATCAGTGCGACGGCCGCGGCGGCGAAGGCCGCCAGTGCCCAGAACGGTCCGCGCCAGCCCATGAGCTGCCCGGCGAACGCGCCCAGCGGCACACCGACGACGTTGGCGAGCATGGCTCCGGCGCCGACGAGCCCGAGGGCGCGGGAACCGGCGGCAGGGCCTGCGGCGCGTGCGGCGGCCACGTTGGCCACCGCCCAGAAGGCGCCGGTGGCGATCGCGGTCAGGAACCGTGCCGCCAGGAGCAGTGTGAAGTTCGAGCTGAGGGCGACGATGACGTGCCCGGCGGCGAAGACGCCGAGGGCGAGCATCAGGGTCAGCCGCTTGGGCAGCCGCAGTGTGAGCATCGCCATCAGCGGCGCGCCGACGATCATGCCGACGGCGAAGACGGTGATCATCAGTCCGGTCTGGGCGACGCTGACCCGCAGGTCGCCCGCGATCTCGGGCAGCAGGCCGGCCACGACGAACTCGGTGGTGCCCATCAGGAAGGTGCCGAGCGCGAGCACGTAGACGACGAGCGGCAGCCGGGCGGACGGAGGCTGGGGGTTGTCAGCCCGTACGGTCTCGGCGGGGGCGTGGAGGGTTGCTCCTCGCGTACTCAAGGTTCATCTCCGTGGGGGTTGTGATCGGGGTGCGTCACCCAGGGAACAAGCCGCCCCGCCCTTGAGGAAGGTCGCGTTTATGGGGGGTACAAGCTCAACCTCCCTCCTTGCGAGCCGGTGGCTACCGTGGAGTTCATGGACCCGCGCCCCGACGACCGCCCTGACCACCGCACCGAGATCCGCGACTTCCTCGCCAGCCGCCGCGCGAAGATCTCCCCGGAGCAGGCCGGGCTGCCCACCAGCGGCCGGCGCCGAGTGCCCGGGCTGCGGCGCGAGGAGGTCGCCGTGCTGGCCGGGGTGAGCACCGAGTGGTATACCCGCCTGGAAAAAGGCCACATCAGTGGCGTCTCCGAGGACGTGCTCGCCGCGGTCGCCCAGGCCCTGCAGCTGGACGAGGACGAACGCACCTACCTGTTCGACCTGGCCCGCGCCGCCCGGCCCGCCCGGCGCACACCGTCCCGCCGCAGGGAGGTCGAGGTCCCGCCCCGCATCCAGTGGCTGCTGGACACCATCGCGATGTCCGGTGCCTTCGTACGGAACGGCCGCCTGGACGTCATCGCCACCAACCCGCTGGCCCGGGCCCTGCACGCCCCCATGTTCGACAGCCCCACCACCGACAAGCGCGGCCGCGCCAACTTCGCCCGCTACCACTTCCTCGACCCGGGTTCCCAGGACTTCTTCGTCGACTGGGACTCCGGCGCCGCCGCCACCGTCGCGCTGCTGCGTGCCGAGGCCGGGCGTGAACCGCATGACCGGGCCCTGCGCGAACTCATCGGCGAGCTGTCCACGGTCAGCCCCGACTTCCGCACCATGTGGGCCGCGCACGACGTCCGTATCCGCCACGACGGCGTCAAGCGCCTGCAGCACCCCGAGGTCGGCCCTCTGGAGCTGACCTACCAGTCCCTGCACCTGCCCGTGTCTCCCCGGGCCGTGCACGATCTGAGCCTCTACACCGCCGAACCGGGCAGCACCTCCGAAGAACGCCTCAGGATTCTCGCCAGCCTGGCAGCCACTCCCGTCCAGGCGACGGGGTCCACCGACCAGCTGCGCTGAGCAGGCAGCGTCTCAGGTCCATGTGCCGACTGTGATTCGGGCTGGAGGCGGGTCCCAGCCCCGGGCTGCGTCGCCAGCGTTGGCGATCGGCCGCGGTCAGCTGCGTGACGCTTCTGGCCGGCGCGGCCTGTCAGTTGCACCCGAGGAGAGCGATGCCCGGTAGCGGCTACACGTACCTCTGCGAGTTCGACGACTTGCAGGAGGGCGTCGCCCGACGGTTCGAGGTGGACGGGTGCACGGTCGAGTGCTGGCTGCACGCCTCCCGCTTCGGCCTGCGCACCGGCCACCCCCTCGACCCTCCGGCGACCCGCCCCGTCCCTGTGTACCCGGTGCGCATCGAGGACGGCTGCGTGTACGCACGTGTTGAACCGCGGAGTGAAAGGTGACGCAGGCGCCGGACGACGCCGCTGCCGAGCGGGCCGATGCCGCCCGCAACCGCGCCCGGCTCCTGGAGGTAGCCGCCCTGCTGGTGGCCGACCGGGGAGCGGAGCACGTGACGATGTACGAGGTCGCGCGGGCGGCGGGTGTGGGAAAGGGCACGCTCTTTCGCCGGTTCGGCGACCGCAAGGGCCTTCTGCTGGCTCTCCAGGGTGATGATCGCCCACACCCTGCTCGCTTTCACGACCTTCGAGACCGTGCACCACCTGCGCGACGAGTGCCAGGTCACCATCGCACGGCTACAGGCCACGTGGGAGCACCTGCCCCACAGCACCCGCCCCAGAACGGCGACACCCACGGCCGTCATGTGCACGGCTCCCGGGACGTCTCGGCCTGACAACGCGCGCAGCGCCGACTGGTCTCCGTGGGCCCAGGCCCGGGTCGCCGCGGCGATGGCGAACTCGTAGTGGGGCGGGGCCGCTGTGGCGAGTTCGTCGGTCGGCCGAACCAGGTCGCCCACATTCCACTGCTTACCGGTCAACTCCATGATGCTGATGGTGGAGCGCAACAGACCACGGGCGGGAATCGGTCTCGTGGTGCAACCCGCCTCGGAAGAAAGCACTAAAGACCAACGACCGCTCCTGAGCGAGCATCGGCTCGGCACAGCCGCGGGGCACTTCCGGTCAGGCGAGGTTCTTGGTGAAGAACGCGTCGAGCCTGTCGAAGGGGATGAGGTCCTTGCGGTCGTACAGGTCGACGTGGTCCGCGCCCGGGACGATCACGAGGTCGACGGTGTCGGGGGCCTTGGCCTGGACGTCCTCGGAGTAGTAGCGGGAGTGCGCGGCGGCGCCGGCCACCAGGAGGGCCTTGCGGGGCGCCAGCATGTCGATGTTCGTCATCAGCGGGAAGGCGAAGAACGACATCGGTGTGGTCCCGGTCCACGCGGTGGTGGAGTTGATCGAGCGCGGGTGGTAGCCGCGCTCGGTGCGGTAGTAGTCGAAGAAGCTCTTCGTGATCGGGTCGGCGTCCGCCGGGAGGGTCTTGGGCAGGACGTGGTTCGAGGGGGCGACGTCGCCGTTCTTGTCGAAGGGGACCTCGTGGGAGAGCCGCGCGTAGGTGCCCTTCTCGGCGTCGATCCAGCGCTGCCGGCTGAGGTGGTCCACGACCTTCTGGCGCTGCTCATGCGTGTAGTAGTCCTCGTGGCCGCGGGACATGCTGCGCGACATGTCGTACATCGAGGCCGTGGCGACCGCCTTGATACGGCTGTCCGCAGCCGCCGCGGTGAGCGCCATACCGCTCAAGCCGCAGATGGCCTGCGCGCCGATCCGTTCGCGGTCGACGACCTTCCGCAGGCCGAGGAAGTCGACGGCGGCGCTGTAGTCCTCGGTGTAGATGTCGGGCGAGGCCACGTCGCGCACCGTGCCGCCGCTCTCCCCGGTGAAGGAGGGGTCGAAGGCGAGGGCGACGTAGCCGCGCCGGGCGAACTCGTTGGCGTAGAGCCCCGAGGACTGTTCCTTGACCGCGCCGAACGGACCGCTGACCGCCAGGGCGGGCAGCTTGCCCCTGGCGTTCTTCGGCACGTAGAGGTCCGCGGCGACCTCGATGCCGTATCGGTTCTTGAACCGCACAGAGGTCCGCTTGACGTTCTTGTCCAGCGCGAAGGTGTAGCCGCCCTTGGCCGTGGCCTTGCCCTGTCCTGTGGCGCCCGCGGGGCGGCCGGTTTCCGCACCGAAGGAGGGCAGAGCTGTGAAGGAGACGGCGGTGGCGGCGCCGGTGCCGGCGATCAGTCCGAGCGCTGTGCGACGTTCCATCGAGTGGACCTCATATTCGATCGGTGGAAGAAACGGCGCGACGGTCCGTGGTGTCGTGACCGAGGCGCGATTCCAGAGAACCGCTTCTGCGCCAGGCGAGGCAGGTCGGGTTTATGGGGGGTACAAGCTCAACCCCCCACCTCCCGGGAAGGGGACATGGGTGAGCGGGCCGAGCGCGGTCAGCGAGCCCAGGACCAGGACGAGGGGCAGACGGCGGGGGTGGCGGCCTTGCGCCGGAGGGCGGGGCGCGTCTTCCGCGGTGGTGCTGGCCTGAGGGGTTGGGGACTTGAGGGTGTGGCGGAGGTCCTGGAGGCGGAAGTTGTCCGCCATGCCGACCTTCGACCTCGCCTTGCGCCACGCAAGGGCAGGGCCTGGCGTCCATGGGCAAGCCCGTCCGGCTGCGGGCCGCCAACCTGGTACGGCGGCGTGATGCACATGCTTGCCGCCCTCGACCTGCTCAAGACCCTGCACTCCCGCTGGCCTGAGGAGAAGCTGTACGTCGTCCCGGACAACTTCTCTCCCCCCACACACAAGCACGCCGAGGTCCGCACCTGGGCCGCTGGCAACGACGTCGAGCTGGTCTTCCTGCCGACCCACGGATCCTGGCTTCGCCCTCAACGGCACCGGCCATCGCACCCACGAGGAGCGAAACGCCGCCGCCTACATCTGCTGGCGCAACGCCCGCGCCGAGCCCAAGACCAACTTCGCCCCCGACTCGCCAGTCCGCCAGTGGACCGGATACCCGTCCAAGGCTGCATCACAAGCCACGAGGAGTGGTCCGGTCAGTTCTCGGTCAACGCCCTGCGGGGAAGGCTGCGCGCCGGCCGAAGCCGACCATGAGGAGCGCGATGAGTGTGAGAGCGATCATCCCTGCTGGAAGAACCGGTGCGCCCACACCATCGACGACCACAGCCCCCGCGGCACCACCCGCGAAGATCGCCATGTTGAAGGATGTCGTCAGCATCGCGTTCGCCGCGTCGGCGTTCTCGCCCGCGGCCTCCCCCATGGCCGTCTGCAACTGCGTCGCCGAGCCGCCGAACGCGAGGCCCCACAGGATGATCGCGAGCAGCGCGAGCACAGTGGACTGGTGCGCGGCGGCAAGAGACGCCCCGGCGACGATGAACAGGGTCACACTCGCCAGCGTGAGCCTGCGAAGTGCGCGGTCGATGAACACGCCGGTGATCCAGATACCTCCGAGCGCAGCGACGCCGAAGACGAGAAGTGTGATGTCGGGCCGGAGCGCGAGACGCATCTGCTGCAGGTAGGAAGCGATGTAGGTGTAGAGCAGGTTGTGCGCGAGCATCCAGACGAATACGACGGCGAGGATGGTCGCCACGCCGGGAATGCCCAGCACTCGGCCGAGCGGAGCGCGTGTCTGCGCCGACTGCCCCGGGGCGTCGGGCACGAGGAACTTCGCGAAGACCATGACGATGACGCTGAGCAGTGACATCGCGGCGAAGGACCAGCGCCACCCGACCGTCGAGCCCAGCCAGGCGCCAAGGGGGGTTCCGGCGGACAGCGCGACGGGGGTTCCGGTCATGGCGATGGCGAGGGCACGCCCGGCGTGCTCAGGCGCGGCGATACGCCGGGCGTATCCGGCGAGCATGCCCCAGAGCAGACCGGAGAAGGCTCCCCCGACGAACCGGGCGACTAGAGCGACGGTGAACGACGGCGAGAGCGCGGTGACGGCGTTGGCGACAAGGAACCCGAGCAGGCCCGCGAGGAGGAGCGGCTTCCGCCGTGCCCCGCGCGTCAGCGCGATCGCGGGTATCGCCGAGAGGACCGTTCCGATCGCGTAGGCGCTCACGAGCTGGCCGGCGCCGCCTTCGGAGACGTCGAGTCCGGCAGCGAGCTGCGGGAGCAGCCCCGCCGGCAGTGTCTCGGTCATGATCACGATGAATCCGGTGCACGCCATCACCACCAGTGCCGGAACGGGGAACGACTCGTGCACTCGCTCGCGGACCGGCGTGGGGCACGTTGTGGTCATCGGGTCGGACTCCTCCACTAGTTATGGATTGACTGATCCGATATTGATCGGCGTGCTTACGGGTGTCAAACTGGATCAGTCAGTCCGCAATAGAGGAGGTTCGCCGTGTCCCCCGTCGGCCGTCCCCGCATCTTCGACATGGAGGCCGTCCTGGAGGCCGCGATGCTGCTGTTCTGGGAACAGGGCTACGAAGCGACATCGCTGGCCCAGCTCCGCGAGGCCACAGGGCTGTCCTCCGCGAGCCTCTACGGCGCCTTCGGCTCGAAGGAGGGACTGTTCGAGAAGGCCGTTGAGCACTACATCGCCGGACCGGGCAGCGTCACCGATGTCGTGGCCGACGAGGCGGAAAGTCCCCGCGAGGCCATCGCCCGGCTCCTCCACGGGTCGATCACCATGCAGACCGACACATCCCACCCTCGCGGATGCCTCGTCGCCCTCTCGGGGACGGTCCGGGCACCGGGAGCGGGCGAGGCCGGAGCGCGAAAGGTCGTAGCGGCGCGCCGCGCAGCGGACCGAGCACGCATCAGGGCGTGCGTCGTGCGCGGCATCGCCTCAGGAGAACTCGCCGAAGGCACCGACGTGGACGGCGTCACGTCAATGATCCACGGCTTCTTGCTCGGTATTTCTACACAGGTCTGTGACGGCACATCAGCACGGCACCTGCACGCCGCGGCCGACGCCGTGCTCGCGAACTGGGACACACAGGGACGCTGACGCTCACGCGCACCACACGTCGACATCGGTCCACGCTCGGCCCCCGGAACCGCACGACTTCAGGCGACATGAATCGCGTGCACAACCGGCAGCGCACCTGGTCGCCCTGGCCTGCCGGCTGCCGGGCGCCCTTTGCAGGGAAGTGCCGGTAGAACGTCGCCTTCGTCACGGAAGCCTCGCTGACCAGACGCTCCACCCCCACGGCGTGGATGTTCCACGGCGCGTTTGCCGACTCCTCCAGCTGGAACAGCGTGGTACCCGGCCTGCGCGACCGCGGCGACGACTCATAGCGGCCCCGAACGAGCTCCGCGACGTCAACACCGACGCCGCCACGTCGCCTCCGTCGTGAAGACCGTGGACGGCCCTGCCGCGCTGGTCGGCCACTTCTACGGCGGTGCGGTGATCACACGGGCCGCGCAGGAACTGCCGATCGTGAAGGCGCTGGTCTACAGCGCGGCGTATCAGCCGGACGCCGGGGAGAACGCCTTCCAGCTCTCGGGTGCGACCAAGCTGGGCATGGACACCGCCACGGTCGTCATGCACCACGCCGAGCCGGAGCTGCGGGTCAAGCCGGAGACCTTCCGCGACGTCCTCGCCGCCGACCTGTCTGAGGAGAGGCCTGCAACACAAGGGCGGGCCGAACCTGCTGGTGCGCAGTGCTGGGCGAAGGTGCAGTCTGGAAGGTGGACGTTCAGGTCAGTGAGCCTGCCCAGTCAGGCCCTTACGAGGTCAGACAACGGTCTTCTCTAACCCAGGGAGTAGGTCATGCCATCCCTGCACTTCCACGTGAACTCCTCGATGAGCCCAGATGAGGTGATGGGGGTGCTGACGAACTTCAGCCCCTCCCGTGTCGAGGAGTGGCCTTCCATCGATGCCGAGCACTTCCAGGTCCACGAGCGGGGCGATACCTGGGCGGAGGTGACTGAGGGGAACGACAAGTCGTGGGAGCGTGCGCGCTACGAATGGGACCGCGCGACGAACAGGGTCACCGTCACCACGCGCGACTCGGTGCCCTTCGGCTCCGGGGGCTGGCAGTTTCAGATGTCTCCCACGGATAGCGGCACCCGCGTCGACGTCAGACTCGAACGGCACCCCACCTCGTTCAAGTCAAAGATGCTTTCGCCGATCATTCCCTTCGCCGGGCCCGTGTTCCGTAAGTCCTTCCGGGAACCCCTGCACACCACGTAGCCGCGCACGGGTCGTGCGGAGCCGAGCCGGGCCACCGGGCCGGCAGGTGCGACCGCTGTTCAGTCGGTTCCGAGCCCGGCGCGAAGGAACGATGTGGCCTGGTCGATGGCGGCTCGCGTGGCCCGGGTCTCGCTGAGCGCGTTGAGCAGCATGAAGTCGTGGATGGTGCCGTCGTAGCGCACGGTTGTCACGGGGACGCCCGCTGAGCGGAGCTTGGTGGCGTACGCCTCCCCCTCGTCGCGCAGCACATCGGCCTCGTCGACGCACACATAGGCGGGCGGCAGCCCGGTCAGCTGCTCGGTGCCGGCCTGGTTCGGTGATGCCGTGATCTCGGCGCGCTGTGCCGGGTCGGTGGTGTAGGCGTCCCAGAACCACTCCATCGCCTTGCGGGTGAGGTAGTAGTCGGTGGCGAACTGCTCGTATGACGCGGTGTCCATCGCCGCGTCGGTGACCGGGTAGTACATCGACTGCTGCAGGAAGGTGACGTCGCCGCGTTCCTTGGCCATCAGCGCCAGCGCGGCCGCCATGTTCCCGCCCACCGATTCGCCGGCCACCGCCATGCGGTCGGCGTCCAAGCCCTTGGACGCCCCGTACCGAGTGATCCACTGCGCGGTGGCGTAGCCCTGCTCGATCGCGGTCGGGTAGCGGGCTTCCGGCGAGTTCGGGTACTCCACGAACGCGAGCGCCGCGCCGGCACCGACGGCGAGTTCGCGCACGAGGCGGTCGTGGGTTTCGGCGTTGCCGAGGATCCAGCCTCCACCGTGCATGTACACAATGACCGGCAGCTTGCCTGTGGTTCCCCGCGGTTTGATGATGCGGACCCGGACGTCCCCGACCTGGCTGGGAACCGTGATCCACTCTTCGTCGACCGGGAGCTTGCTGACCGGCGCGGACTGCGCGTCTGCGAGGACCTTCCGGGCATCGGCCGGCGCCATCTCGTACAGGAACGGCGGTTTCGAGAACCCATCGGCGACCTTCTGTGCCGCAGGCTCAAGGACGACGGTGCTGGCAGCAGTCATGACAGCACTCCTCACGCGAAGGCTCGGACATGGACTTGGCCAAGAGCGCGCGGCGCCGATTCGTCACGCACCGGATTCTCCCGATCACCAGCTCCCGATCACCAGGCGATCGCGACCTGGTGGCTGCCCGCCGTTACAGCACGTCTCCACGCTCGTGACACCTTCTATTCAACACCCGCCACCAGGGCAGCTCCAGTCCGGGGCGATCGCCGTCCATCCGGCCGTGGGATTGGTTGCGAGGCCGGTCAGGGGCGCTGGAGACCACAAGGCGGGATCTCCAGCGGCTGGTGTGGCCGAGGCAGGCGGGTCAGACTGCCAGGCGGCGGATCGCGACGACGGCCGCGTCGTCGTCGAGGTGTCCGTGGACGTGGGCCAGCAGGTCGTCCCGGAGATGGCGCAGCAGTTCCTCGGGGTCGTCCTTGGTCCACTTAGCCGCCCGCTCGGTGAAGGGGTAGAAGCGTCCTTCGGCGTTGCGGGCTTCGATGACGCCGTCGGTGTAGAGGAGCAGCAAGTCGCCGGCCTCGAAGGCGAACGTCTGGACGTCGTAGGCGGTGAGGCCGAAGGTTCCGCCGAATCCGATGGGGAGGTGGCTGGCCTCGGGCATGAGTGGGGTGAGGTGTTTTCCCCGCAGGAGGAGCGCGGGTGGGTGTCCGCAGCTGATGAGGTGGGCGACCGGATCGTGGTCGGGGATGTCGAGCAGGATGGCGGTGGCGAAGTCCTCGGTGGTGTCCTGCTCTGTCTGTGGTCGCCATTGGCTGGTGTCCCAGCGGAGCGCGGCGTCGAGGTGGATGGCGAGGCGGGGGAGGGTGGCCTGGCGATGGGCGGCTGCACGGAAGGCGCCGAGCAGCAGGGCGGAGTTGTTGATCGCGCCCAGGCCGTTGCCTCGTACGTCGCCGATGAGGAGCCGGGTGCTGTGGTGGTCTGTGCGCGCGGCCGCGTACAGGTCTCCGCCCAGGTCGGCTTCTTCCACGGCGGGGAGATACAGGCCGGCGATCCGCAGCGGGCCGGCGCGTGCGGGTAGGGGCTGCAGCAGGACACTCTGCGCTGCCTCAGCCACCGACCGCACCCGGTGCAGCTGCTGCTCACGCCGGTCCCGCACCACGCAGACGGTGACACAGACGACGGAGACCACGACCAGGGCAACGACCTGCGCCTGGATGTTGGCAGTGGACAGCACCGCTCTGAGCACGCCGATCAGCACCTGGCCCGCCACCGCGAGAGCACCCATCAGCGCTGTCACACCGGCGCCGGCGAAGGCCACGGTGATCGCGGGTGCCGCCACCAGCAGCGGACCGAGGTGGATGTGCGGCGGAGCCAGTACATCCACCACACAGACCGTGACGATCAGCCCCAACGGGATCACGACCAGCGCGGGAGCATGACCCGGCCGCCAGGGACGCCGGAAGTCCAGCCATGGTCGAAAGGCCATGGCCCAAGCCTTCCACCTACCTCCGCGTAGAAGGATGCGCGCCGCTCCGGGAGCCGGGAGTCGTGGCTGTGTGAGACGGACGCTGTTCATGAAACGCCCAGGACAGGCAAATCGCCGGCAGCGATCTCGGCTGGTCCCTCCACGACGCCGGAAGTAAGTGCGACTCGTACTGAAGCCGGCGTCGGACCGCCCGGGTGTGGTCGCGGACGCGGAGCAGGCCGATTACGTCTCCGTCAAGCCTTGGTGGACAGCCGGTAAGCACACGAGGCCCGGCCCAGCCGCGGCACCGGCCGGGCCTTGCGCTCAGCCACAGCCGAGATCGCGCACTTCCACTCCGGCCGAAGCGTCGACCTGTTATCTCACCGCCAGGATGACCCACCATCCGGCTCGTGCCGGGCTCGCACTGGCTGACCATCCGCCCGGAAGGCGACACGGACATCGATCTGCTCATGACCTTGGTCAGCGTCACCCTCCAGGCCCACCAGGGAGGACCGGGTTCAGACGGCACACCGCCCACGCCGTGCAATGATCATCTCGGCGCGGTGATCGTGCCCGAGCATGCCGGTGACGGCTGAGCGGACCATCCAGGCCGCCGGACAGTAGGCCGAGGCGTCGCGGCGGTGATCTCTGCGTTTTCGTGTGCCAGGCTCACGGGAGCGCTTCGAGACGCTCTAGGTGGTCCTCACCCCACTGACCGAGTGGGGTGAGAGCGGCAAGGAGCGAGTGACCGAAATCGGTCAGTGAGTACTCCACCTTCGGTGGGACCTGGTCATGGACCTCGCGGTGCACCAGGCCTCTGGCCTCCAGCTCCCGAAGTTGCAGGATCAGCATCCGCTCACTGATACCCACCACCGTCCGGCGCAACTCGCCGAAGCGCAGCGGCCCCTCGCCGAGCCAGAACAGGATCAATCCCTTCCATTTGCCTCCCATGACGTCGATGGCAGCGTCCAGGCCGCAGGTATAGCTCTGCTTCCGCACCAGCACTCCCCCTAACAAAACTGTGGGTACCAGACAGAATTGTAGGTACTTGTAGAAATGCTAGTGCCACCGGAGCATGGATCAGGCGTCGCACCAAGAGGGCATCAATTCCGTGCGATGCCGGCTATTTGACCCGTTTCACGCTTCAGATGAATCGGCATCAGGCAGGAGCAAACTTATGACCGGGCACCATCGCACTCCCGTGACCGTCGTCGGGCTGGGCTCGATGGGCAGCGCAGTGGCTGAGGCATTCATTGACGCCGGACACCGGACCACCGTCTGGAACAGGACAGCATCGAAGGCCGTGCCGCTCGTGTCCAAGGGCGCCGTGCACGCGCAGACTATGGACGAGGCAGTCGCAGCGAGTCCGCTGATCATCGCCTGCCTGACCACATACGAGAACACCATCGAGGCCCTGGAACCGGCCGCTGCCACGCTCAAGGGGCGGGCCCTGGTGAGCCTGAACAGCGGTTCGCCGGCCGGTGCCCGTCAGATGGCCGAATGGGCGCTCGGGCACAGCGCGCGTTACCTCGACGGGGCGATCAAGAACGTGCCGTCCGCCGTCGGAGCCGAGGACACCCTCCTGTATTACGGCGGCGACGACACCGTCTTCGACGAGTTCGCGGCGACGCTGCGGGTGTTGGGCGGCGACACCGTCTACCTCGGTACCGACGCCGATCTCGCCGCCCTGTACGAGATGGCGGTGGGCGGCACCCTGCTGCCCGCGCTCGTCGGCTTCTTCCAGGGCGCGGCAGCAGTGCAGGCGCGGGGCCTTGAGGTGGCCTCAATGGTGCGGTTCAGCATCAAGTGGTTCGAGATGATCAACTCGGTGCTGCCGGTCTTCGCAGAGGAGATTGACCGCGGCGACTACAGCAAGCCCGCGTCCTCAGTAAATCTGTTCCTGGCCGGAGCCGCCCATGACGAGGAACTCGGCAGGGAAGCAAACCTCGACATGGAGTGGCACAAACCCTTCCACGCCTTGCTGCAGCGAGCCGTCGAGGCCGGCTACGGCGACCACAGCATCTCCGCCCTGACAGAGATACTCAAGAACCCGGCGCCGACCGCCTAACCCGGGGGCGCACACAACTGTCGCCGGGAAGGTTCACCGGGGCAGCCTCGGCAGTGTTGGAGTCAGCCGTGCATTCTCCTTGTGTGCGGCGGTAGCAGTCCCGAAGAAAATGGATTGCCTTGGGGACAGCGCTCACGTTGGCCGGGCAGCATGGCTGAACTGCATACCGATCGCCTCACCCTTCGCCGATGGCGTGAATCCGACCTTGAACCATGGGCGGCGATGAACGCCGATCCCAGAGTTCGGGAGCACTTGGGCGACGTACTTACCCGTGAACAGAGCGATGCCTCTGTGGCGCGATTCCAGGCCGAGTTCGATCGTCGAGGCTATGGCTGGTGGGCGGTTGAGGTGCGGGCCACAAGTGAATTCATCGGCTTTGCGGGCTTGGACGAAGTGGACGAGGCCATGCCGTTCACTGGAGTGGAGATCGGCTGGAGGCTCGCCCGAGCATGACCCGGGACCCAGCCGACGACTTCGACGACCTCACAGCTCCCGAAGGGTCACTGCGTCCGAACGTGCTGTATCGAATTGCCCGCCGTACGAGGGTCTGACGTTCTCGGCTGGGTCGCTTGATCAGGCTGCGAGATAGCAACACCCCAGCTTCACAGCGGGTTGGTTGCGGGCGGGTCGGCGTAGGCGCCGTGCAGCATGCCGGTGGCCTGTCCGACTTCGATGAGATAGCCGTCCGGGTCGCGTAGATAGCACCGCAGCTCGGCCTTGCGGTCGATGGGTGGGGTGAGGAATTCGGCGCCCTTCGCACTCCATTCTCGGTGGCATGCCTCGATGTCGGCGACCCGGAGGTTGAGGAAGCTGCTGATCGTGCTGGGGTCGGTGGGTGGGCGCAGGGTGACGTCCGGCTTGTCCGGGGTGGGGCCGCCGCCCGGGTTCATGATGATCCATCCGTTGGCGAGCTTGATGGTGCAGGGGTTCTCCTCAAGCACCACCTCACCGCCGAGAACGTCAGTGTAGAAGGCGCGGGATCGGGCTACGTCGGTCACCGTCAGAAAGTGAGTGAGAAGGAGCCCGGAATCCGGGGCAGGAAAACCATCACGGCGCATGCAAGACCTCCAGGCAAATAGAAAGTTTCCTTTCATAGTGGTGGATGGGTGTCCGTAGGCAAGGATGGACACGGCAGGGACAGCCGACAGCCTGTCCGCCCGAGGCAAGGCGGGTCGATGCAATACATCGGCGCCTTCCTCGGCTCTTCCAGCCTGAAGCCCCTCCGACCCGACGCGGCTACGCCGTCGCCCAGTCAAGTCCGAGGTCGAGACGGGCGTTGGCCCGCTGCGCGGACGGCGTGGACTGGGGGACGAGGAGGCCGTCACGACAGCCGATTTCCTCGCCGCTCACACGGCGGCCGGGGACTCACTGCTGGGCGGGGTTCTGGTATCGCGGGGCGAGTGTGCTCGTGGACGAGGAGCGGAGCCCGAATTCCGCCGCGGCGATGCCATCCACCGCCTCGCCGTCGACCAGTCCGGGCACACACACGACCTCGCCGGTTTCCAAGGCCCTCAGCGAAGCGGTCACCACGTCCTCGACGGGCATGCCTCCGTCGTCGTGTACTCGGGCTACATCACCGGCTACCGGATCCTGGCCCTGGGCGAGATGGAACTCGGTTGCCGTCAGCCCGGGGCACAGCACCTGGACACGAACCGGCGCACCGTCCAACTCTGCGGCAAGGGTTCGGCTGAAGGTGACAACGTAGCCCTTGGTCCCTCCGTAGACCGCTCGCACCGGCAGCGGGTCCGGCGGAAGCGAACCGGCGAAGGCGAGGGTGGAAGCCACATTCACCACGGTGCCGCGGCCGCGTGCCAGCATGCCCGGCACGGCTGCACGAGCGAGCCGGGTGAGCGCCACCACGTTCACGGCCATCACCTGCTCCAGCAGTGCGGTATCGGTCTCGGCGAAGGGGCCGTAGCCGTTGATGCCCGCATTGTTCACCAGCAGCTCGACGTCGTCCTCGGCGGTCCGCCGGGCAACCCGGTCCAGGTCACCGGCATCGCCCAGATCCGCGACGACGGCTTCCACTCCTACGTCGTGCTGCCCGGTCAGCTCCGCGGCAAGTGCGCGCAGACGCTCTGCGCGACGCGCCACCAGCACCAGATCGTGACCATCCGCAGCGAGCCGACGTGCGTAGGCCGCACCGATGCCCGAGGAGGCACCGGTCACGATGGCTGTTCCCCTGGCGGGAAGTGATTCGGGATGGATAGTCATGAAGTCCTCCTTGCATTCGTGATTCGGCGGAGACGTCCCTCAGGTGGGCACCACCCGGGTCCAGGGCCGTCTCCGGCTACGCGGTGGTATGGCGCTCGATGTCGGCAGTGATGATCTGCAGGGCCTCGGTGATGCGGTCGTGGTGGGTGCGGTGGGAGACCACGCACACGCGCAGGGTGTAGCGGCCGTCGACCACCGTGCTGGAGAGCACGATGCGCCGGTGGCCGTTGATCCGCTCCAGCAGTCGGCGGCTGGCTTCGTCCGCCAGTTCGGCGGCGGCCCGACTGCCGTCGGCGGGACGGACGCGGAAGATCACGGTGGACAGGTCCGGGCGCTGCGGGACCTCCAGCTCCGCGACGCCGGACAGCGTGTCATGGACGTGTTCGGCCAGGTCGAGCTTCTCGTCCAGAGCCTTACGGAAGGCGTCCACCCCGTGCAGGTGCAGGGGAAGCCAGGCCCGCAGACCACGGATCTCGTGGGTCAGCTCGGGCCCGAGATGACCGGAGTCCGGGACGCTCCCCGCCGCCCCCATGTCCTGGAGGTAGCTGCCGGTGCCGTCGTGCGCGGCGTGCAGGGCGGCGAGGTCGCGGACGACCAGGGCGCCGGTGCCGAACGGCATGAACAGGGTCTTGTGCGGGTCCAGAGTGATCGAGTCGGCCTCCTCGAAACCGGCGAGGCGCTCTGAGCCGCGTGCGGTGAGCCGGAAGAAGCCTCCGTAGGCCGCGTCGATGTGGAACCACACGTCCTCGCGGCGGGCCAGGTCGGCCAGCTGCGGCAGCGGGTCGACGGTGCCGGTGTCGGTGGTGCCGGCCGTGGCCACCAACAGGAAGGGCCGCAGCCCGGCGTCCCGGTCGGCGCGGATCATCGCGGCGGCGGCCTCCGGGTCCATCCGCAGGTCCGGTGTGTGCGGCACGGTCCGTATGTGGGTGGCGCGGATGCCGGCGAGGCGGGCGGCCTTGGCGACGGAGTGGTGGGCGAAGGCGGTGGTGTAGACGGTGCCGTCTGCGAGTTCCTCGCCGAGCCTGTCGTGCCGGGCGGCGACCGTCGCGGAGAACGTGGCCATCGAGCCACCGCTGGTCAACAGGCCGCCGCTGCCCTCCGGGAGGCCGCACACGTCGCGGGCCATCCAGCGGATCACGCTCTCCTCCAGCGCGGCGAGGGCCGGAGCCACCGAGGCCAGGCCGCCGTAGCGGTTGACGGCACGGTTGTAGAACTCGGCGAGCGCGGCCGAGTACAGACCGCTGCCCGGGATGTACGCCAGATGGCCGGGCCCGGCCGTCTCCAGAGCGCAGTCGGCGGCCTCGTCCAGGCGCGCGAGCAGGGCCTTCAGGTCGCCGCCCCGGTCGGGCGGGGGTGCCAGGAAGGACTCCACGAGCTCGGCCTCGGCCTGCGGGGACAGGGGGCTGGTCGCGGGGCGGGCCGCGAGATTTTCGGTGCGGTCGACGACCCGGTCCAGGACGAGTCGGCCCATCTCGGTCATCGCGGCGCGGTCGGGTTCCAGGGGGAAGGGGTGCATGAGGCAGTCCGAAGGCGGTGAGAGGGAGTACTGAGGCGGCAGCGGGGCCGGCTTGGCGGCCGCAGTGCGTGACCAGAATGCACCGCCGAGCGCGGCACGCGATGGCGTAGTGAGTGCCAGTACGGCGATGCGGCGCAGGATTGTTCGCCGATACGGCCGATACGCTGCATTTCATGCCACACCCCATGTACGACCGCATCGACCGGGCAATCCTGGACCACCTCCAGCGCCACGGCCGCACCCCCAACGTCGACCTCGCCGAGGCCGTACGCCTGTCCCCCTCGTCCTGCCTGCGCCGCACCAAGGCGCTGGAGGAGGACGGGGTCCTGGCCGGCTACCGGGCCGATCTGGACCGCGAGCGCCTAGGCCTCGGACTGACGGTGTTCCTCTCCCTCAAGGTCGAGCACTCCCGCACCACCTCCCAAGTGGTCGAAGAGGCACTCAAGGCGATCGACCACGTGGTCGCCTGCCATGTCGTCTCCGGCGACGCCGACTTCTTCGTCGAACTCGCCGTACCGGACCTGCGCACCTTCGAAAAGGTGCTCACCGACCAGATCCTGGCCATCGGCCCTATCCGCGACGCCCGCAGCACCTTCTGCATCCGCACCGTCATCGACCGCGGCCCGCTACCCCTCACCTCCTGGCCAGCCCCACGCCCGTCTGACGTTCAGCGGCGACAAGCCGGTTGATGAGTTCACCCAGATCTGAGAAGTCCTGCCGCGTGACGTCGAACTCCGTGGCCGGCGGGCCGACGCGGAGGCGCCGAACGACAGGCGGATCGGCCTCGGCCGCCTGGTTCCGCCAGTCCGGTGGGATGGCCGGCAGGCGCCCCATGTCGCCTTCGACCACGAGGGACTGAACATCTGGGCGTTGGAGCGTGAGCACGGGTTCCAGCCGCTGCCAGATCGCGTCGGTGACCGGGCATCGAGTGGATGCCGCCGTCACGGCGCAGCCTCAGGGCGGTCGCGCGGAGCAGGTCGCGGGCCACCTCCTCTCCGTCGCGGTCGAGGAGGCTGTAGGGCTGTCCGAGAACGAGGTCGAGTTTGCCGATGTCATCGTCCGCAATGGGCAGCGAGACCAGGGGGCCAGTGGCCTGCGTGGGAAGCGCCTTGCAGACCGGCCGACTCGACAGGAACTCGAAGGCGCGGAAGGTCCAGCCATCCGGCCCACTGATCGACATCGGGCTGTACCTCTGCGTGCACGAGCCGTGCCAAGAAGGCCAGAAGCACCTCATCGTCGTGAACCGCGAGTCTGTCGACGCCAGCCTTATCAGGGACTCTTGGGTCTCATGGCTTGAGCGGGTGGCGTCGCGATCGAGGTCTCCAACACGGCGAGGCCGGTCCGTCACCACGCGGCCGATGCGCCCGCACCGGCGTGCTGCACGCCGCACGGGTCTGGCCGACCTACGCTCCAGCGCTGCCGTCCATCGGCCACCGCTGAGGGCTCTTTTCGCTGAAGAGCCACCCATTCCCTCGCCGCTACAGGCGGTCTGACCAGCACCCCAACACGCCTGGCACCCCATCAGAACGAGCGTCAAATCAGCGTCACGTCCGGCCCGAGCAGCGTGGTCTCCGAGACCTGCGGGCGAAGGATCATGGCCCGAATGACGATGGGGTAGCAGAAGGTGCCGGGAGGGTTTCCATTACCCGAGGACGTCGCGGTCGACATCGGTATCGGTCGCCGCCAGCACCGCGATCCGAGTCCGGGTGGTATCGAGCACGGCGAAAGCCAGGTCCGAAGTGTCATGGTGGAACCAGTCCGTGAATGCCATGAACCGCAGCCACCGGTGATCTGCCGCGCGCCGCACCGCTTCCAGAACAGGGATCCCGGCGGGCAGCCCCATGAGCGCGTAGAAACTCTCCCAGGCGTACAGCCTTGCGTACGCACCGCCCTGCTCCTGGCCGTTCACTCCGCCGGCATACGAAACCGAGAAGAGTTCGTTGAGAACATCGTCGGGTGTCGTCACGCAGGCGAGCGCGCTTCCCCGGCGGCTGCCCTCACCTTCCAGGCAGCGCAAAGGCAGTTCCTTGAGGAAGGAGATGCCGAAGTCGTCAGGGCTGAGCGGGCTCGGGAGCGTGAAGAACCGTGCCTCGGGCTCACGGGCCCATCCACCGGTCCGGAACGGTTTGGCAGCCGCATTCGTCCGTCCGTCGTCCGGAGCGTCCCCGGCACCGCGGCCCGCGACCGCACCGCCGTCGGTCGAAGGAGCCTCCGGGAAACGCGACCGGAGCTGCTTCGCGGTCTTGATCGATCCCAGTCCCCGGACACGAACCGTGAACCGGTGTTCGATGTCCAGTCGCGTCCTGGGCAGCCGGGCCAGCGGGTGCCCCAGCTCACGCAGCTTCTCGGCGTACGCGTCCAGGGAGCGACGACCGGTCCCCGAGCCGATCAGCGCCAGCTCTCCGAGGAGACAGGCGCGCAGCTCGACCGCCGGACCCAGGACCCCGTCCGGCAACTCGCCGACCAGAGGCTCGATGTCCCGCAGATGCTGAGCCTTGACCAGCTTCGCGGCCACGGAACGCAGCAATCGATCGCCTTCGCCGGGGGACATGGCCCCTTCGGACAGCAGCCGGCTCACGAGGTCCACAGCAAACGTCACACAGTCCCGCGAACGCGTGTCGGCGAGGGTCTCGGCGATCCGCCCGACGGTCCGCGCCACGGAGGCTCCACGGGGCCCGTCGCCGGCAGCCGTCCGGCACAGCCGCTCCGCCGCTTCGTACATTCCTTCCGGTCCGAGCTCAGCCGGATGCTGCGACTCCGGCCCGGGCCGCTCCCGGCGATGTCGATCGGAAGCGCCGTCGCCGGCATACGTGCCTTGAGTGGAGCCATGCGACGGGGGAAGAACGTGGGAAACCGGCCAACGGATTGGCATGTCCTTGATCTGGACAAGGATCCGACCCCCGGCGATCCGCAACGGGTGCGCAGGCTCGCCAAGGTCCTGCACGACTTCGCCGACGACGTGTCCGACGGGTTGCGTCTGGTCAAGGGCATGGCGGGCGAAAGCACCCTGGCGGAGTGGGCGGGCAAGTCGGCCACGGTCCTCAAGGAGGAGTTCTCGGGCGTCCCGAAGAACTTGAAGAAGCTGGAGAAGTCGTACGGGATGTGCGGCGACGCCCTCGCGGACCCCGCTGGAATTCGGTCTCCTCGGCCGCGTCCTCACCAAGTTGTGGAGAAGCCCAAGGTCAGATGGCATTCCTTCAACCCAGGAAGGGTGCGTCAGGGCCTCCGAGCGTAAAACGAGCGTCACGGCCGAGGGCCGAGTTCGCGTTCGCGTTCGCGTTCGCGTTCGGCGAGATACGGGCACGACTGTGGCTGGCACTCCCGCCCGGATGTGAGCGCGGGCGCAGGCTGGAGCCCCCATGGACCGCCAACCCGCCCCCGGGCACGCAGCGGTCGGCCCGACATGGAGCAGGGGTGGGGCGCCGTGTGTCGCCCCACCCCCGGGCCGAAGGGTCGAAGTCAGACGGTGGAGTGGAGTGGCTCGGAGTCGAGGGCCGCTGTCAGGCGGCCGGTGCGGTGCAGGCCGTAGAGGGCGGTCGCACATGCCAGGCCGAGGGCGAGCAGCGTGATCCACGGCAGCGCGGGAAGACCGGCTGCCCGTGCCGCATCGAGTGCGGCGCCCGTGGCCAGGTTCCCGACGGTGATACCGACCCCGCAGATCGTGTTGTACAGCCCGTAGTGCGTGGCGACGAGGCGGTCACCGGAGAGACGGACGATGGTGTCCATCTCGAACGGGTAGGCGATCATGGTGCCGATGGCCAGCAGCAGCGCGGCAAGCGTCGGTGGCACTGCCGCGACCAGCCAAAGCCCGATCCGGGACTCCGGTACGGGTACGGCGGTGGCGAGCAACAGGGGAACGAATGCCAGCCCCATGACCACCAGGCCGCGCACGAGCGCTTGGCCGGGCTCGTAGCGCGCCTTGCACCATGCGGTCACGCGCGTCTGTCCGAGGATCGTGGTCAGCCCGGAGACGGCGAAGAGCATCGCCACCGCGGCCGTGCCGAAGTTCCCGTCGCCACCGAGCCGGCGCACTTCCAGCGGAAGCGCCAGGTAGACCTGGAAGGACAGGACGTATGAGCCGATCATGGCGACGGAGAAGAGCAGGAACGGCCGGTTGGCGAGGATGCCGCGCCACTGGGCGAGTACGCCCTGACCGCCGTCGCCGTCCTGCGGCTTGGCGTCCTCGCCCCGCCGGGCGGGCAGCGCGCGGATCTGCACGATGCTCAGTACCGCGAAGATCGCGGCTGCCACCAGGCAGGTGATGCGGAAGTCCACGCCGGTCAGCACCATGCCCGCCAGCGGGCCCAGCAGGATGCCGGCCTGGTAGAACACGTTGAACAGGGCGAACGCCTCAACCCTGCGCTCCCCCGCGTCGGCCGCGAGGTATGCCCGAACGGCCGGGTTGAACAGTGCCCCGGCCAGCCCGGTCGCCGCGGAAGCGGCGAGCAGCGCGGGCAGCGAGTCGACCAGTCCGAGTGTCGCGAAGCCGAGGGTGCGCAGCACGCACCCGGCGACGATCATCGGCTTGTAGCCGAGGCGGTCGGCGAGCGTCCCGCCGACCAGGAACATGCCCTGCTGGCTGAAGTTGCGTACGCCGAGGACGAGTCCCACGATCCAGCCGGCCAGCCCGAGCGTTCCGGAGAGGTGGGCGGCCAGGTAGGGCATCAGCATGTAGAACCCGAGGTTGATGGTGAACTGGTTCACCATCAACAGCTGGACGCTGCGTTCGTACGACCGGACCTGGGTGAGCAGCCCCTTCACCGGCCCACCTCCGGGGAGTCGGACTCCACGCCGGGAACGTCCTCGGCGACGGCCGGCTCCGCGCCCCGCAGAGTGAGCGGATCGACCACAGTGGTGCACCGGGTCCAGCGCGTGGCCTCCTTCTCGTCCAGGCGGCCGATGAGCTCCGGTTCGGGCGCGGGTGGTGAGTTCAGCAGGCCGTGGGCGGCGCAGAAGTCGTCGTCGTAGACGGTCCCCAGGTAACGCTGCGGACCATCAGGGAAGATCGCGACGATCCGAGCGTCGGCGGGCATCGTTCGCGCCAGCCAGCCGGCCACCAGCGCGACCGCGCCGACGCTCCACCCTCCGGTGGCGTAGTGGGAGGCTGCCAGTTGGCGGCATGTCCACACGGCCTCGTGCGGGGCCACCCAGTGAACCTCGGAGAACTGCTCGTAGGCGACGTTGCGGGGGTGGATGCTGGAGCCGAGTCCGCGCATCAGCCGAGGGCGGGCGGGCTGACCGAAGATCGTGGAACCGGTCGTGTCCACTCCTACGACGGTCACGTCCGGGTAGAGCTGTCGCAGAACTCGAGAGACACCGGCCGAGTGACCGCCGGTGCCGACGCTGCACACCAGCACGTCGATGTGGCCCATCTCCGAGGCGAGTTCGAGCGCCAGCGGGGTGTAGGCGGCGACGTTGTCCGGGTTGCTGTACTGGTCCGGGCACCAGGATTCGGGGTGCTGCTCCAGCAGCCGCTGCACGCGCTCACGGCGGGCCTGCTGCCAGCCGCCCGTGGGATGAGGCTCGGAGACGACGTTGACCTGAGTGCCGTACGCGGTCAGCAGCCGGGTCATGGACAACTCCAGTCCCGGGTCGGTGACCAGGGTGACCGGGTGGCCGTACACCATCCCGGCCAGAGCCAGCCCCAGTCCCAGGGTGCCGCTCGTGGACTCGATGATCCGTCCACCGGGCCGCAGGTCACCACGGGCACGGGCCCGCTCCACCATGTGCAGCCCCGGGCGGTCCTTGATACCGCCGGGGTTGAACCCCTCAAGCTTCGCCCAGAGGCCACGCCCGGCCGGGGCCAGCGGCTCTGACACCCGCAGCAGCGGGGTATTGCCCACCAGCCCGGACAGGGCGGACCGGCCGGACACGGCCTTGGTCAATGACTGCATGTCTGTGTCTTCACTCTCGCTCGATGAATGCACGGTGCGGGTTCATCTCGCGCCCCACGGCGACAGGGCGGACCGAGGTCGGCGCTCAGGCGTTGGGGGCGCGGCAGCGACGGGGTCCGTCAGCTGCGAGCGAGTGGTCTAGATCCGCCACCGGGACGTACGGACGAGCGCCACACGCCCGGTGCGTGTGCTGCGACGTCTGCGCAATCCATGCCGTGCCGGCGGTCCTCCCACCACAGCGGACACGGCGACCAGGACGACCACGGCCATCGCGCCGAGGGGAAGTTCCTCCACCGACTGCGCCGCCGCGCGAACGACCATGCTCGACTCGCAGCCCTCGGAGCCGTGGGGGACGTGGGGCTCGTGAGGCTCCCCACCCGTGGCCATCGTCGAAGCAGCAGCGGAAACGGGTCCGGAAACGTGCGTCTCCTCGGCGGCGCCATGTATGACGGCGCACAGCATGAGCGCCATCACGAGGGCAGCGCGGATGACCGAGACGAGTCGGCGCGACCAGGCTGAAGGCGTACGAAGGTGTGTCGGCACAGGTCCTCCGCGCTGCTGTCGCATCTCCAAGGAAGCTGGAGTGAGGCGCAGGCATGGGTGGGGGCAGGACGGAATCGACGAACGTGCCGGCCCATCATGAGTACGGGACGACGCTCGTCTCGAGGTACCAGCCGAACCGGTGACAAACGGCGGGCTGTTGGAGGGTTACGTCCTTCTAGACCTGCTGCACTACGGAGGCTGCTCTCAAAGCCGCGGGTGGGGCACCGTCCATGGGCCTACCAGCCGCAGAAAATCTTGCGGTTGAGGCGTTATCAGTGCTGGCCGATTCGCGAACCGACGCTGCAAAGCAGGGCGACACCAGCGCAGAACCCTGCTGAGGCTGGCCCGATGCACACTGCTCACCAGGATGTGACGGCTCATGACCGCCGTGGTCATCATCCGAGGGTGCAGCGGGTGCGGTTGCGCTGATGGAGAGGTGTCCAGTGACGCTTTCGACGTGCGCGCCATGTGTCACGACGATCCCGAACAGCAGAACGGCCAGGGCCAGCACGCGCAGCACCGGGCCCGCGGAGCGGACCTTGAGCATGCGTGGAGGCGACCAAGCCGTAATCATGCCGTGATCCTAACGGCTTGTCGGCAGTGCTCGACCACCACTCTTGAAACACCGGACCAACTCGTCAGACGAATGGCTTGTTTGCTGTGGCGAGCGCATTCGGGCCAGGTTGATGGCTGCACAGGTCAGGCGGCCTCTCCGACCTCCGGCGGCTCCGCCGGCTTCCGCCCGTTCAAGACCTGGCGCACCCACCCCTCCGACAGGCACAACCGGGCCGCCAAGTCCGGCACCAGCACCCCACGCCGGTAGGCACCGCGCAGCGCTGCGTTCCTTCGCCCCTGCCACCGCTCCCGCGCCGCGCTGCTCGCCACCATTCGGTGCAGCACCACCGCCGCAGCGAGCAGCACCCAGCCCGCCGTGTTGTCCAGCCTGCGTTGCATGCAGATCCCCTTGTCGTCGCGGCACGTCCCCGCTGACAGACCACGGTCAGCTGTCGACGATGCGGCCACAAGGGCGCGAAAGCTTCATGCGCAAGCGCCCCCAGCAGAATCGGCCGTGCTTCGCCATACCGTCAGGTGTGCGACACCTCGAGCGGACGCTGTCCGCCGGCACTTGCCCACCGGCGGTTTTCGCGCATGGGGGACGTGGAAGTCGGCGCAAGTCGCGGACTCGGGTGGGTCAGGGACCGTCGGCCTATGGTGCCCGAGTTCGCCTCCTCGCGCGTCTCACCGGTCCCGGTGCCTCGTCGCACGCTGCCCAGGAGCGGCCACGACAAGAGGAGCTGGCCATGAACACCGGACTGCGGATCACCGTCTTCGCCGCGGCGCTCGCCACGACCTCCGGCGCCGCCACGCCCCACCGCGGCTGGGGCGCTCGTCATGCAGCGCGTCATCGGCGAGCCGAGCGGCCCTGTACACGGTCACCGCACGCGAACAGCCGCGCTGTCGACATCAACCCGCTCGAGAATCCCTGGCAGAACCTGCGGTGCAAGTTGGTCACCAACGCCGTCCGGCACGGCGAGGCGGACGACATCGGCCTCTCCATGTCGTGCTGGCGGGGCGAGGTCCGCGTCGAGGTGGCTGACGGGACTCCGGGCCGGCCTCAGGTGAGGAGACCGACCGCCGACGAGGAGAGCGGTCGCGGCATGCCGCCATCAATGCCTCGCTGGTCGGCCACGTCTGGGACTGGCTGTCCGACGGATGGCAGGAGCCGGCCGAGGCGCTGAAGAACGGCGAGGGGTTCACGCTCCCTCTCTCTGCCGGGCCGTACGAGTTCGTCTGGCACGCGCGTCCGGTGCGCTTCGTGCCGGTCGTCGGCGGGAGCCCTCTGCCTCACCTCGCGGAGGATGAGCAGGAATGGGACTGAACCCTCACGACCCTCACGCCCGCACCCGCCCCCGCCCCCGCCCCCGCCCCCGCACAGCCTCATCCCATCGGCCAGTGGCCTACCAGCGCGCCAAGCACAAAGGGCTCCCCCCCCCATGTCCGCACGGACATCGCCGAGGACGCCACAGCCAAGCCTGCGTAAACGAAGCGCTGAGGACAGACACAGGGTCAACCACCTCGCCTCACACAGACCCTCGACGGCAGGCACCCACCCGCGTATCCCCCGTGCCTGTCGTCGGGCTCATCGCGCCACCCGACGAAAGCGAGGGACAGATGAGCGTCACCGCGCCACCCGCCCGCACCCACGGAGCCACAAGCCCACTCCGCAGCCGGCCGGCCGTTCGCCGCTTCCTGGAAGGCCCCACTCTGACCCCGACCGACCTGCCCATGGTGCACATGGCGCCTGCGGCATCCGTGAGGTCCGTGGATCTGCGGTGGGGAGCGGCGTGGGAGGCGCGCAGATGTGCGCAGAGGGACTGATCGCCAGTCTGGGGGTCGCCGTGCAAGTACATCGGACTTGCGCAAGCGGACCCGGTCAGCGGTCTGTGGGCTGGCGCAGCCCGTTCGGGGGAACCCAGTCGACAATCCTGCGGTCACGGGGTCCCGGCGGTGATGCTGACGAACAGGGAGCCGATGGAAGGCAGGAAGAGATTGAGCAATACGAGGGCGGAGCTGATCCTGCGGGTGCTGGCCGACGGCTCTGATCCGGAAGCGGTGGAGCGACATGCACGATGGCTGCGCGAGGAGTTGGAGGAGCTGGAGGTCGACTCGCTCTCGGCGCTCGCGGGGGCGGAATCAGTTCCCGGCGCAAAGGGCGATGTCGAGGTGGTCGGCGCGATGTTGGTGACGCTGGCGCAGTCGCCGCAACTGCTGACCGTGCTGTTCGACACGGTGTGCAACTGGCTCGGCCGCCTGGGCGGCGGTGCGCCGTGCACCGTCCGAGTCGAGATGAACGGGGACGTGCTGGAATTGTCCAACGCCTCGGTGGAGCAACAGGATCGGCTGATCGGGGCGTTCGTGGCCCGCCAAACCCGGTGACTGCGGGCCTGGGGCGTTCTGCCCTGATCATTGCGAGCGACACCTTCGAAGACCCCGCCTTCCGGGCACTGCGGGCTCCGGCCCAGGACGCGGCGGAGCTCGCACGGGTGCTAGGGGACGATCAGGTCGGCGGCTTCGCCGTGCAGACCTCGGCCAACGAGCCCATGCACCTGGTGCTGGAACGGATCGAGGGGTTCTTCGCGGATCGCAGCCCGAGTGATCTGCTGGTGCTGTACTTCACCGGACACGGAGTGAAGGACGAGTCCGGTGAACTCCACTTCGTCTGCCGTACCACCAAGTTGAATCGCCTGGCCTCCACCGCCGTATCGGCCGCGTTCGTCAACCGGTGCATGGACCGATGTCGGGCGCGGAGCATCGTGCTGCTGCTGGACTGCTGTTACAGCGGGGCGTTCGCCCGCTCGATGCTGGCCAAGGCAGCGGACGGGACCGTGCAGGTGGCCGAGCAGTTTCCGGGCCGGGGCAGGGCCATCGTCACGGCGTCACGCGCGCTCGAGTACGCCTTCGAAGACGGCGAATTGACAGGCAGCTCGTCCGGAGGTCCGCAGCCGTCCCACTTCACGTACGCGCTGGTCACCGGCCTGGACACCGGGGCCGCCGACCGTGACGGCGACGGACTGATCACACTGGACGAGCTCTACGACTTCGTCCATGAGCGCGTACGGGAGGTGAGCCCTCGTCAGACTCCGGGGCTGTGGCAGCTCGGGGTGGAGGGGCGCCTGGTCATCGCCCGGTCCCGGACGGCGGCGGCGGAAACCCGGCTCACCGATGTGCTGGAGTCCGCGGACGGGCCGCTGAGGCCCGTGACTTTGTCCGCGCCGGCCCGCTATGCGGTGTGGCATGCGGTGTTGCTGGTGATGTGCCTCGGGCTCATGGTGGAGTCGGCTCTGCACATGGCGGTCTTTCGAGCGACGTTCTTCGCCTTGCTCGCCTGGAACGCCGGCGACTCCCTTCAGCGCGCCATGGGCGGCGTGTGCTTCTCCGATCAGGGCATGCTGGTGCGTTCGGCAGTGCGGACGCGGCTCATCCCGTGGCCTGAGGTGGCCGGCGTCGAGGCCCTGCGTACTCCGCTGGGCCACTCGGTCCTGGTACATCGCCTGAGCAGATACCCGAACCGGGGCCAACGGGTCATCCTGCCCGCCCCGCGCACCCACGTGTTCGCGCGCGACGCCGACTTCGACACCAAGCTGACCGCGATCCAGCGGTGGCGGGACCGCCTGTCGTCCATGCCACGCACCGCACCGACGAGTGCGGTGCGCCGCCTGTGGTACCTCGCCGCCTACCTCGCCATGCCCGCCTTGCTGTTCACCCAGAGCCTGGTCTGGGAGGGCGCGTACTGGAACCAGACCTGGTGGCCATGGCGCCATGAGGCGACGGCGCTCCCGCAGGACGCTTGCTCGGTCTTCGAACCCGTCCCCCCGGTCGTGACCGGGATCGTCGGCGAGGATGAAGGCGTGTCCGACGGACACAACGGCGCACTAAAACAGACGACCTGGTGCCAGTGGCAGCGCGGGATCACCGAGTTGAAAGTGACCTTCCACCGTCACGACAGCTTCGCGTTCAACACCGCCGGCGATGAAGCCCGTCTCTCCTTCGACGACATGCGGCAGACGGAGTTCCTGGGCTCGCGGCGGACGCTGACGAAGCTCGGCGACAAGGCGGTCGTGGACGACCCGGACCAACCGTGGACAGGCGGCTTCCACCAGGTTGGTGTCCTGGTCCTCGAATCCAACGTGGTCGTTCATGTCTCGTACGAGGGGAAGATGCAGCCCAGGACGGCCGTCCAGAAGATCGAGCAGATAGCTCGTATGACGATGCCTCAGATCGAGCACTCCTTCCGACACCGACTGTTCGGGCTGATCGAGATCTGATCTCCGCACTGATCTGGCCGGCCTCCGCTCCCGCACCGCCGTCCACCGGCCTGCCGAGTTTCACCTCGTGCACATCGGCGTCCGCCCCCGGACGCCTGCCCGGGTGTGGCTCAGGCGTCGATGATGACGGGGATGATGAGGGGCTTGCGGCGGTGGGTGCGGAATGCCCAGTTCGCCACGGCGCGGGCGACGAGTTGTTCGAGTTGGCGTGCGTCCCCGACGCCTTCCTCGGCGGCGGTGGCCAGGGTCTTCTCGATGACGGGGACGACCGGCTCGAAGGTGGCGTCGTCGTGGACGAAGCCCCGGGCCAGGAAGTCGGGGGCCTCGGCGAGGGCGCCGGTGTCCGCGTCGACGATCGCCACCACCGTGACCACGCCTTCGGCGGCAAGGGCGAGGCGGTCCTTGAGGGACGCTTCGGTGGCGCCGCCGACCTCCATGCCATCCACGTAGACGTTGCCGGCGGGGACCTTGCCGGTGATGGATGCGTGCCCGTCGACCAGGTCGACGACGACGCCGTCCTCGGCGATGACGACCCGCTCGGGGTCAACACCGGTACGGATGGCGAGGTCGGCGTTGGCCCGCAGGTGGCGCCATTCGCCGTGCACGGGCATGACGTTGCGGGGTTTGACGATGTTGTAGCAGTAGACGAGTTCGCCGGCGCTGGCATGCCCGGAGACGTGCACCTTGGCGTTGCCCTTGTGGACCACGTGGGCGCCCCACCGGGTAAGTCCGTTGATCACCCGGTAGATGGCGTTCTCGTTGCCGGGGATGAGGGAGCTGGCGAGCAGGACGGTGTCGCCCTTGCCGATGCGGATCATGTGGTCGCGGTTGGCCATCCGTGACAGCGCGGCCATCGGTTCGCCCTGGGAGCCGGTGCACACCAGAGTGATCTTGTGGTCCGGGAGCTTCTCCAGCTCCTTCGTGCTCACGACCAGACCGGAGGGGACCTTCAGATAGCCCAGGTCACGGGCGATGCCCATGTTGCGGACCATCGACCGGCCGACGAAGGCGACCTTGCGGCCGTGCTGGTGGGCGGCGTCCAGGACCTGCTGGATGCGGTGCACATGGCTGGCGAAGCTGGAGACGATGACCCGGCGCGGCGCGGTGCGCATCACCTGCTCGATCGCCGGGTTCAGCTCACGCTCGGAAGTGGTGAAACCGGGGACCTCGGCGTTGGTGGAGTCGGTGAGGAACAGATCCACGCCCTCCTCGCCGAGACGGGCGAAAGCCCGCAGATCGGTGATGCGGTCGTCGAGAGGAAACTGGTCCATCTTGAAGTCGCCGGTGTGCAGCACCATCCCGGCCCGGGTGCGGATCGCGACCGCGAGGCTGTCGGGGATGGAGTGGTTGACCGCCACGAACTCGCAGTCGAAGGGCCCGAAGCCACGCCGGTCGCCCTCCCGCACCCGCACCGTGCGCGGCCGGATGCCGTGTTCCTTGAGCTTGGCCTCCAGGAACGCCAGCGTCAGCTTTGAACCCACGACGGGGATGTCGGACCGTTCGCGCAGCAGGTACGGCACGCCGCCGATGTGGTCCTCGTGGCCGTGGGTGAGGACCACGGCCACGATGTCGTCCAGCCGGTCCCGGATCGAGGTGAAGTCCGGCAGGATCACGTCCACGCCGGGCTGGGTCTCCTCGGGGAACAGCACACCGCAGTCGACGATGAGCAGCTTGCCCGCGTGCTCGAAGACGGTCATGTTGCGGCCGATCTCACCCAGGCCGCCCAGGGCGATGACCCGCAGCCCTCCTTCGGGAAGGGGCGGTGCGGCCTTCAGCTCGGGGTGCGGATGACTCATACCCTGACGGTACCCGGAGAGCAGGACAGGGTGATCCACTACCTGTGCGATCTCTTCCTCCCGACAGGGTCGGGGCACCACAACGGGTTTCCGGGGACGATCCGATGACGTCGGCGGCCGGACAGGGAGGGGTCAAGGCGGCACCGCCTTCGGTGGGTCAGCCGTGCGCCCGGTGGTGCCGGCGAAGATCTCGTGCCCCCGCCGTGGTGGCCGGCCTCCGCGGCCTCCTGGTGCGCCTCGCCGCTGGGCCACTCGGTGTACAGCTGTGCCCGAGCGCCGTCGGCGCTGTGCGGGAGGTGCGCCCGATCTTGCCCGGGTGCCCGCCGCCCCTCGGCTGGGCGGTAATCACGGCGTCCGTGAAGGCGCACTGCCACTCGACTCCATGACGTCCAAGGCCGCGGTGACCAGGCGGCCGGCACAAGTGAGCCGCGGACCGCTGGGGTCTGGCCGGCCCGGTCGTCCAGCTTCCGGTCGAGGTAAGCCCTTGGCCGCGCAAGGCGCGCTCCGGCGGGGCGCCTCCCGCCTCGACCGCCGTCCCGAGGAGACCGACGCGGCCGCTACCGATCTTGCGCAGCTCGAGCGGCAGCAAATACTTGGCTAGCCACATGTTTGCTGTTACGGTATTTATGTGTCCAGCCACCTAAATGGGTGGGGTACGAGAGGAGTCGTCATGAAAGCCATCCTGTTCGACCGTTTCGGAGGCACGGAAGTGCTGCACGAGGCGGACATCGAGGTCCCGCAGCCCGGCCCCGGGCAGATCCGCGTCCGCGTCAAGGCGGCCGGGCTGAACGCGCTGGACGGCAAGATCCGCTCCGGGGCACTGGAGGCCGTGTTCCCCACGCCGCTTCCCTCCGTCCCCGGTCACGAGCTCGCCGGTGTGGTGGACGCCCTCGGTGAGGGCGTGCGGGACGTGCAGGTGGGTGACGAGGTGCTGGGCTGGTCGGACACCGGCTCGTACGCCGAGTACGCGCTGGCCACCGTCGTGGCCCCCAAGCCCGCCGGCCTCGACTGGCAGCACGCGGTCGCGCTGCCGGTGGCGGGCGAGACGGCCGAGCGGGTCCTGAACCTGCTGGGCGTCACCGCCGGGGAGACCGTGCTGATGCACGGCGCGGCCGGAGCGGTCGGAACCCTGGCGGTCCAGATCGCCACGGCCCGCGGAGCGCGTGTCATCGGCACCGCCGGCCCCACCAACCAGGACTACCTCGCCTCGCTCGGCGCCACCGCGACCCTCTACGGCGAGGGCCTGGTCGAGCGGGTCCGGGCGCTCGCCCCCGACGGCGTGGACGCGGTGTTCGACCTGGCCGGGAAGGGAGCGCTGGAGGACTCCATCGCCCTGCGCGGCGGCACCGAGCGCATCGTCACCATCGCCGACTTCCGCGCGCACCAGCTCGGCATCACTTTCGCCAACGGTCCCCAGGAACGCTCGGCCGCCCGCCTGGCCGCCCTGGCGCAGGACGCCGCGACCGGCAAGGTCGTCACCACCGTCACCGCCTACCCGCTCGACCAGGCCGCCACGGCCCAGCAGGTCAGCGACGCCGGGCATGTCCGGGGCAAGCTCGTCCTCACCCTCGACTGATCACGCCCGCCGCTGCACCACCCCACCCGCCGCTTATCCCGATGACCACCTGTTCATCACCGCACCGAAGGACCATCCATGCTGAATTCCCTGTGGACACCGACCACCGTCGGTGGCATTTCCCTCCCGCACCGCCTGGTCATGGCCCCCATGACCCGTGACCGCTCCACGCCGGAAGGCGTACCGACCGAGCTGAACGCCGAGTACTACGCCCAGCGGGCCTCGCACGCGCTCATCATCACCGAGGGCACCCAGCCGAACGCCGACGGCCAGGGCTATCTCCTCACTCCCGGCATACACAATGACGAGCAGATCGCCGGATGGCGCAAGGTCACCGACGCCGTGCACGCGGCCGACGGCCGGATCGTCATCCAGCTGATGCACACCGGACGCATCGCCCACCCCGACAACACCCCCCACGGGCGCCAGCCGGTCGCCCCTTCGGCGATCCGGCCGCAGGGCACGATGTTCACCGCGTCCGGGCCCCAGGAGATGCCGACACCCCGGGGCCTGTCGACGCAGGAGGTCGCGGCGACCGTCGACGACTTCCGCCGCGCCGCAGCGGCTGCCGTCGCAGCAGGCGCCGACGGCGTGGAGATCCACGGCGCCAACGGCTACCTGGTGCACCAGTTCCTCGCCGACAACACCAACCAGCGCACCGACCGCTACGGCGGTTCCCTCGAGGGCCGCATCCGCTTCGCCGTCGCGGTCGCCGCTGCCGTGGCCGACGAGATCGGTGCCGAGCGCACCGGCCTGCGCATCTCCCCCGGCAATCCGTACAACGACATGGCCGAGTCCGACACCGCCGAGCTGTATCCGGCGCTCCTGCGCGCCCTCAGCCCGCTCGGCCTCGCCTACCTCCACGTGATGCACGCAGGCGACGAGGAATTGCTGGGCACCCTGCGTGAACTGTGGCCGACCACGCTGATCCTCAACCGGGCCGGCACCGACCTGCCCACCCGCGCCAAGGACATCGACCACGGCACGGCCGACCTCGTCTCCGTCGGCGCCCTCGCGCTCGCCAACCCGGACCTCGTCGAGCGGCTACGCTCTGACGCGCCGCTGAACACCCCCGACCCGGCGACCTTCTACGGCGGCGGAGTGGCCGGCTACACCGACTACCCCACCTACACCGTCTGAGGAACCGCATGTCCGTCCCCACACCCCGCATCCCCAGCACGGCCAGCGAGGGGCCGATGAGCTACGCGATCTTTCAGCTCGCCCGTGCTCATCGGGCCCGCGCCGCCGCCATGCTCCGCGAGATGGACCTGCATCCCGGACAGGAACTGCTGCTGATGCAACTGCTGGACCGGGACGGCCAGACCCAGTCCGAGCTGCTCGAAAGCGTCGGCCTGGACCACTCCACGGTCTCGAAGTCTCTGCGCCGCATGCAGGACGCCGGCCTGCTCGTCCGCGAGCCGGCCGAACACGACCGGCGCGTCATGGTCGTCCACCTCACCGAGAAGGGCCGTGCCATGCGCGAGCCCATTGCAACCATGTGGCGAGCCCTGGAGAAGACCTCCGCGCTGAACCTGTCGGCGCAGCAGGCGGAATCCTTCGTCCGCACCGCCTACGCCATCGCCGACGCGATCAACAGCCGCGCTCTTCCGCAAGAAGAGTCCGAGTAACTCCCCTCGGCTCGCACCCCGGTTCCGGCCTGGAGTGCGCATAGTTTCCGGCGTTCCTGCGAAGTGGGCAGTGCTGCAGAGCACTCGGCTCACGAGGCCCGTGCTGAGCGGAGCCAGGCTTCCCGCCTGTCGGAAGAAGCCCGGTGAGCCGAGCCGGTGGATGTGGCGGGACTCCCGCTCACTCCGTACGTCAGGGAGAACGGGGCTGAGCGGGGCCTCAGTGTCAGGGGCAAGCGCGCGTCGTCCCGGTGGAAGCAGGACGGAACTCATTCGGGCGCAGGGTGACACCCCTGCCTGGCCGGCGAGCCCTTCTCCATGCCAACTGGCTGTACATCGAGGACGGACGCATCACCCGCGTCCGGGTCGCCTTCGACCTCCGAAAGCTCCTGCAGGCCGACGGCTCCCACGTCCCGCGGCCACCACTGCTCCGCCCAACCAATCCCCCACCACTGACCTGATGAAAGGTGACACCCCCATGACCACCACCCTCCCCGTCCTCGTCGTCGGCGCGACCGGCTCCCTCGGCGGCAAGGTCGTCGACGAACTGCTCAAGCGCGGCAAGAACGTCCGCGCCCTGGTCCGGCCGACCACCGACGCGAGCAGGCTCGAAAACCGGGGCGTCGAGATCGCCCGCGGCGACATGCTCGACCTCGACTCACTCGTCGCTGCCATGAACGGCGCCGATGCCGTCATCACCACCGCTGCCGGCTACACCCGGGGCGGCAAGAACGCGCAGGACATCGACACCGTCGGTAACGCCAACCTCGCCGAGGCCGCCCATCGCACCGGCATCCGGCGGTTCGTCCTGACCAGCATCCTCACCAGCGACCAGACCCCCCAAGTCCCGCACTTCTGGCACAAGAAGATCGCCGAGGACAAGCTCGAACAGCTCGGCGTCCCGTTCGTCGCGCTGCGCCCGGGGGCATTCCTCGACCAGGTCGCGAGCATGGCGGGCGACCCGGTCGACAAGGGCCGCATGTTGTGGATCGGCAAGGCCACCGTCCCGCTGACCTTCGTCCACACCTCCGATCTCGCGGCATACCTGGCGGCCGCCGTCGACGCCGAGGCCGACAACGGTGAGCGGATTGACATCGGCTGGGACCGTCCGGTCAGCATGCGAGAGGTGGCCGACGTGATGGGCCACCGGGCCGGAAAGAAGATCAAGGTGTGGGCCGTCCCGTCCGCCGTCGCCCGCGCCGCGGGAGCCGTCGCCGGCCGCTTCATGCCCCTGATCAAGGACATGGCCGCGATGTTCCGCTGGTTCGAGACCGGGCGCTACGTCGCCGACCCCCGCCGTCAGGAGCAGCTGTTCGGCCCCGTGCCCACGGCCGAGGACGCCCTCGCCCGGTTCACCGATGAGTTGCGCACCGCACAGCACCGGTGACAGACCCGCGTCCTATTCTCGCGGCCTGGCGGCCTGACCAGGACGCCTCGGGCCCATCCCTCCTGGTCGAACCGCTCCACAACCGTTCCGGCCGAGCGAACGGGGGGACGGCGGGGGCGCTCAGGCTTCCCCTCGGGATGAGGGGCCCGAAGCCTTGCGATCGCGGGGCTTCACCGGTGTCCTCCATTGACGATCAGATGTCCGCAACTGACTGCGGGATTCGCTGGATGTCGACAGAAGATCGAGAGGTGCTGCGGCGACCAGTCGCTGCGGGCCGCAGGGTGGCGACCCTGCGGGTCGTCCTCGATGAGTAAGGAATTGGCATGGGCAAGCGTGCAGCGTCCGCAGCCGCCGCCACTACGGCGATGCGAGCGGTTGTCGTCACTCAGCCCGGCGGCCTGGATGCCCTTCACGTCACCACGGTGCCGATGCCCGAGCCGCAGCCCGGGTGGGTGCGCATCAAGGTGAAGGCGTTCGGCGTCAACGAGTCCGAGGTCACCACCCGAAAGGGCGAGTCAGACTCGGAGGTCACCTACCCGCGCATCCCCGGCATCGAGGGCGTCGGTGTGGTCGACCAGGCCGACGAGGACAGCGGGCTGCGCCCGGGGCAGCAGGTGGCGACCATGATGGGCGGCATGGGCCGGTCCTTCGACGGCTCGTATGCGCAGTACGTGACCGTCCCCGCGGGGCAGGTCATCCCGTTCGAGACCGGCCTCCCGTGGGAAGTGGTCGGCGCACTGCCGGAGATGTTCCAGACCGCCTACGGTTCTATCGCCACGGGCCTCGGTCTGCAGGCGGGGCAGACGCTACTGATCCGCGGCGGCACCTCCACGGTCGGGCTGAGCGCGGCCACGATCGCGAAGGACCTCGGAGCCACCGTGCTGTCCACCACTCGCAGCCCGGACCGGGCCGGGGAACTGCGGGCCATCGGTGTCGACCATCCCCTGGTCGACAACGGCGCCATCGCCGACCAGGTGCGCGAGCTGATGCCGGACGGAGTCGACGCCGTACTGGAACTGGTGGGCTGCTCGGCCCTCGCCGACACCTTCCGCACCGTCCGCAGTCACGGCACCGTCTGCTTCACAGGAGCCCTGGCGGGCCAGTGGACGATCCCCGACTTCACCCCGTTCATGATCCCCAACGGGGTGCGGCTGACCAGCTACGCGGGCGGGGCCACCGACCTGCCGGCGCAGGTCTTCCAGCAGCAACTGCAAGCCATCGCCGCCGGACGGCTCAAGGCCCCGGTCGCGAAGGTCTACCACGGCCTGCGGCAGGTGCGCGATGCCCAGGCCGACGTCGAGGCCGGCACGACGCCGGGCAAGCACGTGGTGCTGCTCGACGACTGAGAAACACACCCATCCGCCGCCGGTCGCAGCCGGCCGGCAGCGGCATGCACGAAAAGGAGACTGTCATGGGCGTCAACAAGGAAGAAATCAGCAAGACCATCCTGGAACTGGAGAAGTCCTTCAACGAGCGGTGGAGCGTCGGCGACAACCGCGGCTACCTCGACAACTACGCCGAGGAGATCAGCTACTTCGACCCCATCGAAAAGGACCTGGTCGTCGGCCGTGACGCGACCGTCGCCCACATCGAGGCGATCTACTCCAACCCGCACATCGTGCGCAACGAGTACCTCAACCCCGTCGTGCACGTCAGCGACGACGGTGACTTCGCCGTCCTGGCCTACAACCTGAACACCTTCGTGCTCGACGACAACGGCAACGAGCGGCAGCTGCGCGCCTGGAACGCCACCGAGGCGTACCGGCTGATCGACGGCCAGTGGCGCATCGTGCACTCCAACTGGGCGTTCGCCCAGACCGCGACAGGCGCGATCGCGTCCTGACCGGGGATCCGAGATGACGCACCCCGGCCAGTGAGCGGTCGATCGACGGCGGCGGCCGACCCGGCCCATGTTCCGGACGCGATCAAGGCCGTGGCGGCCGGGCGGGTGCGAACTTGTGCCGCGCCCGCCTCACATGCCGGTCCTGGCTTCGCGGGCCGCGAAGGCGGCCGGGGTGAGACGGGTGTGGCCACGGAAGAAGCGGCCGAAGTTCGCGGGATCGGTGAACCCGAGATGGACGGCCACAGCCCGGGCGTCCCAACCGGCACCTCTCAGCAGGCGCCGGGCTTCGAGCAGCCGCCGCTCGTCGATGACTTCACGCACCCCCTTGCCGGTGGCGTCCCGGGCCGCGCGGCTGAGGGTGCGAACCGAACAGCCGAGCAGCCCGGCATAGTCCGCAGCCCGGTGCAGTTCCCGGAAGTGCAGCTCCAGGGCGTCCACGAACCGTGCGTACATGTCTCGGCGGCCCGTACCGCCCGCCGCCGTGCCGGTGGGGGTGACATCGGGGGAGTTGGCGAGGCGCAGCAGCAGCGATTCGAGCAGGCTGCGCCGCAGGGCGTGGTGGACATCGAGCCGGCGGCGCCCCAGTGCACGGTGCTCGTCCAGGAGCTGGAGCGCCGTCTGCCGCAGCCAGGCCGCGTCATCGGGGTGCGGGTTCAGTACGGCAGGGGCCTCGTGCGCGGTGAGCGGGGCCAGCAGGCGGGCGGCGTCGGACGTCAGCACGTCCGGCTCGAACAGGATGAACAAGCCGCGGACGGCACCCGGCGGATGCCAGCACTGCGCGTGCCCGGGACGCACCCACAGCCACTGGCCGCGTGCGACGGTCCGCGTGACGTGGTCGACATCGTGGAGCAGCTCACCCTCGGTCACCAGGATCAGGTAGTGGAAGGTGGCGCGGCCCGGACGAGGCGGATTCCACGGCCAGTCGTCGTGCTCGGCGAAGAAGTCCTCGACGGTGCTCACCTCAAGGCCGTACGGAGTGCCGACCGGGGGCTGGAAACCGTACAGCGGAACCGCGGCCTGCTCGCTGCGTCCGACGCGTGGAGAACGCCCGGGGTGTCGCTTGTCGACCATCACGTGTCCGCAGTTTACCGCCCGTTCCGCCCGCGTCGCTGGAAAGGATGGGGCGTGACGTCCGCGTCCTTGGCCTACGCCCTGCCCGCTACCACCCGAGGAAGGAAACACTCATGAACGGATCGACCCTGCAGACGTTCGCCGCCGAGTGCGCGGAGGAACTTGCCGGAGCGCAGCTGGAGCATCCCTTCGGCCCGGACTGGGAGGTCTTCAAGGTACGAGGCAAGGTGTTCATGCTGATGACCGAGGTCCCCGGGCGCCCCGTCGTGATCCTGAAGGCGGACCCCGGCGAGGCCCAGGCTCTCCGGGAAAACAACAGCCACATCACCCCCGGCTACCACATGAACAAGAAACACTGGATCACGCTGGAGGGCGGGACAGGCGTCTACAAGGAGCTCGTCAGGGAGCTCGTCACCGACTCCTACCTGCTCGTCGTCGCCCACCTGCCCAAGGCTGTGCAGCCCGTAGACCCGCACACCTACGGCACCAGCACGCAGGCGGCCCGGTGAGCGCGGCCGGTGACCGCCTCCAGGACCCCGCCCGCAAGGCGGCCCTCGCCCTGCCCGACGTCAGCCACGGACGCCCCTTCACCCCCGGACTCGACGTCGTCACCGATGACCCGGACGAACAGATCATCACGGTCAAGTGCGAGCCCGAGCACGCGCGGGCGCTGGAGCGCGGCTACGCCTCGATCGGCCTGGGCGCCATAGGCAGCCGGGCCGGCTACTAGGCCGAGACGCTCCTGGTTCATCGGAACCAGTCGTATGCGGGGCAAGCTGACGCTCGTAGCATTTCCTCGCGGGGCGGCACAAGCGTGCTGGATGATGGGGCGGTGCAGCTCCCCTACGTCTACCGCGTCACCAAGTACGACCCCGCCGACCGTGACGACCACGGGCATTACATCGGCAGGGAGGACACCGTCAGCGATCACGGCGAGGTCGAGGCGGCTTATCTTCAGGCGGTAGCGGCCTTCGCCGGGGACACTGGCGTCGATCACCTGGCCGTACGTGAACCACAGGTCCCGTCCTTCGCGCACTTCGGTGTGGAGCCTGCGGTGGACGGCTTTGGGTTGGACGGGCTTTTCCCTGCCGGCCCTACCGGTTTTCACGATGGGGCAGAAGTACCGCTCGAAGTCGGGCTGCAGTTGGTGCGCGCCATGTTGCGCGACATCGGCGCCTGGTGCCGGCTGGAGGCGGAAGGCGTGTTCGCAGTCCACGTGGGATGGGACCAGTACCTCTACATCAGCAGCAGCCGGCCTTGCGAGGAGGCGTTGGCCCGCACGCGGGAGCGGGGACTGTTCCCGGAACGCCTGGACGCCTCCCCGTACGCCTTCGAGGCCGAGGAGGAAGAGCAGGTCATCCAGCGGCCCGGCGATGACCACTTCTGGGCCGACCTGCACACGGCAGTCGCCACCGGCCGTGCCGGAATCCTGGAAGAGACGTATCTCGAAGGTGCCTCACGATGGCACCACCTCACCATCGACACCATCGACCCCGTTCGCGTTGGACTGGCTCCCCGGGCCCGTCTCGCCGTCTGGCCGCCCCTGTCCACCGACATCGACGCCGTCCTGAGAGCCCTGCCCGCTGACGGCCTCGTCGAAGGCGTGTGGCAGGACGACGACGGCAACATCCGCAGCGCCATCGCCGACGAGGACGCGTTCCCCGAACTGACCGCCCGGATATCCCGTTCCCATGCCGCAGCGCTCCTGTCTGTATATGCGGGTGAATCTGTGCCTCTGTGTACTGCTGTCATGCCCGACAACGACGGAGTCCTACGGGCTCGTTGGCGAACCGAGCCGACGCCGAGCGACCGCGACTGGACACTTCGTCAGCCCCAAGAGTGAGCGCTTCGACCGGTCTGTCTCAGATTGATGGCCGAACGGCCATCGAGTGGCCATCGGTCGTGAGATTCAGCCACTGAATCTGAGATCCCACAGCTGTTGCTGCTCGGGGTTGCTGCGGATGTCAGTCATGCCCCGAACCCTCTGGTCCGGCGCCATCAGCTTCGGCCTGGTCGCTTATCTGAACTAAAACCCGTAGCCGGGCTGTTGCTGGCCCACCTTGACCAGTTCGCCCCAGATGCGATTCGCGCCGGTTCCCGGCTTCACAGAAAACGTGCCGCGACCCGGGACGAGTCGCTGGCGTTCTTCGACGTTACGGACCGCCCGCGAGTCACCGAGCCACTCGTCCGCCGGCGTCGACCTCCGTCGCATACGGAGCAACGGCGTCAGCGCGTGAAGCTGTGCGCGGCACGCGGGAACCCGTCCCGCATCTCGTGCCGTCCGTCACCGGTGCGGCATCCCGGCCCGGCGCCGCAGGCACCTTCTCCGCGTGCCCGGACAGGGAGTACCGGGCCGCATCGGCGACCTGGCGCATTCGTCGCCTGCTGGCCCCTCCTCCCGCACCAAGCCGCAGGTTCCCGGCGATCGCCGAAGCGGCTCCTTGCCACCCGCGCCGTCCAGCTATAGTCTTACGGTCGTAAGTTAAACGATCGTAATTTAAATGAGGCAGGGAGCCTGTCATGGCGACACATCGGCCGGTAGCGCTCGTAACGGGGGCGTCTTCGGGGATCGGTAACACAACCGCTCGCGCCTTCGTCACAGCCGGGTTCGAGGTGATCGGAACCGGACGGAACACCTCGGGACTCACCCCGCCCGCCGGTGTGACCTTCCTCGACCTCGACGTGACCAGTGACGAATCCGTCACCACCGCAGTCCAGGAAGTGATCAAACGGTTCGGACGGATCGACGTCCTCGTCAACAACGCCGGTCTCGGCTCCGCCGGCGCCGCCGAGGAGAACTCCGTCGCCCAGGCCCAGAGCCTCTTCAACCTCAACTTCTTCGGTCTCGTCCGCATGACGAAGGCCGTCCTGCCGCACATGCGCGCCCAGGGCCGTGGACGCATCATCAACCTCTCGTCCGTCCTCGGCGTCATCCCGCAGCCCTACATGGCCCTCTACGTCGCCGCGAAGCACGCCATCGAGGGCTACTCCGAGTCCCTGGACCACGAGGTCCGCGAGCACGGCGTCCGCGTTCTGCTCGTCGAGCCCGGCTACACCCGGACCGCCTTCGACGCCAATGCCGCGCAGCCCGACACCCCGCTGCCGCTGTATGCGGAGCGGCGGCGTGTCTTCGACGAAGTGGTCGCTGCGGCTATGAAGAGCGGCGACGACCCTGCCGTCGTCGCCAAGGAGATTGTCACGGCAGCCACCGCCCCGAAGCCGAAGCTGCGCTACACCGCCGGTCCGCTCGCCTCACGCATCACCACCGCGCGACGCCTCGTCCCCACCGGGATCTTCGACAAGCAGATCCGCAGATTCAACCGGATGCCCGGCTGACGTCGCACCCGGCCCATCGACCTGCAGTGCGCGTGAGAGGCGCGTTCAGCTCTGACCTGACAAGGAGCATCCACATGGGAATCAGCACGGAAGCACAGCAGTTCGCGCAGTTCCTCGAAAGCGTGCGCGCGAAGGCGTCGACACCGGGCCTCGACCTGGCCGTCGTCCGCGACATCGTCGACACGCATGCTTCGGCATCGACCGAGCCGGAAGGCGTCACCTACGCCGACGTGGACGCGGACGGCGTCCCCGCCCTGTGGGCCATCCCCGAGGGCGCCGATCCCGACAAGGCGCTGCTCCACTTCCACTTCGGTGGATCGGTCGCCGCCTCGATCACATCGGATCGCAAGGCCGCCGGCCACATTGCCAAGGCGGCCGGAGCCCGCTCACTCGTCGTGGGCTTCCGCCTGGCGCCCGAGCACCCCCACCCGGCGCAGATCGACGACGCCGAAACCGCCTACCGGTGGCTGCTCGCACAGGGCTACGAGCCGCGGAACATCGGCAGCACCGGCCACTCCATCGGAGGCACCCTCGCGGTCGCGCTGCCGCTGCGCCTGCTCGCCAGGGGCGAGGCCGCCCCTGGGGCGATCATCAGCATCTCGCCCTGGACCGACCTCACCATCAGCAACCCGAAGGTGGACGAGAACGAGGAACTCGACAAGATGCTCAGCCGGGACATCCTCGAGCAGTTCCGAGCGGCTTGGCTGCAGGACCCCGGCGTGGACTTCACCGACCCCGACATCAGCATCCTCAACGCCGACCTGACCGGCCTGCCGCCCACGGCCCTCCACTACGGAGAGTACGAGGCGCTTGCCGGCGAGGGCGCCGACTTCGGCCGCCGACTCGCCGACTTCAAGATCCTCTCCGAGGTCCGCCCACTGCCCGAGGGGCAGCACTCGTTCATCCTGGGCGCGGGGCGCGTGCCCGAGGTGGACCGGGCGATCGAGCAGATGGGTCAGTGGCTTCGACGGCACCTCGGCAGCTGATGCGGGGGCCGGCCCGACATGCGCATCGTCCGCCGAAAGGCAATCAAAAAGATCACACAAAGGGATGGCTGACATGAAGGCATTCATCGTCGAGAAGTACGGCAAGGACGGCCTACGCGCCGCAGACGTTCCCGAGCCCACCGTAGGCGACGGCGACGTCCTGGTTCGAGTGAGCGCCACCAGCATCAACCCGCTGGATAAAATGGTCCGCAACGGGGAGTTCAAACGACTCCTGACGTACAAGCTTCCGTTCGTGCTCGGCCACGACGTCGCCGGCATTGTGACGCAGGTCGGGTCGGCCGTGCGCGACGTAAAAGTCGGCGCCGAGGTCTACGCACGTCCCCGCGACCTGCGGATCGGAGGCTTCGCCGAGTTCATTGCGATCGACCAGGACGACGTCTCACCCAAGCCGGAGTCACTCACCCTCCGCGAGGCGGCCGCGGTGCCGCTGGTGGCCCTGGCAGCCTGGCAGATCCTCGTCGACCACGCCCACGTGAAGCCGGGCCAGAAGGTGCTCATCCATGCCGGTGCCGGCGGACTTGGATCGACCGCCATCCAGCTCGCCAAGCACCTCGGCGCCACAGTGGCGACGACCGCGAAAACTGATTCCGAGAAGCTGGTCAGGAGCCTCGGCGCCGACATCGTCGTCGACTACACCAAGGAGGACTTCTCGCAGGTGCTGTCCGGCTACGACCTGGTGCTGGACTCGGTGGGTGGAGTCAACCTCGAGAAATCGCTGACCGTGCTGAAGCCCGGCGGCCTGGCCATCAGTGTCGTCGGCCCGCCGGACGCCGCGTTCGCCAAGCAGCTCGGCGCCCCATCCCTCCTCGGTCTGGTCATGGACATGCTCAGTCGCAAGATCCGCAAGCAGGCCAAGGCCCTGGGCGTGCGCTACCAGTTCTTCTTCATGCAGGCGAACGGCGCCCAGCTGCACGAGCTCGCCGCCCTCTACGACAACGGACAGCTCCGCCCGGTCATTGACCGAACGTTCCCCTTCGACCAGACACTCGAAGCGATGGCGCACGTCGAGCAGGGCCGCACCACGGCCGGAAAGGTCGTGATCTCGATGGCGCCCGACAACGACTGAATCGGGCCGGCCGCAGAGAAGGCGTGTCGGTACTCCTATACACCATCGGCACATCATTGGAGTACGTTCGCAATCCAATACGATGGCGAAGCGCGGGTGACCTTTCCGGCGCACAAAGGAGCAAGCGCGTGGCGCGTTACGGGAAAGAGCACAAGCAGGCGACGAGGCAGCGGATCATCGAGACCGCCGGCCGCCGGTTCAAGCGGGACGGTATCGACGGCTCGGGCATCTCGACGCTGATGGCGGACGCCGGACTGACCAACGGCGCCTTCTACGCCCACTTCGCATCCAAGGACGACCTCGTGGCCACCGCGGTCGCGGACCAGTTGCGCACCCAGTACGCGAACGTCATCGAGCAGGCGGCCCCCGGCATCGCCGGAGTCGAGCAGATCGTACGGTGGTATCTGTCGCCCCAGCACCGCGACAGTCCCGACGACGGCTGCCCCTCCGCGGCACTCCTCGACGAGATCGGGCGCTGCGCGGACGAGACCAAGCAGGCGTACACCGACGGCGTGCTCGCCGTCATCGACGGTATCACCGCTCGCCTGGCGCCCGCCGATCCGCGCTCGGTGCACACGAAGACCCTCAGCGTCTACGCCATGATGGTCGGAACGCTGCAGCTCTCCCGCGCCCTGACCGACCGGCGACTCTCCGACGAACTCCTCGACGAGGGCATCCGCAACGCCCTCACTCTGCTCGGCGTACAGGCGTCCCGCTGACGCGCCGCAGAACCACCCGGCAGCCTCGACGAGCCGCTCCACACCACGCCCCGGCCGGGTGGTTTCGTAGGCGAGAGCGAGCAACGTTTGTCGACGGTCCTGGACGGCACTCAGCGATCAGACGGCTCGAAAATCGCGCCTGGACCCAGGACGACCACCTCACGCTCCGTCAGAAACAGCGTCGAACGAGCGTCAAGACATTTACCGAACCCGTCCCTCACGGAGTTGAGGCAGAGCGTTCTCGACCCACGCCCCCGCTGCGAAACCGCAGGTGAGGCACGAGGCAGGAACCTGCAGCACGCTCCACGCGGTGGACCTACGGAAACATGTCGACACGTCCCGCCCGCAACCTGGGGAATTGAAAATCACCAGGTCAGAGGCCCTTTGCTGCGGGCTCAAGAATAGCCACGCACTCCACGTGCGACGTCATCGGAAACAGATCAAACGCCCGAAGCGTCCGCACCCGATACCCCCCGTCCCGGAAATACCCCAAGTCCCGCGCCAGCGCCGCCGGATCGCAAGCCACATACGCGATCCGCCGCGCGCCGAGCGACGACAGATGCTCGACCGTCTTCCGCCCAGCCCCCGCCCGCGGCGGATCAAGCACGATCAGGTCGACCTCCGTGATGCCCGTACGCGGCAACACACTCTCGACCTTGCCCTGCTCGATACGCACGCGGTCGAAGTCCGCGAGATTGTGCCGGGCGTCCTCCACCGCACGCTTGGTGGACTCGATGCCGAGGACCGCGCCCTGGTCGCCGACCCGGTCGGCGAGGGCGCCCGCGAAGAGGCCTACGCCGCAGTACAGGTCGAGGGCCATGTCGCCCTTGCGCGGCAGCAGGCCCTGCATGACCGCGGTCACCAGGGTGTCGGCCGACTTCGGGTGGACCTGCCAGAAGCCGCCGTTGCCGACCCGGTGGGTCCGGCCGTCCGCGCGTTCGCGGACGAAGGGGCGGCCGTGGACGCGGTGGACACCGCCGTCGCGCTCGTCCACCCGCAGAACGGACACGGGGCGGTCCAGTTCGACCAGCGGCAGACGCGCGCCCGGCTTCGGCGTCAGGACCACCTGGCGGTCCTGCGACCCCGTCGCCGCGATCGCCTCGACGGAGTCCATGCCGGTCCAGTCGCGCTTCTCGATGCCCAGCTCGCTGACCTCCTCGGCGGCGATCATGCAGTGGTCGATCGGCTCGACCTCGTGGGAGCGGTGCCGACGCAGGCCCGCCCGGCCGTCGGCGGTGACGGCGTACTGGACGCGGGTGCGCCACGCGGGGACCTGGCCCGCGGGCAGCTTGTCGCCCTCGGCGGGCAGCACCGTGCCGTCCCAGCCGGCCTCCTCCGGCGTGAGCCCGGCGAGCCGCTGGAGCTGTTCGGCGATGACGTCGGCCTTCAGGCGCCGCTGCGCGCCCGGCTTGGCGTGCTGCCAGTCGCAGCCGCCGCAGCGGCCGGGGCCGGCGAACGGACAGGGCACGTCGATCCGGTCCTTGGAGGCGTCCAGGATGTCGATCGCGTCGGCGCGCAGGAACCGGGCGCCCTCCTCGCCGTCCGTCACCCGCGCCACGACCCGCTCACCGGGCAGCGCGTGCCGGACGAACAGCACCTGGCCCTCGGACGTACGGGCGATGCAGTGGCCGCCGTGGGCGACGGGGCCGACCTCGACCTCGTACTCCTCCCCCACCAGCGACTTCCTCGGTTCTGCCTGCATGGCGGGGTGACTCCAAAAGCGTGAGGGGAAACGATCAAAGGGACGCGGCCGAACGGAACGGCCGGACAACAGCCCACCAGTCTACGTGGCTGCCGCCCGGCCGAATCACCCCCGTTTCCCGAGGCCTCGCCTCAGGTCTTGTGCTCGGAGGACTCCTTCTGCCGCACCTGAGCCGGGCCGCGCCGCACCGACCCCGGCGCGTTCCACTCCTGCTGCTTGCGGGCCCGCCGCTTGGCCGCCTCGGAGGACTGGAGCTGGTACGGCACCGAGGTCACCATGATCCCCGGCGTGAACAGCAATCGGCCCTTCAGCCGCAGGGCGCTCTGGTTGTGCAGCAGATGCTCGTACCAGTGGCCGACGACGTACTCGGGGATGATCACGGACACCGCGTCCCGCGGCGACTCCTTGCGCAGGCTCTTGACGTACTCGATGATCGGCCGCGTGATCTCGCGGTAGGGCGAGTCCAGGACCTTCAGCGGTACGTCGATGCCGCGCCGCTCCCACTCGTCCCTGAGCGCCTTGGTCTCCGCCGGGTCGACGTTGACGCTCAGCGCCTCCAGGCTGTCCGAGCGCATCAGCTTGGCGTAGGCCAGGGCGCGCAGGGTCGGGCGGTGGATCTTGGAGATCAGGACGACGGAGTGGATGCGGGAGGGCCGCACGCTGTCGTCGCTCGGGCCCTCGGGGGCGGCGATCTCCTCGGCGACGCGGTCGTAGTGCTTACGGATGGCCGACATCGTCACGTAGAAGATCACCATGCCGAGCAGGGCGACCCACGCACCGTGCGTGAACTTGGTGACGAGGACGACCACCAGCACGAGGCCGGTGAAGAACGCGCCGAAGGCGTTGATCGCCCGGGAGCGGATCATGTGGCGGCGCTTGGCCTGGTCGCGCTCGGTGGCCAGGTGGCGGTTCCAGTGCCGGACCATGCCGGTCTGGCTGAGCGTGAAGGACACGAACACGCCGACGATGTAGAGCTGGATCAGGCGCGTGGAGTCGGCGCCGTAGATCCCGACCAGGAGTCCGGCGGCGCCGGCGAGGAGCACGATGCCGTTGGAGAAGGCCAGGCGGTCGCCGCGGGTGTGCAACTGGCGGGGCAGGTAGCGGTCCTGGGCGAGGATCGAGCCGAGCAGCGGGAAGCCGTTGTAGGCGGTGTTCGCGGCGAGGAACAGCACCAGCGCGGTGGCCGCGGCCAGGATGATGAAGAGGAAGCTGCCCTTGCCGAAGACGGCCTCGGCGACCTGGGAGATCACCGGGTTCTGGACGTAGTCCGCGCCGAGCGGCACGCCGTTGTGGACGAGGTCCTTGGCCGGGTTCTCGGCCATGCGGACGTCGGTGGCGGCGGCCAGCGCGATGATGCCGCAGAACATGGTGACGGCCAGCAGGCCCATCATCGCGAGGGTGGTCGCGGCGTTCTTGGACTTGGGCTTGCGGAAGGCCGGGACGCCGTTGGAGATCGCCTCGACGCCGGTGAGTGCGGCACAGCCGGAGGAGAAGGCGCGCAGGAGGAGGAAGACCAGGGCGAAGCCGGCCAGGCCCTGGTGCTCGGGTTTGATGACGTAGTCCGCCGTCGGGGCGCGCATGGTGTCGTCCAGGACGAGTCCGCGGAAGGCACCCCAGGCGATCATGGTGAAGACGCCCGCGACGAAGATGTACGTCGGAATCGCGAACAGCGAGCCCGACTCCTTCACACCGCGCAGGTTCATCAGCGTCAGCAGCACGATCACGCCTATCGCGCAGAGCACCTTGTGCTCGACCACGAACGGGATCGCCGAGCCCAGGTTCTCGATGCCGGAGGAGATCGACACCGCGACGGTGAGGACGTAGTCGACGAGCAGCGCGCTGGCGACGGTGAGGCCGGCCTTGGGGCCGAGGTTGGTGTTCGCCACCTCGTAGTCGCCGCCGCCGCTGGGGTAGGCGTGCACGTTCTGCCGGTACGAGGCCACCACGGTGAACATCAGTACGACGACGGCGACGGCGATCCACGGACTGAAGTGGTACGCCGTCACGCCCGCGATGGACAGGACCAGCAGCACCTCCCCGGGCGCATACGCCACAGAGGACAGCGGGTCGGAGGCGAAGACGGGTAGTGCGATGCGCTTGGGCAGGAGGGTCTCCCCCAGCCGGTCACTGCGCAGTGCGCGCCCGATCAGGATCCGCTTGGGCACGTCGGTCAGTTTGGACACAACAGAGGATCGTAAGCGTTCGATTGCGGGCTCGCCCACCCGCCACCCCTCATCAGCTTCCCATCTGCCCTCCGAGTGAATTCGCAGGGCGCCGCGGCTGCGGATTCCGCAGGTCACCGGCTTCTCATGCCTATATGACTAAGCCCCGTCCCTCACCAGGCCGTTGTCGACCCCGGAGGTCCCATGCACACGCCCGCAGAACTGATCGGCGCCGCGGCCACCGTCATCGCCCTCGGAATCCTGACTCTCGCGAGCGTGCGCAGCATCAACCGCCGCTGACGAGGTCGCCGACCCGGGCACACAGTTCCGCCCGCCCGATGCTGTCGGCCCGGGTCGACGGCACCGTGCAGGCGTACGCCCCGGCCACCGTGCCGTACAGGGCGCAGCGGCGGGGCGGCTCGCCGTTCAGCCAGGCGTAGAGGAACGCGGCGGCGAAGGCGTCGCCGGCGCCGTTGGAGTCGACCACCGGCGCCGGAGGTGTCGCGGCGGGTACGTGGGTCAGCTCGCCGTCGGCCAGCAGGTAGGCCCCGTCGGCCCCGGCGGTGGCGACGACCACCCGGGCCCTGCCCCGCTCGGTGATCCGCCGCATGGCGCGCTCCGGGTCGGCCAGGGCCGCGCTGGACAGGAAGACCAGGTCGGCCTGGTGCGCGAAGATCTCGTGGTACGGGTTGGACCCGTCCCAGTCGTGCAGGTCGGTCGAGACGGTCACGCCGGCCTCGCGCAGGGCGGGCAGCGCGTGGCCGCAGGGCTGGGTGATGACGACGTGGGCGTGCCGGCTGACGGCGGCCAGCTCCCGCAGGGCGGCTTCGGGCAGCCGGTCGGTCTCCGCCGAGCGCGTGGCGTCGTAGAGGGAGAGCCGCTTGCCGTCCGGGCCGACGAGGTTGACCGCCCGTTTGGTGCCGAGCGGCTGGGGGACGGCGGTGAGCGCGATGCCGCGGTCGCGGTGCAGGGCGCGGACGAGGTCGCCCTCGGGGTCGTCGCCCAGCATGTCGAGGTGGTGGGTGCGCAGGCCGAGCGCGCTCGTGCCGAGGGCGACGAAGTCTCCGCTCTGGCCCGCGCGCGTCACGATTCCGGGCCGGATCATGTGGCTGTCGGCGAGCGGAACGGGCAGCTCGGGCACGTGCACGATGGTGTCCACGCCCGCGCCGCCCAGGACCAGGACGTCGATCTCGGTACTCATGGTGTCTTCCTCCCCCGCCGAGGGCCGGGTCGAAGCCCGCTCCTACCTGGGCAGGGCCGTCGGCAACCCCCTCGACTTTGCCGATACGTTGGAGTCGGGCAGTCGAACGCGGCACCGCCCCCGCAGGGCATCATGGCCTGATTCCACCGGCATGATGTTGCCCGGCGGTCCGCACGCAGGCCGCGATGTGATGCCCGGCGAGCCGAAAGAGAGACATGATCACGACATTCATGAAGGTCAGAGGGCCTGCAGGAAGCGCGGTGTGACGCGATGCATATTGTCATCATGGGTTGCGGGCGGGTGGGCTCCGCCCTGGCCCAGAACCTGGAGCAACAGGGCCACACGGTCGCCGTGGTCGACCAGGACCCCACCGCCTTCCGCCGCCTGGGGTCCTCCTTCGGCGGCCGCCGGGTCACCGGGGTCGGCTTCGACCAGGACACCCTGCGGGAGGCCGGCATCGAGGAGGCCGGCGCCTTCGCCGCCGTCTCCAGCGGTGACAACTCCAACATCATCGCCGCACGTGTGGCCCGCGAGATGTTCGGCATCGAGAACGTCGCCGCCCGCATCTACGACCCCCGCCGCGCCGAGGTCTACCAGCGTCTGGGCATCCCCACCGTCGCGACCGTCCGCTGGACGGCCGACCAGATGCTGCGCCGGCTGCTGCCCTCCGGCGCCGAGCCGCTGTGGCGCGACCCCACGGGCGGGGTCCAGCTGGCCGAGGTGCACGCCTCCACCGCGTGGGTCGGCCACAAGATCAGCCGGCTCCAGGAGGAGACCGGTGTGCGCGTGGCGTTTCTGACCCGGCTCGGCGAGGCGGTCCTGCCCACCTCGCAGACGGTGTTGCAGGAGGGCGACCTGGTGCACGTGATGATGCGCACCGACGAGGTCGACACGGTCGAGGCGGCGTTCGCCAAGGGTCCCGAAGAGGAGGGCGGTCACTGATGAGGGTCGCCATTGCCGGAGCCGGCGCGGTCGGCCGCTCGATCGCGGGCGAGCTGCTGGAGAACGGCCACGAGGTCCTGCTCATCGACAAGGCGCCGACGGCCATCTCGGTCGAGCGCGTCCCGCAGGCCGAGTGGCTGCTCGCCGACGCCTGCGAGATCACCTCCCTGGACGAGGCGGCCCTCCAGCGCTGCAACGTCGTCATCGCCGCGACCGGCGACGACAAGGTGAACCTGGTCGTCTCGCTGCTCGCCAAGACGGAGTACGGCGTGCCGCGGGTGGTCGCGCGGGTGAACAACCCGAAGAACGAGTGGCTCTTCAACGAGTCCTGGGGCGTGGACGTCGCCGTCTCCACCCCGCGTCTGATGTCCGCCCTGGTCGAGGAGGCGGTGAGCGTGGGCGATCTGGTGCGCCTGCTCCGCTTCAGCCACGGCGACGCCAACCTGGTCGAGCTGACCCTGCCGGAGGAGTCGGCCCTGGCCGGCACGCAGGTCGGCGACGTCGAGTGGCCCGAGGACACGTCCCTGGTGACGATCATCCGCGGCACCCGCGTCCTGACCCCCTCCCGGGAGGACTCCCTGGAGGCGGGCGACGAACTCCTCTTCGTGGCCGCGCAGGCACGCGAGGAGCAGTTGGAGGACCTGCTGTCGGTCCGGCGGGACAGCGCGAAGAGCTGAGCGGAGCAAGCGGGAAGGGGCGTCCCGAGCACTCGGGACGCCCCTTCTCTCAGCTCTGGAGACTCACTGCTCGGCGGACCGGGCGGCAGCCTCCCGCTCCCTCTCCTCCGCGGCCTTCTCCTCCGCCTCCATCTCCGCGAACACATCGATCGGCGCGGGCGCCTTCGCCAGGAACACCCAGGTCAGCCACACGGCGAGCAGGAACGGCGGGATCTTCAGGGCGATCAGGACCCAGCCCAGCTGCGTGGTGTCGGCCCACCAGTACAGCGGGAAGAGGATCGCGCACTTGGCGAGCAGGATCGCGCCCCACGCGTAACTGGCCTTGGCGTAGGCCTTCTTGCGGCCGGGGTTCCGCGTGCGCCAGGAGAGGTTCTCCTTGAAGACCGGGCCGAGGATCAGCCCGATCAGCGGGACACCGCACAGCGTCGTGACGATGTACGCGAGTCCGAGGCCCAGCGTGTAGAGCATGCCGGGCAGGTAGAAGTCCTTGGCGTTGCCCGTCATCATCGCGAAGACGACACCGAAGGCCACACCGAAGACACCGCTGAAGGCGTGCTTGACGGTGTCCTTCATCACCAGCCGCACCGCGACCAGCACCAGCGACACGGCCAGCGCCGCGATCGCCGACAGATGCAGGTCCTTGTTGATCGTGTAGATGCTGACGAAGAGCAGGCCGGGCAGCACCGTCTCGACCATGCCCCGGACGCCGCCGAACGCCTCGAACAGGGCGGCCTCGGTCACCGCCCGGTTGTCGTCCGCAGATGTCTCTTCGGTCGGCTTGTCGAGCGACGTCACCGGCTACTCCCGTCCGAGGGGTCTCAGTTCGTACTTGGGGTTGAACAGCACCCGGCGGCCGCGGCTCATCGAGACCCGGCCCGATGCGATCAGCTTGCGCCCCGGTTCTATGCCCACGATGGAGCGCCTGCCGAGCCACACCACGTCCAGCGCGGCGGAGCCGTCGAACAGCTCGGCCTCCAGGGCCGGGACTCCCGCACGCGGCCGCAGGGTGACCGTGCGCAAGGTACCAGTAACCGTCACTATCTGCCGGTCCTGACAGTCTCCGATCCGGATACAGCCGGCCGTCTCGGAGTCCTCCCGCAGCTCCTCGGACTCCAGGTCCTCCTGCGACGAGGAGAGCCGGTCGAGCATGCGCCGGAACCGGCCCGCCGGCTTCTGCGAACGAGGAACAGCACTCATATCTGAAGCGTACCGGGGCGTGCTGACATCTCCGTACCCGTGGGGCAGGGCCCGAACCGGCGGGTCCCGGCCACCTGCGAAGGGCCCTACCTCTCGAACCGATAGCCCATCCCCGGCTCCGTGATGAAGTGCTTCGGATGCGAGGGGTCCGCCTCCAGCTTCCGCCGCAGTTGTGCCATGTACACGCGCAGATAGTTGGTCTCCGTCCCGTACGACGGCCCCCACACCTCCTGGAGCAGCTGCTTCTGCCCGACCAGGCGGCCGCTGTGGCGCACCAGGACCTCCAGCAGATGCCACTCCGTCGGCGTCAGGCGTACGTCCTTCCCGGCGCGGTTGACCTTCTTCGCGGCCAGGTCGACGGTGAACTCGTCGGTCTCCACGATCACGTCGTCCTCACCTCCTCCGGCCGGCTCGGCCCGGCGCACGGCGGCCCGCAGCCGGGCCAGCAGCTCGTCCATGCCGAACGGCTTGGTCACGTAGTCGTCGGCACCCGCGTCCAGCGCCTCCACCTTCTCGTCGGAGGAGTGCCGGGCGGAGAGCACCAGGATCGGTACCCGCGTCCAGCCGCGCAGGCCCCTGATCACCTCGACGCCGTCCATGTCGGGCAGTCCGAGGTCGAGGACGACCACGTCGGGGTGGCGGGCGGCAGCGAGCTCGAGAGCGCCGGCGCCGTCGTGGGCCGCGTCGACCTCGTACTTGCGTGCCTTGAGGTTGATCACGAGAGCGCGCACGATCTGGGGCTCGTCGTCGACCACCAGGACGCGGGTCATGAGACCTGCCTTTCGGGTTCTGCCGCGTGGAACGGCTCCGGGCGGGTTCCCGCCGCGCGGAGGGTGAGGACCATGGTGAGCCCGCCGCCGGGCGTGTCCTCGGCGTTCAGGGTGCCGCCCATGGCCTCGGCGAAGCCGCGCGCCACCGCGAGCCCCAGACCCACGCCGGCGCCGCGCGGGGCGTCGCCGTAGCGCTGGAAGGGTTCGAATATGCGGTCCTTGGCCTCGTCGGGGACGCCCGGCCCCCGGTCGACCACCCGCACCTCCACCCGGTCGGCGAGCGCGCTCGCGGCGACCAGCACGGGCGAGCCGGCCGGACTGTACTTGACGGCGTTCTCGACCAGGTTGGCCATCGCCCGCTCCAGCAGCCCCGGGTCCACGGCGACCATCGGCAGGGTCTCCGGCACGTCCAGGCCGGCGCTGCCCTCGGGCACCCCGCCGAGCGCCATCGGCACCACTTCGTCGAGGTCGATCTCGCGGATCAGCGGGGTGACCGTGCCGGTCTGGAGGCGGGACATGTCGAGCAGGTTGCCGACGAGATGGTCGAGCCGGTCGGCGCCCTCCTCGATGCCCTCCAGCAGTTCCGCCCGGTCCTCCTCGGACCACTCGACATCCTCGGAGCGCAGGGAGGACACCGACGCCTTGATCCCGGCGAGCGGGGTGCGCAGATCGTGGCTGACGGCGGCCAGCAGCGCCGTACGGATGCGGTTGCCCTCGGCGAGCGCGCGGGCCCGGTCGGCCTCCTCCTGGAGCCGGCGGCGGTCCAGTACGACGGCGGCCTGGGCGGCGAAGGCGGCCAGCACCCGGCGGTCCTCGGCGGGCAGGACGCGGCCGGTCAGCGCGAGCGCCATATGGTCGCCGACCGGCATGTCCACATCCGCCTGCTCGGGCCGCTCCACGGGATGCCCCTGCCCGACGCGGCCCGCGCAGGTCCACGGCTCGACATCGCTCGCGCGCTCCAGCAGGGCCGCCGACTCCATGCCGAAGGTCTCCCGGACCCGTTCCAGCAGGTCCTCCAGGCCGGTCTCGCCGCGCAGCACGTTGCCCGCGAGGAAGGAAAGGATCTCGGACTCGGCCCGCAGCCTGGCCGCCTGGTGGGTGCGGCGGGCCGCGAGGTCGACCACGGAGGCCACCGCCACACCGACGGCCACGAAGATCACGATGGCGACGATGTTCTTCGGGTCGGCGATGGTCCACCGGTGCAGCGGCGGTGTGTAGAAGTAGTTCAGCAGCAGCGATCCCACCGCCGCCGAGGCCAGTGCGGGGAGCAGCCCGCCGAGCAGGGCCGCCGCCACCGTCAGCGCCAGAAACAGCAGCATGTCGTTGGCGAGGCCGAGGTCCACGGTGTTGAGCAGCGCCGCCAGGGCCGGCGGGCCCGCGACGCCGACGACCCAGCCCCACACCCGCCGGGAGCGCCCGAGGCGCGCGTCCCGGGCCACCGGAAGGCCGCGGCCCTTGGCGACCTCGTCGTGGGTGACGATGTGCACATCGAGGTCGGGCCCGGACTCCCGGGCGACCGTCGCGCCGACACCGGGCCCGAAGACGTACTGCCAGGTCTTGCGGCGCGAGGACCCCAGCACGATCTGGGTGGCGTTCACGCCGCGGGCGAAGTCGAGCAGGGCGGCCGGTATGTCGTCGCCCACCACGTGGTGGAAGGTTCCTCCGAGGTCCTCGGCCAAGGTCCGCTGCATCGCCAGTTCCTTGGGCGAGGCGGAGGTCAGCCCGTCGCTGCGGGCTATGTAGACGGCCAGCACCTCGCCGCCGGCGCCCTTCTCGGCCAGCCGGGCGGCGCGGCGGATCAGCGTCCGGCCCTCCGGACCTCCGGTCAGGCCGACGACGATCCGCTCGCGCGAGCCCCAGATCCTCGACACCCGGTGCTCGCTGCGGTACTGGGTGAGATAGGCGTCGACCCGGTCGGCCACCCACAGCAGCGCCAGCTCGCGCAGGGCGGTCAGGTTGCCGGGCCGGAAGTAGTTCGACAAGGCCGCGTCGACCTTGTCCGGCTGGTAGATGTTGCCGTGCGCCATCCGCCGCCGCAGCGCCTCTGGCGACATGTCGACGAGTTCGATCTGGTCGGCCCGCCGTACCACCTCGTCCGGCACGGTCTCCTGCTGCCGCACGCCGGTGATCGACTCCACGACGTCGCCGAGGGACTCCAGGTGCTGGATGTTGACGGTCGAGATCACGTCGATACCGGCCGCCAGCAGTTCCTCCACGTCCTGCCAGCGCTTGGCGTTGCGGGAGCCGGGGACGTTCGTGTGGGCCAGTTCGTCCACCAGTGCGACCTGGGGGCGGCGGGCGAGGACGGCGTCGAGGTCCGTCTCGGGAAAGACGCCGCCGCGGTACTCGAGCTGCCTGCGCGGCACCTGCTCCAGGCCGTGCAGCATCACCTCGGTGCGGGGCCGGCCGTAGTGCTCGACGTAGGCCACCACACAGTCGGTACCCCGCTCGACCCGGCGATGCGCCTCGGAGAGCATCGCGTACGTCTTGCCGACACCCGGTGCCGCACCGAGGTAGATCCGAAACTTGCCGCGTGCCATGGCCTCATTGTCTTCCGGTCCGCTGTTTGCGCAGCGTCGACCTTACGGCCGGCGAATGCGGCATACGGGTGCCGGGCGCGCCCGCGGACCGTCTTTGACGGAACTCTGACGCGCCCGGCAGGTCAGGGCCTCACGCGGGATTGTCGCCGTGGGTGAGGGTCTCCCAGGCGACGAAGAGGTTGTTGCTGCCGGCCGGGCGGCCCCGCAGGGTCAGCGTCCCGGTGTTGGTCATGGCGTGTCCGAGACGGTTGGCCAGGGCGTTGTGGCCGACCTCGGGGACCGGCCCGAGACCGGGCTTGAGCGAGCCGCCGCACAGCCAGCCCGGGGCGGCGGTGCCGAGCTCGTACTTGGCGTGGAAGCCGAGCCCGTGCCGCAGCCGCTCGCCCACGTCGGTGCCGTAGAGGTCCTGGCCCTGGATCCGGCTGGTCTCGGCGACGTGCGAGATGGCGGAGAGGCCGTAGCCGGTGTGGGTGAAGTCCCGGCAGCTCTCCTGGCTGAGCCCGTCGACGAAGGTCGACTGCCCCTGCCAGTACCGGACGATCTTCTCCCGGGTGTTCAGGTTCTGGCTCGGCACGGTCTTCGGCAGCGCACCGTCGGAGGCCAGGTAGACGTAGGCGGCCGTACGCGTCCGGAACTTCGCCATGGCCTTGTCGTACGACGCCTTGTCCTCCAGGAAGACGGAGATGCCGACGGCGGCCTCCATCATCGACAGCTCCCAGTTCCCGTTGGAGTGGGAGCCGTTGATCACCTCGGGGAGGTAGACGTTGCGGAGCATGGTGGCGAAGCGGCCGGAGTTCCCCCAGGTCCCGGTGTAGGTGTACTTGATGATCTCGGCGGCCTTGGGCCAGGAGGAACCGGCCCAGCCGGTCTGCAGGGGCGCGTTGCTGTTGGTGTGGTCCCTGATCACGGCCGACCAGGCGTCCATCAGCTCGATCGCCTTGCGCGCGTGCCGTTCGTCGCGGGTGACGTACCAGGCGAGGGCCTGGGTGTAGGCGGCGATCGCGTCCTCGCGTTCGTCGGTGCAGCCGTGGTTGGGGTTGGAGTACGAACCGCACTCGACGACGGCCCGGGGCGCGGGCGTGCGGTTCAGGTCGGCGTACTTGCTCGCCATCATCCGGTCGAAGGCGCCCTTCCAGGGCTGGGCGCCGGAGTCGACCTTGGAGCGGGCGAAGTCCAGCTGCCCTTTGGAGACGGTGACTCCGGGGTGGACGAAGCTGCTGGGAGCGGCGTTCGCGGGCCAGGCGAGGAGGCCGGCGACGAGGGAGGCCGTGGCGGCCGACAGAGCGGTTCTGCGCATGCGTAGGAGCCTTCCGTTCTCGTATGTGAACGTGAAGCGCCTTTATGAACAGACGCGGTGAACGGAGACGGTAGGTACAGACCAATAACCCGTCAAGGCTTCACGCATGAGCACGCATGAGAAAGGGCCGCACCCCCTGGGGGGTACGGCCCTGCTGTCTCTACGAGCCTCAGCGGACCTCGGTGATCTCCGGTCCGCGCTGGAGCTGGCCCATTCCGCCCGCGAAGCGGGAGCCCTCCTCCTGCTGGACGCCCTCGGGCACCATCTGGGCGTCGTTCGGCAGCTTCAGGACGATCGGGTCGCGGGGCGCCATCGGGCCCTCGCCGCGGACCACGACCGTGTCCCGGAAGATCTGTTCGAGCAGCCCGGCGGCCTGCGGCTGCACCGCGCCCTGGCCCGAGATGACCCCGCGCAGGAACCACCGGGGGCCGTCCACGCCGATGAACCGCACGACCTGGAAGCCACCGGTGCCGTCCGGCAGTAGTACCGGCACCTGGGCCCGCAACTCCCAGCCCAGCGGCCCCTCGACCTCGTCGACGATGCCGCCCTGCTGGGTGATGCCCGAGCCGATCTCCTCGCGCACCTCGCCCCAGATGCCCTCGCGCTTGGGTGCGGCGAAGCCCTGCAGCTGGATGGCGCTGTCGCGCAGCACGACCGTCGCCGCCACGATCGCGTCGCCCGCGACCTCGACCCTGAGCTCCATGCCCTCGACGCCCGGCACGAACAGACCGCCCAGGTCGACCCGGCCCTCGGCCGGATCGTGGACCTCGGAGTCGTCCCAGGGCCCGTCGGGCCGCGGCGCCGGCTCGAGCCTCAGGCGCTCGCCCTCATCCGCCTCACTGTCGACACCGTCGACGACCTGCTCGGTCTCGCCGGCCGCGTCCTCGGCGGCATCCCTATTCTTGCGACGTCCGAACACGTCACTGTCCTTCCCGGTCGGATACGACCGAAGCGTATCGATTCCCACCCGTCCGACCGCCCAGGGCGGCCTGACCGCTTGTGCCGCTCGTCCCGTCCACCGCCGCATGGCCTCCGGTGGACCCGAAGCCCCCCTCGGCCCGCGCCGAGTCGGGAAGTTTTGCCACCTCTTGGAAGCGAACCTTCTCGACCTGCTGGACTACCAGTTGGGCAATCCGGTCGAAGCGCTCGAACCGCACGCACTCGCGCGGGTCGAGATTCACCACGATCACCTTGATCTCCCCACGGTACCCGGCATCAACCGTCCCCGGGGCATTCACCAGGGCGACGCCGCAGCGGGCGGCCAGGCCGGATCGCGGGTGCACGAAGGCCGCGTACCCCTCCGGCAGCGCCACAGACACTCCCGTGGGCAGCACGGCCCGCTCGCCCGGCTCCAGTTGGCACGCCTCGGTGGTGCGCAGATCGGCTCCCGCGTCACCGGGCTGCGCATACGACGGAAGGGGTACTTCCGGATCGACGCGCCGGATCAGCACGTCGAGGGGCTGACGGCTCACGGGGCTCGCGGGAGTCATGGGGCTTTCCGGGCTCGCGGGGTCGGTGGGGCTCACGGGGTCGGCCGGGCTCACTGGGCCGGTGGGCCTCACGGGGCCTTCCAGGCTCACGGGTTCACCTCAAAGGCGCGGGCGCGCCGGACCTGGTCCGGGTCGTTCATGGCCGCCTGGATCTCCTCCTGGCGGCCGTGCTCGACGAAGTGGTCGACCTTCACCTCGACGAAGAGCGCGTCGGCGCGCACGGCGACGGGTCCGTCGGGGCCTCCCACGCGTCCGGTCGCGGTCGAGTAGATCTTCCGCCCGGCCACCGCCGTCACCTCCGCCTGAAGGTGCAGCGTGGTGCCGACGGGCACGGGCCCCATGAAGTCGGTCTCCAGCCGCCCGGTCACGGCGATCGTGCGCAGCAGCCAGTTCAGCGAGCCGAGGGCCTCGTCCAGGGCGCTGGCGAGCACCCCGCCGTGTGCGAGGCCGGGGGCGCCCTGGTGGGCGGGCCGCACGGTGAACTCTGCGGTGAGTGACACGCCCTCGCCGGCCCGCGCCTCCAGGTGCAGCCCGTGCGGCTGGTCACCACCACAGCCGAAACACTGGCCGTAGTGCGCGCCGAGGAGCTCACCGGGCGCCGGAGCGTCCGGATGCCGCACCGGTCGCACGGCGTCGGCCGGAGGCTGAAGAGCTGCGGAAGTACGACTCACAGCCGGAGACCTTACCCGCGCGTCGGCCCCTTCCGGACACCGTGTCAAGCTTGGCTCCATGCAGCTCTCCGCCGCCCCGTACGAAGAACGCCTCACCGCCCCCCGGACCTGGTGGCTGATCTCGTTCCTCGTCGGCGTCTCGATGGCCCTGATCCTGCTTCCGTTCGGCACGCTGCCCATGCTCGGCGGCCTGGCCGGAGGCACCGCGGTCGCGGCCGTCGCGGCGAGTTCGTACGGCTCGGTCCGCATCCGCGTGGTGGGCGACTCGCTGATCGCGGGCGAGGCGAAGATCCCGCTGGCGGCGCTGGGCGAGGCGGAGATCCTGGACGCGGAGGGGGCGCGCGCCTGGCGCACCCACAAGGCCGACCCACGCGCCTTCATGCTGCTGCGCGCCTACATCCCCACGGCCCTGCGCGTGAAGGTCACGGACCCGGAAGACCCGACTCCGTACCTGTACCTGTCCACGCGCGAGCCGGAGCGTCTGGCGGAGGCGCTGAAGGCCACGAGGCCGGCGAAGTCGGAGTAGCACATCCGAGCGTCGCTTCACCCGACGGCGGACGGGCGGCTTCAGCGTCCGTCGTCGCGCTTGTGCGTGTCGTCGCGTTTCGAGTCCGCTTCGCGACCCAGGGGGTCGTTCGTGATCTCACCCATCTCCAGGGCGTCCGCCGGACGTTCCAGGGCGGGAAGCGCCTCGAGAGCCTCCCAGGGCACCTGGAGCTCGCGCAGGTCCTTACGGATCCGCGCGGCGAGCTTTCTCGTCTCGCTGCGGTTCATGGCCGCCCCCACGGCGGCGCCCACCAGGAACGGGATCAGGTTCGGCATGCTGCGGACCATCCGCTTCATGATCCGCTGCCGCAGCTCCCGCTTCATGCGGCTGTTCAGCGCCACGCTCAGCGTCGACGGCTTGGTCGCGTCGATCCCGCGCTCCCCCGACCACGAGTCGAGATACGCGGTGCTGCGCTGCTTGAGGTTGCCGGGCGGCCGTACGCCGTAGACCTCGTGGAGTTCGGCGATCAGCTTGAGCTCGATCGCGGCGACGCCGGTGACCTCGGCGGCCAGTTCCGTCGGCAACGCGGGCGGTACGGGAAGCATCGCGGCCGCGCCGATGCCGGCTCCGACCGTCGCCGTCGCGCTCGCGGCGCCCGCCACGAGTTTGTCCGCGAGCTCTTCGGGCCCGAGGCCCGGGAACTGCCTGCGGAGCGTCGCCAGGTCCCGTACGGGGATCCGCGGCGCCAGTTCGATGATCCGGTCGGCGAGGTACGCGAGCCCCGCCCGGGCCCGGACACCGCCCTTGCGGGCGCTCTCCCTGGCCCTTTCCCGGATCGTCCCCGCCCGCCGTCGGGCGACGGGTGCGGGGACGTCCACGGACGCCGGGAGGTCACTCCGGTCCGCGGCCGGTTCGAGCGAGGCCGCCCCCGTGCCGGTTGGGCCTCGCTCGTCGTCACGCGCGCCGTACTGCGGGCCGTCCATCGGCCCTTCGTCCGCTTTCCGCTTGGAGAAGCGGCGCTTCCAGGGAGGGGTCGAGCCAGTCACGGCCGACCCGTCCTCAGTCGCAGTCGCGGCAGATCGGCTGACCGTTCTTCTCCCGGGCCAGCTGGCTGCGGTGGTGCACCAGGAAGCAGCTCATGCACGTGAACTCGTCCTGCTGCTTCGGGAGCACCCGGACGGCCAGTTCCTCGTTCGAGAGATCGGCTCCGGGCAGCTCGAGGCCTTCGGCGGCCTCGAATTCGTCGACGTCCACTGCGGAAGCCGACTTGTCGTTCCGCCGGGCCTTCAGTTCTTCGAGGCTGTCCGAGTCAACGTCGTCATCGGTCTTGCGTGGAGTGTCGTAATCGGTTGCCATGGTCGCTCTCCCCCTCTGGGTGTCTGCGGTGTCTCCAGCGCACGTAACGCGTGAGAGGCCGGACTTGTGCCCGACCTGAGGCGGAGATTTTGCCTCACATCAAGGTCTGTTACTCAATCGACACCCAACCGGACTCCTCACGAGTGATCGGCTTGGATGGCGATGGGGACCGTACACGGTCCGAATGCCGCACCTCAAAGGCGTCTCACCCTGTACTTCCCGTGATCAAGACCCCCGAAAACCGGGATTTTCCCGGCTTTCCGACAGGGTCCATGATCACGGAGAGTAGATGGCCGGAAAGGCGCCCCTGTGATCGATCACACACGGGGTGCCCGAGGTGAGGCCTCAGAAATTCCGCGCAAAGCGAACATCCCCGTGCACCGCCGAGTTGATCGGCGACATGATCTCAGATGGGCAGCGTGACTCGCATCACGAGCCCACCTCCCTCGCGGGGCTGGGCGTAGATGTGCCCGCCGTGCGCCCGGGCCACGGACCGGACGATGGACAGACCGAGTCCGACGCCCTTGTCGCTGCCCGTGCGCTCCGTGCGCAGCCGCCGGAACGGCTCGAAGAGATTGTCGATCTCGTACGCCGGCACGACCGGGCCCGTGTTCGAGACGACCAGGACCGCCTGGCCGTGCTGAACGTCGGTGGTGACCTCGACCCAGCCGTCCTCGGCCACGTTGTAGCGCACGGCGTTCTGCACCAGGTTGAGCGCGACCCGCTCCAGCAGCACGCCGTTGCCCTGGACGACCGCGGGCTTCTGTTCGCCACGGATCCGCACGCCCTTGTCCTCGGCCTCGCCGTGCACCTGGTCGATGGCCTGCGAGGCGACCTCGGCCAGGTCCACCGGCCCCCGCTCCACGATCTGGTTGTCGCTCCGGGCGAGCAGCAGCAGGCCCTCGACGAGCTGCTCGCTGCGCTCGTTGGTGGCCAGCAGCGTCTTGCCGAGCTGCTGGAGCTCCACCGGTGCGCCCGGGTCGGACAGGTGCACCTCCAGGAGCGTGCGGTTGATCGCCAGCGGCGTCCTCAGCTCGTGCGAGGCGTTGCCGACGAAGCGCTGCTGGGCGGTGAAAGCGCGCTGCAACCGCTCCAACATGTCGTCGAAGGTGTCCGCCAGCTCCTTCAGCTCGTCGTCCGGGCCGTCCAGCTCGATCCGGCGGGACAGGTCGGAGCCGGCCACCGTGCGGGCGGTGCGGGTGATCCGGCCCAGCGGCGACAGGACCCGGCCGGCCATGGCGTAGCCGAAGGCGAAGGCGATGACCGCCAGACCCAGCAGCGCCAGGAGCGAGCGGCTGAGCAGGTTGTCCAGGGCGTGCTGACGCTGGTCGTTGACGCACTGGTTCATGGCGTCGTTGAACTCGCTGGGCGAGGCCTGGCCGGGCAGGTTGCAGATGTCGCTGGTGACCTTGCCCTCGACGATCTTGAACGGCAGCTCGCTGCCCACGTTCAGCGCCTGCGCGGCCAGCAGGTAGATGATCGACAGCAGCAGGATGCCGGCGATCAGGAACATGCCGCCGTAGAGCAGCGTGAGCCGTATGCGGATGGTCGGGCGCAGCCACGGGAAGGGCGGCGCGGGCCTCCTGGGGTCCCAGGTGGGCTTCGGGGGCGCCTGCGGGGGCGCGGGAGTCGCTGCCACGGGGTATCAGATCCGGTAGCCGGAGCCGGGGACGGTGACGATGACGGGCGGCTCGCCGAGTTTGCGGCGCAGGGTCATGACGGTCACGCGCACGACGTTCGTGAACGGGTCGGTGTTCTCGTCCCAGGCCTTCTCCAGCAGCTGCTCCGCCGAGACGACGGCGCCCTCGCTGCGCATCAGCACCTCCAGGACGGCGAACTCCTTGGGAGCGAGCTGGACCTCCTTGCCGTCGCGGAATACCTCGCGGCGGTTGGGGTCGAGCTTGATCCCGGCGCGCTCCAGGACCGGCGGCAGGGGCATGCTGGTGCGCCGGCCGAGGGCCCGCACGCGCGCGATGAGCTCGCTGAACGCGAAGGGCTTGGGCAGATAGTCGTCGGCGCCGATCTCCAGCCCCTCGACACGGTCGCTGACGTCGCCGGAGGCCGTGAGCATCAGCACGCGCGTGGGCATGCCGAGCTCGACGATCTTGCGGCAGACGTCGTCGCCGTGCACCAGCGGGAGGTCGCGGTCGAGAACGACCACGTCGTAGTCGTTGACGCCGATGCGCTCCAGGGCGGCCGCACCGTCGTACACGACGTCGACGGCCATGGCCTCCCGGCGCAGTCCGGTGGCCACCGCATCGGCGAGCAGTTGCTCGTCCTCGACGACGAGTACGCGCACGTCCCTGGTCCTTCCCTCATGTCCACCCGCACCGCGCTTCTCGGGCGCATGCGGGCAGGGGTCTTCGACGGTCTGTTGGTGTGTTGCCCTCCATCCTGCCCTTTTCGGCCATAAGTCGGAGGTAAGGCGGGTGAGGGAGAGGTCGGGCGCGGGTGTGGCCGCGGGGAATAGGAGATTTTCTCCTCCGGTTAGGTTTCCACGGAAGGGAGCTTGGGGAGGACGGCTTTACATCCCACGATCACACTCTGCTGGCACCGCACCACCATGCGGTGCGCATCAATCCGCTTTTCCGCAGGGCGGGGCGTGGGTGTCCGGCACCGTCGCCGCCCAGCTGAGCGGCGCTGGGCATCCACCGGAGACGTGATCGTCCCTTCCGAACGGCACACCCCCGTGCCAACGACCCACGACCCAGGACGAGGGGGCGCAGCATGGACGCATTCACCGCAGGACTTCTGCAGCGCATAAGGGCGACCGAGTCCGATCTGTCCCGGGCTCAAGACGAGGGCGACGACTTCCTCGTCGAAGTGGAGCAGGGCGAGCTCGACGACCTGCGCCGCCTCGCCGCCGAGCACGGTGTGGAGGTCAGCGCGACGAGCGTCTGATCAGGCCGTACGAAGCGGGCCCCGGCGAATCCAGCGCCGGGGCCCGCTTCGTCGTCCTACGGACCCGTTCACCCGGTGTTCAGCACGGCGCGGGCCGTCGTACGCCGGTCCGGGCCGGCCTCAGTCGTGCCAGGCGCCGAAGTCCTCCAGGAGGCGCTGGAGGGGTTCGAAGACGCCGGGGGTCCCCGCGACCGTCAGATCACCGGACGGGCGTTCTCCGGGGCGTCCACCGGTCAGGGCGCCCGCCTCCCGGGCGATCAGGTCACCCGCCGCCAGGTCCCAGGCGTGCAGACCGCGCTCGTAGTAGCCGTCCAGGCGTCCCGCGGCCAGGTCGCACAGGTCGACCGCGGCCGAGCCGCCGCGCCGGATGTCGCGCAGCAGCGGGATCAGCCGCTGGGCGACCTCGGCCTGGTGGGCGCGGACCTCGGCGACGTAGTTGAAGCCCGTCGAGACCAGCGCCTGGTCCAGGGGCGGCGCGGGGCGGCAGGCCAGCCGGCGCTCCCCGTCCCAGGCGCCCGTGGCCCAGGCACCGCCGCCGAGCACGGCGTGGAACGTCTCGCCGCGCATCGGGGCCGTGACGACTCCGGCGACGGTCTCGCCGTCCTGCTCGGCGGCGATGGAGACGGCCCAGGTGGGCAGGCCGTACAAGTAGTTGACCGTGCCGTCGAGCGGGTCGATCACCCAGCGGATGCCGCTCGTGCCGTCGCTGGAAGCGCCCTCCTCACCGAGGAAGCCGTCGTCCGGGCGGCGCTCGGCGATCAGGCCGGTGATCAGCTTCTCGGCCGCGATGTCCATCTCCGTGACGACGTCGATGGGGCTGGACTTGGTCGCGGCGACCGCCAGGTCGGCCGGGCGCCCGTCCCGCAGCAGCGCGCCCGCGCGGCGGGCGGCCTCCTGGGCGAGTTCGAGCAGGTCCGTGTGCAGGGGGTCGGTCACGGGGCTCCTCACGCGTAGGTGCTGTCGGCGCCCGCCGCGGCGGGCCGGGGGGCGCGGGCCGGGCAGCAGCCGACCGGGCAGAGGTCGTGGCTCGCCCCGAGGGCCCCCAGGGCGCAGGGGGTGACCTTCTGCCCGCGCTCGGTGGCGGCCCGCTCCACGACCAGCTCGCGGATCGCGGCGGCGAACCTCGGGTCGGCGCCGACGGTGGCCGAGCGGCGCATAGGCAGTCCCAGCTCCTCGGCCTTGGCCTTGGCCTCCGTGTCGAGGTCGTACAGGACCTCCATGTGGTCGGAGACGAACCCGATGGGCGCGATCACGACGGCCGGGACACCGGCCGCGTGCCGCTCCTCGATGTGGTCGCAGATGTCGGGCTCGAGCCACGGGATGTGCGGGGCGCCGGAGCGGGACTGGTAGACGAGCTGCCAGGGGTGGTCGACGCCGGTGCGCTCGCGGACGGCGTCCGCGATCAGCTTCGCCACGTCCAGGTGCTGTCTGACGTAGGCGCCGCCGTCGCCGTGGTCCTCGACGGGCCCGGAGGTGTCGGCGGAGGCCGTCGGGATCGAGTGGGTCGAGAAGGCGAGGTGCGCCCCGTCCCGGACGTCCTCGTCGAGTTCGGCGAGGGACCGGAGCACCCCGTCGATCATGGGCTCCAGGAAGCCGGGGTGGTTGAAGTAGTGCCGCAGCTTGTCGATCTTCGGCAGCTCCAGGCCCTCGGCTTCCAGGGCGGCGAGCGCGTCGGCGAGGTTCTCGCGGTACTGCCGGCAGCCCGAGTACGAGGCGTAGGCGCTGGTGGCGAGGACCAGAACGCGGCGGCGGCCGTCGCGGACCATCTCGCGCAGCGTGTCCGTCAGGTACGGCGCCCAGTTGCGGTTGCCCCAGTACACCGGCAGGTCGAGGCCGTGGTCGGCGAAGTCCTTGCGCAGGGCGTCCAGCAGGGCGCGGTTCTGGTCGTTGATGGGGCTGACCCCGCCGAACAGGAAGTAGTGCTGCCCGACTTCCTTGAGGCGTTCCTTGGGGATGCCACGCCCGCGCGTCACGTTCTCCAGGAACGGGACCACGTCGTCCGGGCCTTCCGGGCCGCCGAAGGAGAGCAGCAGCAGGGCGTCGTAGGGGGTGACATCGCGCGCGTCTGGCATGGGTCGATCCTGCCACCCTGCACTGACACCCGGGAAACGGCGGGGTGACACCTGCGCGGCAGCCGGGTCGGGGCGGATCCGTGGCTGGTCCGAACGGGTACCACAGGGCGTTCCGGGACGTAAGCTGTGTCGACTGCGTTCGCAGCTTACTGAGCCTTTCGGAGACCCCGTTGCCCAGCCCCTACCGCGCCCTGTTCGCAGCTCCAGGCTCCAAGGGTTTCTCCGCCGCCGGCTTCCTCGGTCGCATCCCGGTGTCGATGATGGGCATCGGCGTGGTCACGATGATCTCCCAGCTCACCGGGCGCTACGGGCTGGCGGGCGCCCTCTCGGCCACCATCGCGCTCTCCGCCGCGGTGGCCGGACCGCAGGTCTCGCGGCTGGTCGACCAGTACGGACAGCGGCGGGTGCTGCGCCCGGCGACCCTGATCTCGCTGACCGCTGCGGCCGTGCTGCTGTTCGCCGCGCACTACGGGTGGCCGGACTGGGTGCTGTTCGTGGCGTGTGCGGGCATCGGCTGCGTACCGAGCGTCGGCGCGATGATCCGGGCCCGCTGGGCGGCCCTGTACCGGGGCACGCCGCAGTTGCACACCGCGTACTCCTTCGAGTCCGTGGTGGACGAGGTGTGCTTCGTCTTCGGGCCGATCATCTCCATCGGTCTCTCCACGGCATGGTTCCCGGAGGCCGGTCCGCTCCTCGCCGCCTGCTTCCTGGCGGCCGGCGTGTTCTGGCTGACCTCGCAGCACGCCACCGAGCCCGAGCCGCACCCGCGCGAGCGGCACGGCGGCGGCGGTTCGGCGATCCGCGCGCGGGGCCTTCAGGTCCTGGTGGCCACCTTCGTGGCGACCGGGGCGATCTTCGGGGCGGTCGACGTGGTCACCGTGGCCTTCGCCGACGAGGAGGGGCACAAGGCGGCCGCGAGTATCGTCCTCGCGCTGTACGCGGCGGGGTCCTGCGTGGCGGGCATGATCTTCGGGCTCCTGCACTTCGCCGGGGCGCGGGAACGTCGGTGGTTGCTGGGCGTGTGCGCCATGGCCGTGAGTATGATCCCCCTCCTACTGGTCGGAAACTTGCCGTTTCTGGCCGTGGCGCTGTTCGTTGCGGGTCTGTCCGTCGCTCCGACGATGGTCACGACGATGTCCCTCATCGAAGAGCACGTACCACGTGCGCAGCTCACCGAGGGCATGACCTGGGTGAGCACCGGGCTCGCGGTGGGGGTCGCGCTCGGCTCCTCCGCGGCCGGCTGGGTGATCGACGCGGCCGGGGCGCGTGCCGGGTACGGGGTTCCGGCGGTGGCCGGGGCCGTCGCGGTCGCGGTGGGTTTCCTGGGATTCCGCCGGCTCAAGCGGCCGGCTCCGGGTCGGGGAGGCTCCGTTGAGCAGCACAGCGAACGGAAAGAACGGCACGTGGCGTAACTGGGGCGGCAACGTCTCCGCGCGTCCCGCGCGGCAGGTCACCCCGGCCTCGGTCGACGAGCTGGCCGCGGCCGTGCGGCGGGCCGCCGAGGACGGCCTCAGGGTGAAGGCCGTCGGCGCCGGGCACTCCTTCACGTCCATAGCCGCGACGGACGGTGTATTGATCCGCCCTCAACTGTTGACCGGCATACGTGGCATTGATCGCGACGCCATGACGGTCACGGTGGAGGCCGGCACCCCGCTCAAGAGGCTCAACATGGCCCTCGCGCGTGAGGGCCTGTCGCTCACCAACATGGGCGACATCATGGAGCAGACCGTCTCCGGGGCCACCAGCACGGGCACGCACGGGACGGGCCGCGACTCCGGCTCGATCGCCGCCCAGATCCGGGGGCTGGAACTGGTCACTGCCGACGGTTCGGTGCTCAGCTGCTCCGAGAAGGAGAATTCGGAGGTCTTCGCCGCCGCCCGCCTCGGCCTCGGCGCGCTGGGCATCGTCACCGCGATCACGTTCGCCGTCGAGCCTGTCTTCCTGCTCACGGCCCGCGAGGAACCGATGCCCTTCGACAGGGTCCTCGCCGACTTCGAGGAACTCTGGGCCGAGAACGAGCACTTCGAGTTCTACTGGTTCCCGCACACCGGCAGCACCAACACCAAGCGCAACAACCGCAGCGCGGGCCCGGAGAAGCCCGTGCCGCAGCTCAAGAGCTGGCTGGAGGACGAGTTCCTCTCCAACGGCGTCTTCCAGGTGGCCAACTGGGTCGGCCGCGCGGTGCCCGCCACGATCCCCGCGATCGCGCAGATCTCCAGCAAGGCCCTGTCGGCGCGGAGCTACACCGACATCCCTTACAAGGTCTTCACGTCTCCGCGCCGGGTGCGCTTCGTGGAGATGGAGTACGCCGTTCCGCGCACGGCCGTCGTCGACACGCTGCGCGAACTGAGGGCCATGGTCGACCGCTCCGGCCTGCGGGTCAGCTTCCCCGTCGAGGTGCGCACCGCTCCCGCCGACGACATCACGCTGTCCACCGCCTCCGGCCGCGACACCGCGTACATCGCCGTCCACATGTTCCAGGGCACGCCCTACCAGCGGTACTTCACCGCGGCCGAGCGCATCTTCACCGCCCACGAGGGCCGTCCGCACTGGGGCAAGGTCCACACCAGAGACGCCGAGTACTTCTCCCGGGTGTATCCGCGCTTCGGCGAGTTCACGGCACTGCGGGACCGTCTCGACCCTGATCGGCGGTTCCAGAACGACTACTTGCGGCGGGTTCTGGGGGCGTAGGCGACGCGCTGGGGGTTGTGTTCCCGGGGTCCTCACTCCCCCCGTCGCTCGGCGTGGGCGCCGGCACCGGAGCCTCCCGAGTCGTCGGCGGTCGTGCCGCGTCCGCCGCTGAGGTTGTGGCCGGAGGCCAACTCGTAGGTGGTGATTCCGGCCATCGTGACGCCGAAGGCCACGGCCGCGAGCACCGGCCGCTTCCATCCCCTGACCCGGGCGCGGGAGACGGTGCCCTCTGTGAACTCGCCGTGGACGCCTGGCCGAAACCGATAGTTCCGTTTCTGGTGATTACGTGAACTTCCCCACGTTCAAGATCACGAATCGGGGGCATGGGGCGACCAAGTCCCCCCTCTTGTCAGAAGTTGGGCGGCGTGCCAATCCACGCACGTGGCCCAAATGGAGTACTGTGGCGAGCCCTGGGTCCGGTCTCCCACCAGGGTGTACGGGGCCTTTAAGGACCGCCGGGAGGGGGCTAGTTGCACAGGGTGACAGAGTTCGTCACTTAGCGTTGCGAATAGGTAACCGTGCCATAACGGCGATCCAGGGCCCGTGCCCGACACGCCGGGCAACTCGGCAAGGTTGTGGCAGGCTGCACCCGGGCAGGCCACACTCGACTAGCGGAAGCAGCGACGCACGTGACGTCGGCAGGCACCACCCGGGAGGTCCCCATGCCCGAACTGCGTGTCGTGGCCGTCTCGAATGACGGCACACGGCTGGTGCTGAAGGCTGCGGACAGCACGGAGTACACGCTTCCGATCGACGAACGTCTGCGCGCCGCCGTGCGCGGCGACCGTCCCCGCCTCGGCCAGATCGAGATCGAGGTGGAGAGCCACCTCCGCCCCCGCGACATCCAGGCGCGTATACGAGCCGGCGCGACCGCGGAAGAGGTCGCGCAAATGGCAGGCATCCCCGTCGACCGGGTGCGCCGCTTCGAGGGCCCCGTGCTCGCCGAGCGTGCGTTCATGGCCGAGCGGGCCCGCAAGACCCCGGTCCGCCGCCCCGGCGAGAACTCCGGTCCGCCGCTGGGCGAGGCCGTGCAGGAGCGGCTGATGGTGCGCGGTGTCGACAAGGACACCGTCCAGTGGGACTCGTGGCGTCGCGACGACGGCACCTGGGAGGTCCTGCTCGTCTACCGCGTCGCGAGCGAGCCGCACTCGGCGAGCTGGACCTACGACCCGCCCCGGCGGCTCGTCCAGGCCGTCGACGACGAGGCGCGCATGCTCATCGGCGAGACCGACGACCTGGCCGCGCCCGAGCCCAGCTTCCCGTTCGTCCCGCGGATCGCCCGGCTGCCTCGCGACCGGCCGCTGGACCGGCCCGTCGACCGTGAGCGGCCCGCCCTGCCCGCGCAGGCGTCCGAACCGCTCGAGGAGAGCACGGCTGCCACGGGCGAGCGGGACTCGCTGACCAGCCTGCTGGAGGCGGTGCCGAGCTTCCGTGGCGATCTGGTGGTGCCGGAGCGCCCGGCGCCGGAGCCCGAGGAGGAGGAGCCCCTCGTCGTCGAGCCCGAGGAGGAGGAGCCTCCGGCCCCCGCCGCCTCGGCCGGTTCCGCCTACGCGGACGTCCTCATGCCACGCTCCGTCGGCAGCCACCGCGACCGGCTCATCGGTTCCACCGACCGCCAGGCCGAGGCCGACGGTGTCCGTCCGGGTCGCAGAGCCGCCGTCCCGAGCTGGGACGAGATCGTGTTCGGGACGCGGCGCAAGAAGCAGGAGTAGTTGGAACACGCGGCGTTGACGCCGACCGTACGGCCATGAGGGCCGCGCCTTCCGGGCGCGGCCCTCTGTGCACACCCGGCTACTGGGGATCCGGCCCCACCGCGACCGGCCGGTCCGGGTCCGAGGACCACTCCGACCACGACCCCACGTACAGCTCCGCCGGAATGCCCGCGACCGCCAGCGCCAGGACCTCATGGGCCGCTGACACCCCCGACCCGCAGTACACGCCGACCCGCGCGCCTTCGGACACTCCGAGCCCCTTGAAACGCTCCCGAAGCTCCGGCGCGGGGAGGTAACGCCCGTCCGCTCCCACGTTCTCGGTGGTGGGCGCCGACACCGCGCCCGGAATGTGCCCGGCCACCGGATCGATCGGCTCCACCTCGCCCCGGTACCGCTCCCCCGCCCGCGCGTCCAGCAGCACCCCGGACCGCGCCAACGCCGCGGCGGCGTCGGCGTCGAGCAGCCCCGCCCCGGGCTCGGGCACGAAGTCGCCCTCCGCCGGCACGGGCACGGACTTCTCCAACGGCCCCTCCCAGGCCGGCAACCCGCCGTCGAGGACCCGCACGTCCGGGTGACCCGTCCAGCGCAGCATCCACCAGGCCCGGGCGGCCGCCCAGCCCTGGCCGCCGTCGTAGACGACCACCGGCGTTCCGGACGACACGCCCGCCCGGCGCATCGCGGCGCCGAAGTGCGCGAGGCCGGGCAGTGGATGCCGGCCGCCCTGGCCAGGCGCGGAGGCCAACTCCCGGTCCAGGTCGACGAAGACGGCCCCGGGCAGGTGCCCGGTCTCGTAGTCGGCCCGGCCGTCGTACGGCGGCTCACCCGCCGCCTTGGCCGCGGTGAGCTGCCAGCGGACGTCGAGCAGGACCGGCAGGTTGGCGCCCGTCAGATCGTTCGCGAGGTCGGATGCGGAGATGATGGCGTTCATGGCCCCATCCTCGCGCACGGGGGTGGCCGAGCCGTCCGTGTCCGGCTACTCTGCTCGGCCGGACCGGGACGATCACGTGGCGTACGGGAGCGAGCACATGCTGTACAGCTGAACGACACGTGCCGATAAGCGCGCCGCAAGGGACAGCGCCCCGCACATCGGGCATTCTCCCGGACACCGGTCGCCCCACAGGGCGAGCCCCACGAGGGCTGCGGAGAGCACGGCCACCGCGAGGCCGAGAAGAGAGTGACAATGACCGACGCACGGGAGTCCGCCGGCCCGAACGGCGAAGCGCCCGCTCGGCACACGCCCGGCACGCCCTGCTGGGTGAGCCTGATGGTGCACGGGCTGGCCGCGACCGAGGAGTTCTACGGGGCGCTGTTCGGCTGGGAGTTCCGGCCCGGCCCGCAGCAACTCGGCCCGTATGTACGTGCGCTGCTCGACGGACGCGAGGTGGCGGGCCTCGGCCAGCTGCCACCCGACCGTCAGCTGCCCATCGCGTGGACGCCCTACTTCGCCTCCCGGAACGCGGACTTGACGGCCGAGACGGTGCGCAGCCGCGGCGGCACGATCGGCGTCGGCCCGCTCGACGCCTCCGACGCCGGCCGCCTCGCGATCGGCTCCGACCCCTCGGGCGCGGTCTTCGGCATCTGGCAGGCCGCCGCGCATCTCGGCACTGCCGTCTCGGGCGTCCCCGGCACGCCCGCCTGGAACGAGCTGCTGACCTTCGAGTCGGCGAGCGTCGCCAAGTTCTACCAGACGGTGTTCGGCTACGAGGAGGAGCCGGTGGTGTCCGCCGACTTCGACTACGTGACCCTGCTCAGCGACGGCGAGCCAGTCGCCGGCATCCACGGCCTGGGTCAGTCCCTGCCGCGTGACCGGGGTCCGCACTGGGTGACGTATTTCCAGGCAGCCGACCTCGACGACACCCTGGACCATCTCGTCCACCTGGGCGGGCACGTCCTCAGGCCGGCCCACGACACCGCGCACGGCCGGGTGGCGACCGTGACGGATCCGGAGGGGGCGCGGTTCGCTCTGCTGCAGCGGGAACGCTGACGTGCTGCCGGGCGGTCAGGCGGTCGACATCGGCAGCACGTCCGGTGACAGGGCGGCCGCGTGGGCCGTCGCCGCGGTCATCCGGCGGCGGTGGTGGCGGCGGCACAGGACCTCGTACCCGACCTCGTCGCCGGAGTGGGTGACGTCGCCGACGACCACCTGGGCGCCCTCGACGACCATGGCGCCGCCTATGGTCCGGGCGTTGTGCGTGGCACGGGCGCCGCACCAGCACAGGGCCTCGACCTGGAGCACCTCGACCCGGTCGGCCAGTTCGACCAGCCGCTGGGAGCCGGGGAACAGCTTGGAGCGGAAGTCCGTCGTGATGCCGAAGGCGTAGACGTCCAGGCCCAGGTCGTCGACCACGCGCGCGAGTTGGTCTATCTGCTCCGGCGCGAGGAACTGCGCCTCGTCGGCGATCACGTAGTCCGCGCGGCCGCCCTGCGAGAGGTGGTCGACGAGGTAGGCGTAGAGGTCCTGCCCGTCCTCGACCTCCACCGCGTCCGTGACGAGACCGAGGCGCGAGGACAGCTTGCCCTCGCCGGCGCGGTCGTCGCGCGAGAAGATCATGCCCGCCAGGCCGCGCGCCGAGCGGTTGTGCTCGATCTGGAGAGCCAGCGTCGACTTCCCGCAGTCCATCGTTCCGGAGAAGAACACCAGCTCGGGCATGGGAAGGTGAGCACCTTTCGGTGAAGCGGGGATGTGGCGGGACGTCAGGAGCGTACTTCGAGCAGGGGGACCAGCTGCTCGGCAGGGGTCATCGAACCGTGGTTGCCGACCATCGCCGACTCGTTGGGCTCCCGCCGGGAGGCGATGATCAGGACATCGTCCCTGGCGGCGGCGACCACGTCGCCGATACGGCCGTACACCCGCTCGTCGATCCGCGGGCCGAACCAGCCCGCCGCGATGGCCTCGTCGCGTGAGGCGACCCAGAACTGCTCGCCGAGCACCTCGCGCCAGCAGGTCAGGACGTCGTTCGCGGCACCGGGTACCGCGTAGACGTGCCGGGCGCGGCCCTCGCCGCCGAGCAGGGCGACTCCGGCGCTCAGCTCCCAGTCCTCGTCGAAGTCGATGCGGTGCTGCTCGTCGAACGGCACGTCGATCATGCCGTGGTCGGCGGTGACGTAGAGGGCGCTGCGGGGCGGCAGTTGCTCGGCGAGGCGCTGGACCAGGCGGTCGGCGTACATGAGCTGGCCGCGCCAGGTGTCGGAGTCGACGCCGTAGCGGTGGCCTGCGCCGTCGACCTCGGCGAAGTACGTGTACACCAGGGAGCGGTCGCCCGCGGCCAGTTGCTCGGCCGCCAGGTCGACGCGGTCCTCGCCGGGCAGCCGCCCGAGGAACGTTCCGCCGCTGAGCGCGACCTTGGTCAGCGGGGTGTTCTCGAAGGTCGGGGACGACACCTGCGCGGCGTGCACACCCGCCTGGTGCGCCAGCTGGAACACCGTCGGGTACGGCTGCCACGGGCCGGGCGGGGCCCACGGCTGCCAGCGCAGCTGGTTCATCAGCTCGCCTGTGTCCGGGTTGCGCACGGTGTAGCCGGGCAGGCCGTGCGCGCCGGGCGGCAGGCCGGTGCCGACGGAGGCGAGGGAGGTCGCGGTGGTCGCCGGGTAGCCGGCGGTGAGCGGGCGCCCGGTGCCGCCGCGCGAGGTCGCGAGCAGGGACGCCATGAACGGGGCGTCCTCGGGGTGCGCCCTCAGCTGTTCCCAGCCGAGGCCGTCGATCAGGAACACGCAGTTCCGGTCGGCGGGGGTCAGCTCGGAGATCGCGGCGCTCATTCCCGGCACGCCCATGCCGGCGGCCAGGGTGGGCAGCAGGTCGGCGAGGGAGCCGCTGCCGTACTCGGGGACCGGTGCGGAAGCGACGGTGAGCGGTTCGGGATAGTGGTCCCAGGCCGTCGTGGGCTGTGCCATCAGCGGGTGGCGTCCGCGGTCGCCTCGGAGAGGGCCTGCGCGAAGGCGAGTGCCTGGCGCACGGTCTCCGGTCCGTCCCCGGCCTCGCTGACGCGCAGGCTGAGGTCGTCCGCCGTCGAGTTGCCGGTGTAGCCGTGGTCCGCCTCGCAGTTGGGGTCGCCGCAGGCGGCCGGTTCCAGATCGATGCGGGAGACGGCGCCCCAGCCGATGGTGAGGACGACCTCGCGGGGCAGGGTGCCCGGTTTGTACGACTCCGGGTTGGCGACGACCCGGCTGACCACGATCGACGAGATGCGGCCGATCTTCACGGACTCCGTCGACGTCGTGGCGTACGGCGTCGGGGAGGTGCCGTCGGCGGCCTGCTCGTCGGTGTGGCTGACGATGAAGCGGTTGTCGGTGAGGACGAGCACCGTCACGTGCCGCCGCACCTCGTTCTGGTCGAACGTCGTTTCCTGGTGGACCAGGTACGACCGCATGGGCTCGCCGCCCACGGCGGCCTCCACCGCCTCGGCCACGAGGGCCGGGTAGTAGCCGCTGCGCTCGATCGCCGCCCGCAGCCCCTGGGTCGTCGTACTGGTCTTGGCCATGACGCCCATCCTACGGGGGCCCACTGACTGCGAGGCACAGCTCGCCCCCCGTCAGTATGCGGGGAGGGTCCGGGGGCCGAGGTCGTCGCGGGCGGGCGGTGTCGCCAGGCGGACGGAGGCGCCCAGGACGCTCAGGCCGTGCGAGGCGACGACGACCGGCTCCAGGGTGACCGCGACGACCTCGGGGTGGTCGTCCACCAGCCGGGACACGCGCAGCAGCAGCTCCTCAAGGGCGCGGGTGTCGGCCGGTGCGGAGCCTCGCCAGCCGAACAGCAGAGGAGCGGTGCGGATCGACCGCACCAGCGAGCCCGCCTCCCGGTCGGTGACCGGGATCAGCCGGTGCGCGGTGTCCCCGAGCAGCTGTGAGGCGGCTCCGGCGAGCCCGAAGGAGAGCACCGCTCCGGCCGCGGGATCGATGACGGCCCGTACGACGACGTCCACTCCGCGTGGCGCCATCCGCTGCACCACGGGGCGCAGCTCGTCCGGTGCGCCGAACAGCTCGGTCAACTCGGTGTACGAGCGCCGTAGTTGCTCCTCGTCCGCGAGGTCGAGGCGGACGCCGCCCAGGTCGGCGCGGTGCCGCAGGTGCGGGGCGGTGGCCTTGAGGGCCACGGGGTAGCCGAGGGTGCGGGCGGCCTCGGCGGCGGCGTCGGGGGTCGGGGCGGGCAGGGCGCGGTGGACGTGGATGCCGTAGTGGCCGAGCAGGTCGCAGGTCTCTTCCGTGCCGAGCGTGAGTCCCTGCCCACGCGCGAGCAGCCCGTCGATCAGCGCGGCGGCGCCCCTCTGGTCGATGTCGTCGTACTCGGGCACCTTGCCGGGGTCGGCGGCGTCGCGCCGCCACTGCGCGTACGTGACGGCCTGGGCGAGGGCGCGGACGGCGCGCTCGGCGGCGGGGTAGGCGGGGATGAGGTGGGCGCCTTCGGGGGCCTCGACGGCAGGAGGTCGTTCTTCGGTGAGAGACGGACGCGGGGTGGTTTGCGGCGGAATGCCTGATTCTGCCTGTGGTGCCGTGCTCGCCGCCGCCGACAGGGCCTCGGCCAGGCCGCCGAGCTCCACGTGCACGACCAGGACGGGCTTGGCCGGGGCGGCGGCCGATGCCGACCTCAGGGCTTCGGCGAGGGCCGCGTCCGCGACCGAGACCTCCCCGACCGCCGGTATGGCCGTGACGACGACCGCGTCGCACCGGTCGTCGGCCAGTGCGCGCGAGAGGGCCGCGTGGAAGTCCGCCGCGGACGCCGCCGTGGTCAGGTCCTGCGGGGGGTGCGGCCGCAGGCCCTCGGCGAGGCACGCGTCGTAGGTGAGCAGGCCGAGCGATTCGGAGTTGCCGAGGATCGCCACCCGGGGCCCGGCGGGCAGGGGCTGGCGGGCGAGGAGAAGGCCCGCGTCCACCAGGTCGGTGATGGTGTCGACGCGGATGACACCGGCCTGCCGCAGCAGGGCTGAGACGGTCTCGTGCGGCAGCCGGGTCGCCCGGACGGCGTGCCCCTGGGGAGCGGCCGCGTGCCGCGCACCCTGGACCACGACCAGCGGTTTCGCCGCTGCCGTCCGGCGGGCGAGGCGGGTGAACTTGCGGGGGTTGCCGATGGACTCCAGGTACATGAGGACGACGTCGGTGTCGGGGTCCTCGTACCAGTACTGGAGTACGTCGTTGCCGGAGACGTCGGCCCGGTTGCCGGAGGAGACGAAGGTGGAGACGCCGGTCACGCCCGTGACGCCGCCGCCGCGGCGGTGCAGCCGGGAGAGCAGGGCGATGCCGATGGCGCCGGACTGGGCGAACAGGCCGATCCGGCCCGGACGGGGCGTCTCGGGGGCGAGGGAGGCGTTGAGCCGTACCCGCGGGGAGGTGTTGATGATGCCGAAGGCGTTCGGCCCGATGATCCGCATGCCGTACGTGCGCGCCTGGCGCACGAGTGCGCGCTGGCTCTCGCGCCCCTCGAGGCCGCTCTCGGCGTACCCGGCGGAGACCACGACGAGCCCCTGTACGCCGTGCTCGCCGCACTCGGTGACGACCTCGGGGACGTACTCGGCCGGTACGGCGACGACCGCGACGTCGACCGGGCCGTCGATGTCGCGCACCGAGCGGTGGGCGGGCACCCCGTCGAGCTCCTTCTGCCCTTCGGGGAGGGCCTTGTTCACGGCGTACAGGCGGCCGGTGAACCCGGCGTCGCGGATGTTGCCGAGGACGCTGCGGCCCACGCCGCCCGGTGTGCGCCCGGCGCCGATGACGGCGACCGAGCCGGGCGCGAGCAGCCGCTGGACGGACCGGGCCTCGGCGCGGTGTTCGCGCGCGTACTGCACGGCGAGGGAGCGGTCGGTGGGTTCGAGGTCGAACTCCAGACGGACCACACCGTCCTCGAAGCTGCGCTTCTGGGTGTAGCCGGCGTCCGTGAACACCTTGATCATCTTGTTGTTGGCGGGCAGCACCTCGGCGGCGAAGCGGCGGATGCCGCGCTCCCGGGCGACGGCGCCGATGTGCTCCAGCAGGGCGGAGGCGACGCCGCGGCCCTGGTGGGCGTCCTGGACCAGGAAGGCGACCTCGGCCTCGTCGGCCGGTGCCGACGCGGGCGTTCCGTCGGCGCCGATCCGGTCGTAGCGTACGGTGGCGATGAACTCGCCGCCGACCGTGGCCGCGAGTCCCACCCGGTCCACAAAGTCGTGGTGCGTGAAGCGGTGGACGTCCTTGGCGGACAGGCGAGGGTACGGCGCGAAGAAGCGGTAGTACTTCGACTCGTCGGAGACCTGCTCGTAGAAGCTGACCAGGCGATCGGCGTCATCAACGGTGATGGGCCGGATGCGCGCGGTACCACCGTCGCGCAGCACCACGTCGGCTTCCCAGTGGGCGGGATACTCGTGCCGGTCCGGCGAGGTCTGCATGGGCCCCAGAGTACGGCTAGCGCCTGACAACGGGCGCGAGGCAATCTGTGGAGGGCGTCAGTCGGGTCGAGGCCGCGATCCGACGTCACCCCGGGGCGGGTCATCAGGACCGCTCGGGCACAGCTTCACGTTATGGGAAACTGGTCTAGACAACCCTGAACACCGAAGGGCAGCAACACATGGCTGAGCGCCGCGTCAACGTCGGCTGGGCCGAGGGCCTCCACGCCCGCCCCGCTTCCATCTTCGTCCGAGCCGCCACGGCCGCAGGCGTCCCGGTGACGATCGCCAAGGCTGACGGCAACCCCGTCAACGCGGCGTCCATGCTGGCCGTCCTCGGCCTGGGCGCCCAGGGCGGCGAGGAGATCGTCCTCGCCTCCGACGCCGAGGGCGCGGACGCCGCCCTGGACCGGCTGGCCAAGCTGGTCTCCGAGGGCCTGGAGGAACTGCCCGAGACTGTCTGAGTAATTCCCCGCGTCTGACCAGGCGCACCCTGAAGGGCTCGTCCGAATTCCTCGGGCGAGCCCTTCGCCTTTTCCGTGCATTTCCTGTCGGCGGGCAGCAGAAATAATCCCCCGCGAATTTCCCACTCTTTGTATACGGCTCTCGTGTTAATGCCGCAGGCTTGCCGTGTTTACGGCATGTTGCGAGTTCCTCACACGCTCGGCGCGCTCCCCGGCGGAGCCGAAACGCAGCCGGTGCGCGGCCGTCGCGCGCTCGGTGTGCAGCGCCGTGACCGCCCGCGCGCGCTCGCTGTCCCCGCGCGCCACCGCGTCCACGATCGCGCCGTGCTCGGCCCAGGACTCCACGGGTCCGGCCGGTGGATCCACCGCGTACATCCAGGCGATCTTGTGCCGGAGCTGGGTGAGCATCGAGGTCAGCGCGGGGCTGCCGGAGGCCTGGGCGAGCGTCTCGTGGAACCAGCCGCCCAGCGAGCGCAGGTCGTCGCTGTTGCCCCGGCGGGCGCGCTCCTGGCCGAGCCTGACCAGGCCGCGCAGGACCTTCAGATGGGCCTCGGTGCGGCGCTGGGCGGCGCGGGCGGCACCCAGCGGCTCCAGCAGCATGCGCATCTCCAGCAGGTCGGCGGCCTCCTGTTCGGTGGGTTCGGCGACGCACGCGCCCGCGTGCCGCCGGGTGACCACGAAGCCCTCGGCCTCCAGAGTGCGCAGGGCCTCCCGGACGGGGACGCGCGAGACGCCGTAGCGGCGCGCGAGAAGTTCCTCGGTGAGCCGGCTGCCGCGCTCGTAGACACCCGCGACGATGTCGTCCCGGATGGCCGTGCACACCGAGTGCGCGGGAATACGCATGACCGACCTCCGCTTAATCCCCGTGAAACGTCGACTGGTGACGTGTGTTCCGTGACTCTATTGCAATGAGCCGGAATTTCCGACGGCGGGCAGGAATCCAGGGATATTTTTTGGACAGTCGGCCGTGGCGAACGCCGAAAGCCCCGGCTCGGGGAGCCGGGGCTTTCGGGAAGCGGAGCAGTCGCCGTCGGACGTTCAGACGTCCACGCCGTGCGAGCGGAGGTAGGCGACGGGGTCGATGTCGGAGCCGTACTCGGGGCTGGTGCGGGCCTCGAAGTGCAGATGCGGGCCGGTGACGTTGCCGGTCGCGCCGGACAGGCCGATCTGCTGGCCGGGGGTGACCTTCTGGCCCACCGAGACACTGCTGGACGACAGGTGGCCGTACTGGGTGTACGTCCCGTCGTTCATCTTGATCACGACCTGGTTGCCGTAGGAACCGCCCCAGCCGGCCTCGACGACCTCGCCCATGCCGACCGAGTGGACGGCCGTGCCACTGGAGGCGTGGAAGTCGACACCGGTGTGACTGCCGGAGGACCAGACGGCGCCGCCGGTCTTGTAGCCGGTGGAGACGTACGAGCCGGAGATCGGGGAGACGAAGGTGTTGAGGCGCTTGCGCTCGGCCTCGCGGGCGGCACGCTCCTTGGCCTCGCGGGCCTCCTCAGCGCGCTCCTTGGCCTCCTTGGCCGCCTCGGCGGCGCGCTTGCGGGCGGCCTCCTCGGCCTTCTTCTTGGCGGCGGCCTCTTCGGCCGCCTGCTTCTGGGCGACGGCCTGGGCGTCGATCTTCTGGGCCACGGTGTCGCCCATGGTCACGACCGGAGTGAGGCCCGTCTGCTCGACAGCGGGCTCCGCGGCGAAGGCCGGGGCGGCCACGGTGCCGACGACGCCGGTGGTGGCGAGGGCGGCGACGCCCGCCGCGCGGGCCGTGCGACGCTGGATCCGGCTGGGACGACGGTGCTTCCCGGTGGCGCGTGTGAACGCCATGTAGTGGCTGATCCTTTCCTTCCCTCTCGCCTACCGGGTTAGCTGACGGGTTCGGAGCAGGAAGGTCTCCTACGGACCCCCTCGCGACTCGCGCGGGCGTCCGATTCACCCCAGGGACTGCGGTGGGTCCCCGGCTCCCCTGGCTCGCGCCGTACGGGGACTCGGCGATGACTGTCCGGTGCCGCGGGTGCGGCGCACTGCCTGACGAACAGCCCGGACGACGCTAAGCGGCGCCACTTTCAATTCCCAAACGGATCCCGGCTTTTGTAGCGCATCCCACAGGCCAGACGGGCAACTCCTATCCCAATTCGGGCATAAAGGAGCCCTGGTGCCTTAGAAGACAACCAGGGCCCCTGCGCGCGCGTGCCGCTCGCGTCCCGCTACTCGGCGGCGACCACGGCGACTTCGCCGATACCGAGGGCCTCGACCGGGCCCTTGATCTGCGCCGCGTCGCCGACGAGGACGGTCACCAGACGGTCCCCCGGGAAGGCGCTGACGGCCGCCGCGGTGGCCTCCACGGTGCCGGTCGCGGCGAGCTGCCGGTACAGCGCGGCCTGGTAGTCGTCGGGCAGGTGCTGCTCGACCTGGTCCGCCAGCGTGCTCGCGACGGCCGCCGCCGTCTCGTACTTCAGCGGTGCCACGCCGACCAGGTTCTGCACGGCGACGTCCCGCTCGGCGTCGGTGAGCCCCTCGGCGGCGAGGGTGCGCAGCACCGTCCAGAGGTCCTCGAGGGCGGGGCCGGTGTTGGGCGTGTCCACGGAACCGCTGATGGCGAGCATCGCGGCACCGGTCCCGTCCGGGGCGGACCTGAGGACCTGGGCGAACGCCCGTACGCCGTAGGTGTAGCCCTTCTCCTCCCGCAGGACGCGGTCCAGGCGGGAGGTGAGGGTGCCACCGAGGCAGTACGTTCCGAGCACCTGGGCGGGCCAGACGCGGTCGTGCCGGTCCGAGCCGATCCGGCCGATCAGCAACTGCGTCTGGACGGCGCCCGGGCGGTCCACGATGACGACCCGGCCCGTGTCGTCGGCGGTCACCGGCGGCACCGGACGCGGCTCGGCCGAGGAGCCGGTCCAGGCGCCCAGCGTGTCGCCGAGCAGCGCGTCGAGGTCGATGCCGGTGAGGTCGCCGACGACCACGGCGGTGGCCGTCGCCGGACGGACGTGCTTCTCGTAGTAGGCGCGTACGGCCGCGGAGTCGATCGCGGCGACCGTCTCCTCGCTGCCCTGCCGGGGCCGCGACATGCGCGCGCCCGCCGGGAACAGCTCCTTGGAGAGCTCCTTGGCGGCACGGCGGGCGGGGTTGGCCAGCTCGTGCGGGATCTCGTCGAGGCGGTTGTCGACCAGCCGCTCGACCTCGCTGTCCGCGAACGCGGGCGCCCTGAGGGCGTCGGCGATCAGGTTGAGCCCCTTGGCGAGCCGGGAGGCCGGCACCTCCAGGCTCAGCCGGACGCCCGGATGGTCGGCGTGCGCGTCGAGGGTGGCGCCGGCGCGCTCCAGCTCGGCGGCGAACTCCTCTGCGGAGTGCTTGTCGGTGCCCTCGGAGAAGGCCCGGGCCATGATCGTGGCCACCCCGTCGAGGCCGGCCGGCTCGGCGTCCAGGGGCGCGTCCAGCAGCACCTCCACGGCGACGACCTGCTGGCCGGGGCGGTGGCAGCGCAGCACGGTGAGGCCGTTGTCGAGCGTGCCGCGCTCGGGGGCCGGGAAGGCCCACGGCTTGGCGTCGCCCGCCTGCGGCTGCGGGTGGAAGTCCATCGTGGCGAGCTCGGTCACTTGGCCGCCTCCTCGTTCTCGTTCGTGGCCGCGGCTGCGGTGTCCTCGGTGCTTTCGGCGTCCTCGCCGGTCTCGTCGGAGACGGGCTCGTAGACGAGCACCGCGCGGTTGTCGGGCCGCAGCCGGGCCTTGGCGACCTCCTGGACCTCCTCCGCCGTGACGTCCAGCACGCGCTGCACGGCGGTCAGGGCGAGCTGCGGGTCGCCGAACAGCACGGCGTACCGGCACAGTTCGTCGGCGCGTCCGGAGACCGTGCCGAGCCGGTCCAGCCACTCGCGCTCCAACTGGGCCTGGGCGCGCTCCATCTCCTCGGCCGTGGGGCCCTCCTCGGCGAACCGGGCGAGCTCCTCGTCGATGGCGGTCTCGATGACCGGCACCTCCACGTCACCGGACGTCTTCACGTCCAGCCAGCCCAGCGAGGGCGCCCCGGCGAGCCGCAGCAGGCCGAACCCGGCCGCCACGGCCGTACGGTCCCGGCGTACGAGGCGGTTGTAGAGACGGGAGGACTCGCCGCCGCCGAGGACGGTGAGGGCCAGGTCGGCCGCGTCGCACGCGCGCGTGCCGTCGTGCGGCAGCCGGTAGGCGGCCATCAGGGCGCGCGCCGGAACCTCCTCCTCGACGACCTCGCGCAGCTGCTCGCCGATGGTCTCCGGCAGCGCGCCGTCACGCGGAGCGGGCTTGCCGTCGTGGCCCGCGATGGAGCCGAAGTACTTCTCGATCCAGGCCAGGGTCTGCTCCGGGTCGATGTCGCCGACCACGGAGAGCACGGCGTTGTTCGGCGCGTAATAGGTGCGGAAGAACGCGCGCGCGTCCTCCAGGGTCGCCGCGTCCAGGTCGGCCATCGAGCCGATCGGGGTGTGGTGGTAGGGGTGGCCCTCCGGGTAGGCGAGGGCGGTCAGCTTCTCGAAGGCGGTGCCGTAGGGGACGTTGTCATAGCGCTGCCGGCGCTCGTTCTTGACGACGTCGCGCTGGTTCTCCATCGACTCGTCGTCGAGCGCGGACAGCAGGGAGCCCATCCGGTCGGCCTCCAGCCAGAGGGCGAGCTCCAGCTGGTGGGCGGGCATGGTCTCGAAATAGTTGGTGCGCTCGAAGCTGGTGGTGCCGTTCAGCGAGCCGCCCGCGCCCTGGACGAACTCGAAGTGTCCGTTGCCCTTCACCTGGGCGGAGCCCTGGAACATCAGATGCTCGAAAAGGTGAGCCAGGCCGGTACGCCCCTTGACTTCGTGGCGCGAGCCGACGTCGTACCAGAGGCACACCGCCGCGACCGGGGTCAGGTGGTCCTCGGAGAGCACCACGCGCAGGCCGTTGGCCAGGCGGTGCTCGGTCGCTGTCAGGCCCCCGGAGCCTGCCTGGGCTGTGGCCGTGTGACCCATGGGCATGTACGTCCCTTCGATCGCGGTGCGGTCGTTCCAACCGCGGATTCCTGCCGGTCCTGCCACTGTATGCAAGCGCGCGAAGCGCTGGTGAAGTTCCCGGGCGCGTACGCGGAGAGCGAGACGGAGTGACCCGCTGTGCCGGGCCCGGACGGCGCGGCGGGCGTCAGAGACCGGGTCCTGGTCCCGGTTGTCAGTGCGGCGGTCCACAATGGTCGGCGTCAGATCCGGATCGCAGAGGCAAGGAGCCGGCAGCGATGGCCCGCCGCAGCACGAAGACCCCGCCGCCCGACGACTCGTACGAGGAGAGGATCCTCGACATCGACGTCGTCGACGAGATGCAGGGCTCCTTCCTCGAGTACGCGTACTCGGTCATCTACTCCCGCGCCCTGCCGGACGCACGCGACGGCCTCAAGCCGGTGCACCGCCGCATCGTCTACCAGATGAGCGAGATGGGCCTGCGCCCCGAGCGCGGGTACGTCAAGTGCGCCCGTGTCGTCGGCGAGGTGATGGGCAAGCTGCACCCGCACGGCGACGCGTCGATCTACGACGCCCTCGTGCGCATGGCCCAGCCCTTCTCGATGCGCGTCCCCCTGGTCGACGGCCACGGCAACTTCGGCTCGCTGGGCAATGACGACCCGCCGGCCGCCATGCGGTACACCGAGTGCCGGATGGCCGAGGCGACGAGCCTGATGACGGACTCCATCGACGAGGACACCGTCGACTTCAACCCCAACTACGACGGCCAGGAGCAGGAGCCGGTGGCCCTGCCCGCCGCCTTCCCGAACCTCCTGGTCAACGGCGCCTCGGGCATCGCCGTCGGCATGGCCACGAACATGCCGCCGCACAACCTGCGCGAGGTCATCGCGGCCGCCCGCCACCTGATCCGGTACCCGAACGCGGATCTGGACGCGCTGATGAAGCACGTCCCGGGCCCCGACCTGCCCACCGGCGGCCGCATCGTCGGCCTGCCCGGCATCCGGGACGCGTACGAGACGGGCCGCGGCACGTTCAAGATGCGGGCGACCGTCGCCGTGGAGACCGTGACGGCCCGCCGCAAGGGCCTCGTCGTCACCCAGCTGCCCTTCACGGTCGGCCCGGAGAAGGTGATCGCCAAGATCAAGGACCTGGTCGGCTCGAAGAAGCTCCAGGGCATCGCCGACGTCAAGGACCTCACCGACCGCCAGCACGGCCTGCGTCTGGTCATCGAGATCAAGAACGGCTTCGTGCCGGAGGCGGTCCTGGAGCAGCTGTACAAGCTGACGCCGATGGAGGAGTCCTTCGGCATCAACAACGTGGCCCTGGTCGACGGCCAGCCGCTCACGCTGGGCCTCAAGGAGCTCCTGGAGGTCTACCTCGACCACCGCTTCAACGTCGTACGGCGGCGTTCGGAGTTCCGCCGCGGCAAGAAGCGCGACCGGCTGCACCTGGTCGAGGGCCTGCTGACGGCCCTGCTGGACATCGACGAGGTCATCCGCGTCATCCGCTCCAGCGAGAACTCCGCGCAGGCGAAGCAGCGCCTGATGGAGCAGTTCTCGCTGAGCGAGGTGCAGACGCAGTACATCCTCGACACGCCGCTGCGCCGTCTGACGAAGTTCGACCGCATCGAGCTGGAGGCGGAGAAGGACCGGCTCAACGCGGAGATCGAGGAACTGACCCGGATCCTCGATTCGGACGCCGAGCTGCGCAAGCTGGTCTCCTCCGAACTGGCCACCGTCGCCAAGAAGTTCGGCACCGACCGGCGTACGGACCTGCTGGAGGCGGGCGGTACGCCGGTCGCGACCGTGCCGCTCCAGGTGGCCGACGCCCCGTGCCGGGTGCTGCTGTCCTCCACGGGCCTGCTGGCCCGTACGGCGAACGGCGAGCCGTTCGCGGAGGACGCCGGCGCCGAGCGCGTGAAGCACGACGTGATCGTCTCGGCGGTGCCGGCCACCGCCCGTGGCGAGGTGGGCGCGGTCACCTCGACGGGCCGGCTGCTGCGGCTGAACGTGATCGACCTGCCCCAGCTCCCGGAGTCGGTGTCGATGCCGAACCTCGCGGGGGGTGCCCCGCTGGCGGAGTTCGTCTCCCTGGAGGACGACGAGACGGTGGTCTGTCTGACGACCCTCGACGAGTCGTCGCCGGGCCTGGCGATCGGCACGGCGCAGGGCGTCGTCAAGCGTGTGGTGCCGGACTATCCGTCCCACAAGGAAGAGCTCGAGGTGATCACCCTCAAGGAGGGCGACCGGATCGTCGGCGCGGTGGAACTGCGTACCGGCGACGAGGATCTGATCTTCATCTCCGACGACGCCCAGCTGCTGCGCTACCCGGCAGCGCAGGTCCGCGCCCAGGGCCGCGCGGCGGGCGGCATGGCGGGCATCAAGCTCACGGAGGGCGCGAAGGTCATCTCCTTCACGGCGGTGGATCCGGCAGCGGACGCCGTGGTCTTCACCGTAGCGGGCTCGCGCGGCACGCTGGACGACTCCGTCCAGACGACGGCCAAGGTGACCCCCCTCGACCAGTACCCGCGCAAGGGCCGCGCCACGGGCGGCGTCCGCTGCCAGCGGTTCCTGAAGGGCGAGGACTGCCTGTCCCTGGCCTGGGCGGGCCCGGTCCCGGCCCTCGCCGCGCAGAAGAACGGCACTCCGGTCGACCTCCCCGAGATCGACCCGCGGCGGGACGGCTCGGGGGTGTCCCTGGCGAAGACCGTATGGGTGGTGGCGGGCCCGGTCTAGGAGAACTCCGGAGGGCCCGGACAGCACACCTAGGCAGGCTCCGCGAGATCCTCCTCGGTGCCCGGTACGTACCGCAGGACGCCCCACATGCCGTGCTCATCGGCGTGTGGGGCCTCGCTGCGGCACGCGTCGAGCTGCTTGTCGAGGGCGCCGGTGTCGATCCCGGAACCGATGAGGACCAGCTGGGAGAAGCGTTCGTCGCCGGCCGGCCAGGGCTCCGGGTAGAAGCGCAGAAACCGTCCGACGGCGTGGACGGCGTAGCGGTTGCGGACGTCGTAGGGGCCGAAGTCGACGTACCCCTTGATCCGGTACAGCCCCTCGGGACGGCTGTCGAGGAACTCCATCAGCCGGCGTGGGTCGAGGGGCTCCCGGGAGACGAACGACAGGCTGTCGTACGCGCTGTGCAGATGCCCGGCATGGCTGTCCGCTCCGGTCTCGTGCAGGTCGTCGAAGGACAGCTGCCCGACGCGTTCCTCGCTCGGCCGGCAGTCGAAGAGGAACTCGGGGTCGATCCGGCCGTAGGTGGCCGGGACGACGGCCGCGCGGTCGACGAGGGATCGGACCAGCCCGAGGACGCGTTCGCCGTCCGCCGCCCGGTCGGCCTTGTTGACCACGACGAGGTCGGCCAGCGCGAGATGGCGGTCGATCTCGGGATGCCTGGTCCGGGTGTCGTCGAACTCGGCGGCGTCGACGACCTCGACGAGCCCGCCGTACACGATCCGCGGATCCTCGCTCGCGAGCACCATCCGCACGAGTTCCTGCGGCTCGGCGAGACCGCTGGCCTCGATGACGATGACGTCGATGCCGAGGGACGGCTCCGTGAGCCGCTCGAGATAGAGATCCAGTTCGCCGGCGTCGACGGCGCAGCACAGGCATCCGTTGCCGAGCGAGACGGTCGAGTCGCCGAGCGCGCCCGCGACGGCCATCGCGTCGATCTCGATGGCCCCGAAGTCGTTGACGACCGCGCCGATCCGGCTGCCTCCGCTGCGGTGGAGGAGATGATTGAGCAGCGTGGTCTTTCCGGATCCGAGGAATCCGGCCAGCACCACGACCGGGATCTGCCGCGGACTCGGGCTCTGACTCGGACTCGGGCTCGGCTGGCTCACCGTGCGACCTCTCTCACGCCGACGCGTGCACCGGCTCGCGTTCTCGGCACAGGGACGAAGAATGAATGCCGAACCAGGATACGAGCCGCAAGAATCGCGCCGAAGTGAACGATTGTTAGCTGCACTTGCGGGGCAGACGTTCGGCAAGGCGCCGGATCGTGCGACCCTCGCTTCCCTCCGTGCGCCGCCTCTCCGCCTCCCCGCCGATCAGAGCCGCTCGGCACTCTGGGGAGACGGCAAGCGCCGCCCACTGCTCGCCGGTCCCCTCCAGTCGACCCGCATCCCGACGACCGGCGGACGGCCGCCTGACTCGGGGGTTGACATGGCCACACGGAATTTTGGGATACAGGGACTGCGCTCAGCTGCCGCGGCCGGCCTCGGCGTGGTGGCCGGCGCTCTCGTCGCCATGGCGGCACAGAAGCAGGCGATGGACACGCTGCACGAACGCCTGGACCAGCTGGAACAGCACGCCCGCACGCAGCAGCGCTCCAATCTGGCCAGGCAGCAGCGGCAGCACTGGGAGCTGTTGAGCAAGGCGATCGACGACACCGAACTCGCCGAGGTCCTGGACATCTTCGAGAGGCCCGTCACCCCTGAGCGGCGTCGGCAGTACCTCTTCGCAAACGCCCTGTACACCAACCTGCTCTGCTACTACCGCATCGGCAACATGGGAAGGGACGAGTTCTTCAAGCACGTCCGGGGCATCTTCCAGAACCCGATCGTCAGGGAGTACTGGTACGCGACCAAAGGGCAGCGCGCGAGCCTCACGGGCACCGAGGAGGCGGAACTCGGCCGACTCGTCGACGACCTGCTCCTGCAACTCGACGAAGCAGACACCGATGAGTGGTGGGTGGTCGGTGAGCCTCCCATCGACCCATGACGGGAGGAGCCGTCCCACACGGCAGCGCCGAGACGGGACGGCTCCTTCACGACGACGCCATCACTGCGGCATCACTAGGCGTCGGGGATGTCCTTCTTCGCCTTGACCAGCGTCTCCCGCGTGATGACGACGATGCGTTCATAGTCGGCGCGTCCGGCGTCGGCGGGCAGCTGGGTGTCGAGGGAGTCAGTGACATCCGTACCGATGACCGCGAAGTTCCCGTCGGCCAATTCAAAGATGTCGGGACATGTCCCGCCACCGGCACTGCCTCGATAGCGGGGAGCGACACCAAGGCGGCGGATGATCTGACTCACTGTTGAATTCCCTCTGTTCTCAAGGCACAAGCGCCTGCGCCCGCGGCCGCGCGAGCGGTGGCATCCTCGCAGGCCCGAGCCTTGGCCGCCGCGCGACACGCACACAGCCCGCCCCCACGCCCCAAGGAGGCAAGGCATCTTTGCGGCCCTGTTTTATCACCCGCGGGGGTGGAGGCACGCGCGATCCTGGAGAACATCCGCAAGAGTGACGGAAGGCAGCGAAGAATCGATCATCAGCCCGTATAGGGCAGTTGTGGCCGTTTATGCAGTCGGCACGGACACCGGCGCCTCCGGCCCCACATACCGCGCCACCGGCCTGATGATCTTCGTGTCCGCCGCCTGCTCCAGGATGTTGGCGCTCCAGCCCACCGCCCGCGCGGCGGCGAAGGTCGGGGTGAACATCTCTCGGGGCAGGCCGCAGAGTTCCATGACCACGCCCGCGTAGTACTCGACGTTGGTGTGGAGCTCACGGCCGGGCTTCAGCTCCGCCAGGATCGCCTCGACGTGACGCTCGACCTCCACGGCGAAGTCCACGCGCGGCCCGCCGAACGCCTGGGCGACCTCGCGCAGCATCCGGGACCGCGGGTCCTCCGTGCGGTAGATCGCGTGCCCGAAGCCCATGATGCGATCTCCCGCGAGCACGCGTTGACGCACCCAGGAGTCGATCCGGTCCGGGGTGCCGATCGCGTCCAGGGTGTCCAGCGCGCGACTGGGCGCACCTCCGTGCAGCGGCCCGGACAGCGCCGCCACCGCACCGGCGAGGCACGCCGCCACGTCCGCGCCGGTCGACGCGATGACCCGGGCCGTGAAGGTTGATGCATTGAATCCGTGATCAATGGTTGAGATCAGATATTGCTCGATCGCCCGGGCGTGCCGCTCGGTCGGCACCGAGCCGGTCAGCATGTAGAGGTAGTTCGCCGCGTACGACAGATCCTCGCGCGGCTCCACGGGCTCGAGCCCCCGCCCCAGCCGGTGCAGCGCGGTGAGCAGTGTGGGTACGGCGGCGGCCGCCTCGAGCGTGTCCCGCAGACGCTGTTCGGCGTCGATGTCGTACACGGGACGGAACCCCTTCGCCGCACCCAGCAGCGACAGCGCCGTACGCATCCCGGCGAGCGGGCCGGAACGCCCGCCGGCCGCCGCTATGGCCGGCAGAGCGGCTCGCACCTCGTCGGGGAGCCGCCGCAGCGCGGCGGTCTCGGCCACGAAGGCCGCCCTGCGCCCGGCGTCCGGCAGTTCGCCGTGCACGAGCAGGTGCCAGACGTCCTCGAACCCGCGGGTCCGCGCGAGGTCGACGGCCGAGTACTGCCGGTAGTGGTAGAAGCCCTCGAGACCGCGGACGTCACCGATCCGGGTGTCGGTGACGACGACCCCGGCGAGCCCCCGTGGCACGTCGAGAAGAGTGGCTGCGGACCTGTTGACGGACATGTCTTCCTCCCTGGACTTGATTCGACTGTCCATGATTGACTTAAGTCGTGTCAATATTGATCCAATCAATACATCAGTCAATGGGCCGCTAGGCGGATACGGTGACCCCCATGCGCGATCAAGAACCCGCCCCCCGAGATGCGGACAGGCGGCTGAGCACCAAGGAGGCCGCCGAGCTGCTCGGTGTGAAGGCGGAGACCGTGTACGCGTACGTGAGCCGCGGTCAGCTCAGCAGCCGGCGGATGGCCGGCGGCCGGGGCAGCACCTTCGACGCCGGGGAGGTCGAGGCGCTCGCCCGGCGCAACAGGCGGGAGGGCACGGGCAGTTCCGGATCCGGCGGCGAGCTGTCCGTACGGACCCGCATCACGCTCATCGAGAGCGACCACTACTACTTCCGCGGTGTCGACGCGGTGGACCTGGCCGCACGGCACACCTACGAGGAGGTCGCCGAGTGGCTGTGGACGGGCCGGATGCACCCGGGCGCCACCTTCACCGCGCCCGCCGCCTCCGTCGCCGTGGCCCGCCGCGCCGTCGACGCACTGCCCGAGCACGCCGCGCCCACGGATCTGCTGCGCGTCGCCACGATCGCCGCCGCTACCGCCGACCCGCTGCGGTTCGACCTGTCCGAGGAGGCCGTGCTCGGCACAGCGCGCACACTCATTCCCACGCTCGTCGCCGCTCTGCCGCCCGTGAGACACGACCGCCGCGACGAGGGCCCCCTGGCCCACCGCCTGTGGATCCGGCTGACCGGGCGCGACGCCGACGAGGCGTCGCTGCGCGCCCTGGACACCGCTCTCGCCCTGCTCGTCGACCACGATCTGGCCGCCTCCACGCTCGCGGTGCGCGTCGCGGCGTCGGCCCGTGCCCACGCCTACGCGGCGGTCTCCGCAGGGCTGGGCGTGATCGAGGGCCCGCTGCACGGCGCGGCCAGCGGGCTCGCCCACCGGCTGCTCCTCGACGTCCTCGACCAGGGTGACGCCGCGCCCGTGATCGCGGACGAACTGCGCGCCGGCCGCCGCATCCCGGGACTCGGCCACCGGCTCTACCCCGGCGAGGACCCACGCGCGCGTGCCCTGTTCACCCTCCTGGAAGAGATCCCCCGCGCGGAGCCCGCCCTGCTCGCGGCCCGCGACATCGTCGAGACCACCGCTCGCCACGCCCCGCTGCACGCCAACGTCGACCTGGCGCTCGCCGTGCTCACCGCGTCCTGCGGCATGCCGTCGACCGCGGGCGAGACGATCTTCGCCGTGGCCCGTACGGCGGGCTGGATCGCTCACGCCCTGGAGGAGTACGGCGAACGCCCCCTGCGCATGCGTCCGAGCGGTCTCTACGCGGGTCCGAAGCCGCCTCGGCCACTGCCGGAGTAGGGCAGGGCGGGCCCGGACGTCGCCGCGAGCCAACTCAGGTTAGGCTCACCTGTGTGAGTACGTGCACGAGCGTCTCCCGGGACTTCGACGAGCCCGTTTCGGCAACCGCGGCCACCGCGAGGACCTGGCTGCTGCTGGAACAACCTGGTCCGTGGGGTGCCAAGGCTCTCACCTCGAGCCACCTGGACCCCGCGCTGGGCCGTGCCCTGGAGGCTGCCGCCAAGGACACGGGCGTGCGGATCGCACTCATCCGCCGACCCGGACGCCACGCGGACCGCCGTATGCCCTCCTCGCGCCGGGTGTACGCGGCCCACACCGTCCCGGGAAACGTGTGGCTGCACGGCGCCACGACCTCGGACCCGGAGCAACTGCTCGATCTCGACTTCGCCGCGCTCGGCCGGGGCGACCACCACACGTTCGACGCGGTGCTCGGTGGCCTGCCCGACGACGGTGATCCGCTCGCCCTCGTCTGCACCAACGGCAAGCGGGACCGCTGCTGCGCCCTCCTGGGCCGGCCCCTCGCGGCCGAGCTCGCCACGTCGGGGGTCGAGGGCGTCTGGGAGGTCACCCATCTGGGTGGTCACCGCTTCTCCCCGACCGTGCTCGTGCTGCCCTACGGATACGCGTACGGCCGGAACGAGGCCCACACCCTCAAGGAGGTCCTGCACGGCGCCGCGGAAGGGCGGATCGTCGTGGAGGGCTGCCGGGGCAGCTCGGCCTGGGAACGGCCCGGTCAGGCGGCCGAACTCGCCGTGCGCACCGCGACCGGCGAGTATGCCGCGGAGGCGCTGAGCGTCGTACGGACGGCGGGCGCGGCCCCGCGCTGGGAGGTGACCGTCGCCCACACCGACGGGCGCCGCTGGCAGGTCGAGGTGGCCCAGGGCGCGGCTCTGCCGCCCCGCCCGGAGAGCTGCGGGGCGTCCGTCCTCGGTACGCCAGCACGGATGGATGTCGTGGCGGTGCGCGAGATGAGGGTGACGACGGCGCTCGCGAGCTGACCGGCCGGCCTGGGGGCGGCGCTGTCCCGATCAAGCATGGATGCCATGTTCAAGCATTGATGCCGTGTTCGCCCGGTGCCGCCCTCGCAAGCATTGATCAAGAGATCCACGCCACACCCGTTACGGCAGGTAGGCAGCCGCACGTACCGTCTTGGGTATGAGCCCCACTCCCCCCGCACGCCGCCTGCGCCTCGGCCTCCCGCGGCGGGTGTTCTCGCAGGTGCTGCTGATGCAGGTGGCGATCGCCGCGGGAGTCGCGGTCCTCGCGACCGGGCTGTTCCTCGCGCCTCTGAGCAACCAGCTGGACGACCAGGCGATGCGCCGCGCGCTCGCGATCGCGCAGACGACCGCCCAGCAGCCGGATCTCGCACAGGACGTGAGGGACACTCCTCCCTCCCCGAACGGCCCGGTGCAGCAGGAGGCGGAGCGGATCCGCAAGGCCACCAAGGCCGAGTACATCGTGGTGATGGACTGGCGCGGTGTGCGCTGGTCGCACACCGACAAGAAGCAGATCGGCGGCATCGTCTCGACCGACCCCGGCCAGGCCCTGGCCGGCAAGGAGGTCATGGAGATCGACAGCGGCACCCTGGGCCGCTCCGCTCGGGGCAAAGTGCCGCTGCGCGACAGTGACGGCTCCGTCGTCGGCGCCGTCTCGGTCGGCATCGCCTACGACAGCGTCCGGGCCCGGCTGATCCACGCGATCCCGGGGCTGCTCGCGTACGCCGGCGGCGCGCTGGCCGTCGGTGCGCTGGCCGCGTGGCTCATCTCCCGGCGGGTCCACAGGCAGACCCGGGACCTGGCCTTCTCCGACATCGCGGCGCTCCTGTCGGAACGCGAGGCGATGCTGCACGGCATCCGGGAGGGCGTCGTCGCCCTGGACCGCACCGGCCGCATCCGTCTCCTCAACGACGAGGCGCAGCGGCTGCTGAGCATCGACGACGCCGCGGTGGGGAGTTCCCCCGACGAGGCGCTGGGCGCGGGCCGCACGGCCGATGTGCTGGCCGGGCGGGTGACCGGCACGGACCTGCTCACCGTGCGCGGCCAGCGCGTCTTGGTCGCCAACCGCATGCCCACCGACGACGGCGGCGCCGTGGCCACCCTGCGCGACCGCACCGAGCTGGAGCAACTGGGCCGCGAACTCGACTCCACCCGTGGTCTGATCGACGCCCTGCGCGCCCAGGACCACGAACACGCCAACCGTATGCACACGCTCCTGGGGCTGCTCGAACTGGAGATGTACGACGACGCCGTCGAGTTCGTCGGGGAAGTCGTCGGTGACCACCGGGCCACCGCGGAGCAGGTCACCGAGCGGATCGAAGACCCGCTGCTCGCCGCGCTGCTGGTGGGCAAGGCGACCGTGGCGGCCGAGCGTGGCGTCGCCCTGGGGGTGTCGGACCGGACCCGGCTGCCCGACCGGCTGATCGACCCCCAGGGGCTCGTGACCGTTGTCGGCAACCTGGTGGACAACGCCCTCGACGCCGTGGCGGGCAAGCCGCACGCACGCGTGGAGGTCGAACTGCGCGCCGAAGGGCGTACGGCGATCCTCCGGGTGCGCGACACGGGCCCGGGAATCCCGCCGGAGCACCGGGAGTTGATCTTCACCGCCGGATGGTCCACGAAGAAGCCGCCGGCGCACCGCGAGCGGGGCATCGGCCTCTCCCTGGTGCGCAGGCTCGCTGAGCGACAGGGGGGCAGCGCGACCGTCGACGAGGCGTACGGCGGGGGCGCGGAGTTCACCGTCGTCCTGCCCGAAGCGCTCGCCGAGCCGGGTCCCGAACCGGCCCTGGCCGTGCCGTCAGCCCCGCAGACCGCCAAGAAGGAGTCGTGATGATCGAGGTCCTGGTCGTGGACGACGACACCAGAGTCGCGCGGGTCAACGCCGCCTACGTCGAGAAGGTGCCGGGCTTCCACGTCGCCGGCGCAGCCCACAGCGCCGCCGAGGCGCTGCTCCAGCTGGAGACACTGCCCCGGCTGGACCTGGTGCTCCTGGACCACTACCTGCCCGACGAGACAGGGCTGCAGGTCGTCCAGGAGATGCGGCGGCGCGGCCACCAGACCGACGTGATCATGGTGACGGCGGCCCGGGACGTGTCCACCGTGCAGGCGGCGATGCGGCAGGGCGCCCTGCAGTACCTGGTCAAGCCGTTCGCCTTCGCCGGCCTGCGCGCCAAGCTGGAGGCGTACGCGGAGCTGCGCCGCACCCTCGACGGCGGCGGGGAGGCCGAGCAGGCCGAGGTGGACCGTATCTTCGGGGCGCTGTCGACCCCGTCGGAGCCCGATCTGCCCAAAGGGCACTCCCCCACCACCGCGGAGCTGGTCCGTCAGTCCCTGATGCACGCCGACGGGCCTCTGTCCGCCCAGGAGATCGCCGAGCGCACCGGGGTGAGCCGCCAGACCGCCCAGCGCTATCTGAAGCTCCTGGAGCGCACGGGACGGGCCAGGCTGACCCTCAAGTACGGGGACGCGGGCCGCCCGGAACACCGTTACGTGTGGGCAACCCGCTCCTAGCCCGAACAGTCCGGCCGGGGAAGGCACCGCCCCCTACGCTGCTCCCGCCCCGGTCAGCGACCGCACCTCGGTCTCCGCGTGCTTGGCCTCGTCCGGGACGTCCGTCGAGGTGACCGTGCCCAGCCAGCCCGCGAGGAAGCCCAGCGGGATCGAGACCAGGCCCGGGTTCTGCAACGGGAAGTACTGGAGATCGATGCCCGGGAACAGCGAGTCCGGGCTGCCCGAGACCACGGGTGACAGCACCACGAGCACCACGGCCGGAACAAGACCGCCGTAGACGGCCCACACGGCGCCACGTGTCGTGAAGCCTCGCCAGAACAGGGAGTAGAGCAGCACGGGGAGGTTCGCCGACGCGGCGACGGCGAAGGCGAGACCCACCAGGAACGCCACGTTGAGATCCCGCGCCAGCAGGCTGAGGGCGATCGCCACCACCCCCACTCCGACTGCCGCGACGCGGGCCACCGCCACCTCACTGCGCGGCTTGCCGCCCCGCCGCCGCAAGGACGCGTACAGGTCGTGCGCCACCGAGGCCGAGGACGCGAGCGTGATCCCGGCGACCACGGCGAGGATCGTGGCGAACGCGACCGCGGCGACGATCGCGAAGAGAACTGTCCCTCCCGTGGACCCGGCACCGCCGCCCAGATCGAGCGCCAGCAGCGGAACCGCCGTGTTCCCGGCCGCGTTCGACCCGCGCACGGCGTCCGGCCCCACGAGGGCGGCGGCGCCGAAGCCGAGCACGATCGTCATCAGGTAGAAGCCGCCGATCAGTCCGACGGCCCAGACGACCGAGCGGCGTGCGGCGCGCGCGGTGGGGACGGTGTAAAAGCGGGACAGGATGTGCGGCAGCCCGGCCGTACCCAGCACCAGGGCCAGTCCCAGACTGATGAAGTCGAAGCGAGCGGTCCAGTCCCCGCCGTACTTCAACCCGGGCGCCAGGAACGCCTCCCCGTGACCGCTGCGCTCCGCCGCCGTGAGCAGCAGCCGGTCCAGGTCGCCGTGGAAGCGCATCAGGACGAGCACCGTCAGCGCGATGGTGCCGCCGAGCAGCAGAACGGCCTTGACGATCTGAATCCACGTGGTCGCCCGCATCCCTCCCAGCGACACATAGATCACCATGAGCGCGCCCACGCCGATGACCGTCCAGGCCCGAGCGGCCTCGCTCGTACCCCCCAGCAGCAGCGCCACCAGGCTGCCCGCGCCGACCATCTGCGCCACCAGGTACAGAACGGACACGGTGACCGAGGAGGTTCCCGCCGCGATCCGTACCGGCCGCTCCCTCATCCGCGCCGCCACGACGTCGGCGAGCGTGAACCGGCCGCAGTTGCGCACCAGTTCGGCGACGAGGAACAGCACCACCAGCCAGGCCACGAGGAACCCGACGACATACAGCAGCCCGTCGTAGCCGAACAGCGCGATGAGCCCGGTGACCCCCAGGAAGGAGGCGGCCGACATGTAGTCGCCGGCGAGGGCAAAACCATTCTCCATAGGTGAGAAGAGCCGCCCGCCCGCGTAGAACTCCTCCGCCGAACCACGCCGTCTACGGCTCACCCACGTCGTGATCGCCAGCGTGACCGCGACGAACGCGCTGAACAGCAGCAGCGCCAGCGTCTGATGTTCCCCCGTCACGAGACACCGCCGTTCGTTCCGCGCGTCAGTTCCTGTGTGTCCCAGCGCAGTTCGAGCGCCGCCCGGTCCCTGCGCAGCCGGGCGTGCCGCGCGTACGCCCAGGTGAGCAGGAACGTGGTCAGGAACTGCCCGAGCCCCGCGGCCATCGCCACGTTCACCGCTCCGGCCACGGGCCGGGCCATCAGCTCCGGCGCGGTCGTGGCAGCCACGACGTAGCCCACGTACCAGGCGAAGAAGGCCACGAAGGCCGGCACCACGAACCTCCGGTACCTCCGTCGCACCTCCTGGAAGGCCGCGCTGCGCTGCACTTCCAGGTACACCTCGGCCGGCGCGGGCCCGGTCTCGCCCTCCCTACGCGCCGGTGGCACCACCGCCGGAGCGGCCGCCCCGGCACCGACCGACTCGCCCCAGCCGGAGGCCAGGGCGTCGTACCAGGGATCGTCGTACCTGAGATGCCCGGCCTCCTCGGCCGGGACCGGCTCCTGAGCGTCGAGAGGCTCGACCCAACTTTCCTCACCGGCCCCGCTTCCGCGGGGACGGCCCTTGCTTGGCTGCATACCCAAGGATGGACAGAACGGGAAGATCCCCGACTTCCCTTCCCTTTCCGCTTCACCCCTTCAGGTGACTCAACCCGCTGGTGGCCGCACGAGACCCTTTCCATAGGCGTAACGCACCGCCTGGGCACGGTCCTTGATCCCCGCCTTGGCGAAGAGGTTGTTGATGTGGGTCTTCACGGTCGCGGTGGAGACATGGAGTCTGCGGCCGATCTCGTGGTTGCTGAGCCCGTCGGCGATGAGGAGCAGCACCTCCGTCTCCCGCACGGTGAGCCCGTCCGGCGCCTCAGCAGGCGCCGCCGGCCTCGGCTCCGCCAGGCGTTCCAGCAGCCGTCTCTGGATGCTCGGCGAGAGCCCCGCCTCCCCGGACAGCACACTGTGCACGGCCCGCACGATCTCGTCTCCGCCCGCGTCCTTCGTGAGATAGCCGCGCGCCCCGGCGGCCAGGGCCGGGAACAGGGACTCGTCGTCCGCGTACGTCGTGAGCACCACAACCTGTGTCCCGGGGTGCTGCGCGCGGATGCGGCGGGTCGCCTCCACTCCGTCGCAGCGGGGCATGCGCAGGTCCATCAGCACCACGTCCGGGGCCAGTTCCGCGACGAGCCTCACCGCCTCCTCACCGTCTCCGGCGGCGCCGACCACCTCGATCCCGGGCAGCAGACCGAGCAGCATCACGATGCCCTCGCGCACCACGGTCTGGTCGTCCACGACCACCACCCGAGCGGGCTTTCGCTCGGCCTCCTGCGTCATACCGGCACCTTCAACGTCACGACGAACCCCTCTTCGCCCGGCCCGGCCTCGAGCGAACCGCCCAGCAGCTCGGCACGCTCCCGCATGCCCAGCAGACCGTACCCGGCGCCCGTCCGGGTCAGCTCGCCCGGCGAGCCGCCCGAGTCCCGCACGTCGAGGGTCACTTCGTGCGGACGGTAATCGAGCCGCAGGCGCACCTTGGCGCCCCGAGCGTGCTTGCAGACGTTCGTCAGGGCCTCCTGGGCGGCTCTGCGCACGGTCTGCGAGGCCTCGGCCGGCAGGGCCCTGCGTTCACCCGTGATGGTGATCTCGGCGCCGTCGGCCGAACCCACCAGCTGATTCAGGAAGTCCTCCAGCGGGGTCAGCTCTCCACGCAGGGCCGAGAGCGCATGCCGGGTCTCGGAGAGTCCGCCGCGCGCCATCTCGCGTGCCGCCACCACTCGTTCTAGCACCTGCTCCCGTTCCCCTCCGCGCTCGATCAGCAGCCGGGCGGCCTCCAGGTGCACGAGCTGGGCAGAGAGGCTGTGCGCCAGCACGTCGTGGATCTCCCGCGCTATGCGGGCCCGCTCCGCGAGCGCCGCCGTCTCCGCCTCGGCCACGCGTGCGGCCCGCTCCTGGGCGAGCAGCCGCTGGGCACTGCCACGGGCCTCGGCGTCGAGACGCAGCGTGTATCCCGCGAGGGCGATGCCGACTCCGGTGACCACGGACGTCAGTATGCCGTCGTTGTTGACGGCACCGTACGAACCGAGCGCCACGCCGGCTGCGGTGAGGGCGACTGCCGAGGGAAGCCGTTCCAGCGCCGAGACGGCGCACCCGCACCACATGACCAGGGCCGCCACCTCGAACCCCGACATATGGGCCGCGACGGCAAGGCCCTGGAGCAGCGCGAGCGAAGCCAGCGACGGCCACAGGCGATGCTGGAGTGTGGTCCGGAAGAACGCCCAGGCGAGCAGGGCCGCCAGCAGCACTCCGCCGGCACCGGCAGCCGCCCTCCGGCCTCCCGCATGACCGTCGGAGAAGGCACCCCACAGCAACAGGCCGAGGACCAGGGCCCGCACCGTCCAGGCCAGCATGCAGCGGGAGCGTGAGATTCCCTCGCGGCTGAGCGCCTCCCGGGAAGGCCAGCGCGTCCAGGCGTTCTCCTTCACACACGCTCCTTCCACGCAGGTCGGGCCGTGCTTTCACGGTACGCCCCGCTCATGTTCACGGCAGGGCGCGGCGACTGACCGCGCCAGGCCAGGATTCCGGCTCGGACGAGAAGGGTGCCGGCGAGTCCCAACAGCAGGGCCGAGCTGTCCTGGTGAACGCCGGCGGCGGCCCCGAGCGCGAAGAGGCCGACGCGCAGTCCGATGCCGATTACCCAGACGGCGGCGCTCGCCATGCTGCTTTTGCTCCACACGGTGCCGTCCCGCTCCACCCATATGCGGGTGGTCCAGGCCCAGCCGGCTCCGGTGGCCAGGCCGACGAGCAGTTCGGCGCCGAGCAGGAGCACCGAGGCCGAGTGGTGACCCGGATCGAGTATGCCGGGCTCGCGCAGCGCGACGACGGCCAGGATCGCGGGCAAAAGCCACCAGCGGCGCCCGCCGTCGATCCGGCTCGCGCGGAACTGACGGGTGATCACCACCACAGCAACGGCCACGAGAACCAACTCGTCGACGAGCCCGGACATCACAACCTCCGTGAGCAACAAGGGACGTGCCGGCAGCGGGTGCCGCCGACGCCTTCGACGCTACGGAAATCGCCAGGTCACAGGATCGGAGCCAGGGTGGATCACGGGTGGACCCCAGCCCGGGCACCTCTCCACCCACGGGTGGAGAGACACCTCGGGCAAGGCCGGTATCGAGTCCGGACGCCTCATGCGGGCACCGCTGATGACGCACCCGAACGCGGGCGGCACAGCGATGTCGACGAGCGGTTCACGCCGGTCACCGCCGCCCCTGCCGTGCCCCGCGGCCGCCCGGCCCCGCCCCGCCGGCCCCCTCCTGGGGCGCTCCGCACGGCGCCACCCCGCATCACGGCGGCCCCGGCCCCCACGGCTGGCGCGGAACCACAAC
>NZ_JBHURZ010000010.1:261844-361281 GCF_042673825.1 Streptomyces sp. NPDC057002
CCGCGTACGCCCCCCCCCCCGGGGGGCGCCCAGGCGCTGTGGCCGGGGGGTCCCCGCCGGACCCCGCCCCCCGGCCGGGCCCGGCATCCCGCCGCCCACGGCAGCTACGGCCCGGGGCGGCAGCTACGGCCCGGGCGGCGGCTACAGCCCGGCGCGGTGGCTACAGCCCGGCGCGGCGGCTACGCGTCGATCCGCGACCGGTCCAGCGTCGCCGCCGAGTTGGAGATGAACTCCTTGCGCGGCGCGACGTCGTTGCCCATCAGCAGGTCGAAGACCTGCTCGGCCGCCTCCAGGTCGGAGAGGTTGATCCGGCGCAGAGTGCGGTGTCGCGGGTCCATGGTCGTCTCGGCCAGCTGGTCGGCGTCCATCTCGCCGAGACCCTTGTAGCGCTGGATCGAGTCCTTGTAGCGGATGCCCTTGCTCTGGAACTCCATGAGCTTGTCGCGCAGTTCCCGGTCCGAGTACGTGTAGACGTACTTGTCCTGGCCCTTCTTCGGCTGGACGATCTCGATGCGGTGCAGCGGCGGAACCGCCGCGAAGACCCGGCCGGCCTCGACCATGGGCCGCATGTAGCGGTGGAACAGGGTCAGAAGCAGGGTGCGGATGTGCGAGCCGTCGACGTCGGCGTCGGTCATCATGATGATCTTGCCGTAGCGAGCCGTGTCGATGTCGAAGGTCCGGCCCGATCCGGCTCCTATGACCTGGATGATCGCGCCGCATTCGGCGTTCTTCAGCATGTCCGTCACGGATGACTTCTGGACGTTGAGGATCTTGCCCCGGATCGGCAGCAGCGCCTGGAACTCGGAGTTCCGGGCCAGCTTCGCCGTACCGAGCGCGGAGTCGCCCTCGACGATGAACAGTTCGCTGCGGTCGACGTCGTCGCTGCGGCAGTCGGCGAGCTTGGCCGGCAGCGAGGAGGACTCTAGGGCCGTCTTGCGGCGCTGCGCGTCCTTGTGCTGCCGGGCGGCGATGCGCGTACGGGCCGCGGCGACGGCCTTCTCCAGCACGACACGAGCCTGCTGTGCAGCGTCACGCTTCGTGGAGGTCAGGAACGCCTTGAGTTCCTTGGTGACCACGTTGTTCACGATCCGGCGGGCCGCCGAGGTGCCGAGCACCTCCTTGGTCTGGCCCTCGAACTGGGGCTCGGCGAGGCGCACGGTGACGACCGCGGTGAGGCCTTCCAGAGCGTCGTCCTTGACGATGTCGTCCTCGGCGACGCGCAGGAGCTTCTTGGTGCGCAGCACCTCGTTCATCGTCTTGGCGACGGCCTGCTCGAAACCGGCGACGTGTGTACCGCCCTTGGGGGTGGCGATGATGTTCACGAACGACTTGAGTGTCGTGTCGTAGCCCGTGCCCCAGCGCATCGCGACGTCGACGCCGAGTTCGCGGGTGACCTCGGTGGGCGTCATCTGGCCGTGGTCGTCCAGGACGGGGACCGTCTCCTTGAAGGTGCCCTGTCCGGAGAAGCGGAGGACGTCGCATACCGGCTTGTCGTTCGCCAGGTACTCGCAGAACTCGCTGATTCCGCCGTCGAAGCGGAAGGACTCCTCGCCCTTGCTGCCGCCCTCGCCGAGCCCGAGCTCGTCGCGCACGACGATGGTCAGGCCGGGCACCAGGAACGCGGTCTGGCGGGCGCGCTGGTGCAGCGTCTCCAGGGCGAGCTTGGCGTCCTTGAGGAAGATCTGGCGGTCGGCCCAGTACCGCACACGCGTGCCGGTGCGGCTCTTCGGGATCTTCTTGGCCTTGCGCAGCCCGCCCTTGGCCTCGAACTTGGCGTCCGGGCCGTTCCCGGCGAAAGCGCCCGGGACGCCGCGCCGGAAGCTGATGGCGTGGGTGTGCCCGCCGCGGTCCACCTCGATGTCCAGGCGGGCCGAGAGGGCGTTCACCACAGAGGCGCCGACGCCGTGCAGGCCGCCGGAGGCGGCGTACGAGCCGCCGCCGAACTTGCCGCCGGCGTGCAGCTTGGTCATGACGACCTCGACACCGGAGAGGCCGGTCTTGGGCTCGACGTCGACCGGGATACCCCGGCCGTTGTCCCGGACGTCGACGGACCCGTCGTCCTGGAGGATGACCTCGATGTGGTCGCAGTATCCGCCCAGGGCTTCGTCGACGGAGTTGTCGATGATCTCCCAGAGGCAGTGCATGAGACCGCGGCTGTCGGTCGACCCGATATACATGCCCGGGCGCTTGCGCACGGCCTCGAGCCCCTCAAGGACGAGCAGGTGCCGCGCGGTGTAGTTGGAACCGTCCCGGTCTGCTCCTGCCAGCAGAGCTGTGGACGGCACGGACGTTTCGGCGGTCACGCGGTTCGCTCCTCGCTGAATTTCAGATGGGGCCCTCATGGGTAAGGGCGCGGCTTCAGTCACCGGTGAGAGGGTACCGAGGCCTGGTAGAGCCGTTGTAACGCCACCCTCGTCAGAGACTCAGACTAGTCCAGGCTCGCATGCGTGTTCGATCCCTCGATGGAGTGAAGTACACATCACGTTCCCTTCCAGGCATGAACCATTTAGGCTCCGGGCACGTCCTCATGAACAACCGGCAACCCAGCCGGGAGGACCGACCACCGATACAACGCGAAGCTCCGTAAGACACATAGACACGCAATACGGCACATTCGCCGCCAACCGGCAGCAGACAGCCGCCTCGCAAGATTTTTTCGAGGAAAAGCCACGAGCGGGAACGTTTTATGGCTGGTTGGATGTTGACCCAGGTACGACAGCTCGTCGAGCTAGAGAAGAGGCGACGTGACTACTGTTCTGACCCCCGCGAGCCACCTGACGGCCGCTGATCGCTGCGACCGTTGCGGCGCCCAGGCGTACCTGCGCGTCGTGCTGCTCAGCGGCGGAGAACTGCTCTTCTGCGCCCACCACGGCCGCAAGTTCGAGCCGGAACTCAAGAAGATCGCCGCTGAGATACAGGACGAGACGGAGCGGCTCACGACCGTTCCCGCGACCGCCTCCGAAGAAGAGCGCTGAGACCTCGCGTCCGACGACGAGCCAGCCCGGCACAGGCCGGTGAACGGGCGGCTGCCTCTGAGAGCAGAGGCAGCCGCCCGTCCTCGTCCCCACAAGCCCGCCCAGGCTCCGCCGGACGCCCTTCGAGTCCTCTCACGCCCGTGTCCAGCCGAGCGTCCGCATGACCTCGGACACACGCATGTACACCCCGGGGCTGCCGGCCCGCCCGCAGCCGATCCCCCAGGACACGAGCCCGATCAACCGCCCCTTGGCCACCAGCGGCCCCCCGCTGTCGCCCTGGCAGGCGTCCCGGCCTCCCTCCCGCTCCCCCGCGCACAGCATGCTCTCCGCTTCGTACGTGCCGTCGGATCCGCCCGGATAGGCGTCCTCGCAGCGCTCATCGGAGAGCACACGCACCCGCGCGGCGCGCAGACTGTTCGGGTACTCGCCGGCGCCGGAGATGTCGCCCCACCCGTACACCGTCGCAACCCCGCCCACTGCGTACGCGGGATCACCGTCGGCCGCCATGCCGATGACCGCGCCGGCGGGCAGAGGTTCGGCCAGGGTGAGTACGGCGTAGTCCCCGAAGTTGCTGACACCGTCGTACGCCGGGTTCACCCAGGAACGCCGCACGGTGACCTCCCGGCCGCTGCGGTCCGAGAGCAGGTCTGTGCGTCCCGCTATGACCTTGAGGTCCCGCACCCGCTCGGGCGCTACACCCAGGACCTCCTTGTCCAGGCAGTGGGCCGCCGTGAGCACCGTGCTGCGACCGACCGCCACGCCGCCACAGAACTGCCCCGCACGCGTACCCCCGAACCGGTCACGGCTGGACAGGGCGACCGTCCACGGACTCTCGGACACATCGACTGGGTAACCACCTATGACCACGCTGTCGGCGGCCACAGGGGCGCTGGAGGCCACTGATATGGCGGATGCCGTGGCCGCCAGGAGCAGCGGTCGGGCCAGGGCCCGGGCAAGGCGACGACGCATACGCACTCCTCACTCCATGGTGTTCGCTGAACACCAAGAGTGATTCACCCGGCGCCGCGCCGCACCCGCGGAGAGACACGGCACAGCGAAGGCCCGGTCCCCTCAGGGAACCGGGCCTTCCGCGTCGTACGACCGGCGACTAGTCGAGGTAGTCGCGCAGCACCTGCGAACGGGACGGGTGGCGCAGCTTCGACATGGTCTTGGACTCGATCTGACGGATCCGCTCGCGCGTGACGCCGTAGACCTTGCCGATCTCGTCGAGGGTCTTCGGCTGACCGTCGGTGAGACCGAAGCGCATGGAGACGACGCCCGCCTCGCGCTCGGACAGGGTGTCCAGGACGGAGTGCAGCTGCTCCTGGAGAAGGGTGAAGCTGACCGCGTCGGCCGGGACGACCGCCTCGGAGTCCTCGATGAGGTCACCGAACTCGCTGTCGCCGTCCTCGCCCAGCGGGGTGTGCAGCGAGATGGGCTCGCGACCGTACTTCTGGACCTCGATGACCTTCTCCGGGGTCATGTCGAGTTCCTTGGCCAGCTCCTCCGGGGTGGGCTCGCGGCCCAGGTCCTGGAGCATCTGGCGCTGGACGCGCGCGAGCTTGTTGATGACCTCGACCATGTGCACCGGGATACGGATGGTGCGGGCCTGGTCGGCCATGGCGCGGGTGATCGCCTGACGGATCCACCAGGTGGCGTACGTGGAGAACTTGTAGCCCTTGGTGTAGTCGAACTTCTCGACCGCGCGGATGAGACCGAGGTTGCCCTCCTGGATGAGGTCCAGGAAGAGCATGCCGCGGCCGGTGTAGCGCTTGGCCAGGGAGACCACCAGACGGAGGTTGGCCTCCAGGAGGTGGTTCTTGGCGCGGCGGCCGTCCTCGGCGATGATCTCCAGCTCGCGCTTGAGCTTCGGGGCGAGCTTGTCGGCGTTGGCCAGCTTGTCCTCGGCGAACAGACCGGCCTCGATGCGCTTGGCGAGCTCGACCTCCTGCTCGGCGTTGAGCAGCGGGACCTTGCCGATCTGCTTGAGGTAGTCCTTGACCGGGTCGGCGGTGGCGCCGGCGGCGGCGACCTGCTGGGCGGGCGCGTCGTCCTCGTCCTCGTCGGACAGCACGAAGCCCGCGTTCTCCGGCGTGCCCTCGGGCTCCTCGCCGGGCTTGCCGGGGGCTGCTTCCTCGAGCACCTCCTCTTCGAGGAGTTCGGCGTCGTCCTTCTTGGCGCTGGTCTTCTTGGCCGCCGTCTTCTTGGCGACGGTCTTCTTCGCGGCCGCCTTCTTGGCGGTCGTCTTCTTGGCGGCTGCCTTCTTGGCGGGCGCCTCTTCCTCGACGGCGGGCTCGGCGGCGGGCGCCGCCGGCGTGGCGGTGGCGGTGGCCTTCCTGGTGGTCACCGCCTTGGCCGCGACCGTCTTGGTGGCGGTGCGCTTGGCGGGACTCTTCGCTGCGACGCTCTTTCGGGTGCGCTTGGGCTCTGCGGCACTGACCATCAGCGTCACACCCTCTTCCTCGAGGATCTGGTTGAGGCTGCGCAGTACGTTCTTCCACTGAGTGGCCGGAATCTGGTCAGCTTCGAAGGCCCGACGCACGTCATCGCCGGCGATCTGCCCCTCAGCCTTTCCCCGCTCGATGAGCGCCATGACAGAGACGGAATCGGCGATCTCCGGCGGGAGCGTACGGGATGTGCTGGCCGACACGAACAACCTCTCGGAACGTTGGAAAACGGCTTCCGGCCCCGTCCACAGTGGACAGGAGCCGACCACCGGCTTGGGGATGGGCCGACGGCGCGGGCGGGGGCCGGGAAGATGCACAGCGCCGTGAACGGCGTCCGTATTCCCTCCGCGGCTGTCACCTCTTAGGTCATCGCGTTCTTCCCGCGAGCGTTACGCCCAATCCGCGTGGCCCGAGTCACACCCCGTAAGCGAATAAAAACGGTCAGATACGGATAGAGGCTGTCACTCCTGGACGTGACTTTACCGCTGCGACGGATGGGCGGCCCCCTTCGCGCCGTCGGACCCCGCGGGATCCCGAAGGATCCCGCGGGGTCCGACGGGAGGCGGTTCATCGATCGGGCGCTGCCACAGGAGGGGGGTGGCACACCCGGCCGCACCGCCCGCGGAACGCGGTCAGTGCTCGCGAGGGGCAGGCACTACCCGTTCCACCTCGGGGTGGACCATGAGGAGTTGGCGCATCGCCGTCTCGGCCGCGACTCCGTCACCGGCGGCGAGGGCCTCACAGATGCGGCCGTGGTGCGCCAGCGACGCCTCGTTCGGCCGGTCACAGCCCGTGACCGGACCGCCAGAGACCTGGAGGGCCGCGGACACGATCCCCGAGAGGTGCTCCAGCATGCGGTTGCCCGCGACCTGGATGAGCAGCGAGTGGAACTCGGAGTCGGCGCGGGAGAACGTGAGCGCATCGCCCTGCGCCATCGCGTGCCCCATGATCTCGACCATGTCGACCAGCCGCTGCTGGACGTCCTCGCGCCCATGGCCGGCGGCGAGGCGGGCGGCGAGCGGCTCGATCGTCCAGCGCAGCTCGCTCAGCTCGCGGCGCTGGTCGTCGCGCTGCGGCCCGAAGGCCCGCCACTCGATGATGTCCGGGTCGAGGAGGTTCCAGTCACTGACCGGGCGCACGCGCGTGCCGACGTTCGGGCGGGCGCTCACCAGGCCCTTGGCCTCCAGGACGCGGAGCGACTCGCGGACGACGGTGCGGGAGACCTCGAAGCGCTGGCCGATCTCCTCGGGCACCAGCGGGCGGTCGGCGCCCAGGTCGCCGGAGACGATCATCTGACCCAGCTGCTGTACGAGTTGGCCGTGCAGCCCGCGCCCGCGGCTGCCCGCGGCGCGTCGGCCCACACGGCCCAGCTCGGGGTCCGCGCCGTCCCAGGCAGAGACCCCGACGCGGTCGACGGCGGGCGCCTCGGCGTACGGGTAGCGGTCGAGTTCGCCCGGGCTCGCGAGGCCGGAGTCAGTGGAGCGGGCGGCGGTCATCATGGTGTGCGCAAGGGTACTCACGCATCCTTTGTCGGCGCCGTCTCCAACTCCCTTGAGGTCTTTGGTGAAAAGCACACGAAAGGGTGATCGCTCACCCCGTCGCAATTGACGCCTTATCGGAAAGAAATGGGCGTTCTGCGGGGAGTTGTGCGCATGGCTGGACGGGGGGTTACGGACAGTCGTCACCGGAATCTGCTCCGCAGTGTGGTGAGCAGGTACGCGCAGAGCAGCGCGGCCAGCGACAACGTCATTGCGCCGCCGACAGGTTGGGACAGCACTCCGAGCGCGGCCTCCAGGTAGCGCTCTCCCCCGAAGGGCCACCGCGGTACGAGGACCTCTCGGAGCCGCATGGGCAGCCCGGCCGCGGTTCGAACGGACGGTCCGTCGAGGACCTTGTGCACGACAGGTACGACGAGTAGGGGCACGGCGGCCACCGCGGCGAGGCCGGCCGTGGTGGACCGGAAGACCCCTGCGGCCAGTACGCCGGCCCAGGCACAGCCGATGACGAGGCCGATCCAACTCGCACTCAGCGGCAGCCAGTCGGATGGAACCTGCGCGAGCTCCCGTCCGTAGACGAGATAGAGCACCTCGGCGTCGCAGCCGACGGTGAGGACGGCCAGCGCCAGCGCGGTGGCCGAGGCGACGAGCAGTTTGGCGGCCAGCAGCCCCAGCCGGCGGGGCACGGTGCCGCGGTCCGCGGCCAGGGCAGGGTGACGGAACTCGTCGCCGAAGGCCAGCGCGCCGAGCAGTCCCGCGCCGAGCGCCGCCGGCGGCAGGGGCAGCTCCCGTGGCCAGGCGGCCAGCAGGCGCGGCTGCGGGGTGTGCCCGATGCGGGCGAGTACGACGGCGGTCACAGCGGACACGGCGAGCACAACGGCCCCGGTGAGAAAGCCGGTGCCGATCCCGGCGGCACGGCGGATCTCGTAGCGGAGGGGGCGGAGCGGACTGGGGGCGGGACGGACGGAGATGGGAGGCGGCAGAGGGGGCAGTGTGTCGATGCCGCGAGCCATGCCACGGGCTTTGACGGCGTGCGGCGCAGGGCGGGGGGAGAGTGTGGTCGTCTCCTCCTGAGCAGGGACGATGGCATTGCCCGGGTGGCCGACCGCGGGCGCGTCCGGACGCTCACGAGGCTCGGCGACGGGCTGCGCTTGGTCGGAGGCGGGCAGCGGCTCGTCGGCAGCTGGTTCCGGTGGGTCAGCGGTCGGCCGCGGTTCGAGGGTAGGGCGCAGCTCACGGGATGGTGTCGTCGTCTCCTCCTGAGGGGGGATGACGGCATTGCCCGAGCGGCCGACCGGGGGCGCGTCCAGACGCTCGTGAGGGGCGACGGCGGGCCGCGCGTGATCGGCGGCGGGCAGCAGCTTGTCGGTGGCTGGTCCCGGTGGGCCGGCAGCAGGCTTCAGCTCGATGGTGGGGCGCGGCTCAGGGGCGGTGGCCACTGGGCTTGGTGTGGTCCCCGTCGACGCGTCGAGGGAGGGCTCCGGCTCAACGGCCCGGGGCTCGGCGGTTGTCCAGAGGGCGTTGGCGACGTGCCTCGGCCGGGCAGGGACTTGCTCCGACTCGGAGCTGGCTCCCTCCGGCTCGACACTGTCGTGGTCTTGCTCGGCGCTGCCGTTATCCGGCCCGGCGCTGTCGTGATCCGGCCCGGCGCTGTCGTGATCCGGCCCGACGGCGGTGGTGCCCGCCGTGTCGGCCCGCTGCCGCTCCTCCGCCGGTTGCTCCGATTCGGGCCGGGCCCCACCACGCTCGCTGTGCGGCTCCGGCTGCGCAACTCCCGCACCAGGGCCCATATCTCCGATCTCGTCGGCGAGTTGGTGGACGACGATGCCGTGGTGGAACGCGGTCTCCCCGACGTCCGCGCAGGTACTGCCGTACACGGAGAGGCGGTTGTTGCCCTCTCGTACGACTTCGACGGAGCGCTGCGTGGTGCGGGCCTGCTTGGCCAGGAGAGCGGCCAGACGGGCCGCGTGCGGGCTGCGTACGGCTACTCGGGGACGCAGGCGGGTGCGCGAGAACTCCGTGGCCTCCTGGTCGGCCACGAGCCTGCCCTGCTCCAGCGTGACGACGCGGTCGGCGGTGCGCGCGGCCTCCTTGGGGTCGGCCGTGGTGAACAGGACCGTGCCGCCGTGGCCGGCGTGCGCCCGAAGCATGCCGTGCAGCCAGTTGCCCTCGCGGACCGAGAGCCCGTCGGCCGGGTCGTCGAGGACGAGGGTGTGCGGGTCGGCCAGCAGGACGCAGGCCAGGCCGAGGCGGCGGTCCATGCCGCGCGAGAGGGCGCCGAGGCGTTCGTCGCGCAGGCTCACAAGCCCGACCGCCTCAAGGACTTCGTCCGCACGCCGGACCGGAACCCCCGCGGCGGCACACAGCATGCGGAGATGGCCACGGACCGTGCGGGCCGGGTGCCCCGGCACGTCGCCCAGGAGCACGCCGACCTCGCGTGAGGGATGGGCGATGCGGTGCAGGGGGCGGCCCCGGAAGTAGGTGATGCCACGACCCTGTTGGAGCTCGAGCATGAGCCTGAGGACTGTCGTCTTTCCGGCGCCCGGTGCTCCGAGCAGCGCGGTGACGCGGCCCGCTCGCGCCTCGAAGGAGACATCGTCGGCCGCGGGCGGAAGCTCTTTGCGAGGGTTGCTGGTCAGTCCGAAGGCCTGGATCACTCACAGCAAGATAGCGCGTTATGTCCGTTTTTTCGGGCAGCGCAAGGCCGTCTCGGGTAGGGCAATCACCCTTGTCCGGGCTGCGGACAGGTCGCGTTCCAGGCCCGGCGTCACACCTCGGGGCGCAGCATCGGAGGGTTGAGCAGCGTCGCACCACCTGCCCGGAAGAGCTGTGCCGGGCGGCCTCCCTGGCGGGTGGTCGTCCCGCCGGTGGGGACCAGGAAGCCCGGGGTGCCCGTGACCTTGCGGTGGAAGTTGCGCGGGTCGAGCGCCACTCCCCACACCGCCTCGTAGACACGACGCAGCTCTCCGACCGTGAACTCGGGCGGGCAGAAGGCTGTGGCCAGCGACGAGTACTCGATCTTGGAGCGGGCCCGCTCCACTCCGTCCGCCAGAATCTGCGCGTGGTCGAAGGCGAGCGGGGCGACCGGCTCGGCGTCACGCCCGTAACCGCCCTGCTGCAGCAACTCCTCGACCGGAGCCCAGCGCGCGTTGCTGGCATCGCCGCCCGCCCTGGGCGCGGGCAGGTCGGGAGCGAGGGCGAGGTGGGCGACACTGACGACCCGCATCCTGGGGTCCCGCTTGGGGTCGCCGTAGGTGGCGAGCTGCTCCAGATGTGCGCCGTTGTCCTGTGCGGGGACGGCCGGGTCGTGGACGCGCAACCCCGTCTCCTCGGCCAGCTCGCGCGCCGCGGCCTGTGCCAGATCCTCGTCCGCCCGCACAAAACCGCCGGGGAGCGCCCAACGCCCCTGGAAGGGTGGTTCGCCCCTCCGTACCGCCAGCGCGCACAGGGCATGGCGACGCACGGTCAGTACGACCAGGTCCACGGTGACGGCGAAGGGCGGAAACGCTGACGGGTCGTAGGGCATGCGGCGATCATAGTCGTCTGCCTGACGATAAACACTCCCTTCGCGGCTCGCTTCGCTTACTGATCCACTCCTCATCCACTACTGATCCACTTCGGTCGGTTATGAGCTTCACTGTCGATTCCCGTTGATCCGGCGGTGATCTCTCGTGCCAGGTCAAGCCCCCAGCTGCAGTCCGTCGGCCGCCTCCTCGACCATGGCGAGGCCGAGCCGGCTGACCCGTACGGAGAACGGGGCGCCCACCACGCGCAGGCCCGTGAAGCCGACCTCGCCCAGGGGTGCGCTGCGCACGGGGCGCAGGGTGACAGTCCCGGCCGGGGCGTCGGGGCGGATGCCGGCGAGCGTGGTGAGGAGGAGGACTCCGGCCGCCGCCGGGGTGGCCGCGGGGCGGCAGGCCGCCGGGTGCGGGAGCGGAGCGCTTCCCTCCGTACGCTGCTCCCCCGCATACATCTCGGGCAGGCGATGGGTGAAGGTCTCGGCGGCCTCGAGTACGCCGCGCAGCAGCGAGCTCGCCTCCTTCTCGTAGCCTGCGGCGGCCAGACCTGCGACGGCGACTGCGGTCTCCTGGATGCGTACGGCCCCGGCGCGGTGGCCGAACGGATTGAATCCCGGTTCCTTCGCGCCCAGTCCACGCAGGCCCCAGCCCGAGTCCATGACGGGGCTGCCGAGCAGCCGGGCAAGCTTCTCCGTCTGGACCTTGTCGAGCAGACCGGGTGCCATCACGCCCCCGCCCAGCAGGCCGGTGTCGAGGAGATGGACTGCGGCCGCGCCCAGGTGAGGTACGGGTCTGCCATCCGGGGTACGGGCTGCCGCGGGCCGGCCGCCCCCGCGGTCGTCGAGCCAGAAGTCCTCCCGGAACGCGGGCCGTAAAGCCTGCGCCCACTCCCGGAGTGCCGCTCCGCCGGACCGGCCGCAGGCGTCGAGCAGATCGGCACCGAGCAGTGCGGCACGGTGGGCGTGGGCCTGTGTCTCGCAGCGGATGGGTCCGCCAGGGTGTGGGTCGCGCAGGTACGCGTCGTCGCCCACGGTGGTCCGCAGCCAGGTCAGGCAGCGCTCGGCGGCGGGCAGCAGTTCCTCCGTCTCCTGCTCGCCGAGACCCCACCGTCGGGCCTCGGCGAGCAGTGCGGGGAAGAGCAGCGTTGCCTCCGTACCGGTGCACTGCGGCGGAAGGTACGGCCCGGCGTCCCGTCTCGGGCCGGGGATCATCCCGGACTGCGCTCCCGGGCCGGTGAGTTGGGTCCGGGCGAGGATCCGCAGCGTCCCCGCTGCCAGCCCGGTACCGAGCGGCAGGGCCATCCGGGCAGCGACGAGCGCATCGGCGGGCGCCAGACCGCAGCGCCAAGGTGCCCCGGCCGCGAGATGGGTGTCGGCGGGGTTCGCGGAGTCACGCAGCAAGAGGGCCTGGAGGTCCTCGATGCTCGTCCGCAGGAGGGCGGAGACTCTGGGGTCGTCGCCTTCAGCGCACGCCGCGGCCAGGGGGCTGGTCGCGGCGCGGCCCACGGCCCGGAGAGGCCCCGCACCGTCCGGCCGCACCCGCAGTTCCACACTTCTGCTCCCGCCCGGCGGCAGGTCGAGCTCCCAGCGCAGCAACCCGGCCGAGGCCAGAGCGTCCGAGGGAGGCGGCTCGGCCGTCACGGACGCGGTGCCGGTGGGGCAGGACCAGCGCAGGCCGGAGCCGTGCACGCTGGCGGGGAGTTCGGGTCCCGCGGTGCCGGAGGCGATCGAACCGAGGTCGGCCAGGTCCGTGCCCAGGACCACCTCGACCGGCAGGCGCATCGGGCGGGGAGCCGCGCTGTGCAGGGTGATCCGCTCCGTGCCGTCCGCGAAGCGGTTGCGTTCCACGACGACGTCCGGGTCCGGACCGGCCTGCGGGGACATGCGGAGCGTGCCCACGAACCTGGCGCGGTCGGCCGAGGCCATGCGGGCCTGCACCGCGAGGGGTGCCCGTCCGCCCACGCGGATCTCGCACCGGGAGAGCACGCGCCGGCCGCCGCGATAGAACCCTTCCAGCCCCCGGCCGGTCATCTGCCCTTCCTCCGTAGAGATGGCCAGGCCGGGAAGGGCGACACAGATCATCGCGGTGTGGGCGGGCGGTAGATCAGCGGACCAGCGCAGGCCGGGGATCGTGGCACCCCGGGGCGGGGGCGCGTGCCCCGGGGTCGCCGGTGCCCTGCCCTGAGCCGAGGGTGGTGCGGGTGAGCCGTACCCCGACGCGGATCCGGGGCGACGGCTCTGGCCCGCCCATCGGGGCGACGAACGGCCCGGGCCCGGCGGCGAGGGGGAGCGAGAATCCGGGCCGGTGGGCGGCGCGATGTGTGAGGCACTTCCAGGGAACGTGGGCCCGTAGCCGTCGACACGGGCTACTGGTCGCGGAGGGGCATCCTGGTCCCCCGGCCGCGGAACGCCGCCCTCGGAAAGGCCGAGGCCAGACACGAAGGACGGTGGAAGCCCCTCTGTGGAGCGGCGGTCGCCGGCAGCGGAGGAGGGCGGAGTCGGCTGATGCATGGGAAGGCTTCCTCTGAACTCTGTGCGCCTCGATGGGGTTCGGCGCCGGTGCCGGAGGGCTCCGACGGTGCAGGGGCGGTGCGGCGTCACACCCGTGCGGGCGTTCCGCCACTCAGGTGAACGCCGTGCACGTCCGTCGAGTCACGCCCGCGCCCCGGCGCCTTCCGAGTCACTCCTCCCTCTCCGTGCCGTGGCCGGGCTGAACGCCGTCCTGACCCGCGTCCCGGCAGGGCATGGCTGCCTTCCGTGAGGTGCGCGCACTGCCGGACCGCGCGGGACCCGTAGTCGCACGATCGGGGCGCATGCCCGCTTCCGCGGCACCGGCAGGGCGCGTGGTGCCCGTCGGCTTACGCCCGAGCGAGGTCGGCCTGCTCGTGTCGCGGCCGGCACGGGTACGGCCCGAGGCGGTGTCGGGGCTGGAGGCGGTGTCGGCAGCACCGACGGAACGGGAGCGGCGGCGACGGCGTGAGGGCGACGCCGCGGGCGTGGGTGCGGGATCGGGCTGTGGCACCGCTGTCTCTCGCCCGACGACTGTCTCTCGCCCGACGGCCTCGGCAACATGCGCACGGATCATGGCGTGGTCGACCACGGCCCGCCCACGTCCTTCCCGCTCCGCTCGCAGGCAGGTGCGGATCGACTCCGGGTCCAGGCCTTCGTTGCAAGCCTGGTGCAGGAGACGGGCGAAGAGGTAGTCGGGATCCGCGCCCAGGGCCATGGCGAGGGCTTCCCGGGCCTCCAGTTCGTCGCCGGTGGACCATGCGACCCAGCCGGCGAGAGTGAGCGGCGCGGCGGCATGTTCGCCGTAGGGGCCGACGCAGCGGCGGGCCAGTGTCCGCCAGAGTCGAAGGGCGCGTGCGGCTTCGTCGCCCTCCATCCACTCGGCCGCGCGGTCGCGGGTCGCGCGGTCCTGGAGACCGAGGATCAACCGTGCGGCCTCGTCATGCCCGAGAAGTTCGTCGTCGCGGAGGTCCGCCAGGAGCATCCCGGAGACCGGCCGGGCCTCGGCGAAGCGGTCCAGGATCCTCCCCGCCAGTTCCAGCGTCTCGTCGGCCACGGAGGCGCGGCCCACGTCGTCCAGGAGCCTCGGGACCAGCGCCATGCTGGCGGTGTCGAGCGCGGCCTCCTGTTCGAGGGCGGCGGCGTTCTCCCAAGGCAGCAGCCTGGCCCGTAGCTCCCGTAGCGTGCCGCGCACCTGGATCCCCGCATAGGTGGCCGCGGCGGCCAGCACGGAGGTGCCGGGCAGGCCCATGGGAGCTCCCTCGGACGGGCAGCATGCCGCGTTGTCACAGCAGTACGACCAGTAGCGGCCCTCCGAGATGCACAGCGCCTCGACCACCACCACGTCCCGGGAACCGCACTCGACCCGCAGCCTCTGGGCCAGAGGCCTCAGCCGCTCCATGACCTGCTGCCCTGACTCGCCCTTGCGCGGCTCTTGGCAGAGGAAGGCGACCATCGACTCGGGCCTGGCCCCTCGGCGCTCGCTGCCCGTCACCAGGCCGTGGGCCAGTTGTCCGGCCGCGGACGGCCAGTCGTCCGCGTTGGCGGGGATACCGAGCCGGGCCCGCCCTCCGAACCGTCCGCGTCCGTCCTTGTCGTGCAGGGCGACCAGGACGATGCTGTCCTCTGGGCGGTACCCGAGCAGATAGGGCAGGGCGTCGGCCAGTTCGGCCGGGGTGCGCAGGGTGACCTGATGCTCGCCGCCGTGGCTGTCGTGCGCGGGGCTGGGAACGTGCAGTCCTGCTGCGCCGCCCGCGTCCGGCTCCCGTTTCCGCTGCCCACCGTTCTTGTGCCTGCCCGGTGCATCGGGCCCGGTGATGTCGCCGTTCTCGGAGGATCCAGTCGCTTCGCTGTGGTTCGTCATGCGGAGACGATCTCGCGGAATCCGCAGCTCCGGTTTGCCCTGTGGATAACCCCGATCAGGGACACGTCACCACAAGGGCCCCATCTCCCCCGCCTCCCGGTGCAGCGCCCCCGTTGTCACTGCCGTCCTGTTTCATGGAACGCATGGAGCACACGAGCAACGCGGATCTCCGGGCGGCGGCCGACACGGTCCTCGCCCGTCTCGTCGGGGACGCCTCGGGGGCGGCCCGGCTGCGCGAGGACCAGTGGCGGGCGATCGAGGCGCTGGTCGCCGACAGACGACGTGCCCTGGTCGTCCAGCGCACGGGCTGGGGCAAGTCCGCGGTCTATTTCGTGGCGACCTCGCTCCTGCGGGCGCGGGGCAGCGGTCCGACGGTGATCGTCTCCCCGCTGCTCGCCCTCATGCGGAACCAGGTCGAGGCGGCGGCCCGGGCCGGCATCCACGCCCGGACCATCAACTCCTCGAACACCGAGGAGTGGGAGGCCGTTCAGGACGAGATCGCCGCGGGTGAGGTGGACGTCCTGCTGGTCAGTCCCGAGCGGCTCAACAACCCGGACTTCCGGGACCAGGTACTGCCCCGGCTGGCGGCCGCCACCGGGCTGCTGGTGGTGGACGAGGCCCACTGCATCTCCGACTGGGGCCACGACTTCCGGCCGGACTACCGCCGGCTGCGCACCATGCTCGCCGACCTCCCGCCCGGTGTGCCGGTGCTCGCGACCACGGCCACCGCCAACGCCCGTGTGACGGCCGACGTCGCGGAACAGCTGGGCACCGGCGGCAGCTCGGACGCCCTGGTGCTGCGGGGCCCACTGGACCGCGACAGCCTGAGCCTGAGCGTGCTGCGGCTGCCGGACGCCGCGCATCGGATGGCCTGGCTCGCCGAGCACCTCGACGAACTGCCGGGCTCCGGGATCATCTACACGCTCACCGTGGCCGCCGCCGAGGAGGTCACCGCCTTCCTCCGGCAGCGCGGGCACACGGTCTCCTCGTACACGGGCAAGACGGAGAACGCCGATCGTCAGCAGGCCGAAGAGGACCTGCTCGCCAACAAGGTGAAGGCGCTGGTCGCCACCTCCGCACTCGGCATGGGCTTCGACAAGCCCGATCTGGGCTTCGTGGTGCACCTCGGCTCGCCCTCCTCGCCCATCGCCTACTACCAGCAGGTGGGCCGCGCGGGACGCGGTGTGGAGCACGCCGAGGTGCTCTTGCTCCCAGGGAAGGAGGACGAGGCGATCTGGAAGTACTTCGCGTCGCTCGCCTTCCCCTCGGAAGACCTGGTGCGCCGCACGCTCGATCTCCTCGCGCACGCGGAGAAGCCCCTGTCGCTGCCCGCTCTGGAGCCCCTGGTGGAACTGCGCCGCTCCCGTCTGGAGACCATGCTCAAGGTCCTCGACGTGGACGGTGCGGTCAGGCGGGTCAAGGGCGGCTGGATCTCGACCGGGCAGCCGTGGACGTACGACGCAGAGCGCTACGCCTGGGTGGCGCGCCAGCGGGAGACCGAGCAGCAGGCGATGCGCGCCTACGCGTCGACGACGGACTGCCGCATGGAGTACCTGCAGCACCAGCTCGACGACGAGGCCGCCAAGCCGTGCGGTCGCTGCGACAACTGCACGGGCCCGCGCTTCGTCGCCGACACGTCCGAGGAGGCACTCGACGCCGCGCGTGTGGACCTGGGCCGGGCGGGGGTCGAGGTGGAGCCCCGCCGCATGTGGCCCACGGGGCTGCCGGCGATCGGAGTGGACCTCAAGGGACGTATTCCGGCCGGCGAACAGGCCGCGTCGGGACGCGCCTTGGGGCGGCTGTCGGACATCGGCTGGGGCAACCGGCTGCGGCCCCTGCTCGCTCCCCAGGCCCCCGACGGGCCCGTTCCGGACGACGTGGCGAAGGCGGTGGTGAGCGTGCTGGCCGACTGGGCCAAGGGCCCCGGCGGCTGGGCTTCCGGCACGTCGGACGCCCAGCCGCGCCCGGTCGGCGTCGTCACGGTGGCGTCCCGCACCCGCCCCGCGTTGATCCACTCCCTGGGAGCGCGCATCGCGGAAGTCGGCCGACTGCCGCTGCTGGGTGCCATCGAGTACACCGGCGACGCGCACCCGGGCTCCCGGAGCAACAGCGCGCAGCGGCTGAAGGCACTCGACGGCGCTCTGACCGTGCCGCCCACCCTCGCCTCCGCCCTGGCGGAAGCCCAGGGCCCGGTCCTCCTCGTGGACGACTACACGGAGACCGGGTGGACCCTCGCGGTGGCGGCCCGCATGCTCCGACGCTCCGGTGCGCAGGGGGTGTTGCCGCTCGTACTGGCCTTGCAGGGCTGACGACCGACCCTCCGGGGCGAGGTGTCAGCCCCGGAGCACAGGGCACTCGCCACCTGCCGATTCGCGCACACCTCTGGACGCCGCACTCCGCCGTCACGTACGAACGTGTCGTGCTCGAACGCCCCATGGGTGGCCCGGCGGCGCACAGGGCAGGGATATTAGCCGCGCATCATCTGATAGCGGTCGACGGCCTCAATTGCTCGTTGCCGCATTCAAGTTCGACAGGAAGAATTGAGGTCCGCTCCCGCACGGCGCGCCCGCCGATCCGGTAGGGCTTCGCTGCGGTGCGCGCTCCCAGGAATCCGACCTCGCCCGCTGTGTGGGCGCGTAGCCGAAGGGAGGACCGTGACCTTCGGATTCGCTCCGGCCTCGGCAGCGGCGTCGACGTCCGCCGCTTCCGCCAACCGCTTGCTCGAACCCGCGGAATGGGCCGCCGCCGGGATCCCACTGTTGCGCGACCCCCGTGAGGTCGTCAGCGGACTGCATGCCCGGCACCACCCTCAGCCGGCGACCGCTGTCGTCGCCGTGCTCGACCCGGACGAGCGACTGCGGGCGAGCGCCTCGTTCGTACGCCGCCCGGCCCCGGCCGACGGCTGGATGTTCCGCAACGTGCTGCTCGCGCAGCTGCGCCGCGTCATCCCGCACGATCTGCGGCGCCGCACGCCGGTGCGGACCGCGGTGCTGCTCTACTGCCGTGAGGGCGACGCGCGTTGGACGGAGGAGGACGGCGCGTGGATGTGGGGCCTGCGCGACGCGTGCACCCTGCACGGGTTGCGCTGCGGGGCGTACATCACGCTGACGCGTGACGGCTGGCAGGTCCTCGGCGAAGGCCGCGGCGGACGCCGCCCCCACTCGGGCTCGGCACCGGAGCCGTTCGCCACTTCCGAGGCGGCGCCACCGCTGCCGCGCACCGGTGGCGCCGCCTCGGAAGTCCTGCGCCGCGCGGCGGCAGCACGCTGAAGTTCTCTGGCCGGCCAATTTCGATCGGGCGCGGTGCCGTGCCCCCAAGGCACGGCAGACGAGCCCGTGCGTGCCGACCCGCGCACGGCCACAGGACGCGTTTCCTAACCGGGCAGAGCCCGTACGCAGCAACGACGTCCAGTCCTGCGGGCATGCCGAACCGCCCACCCCGCGGAGCCGCCGTAGCGGCGCCTGAAGCCCTCCCCAGCGCCCGGCGGGACGCCGAGGAAGCGGCTCAGACCCCCGCGCCCAGCACCGAGTTGATCTGCTGCGGGTCACCGCAGACGATCAGCAGGGTGCTCGCCCGGGAGTGGGCCAGGGACAGCGCGCTCGCGGCTGCGGCCTCGGACCCGCCGTTGACGGCGACCACGACCACCGGACGCGACGCGGCGCGGGCCGCGATGGTGGCGTCCGTGTAGAAGACGTCGTCACGGGCGTCGTGCTGAGCCCAGTAGGAGGTTTCACCGAAGGACAGCTCGTGGATGGCCCAAGGGTGCTGTTCGCCGGTCGTGATCACCAGGACGTCGCTCGGGGCGCGACCGGAGTCCAGGAGCAGATCCACGGCCTCCTCGGCGGCGTCGAGCGCGCCCTGTGCGGAAGCCGGGATCAGCTGGATCTGCGGGCCGACCGGAGCGGCGGCACCGGCGGCGGGCCCGGACGGACCGGGCTTGGCGGCTGCGTCACGCGGCGTACGCTGCACCGGCGGCGCGGGCCGGAGAGGGCCTGGACGACCGGGACGCGACGGAGCCGCGGGACGGGGGCCGGGTACGGGACGGGGGGTCGGCGCGGTGCGGCCGCTGGCCGGAGTGGCGCGGGGACCCTGGGCACTCTCGTGAATCTGAGGCTCCTCGGGAATGAGAGGCATGAGTTGATTTTTATCAAACACTGGTACGGCCCGCGTCGGCGGGTGGCGCATGAGTGCGAACGAAACCGTCAGAAATCGAAGCCGAGCTGACCCTCGATTTCCGGAACACTTCCGTCCGCCCAGCTGCGGACCTTCTTGAGGTGCCGCCACTGGGGCAGCGCATCAAGATACGCCCATGACAACCGGTGGTAGGGGGTGGGGCCCCGCTCCGCCAGTGCGGCCTTGTGCACGGGGGATGGATACCCGGCGTTGTCCGCAAAACCGAAGTCTGCATGGTCGATACCCAGTTCGGCCATCATTTTGTCGCGCTGAACCTTGGCGATCACCGATGCAGCGGCCACCGCCACGCAGGACTGGTCGCCCTTGATCACCGTACGGACGCGCCAGGGCGAACCGAGATAGTCGTGCTTGCCATCGAGGATGACCGCGTCCGGGCGGACCGGCAAGGCATCCAGCGCACGCCCCGCCGCGAGCCGCAGCGCGGCCGTCATCCCCAGTTCGTCTATCTCCTCCGGGGAGGCATGACCCAGGGCGTACGACGTCACCCATGTCCGCAGTGCCTCGGCGAGTTGGGTGCGCCGCTTGATGGTGAGCAGCTTCGAGTCCGTGAGGCCCTCGGGCGGCCGGCGCAGTCCGGTGATCGCCGCGCAGACGGTGACAGGGCCGGCCCACGCGCCGCGCCCCACCTCGTCGACACCTGCAACGATCTTCGCTCCGGTCGTGGCTCGAAGGGAGCGCTCGACGGTGTGAGTAGGTGGTTCGTACGGCATGGCGCCCCTAGGTTACGCCGCCCGGAAGCGCCCGCGACACCCTGGCCCACCCCGGCGGCGTCACATCCCTCGCGAGCACCTGTCAGGAGCCACTCGGCCGCAGCAGCGGAACCATCAACTGGTCGATCATCTCCTCGATTTCATGATCCCGCCATTCGCAGCCGCACATCTTGGAGCGGTACATCATCATGGCCGGGATGGCGTCGAAGACATAGCCGTTCGCGGCGTCGGAGCGCACCTCTCCTCGCTGGATCCCCCGCTCGATGACCTCTCGAAGCATCTTGATGGTGGGTTCCACGACACCGTCGAAGATCACGCCATGAAACCGCTCGGCCTGCGTCGTATCGCATTCGTGAATCACCGAGCGAAGCGCGACACCAGGACGGGAGAACATCGCGTCCCGGGCTCGCAGACACAGCACCAAGAGGTCCTCCCGCACCCCACCCTCGTCGGGTGCCTCGTCGAAATGGGGGAGACCGGTACGCAGAGCGTCGGCGACAAGGTCCTCCTTGGACGGCCAGCGCCGGTAGACCGCGGCCTTGCCGGTCTGGGCTCCGGCGGCGACGCCCTCCATCGTCAGGCCACTCCAGCCGACGGTGCTGAGTTGGTCCAGTGCGGCGTCGAGGATCGCACGCTCGAGCACGGCGCCGCGGCGGCGGGCGGCTGTCTGAGCGGGGGCATCCGCCCAGCTCGGGGTAACCATCTGACTCTCTCCAACGAACAGAGAAGCGGGGATTTCGGGGATGTGGGGGCGTGCCGGACGGCGACAGAGGGGGACATGCCGAACGACGACGCCGCGAGTGAACGCTTGCGTTCACTGTCGGGGACTCACTACCTTTGACGCGGCAGTGAACGCGAGCGTTCACTAACGCACTCGTGGGGGACCCATAGTGACAACCTCTCCATTGCTCCAGGACCAGAAGCCAGGTGCGGCCCGCCGGGAGGGACATCCCGGCATCGCACTCGCCGTCATCGCGGCCTGCCAACTCATGGTGGTACTCGACGCGACGATTGTGAACATCGCGCTCCCGCACATTCAAGACGCGCTCAAGTTCAGCACCACCGACCTCACCTGGGTCGTCAGCTCCTACACACTCACCTTCGGCGGTCTGCTGCTCCTCGGCGGCCGCGCCGGTGACATCCTCGGCCGCCGCCGGGTCTTCATGACCGGCATCCTGCTGTTCACCCTCGCCTCGCTGCTCGGCGGGCTCGCCCAGGAGCCCTGGCAGTTGCTGGCCGCACGGGTACTGCAAGGCGTCGGGGGCGCCATCGCGTCGCCCACCTCGCTGGCCCTCATCACCACCACGTTCCCCGAGGGCCCTGAGCGCAACCGGGCCTTCGGCGTCTTCGCCGCGGTGTCGGCCGGCGGCGGCGCCATCGGCCTGCTCGCCGGCGGCATGCTCACCGAGTGGCTCGACTGGCGCTGGGTGCTCTTCGTGAACGTGCCGATCGGCGTGCTGATCGCCGTGCTCACACCGCTCTACATCAGCGAGTCCGACCGGCACACCGGCCGGTTCGACATCGCGGGTGCGGTGACCTCGACGACGGGCATGGCGTCCCTCGTCTACGGCTTCATCCGGGCGGCGGACGAGGGATGGCGGGACAGCCTCACCATCGGGTCCTTCGGCGCCGCGGTGGTCCTGCTGCTGGCCTTCGGGATCATCGAGTCCCGGGCCAAGGAACCGATCACCCCACTGCGGATGTTCGCCGACCGCAACCGCTCCGGGACGTACGTGATCATGCTGAGCCTGGCCGCGGCGATGTTCGGCATGTTCTTCTACATCGTGCTGTTCGTGCAGAACGTGCTCGGCTACAGCCCGATCCAGGCGGGGCTCGCCTTCCTGCCCGTGACGGTCGTGATCGCGCTCGGCGCGGGCCTGTCGCAGCGGTTCCTGCCGGTGCTGGGCCCCAAGCCCTTCATGCTCGCCGGCTCGGCCCTCGCGATGATCGGACTGGCCTGGCAGGCGCTCATCAGCTCCGACAGTTCCTACGTCAGCGGGGTTCTCGGCCCGATGCTGGTGTTCGGCTTCGGTATGGGGCTGAACTTCGTGACACTGACGCTCACCGCCGTCTCCGGTGTCGCCCCGCACGAGGCGGGCGCCGCGTCCGGGCTGCTCAACACGACGCAGCAGGTGGGCGGATCGCTGGGCCTGGCCATCCTGACGACGGTCTTCGGCACGGCGACCCGGGACGAGGCGGAGAAGCAGCTTCCGCAGTTCATGGCCGAGGGCTCCGCGGAGCAGAAGGCGGAGTTCGCCCGTACGCAGCAACTGCCCGCACCATGGGGGCACGAGGTGCTGGCCCAGGGCATCTCGGCAGCCTTCATCCCGGCAGCGGCGATGGCCGTCCTCGCCCTGGCCACGGCCTGGCTGGTGATCCGGGTCCGGAAGAGCGACCTGGAGGCACTCGCCGGCTCGGCCGGGCCGGGACTCGGCTGACGCGACAGCACCACGAGCCGGCTTCGACGGCTCGCCGACGGGCGTGACACTTGCCTGGCGGCGGCTGTCGGGCCGGTTCGCGACCGATTCGCTCCCCGGACGGCGCGCGAAAGCGCCCCACCAGTGGATCAGAACCGCGAGCAGGACTCCCATGTTCACCCCCATCGCTCCACTCCGATGCCTGCGCGCCCTGACGGCTCGCACAGCGGATGTCACGACAACGAGCGGGCGATTACGGAGAGTTCCCACAGTGTACGGAGAGTTCCCGCGATGTACGGAGAGTTCACGAAGAGGCTCGAGAGCCGCTGCCGCTAGGCCGACGCGGGCACCCATCCCGGGAGCGGTTCGGTCCGCTCCACCCACTCGGCGGGCGGTGTCCCCGCCTTGCCCGCGGCGATCACACCGCCGACGATGGCGCAGGTGGTGTCGACATCCCCGCCGACCTGCGCGGTCGTCCAGAACGCCTGCTCGTAGTCACCGAGGCTTCTCGCCGCCGACCAGAGGGCGAAGGGCACGGTGTCATGGGCAGTCGTCCGCCGGCCGCACCCCAGTACCGCCGCGACCGTGGCCGGGTCGCCGTAATCGAGCATGTCCCGGGCCCGGCGCAGCCCCGCGCCCACCGCGCTCTTCGGCACCAGGTCGATGACCCCGTCGAGGAGTGCCTCGGCGCCGGGCGGCCCGCCGGGATCGGCCGCGAACGAGGCGGCCGCGGCGACGGCCATCGCTCCGACGACCGCCTCACGGTGCTGGTGGGTCGTGTAGGCCGAGATCTCCGCCTGGTGGGTCGCCTGCTCGGGGTCACCCGCGTACCAGGCGCCCAGCGGGGCGATCCGCATCGCGGCGCCGTTGCCCCAGGACCCCTGTCCGTTGAAGAGCGCGGCGGCGAGTTCGCGCCAGTCTCCGCCCTCCCGGACGAGTCGCAGCAGGCGGTTGACCGCGGGGCCGTAGCCGCGGTCGAAATCGTGGTGCTCGGCGAAGGAACGGGCCAGGGCGTCCTGGTCGACGCGGTGGTGGGCGGCCAGGACGGCGACGACGGAACCGGCCATCTCCGTGTCGTCGGTCCACTGCCACAGCCCGGACGGCACCTCGCGGCGCTTCAGCAGCGGGTAGTTCACCGGCACGAAGTACTGGGAACCCAGGGCGTCCCCGACGGACAGTCCGCGCAGGCTGGCCAGGGCGCGGTCCAGGCGCACGTCATGGGAGGAGTCAGCGGTCATCGCCCTGCCACTCTATCCGGTGATCCCGTAGGGTTCGGGATCTCGCCAGCGGTCGAACGGCCGGTCGAGGGTGTACTTGCCGTCCTCTCCCAGAACGAGCATCCGCACCTCGCCGTTCCCCGGGTTCGACAGCGACTCGAACTCCGAGACCGTCCAGTGGAACCACCGCATGCAGAACAGCCGCATGGCCAGACCGTGGGTCACGATGAGGACGTTCGGCGGATGGTCGGGGTCCTCGAAGCTGCGGAACAGGCTCTCCAGGAAGCCGCCGACCCGGTCGTAGACATCGGCGCCGGACTCGCCCTGGGCGAAACGGTAGAAGAAGTGGCCGTACGCGTCCCGATAGGCCTTCTGGAGACGGACCTCGTCCCGGTCCTGCCAGTTGCCCCAGTCCTGCTCGCGCAGCCGGGGCTCCTCGCGTACGCGTATGAGGTCGGGGTCGAGGTGGAAGGAGCGCAGCGTCTCGTGCGTACGGCGGTACGGGGAGACGTACACACTGACGTGCTCACCGCCGAACCGTTCACGCAGCTGCTCGCCCGTCGCCTCCGCCTGTCGCCGGCCCTTTTCGGTCAGCGACAGGGCGTGGTCGGGTACACGCTCGTACACGGAGTCATCAACATTGCCCGTTGACTCGCCGTGCCGGACAAGGACGATGCGCCGTGGTCGTGCCATGCCAAGACCCTAGATCGGGTGAGCGCTTGCGCAGCACTCATACCCCACCCATACAGCGTAGGTCACACAGATCCTGCACCACAGGTCACACAGGTCACGCCCGTCACCGACCGGAACCAATTCGACCGAACCATTCCGAATCAGGCCGTCCGGCCGGACGGGTCAGACGGGTCAGACGGGTCAGACGGTCCAGCTCGACTCCATGCCCACGATGTCCCCGGTGAGCGCCGCCACGTCCGCCTCCGTCTGGGCTCTCAGGGCGAGCCGCTCCACGCGCTCGGTGCGGTACTTGCCGTGCTCGGCGTCCGAGCGCCACATCGACAGCACCAGGAACTCGTGCCCGGGCGCCTCGCCGAACAGCCCGCGCACCATGCCGGGAGAGCCGGCCATCGCCGGGTTCCAGACCTTCTCCTGCATCAGCACGAAATGCTCGGCCCGCTCCTCATGGACACGGCAGAGCGCCACCCGCAGCAGGTCGGCGTCCGTGAAGCGCGGTTCGAAGCCGGTCTTCACGTCGAAGCGGTAGTCGAAGAGCCTGACCTGGGCGTCCTTGAAGGTGCCCGACTGGGCCGACGCCAGCCGGTCGTGGGACCGCGCCATGAACGAGTCGTAGAAGGCGCGGCTCTCCCAGAACGCGAAGATGTGCGCCACGTCCGGCCGCCCCCGGCTCCAGCCACCCCCCTGCCCGCGAAACCCCGGCTCCCCCAGAAGCCCCGCCCACTTCCGCTGCCCCCGCTCGAAACCGCGGCGGTCCACCACGGTGCAGCGAATCCACTTGACCAGCACCGCGCCATGGTAAGGCCACGGAGCGTGGCGCCGGTCACTCTCGGCCGGACCGCTCCCCCACGCGCGCACCCGCTCCCGTGGCAGGATGGACAAACAGTCGTAAGCGCCCGGCAGTTGGGGCGAACAGGTGGGTCGGTACGGGGAAGGGGACTCTGGTGGACGGGCTCAACAAGGGACTGAGCAAGATCGAGATCGCGATGAGGTGGGATCCCAGTCCGGCAGGGCAGCCGTCCACCGATCTGGATCTCGTGGCGGCGACGTATCCGGCGGACGACCCGCACGGCGATCCCGCCTATGTGGTGCACTTCGACAGCCGCTCCCCCGACGGCACCATCTACCTCAACCGGGACAGCAAGGACGGCCAGGGCTTCGGCTACGACGAGGTCATGACGCTGGAACTCGACCGGCTCGACGACCGGTACGCGCGCGTGGTGGTCGGTGTCGTCATCCAGCAGCGCCCGGCCGAGCGCACCTTCGTCAGCGTGGTCAACCCCGGCCTGCGGATCCGCGAGGGGTACACCGTCCTCGCGGAGGATGACTTCGGCGGCGTCCTGGGGGCGACGGCCGCGACGGTCGCGGAGTTCGTCCGGGACGGCTCCGGCCCCTGGGCTTTCCACTCCGGCCTGCGCGGCTTCGAGGGCGACCCCGTGGCCTTCACCAGGACGATGGGTGCGGCTCGCGGGGCATGAGCACCATGCCGTGACATCCGCGGCCTGTGAAGACAAGAGGGGCACCGCCCGAAGGCGGTGCCCCTCTGTCATCGGCTCAGGCGCTCGGCGTCAGCTGCAGCCGCTGGTCGAGCCGCAGCCCTCGCAGATGTAGCACGAACCGGCGCGCTGCATCTTCGTACCGCAGGAGAAGCACAGCGGGGCGTCGGCCTGGATGCCCAGCTGCATCTCCACCAGTTCGGCACTGGTGTGGGCCTGCTGCGGGGCGGGCTGGGCCGCCACTTCGTTCTTCGGAGCGGTGACGGCCTTCAGCTCCTGGGCGCGCGGCGCCGACTGGGCCAGGCCCTCGACGTCGACCTCGTCCTCGTTCGGCTCGTACGAACCCGTCTCGAGGTGACGCTGACGCTCGTCGGCGGAGTGGATGCCGAGCGCGGAGCGCGTCTCGAAGGGCAGGAAGTCGAGCGCCAGGCGGCGGAAGATGTAGTCGACGATCGACTGCGCCATCCGCACGTCCGGGTCGTCCGTCATGCCGGCCGGCTCGAAGCGCATGTTCGTGAACTTCGAGACGTACGTCTCCAGGGGGACGCCGTACTGGAGGCCGACGGAGACCGCGATGGAGAAGGCGTCCATCATGCCCGCGAGGGTCGAGCCCTGCTTGGACATCTTCAGGAAGACCTCGCCCAGACCGTCGTCCGGGTAGGAGTTGGCGGTCATGTAGCCCTCGGCACCGCCGACGGTGAAGGACGTGGTGATGCCGGGACGTCCCTTCGGGAGGCGCTTGCGGACCGGGCGGTACTCGACCACCTTCTCGACCTTGGCCTCGACGGCCGCGGGCTCCTCGGCCTTCTCCTCCTCCTTCTTCTTGGCGGAGAGGGGCTGGCCGACCTTGCAGTTGTCGCGGTAGATCGCGAGCGCCTTGACGCCCAGCTTCCAGGCCTCGAAGTAGATCTCCTCGACCTCCTCGACGGTCGCCGACTCCGGCATGTTGACCGTCTTGGAGATGGCGCCGGAAATCCACGGCTGGATCGCGGCCATCATCCGGACGTGACCCATCGCGGAGATGGACCGCTCGCCCATGGCGCAGTCGAACACCTCGTAGTGCTCGGGCTTGAGGCTCGGGGCGTCGATCACATTGCCGTGGTCGGCGATGTGGGCGACGATCGCCTCGATCTGCTCTTCCAGGTAGCCCAGGCGGCGCAGGGCCTGCGGGACGGTGCCGTTGACGATCTGCATCGAGCCGCCGCCGACCAGCTTCTTGAACTTGACCAGCGCGAGGTCGGGCTCGACACCGGTGGTGTCGCAGGACATCGCGAGGCCGATGGTGCCGGTCGGGGCGAGCACCGACGCCTGGGAGTTACGGAAACCGTTCTTCTCACCGAGGCGCACCACGTCCTGCCAGGCCTCGCTGGCGGCCGCCCACACCGGGGTGTCCAGGTCGTCCATGCGGACGGCCTTGTCGTTGGCGTCCGAGTGCTGCTTCATGACGCGCTTGTGGGCGTCGGCGTTGCGGGCGTAGCCGTCGTACGGGCCGACGACCGCGGCGAGTTCGGCGGAGCGACGGTACGCCGTACCGGTCATCAGCGAGGTGATGGAGCCGGCGAGGGCGCGGCCGCCGTCGGAGTCGTAGGCGTGGCCGGTCGCCATCAGCAGGGCGCCGAGGTTGGCGTAGCCGATGCCGAGCTGGCGGAACGCGCGCGTGTTCTCGCCGATCTTCTGGGTCGGGAAGTCGGCGAAGCAGATCGAGATGTCCATCGCGGTGATGACCAGCTCGACGACCTTCTGGAAGCGCTCGGCCGCGAAGGACTGGTTGCCCTGGCCGTCGTCCTTGAGGAACTTCATCAGGTTCAGCGAGGCCAGGTTGCAGGACGTGTTGTCCAGGTGCATGTACTCGCTGCACGGGTTCGACGCGGTGATCCGGCCGGACTCGGGGCAGGTGTGCCAGTTGTTGATGGTGCCGTCGTACTGGATGCCGGGGTCGGCGCAGGCCCACGCGGCCTCGGCGATCTTGCGGAAGAGCGCCTTGGCGTCGACCTCCTCGATGACCTCGCCGGTCATCCGGCCGCGCAGCCCGAACTGGCCGCCCTGCTCGACCGCGGTCATGAACTCGTCGTTCACGCGGACCGAGTTGTTGGCGTTCTGGTACTGGACGGACGCGATGTCGTCGCCGCCCAGGTCCATGTCGAAGCCCGCGTCCCGCAGGATGCGGATCTTCTCCTCTTCCTTGACCTTGGTCTCGATGAAGTCCTCGATGTCCGGGTGGTCCACGTCGAGGACGACCATCTTGGCGGCACGGCGGGTGGCGCCACCGGACTTGATCGTTCCTGCGGAGGCGTCGGCTCCGCGCATGAAGGAGACCGGGCCGGAGGCGTTGCCGCCGGAGGACAGCAGTTCCTTGGAGGAGCGGATCCGGGAGAGGTTCAGGCCGGCGCCGGAGCCGCCCTTGAAGATCATGCCCTCTTCCTTGTACCAGTCGAGGATCGACTCCATGGAGTCGTCGACGGCCAGGATGAAGCAGGCGGAGACCTGCTGGGGCTGCTTGGTGCCGACGTTGAACCAGACAGGGCTGTTGAAGCTGAAGATCTGGTGCAGGAGGGCGTACGCCAGCTCGTGCTCGAAGATCTCGGCATCGGCGGGAGAGGCGAAGTACTTGTGGTCCTCGCCAGCCTTCCGGTACGTCTTCACGATGCGGTCGATCAGCTGCTTGAGGCCGGTCTCGCGCTGCGGGGTGCCGACGGCACCGCGGAAGTACTTGCTGGTGACGATGTTGACCGCGTTCACCGACCAGAAGTCGGGGAACTCGACGCCGCGCTGCTCGAAGTTGACCGAGCCGTCGCGCCAGTTGGTCATGACGACGTCACGGCTCTCCCACGCCACCTCGTCATAGGGGTGGACCCCAGGGGTGGTGTGGATGCGCTCGATACGCAGACCCTTGTTCGCCTTGGTGCCCTTGGCGCGGGAACTCCGTGCCGGACCGCTCGCCGTCTCTGTCATGCCGCCTCCCTGTACGGGCGAAAACGCCCTGAAGTGCCCCGTTGTTCCCGTGGCACGGTGTTCTGTCTGGTGCTGCGGGCACCTACTCACATCGCCCGCAACAGGTCTTTACATCGCCGCCGCCCGGCCGGGCCCGGAGCTGCCGTCCGGGTCCGGCCCGCCGGTCAGTCGGCGGCGCCTGCGGGCTCGGGGACCTGTGTGGTCCCTCCGGGCCCGCGGTCGTCTTCCTGGCTCCCCGCACCCGTGTCCTCGCGGTCGCCGTCGTCCGCGTCGGTGCGTCCCGTCTCTTGCCTCAGTTCCGTGATGGCCGCCTCGAAGTCCTCGAGCGAGTCGAACGCCCGGTAGACGGAGGCGAATCGCAGATAGGCGACGAGATCGAGCTCCTGCAACGGGCCGAGAATGGCCAGCCCCACGTCGTGGGTGGTCAGCTCGGCGCTTCCGGTGGCCCGCACCGCCTCCTCGACCCGCTGGCCGAGCTGGGCGAGCGCGTCCTCGGTGACGGGCCGTCCCTGGCACGCCTTGCGCACACCGTTGATGACCTTGGTGCGACTGAAGGGTTCGGTGACTCCGGACCGCTTGACCACCATGAGCGAGCACGTCTCCACGGTCGTGAAACGACGGGAGCAGTCAGGGCACTGGCGGCGCCTGCGGATCGACGTGCCGTCGTCGGTCGTACGACTGTCGACGACACGGCTGTCGGGGTGCCTGCAGAAGGGGCAGTGCATGAACTCCCAACCCTCCTCACAGCAGACTCAATAGCCTCGCCGGGCCTCTTGCGCCCCACGAAGCAGTCCCAAGCATAGGCGATGACCATGGGCACTGAGACCCGGGGGACCACAACTTGTGGGCTGCTGCTGCAATCCAACCACTAGATGTGGGGATTGGCTCATACATCCACGCCACCCACGCGTGTCGCACGCGTAGCCGCAGGTGAGGCCCGACAGGCCGAGCCGCACCGGCCTCGACCGCACACCGCCGCCCCGCTGTTCACCGGCGAAGGGACGCGCCACTCGCGCGCGGTGGCATCCGTTCACGCACGGCCGTATCGCTACGGCACATGCGGAGATACCGTGGGCGCCGCGAGGAGGGGGCGTGGGACTCCCGCACAGATGACCGCTGGTCCCAGGGCAGGGGAATGCCGGATGGCAGACTGGGGCAACAGTCCACGAGGTGATCACCCCGGCGGTGAAGAGTACAGCAATGAACCCTTTTGCCCGCCAGGAAACGCGGCAGCCAATACACCCGGACGCATGATCGTGGCAGTCGATTCACGATTTTTCACTCGAACGTGTGTTTGGCGCAACCTTTCGAAACCAACTACCGTTGTCCAGCAGGGAGACCATCGAGAGGGGCCGACGTGACCACCACCGCAGACAGTGCCACCATCACTGCCCAGGACCGCTCCCAGGGCCGACTCGAGCCGGTGCACGCGATGAACGAAGTTACGAACCCGGAGGGGCACAAGCGCTCCTTGCCGGGACGACCTCCCGGCATCCGGGCGGACAGCTCCGGACTTACCGACCGCCAACGCCGCGTGATCGAGGTCATCAGGGACTCAGTGCAGCGGCGCGGCTACCCGCCGTCGATGCGGGAGATCGGCCAGGCCGTCGGCCTTTCCAGCACCTCCTCCGTCGCACACCAGCTGATGGCACTGGAGCGCAAGGGCTTCCTGCGCCGCGACCCGCACCGCCCGCGCGCGTACGAGGTGCGCGGCTCGGACCAGGCCGCCTCCGTGCAGCCCACGGACACCGCGGGCAAGCCCGCCGCGTCGTACGTCCCGCTGGTCGGCAGGATCGCCGCCGGTGGCCCGATTCTCGCCGAGGAGTCCGTCGAAGACGTCTTCCCTCTCCCCCGCCAGCTCGTCGGCGACGGTGAGCTGTTCGTCCTGAAGGTCGTCGGTGACTCGATGATCGAAGCCGCGATCTGCGACGGCGACTGGGTCACGGTCCGCCGCCAGCCGGTCGCGGAGAACGGCGACATCGTGGCCGCGATGCTCGACGGAGAGGCCACCGTCAAGCGCTTCAAGCGCGAGGACGGCCACGTCTGGCTCCTGCCGCACAACGCGGCCTACGAGCCGATCCCCGGCGACGACGCGACCATCCTCGGCAAGGTGGTGGCCGTACTGCGCCGCGTCTGACGCCACGCACCGCGTCGGGCGGGCCCCAGCGGGCCCGCCCTCTGACCGGGCCCCGGAACCCCTGCGCCGGTTCCGGGGCCCTGTGCTGTCCGGGCCCGGTACCCGCGGACCGGCCTGAGACCGAGTGGGCGGTGGGGGTCGGCGGTGGCTCCGCCACCGCGGATACCGACCCCCGAGAATCACCCGGCTTCCGTCTGCTGCGCCGCCGCGTCGATCGCCGCCAGCGACTTCCGCACCTGATTACGGTCGGCCGTGAACCAGAAGTCGGGCATCGACGCCTTCAGATAGCCCCCGTACCGGGCCGTCGCCAGCCTCTGGTCCAGCACGGCGACCACACCGCGATCGCCCGACGCCCGTACGAGACGGCCGGCGCCCTGGGCCATGAGGAGCGCGGCGTGAGTGGCGGCGACCGCCATGAAGCCATTGCCGCCCGCATCCTCCACGGCCTTCTGGCGGGCGCTCATCAGCGGATCGTCGGGGCGCGGGAACGGGATCTTGTCCATCACGACCAGTTGGCAGCTGGGCCCGGGGACGTCCACGCCCTGCCACAGCGACAGCGTGCCGAACAGACAGGTCTTCGGGTCCGCCGCGAAGTTCTTGATGAGCTCGCCGAGCGTCTCCTCGCCCTGGAGGAGGATCGGGAACTCCGGGATCCGGGAGCGCAGTTCCTCGGCGGCCAGCTGGGCGCCGCGCATGGAGGAGAACAGGCCCAGGGTGCGGCCGCCCGCCGCCTGGATCAGCTCGGTGAGCTCGTCGAGCATGTCCGCGCGGTCCCCGTCCCGCGCCGGGCGTGCCAGGTGCTTGGCGACGTACAGGATGCCCTGCTTGCGGTAGTCGAAGGGCGAGCCGACGTCGATGCCCTTCCACTGCGGGAGGTCGTCGCCCTCGGTGCCCTCGGGAGCGAGACCGAGGGAGGCACCGACGCCGTTGAAGTCGCCGCCCAGCTTCAGCGTCGCGGACGTCAGGACGACGGAGCGGTCCGCGAAGAGCTTCTCCCGCAGGAGGCCCGAGACGGACATGGGGGCGACCCGCAGGGAGGCGCCGAAGCGGTCGTGGCGCTCGTACCAGACCACGTCCCATTCGGAGCCGTTCGTGATCCGCTCCGCCACGTCGTGCACGTTCTCCACGGCCGCCAGGGCCTGTTTGCGGACCGCGTCCTCGTCCTGGACGGACTTGTCGCGGGTCGCGCCGATCCCGGAGATGACGGTGCGGCACGCGTCGCGCAATGCCATGAGCGCGTAGCCGAGGTCCTCGGGGATTTCCTCGAGCCGGCCCGGCAGAGCCAGCTCCATCAGCCGTTCGAACCCCTCGGAGGCGGTCTGGAGCTGGTCCGCCGCCTTCTCGTTGACGAGTTTCGCTGCGCGGCGCACCGCGCGGTTGACCTGGCCGGGGGTGAGCTCGCCGGTGGCGACTCCGGTGACCCGGGAGACCAGCTCATGGGCCTCGTCGACGATCAGCACCTCGTGCTGCGGGAGGACCGGGGCGCCCTCGATGGCGTCGATGGCGAGCAGCGCGTGGTTGGTGACGACGACATCGGAGAGCTTGGCGCGCTCGCGGGCCATCTCGGCGAAGCACTCCGCTCCGTACGCGCACTTCGAGGCGCCCAGGCACTCTCTCGACGACACCGACACCTGGGCCCAGGCCCGGTCCGAGATACCCGGCGTGAGGTTGTCACGGTCCCCGGTCTCGGTCTCGTCGGCCCAGTCGCGCACCCGCAGCAGGTCCTGACCCAGCTTGCTGGTGGGAGCGGCCGCCTCGAACTGGTCGAAGAGGCCTTCTTCCTCGTCCTGCGGGACACCCTCGTGCAGACGGTGCAGGCACAGGTAGTTCGACCGGCCCTTGAGCATCGCGAACTCCGGGCGGCGGCGCAGCAGGGGGTGCAGCGACTCGACCGTTCTCGGCAGGTCGCGCTCCACCAGCTGGCGCTGCAGGGCCAGGGTGGCGGTCGCGACGACCACACGCTCCCCGTGAGCGAGCGCGGGCACCAGGTAGCCCAGTGACTTTCCGGTGCCGGTGCCGGCCTGGACCAGCAGGTGGGAGCCGCCGTCGATCGCTTCCGCGACGGATTCGGCCATGGTCACCTGACCGGGGCGCTCCGTACCGCCGACGGCAGTGACGGCGGCATGCAGGAGTTCGGGGAGTGAGGGCTTCGTCATAGCGCGACCACCCTACGACCCGGCACTGACAAACGGGTGATCAAGGCGGGGGCGGGGGACGGGATCAAGACCTTGGGCTCCTCGACGGGTGGGAACCGCAGCGTCACGCGCCGCGTTCAATGAGTGATGATGCGGTGACACAGCGCTACAGCAGATACCGGAGGGACCGGTCTCGGATCATGAGGGCGGCCCGTTTCGCGGGCAGGTCGACCTCGGCGGAGAACCGGAAGCCGGCAGTCAGGAAAGCGGCGATGGAGGGGGTGTTGCGAATGTCAGGCTCTGCGATGACGCGTGCGCAGGAGGACCGCTGCGCGAGAGCGAGATCGGCTACGGCTCGCAACAGCAGACCGCCCAGGCCACGCCCCCGGTCGGCGACGGCACCGACGAGGAGGTGGAGTCCCGTGTCATGAGGCCGGGCGGGGTAGTGGCGGGCCAACGGGTCGAGGTCCGCCCGGTAGATCTCCCAGTAGCTCATCGGCGTTCCGTCCAGCACGCCGATACACGGGACGCTCCGTCCGACGTCGGCGAGCTGGGCCCGCAGGTGCTCCTCGGTCACCTCCTGCGGTCCGGACAGCTCCCAGAACGCCGCGGCAGGGTCGTTCATCCATCGGCTGATGAGCGGAAGGTCACGGTCGACGCGCACGGGGACGAGGTGGAAGACGCCCGCGGAGGTGTCGGCCGGGCCCCAGTCGGCGACCCGGTCGAGGAGGTCGGACTCCGTCAGGAGGACCGAAGTGTCACGGGTCGCGATAAGGGCGATGAGTTCGTCCGGGAGCCTCAGATCCATCGTGTCCTCGCCACGCCCGCCCTCACCGGCGTCCCCCTCGCCGGCATCAGAGCCGAAGTCGGCCGTGACGGGAACAGCGGTACCGAGGTCGGTGGTGGGGTCGGCGAAGGGCACCGAACGCTCCTCTCAGTAAGGGGGGGTGGGGCATGTCCTCAGGGATGAAGGAGGTCAGGCGTGGTCGGGGACGGTCAGGGTGGTCAGGAGTGCAGGGGGTTGGCGATGGTGACGTAGACGGACTGGGTGTCGACCGGGCCGACGAGTTCGTCAAGGCCGTGCAGCCGGGTCAGCAGGTTGGCCTTGCAGCGCAGCACCGGTGAGTCGAGCAGGCGGGCGGGCAGCGACGTGCGCAACCGGGCCGGACCGGAGGCGGCGTTCCCGAGGAAACGGCGGAAGGCGGCGAGCAGCAGCCGCTCGTCGGCCAGTCCCTGGGAGCCGAACGCGCCGATGAGGCCGAGTACGTTGTTGATGGCCAGGTAGTACGCGAAGCGCTCGTCGGCGACCTCGTCGCGGACGAAAGTGTCGCTCTGCTCTCCGATGCCGGGCAACCGGGCATCGAGCTCCGTCCGCCGGGACTCGCGGAAGTAGTAGCCCTGGTTGTCGCGGTAACGGCCGCCCGTGGGCCAGCCCTCGGCGTCCAGCAGGAGCAGAGTGTTCTGCTGGTGCGCTTCGAGGGCGATGCCGGCCTCGGCGTCCAGCCACAGGACGGGACGCACGACGTGCTGGAGGTAGCGCAGGAACCACTCGGCGGCAACGGCCCCGTGCGGTCGGCCGGTCCGGCGGGCGAGACGCGTGACGACCTCGGCCAGCCTGGACCGGAGTACCGGGCCGTGCGTCTCCCGACGGTCCGGTACGGCCCCGGGCCCAGCCGGGGAGCTCGGGCGTGGCGACACGAATCCGGCGACACAGGAGACGTCGTCGGAGGAGGCGAACGGGTTGTGGCGGATCGCCACGTCCAGTCCGGGCAAGGGCACGCCGTCGGCATCGTCCACAGCCAGCCAGGCCGGATCGCGCACGACGTCGAAGCCCGGATGCACGGCACGCCACTGCTGCGCGAGTCCGCTGCGGAGCAGACGGTGGACCTCCACGCCCCGGTGGAGTTCCTTACGGAGGTTCTCGCGGCGGGAGTTGGTGATACGCAGGCCCATCGACAGCTTGAGCATCGCGGGGGCGCCGGTTCGGTAGACGGTTCGTACGGAGGAGGTGGGCTGCCAGGGAGCGCCGTGAGTGCCGAGGTCACGGAGCAGTCCCGCGTCCAGCAGGGCGGCCGTCTCCGGACGGTGCCGGACCTCGCGCGCCTGCCAGGGGTGCAGGGGCAGCAGGGCGTACCCCGCGTACCCGTCCGGCAGCGACAGGCCGGTCCCGGCCAGGCGTGCGGTGAGCCGGGCGGCGGGGACAGGGCGGCCGCGTTCGGTCCAGGCGGAGTCGGTGGCGAGGACGGAGGGAGCGACAGCCATCCAGTGCAGAGGAAGGGAACCGCGCAACTCGGGTGAGTACAGCCGGGCTTCGGTCTCGGAGAGGCCCTCCCGGCTCTTCGGGGACGGATGCAGGGGGTGTCCGAGGACGAGTGCCTGCTCCGCGGCGAGAAAGAGGTCAGGGCCGTCAGCCGGACGTTCCCGGCGATCGCTGACGAAGGCGGCGACACGGCGGAGGGAGTCGGCGACACCCGCGACCAGTGCGACGCCTCCCTGACCGTCACCGGCAGCGCCGCCGGCATCGGGGTCCTCCGCGGACGTTTCTCTGGTGAGCAGGGCGGCGACCGTGACGGCATCGGCCGGCGGGGCATGGTCGGGGGCGTCGGCCAGCTGCGGCAGGCCGAAGCGGTGCCAGCCCGTCGGGGACCAGTAGCGGACCGGGGCGAGAAGGGCCGTGCCGCTGGCGGGAAGGGGGATGCGAAGGACCCCGTCGGAGGGGGCCGGCTGGTCGTTCTCACGCACCCAGCAGCGCAGCAGGTTCTCCACGGCGGCCGCCCGGGCGGCGATGTGCGGGTCGGGGTGGTCCAGGAGGTCGGTGACGGGTCCGGCGTTCAGCTCCGCGGCGGAAGGTGACGCGGGCCTCGGCCTCGGGCCAGGGACCGCCGAGTCGACAGACGCGCCCGACAGCCCGGCGTCGACGGAACCTCCCCGCATCGTGGCGTGTTCGTCGGGCTCGGGGATGGCGTTCAACACGGGTACCTCGTGGGGTGGTTCAGGGGCGTGCGGTCGGGGCGGCGAGTCGAGGAGTTCCCCTCGGCCGGCTGGTCGGGGCCCGAGGGCCCAAGGGGTGCAGGCTCACCGCGTGAACCCGCACGGCATTGAGGCTCACGGCGTATGCGGCGCCGCTGCCGCTCCCCCATGGCACCGAGCAGCCGCTCGGACGGCGTCGGCCAGACGGTCCAGCACGGCGGCCGCCTGTTCGTCGGTGATCGTCAGCGGTGGCAGCAGTCGTACGACGCTCGCGTGGCGGCCGCCGAGTCCGACGATGAGGCCGCGCCGCAGGCACTCCCGCTGGACCGCGGCAGCCAGTCCGGGGGCGGCGGGAAGGGCCCGGGGCGCACGGTCCGGCATCGCCGACGCTCCCCCGGCTTCCCCCTCGGGACCCACGAACTCCACCCCGATCATGAGCCCCTTCCCCCGCACCTCACCTACGCAGGGGAATTCGCCTGCCAGGTCTCGGAGTTGGTCCAGCATGCGCGCGCCGAGGGTCGCGGCGCGCTCGGCGAGGTCGTTCTCCCGGACGTGGGCGAGGGTTGCCGTGCCGGCGGCCATGGCGAGCTGGTTGCCGCGGAAGGTGCCGGTGGGAGCGCCTGATTCCCCCGTGTCGAGGTCGTCGCGGTGGACGACGACGGCCAGCGGCAGGCTGCCTCCGATGGCCTTGGAGAGGACCATCACGTCGGGGGTCACTCCGCTGTGTTCTACCGCCCAGAAGGCGCCGGTCCGCCCGACGCCCGTCTGGATCTCGTCGGCGATCAGCGGGACGGACCGGTCGGCAGTGAGCTGCCGCATGCGCCGCAGCCAGGTGTCCGGTGCGGGGATCACCCCGCCCTCGCCCTGGACGGGTTCGACGATCATCCCGGCGGGGAGCGGCACGCCCGACCCGGGGTCGTCGAGGACGGACTCGGTCCAGCGGGCGGCGAGGTCGGCCCCGGCCTCGCCGCCGACTCCGAACGGACAGCGGTAGTCCTGCGGGTAGGGCAGGCGGGTGACCCGTACGCCGTGGGCGTCCGCGGGCGCGTCGGGCGGCCCGGCGGTTCGTCCGTGGCAGGCGCCGGTGAACGCGATGAGGCCGGTCCGCCCGGTCGCCGCGCGGACGAGTTCGCAGGCGGTCTCCACTGCGTCGCTGCCGGCCGGTCCGCAGAAGCGCACACGGGCACGGCCGGCGAGGCCTGGCGGCAGGGTGCGGAACAACTCGGTGATGAAGGCGTCCTTGACGGGGGTCGCCAGGTCGAGGACGTTCAGGGGCGCACCGGAGTCGAGGACCTTGCGGATGGCCTCCAGGACGACGGGGTGGTTGTGCCCGAGCGCGAGCGCGCCGGCGCCCGAGAGGCAGTCCAGGTAGCGGCGGCCGTCCGCGCCCTCGATGGTCAGCCCTCGCGCCCGCACCGGGACGATCGGCAGGGCCCGGGCATAGGTCCGGGCCGCGGACTCGCGCGCGGACTGGCGGCGCAGAATCCCCTCCTGTGCGGCGCGCGTTCCTGGTGCCGCGCCGTCGTCGACCGCACCACCGGGGAGGGTTCTCACCGGCGTACGCCCCACAGCGGCCTCCTCTGACGCACATCCCCCACGGGTGGATTCCGCCACGACTTCCCTGACCTCCCACTGGGCACGGGCACCGAGGACCGCACACAGACAGCAGACCCCCCACCGCTACCAACCCCCGACCGCTCACCGGGTTACGGGTTGCTTCAAGATCCTTTCCGTGACGGAACTGTTGCGGTTCCGTCGGACCGCCCCCACAGCCACCGCATAGTGTGTGGTGCCGTTCCCGGGCGCCGGGAGGTCGGCCCGAACTCCCCGTGAGTTCGGCGGACACCGCACCCGAGGGGCCGGTTCGTCCCAGTTCGTTCACATCAGGGGGAGTCAGATCATGCGATCCATACGGCCGTCGTCCACCACCAGCCGAGGGGGGTGGACGCGCCGCAGGAACTCCCCCGTGCTGGCCGCCGTGGCCCTCGCCTCGACGCTCGCGCTGACCGCCACCGCCTGCGAGTCGGGCGACGCCGCTGCGGGCGGTGAGGCCTCCGCGTCCGCCACCGCCTCCGACGACGGCAAGCTCAAGATCCCGGACGACATCAGGGACCGGCTGCGCGAGCACGGGATCGATGTCGACAAGTGGAAGAACGGCGCCTGGAAGAACTGGGACCGGGACGACTGGCTGCGCGAGGCCAACGAGTACATCAACCCGATCATCGAAGGCCTCTGGGACCCGGACCGCATGCGGGAGGCCGAGGAGCCCGACCAGGGCGTGGACGACAGCGACCTCGCCGGTGACCAGGGCGTGACCGACCCCACGCCCGAGCCCGTCGAGGCGCAGGCCGTGCCGCCGTCGTACCACGCCAACGCCCCGACGGCCGGGAAGGTGTTCTTCGACTCCCCCGAGGGCTCGGCCGTCTGCTCGGCGACGGTGGTGAAGGACCCCGCCCACCCGGGCAAGTCCAACCTGGTGTGGACGGCGGGCCACTGCGTGCACGCGGGCAAGAAGGGCGGCTGGTACCGCAACATCGCGTTCGTGCCGTCGTACAACGACGACGGCAAGCCGGTCGCGGAACTGGAGAACGCCACCCGGGAGGACGTGGCTCCCTACGGTGTCTGGTGGGGCGACTGGGCGCAGACCTCGGACCAGTGGATCGAACAGGGCGGTTCGACGGGTGGGGACGGCGCTTCGTACGACTTCGCGGTCATCCATGTGACGCCTGAGAAGGGCAGCGGCGGCAAGTCGCTGGAGGAGATGGTCGGTTCGGCGCTGCCGGTCGACTTCAAGGCTCCCGCCGTACCGAAGACGAAGAGTGTCACGGCGATCGGCTACCCGGCCGCGCCTCCGTACGACGGGCAGAAGCTCTACCGGTGCCAGGACCGGCCCGGCCGCCTGTCGGTCACGGCGTCGGATCCGACGATGTACCGCATCGGCTGCACCATGACCGGCGGTTCGTCGGGCGGCGGCTGGGTCGCGCCGGGGTCGGACGGCAAGCCGGCGCTGGTGTCCAACACCTCGATCGGCCCGGTGAAGTCGGGCTGGCTGGCCGGACCGCGTCTCGGCGGCGAGGCCAAGGGCGTGTACGACTCGGTGAGCGAGAAGTTCGCGGGCCGCTGACCACAGGGCCGGTCAGCGCGGCGGTGGGGCCGGGGACTCACGGAAACCTTCACCGGCCCACCGCCGTTCGCACCCAACTCCACGGGCATAGTGGGGTGTCGCGCATCGCAGGCCACGCTGCGGCCTCTGCGTGACAAGCGCATGACATTCACACGCAGCAGCACCCAAGCACGCACAGCACGCACAGCACGCATCAACGGGGGTCATCGCACCATGCGTTCCACACGTACGTCCGCGGCACCGAGGCGCGGGCGGCGCACCGTCCTCGCCGCCACCGGGCTCGTCGCCGCCCTGGCGCTCACGGCCACCGCCTGTGACGGTTCGGCGGACTCGGCGAGCGACAAGCCCGACGCCACCACCTCGCAGGCCGCGGACGGCGGCGGCGAGGTCCGGATCCCGGCCGACCTCGCGGGCAAGCTCGAGGAGCACGGGATCGACGCCGAGCGGTGGAAGGACGGGGGCTGGAAGGACTGGGACAAGGACAAGTGGCTCAGTGACGCCAAGGACTTCGTCAACCCGGTGATCGAGGGCCTCTGGAAGCCCGACCGGATGCAGTCCGCGAAGGAGGCTGACAAGACGGTCACCACGAAGGACGCGTCGGCCGGTCAGGGCGTCAGCGATCCGGATCCGGCGCCCGTCCGGGCGCAGGCGGAGAAGACGCCGTACCACCGGAACGCGGCGCCGGTCGGCAAGGTCTTCTTCGACTCCCCCGACGGCCCGGCCGTCTGCTCCGGCACGGTCGTCAAGGACGTCAACCACCCGGGCAAGTCCAACCTGGTGTGGACGGCGGGCCACTGCGTGCACGCCGGCGGCGACGGCGGCTGGTACCGCAACATCACCTTCGTGCCCGCCTACAACGACTACGGCAAGTCCGAGGCGGAGCTGACCAACGCGAACCCGACCGAGATCGCCCCGTACGGCAACTGGTGGGCTGACTGGGCCTCGACCTCGAACCAGTGGATCAAGGGCGGCTCGGAGACCGGCGGCGAGGGAGCCGCGTACGACTACGCCGTGCTGCACGTGAAGCCCGAGCGGGGCGGCAAGTCCCTGGAGGAGACGGTCGGCGCCGCGCTGGACGTGGACTTCTCCACCCCCTCCGCGGCCGAGGCGCGCAAGATGGGCGCCTGGGGCTACCCGGCAGCGCCGCCCTACAACGGCCTGAAGATGTTCAAGTGCGTCGACATCCCCGGCCGGTTCTCGCTCAGCCCGAGCCTGCCGACGATGCACCGCATCGGCTGCACCATGACCGGCGGCTCGTCCGGCGGCGGCTGGTTCCGGGTGCTCAACGGCAAGTCCGTGCTCGTGTCCAACACCTCGATCGGCCCGGCCGACAACACCTGGCTGGCGGGCCCGCAGCTGGGCCGCGACGCCGAGGCGCTCTACCAGAACATGAGCAAGACGTACGGCGGTCGCTGACCGAAGCATGCCGAAGGCCCGCTCCCTGTCCGCAGGGAGCGGGCCTTCGGCGTGCTTGCGCGCTTGCGCTTACGTCAGAGCGCCGGTGCCGGAGCGTACGGCGCGAGCTCCGCCGCCAGCTCCTCGTGCACCCGCACCTTGAGCAGGGTGCCCTCCGGGGTGTGCTCCTCGGAGATCACCTCGCCCTCGTCATGGGCACGGGCGACCAGCTTGCCGTGCGTGTACGGCACGAGCGCCTCGATCTCGACCGACGGGCGCGGCAGCTCGTTGTCGATGAGCGCGAGCAGCGTGTCGATGCCCTGGCCGGTGCGGGCCGAGACGGCGATGGACCGCTTCTCGACGCGCAGCAGCCGCTGCAGGGTCAGCGGGTCGGCCGCGTCGGCCTTGTTGATCACGACGATCTCGGGTACGTCGGTGGCGCCGACGTCCCTGATCACCTCGCGCACGGCGGCCAACTGCTCCTCCGGGTTCGGGTGCGAACCGTCCACCACGTGCAGGATCATGTCGGACTCGCCGACCTCCTCCATCGTGGAGCGGAACGCCTCGACCAGGTGGTGCGGCAGATGGCGGACGAAGCCGACGGTGTCGGCCAGCGTGTACAGCCGTCCGCTCGGGGTCTCGGCCCGGCGCACGGTCGGGTCGAGGGTCGCGAACAGGGCGTTCTCGACCAGCACGCCCGCGCCCGTGAGGCGGTTGAGCAGCGAGGACTTGCCGGCGTTGGTGTAGCCCGCGATGGCGACCGAGGGCACCTTGTTGCGCTTGCGCTCCTGGCGCTTGATCTCGCGGCCGGTCTTCATCTCCGCGATCTCCCGGCGCATCTTCGCCATCTTCTCGCGGATCCGCCGCCGGTCCGTCTCGATCTTGGTCTCACCGGGACCACGGGTGGCGAGGCCGCCGCCCTTGCCGCCGCCCATCTGCCGGGACAGCGACTGACCCCAGCCGCGCAGCCTCGGCAGCATGTACTGCATCTGCGCGAGCGCGACCTGTGCCTTGCCCTCTCGGGACTTGGCGTGCTGGGCGAAGATGTCCAGGATCAGGGCCGTACGGTCGATGACCTTGACCTTGACGACGTCCTCGAGGTGGATGAGCTGGCCCGGGCTGAGCTCACCGTCGCAGATGACGGTGTCCGCGCCCGACTCGAGGACGATGTCCCGCAGCTCCTCGGCCTTGCCGGAGCCGATGTACGTGGCCGCGTCGGGCTTGTCGCGACGCTGGGTGACACCGTCGAGCACGAGCGCGCCCGCCGTCTCCGCGAGGGCGGCGAGCTCCGCGAGGGAGTTCTCCGAATCCTGCACGGTTCCCGAGGTCCAGACGCCGACGAGCACGACCCGCTCCAGGCGGAGCTGGCGGTACTCGACCTCGGTGACGTCCTCGAGCTCGGTGGAGAGGCCCACCACACGGCGCAGGGCCGCGCGGTCGGAGCGGTCGAACTGTTCGCCGTCCCGCTCTCCGTCGATCTCGTGGCTCCAGGCGACGTCCTCTTCCATCAGGGCATCGGCCCGAAGACCCTCGGGGTGGCTCTGCGTGAAGCGCTTGGTGTCCTGGGAGGGGGAAGAAGAGGAGGTCATTGGATCCTTACGTAGCTGGGAAGCCGTTCACTGTTCAGAACGCACGAGCACTCCGGGAGATTCCCTGCGCTCCGTGCCGCGCCGACCTGTCGATAGTCGCACGGCACGGGGCGTCTCGTCACCGTGTTATCGAGCGGCTCCCGGCGCGGGCGCACCCTGCTTCGCGGGCACACCCGGTTTCGCGGAGGCCTGAGGCTTCCAGTCGGGGTGGCCCGGCATCGGCGGGGTCTTCTCGCCGTACAGCCAGTCCTTGAAGAAGCCGCTCAGGTCGCGCCCGGAGATCTCGGAGGCGAGCCGGACGTAGTCCGCCGTCGAGGCCGTGCCGTCCTGGTAGCGGCTGACCCAGGCGCGCTGCAGGCGGTCGAAGGCGGAGCTGCCGATCTCCTCGCGCAGGGCGTACAGGACGAGCGTCGCGCCCTCGTACACGTTGTGCCGGAAGATGCCGGTCTTGCGGCCGGGCTCGGGAAGCTTCGGGGCGGCCGGCGGGCCGCCGACCGCCCGCCAGCCGTCGGAGGAGGCGTACGCGGCCTTCATACGGTCCCGCATCGGCTTGCCGCCCCGGACCTCGGCGTACAGCGCCTCGTACCAGGTGGCGTATCCCTCGTTGAGCCACAGGTCCGACCAGGTGCGAGGGCTGACGCTGTCGCCGAACCACTGGTGGGCCAGCTCGTGGGCCATGATCGACTCGACGTACCACTCCGGGTAGGCGGACTCGGTGAAGAGCTCCCGCTCGAAGAGGGAGAGCGTCTGGGTCTCGAGTTCGAAGCCGGTGGAGGCGTCCGCCACGAGCATGCCGTACGTCTCGAAGGGGTAGCGGCCGAGCTTCTTCTCCATCCAGGCGATCTGGGCGGGGGTCTTCCTCAGCCAGGGTTCGAGCGCCTTGCGGTCCCGGGTCGGTACGACGTCCCGTACGGGCAGTCCGTGCGGGCCGGTGCGGTGCAGCACGGTGGAGCGGCCGATGGAGACCTGGGTCAGCTCGGTGGCCATGGGGTGGTGGGTGCGGAAGGTCCACGTGGTCGAACCGTCGGACCTGGCCACACCGGCGGGCAGGCCGTTGGCGACGGCCGTGAGGCCCTTGGGTGTGGTGACCCGGATGGTGAACATCGCCTTGTCGGAGGGATGGTCGTTGCCGGGGAACACCCGGTGCGCCGCATCGGCCTGGTTGGCCATGGCGAGGCCGTCCGTGGTGCGTACCCAGCCGCTCTCGCGGCCCTTGGCGGACACGGGGTCGCTGGTGTGCCGCACGGTGATCCGCATCCAGTCGCCGTCCGACACGGCTTCCTGGGGCGTGATCACCAGGTCCTCGCCGGCCGTGCCGAACCCGGCGGGCTCGCCGTCGACCTCTACCGAGTCGACCGTGCCGTTGGCGAAGTCGAGATTGACGCGGTCCAGGTCGGCGGTGGCTTGGGCCTTGATGGTGGTGACGGCCCGCAGCGGCCGGCTGTTGCTGCCGGGATAGGTGAAGGAGAGGTCGTACGACGTCACGTCGTAGCCGGGGTTGCCCAGGTACGGGAAGAGGCGGTCGCCGACGCCGAGCGGGACGACGGGGGCACTCGCGGCGACGAGGCAGACGGAGACGGCCGAGGCGAGCAGCGCCGCGGTCGTTCTGCGACGGCGCGAACGGGGTGCCTGGTTCTGGGGGGTGAGGAGCATGCCCCACGGCTATCAGCGCAGGCGAGCGCGGTGGGGACGGCGCGCGTCCGGCCCGTCCGGGGCTCACCCGCCCGGCCGTCCGTCCGTACCTGCTCAGCCGCCCTGTGTCTGCGGCTGCGCCCGGCTGACGTCGTACACCCCGGCCACGTTGCGCATCGCGCGCATGAGGGCGGGCAGGTGGGCCGCGTCCGGGAGTTGCACGGTGTACGTGTGCCGCACCTGCTGCTGGGTCGGGGGCTCGACGGTCGCCGAGACGATCTCGGCGCCTTCGAGGGCCATGGCCTCGGTGAGGTCCGCGAGCAGATGGGGCCGGACGAACGATTCGGCGACCAGCGTGACCCGGCACTCGGTGGTGTCGCCCCAGCGCACGCCGACCTCTGGACGCCCCGCGTCCTTCATACGGGCCACGGCGGCGCACTCGACGCGGTGCACGGTGACCGCTCCGCCGCGTACGGAGAAGCCGGTGATCTCGTCGGGCGGTACGGGCGTACAGCAGCCGGCGAGCCGGACGGTCGCGTCGGGCAGGTCGGCGAGGACGTGGCCGGCGGCGGGGCGGGCGGACGTCTGTTCGGGGGCCGGCCCGTCCGTGCCGGGGGCGTCGCCGCCGGCGGGCCGGGGCGCCGCCGCGCGTTCCTCGGTCTGCCGGTCCTCCCGGGCCTCGGTCCGCTGGGCCTCGGCCTGCGCCGGGTGGGCGGTCAGCCACCGCTGGATGGCGATCCGGGCCGCGGGTGTGTGGGCGTGCTCCAGCCACTCCCGGGACGGCTCGGAGGCCGGGTCCTGGCCCATGAGGAGCTGGACGGTGTCGCCGTCCTTGAGGACGGTGCTGAGCGTCGCCAGGCGGCCGTTGACCCGGGCGCCGATGCACGCGTGCGCGTCCTCGCCGTACTGCGCGTACGCGGCGTCCACGCAGGTCGCGCCGTCGGGCAGGCCGATCGTGCCGCCGTCGGGCCGGAACACGGTGATCTCGCGGTCCTGGGCGAGGTCCTCGCGCAGCGTCGACCAGAAGTGGTCCGGGTCGGGTGCCGCCTCCTGCCAGTCGAGGAGCCGGGAGAGCCAGCCGGGGCGGGTGGGGTCGACGCGCTCGCCGTCGGCCGGGTCGTCGGGGGCCGGTGCGTAGGGGTTGCCGAGCGCCACCACGCCGGCCTCGGCGACCTTGTGCATCTGGTGCGTGCGGATGAGGACTTCGACGACCTGGCCGTTCTCCCGGGCGACGGCCGTGTGCAGGGACTGGTACAGGTTGAACTTCGGTACGGCGATGAAGTCCTTGAACTCGGAGACCACCGGCGTCATACAGGTGTGCAGTTCGCCCAGGACTCCGTAGCAGTCGGCGTCCTCGTTCACCAGCACCAGGAGGCGGCCGAAGTCGGAGCCGCGGAGCCGGCCGCGTTTGCGGGAGACCCGGTGCACGGAGACGAAGTGGCGGGGCCGGATGAGGACTTCGGCCGGGATGTCCGCCTCGCGCAGCACGGTCCGCACCTCGTCGGCGACCTCCGCGAGCGGGTCGTCCGAGCGGGCGGCGTTGCGGACGATCAGCTCTCTTGTGTGCGCGTACTCGTCGGGGTGCAGGATCGCGAAGACCAGGTCTTCCAGTTCGGTCTTGAGCGCCTGGACGCCGAGCCGTTCGGCGAGCGGGATGAGCACATCACGTGTCACCTTGGCGATGCGCTCCTGTTTCTCGGGGCGCATGACGCCGAGGGTGCGCATGTTGTGCAGCCGGTCGGCGAGTTTGATCGACATGACGCGGACGTCGTTGCCGGTGGCGACGAGCATCTTGCGGAAGGTCTCGGACTCGGCGGCGGCGCCGTAGTCGACCTTCTCCAGTTTGGTGACGCCGTCGACGAGGTAGCGGACCTCCTCGCCGAACTGGTCGCGGACCTGGTCGAGCGTCACGTCCGTGTCCTCGACGGTGTCGTGGAGCAGGGACGCGGTCAACGTCGTGGTCTCGGCGCCGAGTTCGGCGAGGATCAGGGTCACGGCGAGCGGGTGCGTGATGTACGGCTCGCCGCTCTTGCGCATCTGCCCGCGGTGCGAGGACTCGGCCAGGACGTAGGCGTGGCGCAGGGGTTCGAGGTCGGCGTCGGGGTGGTGGGCGCGGTGGGCCTCGACGACGTGGCTGATGGCGTCGGGCAGCCGGTCGCGGGCGGTGGAGCCGAGGAGCGCGGCTCGGCCCAGGCGGCGCAGGTCGATCCGGGGACGGGCCTTTCTGCGCGGGGCCGTCGGCGTCACCGGTGATGACACCGCGCCCGGCATCGGGCCTGGGGTCACGGAATTCGTGGCCTCCGCACTCATGGGCACCTCCGGCTGCGTGGACCGGCGGACGGGTGCCCCTGGGCGGACACGGCTCACGGGGCGGCTTCGGTCCCCCGTCCGGGCCGGTGCTTGATGCTACCGAGCCCACCACGCCCGGCTGACCGCCTCTCGCCGAGCGTGAAACTGATCACCCATTCGAGGGATGAATGTGAGGTTTGTGCCCCGTTACGTCGCGACCATGACGGTCGCTTTTCCGCCAAGTGGCCGATTTACACGGCGGTTTCGAGTCGAGTGGCCGAGGGCGAGCGGCTGTTTCGGGCCGATCGCCCCCTGCTCACGCGCCGGTGGCGGTTTCCAGCCAGACCGAGTCGATCTCGCCCTCGGCCACGATCACGGCCGGGCCGGTCATCTCGATCTCGCCGTCGGGCCGCTCGGTGATCACCAGGGTGCCGCCGGGGACGTCCACGGTGTATGTCGCCGGGACGCCGGTGGCCGCCGGGTCGGCGCCGTCGCGCCGGGCGGTGGCCACGGCGACCGCGCACGCGCCCGTGCCGCACGAGCGGGTCTCGCCGGAACCCCGCTCGTGCACGCGCATCGCGACGTGCCCGGGGCCTCGGTCGATCACGAACTCGACGTTCACACCGTCCGGGTAGGCGCCAGCCGGGCTGAAGGGCGGCGGGGAGAGCAGATCGCCCGCGTGGGCGAGATCCTCCACGAAGGCGACCGCGTGCGGGTTGCCCATGTTGACGTTCCGCGCGGGCCAGCCGCGCTCGCCGACACTCACCGTGACGTCGCCCTCGGGGAGCAGCGCCCTGCCCATGCCCACGGTGACGTCACCGTCCTTGGCGATGTGCACGGCCTTCACGCCCCCGCGCGTGGCGACGGCGATGTCTCCTTCGGCCACGTGCCCGGCGCGCTGGAGGTAGCGCGCGAACACCCGCACGCCGTTGCCGCACATCTCCGCGATCGAGCCGTCGCCGTTGCGGTAGTCCATGAACCACTCCGCCTCGGCCGCCAGGTGCCGGGCCTCGGGGTGCGCGGCGGACCGCACGACGTGCAGCAGTCCGTCACCGCCGATGCCCGCGCGGCGGTCGCACAGGGCGGCGACGGCGGCCGGGGGCAGTTCGATGGTGTTCTCGGGGTCCGGGACGATCACGAAGTCGTTCTCGGTGCCGTGGCCCTTGAGGAAGGCGATCCGCGTGCGCGTGCTCATTCCTCGATCGTACGGGGCGTTCCGCGGGGAGCGCCGTGGGAGGGGCCGGGGCTGTGGGTCCGTGCGGGTGCGTCGTGGCTGGTCGCGCAGTTCCCCGCGCCCCTTTGGGGCGCGAGCCTCAGGGTGCCTTAGCGGAGCCTTGCCACCCGCCAGACGGCGAGGACCACTACGACGGCGACCACCAGGGCGTACGCGAGTACGACCCGCCAGTCCGGTCTGCGGCCGGAGCCGCGGGGCGGCAGGCCCGGCCAGGTGTGGCCGACGCGGCGGGCGGCCATCATGCCCCAGCCGGCCGCGCACGAGCAGATCAGCAGTCCGAGCATGGCGATGACGGCCCCGCTGTCGCCGAAGTCGAAGGCGAGCGGGAACGCGAACATCAGGGAGCCGAGTGCGGCCAGGGCCACGATGGGCGCGAGCTGCCAGATGCGCAGCCGGCGCTGCGGGCGCAGCTCGACCTCGACCTCCTCCGCGAACATCTCGTCGGGCTCGGGGCCGTCGTCCGTCACACCCTGCGTCTCGTCGTCGGGCCCGTCGGAGCTGAGACGGTCCGTCTCCTGCTCGGATCCGTCCAGGCGCTCCGGTTCATCCCGGTCGGCGGTGATGTGATCGGTGCTATGTGCGGTGTCGCGAGGGCCGGCCTCCATCGCCACGCGCCCTCCCAACTAGGACTCACTCGGTCGATCGAAGCTCGATGATGGCACGCCGCCGGAGGCCCGGATGACGGCCTGGGCGTCCCGATGCCATGACGTGATCAGGCTGTAACCGGTCGTTCGACCAAGGACAGTGCGAGCTGCGGAAGTTCTGTGAGATCGGCCGCAGCCCCACTCAACCAGTGCACCCGAGGATCGCGCCTGAACCATGAATCCTGACGGCGCGCGAAGCGCTTGGTGGCACGTACGGTCTCGGTCCGCGCTTCCTCGATCGTGCACTCCCCGGCGAGCGCCGCGAGGACCTGCTGGTAGCCGAGCGCGCGCGAGGCCGTACGCCCTTCTCGCAACCCCTGCGCCTCCAGTGCGCGCACCTCGTCCACGAGGCCGGCGTCCCACATCCGGTCGACCCGGCGCGCGATGCGCTCGTCCAGCTCGGGCCGGGCCACGTCGACGCCGATCTGGAGGGTGTCGTAGACGGAGTCGTGGCCGGGGAGGTTGGCGGTGAAGGGCCGGCCGGTGATCTCGATCACCTCAAGGGCCCGGACGACCCGGCGGCCGTTGCTCGGCAGGATCGCGCGAGCGGCCTCGGGGTCGGCGGCGGCAAGGCGGGCGTGCAGCGCGCCCGAGCCGCGCAGGGTGAGTTCCTCCTCCAGGCGGGCGCGGACCTCGGGGTCGGTGCCGGGGAACTCCATCTTGTCGACGGCCCCCCGCACATACAGTCCGGAGCCGCCGACCAGGATCGGCCAGCGGCCCTCGGCGAGCAGCACCTCGATCCGCTCCCGGGCGAGGCGCTGGTACTCGGCGACGGACGCCGTGACGGTCACGTCCCAGATGTCCATGAGGTGGTGCGGGACGCCACCACGCTCCTCGGGCGTCAGCTTGGCGGTGCCGATGTCCATCCCTCGGTAGAGCTGCATGGAGTCGGCGTTGACGACCTCACCGCCGAGACGCTGGGCCAGGAAAACGCCCAGATCGGACTTTCCGGCCGCAGTTGGTCCGACGACGGCGATGACGCGGGGGGCGGGGGGTGCACTGCTCACCGAGACAGTCTCGCAAACCTCGAACCCCGGTCTCGAACGAGTTACGTGACGCCACGACTGTGGGGTCGTTGCCCGTTGCGAGGTTCCTGCCGCCGGATCACGGAGGCGGTGGCCCGGGTCGCGCAAACGGACGCACCGGGCAACGCGGGATTTCGCCCGCACGAGTAACGTATGGAGTGGATATGGGCGTTTTTGCACGACTTCTCCGGCGGTCGAAGACCACGGCTGAGGCGCCTGCCGCCGAGGCTCAGGCAGACACGGCGAAGGCCGGTCCCGAGGCGGAGGAGGCGTCCGAGGCACCGGAGGCCAAGGCGGTTGACGGAGCCACGGAAGCGGCCGAGGCGAGTGCCGAAGCCCCCGCCGAGGCCACCGAGGGCGAAGGCCTCGACATCCCCAAGCAGCAGTCCACCGACAAGGCGGCCGACAACGAGGCCGGCGAGGGCGCCCGTACGTGACCGCCCCGCGCGAGGGAAGGTGAAGCGATGGGTCTCCTGGACAACATGAAGGCCAAGCTGGGCCCGGCCAAGGGCAAGGTCTCGGACCTCGCGCAGCGGCACGAGGGCAAGGTGCACCACGGCATCGAGAAGGCCGCGCACGCCGTCGACAAGAGGACCAAGGGCAAGTACAGCGACAAGATCCAGACGGGCACGGGCAAGGCCAAGGGCGCCATGGACCGACTCGCGCACAAGGACGACCACGGACCGGACGCGACCGGCACGACACCACCGCAGGACGCGGGCGGTACGACACCCCCGCCGAACGCGGGCGGCACCACGCCGCCGAACGCGCCCCCGCCCGCTTCCTGAGCGCGCGTCGACGCATTGACTCTCCGAACGCAGCACTGAAGGGCACAACGGCGGACGGCCGCGGAGCACGAGGGCTCCCGGCCGTCCGCCGTTTCCCGTGCCCTGCCGCGGGGCGGCCGCCCCGTCTACGACCAGGTGGCCACGATGTATCCCACCCCGTACGGCGCGTCCTCGTACAGCAGCGATCCGCCGAGGTCCGCGCCCTCGGCCGCACCCGCCAGGACCTGCCAGGGGGCCCGGCCGGACGCCTTCAGCTCGTGCGCCAGCCGTGTGTCCAGGGCCGTGAGCGCGGCCACGTCCGCAGTGCCGAGCGCACGTGCGACCTCGGCGTCGAAGGGCGCCGCCCGTTCGTCCAGATAGCCCGGGGCCTTGAGCGTCCGGCACGCGCTGGCGTCCCCCATCACCAGCAGCGCGACCCGGTCGGCCCGTGCGGCGATGTCCCGTCCGGTCCGGGCACACCCCTCGGGCGTGAGGGACTCCCCTGATTCCCCCACACCGAGCCCCTCGACCGGGGCGTCGGACCACCCGGTCCGCTCCAGCAGCCAGGCGGCCACCGCCAGCGAGTACGGCAGCCGCTGTTCTCCGCGCGGGCCCGGGGCCGGCCCCAGCCGTACGTCGAGATCGACACCGAAGCTCCGGAACGAGCCCCTTGTGCCCTCCGGGTAGGTCACGGGCCCGGCGCTCTCCACCGGCTCGACCGGCCCACCCGGCCCGACGACCACGAGCCGGTCGGGCCGGGCGGCGGCCAGCACACCCAGGGCGTCCGTGCAGGCGGCCCTCGCGGCGTCCAGCTCCGGTGCGGTGCCCGCGGCTACCTCGGGGACCAGAAGGGGCGGGCAGGGGCAGACAGCGGCGGCGACAAGCATGATCGGCAGGGTAACCCCGGGGACCCGCTCGCACGCATCCCGCGCCCGGTGAACCGGGCGCGGGTCTCCCCGGGCGGGACCGGTCAGTCCAGGCCGCAGCCGCTCGTCGCGACCGGAAGCGGCTCGGGCACGCCGATCTTCGGCAGGCCGAGCAGCACTCCGGCCGACTGGGCCGGCTTGCCCGTCTTCTCGGCGTTGCGCTTCTCCCAGGCGTCGCCCGCGCGGGTGCGGCGCACGTCGAGCACCGCGCCCTCGGCGAGGAGGTGGTGCGGAGCGGCGTAGGTGATCTCGACCGTCACCACATCGCCGGGGCGGACCTCCTGGTCCGGCTTGGTGAAGTGGACGAGGCGGTTGTCGGGGGCGCGGCCGGACAGCCGGTGGGTGGTGTCGTCCTTGCGGCCCTCGCCCTCGGCGACCATCAGCTCCAGCGTGCGGCCGACCTGCTTCTTGTTCTCCTCCCAGGAGATCTCCTCCTGGAGGGCGACGAGACGCTCGTAGCGCTCCTGGACGACCTTCTTGGGGATCTGGCCGTCCATCTCGGCGGCCGGTGTGCCGGGGCGCTTTGAGTACTGGAAGGTGAAGGCCTGGGCGAAGCGGGCCTCGCGCACCACGTGCAGCGTCTGCTCGAAGTCCTCCTCGGTCTCGCCGGGGAAGCCCACGATGATGTCGGTGCTGATCGCCGCGTGCGGGATGGCGGCGCGGACCTTCTCGATGATCCCCAGGAAGCGCTCCTGCCGGTAGGAGCGGCGCATGGCCTTCAGGACCGGGTCCGAGCCGGACTGGAGCGGCATGTGCAGCTGCGGCATCGCGTTCGGCGTCTCGGCCATGGCGGCGATGACGTCGTCGGTGAAGTCACGCGGGTGCGGGGAGGTGAAGCGGACGCGCTCCAGGCCGTCGATCCTGCCGCAGGCGCGCAGCAGCTTGCTGAAGGCCTCGCGGTCGCCGATGTCGGAGCCGTACGCGTTGACGTTCTGGCCGAGCAGCGTGATCTCGGAGACGCCCTCGCCGACCAGGGCCTCGATCTCGGCGAGGATGTCGCCGGGGCGGCGGTCCTTCTCCTTGCCGCGCAGGGCCGGGACGATGCAGAAGGTGCAGGTGTTGTTGCACCCGACGGAGATGGACACCCAAGCCGCGTAGGCGCTCTCGCGGCGCGTCGGCAGCGTCGACGGGAACTCCTCCAGCGACTCGGCGATCTCGACCTGCGCCTCTTCCTGCACGCGCGCGCGTTCCAGCAGGACCGGCAGCTTGCCGATGTTGTGCGTGCCGAAGACGACGTCCACCCAGGGCGCCCGCTTCACGATGGTGTCGCGGTCCTTCTGCGCCAGACAGCCGCCGACCGCGATCTGCATGCCGGGGCGGCTCGCCTTCTTCGGCGCGAGGTGGCCCAGGTTGCCGTACAGCTTGTTGTCGGCGTTCTCGCGCACCGCACACGTGTTGAAGACGACGACGTCCGCCTCGCCGTCGGAACCCTCGGGGGCGCGCACATAGCCCGCGTCCTCCAGCAGACCGGACAATCGCTCGGAGTCGTGGACGTTCATCTGGCACCCGTAGGTGCGTACCTCGTATGTGCGTGTGCCGCCCACTGACTGGCTCCGGTCGATGCTGCTCATGGGGACAAGGGTAGGCGGTCGCCGGAAGTGGCTCGGTCGCCTGTGGACAACAGGGCCCGGGGGCCTACGGCTCGATCAGGCCGGCGCGGATCGCGTACCGGGTCAGCTCCAGGCGGTCGCGCATGCCGAGCTTCTGGAGGAGGTTGGCGCGGTGGCGTTCGACCGTCTTGGCGCTGATGAAGAGGAGTTCGCCGATCTCCTTCGAGGTGTGGCCCTCGGCGACCAGCTTGAGGATCTCCTCCTCGCGTTCGGTGATGGCCCGTTCCGGCAGGCCGTCGCCCCGGTGCAGCCGCTCCAGGTAGGAGCGGACGAGGGCCCGCTCGGCGCCCGGGTAGATGAACGGCTCGTCGCGCACGGCCGCCCGGCAGGCCTCGACCAGGTCACGGTCGGCGACGGATTTGAGGACGTAGCCGCTGGCTCCGGCCCTGAGCGCCTCGAAGAAGTACTCCTCGTTGTCGTACATCGTCAGGATCAGGATGTGCAGGTCCGGCAGCCGGCGGGAGAGTTCGCGGGCCGCCTGGAGGCCGGTCATGCGGGGCATGGCGACATCGAGGACGGCCAGGTCCACGGTGGTGTCCCGGGCCCGGGCGACAGCCTCGGCACCGTCCCCGGCCTCGGCCACGACCGTCAGGTCCGGCTCCCCGTCCAGGATGAGGCGCACTCCCCGGCGTACGAGGGTGTGGTCGTCGGCGAGCAGGACTCGGATCGGGGCGGGGGCGGACATCAGCGGGCTCCTTCCGTCTCCGGTACGCGCAGGCGTACGTCGGTGCCCCGGCCGGGGGCCGGTTCGACGGTGAGGGCGGCGCCGATCAGGAGGGCGCGTTCGCGCATACCCGTGATTCCGGCGCCCTCCGGGGCGTCGCCGACGCCCGTGCCGTTGTCGCGTACGAGGAGTTCGACGCCGCCGGGGACCTGCTGGAGGCGGAGTTCGGCGCGGTCGGCGCCGGCATGGCGGGCGGTGTTGGTCAGGCCTTCCTGGGCCACCCGGTAGACGACGAGTTCCGATTCCGGGCTCAGGGCGGGGAGGTCGCCGGTGACATGGTGGCGCACGGTCAGCCCGTGGGTCGTGAACTCGGAGGTGAGCGAGCGCAGGGCGCTGGCCAGCCCGAGCTCCTCCAGGACACCGGGGCGCAGCCGGCGGGCGATACGGCGGATCTCGTCCAGACCTGCCCGGGTCGCCTCCTGCGCCTGGCCCACCTCCTCGCGCAGTTCCTCGGGCGCCCGGTCGGCGACGCGCTTGAGCTGGAGCAGGACGGCGGTCAGGGTCTGCCCGACCTCGTCGTGGAGCTCACGGGCGATCCGCTGCCGTTCGCTCTCCTGTGCGGACAGTGCCCGGGCGGCGCCCGCGGCCCGCTCGGCCTCCAGCCGGTCGAGCATCGTGTTGTACGTCGTGATCAGCGCCGCCGTCTCCGCCGGGCCGGCGACCACCGGGCGGGTTCCCGGACGCAACAGGTCGGCGGTGGCCATGGCCCTGCCGAGCCGTTGCAGCGGCGCGAGGCCGAAGCGCAGCACCAGCGCGTTGCCCGCCAGTAGCAGCACCAGCCCGACGAGCAGGACGAGTGCCTCGCCCGCCAGGACGGGGGTGGACACGGTGACCGGACCGAGCAGCAATGCCGTCGCCACGACCAGGCCCGCGGCGTTGAGCGAGAAGATCCGCCAGAACAACGACACGTTCCTGGATCCGCCCCTTCCGGCCTTCGCGTACGGCACCTCCCGCTCCACCCTTTCCGGCGACCGGCCGCTGTGTATATCCGTCACAACACCCATGTCGTCACCGTACGGCCGGATGGCAGCATGCGGACTTGACCCGTCCGTTGATCGACACCGTTCACATCGCTCACGACACCGACACAGCACCACCGACAAGACAAACAAACCAAACAAGACGAAAAAGGGGAAGAAACGTGTCAGCTCCGCGCCTGAGGGCGACGCCGCTGCCGGGTATCGGGGTCCAGTACGACCTGGAGACCCGCGAACACCGCCATCTGTCGGTGGTGGCGCACCGCGACGGCACGCGCACGGTGAACGTGTACCGGGCCGACGATCCCGACTCCTGCGCGCATTCGCTGCGGCTGACCAGCTCGGAGGCGGGTTCGCTGATCGACGCGCTGAAGCCCTCCCACCACAGCCCGAGCCTGCTGTACACCACGGACCTGGGACTGGTGGCCGAGCGGATCGAGGTGGCGGCGACCTCGCGCTGGAACGGGCGGGTGCTGGGCGACATGAAGATGCGGACGGAGACGGGCGCTTCGGTCGTGGCGGTGCTGCGCCGGGCCGAGGCCATTCCCTCGCCCGCGCCGGACTTCCGGCTGGCGGGCGGTGACACGCTGATCGTCGTAGGGACCCGTGAGGGCGTCGACGCCGCCGCGACGATACTCGGGCGGGAGTGAGCCTGTGCACTCCGCGGTCCTGCTCATCGAGTTCGGTTCCATCATCCTCGGCCTCGGCCTGCTCGGCCGGTTCGCCGCCCGTTTCCGGCTCTCGCCGATACCGCTGTACCTCCTGGCCGGTCTGGCCTTCGGCGAAGGCGGGTTGCTGCCGCTGGGCGCGAGTGAGGAGTTCGTCGCCACGGGCGCCGAGATCGGCGTCATCCTGCTCCTGCTGATGCTGGGCCTGGAGTACACGGCGAGCGATCTGGTCTCCAACCTCAAGACGCACTACCCGTCCGGTCTGGTCGACTGCGCGCTCAACGCGCTGCCCGGAGCGGCGGTGGCGCTGCTGCTCGGCTGGGGGCCGGTGGCCGCCGTCGTCCTGGCCGGTGTCACCTGGATCTCGTCGTCCGGCGTGATCGCGAAGGTGCTCGGCGATCTGGGCCGGGTCGGCAACCGGGAGACACCCGTCATCCTCAGTGTGCTGGTGCTCGAGGATCTGGCGATGGCCGTGTACCTGCCCATCGTCACGGCACTGGTGGCGGGCGTCGGGCTGATGGCCGGCAGTGTGACCCTGGCGATCGCGCTGGGCGCGGCCGGGCTCGTGCTGTTCCTCGCCCTGCGCTACGGCAGGCTCATCTCACGGTTCGTCTCCAGCGACGACCCGGAGAAGCTGCTGCTGGTGGTGCTGGGCCTGACGATCCTGGTCGCGGGTGTCGCGCAGCAGCTCCAGGTGTCGGCGGCGGTGGGCGCCTTCCTGGTGGGCATCGCGCTGTCGGGAGAGGTGGCGGAGGGTGCGCACACCCTCCTCAGCCCCTTGCGCGACCTGTTCGCGGCGGTCTTCTTCGTCTTCTTCGGACTGCACACCGACCCGTCCAGCATCCCGCCCGTCCTGCTGCCCGCCCTCGCGCTGGCCGTCGTCACGGCCCTGACGAAGATCGCCACCGGGTACTGGGCGGCCCGGCGCGCCGGGATCTCCGTCAAGGGCCGCTGGCGGGCGGGCGGTGCGCTGGTGGCCCGCGGGGAGTTCTCGATCGTCATCGCCGGTCTGGCGGTCGCGGCCGGCATCGAACCGTCCCTCGGCCCCCTGGCCACGGCCTATGTCCTCATCCTGGTCGTCCTGGGTCCCCTCACCGCGCGCTACACGGAGCCGGTGGCGATGTGGTGGAGCGGACGCCGCGAGGCCCGTCGGGGAGCCCCGGAACCCGCGCCCCGGAAGGCCGAGGCTGAGGCGCGGGTGGGCGACTGAGGAGGGGGTGGGTCACCTCGGGGACCTCTGGTCACTGCCCGAAGCCCACCCCTGCCTCCGCAGCACCCCCGGCACATCCGGTGCCTCGTAGTGCTCGCCCTTGAGGACCTTGCCGTCCTCGCGTCGGGAGACCATGCCGTCGGGGCCGATCTTGGTCATGTTGGAGCGGTGGATCTCGGTCAGTACCGCGTCGAGGTCGATCCCATGGACGAGGGCGGTGCCGTACGCGACGTAGACGACGTCCGCCAGTTCGTGGGCGAGCCTGTCGAGCGGGCCCCGGACCGACACCTCGGCGACCTCCGCGGCCTCCTCCGCGAGGAGTTCGCCGCGGTGGGCGGCGAGTTCCGGGGAGACCTCCGTCGGGGTACTGCGGGCGTCCAGGCCGAAGGCGAGGTGGAATTCACGGACCAGGTCGGCGGGCGAGGAGCTCATGGGGACGACAGTAGCGGCCGCCACTGACACTCCTCCCCGGCCCGGCGCCGGACCCCGCCCCTGGTCAGCGGGGCACCAAGGCTGGCAGGATCTCGCGCATGTCCAAGATGTTCCCCCGTATCGGCAGGCGCCGGGCCCTGCAGGGCGGCGCCGCCTCCCTCCTGGTCCTCGGGCTGCTGCTGTCGTGGCTGCGCCCCTGGGCCGAGGAGCCTCCGGGCGGGGCGATCACGTTCAGCACGGGCACGCGCGCCGGCGTCTACCACGAGTACGGCGAACTCCTGCGCGCCGAGATCGACCAGGACATGCCGGACCTGAAGGTGCGCCTGCTGACCAGCGCAGGGTCGCAGGAGAACGTCTCGGACGTGGCGACGGGCAAGGCCGACTTCGCGATCGCGGCGGCGGACGCGGTCGCCACGTACAAGCTCGACCACGGTGCGAGCGCCGGCCGGCTGCGCGGCATGGCCCGCCTGTACGACGACTACCTGCAGCTCGTCGTGCCGCCGGACTCCGACATCCGCTCCGTCGCGGACCTGCGGGGCAAGCGCGTCGCCATAGGGCTGCCGAACTCCGGCGTGCGGCTGATCGCGAACGGGGTCCTCAAGGCGGCCGGGATCGACCCGGAGAAGGACATCAAGCCCTCCTCGGACGGCATCGACACCGGTCCCAAGCGGCTGGGGCACGGCCTCGACGCGTTCTTCTGGTCGGGCGGACTGCCCACGGACGGGCTCAGCCGTCTCGCCAAGAAGTCGTCCTCCGCCTTCCGGTTCGTGCCGATCGACGCCGGGCTCGTCGCCAAGCTGCACGACCAGGGCGGTGCCACGCGGTACTACCGCGCCACCAAGATGCCGGAGTCGGCCTACCCCACCATCCAGCGTGGTGACCCGGTGCCGACCCTGGCGGTGTCCAACCTGCTGGTCACGCGCAGTGACATGAACCCCCGGCTCACCGAGTGGCTGACCCGTACGGTGATCGACAGCCGGGACGGTATCGGCGCGACCGTCCACTCCGCGCAGCTGGTCGACGTCCGCACGGCGATCTACACCGACCCGCTCCAGCTGCATCGCGGTGCCCAGCGCTACTACCAGTCCGTCAAGCCGTAGGCCCCGACCTCGGCACCGTCACCGTCACCCGCAGCCCGTGCGGCTCGTGACGGCCGTATGCGACGGAACCGCCGCCCGCCGCGAGCAGTGCCCGCGAGATGGACAGTCCCAGGCCCGAGCCCTTGATGTTCTGGTGGCGGCTGCTGCGCCAGAAGCGGTCGCCGATGCGGGCCAGCTCCTCGTCGGTGAGTCCGGGGCCGTGGTCGGTGACGACGATGGTGGAGGTGTCGCCGTCGAAGGCGACGGTCACCTCGACGGCCTGGTCCTCGGGTGTGAACTTGACCGCGTTGTCGATGACCGCGTCCAGCGCGCTGGACAGCGCGACCGGGTCGGCCCACCCGGTCGTGGGCGGGCAGTCGCCGACCAGGCGTACGCCCTTGGCCTCGGCGGTCGGGGCCCAGGCCGCGAGGCGTTCGGCGGCGAGCTCGCCGATGTCGGTGATCCTCAGGTCCGCCTCGGTGTGCTCAGCCAGCGCCAGATCCAGCAGATCGTCCAGGACCTGCGCGAGACGCTTGCCCTCGGCCTGGACGGAGGCGATCTCCTTGTTGCCCTCGGGCAGCTCGAAGGAGAGCAGCTCGATGCGCAGCAGCAGCGCCGCGAGCGGGTTGCGCAGCTGGTGCGAGGCGTCGGCGACGAAGGCGCGCTGCTGCTCCAGTACATCCTCGACGTTGTCCGCCATCTCGTTGAACGACCGGGCCAGACGCCTGAGTTCCGGCGGTCCGCCGGCGGCCGCGACCCGGGACTTGAGCCGCCCGGTGGCGATGTCGTGGGTGGTGGCGTCGAGGACGCGTACCGGCCGCAGGACCCAGCCGGTCAGCCGCAGGGCGGCGCCGACCGCCAGCAGCATCGCGGCGCCCTCGCCCGCGCCGATGACCAGCCAGCCGTGCAGGGTGCGCGAGCGCATCTGCCCGGTGGGCGAGTCGGTGACCACGACCGCGACGACGTCCCCGTCCCGGATGACCGGCGAGGCGACCACCAGGTTGTGGCGCTGCCAGGGCCAGACCTGCTTCGGATCGTGGCTGCGGCGGCTGAGCAGGGCCTCGTCGAAGGCGTCGCGCACCTCGCCCTCTTCCGGCAGGGACCACCTGGCCGGTGCGTGAGCCATGGCACTGCCGCTGCGGTAGAAGACACCGGCCCGGATGCCGTAGACGTCGTAGTAGCTGTCGAGTTCGCTGCTGAGCGTCGCCAGGCGCTCGTTCTCGAACGCGCCGGTGGTGCCGTCGGGCGAGTCGGTGACGAACTGGGCGAGGGCGGCGAAGCGCGCGGTGTCGTCGATCCGGTCGACGACGACCTTCTGCTGCTGGGCCCCGGCCAGGCTGACGGCGAGCGGGACCCCGAGCGCGAGCAGCACGGCCGCCATCAGGATGATCAGCAGCGGGAGCAGACGAGTGCGCACCCGGCCCCGCTACCCGGCAGGCGCGACGAGCCGGTAGCCGACTCCGCGTACGGTCTCGATGAGGGCCGGCATGCGCAGCTTGGCGCGCAGGGACGCCACATGCACCTCAAGGGTGCGCCCGGTCCCCTCCCAGCTCGTCCGCCACACCTCGCTGATGATCTGCTCCCGGCGGAAGACCACCCCGGGCCGCTGCGCGAGCAGGGCCAGCAGGTCGAACTCCTTGCGGGTCAGCTGGACCACGGACCCGTCGACGCTGACCCGGCGCGTGGGCAGCTCTATGTGCACGGGCCCGAGGCGCAGCTCGGTCTCGATGCCGCTGGAGGTGTCCTCGTGCGAGGTGCGCCGGCTCACGGCGTGGATGCGGGCGAGCAGCTCCCCGGTGTCGTAGGGCTTCACCACGTAGTCGTCGGCGCCGAGGTTGAGGCCGTGGATGCGGGAGCGGACGTCGGAGCGCGCGGTGACCATGATCACCGGGGTGGCGGTGCGCTTGCGGATCTTGCCGCAGACCTCGTATCCGTCCTGGTCGGGCAGGCCGAGGTCGAGGAGGACGACACCGAAGCAGTCGCTCTCGGGGACGAGTGCCTGGAGGGCCTCCTCACCGCTGCGCGCGTGCGTGACGTCGAACCCGTGCCGTGCCAGGACCGCCGAAAGGGCGGCGGCGACGTGGTTGTCGTCCTCGACGAGCAGCAGTCTCATCCGGGCCCCCTTCGGTTCACTGGCCGTACGATCTATCTGTGTACAAAAACGCGTGCACGCGCGCGTGCACGCCTTGCAGTCACGCTGATGGATGAGGACGACGTCAAGAGGGTTCCGGTTGCGGAGAGCTTCCGTTACCCGGCCGATATGAGCGCTGCTCACAAGTGCTACGACACGTGTCCGATTGCTATCGGATCGTGATGCTCAGATTCCCCTCAGATGTAATGACGCAGGTCGTAGAGGGTAACTACTGTCCTCCGAAACCGAGGAGGACGGAGCCTGAGAGCGATGACCGAAGTATCGGTGGCCAAGGAAGATGTGGCCGCGACCGGCGAACTGGTCGTCCTGAAGAGCGTCAACAAGCACTTCGGCGCGTTGCACGTACTCCAGGACATCGACATGACGATCGCCCGCGGCGAAGTCGTCGTGGTCATCGGACCCTCCGGGTCCGGTAAGTCCACCCTGTGCCGCACCATCAACCGCCTGGAGACGACCGACTCCGGCACGATCACGATCGACGGCAAGCCGCTGCCCCACGAGGGCAAGGAGCTGGCCAAGCTCCGGGCCGACGTCGGAATGGTCTTCCAGTCCTTCAACCTCTTCGCGCACAAGACCGTGCTCGAGAACGTGATGCTCGGCCAGATCAAGGTCCGCAAGAAGGACAAGAAGGCGGCCGAGGAGCGGGCTCGGGCCCTGCTCGACCGGGTCGGCGTCGGCGCGCAGGCCGAGAAGTACCCCGCACAGCTCTCCGGCGGCCAGCAGCAGCGCGTCGCGATCGCGCGGGCGCTGGCCATGGAGCCGAAGGTCATGCTCTTCGACGAGCCGACCTCCGCGCTCGACCCCGAGATGATCAATGAGGTGCTGGAGGTCATGCAGCAGCTCGCCCGCGACGGCATGACCATGATCGTCGTCACCCATGAGATGGGCTTCGCACGATCGGCCGCAAACCGCGTGGTGTTCATGGCGGACGGCCGAATCGTCGAGGAGGCTGCGCCCGACCAGTTCTTCAGCAATCCGCGCAGTGACCGTGCCAAGGACTTCCTGTCGAAGATCCTCCACCACTGACGGCGCGGGTCGCGCCGGACGCGCCTTACGTCGCCCGCCCTTTGTGGGCCCGCATCTCTTCACCAGCCAAAGGATGTTCATCATGAAGCTCCGCAAGGTCACCGCCGCCTCGGCCACCGTGTTCGCCCTCGCCCTCACCGCCACCGCGTGCGGCGGCAACAACAGCACGGGCGGCGACTCCGGCTCTGATGGCGGCGGCAAGACGGTCACGGTCGGCATCAAGTTCGACCAGCCCGGCCTCGGCCAGAAGACGCCGCAGGGTTACGCCGGCTTCGACGTCGACGTCGCCACGTACGTCGCGAAGAAGCTCGGTTACAACGCGGACCAGATCGAGTGGAAGGAAGCGAAGAGCGCCGACCGCGAGACCATGCTGCAGCGTGGTGACGTCGACTTCATCGCGGCGACCTACTCGATCACCCCGGAGCGCCAGGAGAAGGTCGACTTCGCCGGCCCTTACCTGCTGGCTCACCAGGATGTGCTGGTCCGGTCCGACGACAACTCGATCAAGTCGCCGGCCGACCTCAACAACAAGAAGCTGTGCTCGGTGACCGGCTCGACCTCGGCGCAGAACGTCAAGGAGGAGCTGGCCCCGAAGGCCGACCTGCAGCAGTACCCGACCTACTCGGCCTGTCTGACCGGCCTGCAGAACGAGGCCATCGACGCGCTGACCACCGACGACTCGATCCTCGCCGGTTACGCCGCCCAGTCCCAGTTCAAGGGCAAGTTCAAGCTCGGCGGCTTCAAGATGACCAACGAGAACTACGGCATCGGCGTCAAGAAGGGCAGCGACCTCAAGGCCGACATCAACAAGGCCCTCGAGGCCATGGTGGCCGACGGCGCCTGGCAGAAGGCCGTGGACAAGAACCTCGGCCCGGCGAACTACAAGAACGAGCCCGCGCCGAAGATCGGCGACATCAAGAGCTGACGCAACAGCTGAGGCAACGCCTGACGGGTGCGCCGCCCTCCGGGGCGGCGCACCGGGGCATCCCTATACGCGGAAGCGCGGGAGATCGTGTTCGATTTTCTTAGTGACTACGACATCCTGGGAGCCTTCTGGACGACGGTGCAGCTCGCCCTGCTCTCCGCTGTCGGCTCCCTGATCTGGGGCACCCTGCTGGCCGCCATGCGCGTCGGCCCGGTGCCTCTGATGCGCGGTTTCGGGACCGCCTACGTGAACATCGTGCGGAACATCCCGCTGACCGTGATCATCCTGTTCACCTCACTGGGCCTCTACCAGACCCTGAACATCAGCCTCGGCGCCGACCGGTCGGAGACGATCAACTTCCGGCTCGCGGTGCTCGGTCTGATCGTCTACACGTCTGCCTTCGTGTGTGAGGCGCTGCGCTCCGGGATCAACACGGTGCCGGTCGGGCAGGCCGAGGCGGCCCGCGCTATCGGCCTGAGCTTCTCGCAGGTGCTGCGGCTGGTCGTGCTGCCCCAGGCGTTCCGCTCGGCGGTCGGGCCGCTGACGAACGTCCTGATCGCTCTGACGAAGAACACCACGGTGGCCGCGGCGATCGGTGTGGCGGAAGCGGCGTTGCTGATGAAGGAGATGATCGAGAACGAGGCGCAGCTGCTGCTGATCTCGGCGATCTTCGCCTTCGGTTACGTGGTGCTGACGCTGCCGACCGGTCTGATCCTCGGCTGGGTGGGCAAGAAGGTGGCGGTGAAGCGATGAGTTCCCTTCTCTATGACGCCCAGGGCCCCCGCGCCAAACGGCGCAACATCCTGTTCACGGTCCTCTTCCTGGTGGCCTTCGCGGCTGTGCTGTGGTGGGTGTTCAGCACCCTCGAGGAAAAGGGCCAGCTCGAGTGGGTGCTGTGGGAGCCCTTCTTCACCAGCTCCGAGCCCTGGTCGACGTACATCTGGCCGGGCCTGCAGAACACGCTCAAGGCCGCAGCGCTCGCTGTGATCATCGCGATGCCGCTCGGTGCGGTCTTCGGCATCGCCCGGCTGTCGGACCATGCCTGGATCCGGGTGCCGGCGGGAATCGTGGTGGAGTTCTTCCGCGCCATCCCCGTCCTGATCCTGATGATCTTCGGGCTCGCCCTGTTCGCCGAGTACACGAACGTCTCGTCCGACGACCGTCCGCTGTACGCGGTCGTCACGGGTCTGGTGCTGTACAACGCCTCCGTCCTCGCCGAGATCGTCCGGGCGGGCATCCTGTCCCTGCCCAAGGGTCAGTCCGAGGCGGCCATGGCGGTCGGTCTGCGCAAGGGGCAGGTGATGCGGCTCATCCTGTTGCCGCAGGCGGTCACCGCGATGCTGCCGGCCATCGTCAGCCAGATGGTCGTGATCGTGAAGGACACCGCCCTCGGCGGCGCGGTCCTGACCTACTCCGAGCTGCTCGCCTCGGCGAACACGATGAGCGGTTACTACGGTGCGAACACGATCGCCAGCTTCACGGTCGTGGCGGTCATCTTCATCGCACTCAACTTCGCCCTCACGTCCTTCGCGAGCTGGCTGGAGCGCCGGCTGCGGCGGGCCAAGAAGTCGACGGGCGCGGTTGTGGGTGCGAACGACGCGCAGATTGCCGGCGGTGCTGGAGCGGGCGCCGGAGGCGGCGTCTGACGCTCGGTCACCTCGTGTGACACACTCAGGGGCAGTGGCATGATCGCCACTGCCCCTGGTCACTTGACGCAAGCACCGGCAATGGGTTGCATACGTTCTGTGATCGTGCACCCTGCTCCAACTTCGTGTTCACCTACGTCCCTCGGGACGTCACGACGGGCAGGGGGCGCCGCGCCGTGGACCCGGTGATCGTCGTCGGAGCGGGGCCCGTCGGGCTCACGCTCGCCCTGGCGCTGGCGCGTCAGGAGGTGCCGTGCGTGGTTCTCGACGAGGGGCCGGGCAAGGACGAACCCCGTGCGTCGCGCACCGTGGTCCTCCGCGAGGACACCACCGCCCTCATCGAACGGCTGACCGGCGTCCCCCTGGACCGGATCGGCGCCCACTGGGCCGGATGGCGGTCGGTGCGGCGCAAGCAGGTGATGCGCGAGGTCTTTTTCGACGGCACCGAGCCCGTCCCGCTGCACATCGCCCAGCACGAGCTGACCGGCGCCCTGCGCACGGCCCTCGCGGGCGAACCGCTCGTCAAGGTCGCGGTGGAAAGCCGGCTCGACGGCATGGAGCAGGAGCCCTCGGGCGTCACGGCCCACACGCGCGGCCCCAAGGGCACATGGTGGCGCGGCAGTTACCTCGTCGGCTGCGACGGCCCCCGCTCGACCGTACGCAAGCTCCAGGACATCCGCTTCCCCGGCCGTACGGCGGTGGAACGTCACGCCGTCGCCGCACTGCGGACGGAACTGCCCTGGTACAACGAGGCGTTGCTGCACCGCATGCCGCCGTGGCGCATGTCGGGCCCCTCGGCCGGCGAGGTGACCGCGCGCCCCCTGCCGGACGGCGTCTGGCGTCTGGACTGGCTCCTGCCGCCCGGAAAGGACCTGGTCACACCCGAGCTGCTGCTGACCCGCATCCGGGAGACCCTGGCGGGTTGGTCGGGCGGCACGACTCCGCCGTACGAGCTCCTGGACACCGGTGTGCACACCGTCCACCACCGGCTGGCCCGCCGCTGGCGCGCCGACCGCGTCTTCCTCGCGGGGGACGCGGCGCACCTCCACGGCTCCCTGGGCACGCACGGGCTGGACGAGGGCCTGCGGGACGCCGACAACCTCGCCTGGAAGCTGGCCCTGGCCTGGCACCACGGGCCGCACGAGGCGCTTCTCGACAGCTACCAGACCGAGCGTCGGGCGATCGTGGCGGCCCGGCTCCGCGCAGCCGACCAGGCCCTGCCGCTGCTGCGCGGCGGCGGAGGCCTGCGCTCCTATGTCCCCGGCTCGGCCCGGGGCCACGACTCGCTCCTCACGGACGGCCATTTGGGGCACGGGCAGCTGGGCGCGCCGGGGGCGTACGCCGACTCGCCGCTCGCGCCTCCACCTCTCGAAGGAGAGGTCCCGGTCCGGACATCGCCCGGCTCGTCGGTCATCGACGTACGGGTCACAGCGGAGGACGGCACCTTCGTCCGGCTGCGGGACCGGCTCGGCCGCGGCGCGCTGCTCGTCGTGCTGATCGCCCCCGGCACGGGCGTGTGGGAGCGCAGGCACTGGGTGAGCGCCGGCATCATGCCCCAGCTCGCCGCCGCGGTCACGGCATTGCCGCACCACGCCGAGCTGCTGGTCGCCGAGACCTATCCGGGCGCTGCCGCGCACACGGTGCTCCTGGTACGGCCCGACGGGCATCTCGTGACCGCGCTGGGCGGGGTGCGCCCGGCCGATCTGTACACGGCGGCCGAGGCCGCGTTGGGCGGGCCGGTCAAGGCACAGGCGGAGGCCGGTGCCACGGCCGGCTCGCGCTGATCTCGGGTACCGGACAGGGCGTGCTCTCTGTCACAGTGCGTCCGCATGGTGACAGTGAGTTGACCTGCCCGGACGGCCGTGGTGTACTCCGGTGCGTGACCGACACCTGTGTGCGCCTGTGGCGGAGGGTCCATATGGACCTCCTCCGCTATGCGGGCTGCGTGTGTCGCCCGTCCTGCTGACTTCGCATCCTTCTTTCCTCCGCGCGCGCCGCGCTCTTCATGCCGGCCGACGCGCCTCCCGTGCGAACCCGCATCAGGACCTCCAGGACGGCACCCGTGTCTGTATCCCCCTCCGCATCTCCTTCCTCTGTCTCCACGTCCGTCTCCTCCGCCTCTTCCGGGCCCACCCAGGCCGACCTCTTCGACTTCGTCCGGCGTACGGCCGCCGACACCGAGCTGATCGACTCCCTCCCGCTCGACCCCGAAGGCCGTACCTGGGTGCGGCTGGAGGGGCCCGGCGGCAGTGAGGCCTGGCTGATCGGCTGGCCGCCCGGCACGGGCACCGGCTGGCACGACCACGCCGACTCCGTAGGGGCCTTCCTGACCGCGTCGGGCGAGCTCAAGGAAAACTCGCTCGCCGCCCGGCTTCCCACCGACGGCTGGAAGACCCTGGAGCTCTCCGACGGTGTGGACCGGGAACGCCGGCTGTCGTCGGGCCAGGGCCGCGCCTTCGGCCGACACCACGTCCACGAGGTGCTCAACGAGTCCCCCGAGCGGCACGCGATCTCCGTCCACGCCTACTACCCGCCCCTGCCTCAGATCCGCCGCTACAGCCGCAGCGGGCCGATCCTCCGGCTCGAGCAGGTTGAGCGGCCGGAGGACTGGCAGTGAGCGCCATACACGAGCCGGTGAGCGGCAGCGGCAGCGGCAGCGGCGACGTCCAACCTCCCGTCGGCATCGACGAGTTGCTGGAGCGCGTACGCGCGGGCTACGAGCGAATCGAGCCGCAGCAGGCGTACGAGGCCGCCGAGGCCGGTGACGCGCTGCTGGTGGACATCCGCTACGCGGCGCTGCGCGAGCGCGACGGCCTCATCCCCGGCGCGCTCGTCGTCGAGCGCAACGAGCTGGAGTGGCGTCTCGACCCGCAGGGCAGCCACCGTGCGGCCGAGGCCACGAGCCACTCCCTGCGTGTCGTCGTGATCTGCAACGAGGGCTACGCCTCCAGCCTGGCGGCTCAGTCCCTGCACCAGCTGGGCCTGCACCGGGCCACCGACCTGGTCGGCGGATTCCAGGCGTGGAAGGCGTCGGGGCTTCCGGTCGTGTGATCACACCGGAGAATCCGAACGGCTCGTCTCGGAAGCGCTCGTCCCGGAACCCCTTCTCCCGGATGCGCTCGTCTCCTGACTGCGCGTCTCAGAACTGCTCGTCCCCGAGAAAGTCCGGGTCCTCGCTCTCCTCCTCCAGCGCCTGCCGGACCACGCGCAGGGCCATGCCCTCGGAGTAGCCCTTGCGGGCGAGCATGCCCGCGAGGCGGCGGAGTCGCTTGTCGCGGTCGAGCCCCCGGGTGGAGCGGAGCTTGCGCGCGACGAGTTCACGCGCGGTCGCCTCTTCCTGCTCGGGCTCCAGCTGGGAGACGGCCTCGTCGATCAGCGTGGACTCGACGCCCTTGGTCCGCAGCTCCCGGGCGAGCGCACGCCGCGCCAGCCCCCGGCCGTGGTGGCGGGACTCCACCCAGGCGTCCGCGAAGGCGCTGTCGTTGATGAGGCCGACCTCTTCGAGCCTCGACAGCACCTCCTCGGCGGCGTCGTCCGGAATCTGCCGCTTGCGCAGGGCGTCGGCGAGTTGCTTGCGGGTCCGCGGGGTCCCGGTGAGCAGGCGCAGGCAGATCGCCCGAGCCTGCTCTACCGGGTCCCCTGGAGACTCCCCCTGCTCGGCCCTCGACGAGGAGTGGGAGCCTCCGTCTTCGGTAATCACCTCACCGAAGCCCTGCCGGCGACGTCCACGCCCACGACGCGCCCCGCCGTCACGCGAGCCGCCCCTGCGCGAACCGCCTCCGCGTGAGCCTGTGCCGGGTGAGTCGCTGTCTTGGGGGCCGCCCTCGTACGGCCCCTCGTCCTCCCCGTACGGACCGTCGCTGTCGTACTCGCCGTTACCGTCCACGGCCGAGCCCGCGTCGTCTCCGGTGCCCCTCCCCCGTGGGGCACCGGAGGCGGTGTACTCGTACTCCGCCCAGTCGGTTCGTCGTGTCACGGGTCAGCTCTTGGCTGTGGCGGCCTTGGACTTGGCGGTCTTGGCCGCTGCCGGGGCGGGCACCGCGGGCGCGGCGTCGGCCGGAGCGGGGGAGACCGCGGCGTCCGTGCCCGGCTCGGCGGCAGGCTCCTCGGGTCGCACGCCGACGCCCAGCTTCTCCTTGATCTTCTTCTCGATCTCGTTGGCCAGGTCGGGGTTGTCCTTGAGGAAGTTGCGCGCGTTCTCCTTGCCCTGGCCGAGCTGGTCGCCCTCGTACGTGTACCAGGCGCCGGCCTTGCGGACGAAGCCGTTCTCCACGCCCATGTCGATCAGGCCGCCCTCGCGGCTGATGCCCTGCCCGTAGAGGATGTCGAACTCCGCCTGCTTGAAGGGCGGCGCGACCTTGTTCTTGACGACCTTGACACGGGTGCGGTTGCCCACCGCGTCCGTACCGTCCTTCAGGGTCTCGATGCGGCGGATGTCCATGCGCACCGAGGCGTAGAACTTGAGCGCACGGCCACCGGTCGTGGTCTCCGGAGAACCGAACATGACGCCGATCTTCTCGCGGAGCTGGTTGATGAAGATCGCGGTGGTCTTCGACTGGTTGAGCGCGCTGGTGATCTTCCGCAGGGCCTGACTCATCAGGCGGGCCTGCAGACCCACGTGCGAGTCGCCCATCTCGCCCTCGATCTCGGCGCGCGGGACGAGCGCGGCGACCGAGTCGATGACGATGAGGTCGAGGGCTCCGGAGCGGACCAGCATGTCCACGATCTCCAGGGCCTGCTCGCCGTTGTCCGGCTGGGACAGGATCAGGTTGTCGATGTCGACGCCGAGCTTCTTCGCGTACTCGGGGTCGAGGGCGTGCTCCGCGTCGACGAAGGCAACCTGGCCGCCGGCCTTCTGCGCGTTCGCCACCGCGTGCAGAGTCAGGGTCGTCTTGCCGGAGGACTCCGGGCCGTAGACCTCCACCACTCGGCCGCGTGGGATGCCGCCGACGCCGAGCGCCACGTCGAGTGCGGTCGACCCGGTGGGGATGACCTCGATGGGCTCGTTCGGCCGCTCGCCCATGCGCATGACCGCGCCCTTGCCGAATTGCCGTTCAATCTGTGCGAGCGCGGCATCCAGGGCCTTCTCGCGGTCGGTTCCTGCCATGGGTTCCACCCGATTTGCTTGAGTCGATCGCTTCACGTCAAAGACGCTAACGCCTGCCACTGACAATGCGCCCCGACGCACGTCCGGCCTGTGGATAACTCGGGCACTTCTCTACCCAAAGTACGTCGAAATGCCCTTCGTTGAGCTTCGCCGGTGCATCCATGAGAATGGATGTTCGATTTTCGTGTCAAGCGCACCGCCACCCTGCTGTTGACCTTGCCGCAAGGGCAGTCCTCACCCTTCTGTCCATGACGAGTGATGAGGATGCCCTCCTTGCGGAGCAGATCGCCTACTACCGCGCGGGTGCGGACGAGTACGACCGGCCCTACGCGGAGCGCGAGGAGCTGCGGCGGCTCCTGGCCATGGTCGAGGACCTCCCGGTCAGCGGCGACGTGCTGGAGCTGGCCTGCGGAACGGGTCAGTGGACCGCGTTGCTCGCCGCCCGGGCGCGCTCGGTGACGGCTGTCGATGTCGCCGCCGAGGTGCTGACTGCCGCCCGAGCGCGCACATCCGCCCCCGACATCCGGTTCGTCCAGGCCGATGTGCTCCAGTGGCGGCCGTCGCGGCGCTACGACACGGTGTTCTTCGCCTTCTGGCTCTCCCACGTCCCGCCGGCGCGGTTGCCCGCCTTCTGGGACACCCTCGCCGGCATGCTGACGCCTGGCGGCAGAGCGGTCTTCGTGGACGACGGTCCCGGCGCCGCCGCGGACGAGGAGGGCGTCACGGACGGGCCCGTTCCCACGGTGCTGCGCCGGCTCGACGACGGCAGCCGGTACCGCGTGGTGAAGGTGTTCCACGAGGCCCGGGCACTCACGGACCACCTCACGGCGCTGGGATGGACGGCCCGCGTCCAGGCCGTGGACGGGAGCATCGTCGGCGTCGCACAACCGCCGACCGCTCCTGCGTGACTGCCGCTCGGTCCGTCGGCCGACTGGATCAGGCGGAGTCCTGTCCGGGCCCTCCGCCCTCCGGGTCCTTCGGGTCCTCCGGTCGCTCCGCACCCGGCCGCCGTGCCCACAGCCCCCTCGTGCGCGCTATCAGGCCCGGCCCCTCTCCCCGCCAGCGATGGCCGTGGACGCGCGGGTCGTCCGTGACGTCGTAACGCTTCACGTACGCCCCCAGGAAGGCCTGGAGCGTGGCGATGGCGGGGATGGCGATCAGCGCGCCGACGGCGCCGAGGAGCGCGGTGCCCGCGATGACCGAGCCGAAGGCGACGGCGGGGTGGATGTCGACGGTCTTCGAGGTCAGCTTCGGCTGCAGCACGTAGTTCTCGAACTGCTGGTAGACCACGACGAAGATCAGTACCCACAGCGCGTACCAGGGATCCACCGTGAACGCGATCAGCATGGGCAGGGCGCCCGCGAGATACGTGCCGATGGTGGGGATGAACTGCGACACCAGGCCCACCCACACCGCGAGCACGGGCGCGTAGGGCACGTCCAGCATCTGCAGCAGGACGAAGTGCGCCGCGCCGGAGATCAGCGCCATCAGGCCGCGCGAGTAGATGTAGCCGCCGGTCTTGATCACGGCGATCTCCCAGGCGCGCAGCACCTCGGCCTGCCGGGCGGGCGGCAGGACGGAGCAGAGCGCGCGGCGCAGCCGGGGACCGTCCGCGGCGAAGTAGAACGAGAACAGCGCGATCGTCAGCAGCTGGAAGAGGCCCCCGAGAACCTGGGCGGACACGTCCAGGACGCCAGTGGCGCTGTTCTGCACGTAGTTGCGCAGCCAGTCGGAGCGGAGCACACCCTCCTGGATGTCCACCCGCTTCAGGTCGGTCTTGAAGTGTGTGTTGATCCAGTGGATGACGGAGTCGAGGTACTCGGGGAAGCCCTCGATCATCTTGATGATCTGGTCCGCGAGGATGGAGCCGAGCAGGGTGACGAAGCCCGCCGACACGACCACCACGCCGATGAAGACGATGAACGCGGCCAGGCCTCTGCGGATGCCGCGCGAGGCCATCCAGCCCACCGCCGGTTCGATGGCGAGCGCCAGGAAGAACGCGATGAGGATGTTGATCAGCAGGCCGGTGACCTGGTGAAAGGCCCAGCTGCCCAACTGGAACGCGGCGACGAGGGCGAGCGCGAGCACCATGGCACGCGGCAGCCAACGCGGCATGCGGCCGTTGGGCCCGGTGGTTCCGCCGTCGGCGGGGGGCCCGGTCGGCGGCGTCGTACCGAACGGGGAGGACTGCTGGGCTGCCTGCCCGCTCTCGTCAGTGGGTGCCACGGACTAAGTCTCACCCACGCCACCGACAGCCGTCTGCCCGCCTGCGATCTTCGTGACCCGGCAGCGATCTTTTGACCGTTCAACCGTCCGCTCGACCGGTCAAGGGCCTCGGCGGCGGGTCAGTCAGCGCCTCCGCGGCGGGTCGGTCAGGGCCCCACCGAGGCCGGTCTGTCAGCGCCGCTCCCGGGGCACGTCCATCACCCCGCAGACCACCTGCCAGACTTCCTTGGCATCCCAGCCGGCCTCCAGCGCCTCGCGCACAGTGCGCCCGCCGAGCTCCGACATCACGTGGTCGCGCGCGAAGGTGTCGGCGTAGCCCGGACCGAAGTGCTCCGCCATCCGCTGCCAGAAGACCGTCAACCGCATGACTCCAGTATCCCGCCCCTGGGGGTGGGCCTGAGCCAGGACCGCCTGCCGGGGCCGCTTTCCGCCCTACGGTCTGACCCATGGCCGAAACAGGAGCTTCCACACTCCCCCCGACGCCCCCGCCGCACAGCCCTGTCTCGCGCGCGGAGCGGTTCGTCTGGCTCACCGCGCGCGTGCTGGAGCAGCGCCTCTTCGCCCACCACTTCCGTGGCGCCGCCGCCGACCCGGTGGAGACGGCGCTGGACGCCTACCGCAATGAGGACGGCGGGTACGGCCACGCGCTGGAGCCCGATCTGCGCGGCCCTGTCAGCCGGCCGCTGCACACCGCCCACGCCCTGCGCGTCCTGGACGCCGTGGGGCGCTGCGCCGGCCAGCGCGTGGAACGCGTGTGCCGCTATCTGACCTCCGTCTCCACGGCGGAGGGCGCGCTCCCGGCGGTCCATCCCAGCGGGCGCGGTTACCCGGCGGCCCCCTTCGTACCGGTCGTGGCCGACCCGCCCGGCGACCTCCTGTCCACCGGGCCGGTGGTGGGGCTGCTGCACCGCAACGAGGTGTGGCACGCCTGGCTGTTCCGGGCCACGGACTTCTGCTGGCAGGCGGTCGAGTCCCTCGAGAAGTCGCACCCCTACGAGGTCGAGGCCGCCGTGACCTTCCTGGACGCCGCGCCCGACCGCGCGCGTGCGGAGGCGGCCGCCGGCCGTCTGGGCCGCCTGGTACGCGCACAGGGCCTCGTGGCCCTGGACCCCGACCACCTGGACGCGTATCCGGTCTCCCCCGGCTATGCCTCCGGCGAGCACCATTTCCCGTACGACTACGCGAGGACGCCGCGCTCCCTCGCGCGCGCGTGGTTCACGGACGACGAGATGACCCGCTCCCTGGACCACCTCGCGGCCCAGCAGCAGGAGGACGGCGGCTGGCCCCTCCGAGGGCGCCGCTCGGCCCCGGCCCCCGCCCTGGAGGCCGGCCCGGTCGGGACGATCCAGGCCCTGCGCACCCTCAGCGCCTACGGCCGCACCATCGAGTGATCACCACGCCCCAATGGCCCGCACCCCCGCGGTCACGACCACGGCCGCCGCGACGACGACCAGGAACGGGGCGCGCAGCACGAGCGCCACGGCCGCTGCTCCGAGCCCGGCGGCCCGCGCGTCCAGCACCAGCGTCTGCCCGTCGGCGAAGGTCTGCTCGGCCGTCAGGGCCGCGAGCAGCGCGACGGGCAGCAACGCGGCAAGCCGTCGGACAAGGGGCCGCTCGAGGGTCCCTGTGGGCACCAGCAGCCCGGCCAGCTTGACGGCGTAGCACCCTAGGACGGTCACACCGATCGCGATCCAGACGTTCACGCCTCGTCCTCCCGGGAAGCAGACGCGGAAGCAGGTGCCCCCTTGCGCCGGCCGTCCGCCCAGAGGACGACCGGCGCCGCCAGCGCGGCCAGCAGCACCGGCACGCCGGCGGGCAGTACGGGCAGCAGCCCGAGTCCCAGCACCACGGCCAGCCCGGCGACGGCCCGCTCGGTACCGGTCCTCAGCATCGGCGCGAGCAGCGCCAGGAACACCGCGGGTCCGGCGGCGTCCAGCCCCCACGCGTCGGTGTCCCCGATGGCACCTGCGCCCAGGGCGCCGAGCAGCGTGGTGAGGTTCCACAGGATGTAGAGGCTCAGCCCGGTCACGACGAATCCGATCCGCGCGCCGCGCCGCGTGGGCTGTGCGAGCGCGACGGCGGTCGTCTCGTCGATCACCCACTGGGCGGCGAGCGGCCGCACCGCGCGCGGGAGGGCCAGCAGCTGCGACAGCCGCAGGCCGTAGAAGGCGTTCCGCACGCCCAGGAAGAAGGCCCCGGCAGCCGCCGTGAACGGACTGCCTCCTGCCGCGAGCGCGCCCACCAGGGCGAACTGGGAGGCCCCGGTGAACACCAGAAGGCTGAGCGCACACGTCTGCATCAGCGTGAGTCCGCTGCCGGCCGACGTCACTCCGAAGGCGAACCCGGACAGCCCGACGGCCACCCCGACGCCCAGTGCGTCCCGTACGACGGCCCGGTCCGCTTTCCCACCGGTCCCTGTATCTCTGAGAGCTGTCCGATCCACCACGCCCCGCACGCTACGAGCAACTGCTACCGCAGGTCTTGTACGTTCTTGCGCTCCCGCTGATACGCCCCCGGTGGCACCCCGACCATCCGGCTGAAGTGCCGGTTGAGATGCGGCTGGTCGGTGAACCCCACGGCCACGGCGACCTCGGAGGGCGCCGTGCCGAGGTCCAGCAGCCGCCGCGCCCGCCGGACTCGCGCGTCCGTGAGCCACGCGTGCGGAGGCATCCCGTAGGCGTCCCGAAAGGCCCGCAGCAGTGCGAACGGACTGGTCCCGAGATCAGCCGCCAGCTGCGCCAGAGTCGGTGGCAGCGCCATCCGCTCCTCCAGCACAGCACGCGCGCGTGCCGCGATCCGGGTCCCGGCCGTCCGCACCTCCCGCCGCGGTATGGGCCCGCCGTTCAGCCGCAGCAGCCTGGTCACGGCCACCCGCAGCAGCGTGTCCGCGGCCAAGGCGTTGCCCTCGTCGGCTGCCCGCAGCACCTGGTGCACCAGAGCGACGGCGTACGGATCGTCCACCACCGGACTGACGAACCCCGGCGTCCCCCGCAGCGCTGTCGTCTCTGCCGCGATCTCCGCCACCACGTCGACCGACGGATACACCGCCCCGTACCGCCACCCCTCGGGCACACCGGCCCGCCCGGTGTGCGGGGTATCGGGATTCACCAATGCGAGAGCCCCCGCCCCGGCGTACTGATCACCCCCACCGTGGTGGAACACCTCCACCCCGTCGGCGATGGCGGCGATCACGAAGTTCTCGTGCGTGTGCCGGACGAACGTCTTGCGCACGTACCGGGCCCGCAGCAGATCCACCCCGGGCAGCTCGTCGTACTGCCAGTGCCGCGCGCGCTCCGTCATACGGCCATTGTCCGCCGCCTCGCCCCTGGCTCCCCGGTCGCCCGTCTCCGGTGCCCGCGACGCATGCGAAGACGCCCTGGCCAGACCGCCATCAGGGCCCGTTGTCAGTGCCGAGGTGCACGATGGACGCATGCCCAGCAATGCGCACCGAGCCCTGGACGGCTTCTCACCCGCGACCCGCGCCTGGTTCACGGGTGCCTTCCCCGCGCCCACCACCGCCCAGGCCGGCGCGTGGCAGGCCATCCACGAGGGCTCGGACGTGCTGGTCGTCGCCCCCACCGGCTCGGGCAAGACCCTGGCCGCCTTCCTGGCCGCCCTGGACCAGCTCGCCTCGGCCCCTCCCCCGGCTGATCCCAAGAAGCGCTGCCGGGTCCTGTACGTCTCGCCGCTGAAGGCCCTGGCCGTGGACGTCGAGCGCAACCTCCGCAGCCCCCTGACCGGCATCCGCCAGGAATCCGTGCGGATGGGCCTGCCCGAGCCCGAGGTCAAGGTGGGCATCCGCTCCGGCGACACCCCGGCCGCCGAGCGCCGCTCCCTGGCCACCCGCCCGCCGGACATCCTGATCACGACCCCCGAGTCGCTGTTCCTGATGCTGACGTCCGCCACGCGCGACGCGCTGACCGGTATCGAAACGGTGATCCTCGACGAGGTGCACGCGGTCGCCGGCACCAAGCGCGGCGCCCACCTGGCCCTCTCCCTGGAGCGGCTGGACGACCTCCTGCCGAAGCCGGCCCGCCGCATCGGCCTCTCGGCGACGGTCCGTCCGGTCGACGAGGTGGCCCGCTTCCTGTCGCCCCAGCGCAAGGTGGAGATCGTCCAGCCGGAGTCGGGCAAGGAGTTCGACCTGTCCGTCGTCGTCCCGGTCGAGGACCTGGGCGAGCTGGGCGGGTCCCCCGTGTCCGACGGCTCGGAGGGCGCCGAGCGCCCGTCGATCTGGCCGCATGTCGAGGAGCGGATCGCCGACCTCGTCCAGTCCCACCGCTCCACGATCGTCTTCGCGAACTCCCGCCGTCTCGCGGAGCGCCTGTGCAACCGCCTGAACGAGATCGCGTACGAGCGGGCCACCGGCGAGCCTCTCGACGAGCACCACTCCCCCGCCGAGCTGATGGGCGGCTCGGGAGCCGTCCAGGGCGCACCCCAGGTCATCGCCCGGGCCCACCACGGCTCGGTCTCCAAGGAACAGCGCGCCCTGGTCGAGGAGGACCTCAAAGCGGGCCGGCTGCCCGCGGTGGTCGCCACCTCCAGCCTGGAGCTGGGCATCGACATGGGTGCGGTGGACCTGGTCGTCCAGGTCGAATCCCCGCCGTCGGTCGCCTCCGGCCTCCAGCGTGTGGGCCGCGCGGGCCACCAGGTGGGCGCGGTCTCCACCGGCGTCGTCTTCCCCAAGTACCGGGGCGACCTGGTCCAGGCGGCGGTGGTCACCGAGCGCATGCGCACCGGCGCCATCGAGTCCCTCAGGGTCCCCGCCAACCCCCTGGACGTCCTGGCCCAGCAGGTCGTCGCCATGACGGCTCTGGACACCTGGCAGTTCGACGACCTGCTGGCAGCCGTGCGCCGGGCCGCCCCCTTCGCCTCACTGCCCGAGTCCGCCTTCACGGCGGTGCTCGACATGCTCGCAGGGCGCTACCCGTCCGACGCCTTCGCCGAGCTTCGCCCGCGCGTGGTGTGGGACCGCGTCACCGGCGAGATCACCGGCCGCCCCGGCGCCCAGCGCCTCGCCGTCACCTCCGGCGGCACGATCCCCGACCGCGGCCTCTTCGGTGTCTTCCTCGCGGGCGCCGATCCCAAGAAGGGCGGCGGCCGGGTCGGCGAGCTCGACGAGGAGATGGTCTACGAGTCCCGCGTCGGCGACGTCTTCACGCTCGGCACGAGTTCCTGGCGCATCGAGGACATCACCCGCGACCGCGTCCTGGTCTCCCCCGCCCCGGGCGTGCCGGGCCGGCTGCCCTTCTGGAAGGGCGACCAGCTGGGCCGCCCGCTCGAACTGGGCCGGGCGCTGGGCACGTTCCTGCGCGAGGTCGGTTCGCTGCCCAAGGACGACGCCCGCCTCCGCCTGCTCGCCGCGGGCCTGGACGCCTGGGCGGCGGACAATGTGCTGTCGTATCTGGAGGAGCAGCGCGAGGCCTGCGGCCATGTCCCGGACGACCGGACGATCGTCGTGGAGCGCTTCCGTGACGAGCTCGGCGACTGGCGGGTGGTGGTGCACTCCCCCTTCGGCGCCCAGGTGCACGCCCCGTGGGCGCTCGCGCTCGGCGCCAAGCTCTCCGAGCGGTACGGCATGGACGCGCAGGTCATGCACGCCGACGACGGCATCGTGCTGCGCCTGCCGGACGCCGACCTGATGGGCCTGGACCTGCTGGACCAGGAACCGGTCAGGACCGGCCGGGAGTACGACGCCGATCAGGCCCCCGTGGGCGCCGCCGACGTGGTCTTCGACAAGGGCGAGGTCGACCAGGTCGTCACCGACCAGGTGGGCAGCTCGGCCCTGTTCGCGTCCCGCTTCCGCGAGTGCGCCGCCCGCGCGCTGCTGCTGCCGCGCCGCAACCCGGGCAAGCGCACGCCTCTGTGGCAGCAACGGCAGCGCGCCTCCCAGCTCTTGCAGGTGGCGAGCGAGTTCGGCTCGTTCCCGATCGTCCTGGAGGCGGTCCGTGAGTGCCTCCAGGACGTCTTCGACGTCCCAGGGCTCGTCGAGCTGATGGGCGACCTGGAGTCCCGCAAGGTACGCCTCGTCGAGGTCACCACTGCCGAACCGTCTCCCTTCGCGCGTTCCCTCCTCTTCGGCTACGTCGCCCAGTTCCTGTACGAGGGCGACTCCCCGCTCGCCGAGCGCCGGGCCGCCGCCCTGTCGCTGGACTCCCGGCTGCTCGCCGAGCTGCTGGGCCAGGCGGAGCTGCGCGAGCTGCTCGACGCGGAGGTGCTGACCGAGCTGGAGCGCGAGCTTCAGTGGCTCTCCGAGGACCGCCGCGCCAAGGACGCCGAAAGCGTCGCGGACCTCCTCCGCCTCCTCGGCCCGCTCACGGACGCGGAACTGGCCGAGCGGGGCGCGGAACCCCAGTGGGCTCAGGAGCTGGCCGGTGCCCGCCGTGCCATCCGGGTCCGGATCGCGGGCGCAGACCACTGGGCGGCGATCGAGGACGCGGGCCGACTGCGCGACGCCTTGGGCACGGCCCTGCCGGTCGGTGTCCCGGAAGCGTTCACGGAACCCGTCAAGGACCCGCTCGGCGACCTCCTCGCGCGCTACGCCCGCACCCACGGCCCGTTCACCTCGGCCACGGCGGCGTCCCGCTTCGGCCTGGGCGTGGCCGTCACCGAGGGCGCCCTCCAGCGGCTCAGCGCGGCGGGCCGGATCGTCCAGGGCGAGTTCCATCCGGCCGGGATCGGCCAGGAGTGGTGCGACGCGGCCGTGCTGCGCCGGCTGCGCCGCCGCTCCCTGGCCGCCCTGCGGCACGAGCTGGAGCCGGTGGCGCCCGCCGCGCTCGCCCAGTTCCTGCCCCAGTGGCAGCACATCGGCAAGGGGCACTCCCTGCGCGGCATCGACGGGCTGGTGCGCGCCGTCGAGCAGGTGCAGGGCGCGTCCGTGCCGGCCTCCGCCCTGGAGAAGCTGGTCCTGCCCTCCCGGGTCGTGAACTACACCCCGGGGATGCTGGACGAGCTCACCGCCGCGGGCGAGGTGGTGTGGGCCGGGGCGGGTTCGCTCCCCGGCAAGGACGGCTGGGTCTCCCTCTACCTGGCGGACGCGGCCCCCCTGCTCCTGCCGCCCCCGCACCCCTTGGAGCTGACCGCCCTCCACCAGTCCGTCCTGGACACCCTCTCCGGCGGTTACGGCCTGTTCTTCCGCCAGATCGCCGACCAGGTCCGCGCCACCACCCACCCCGACGCCACCGATCCCCAGCTGGCCGACGTGCTCTGGGACCTGGCCTGGTCCGGCCGCCTGACGAACGACACGCTCACCCCCATGCGCTCCCTGCTCGGCTCGGGCCGTACCGCCGGGTCCACGGCACACCGCGCCAAGCGCGCGGTCCCGCGCGGCCGGTACGGCTCCCTGACGGCCGCCGCCCGCCCCGCCGCGTCCCGCTCCGGTCCGCCGACCGTAGCCGGCCGCTGGTCCCTGCTGCCGTCCCACGAGCCGGACCCCACGGTGCGGGCCCACGCCCTCGCCCGTACGCTCCTCGACCGGCACGGCGTGGTGACCAGGGGCGCGGTCTCGGCGGAGGGCGTCGAGGGCGGGTTCTCGGCGACGTACCGCGTTCTGTCCGTCTTCGAGGAGAGCGGCCAGGCCCGCCGCGGCTATGTGGTGGAGGGTCTCGGCGCGGCTCAGTTCGCGATGGACGGCGCCGTGGACCGCCTGCGCGCGGTGTCCAACGCCCGCGACCGCGGCGAGGACCTGCCCGGCCCGCCTGCGGGCCCCGGCCTCGACCCGTTCCCGGTCCATGACTTCGCCGAGGCCGACGACGCCGCCCGCTCCAACGACCACACCGACGCCCCGGGCCCCGACGGCTTCCCCGACTTCGGATTCACCTACGACACCCCGGCACCCCAGCCGTCCCCTGGCGACTACGTCTCGCCTCGCGACTATCCCCCGCAGGCCGCCCCGCCCTGGCAGAACGGCGGACGCGCGGCGTACGACGCCGGATTCCCGGGCCGCCGTACCCGCCCGGACTCCGCGTCCCGGGCCGTCGTTCTCGCCGCCGCCGACCCGGCGAACGCGTACGGCGCGGCCCTGGCCTGGCCCGAGCCCCCGACCGGTGCCGGGCACAAGCCGGGCCGCAAGGCGGGCTCCCTGGTGGTGCTCGTCGAGGGCGAGCTGACGCTCTACATGGAGCGCGGCGGCAAGACCCTGCTGGCCTGGGCCGCCGACCCGGACGGCGCCCCCACCGACGACCCCCGCCTGCGCACCGCGGCGGAGGCGCTCGCCGCAGCCGCCCGCGCGGGCTCCCTCGGCACGGTCACGGTGGAGCGGATCAACGGCACTCAGGCCCTGACCTCACCCATCGGCACCCTCCTGGAAGGAGCGGGCTTCATCGCCACACCCCGCGGACTCCGCCTCCGCGCCTGACCCCCACCACTCCCGGCGCACCCGCGAACGCCCCGTGCCACCCTTGACCCATGCCCGAAGGTGACACGGTCTGGCAGACCGCGAAGCGGCTGCACGGCGCCCTCGCGGGCAAGGTGCTGACCCGCAGCGACCTGCGGGTACCCCGGTTCGCCACGGCCGACCTCACGGGCCGTACGGTCCTCGACGTCACCCCGCGCGGCAAACACCTCCTGACCCGCGTGGAGGGCGGCCTGACGCTGCACTCCCATCTGCGGATGGACGGCTCCTGGAAGGTCTACGCGAACGGCCGGCGGTGGACCGGCGGCCCCGGCCACCAGATCCGCGCGATCCTCGCGAACGCCGACAGCACGGCCGTCGGCTACCGCCTCCCCGTCCTGGAACTCCTGCGCACCACCGACGAGCACCGCGCGGTGGGCCACCTCGGACCGGACCTCCTCGGCCCGGACTGGGACCCCGAGCGGGCCCTCGCCCATGTCCTCCAGGACCCCGCGCGCCCCCTCGGCGAGGCCCTGCTCGACCAGCGCAACCTCGCCGGCATCGGCAATGTCTACAAGAGCGAGCTCTGCTTCCTGCTCGGCGTCACCCCCTGGCTCCCCGTGGGCGACCTGCCCGCCGAACGCGCCGCGAAGCTGCCCGCGCTCGCCAGGAAGCTGCTGGAGACCAACCGCGACCGCCCGGTCCGCAGCACGACGGGCCGCCGCGGCCAGGACCTCTTCGTCTACGGCCGGGCTCCCCGCCCCTGCCTGCGCTGTGGTACCTCCGTCCGCGTCGCCGACCAGGGCGACGGCTCCCGCGAACGCCCCACCTACTGGTGTCCCACCTGCCAGCCGGGCCCCGCCCCGGCCCCGGCCGGACGCAAGCGACCCGCCCCAGGCAATTGACGACCCGTCAGATCCACTCGTACGGTCCCTACATGCCCGTCACGGCGTACGACCTCAGCGGCCGCACCGCGTTCGTCACCGGGGCCGCGAGCGGTATCGGCCGCGCCTCGGCCCTCCTGCTCGCCGAGGCGGGCGCGACCGTGCACTGCGCGGACCGCGACTCCGAGGGCCTGCACGAGACGGCGACCCTGATCAAGGACACCGGCGGCACCGCCCACCCGCACCTCCTCGACGTCACCGACCGCTCCCGGATGAGGCAGGCCATCACCTCCTGCGAACGCCTGGACGTCCTGGCCGCGATCGCCGGCATCATGCACAGCAGCCCCGTGCTGGAGACCCGGGACGAGGACCTCGACCGGGTGCTCGACGTGAATTTCAAGGGCGTGCTGTACGCCTGTCAGGAGGCGGCCCGTCTGATGATCGCCACCGGCACCCGGGGCAGCATCGTCACCATGGCCTCGGGCGCCGTCGACACCGGCGGTCCCGGGCTGCTCTGCTACGGCGCGGCGAAGGCGGCGGTGGTGCAGCTGACGAAGACCCTCGCGACGGAGGTCGGCCGGCACGGCATCCGCGTCAACGCGATCGCTCCCGGCTGGATCCGCACGCCGATGACCGACCGCCACGACAGCGAGGCCCGGGCGCACACGGAGTCCGTCATGGCCCGCATGTCACCCCTGAGCCGGGTGGGCGAGCCCGAGGACATCGCGCATACGGTCCTGCACCTGGCATCCGACGCCTCGGCCTTCACCACAGGCCAGATCCTCCGCCCGAACGGGGGCGTGGCGATGCCGTGGTAGCACCAGTCCCGAACTCACCCACTCGTGTCCCGCGATCGCCCCGCATCCCCCAGACCCTCCGCCACCGCCCCGGACCGACCACCCCGCTCGCCCGCCCCTTCGGCACACAGTGCACCGGCAACACGCTCAGCCCCCACCCCCCGGCCGCGACCGCCGCCTCCAGCACCCCGGCCCCGGGCACGACCGCCAGCCGGAGCACGGCCCACCACCACAGCGCCCCCAGTCCGAGCACGGCCCCGCGGACCCCCCAGCCCCAGACCCCCCAGCGCCCTATCCCCGCCATGGCCGCCACCTCCGGCCCGACGCTATTCGGCCGCTCGGACCCGCGGGCAGGGCGCACCAACGGCACACGGGCGCACCGCGCACCACTCGAAGCCGGGCGGCATCGCGCCCGGCCGGCCCGTCATCCGGTTCCGTCACCCGTTCTCGGCCTGGAACATCCAGTGATGCTTCTCCAGGTCCGCCGTGATCCCGATGAAGATGTCCTGGCTCACCGGGTCCGGCTCACCGGTCGTCTCGACCCGCTCCCGCATCCGCGCGATCACCGCGCCCAGCGCCTCGACGAGCGTCCCCACGGCGGTCGTGTCATCGACCCACCCCTCAGGGGTCACGCCGATACCACTGCCGACGGCCACCGTCGCGGCACGCCCGTCGGGCGAGATACCGAGCGCCGCGGCGCGCTCCGCCACGGTGTCTGAATACTTCCGCGCGGTGTCGACGACCTCGTCGAGCTGGAGATGGACGGAACGGAAGCGCGGTCCCACCACGTTCCAGTGGATCTGCTTCGCCACGAGGGCCAGATCCACCAGGTCGACCAGCGCACCTTGCAGCGCCTCCGACACGGTCTTCAAGCTCGCGTCGGACAACGGGCTCTTCACGACGTACATCCGCACCTCCGTGGACTGCCCCCCGCCATCCCCTCAACGATGACCGCCGTACGCCACACCGGCAAACGCACATGAAACGGGCACTCGACGCCGCGCTGCCCGCACGCAAGCGAAAGCCCCGGGCGGGCACCCCTCCGGATCTCCCGGAGAGGCCCGGCCGGGGCCTCAGCGCTTATCGGCGCCTGGTCGGCGCTCGAGTCATGCCACGTACGCGAAATCGCTCACGCGGCGACGACGTCCACCGCCTCGGCGGGCGCCTTGATCGTCACCCGTTCCGGTGGCACACCGGTCACCGATACGGAACCCAGCATCGGGCGAACCGGCGTGGGTACAGGCTCGCTGGGGGTGGCCGCAGCAGACTGGGCCAGCTCGGCGAGGGCGAGCTCGTCGCTCACTTCCCGCATGAGCTCGGACATCCGTACGTCCAGCGCGTCGCAGATGGCGGAGAGCAGCTCGGAGGAAGCCTCCTTCTGCCCCCGCTCCACCTCGGAGAGATAGCCGAGTGAGACTCGGGCGGACGAGGAGACTTCGCGCAGAGTACGGCCCTGGCGCTGGCGCTGCCGACGCAGCACGTCACCCAGCAGGCGACGGAGCAGAATCATCGGTGGCTCCCTCCTCGGACCGCGTAGCCGCATCCATTACGCCCCACCGTACCGCCTTGCGCCGCGGCCGTGCGGGGAGCGATGTCGTGTTCACTCAGGGCTGCAAACATCAAAACCCCCCGTTCCGTTCCGTATCCTGTGCCCGCTCATTCCCAGTCTGTTCGCCCGCAAGCCCCTTCGGGAGCAGTGCGAGTACGCTCCGTACACTCTCTCTACGAATTTCCTCGCGGTCGCCGTTCAACCGCAGAGCCTCCACTTTTCCGCCGCCGGCAGAACCGGAATCGACTTCGAAGGGCCCGTCCCCGGCGCCGAGGACCGTCCTGACAGCCCGTCCGTCCCGCGGCTCGGGACACGCGACACCGGTGGTCAGGCCGGTGACACAGGCGGCCCCGGACCCTCGGAAGGCCTGGGACGCCCTGGAGGCCGATGGGGCCTCAACCGCATCGAGGCCACCGGTCAGCGACTCCGCGACGGCGAGCGTCCCGCCCTTCACCGTGAGTAGTCGCACCACGTCAGTGGCCGTGGAACTCACGCTTCCTTCTCCTCCAACGCGGCCTTGCGTTCGGCGATTCCCTGCCTGCGCAGCACAATGGCCTGTTTCACATAGTCGAGCCCGGTCACCACCGTCAGAACGACCGCAGCAGCCATCACCCACCACCTCAGGGTGGCCAGCCACCCCGTCAGCGCCAGCACATACATGCCCACGGCCACGCCCTGGGTGAGGGTCTTGAGCTTGCCGCCGCGGCTGGCGGGAATGACGCCGTAGCGGATGACGACAAAACGCAGCAGGGTGATTCCGAGTTCCCGCCCGAGGATGACGCCGGTCACCCACCACGGCAGATCCCCGAGTGCGGACAGACAGATCAGCGCCGCCCCCATGATCGCCTTGTCGGCGATGGGGTCGGCGATCTTCCCGAAGTCGGTGACCAGGTTGTACGTGCGCGCCAGATGACCGTCGAAGATGTCCGTGATCATGGCGATGGCGAAGGCCGCCCAGGCGAGGGCCCGCCACGCGGGGTCGTATCCGCCGTCCGCGAGCATCAGCGCCACGAAGGCCGGTACGAGGACCAGCCGGAGCATGGTCAGGAGGTTGGCGATGTTCCAGACACTGGCCTGGTTGACGGCCGCGGCCGTCAGCTTCCCGCCCCGCGCGCTCTTCTCCTCACCCTGGGCGTCGACGCCGGCCCCGTCCGAGCCCTCACCGACGACGGCTCCACTGCCACCCGCAGCGTGCCCCGTACCGGACGTCCCGCCCTCAGCCGACCGCGCGGCCGTACGGCCGGTCGCCGACCCGGGCGCCTTTCCCGAGGCCGCACCGGCCGCGGGCCTCCTCGCGCCGGAGGCGCCTCCCGCCGCGGCTGCCGGGACACCGGTCATCTGCCCGCCTCCTCACTCCACGCAGGCGACGCGAACGAACCCTGCAGGGGCTCGGCCACCAGGTCGACACCCTCCGTACCGACCACCTTCGCCTCGACCATACGACCGCTGCGGAGCCCCGCGCCGCTCGTGAGCAGCACCTGGCCGTCCGTCTCGGGCGCCTGGTGCGCGGCACGGCCGTACACGCCCTCCTCGTCGACGGACTCGACGAGCACGTGCACCGTCTGGCCGACACGCTCCTCGGCGCGCTGCGAGACCAGTTCCTCGGCCAGCCGCGAGACCCGGGCCAGGCGCTCGGCGACCACGTCCTCGTCGAGCTTGTTCTCGTAGGTCGCCGCCTCGGTGCCCTCCTCGTCGGAGTAGCCGAAGACGCCGATGGCGTCCAGTCGCGCGCCGCTCAGGAACCGCTCCAGTTCGGCGAGGTCGGCCTCGCTCTCGCCGGGGAAGCCGACGATGAAGTTGGAGCGCACACCGGCCTCGGGCGCCTTGCTCCGGATGGTGTCGAGCAGCTCCAGGAAGCGGTCGGTGTCGCCGAAGCGGCGCATCGCCCGCAGCACGCCGGGCGCGGAGTGCTGGAAGGACAGGTCGAAGTAGGGCGCGACCTTCGGGGTCGACGTCAGGACGTCGATCAGGCCGGGCCGCATCTCAGCGGGCTGGAGGTAGCTCACCCGGACCCGCTCGATGCCGTCGACCTCGGCGAGCTCGGGCAGCAGCGACTCCAGCAGGCGGATGTCGCCCAGGTCCTTGCCGTAGGAGGTGTTGTTCTCGGAGACCAGCATGATCTCCTTCACGCCCTGCTCGGCCAGCCAGCGCGTCTCGTTCAGCACGTCGCTGGGGCGGCGGGAGATGAAGGAGCCGCGGAAGGACGGGATGGCGCAGAAGGAGCAGCGCCGGTCGCAGCCGGAGGCGAGCTTCACGGAGGCGACCGGGGTGCCGTCGAGGCGGCGGCGCAGGGGCGCGCGGGGTCCGGAGGCCGGAGCGAGGCCTTCCGGAAGGTCGGCCGGGGCGTGCCCGGGCAGCGCGACCTCGGCGGCGGACTCCTGTCGCTCCGCCGGGCTGATCGGCAGCAGCTTGCGCCGGTCGCGCGGGGTGTGCGAGGCGTGGATGCCGCCGTTGAGGATGGTCTGGAGCCGGTCCGAGATGTCCGTGTAGTCGTCGAAACCGAGCACGCCGTCGGCCTCGGGGAGGGCCTCGGCGAGTTCCTTGCCGTACCGCTCGGCCATGCAGCCCACCGCCACCACGGCCTGGGTTCTGCCATGCCCCTTGAGGTCGTTGGCTTCCAGGAGGGCGTCGACGGAGTCCTTCTTGGCGGCCTCCACGAAGCCGCAGGTGTTCACGACGGCGACGTCCGCGTCCTCGGCGTCCTCCACGAGGTGCCAGCCGTCCGCCTCCAAACGGCCTGCGAGCTCCTCCGAGTCCACCTCGTTACGGGCGCAGCCAAGGGTGACCAGTGCGACGGTACGGCGTTCAGGCATGGGCTCAAGAGTACTTCGTCCCGCTGACACCCCACGTCGACGGGGTTGGCCGATCCCGGCCAACCCCGTACGTCGGACACCCCTTCGGCGCGGTTACCCGGCCTCGGGGTCGCCCTTCGTGTATGTGAGACGTTCCACGGAGCCCGGCTGGAAGTCGTCCTCGATCTTCTTGCCGTTGACGAAGAGGTCGATCGCACCGGCGTCCCCGAGGACGAGGTGCACCTTCGAGCTGTCCTGGAAGGTCTTGGAGTCGCCCTGCTTGAGGACGCCGTCGAAGAGCATCCGGCCGTTGTGGTCCTTGGCGGCGATCCAGCTGCGGCCGTCGGCGGCGGCCACCCGGACCGTCACCTTGTCCTGAGGCGCGGCCGCGATGGCGCTGTCGGAGGGTTTGGGCTTGGGGTCGGCGGGCTTCTTGGATTTGGTGGTCGGGGAGGCGGACGCACCGGACGTCGAGCCGTCGGCCACATTGGCCTCGTCGGCACTGTCGTCGCCGCCCTGGAACATGGTGAACCCGACGAAACCGATCACGACGACGATCGCGGCGACCATGGCCGCGGTCCAGTTGGGCCCCCGCCGCTCCGGACGGATACGTTCCGCCTCGAACAGGGGAGCTGCCGGGGTCGGCGCCGGACGTCCGCCGTGCGTGTCGCCGTACTGGGCGAGCAGCGGCGCTGGGTCGAGGTGGACGGCCTTGGCCAGGGTCCTGATGTGCCCGCGGGCGTAGACGTCCCCGCCGCAGGCGGTGAAGTCGTCCGCCTCGATGGCGTGCACGATGTTCATGCGGACCCGGGTGGCGCTACTGATGTCGTCGACGGTCAGTCCGGCGGCGATCCGCGCCTGCTGCAGGACACGGCCGATGGAGGGGCGGGCTTCCTCGCGGTCGTCTTCGACGCGCTCGTCTTCGAACGGACGCTCGTCTTCAGGGGAGTTGCCGATGGACACGGGGGCGCCTTTCGAGCGTGTAGCCGCCTGTGCTGGAAGTTCAGTCTAGGGGGGGTATGAAAGGGTGGGGCAACCGGGCGGTGTCACTTTGTACGCCATCGGAATGGCCCGACATTCCGATGGTGGGGTCGGTGCTTTTCGCCTCCCTCAACTTGACGTACGCCGGAGGGAAACGGTTGCCCAATGATCCCTAACGGGTGAGTCACGATCCGGACACCCCGTGCCGTACACGCCCCGCGAGGCGACCACCGTGTCCCGCTTCCCTACCCTTCAGACTCCCCCCGGATCAGCGCGAGCACGCCATCCAGCTCATCAGGCTTCACAAGAACGTCACGTGCCTTGGAACCCTCGCTCGGCCCGACGATGTTCCGGGACTCCATGAGGTCCATCAGCCGCCCGGCCTTGGCGAAGCCGACGCGCAGTTTGCGCTGGAGCATGGACGTCGACCCGAACTGCGTGGAGACGACCAGTTCGGCCGCCTGGCACAGCAGGTCGAGGTCGTCGCCGATGTCCTCGTCGATCTCCTTCTTCTGCTTGGTGCCTACGGTGACGTCGTCCCGGAAGACGGGAGCCATCTGGTCCTTGCAGTGCTGGACGACGCCCGCGATCTCCTCCTCGGTCACGAAGGCGCCCTGCATACGGGTCGGCTTGCTGGCCCCCATCGGCAGGAACAGCCCGTCGCCCTTGCCGATGAGCTTCTCGGCGCCCGCCTGGTCGAGGATGACGCGCGAGTCCGCCAGCGACGAGGTGGCGAAGGCGAGCCGCGACGGCACGTTCGCCTTGATCAGACCGGTGACGACGTCGACCGACGGTCGCTGCGTGGCGAGCACCAGGTGGATGCCGGCCGCGCGGGCGAGCTGGGTGATGCGCACGATCGCGTCCTCGACGTCCCGCGGCGCGACCATCATCAGGTCGGCCAGCTCGTCGACGATGACCAGCAGATACGGGTACGGGTGGAGCTCCCGCTCACTGCCCTCGGGCGGCTTGACCTTGCCCTCGCGCACGGCCCGGTTGAAGTCGTCGATGTGCCGGTAACCGTAGGCCGCCAGGTCGTCGTAGCGCAGGTCCATCTCGCGTACGACCCACTGGAGCGCCTCGGCGGCCCGCTTGGGGTTGGTGATGATCGGCGTGATCAGGTGCGGGATGCCCTCGTAGGCCGTCAGCTCGACCCGCTTGGGGTCGACGAGGATCATCCGCACGTCCTCGGGGGTCGCCCGCATCATGATCGAGGTGATCAGGCAGTTGATGCAGGACGACTTGCCGGAACCGGTGGCGCCGGCGACCAGCATGTGCGGCATCTTCGCCAGCGAGTGCATGACGAAGCCGCCCTCGACGTCCTTGCCGAAGGCCACCAGCATCGGGTCGTCGTCCTCCGCGGACTCCGCCAGACGGAGTACGTCACCGAGGTTGACCATCTCCCGGTCGGTGTTCGGGATCTCGATGCCGACCGCGGACTTGCCGGGGATCGGGCTGATGATCCGCACGTCCGGGGAGGCGACGGCGTAGGCGATGTTCTTGGTCAGCGCGGTGATCCGCTCGACCTTCACGGCGGGGCCGAGCTCCACCTCGTAGCGCGTGACCGTCGGCCCACGGGTGAAGCCGGTGACACTGGCGTCCACCTTGAACTCGGTGAAGACGGTGGTCAGCGACTCGACGACGGCGTCGTTGGCGGCGCTGCGGGCCTTGCCCGGGCCGCCGCGCTCCAGCAGGTCGAGCGACGGCAGGGAGTACGTGATGTCGCCGGAGAGCTGCAACTGCTCCGCACGCGGGGGCAGGTCGCGGGGCTCGGAGGGCGGGGACTTGGTGAGGTCCCGGACGCCCGCCCTCGGCTTCTCCTGCTCGGGCTTGTCCTCCTTGAGCTTGCCCTGCTTGGGCCTGCCCTTGTCCTGCTCGGGGCGTGCGGCCGGGACGGGCGTCGGCGTGGTCGCCTCGCGGTCCCCGACCGTCACGCCCTGGGTGAGGTCGGCGACGATCGGCGAGGGCGGCATCCCGTGCATGACGGCACCGTCGAGCGCGGCGGCGGCCGCGGCGGCGACGTCCACGGCGTCCATGGACCGGTTCATGTCCGGCTGCGGCACCGCGGACCGCCGGGGACGGCCGCGGCGCCGGGAGAGTGCCTCCTGCTCGGCGCTGTCGGGGTCGTACTCCGCGGGCGCCGGTGTGCGCCTGCCGCGCGGCCGGGCGGGCAGCGCCTCCCGCCACTGCTCCTCGTAGCGGTCGTCGTCCTCGCCGAACTCGTCCTCGGCCGGGTCGCGGACGATCCCGAGCCGCACCCCGAGCATCCGCAGCCGCTGCGGAATGGCGTTGACGGGAGTGGCCGTGACGACCAGCAGCCCGAAGACCGTCAGCAGCACGAGCAGCGGTACGGCCAGCACATGGCCCATGGCGTACGACAGAGGCGTCGCCATGGCCCAGCCGATGAGCCCGCCGGCGTCCCTTATCGCCTGCATGCCGGCGCCGCGCGCCGGCGAACCGCAGGCGATGTGGACCTGGCCGAGCACACCGATCACGAGCGCGGACAGACCGATGACGATGCGTCCGTTGGCCTCGGGCTGTTCCGGGTGGCGGATGAACCGCACGGCGATGACGGCGAGCAGTATCGGCACCAGCAGGTCGAGCCGGCCGAAGGCGCCGGTCACCAGGATCTCGACCAGATCGCCCACCGGGCCCTTCAGATCCGCCCAGGTGCCGGCGGCGACGATCAGCGCGATGCCGAGCAGCAGCAGCGCGACACCGTCCTTGCGATGCGCCGGGTCGAGGTTCTTGGCGCCCTGCCCTATGCCGCGGAAAACGGCACCGACGGCATGCGCGACGCCGAGCCACACGGCGCGCACGAGCCGGTAGATGCCTCCGGTCGGGCTGGGTGCCGGTTTGGGCGCGGGCTTCTTCGCCGCGGCCTTCTTGGCGGGCGCCTTCTTCGCGGGAGCCTTTTTGGCAGCGGCCTTCTTCGCCGGAGCCTTCGCTGAAGCGGCCGCCTTCTTCGCGGGCGGCTTCTTGGCTGCGGAGGAACGTGAGGCCATAGGTGTGAGGTTACCGGTGGAGACGGCAAGGGACACGTGTGCCTACGGCTTCACCCGTTCGTGTCGCTCCGGGAGAGGCGCGAAACTGACACGCGTTCATGGACGGGCAACCACGCCCGCCCACGCGTCAGTTCTGCGAGGGCACCGACGGCGTGCTCCCGGTGCCCGGCTCCAGCGCGTCCAGCGCCCGCCGCAACCCCGTGAGCTTGCGCTCCAGATGAGCCGCCGTGGCCACCGCGGCCGCGTCCGTCGACTCGTCGTTCAGCTGCTTGGTCAGCGCCTCGGCCTGCTCCTCGACGGCCGCGAGGCGCGCGGAGAGCTCCGCCAGCAGCCCGGCCGACTCCTTGGCCTCGCCGCCCGCGCTCTTGTCGCCGCCCTCCAACTGGAGCCGCAGCAGCGACGCCTGCTCACGCAGCTGGCAGTTCTTCATGTACAGCTCGACGAAGACGGAGACCTTCGCGCGCAGCACCCACGGGTCGAACGGCTTGGAGATGTAGTCGACCGCGCCCGCCGCGTAACCCCGGAAGGTGTGGTGCGGGCCGTGGTTGATCGCCGTGAGGAAGATGATCGGGATGTCCCGGGTCCGCTCACGACGCTTGATGTGCGCAGCTGTCTCGAAGCCGTCCATGCCCGGCATCTGGACGTCCAGCAGAATGACCGCGAAGTCGTCCGTGAGCAGCGCTTTGAGTGCTTCCTCCCCGGACGATGCCCGCACCAGCGTCTGATCGAGCGCAGAGAGGATCGCCTCCAGCGCCAGCAGATTCTCCGGCCGGTCATCGACCAGGAGGATCTTGGCCTTCTGCACCATGGCCCGCCCTCCTCGCCCCGGCGTGGGGCCTCCCCTGTCCGCGAGACCTGAGGACGCACCAGTGGGTGCCGCCCCAGGGGACGACTCCCTTACGTCGCCCGTCCTTGTGCCGGTCATCGTAGCCGCACCCTGCCTGTCGCCACACCCTGTCACCGTGATGTCACTGTGCACGTAGCGGAAACGCAGCAGGAGACCAGAAGGTTCCCCAGATCTTGTACTTCTACACGACTATGCGCACATCGAGTCGGCAACTCCGCGTGAACACCGAACCTTCCCGCCACGGTTGCGTAACGGCCCAACGTTCCCCTCATTCCCCTCGCATCCACTGATCCATCACCGCGAGCAGATGATCGGGGTCGACCGGCTTGGTGACGTAGTCCGAAGCGCCCGACTCGATCGCCTTCTCCCGGTCGCCCTTCATGGCCTTCGCGGTCAGTGCGATGATCGGCAGCCCGGCGAACTGCGGCATCCTGCGGATCGCCGTGGTCGTCGCGTACCCGTCCATCTCGGGCATCATGATGTCCATCAGGACGACCGCCACATCGTCGTGCTGCTCGAGCACCTCGATGCCCTCACGGCCGTTCTCGGCGTACAGCACGGACAGGCCGTGCTGCTCCAGGACACTGGTCAGGGCGAAGACGTTGCGGATGTCGTCGTCGACGATCAGGACCTTCTGGCCGCCGAACCGGATGCCGCGCTGCGGCTTGGGCAGCACCTGCGGCTCGGCGGGCGTCCACTGCTCCGGCTGCGCGGGGCGCGGCAGCTCGGGCATCCTGCGGCGCCGCCGGAACAGGGCCGCCGGTCCGTTCTGCGTGTCGCGGTACGACTTCACCTCGGCCGGCGTGTCGACCTCCGCCTCGGACAGCTCCGACAGGTCGGTCGACGACGTCACGAGGTCACCGGCCTCCAGGGCGGGCAGCTGCTGCTGGTAGCCCTGCGGCGGCAGTTCACTGGGGTGCAACGGCAGGTACAGCGTGAACGTCGAGCCGCGGCCCGTCTCGCTCTGCGCGTAAATCTCACCGCCGAGCAGCTGGGCGATCTCCCGCGAGATGGACAGCCCGAGGCCCGTGCCGCCGTACTTGCGGCTGGTCGTGCCGTCGGCCTGCTTGAACGCCTCGAAGATCACCCGCATCTTGCTGGAGGCGATACCGATCCCGGTGTCCGTCACCGAGAACGCGATCAGCTCGGCGTCCGGGTCGGTCAGCGACCCGGTCTCCAGCAGCTGCTCCCGGATCCGCTGCGGCACGTCGTCCCGCGCCGGCCTGATGACCAGCTCCACCGACCCCGAATCGGTGAACTTCACCGCGTTCGACAGCAGGTTGCGCAGCACCTGCAGCAGCCGCTGCTCGTCGGTGTGCAGCGTCGCGGGCAGCTCCGGCGACACCCGCACGGACAGGTCCAGGCCCTTCTCCGCGGTCAGCGGGCGGAAGGTGGCCTCCACGTAGTCCACGAGCTGCACGAGGGCGATACGCGTCGGGGAGACGTCCATCTTGCCCGCCTCGACCTTCGACAGGTCGAGGATGTCGTTGATGAGCTGGAGCAGGTCGGAACCGGCCCCGTGGATGGTCTCGGCGAACTCGACCTGCTTCGGGGAGAGGTTCCCCTCGGCGTTGTCGGCGAGCAGCTTGGCCAGGATCAGCAGCGAGTTGAGCGGCGTACGCAGCTCGTGCGACATGTTCGCCAGGAACTCGCTCTTGTAGCGCATCGACACCGCGAGCTGCTCGGCGCGCTCCTCCAGGACCTGCCGCGCCTCCTCGATCTCGGTGTTCTTCACCTCGATGTCGCGGTTCTGCTGGGCCAGCAGCTCGGCCTTCTCCTCCAGTTCGGCGTTGGACGCCTGGAGGGCCTTCTGCCGCTGCTCCAACTCCGCCGACCGCTCCCGCAGTTGCTCGGTCAGCTCCTGCGACTGCGCCAGCAGCAGCTCGGTCTTGGTGTTGACGGAGATGGTGTTGACGCTCGTCGCGATCATCTCGGCGATCTGGTTGAGGAAATCCTTCTGGATCTGCGTAAAGGGAGTGAAGGAGGCCAACTCGATGACCCCGAGCACCTTGCCCTCGAACAGCACCGGCAGCACGATCACCTGCGCGGGCGGGGCCTCACCGAGCCCCGAGGAGATCCTCAGATAGCCGCTGGGCGCGTTCTCCACGAGGATCGTGCGCTTTTCCGTCGCGGCCGTCCCGATGAGCGCCTCACCGGGCTGGAACGACGTCGGCATGGAGCCCATGGAGTAGCCGTACGAGCCGAGCATGCGCAGCTCGTACTGGTCGTCGCCCGCGGCGTTCTTGTCCTCGCCGTCGACGAGCGGCATCGCCAGGAAGAACGCGCCGTGCTGCGCGGACACCACCGGCGTCAGCTCGCTCATGATCAGCGAGGCCACGTCCTCCAAATCGCGGCGGCCCTGCATCAGCGCCGAGATCCGGGCCAGGTTGCCCTTGAGCCAGTCCTGCTCCTTGTTGGCGATCGTGGTGTCGCGCAGGTTGGCGATCATCTTGTTGATGTAGTCCTGGAGCTCCTGGATCTCCCCGGACGCGTCCACGTCGATCTTCAGATTCAGATCGCCACGGGTCACCGCGGTGGCCACGCGCGCGATGGCACGCACCTGCCGGGTCAGGTTCCCGGCCATCTCGTTCACGGACTCGGTCAGGTCGCGCCACGTCCCGTCGACATCACGCACCCGTGCCTGCCCGCCGAGCTGCCCTTCCGTACCCACCTCGCGGGCGACCCGGGTGACCTCCTCGGCGAAGGAGGACAGCTGGTCGACCATCGTGTTGATGGTCGTCTTCAGCTCCAGGATCTCCCCGCGCGCGTCGATGTCGATCTTCTTCGTCAGGTCACCCTTGGCGATGGCCGTGGTCACCATGGCGATGTTGCGCACCTGGCCGGTGAGGTTGGAGGCCATGCCGTTCACGGACTCGGTCAGGTCCTTCCACGTACCGGCCACACCCGGCACATGCGCCTGCCCGCCGAGGATGCCGTCCGTACCCACCTCACGGGCCACCTTGGTGACCTGCTCGGCGAACGAACTCAGGGTCTTCACCATCGTGTTGATGGTGTCGGCGAGCTGCGCGACCTCACCGCGCGCCTCGATGGTGACCTGCCGTGTCAGGTCGCCGTTGGCGACCGCCGCCGAGACCTGGGAGATGTTCCGCACCTGTGTGGTGAGGTTCTTGGCCATCAGGTTGACGTTGTCGCTCAGGTCCTTCCAGATGCCCGTGACACCCGGCACATGCGCCTGTCCGCCCAGGATGCCCTCGGTGCCCACCTCACGGGCCACCCGGGTCACCTGCTCGGCGAACGAGGACAGCTGGTCGACCATGGTGTTGACGGTCGTGACGAGCTCGAGGATCTCGCCCTTGGCGTCGACGGTGATCTTCTTCGACAGATCACCCCGGGCGACCGCGGTCGTGACCTCGGCGATGTTGCGCACCTGGATGGTCAGGTTGTTCGCCATGCCGTTCACGGACTGGGTGAGGTCCTTCCAGGTGCCGGAGACACCCTGCACCTCGGCCTGACCGCCCAGGATGCCCTCCGTACCCACCTCGCGGGCCACACGCGTGACCTCCTCGGCGAAGGACGACAGCTGGTCCACCATCGTGTTCAGGGTGTTCTTCAGCTCCAGGATCTCCCCGCGCGCGTCCACGGTGATCTTCTGGGACAGGTCACCCCGGGCCACCGCCGTGGCCACCTGCGCGATGTTGCGCACCTGGCCGGTCAGGTTGGACGCCATGCCGTTCACGGAGTCGGTCAGGTCGCGCCACACACCGGCGACGCCGGGCACCTGCGCCTGACCGCCCAGCCGGCCGTCCGTACCCACCTCACGCGCGACCCGGGTCACCTGGTCGGCGAAGGCCGAGAGCTGGTCGACCATCGTGTTGATGGTGTTCTTCAGCTCGAGGATCTCCCCGCGCGCGTCGACGTCGATCTTCTGCGACAGGTCGCCCCGCGCCACGGCCGTCGTCACCTGCGCGATGTTGCGCACCTGGGAGGTCAGGTTCCCGGCCATCGAGTTGACGGAGTCGGTGAGCTCCTTCCAGGTGCCCGACACACCGTCCACCCGGGCCTGACCGCCGAGCCGGCCCTCCGTGCCCACGTCCCGGGCCATCCGCGTCACCTGGTCGGCGAAGCTCGACAGCTGATCCACCATCGTGTTCACGGTGTTCTTCAGCTTGAGCATCTCGCCGGAGACATCGACCGTGACCTTCTGCGAGAGATCGCCGTTGGCCACCGCCGTCGTCACCTGGGCGATGTTCCTCACCTGTCCGGTGAGGTTCCGGAACGCCGTGTTGACGGAGTCCGTCAGGTCCTTCCACGTACCGGCCGCGCCCGGCACCTGCGCCTGGCCGCCCAGCTCACCCTCGACACCGATCTCACGCGCCACACGCGTCACTTCGGCACCGAAGGCGGACAGCTGATCGACCATCGTGTTGACGGTGTTCTTCAGCTCCAGCATCTCGCCGGCCACGTCGACCGTGACCTTCTGCGACAGATCACCATTCGCCACCGCCGTCGTCACGGCGGCGATGTCCCTCACCTGAGTGGTCAGATTCCGGAAGACCGTGTTCACCGAATCGGTGAGGTCCTTCCACGTTCCCGCCGCACCCGGCACATTCGCCTGGCCGCCCAGGCGCCCCTCGGCCCCGACCTCGTTGGCCACACGTGTGACCTCGTCCGCGAAGATCCGCAGCGTCTCGGTCATCTGGTTGATCGTCTCGGCCAGCTGCGCGACCTCGCCGCGCGCCGGCACGGTCACCTTCCGCGAGAGGTCACCGTTGGCGACCGCCGTCGTGACCTCCGCGATCCCGCGCACCTGGGCCGTGAGGTTCCCGGCCATGGTGTTCACCGAATCGGTGAGTTCCTTCCACACACCGTCGACCCCGGGTACCTGCGCCTGCCCGCCCAGCGCGCCCTCGGTGCCCACCTCACGGGCCACCCGGGTCACCTCGGAGGAGAACGCCGACAGCTGATCCACCATCGTGTTGACGGTGTTCTTCAGCTCCAGCATCTCGCCGGCCACCTGGACCGTGACCTTCCGGGACAGATCACCCTTGGCGACCGCCGTCGTCACCAGCGCGATGTCCCTCACCTGGGCCGTCAGCCGGTACGCCATCGTGTTGACGGAATCCGTGAGATCCCGCCACGAACCCGACATGCCACGCACCCGGGCCTGCCCGCCCAGCTTGCCCTCGGTGCCCACCTCACTGGCCACACGCGTGACCTCGTCGGTGAACGTCGACAGCTGGTCGACCAGGTTGTTGACCGTCCGCCCGACCTTCAGGAACTCGCCGCGCAGCGGATGCCCGTTCCCGTCCGGGGCCTGCGTCCGCAACTCCATACGCGGCGACAGATCACCCTCGGCCACCGCGGACAGCACCCGGCTGACCTCGGAAACCGGCCGCACCAGGTCGTCCACCAGGGCGTTCGAGTTGTCGATCGCCGTCGACCACGAGCCCTCACAGGCCCCGGTCTCCAGCCGCTCGGTGAGCTTGCCCTCACGGCCCACCATCCGCCGCACCCGGGCCAGCTCGCCCGTCAGATGCAGATTCCGGTCGGCCACTTCGTTGAAGACGGCCGCGATCTCGGCCATCACGCCGTCCCCGGACACCGTGAGCCGCTTGCGGAAGTTCCCGTCCCGCATCGACACCAGGGCCGCCATCAGACGGTTCAGGGCCGCTGTATCCACCTCTGTGGTGCCATTGCGCGCTTTGCCCGGGTTACCCGGGGACTTTTTGCCCTGGTTGCTCGGGGACTGTCCGCCTTTCGCGCGCGTCTTCGTGCCACGCGTCGCTGCGCCAGACTCCACTGTGTCCCTCCCGCAGGGGTCGACCGTCACTGCTGTGCTCGGGTACCGCGCTCGGCGTACCAGTTACTACTGCGTATTCTCTGCCCTGCATATCAGGCTCTCGCCAGAGGGCTGCTGCCCGCCGTACGCATTGGGCACTCCGACTGCCCGGACCTTCACAAGAAGCTTGCCCAGTGTTTCACCCTGGCCGAACCAGGCCATAACAGTTCGGCAGCTTCGCACATCGTCCGCACACCCTCCGGACGGAAACACTGCAGACCGGCATCCGAATGGACCGCGAAGGTAAGTAACCTTGCATCCGGCTGTCCAGCCGCGCCGGTCCGTCCGGCCTGGGCGGTGGCACGAAGACGAGCGGGCATCGGAGGGGCGGCCGCACACATGACCACCGGACTGATCCCGGGGGGACAGCCCCCGGACCCCCGGCCGACGGGCAGCCTGCCGCAACAGCGGCGCGAGCCGGTCGGTCCCGCAGCCCAGCACGTCGAGAACCGGTCAAGGAGTTCTGTGATCACCGCGCGCGCGGCCGCCAGTTTCGAGCCCGTCGGGCGCTCGGTCGCGAGCGCCCGCTCCTTCGTTCGCGACACCCTCCAGGGCTGGGGCTTCGCTGACATCGTCGACGACGCCGTGGTTCTCACGAGCGAACTGGTGACCAACGCCGTGGTCCACGCCGGCACCTCCGCCGACCTGCTGTGCCTGCGCAGCGACGACGGTGTGCGGATCGAGGTGGCCGACCGGTATCCGGAGCGCGAGATCCCGCTCCAGGCCACGGCCATCAACATGGGCAGCCCCGACCGCGAAGGCGGCCGCGGCCTCCAGCTCTGCGCGGCCCTCGCCGGCCGCTGGGGCGTCGAGTACACCCCCACCCACAAGACCGTCTGGTTCCAACTCGACCTGCCCGCACGCGCGGTGGGCACCCGAGCGGCCGGACCGGCCCTCCCCGCCGACCTCCTCCCCCTCGCCGACGGCCGGGTCCGCGTGGCCGTCATCCAGATCGACCGCACCGGCCACATCAGCGCCTGGAGCGAGGACGCCGAGGAACTCTTCGGCTACCCGGCCGAGCAGGTCACCGGCAAGCCCCTCACCGACCTCGCGGCCTGGCCGCACACCCCGGGCACCAGCACCGGCATCGCCGAAGCGCTCCAGCTCTCCCGCTGGGAGGGCAGCTACGGCATCCGCGCCGCCACCGGCCGCGTCACCCCCGTCTACGCCTCCCACCTGCGTGTCCGCGACACCGGCGGCGAACCGTCAACCGTGTGCCTCCTCGTGAGGGACCACGAAAGGGCCGTTCTTCAGACGCCCCTGCGCGGCCCCGCCTCCGACACCTCGACCACCTCCGAGGGCCAGAGCACCGACCCCTTCGAGGTGTTCATCGGCTCCCCCGCCCCGGACGACCTCGACGGCCTCCTCCAGCGCACGGTGGAACGCGCCCGCGACATGCTCGACGGCGACTCGGCCTTCCTCCTCCTCGCCACCGACGACGAGACGGAACTGGAGGTCCGCGCCTCCACGGGCCTGCCCTCAGCCCGCCAGCGCTTCGCCCGCGTCCCCGTCGAGGCGGGCCCCGGCCGCTACGGCTCGGCCCGTATGCCGGCCGTACACGACGACCTGACGGCGGTCCCCGGCGCGGTGCCCCTGCTGAACAGCACGGGCATGCGCTCGGTCGTCACCGTCCCACTGAAGGTGGAGGGCCGCCTCACAGGCTCACTCGGCGTCGCAGCAGAGGCCCCCGGCAGATACTCCAACGAGGAGGCGCTACGCCTCCAGTTCGCCGCCGACCGCATCGCACTCGCCGTCGAGTCGGCCCGCCTGGGCGAGCTGGAACGCCTGCGCCGCGGCTCCCTGAGCTTCCTGGTCGAGGCGTCCGACCTGCTGGCCGGCACCCTGGACCGCGACCAGACCCTGGCCCTGATGGCCCAGATGACGGTCCCGACCCTCGCCACCTGGTGCGCCGTCTACACCATCGCCGACCAGGCCTCCGAGCCGTACCTCTCGTACGTCCTGCACGAGGACGAGGAGCTCATCGACGGCATCAAGTCCCTGCTGTCGAAGGTCCCCCCGCCCGACCCGGTCCCCACCCCCGGCGCCCGCGTCTGGACGGCCCCCGGCGAGGTGGCCCACCAGGCGGCCCTGCGCAGCTCCATGCGCAGCCTCGGCCTCAGCGGCGGCCCGACCCACCAGGTCACCCCCGGCATCGGCCCGACCCTCGCCACAGCCTCCGCCGTCGGCGGCGAGACGGTGGTCCTCCCCCTGGTCGCCCGCAACCGCGTCATCGGCATGCTGACCCTGGGCAAGCCGACCGACGAACACTTCCGCCAGGAGATCCTGGAACTCGCCGAGGACCTCTCCCGCCGAGCCGCCCTGGCCCTGGACAACGCCCGCCTCTACTCGGAGCGCACGGCGATCAGCCAGTCCCTCCAGCGCAGCCTCCTGCCCCCCGAGCTCCCCGTGATCGCGGGCGTCGAGGTCGAGGTCATCTACCGCGCGGCCGGCGAGGGCAACGAGGTCGGCGGCGACTTCTACGACGTCTTCCCCATCAGCGACGGCGCCTACGGCTTCGCCATCGGCGACGTCTGCGGTACGGGCCCGAACGCGGCGGCGGTCACCGGCCTGGCCCGCCACGCCCTGCGCCTCCTGGCCCGCGAGGGCCTCAGCGGCCCGGCAGTCCTGGAACGCCTCAACTCCGCGATCCTCGACGAAGGCGCCCGCAGCCGCTTCCTCACCCTCCTCTACGGCGAGATGCGGCCCCAGGAGGACGGCAGCGCGGAACTGAAGGTCGTCTGCGCCGGCCACCCGCTCCCGCTGCGCCTGCGCCAGGACGGCTCGGTCGAACCGGCAGCCGAGCCCCAGCCGCTCCTCGGCGTCATCGAGGACCTGGAGCTCTACGAGCAGACGGTCACCCTCGACCCGGGCGATGTCCTCCTGTGCGTCACGGACGGCGTCACCGAACGCCGCGAAGGCGCCCGCATGCTGGGCGACGACGGCCTCGCCGACGTCCTCACGACCTGCACGGGCCTGACGGCCGGAGCGGTCGCGGCCCGCATCATGCGCGCGGTGGAACGCTTCGCGTCGGACGCCCCGTCGGACGACATGGCGATCCTGGCCATGCGCGTCCCGGGCCTCCACAAGGACTAGGACATGCGAAAGGCCCCACCCGTGAGGGTGGGGCCTTTTTTGCTGGAGCCCCCAAGCGGAATCGAACCGCTGACCTTCTCCTTACCATGGAGACGCTCTACCGACTGAGCTATAGGGGCCTGTCGCGTTGCGGTTTCCCGCGCGGCAACGGAATAGATCATACCCCGAACAGACCCGTGCTCCCAACCACGTCAGAAGGCGGGCTGCAGCAGTCCTCCAAGGGCGTTGCAGGCGGACACTATCCGCTGCATGTCCCGCTTGGTCAGCGTCGCGTCGACCGGCAGCGCAAGCGTCTCGTCAGCAGCCCGCTCCGTCTCCGGGAGAGAAACACACCGCCGGAATTCGGGCAGCCGATGCACCGGAGTCTTCACCGGCACCCGGCATTCAACTCCCTTGGCCCGCACGGCCCGCGCGAAAGCGTCCCGGTCCGGTCGCCCGTTGCCCGGGACCCGCACGACGTACTGCTGATAGGTGTGCCCGTCACCGTCGTCCGGCGTCCGCACGCCCCTCAGCTTCGCGTCGAGGTAGCCCGCACGCTCCCTGCGCTGAGCTATCTCGTCGTACGGCGCCTCGGACTCTCCCTGTTCCAGCACGAGCAGTCCGTGCCGCGCTCCCAACGTGTGCAACCGCGCGAGGTCGGCGAGCCGTCCGAAGCGGTGCACGACAACCACGGCCGCGGTGCGCGGAGTTACCGCCGCTTCCACAGCGACGGCGTCGAGGCAGTAGGTGACAGGATCTATGTCGGCGAACACCGGCATCGCCCCGGCCATGGCAACGGCCTCGGCGACCTCGACGTTCCCGAAGGCCGGCACGACGACCTCGTCACCGAGTCCGACTCCGGCGGCCCTGAGCATTGCAGCAGTACCCATGCTTTGGATGCTGAGCGCGCAACGTGAACTTCAAGTGACGCGCAACAAAAAAGGGTTGGTCCCGTAACCGAAGTTACGGGACCAACCCATTCAATGATTGTTCGGCGGCGTCCTACTCTCCCACAGGGTCCCCCCTGCAGTACCATCGGCGCTGAAAGGCTTAGCTTCCGGGTTCGGAATGTAACCGGGCGTTTCCCTAACGCTAAAACCACCGAAACACTATGAAACAGACAACCGATATGGCTGTTCGTGGTTTCAGAACCAACACAGTGGACGCGAGCAACTGAGGACAAGCCCTCGGCCTATTAGTACCGGTCAACTCCACACGTTACCGTGCTTCCATATCCGGCCTATCAACC
>NZ_JBHURZ010000011.1:0-297996 GCF_042673825.1 Streptomyces sp. NPDC057002
CGACACCCCAGCGCCTGGCGGCCCCACACCCCAGCGCGCGGTGCCGCGGCCGCCCCCCCCCGGGCGCGCCCCCGACCCACCCCCGGCGAGATGGCGCTACGCGCACCCCCACCCCACCCGCACAGGCGCCGCAGGCACCCGCCGCTCACCGATGCCCGTGATGCCTCCGCCGCATCACCCCGACAGCCACCACGGCCCCCGCAGCCGCCCCCACCACCAGCACCGGCCGCGGATGCCGCAACCCGGCCTGAACAGCGTTCCGCACCGGCCGAGGCCCCGCATGCGTCGCCCTGTCCTGCACCGTATGCCCAGCCTCCACCGCACTGCTGCGCAACTGCACCGTCATCGCCCCGGCTTTGTCCCGGAGATCAGCCGCCCGCGCCCGCGCACGCCCCTTCACATCCGCCTTCCCCGCCAACTCCTCCACCGTATTGCCGAGTTCACTCCGAGTCCGCTCGATCTGCCGCCGCAGCTCATCGGGCCCCTTGGCCCCACCCGTCGCGTCCGTCATCGATGCGCCCTTTCCTTGATCTCCTCCACGTCCGCCTTCACGCTGCCGAGGGCCTCCTCAGGCGTCGGAGGCGTGGCCCGGCGCAGCTGCCCCCGCCCGACCACACCCAGCACGGCCGCGATGACGAACAGCACCCCCGTGACGATGAGCGCCGCGGCCCACACGGACAGCACCAGCGAGAGGGCGGCGACCCCCGTCCCCGCCAGCGCGAGGAACCCGGCATAGGCGACCGCACCCGCCGCACCGAGCAGCCCACCGCCACGCCCCGCACGCCGCCCCTTCTCCGCCAGCTCCTCCTTGGCGAGAGCCACTTCCTGCCGCACGAGCAGAGAGAGCTGCTCTGCGGCCTGTCCGACGAGCTCGCCCACGGAGTGGTGCTCGTCGTGCACGACCCGATGTTCCATGGTCCCGGTCACAGTGTTCCGCCTCCTCTCGAAGTAGGAACCCCCGAGTACCCGAACCACCCTCACACAACCTCGAAGTAAATCTAATCAACACCTGGTAGCAAATTTAAGTGGAGCTACACAATCAAGCCGCCGACACTACTGCCTATGACGACGATGACGACGGCGACGGCGACGGCGACACCATTCGGCCGCACCCTCTGCGCCATGATCACCCCGTTCACCGAGACGGGAACCCTGGACCTGGACGGCGCCCAGCACCTGGCCGCCCACCTCATCGCAAACGGCTGCGACGGCCTCGTACTCTCCGGCACGACAGGCGAATCCCCCACCACCACGGACGCCGAGAAGTCGACCCTGATCGCCGCCGTCCGCGAGGCCGTGACCGACCGGGCATCGATCGTCGCGGGCATCGGCACCGCCGACACAAGGCACACCGCCGACCTGGCCCGGGAGGCCGAAAAGGCGGGCGCGGACGGCCTGTTGGTGATCCCGCCGTACTACAGCAGACCCCCGCAGGACGCGATCGAGGCCCACTTCCGCGAGATCGCGGACGCCACCGAACTCCCGCTCATGCTCTACGACATCCCGATCCGCACCGGAACCCGCGTCGAACCCGAGACGATCCTCCGCCTCGCCGAACACCCCCGGATCGTCGCGGTCAAGGACTGCTCGTACGACTTCCTGGGCGCCCAGAAGGCCCTGGCCCGCACGGACCTGGCGTACTACGCGGGCTGCGACGAGCACAATCTCGCGCTGTACGCCGTAGGCGGCACGGGCTACGTCAGCACGGTCGCGAACGTGATCCCGGGTCACCTACGAGCGGTCCTCGACGCGTTCGACGCGGGCGACACCACACAGGCGGCCCACCTCCAGCAGCGGGCCACCCCCCTCATCGAGGCGATCATGTCGGCAGGCCTCCCGGGCACCGTCACCACAAAGGCACTCCTCACCGCCCTGAACCTCCCCGCAGGCCCGGTCCGCCCTCCCCTACTCCCGGCCGACCACACCACGACCGACGCGCTGCTGTCGCTCCACAGGACCCTGGCCACCACCTGACCAGCCCCCCGAAACGGACCGGGCCCGCACCGCACCACCTGCGATACGGACCCCGACCACCCGCAGCCGTCCCCCGGCTCAGTTCCAGCCGTACCCGTCACCGAACAGCAGCGTGTGCTCCAGCACGTCCTCCGCCGGATCGTCGACCTGGCCGGTGCTGACGTTGACCAGACCGAACCGGTGGCCGTTGTGCGAGTTCGTGTTGGTCTCGTCGGCGTGCGCGGCCCCCGCCGAAAGCCAGCACACCGCCAGTGCCGCGACCGCCCCGGCCAGACAACGCGCCACAACCCGCTCCGGACAACGCGCCACACCCCGCTCCGGACAACGCGCCACAACCCGCTCCCGCTCGTCGCTCATGCCCCGGTCGTTCCTCATGCCCGGTCCTCGTTTCATCGGTTCGGCGTCAGATCGGACCCTGCGTCCACCGGTTCATCTGCCTGGCCCGTCACGAGGTCACGCCCGATAATCCGTACGCACGCGACCCACGTCAGCGGAAGGCGGCAGCGTTCTCCGCCGCCCACTGCCGGAACGATCTGGCCGCGGAACCGGTGACCTGCGCAACCGTGTCGCGCACCATCAGCAACTCGTCGTTGACGTCCCCGCCCATGAGATCGAGCACCGCGTTCGCGGTCTCGTCCCCCATGAAGGAAGCCAGCTGCCGATGTGCCTCCTCCGGGCTGATCTCAACGAGGGTCACCACCCGACCCAGAGCCGCCGCGACGGCCGCGACCTGCTGCCGGACGGTGACGCGTTCCGGCCCCGTCAGTGCGTACGTCCGCCCTCGATGCCCCGGCTCGGTCAGCACCGCACGAGCGACCGCCGCGATGTCCGCGGGGTGCACGGCGGGAAGCCCGATGTCCGCATACGGCGCGCGGACCACGCCTTCCTCGCGGATCGACTGCGCCCACCACAGGGTGTTCGAGGCGAACTGCGTCGGCCGCAGAACCGTCCAGGCCATGCCGCTGCCTTTGAGCAACCGCTCGACGGCCAGGTTCGCGCCGGCCGCGGCCAGGTGCGGATGCGTCTGCACGGTGATCGACGACACGAGCACCACATGCTCCACGCCCGCCTGCCGGGCAGCCGCGAGAACCTCCTCCTCAGCCCCCGTCCCCGACAGCAGGAAGAGCGAACGCACCCCCTCCAGCGCGCCCTTCAGGGAATCCGCCCGAGCGAGATCGCCCTCGACGACTTCGGCCCCCTCAGGAAACGCTGCCCGTCCCGCATCCCGCGTCAGACCCCGCACGGCCGCGGCGCCCCCCAGGCTCAGCTCCCCCAGCAGAGCCCTTCCAATGTTCCCGGTCGCACCGGTCACGAGAATCATGCCGCCCGCTCCTGCCCCAGATATCGATCACTTGCCCAGGAGGCTAGGACCTCGACTTTGCTTGAGGTCAAGGCGGCGAAATGACAGCGAACACACGAGCGCCCTCCCGGCAGTCCTCGGACCCGGGAGGGCGCTCGGCGATGACCGACGCCGATCAGTTGTGGCTGTGCAGGATCTCGTTCAGCCCGCCCCACACCGCGTTGTTCGGCCGGGCCTCGACCGTGCCGGTGACCGAGTTGCGGCGGAACAGGATGTTGGAGGCGCCGGACAGCTCGCGGGCCTTGACGATCTGGCCGTCGGGCATGGTGACGCGGGTGCCGGCGGTGACGTAGAGGCCGGCCTCGACGACGCACTCGTCGCCGAGGGCGATGCCCACGCCCGCCTCGGCGCCGATCAGGCAACGCTCACCGATGGAGATGATGACGTTGCCGCCGCCGGACAGCGTGCCCATGGTGGAGGCGCCGCCGCCGATGTCCGAGCCGTCGCCGATCAGGACGCCCGCGGAGATACGGCCCTCGACCATCGACGTGCCGAGCGTGCCGGCGTTGAAGTTGACGAAGCCCTCATGCATGACGGTGGTGCCCTCGGAGAGGTGCGCACCGAGGCGGACCCGGTCGGCGTCGGCGATACGGACGCCCTTGGGGGCCACATAGTCCGTCATACGCGGGAACTTGTCGACGCTCGTCACCTGGAGGTGCAGGCCCTCGGCGCGCGCGTTGAGGCGGACCTTCTCCAGGTCGTCGACGGCGACCGGGCCCAGCGAGGTCCAGGCGACGTTCGCGAGGTGGCCGAAGATGCCGTCGAGGCTCTGGCCGTGCGGCTTCACCAGACGGTGCGAGAGCAGGTGCAGGCGCAGGTAGACGTCGTGCGCGTCGACCGGCTTCTCGTCGAGCGAGGCGATGACCGTGCGGACCGCGACCACCTCGACGCCCCGGCGGGCGTCCGGGCCGACCGCGGCGGTCGCGCCGCCGCCGAGCAGCTCCGCGGCACGCTCGGCGGACAGCCGCTCGGTGCCGGACGGGCCGGGCTCGTCGGACAGCTCGGGCGCGGGGAACCAGGTGTCGAGGACAGTGCCGTCGGCGGCGATCGTGGCGAGGCCGGCGGCCACGGCGCCGGTGGTGCGAGGAGCAGTCGTGTCGGTCATGAGGGCAACCTAACCGGCGGACGGCGGTCGATGCGAACCGGTACGGGGGCGTCTCACGTGCCGGGCGGTACGTCTCCCCGCTGGTCGGCGCCACGCGGCGCCCTACCCGCCACGACCCTCCCCAGCACCCCCCGCGCATACTCCTCGTCATACGCGGCCCCCGTCAGCAGCACCTGAAGACAGATCCCGTCGACCACCGCCACCAGCGCCCGCGCCGTGACGGGATCCGTGCGCCGGGACAGCAACTCGGCGACCCCCTCGGCCCACTCGGCGGCGACGGGCCGCAGGGCGGGCCGGCGCAGGGCGGCCAGATACAGCTCGTACTCCAGCTCGACGCCGGTACGGTCGCCCGCGAGCCACTCCCCCACCCATGCCGCCAGCTCCGCCGCCAGATCGGTCCGGGGGTCCGTCAGTCCGCCGCGCCCGGCGATCACCTTGGCGAAGCCCTCGTTGGCCTGCCGCAGCGCGGCGACCAGCAGCTCGTCGAGGGTTCTGAAGTGGTACGTCGTGGAGCCGAGCGGCACATCGGCCTCCGCGGCGGCACTGCGGTGGCTCAGCCCCGCGATTCCCTTCGCCCCGACGACCCGGATCGCCGCGTCGATGATCCGCTGCCGCCGCTCGGGGTCGTAGCGCCGGGGCATCAGTGACCGCCTCCCAGGTTCAGCACCACGACCCCGACGATGATCAGCGCGATACCGGCGGCCTTGGCGGCGGTCACGCCCTCTCCGAGAAACAGGACACCGATGGTGGCGATGGCCGCGGTGCCGACTCCGGCCCAGATGGCGTAGGCCGTGCCGACGGAGACGGTCTTCAGCGTCTGCGCGAGCAGCGCGAAGGAGACGAGGTAGCCGACGAGCGTGAGCAGCGAGGGCCCGAGCCTGCTGAAGCCGTCGCTGTACTTCATGGCAGTCGTCGCACCCACTTCGGCGGCTATGGCCGTAGCCAGCAGCAGATAACCCATATGTACAAGCGTACACACCATCTGTACGACCGTACACATCACAGGACGGAAACCGCTCTCACCAAACGCCCCCGGTGATCCCACACGTCCACTACGGTGTCACCGATCACACACCGGGCCACCACAACTGCGCCGCCGTCAAGGGTGCCCCGATGGAGGAACCAGCGCATGACAGAAGACAAGTCCCGGCCGCCACAGGACCGTCCGTGGGAAAGCGGTTGGGCCCCGGACACCACCCGGGCACCGGGTACGCGACGACTCTGGCTGGCGGGCGTCCTCGCCCTGGCCACGGTCACCGCGTGCGTGACGGCGATCGCCGTGATGGACAGTCAGGCCGGCGAGCCCGCACCCGAGTCGGCGGAGCCGACGACACTCAGCAGTTCGGCCCCGGGCGGCCTGATCTCCTTCGCGACGCCCTCCGGGAACGCCACGCAGACGCCCGGCAAGGACCGCGGACGCCCGTCGCCCACCCCGACGACGAGCGCATCCACCAGCCCGAGCGCCTCGCCGAAGCCGCGCCCGAAGGCACCGAAGCCCTCGGAGTCCGACCGGACTTCACCGGCCCCGAAGCCCCCGAAGTCCGACGGGATATCCATACGCTCGGTCAACTACCCCGACCGTTACTGGCGTGTGCGCGACGGCTATGTGCGCTTGGACTCGATCGGCTCCGGCCCCGAGCAGCGTGAGGACGCCACCTTCCGGCGCGTCGCCGGCCTCGCCGACTCCTCCTGCTACTCCTTCACCACCGCGGACGGCCGCTACCTCCGCCACCGCAGCTTCGTCCTCGTCAAGGACGCCGACGACGGCTCGGCCCTCTTCCGCAAGGACGCCACCTTCTGCCCCCGCCCCGTGTACCCCTCGGGCACGGTCATGCTGGAGTCGGTGAACTACCCGGGCCGCTTCCTGCGCCACCGCAACTTCCAGCTCCGCCTCGACCCGTACCAGCACCACGGGCAGTACCGCGCGGACGCGTCGTTCAGGCTGGTGGCCGGGCTGGACTGAGCCGCGCCGGACCGAGCATGACGAAGGGGCGGCACCCGGGAGGGTGCCGCCCCTTCGTCATGCGTGGATCTCAGTGGATCTCAGCGATCTCAGACATTGAACCCGAGAGCCCGAAGCTGCTCCCGGCCGTCGTCCGTGATCTTGTCGGGGCCCCACGGGGGCATCCAGACCCAGTTGATGCGCAGTTCGTTCACGATGCCGTCCGTGGCAGACTTCGCCTGGTCCTCGATGACGTCGGTGAGCGGACAGGCCGCCGACGTCAGGGTCATGTCGATCGTCGCGATGTTCGCGTCGTCGATGTGAATGCCGTAGATCAGCCCGAGGTTGACGACGTCGATGCCCAGCTCGGGGTCGACGACGTCGTACAGGGCCTCGCGGACCTCGTCCTCCGAGGCCGGCTTCATCTCGATGGTCTCGCTCATGCCGTCGTCTTCCTTTCGGCGTCGGCCTCGCCCAGGGCCTGGGCCGTCGCGTCCTTCCAGGCCATCCAGCTCAACAGGGCGCACTTGACCCGGGCCGGGTATTTGGACACCCCGGCGAACGCGACCGCGTCCTCCAGGATGTCCTCCATCGCGTCGTCGGGCTCGAGCTTCCCCTTGGACTGCATCAGCTCCAGGAAGGTCTCCTGGATCTTCCGCCCGTCGGCGAGGTCCTTGCCGACGAGAAGTTCGTTCAGTACGGACGCGCTCGCCTGGCTGATGGAACAGCCCTGGCCCTCGTACGAGACGTCCTCGATCGTCGTGCCGTCGTACTTCACGCGCAGTGTGATCTCGTCGCCGCACGTCGGGTTGACGTGGTGCACCTCGGCATCGCCGTCCCGCAAGCCCCGCCCGTGCGGGTTCTTGTAGTGGTCCAGGATGACTTCCTGGTACATCGAATCCAGCTTCACGGTTTCCGCACGCCTCTCAGCCGAAGAAGTTCCGTACGTGCTCCAGGCCGTCGACCAGTGCGTCGATCTCGGCCGGCGTGGAGTACAGATAGAACGACGCTCGCGTGGTCGCGGGAATTCCGTAGCGCAGGCAGACCGGCCGCGCGCAGTGGTGGCCGACCCGGACCGCGATGCCCTGCTCGTCGAGAACCTGGCCCACGTCGTGCGGGTGGATGTCCCCGAGGGTGAAGGAGATCGCCGCGCCCCGCTCCTCGGCCGTGGTGGGGCCGATGATCCGGAGGTCGGGGACCTCCAGGAGCCGCTTCACCGCGTACTCGGTGAGCGCGTGCTCGTGGGCGAAGATCTTGTCCATGCCGATCGAGTTGAGATAGTCGATCGCCGCGCCGAGTCCGACCGCCTGGGCGATCGGGGGCGTGCCCGCCTCGAACTTGTGGGGCGCCGGGGCGTAGGTCGAGGAGTGCATCGACACCGTCTCGATCATCTCGCCGCCGCCGAGGAACGGAGGCAGGTCCTCCAGGAGTTCCTGCCGCCCCCACAGGACGCCGATGCCGGTCGGACCGCACATCTTGTGACCGGTGAAGGCCACGAAGTCGGCCTGGAGGGCCTGTACGTCCAGCGGCATGTGCGGCGCGGCCTGGGAGGCGTCGACGCACACCAGCGCACCGACCTCCTGGGCGCGGCGCACTATCGCCTCGACCGGGTTCTGGGTGCCCAGGATGTTGGAGACCAGCACGAAGGAGACGATCTTCGTCTTCTCCGTGATGACCTGGTCGATGTTGGACAGATCCAGGCGGCCGTCGTCGGTGAGGCCGAACCACTTCAGCTTCGCGCCCGTGCGCTGCGCGAGCAGCTGCCACGGCACGATGTTGGAGTGGTGCTCCATCTCCGTGATGACGATCTCGGTCTCGGAGTCCACGCGGTAGGGCTCGTCGGCCCAGCCCAGCATGTTCGCCACGAGGTTGAGCGACTCCGAGGCGTTCTTTGTGAAGATCACCTCGTTGCGCGAGGGCGCGTTGATGAACTCCGCGACCTTGTCGCGCGCGCCCTCGTACAGCGCCGTGGCCTCCTCGGCGAGGACATGCACGCCACGGTGGACGTTGGCGTTGTGCTGCTCGTAGTACTCGTCGAGGACGTCGATGACCTGGCGCGGGGTCTGCGAGGTCGCGGCGTTGTCGAGGTAGACGAGCTTCTTACCGTCATGGACCTGGCGGTCCAGGATCGGGAAGTCCTTGCGGAGCGCCTCAGTGTCGAGGAGGCCCGGCAGCTGTGTCACGCGGATGCGCCACCCTTCGTGTATGCCTCGTAGCCCTCGTCCTCCAGCTTGTCGGCGAGCTCGGCACCGCCGGACTCGACGATCCGGCCGCCGGAGAAGACGTGCACGTGGTCGGGCTTGATGTAGCGGAGGATGCGGGTGTAGTGGGTGATCAGCAGGGTGCCGACCTCGCCCGTCTCACGGACCCGGTTCACGCCCTCGGAGACGACGCGGAGGGCGTCGACGTCCAGGCCGGAGTCGGTCTCGTCGAGGACCGCGACCTTCGGCCTGAGCAGCTCCAGCTGGAGGATCTCGTGGCGCTTCTTCTCACCGCCGGAGAAGCCCTCGTTGACGTTGCGCTCGGCGAAGGACGGGTCGATGTTGAGGCGCTGCATGGCCTCCTTGACCTCCTTCACCCAGGTGCGCAGCTTGGGGGCCTCGCCGCGGATGGCGGTGGCGGAGGTGCGCAGGAAGTTCGACACGGAGACACCCGGGACCTCGACCGGGTACTGCATGGCGAGGAACAGGCCGGCGCGGGCCCGCTCGTCGACGGACATCTCCAGGACGTCCTCGCCGTCGAGGGTGACGGTGCCGCCGGTGATCGTGTACTTCGGGTGACCCGCGAGGGAGTAGGCGAGGGTCGACTTGCCGGAGCCGTTCGGGCCCATGATGGCGTGCGTCTCGCCCTGCTTCACGGTGAGGTCGACGCCCTTGAGGATCTCCTTCGTGGCGTTGTCGGCCTCGACGGTGACGTGCAGGTCTCGGATTTCAAGCGTTGCCATGGGTGCCTCAGGACTCCTGGGTGAGGGAGACGAGCACGTCGTCCCCTTCGATCTTTACGGGGTATACGGGGACGGGGCGCGTCGCCGGAAGGGCGTCGGGCTTGCCGGAACGGAGGTCGAAGCGCGAGCCGTGCAGCCAGCACTCGATGTGGCAGTCGTCGACCTCGCCCTCCGAGAGGGAGACGTTCGCGTGCGAGCAGATGTCGTACACCGCGAACACCTCGCCCTCGGTCTGCACGATGGACATGGGCGTGCCGTCGAGTTCCACCCGCTTCGGGGTGTCGTCCTCCAGCTCGCTCAGGCCACAGACGCGTACGAATGCGAGGCTCATGCCACCGACGCCTCCAGCTCTTCCTCGATCTTGGCGATCAGGCGCTCCTCGATGTCCGGGAGGCCGATCTGCTGGACCAGCTCGGCGAAGAAGCCGCGGACCACGAGACGACGGGCCTCGTGCTCCGGGATGCCGCGGGCCATGAGGTAGAAGAGCTGCTCGTCGTCGAAGCGGCCGGTCGCCGAGGCGTGGCCGGCGCCGACGATCTCGCCGGTCTCGATCTCGAGGTTGGGTACGGAGTCCACGCGCGCCCCGTCCGTGAGGACCAGGTTGCGGTTCATCTCGTACGTGTCGGTGCCCTCGGCCTTGGCCTCGATGAGCACGTCACCGATCCACACCGCGTGCGCTTCCTCGCCCTGGAGCGCGCCCTTGTAGACGACGTTCGACTTGCAGTGCGGGACGTTGTGGTCGACCAGGAGGCGGTGCTCCTGGTGCTGACCCTGGTCGGTGAAGTACAGGCCGAAGAGCTCGGCCTCGCCGCCGGGGCCGGCGTAACTCACGCGCGGGTGCAGCCGGACGACATCGCCGCCGAAGGTGACGACGACCGACTTGAAGGAGGCGTCGCGGCCGACGAGCGCGTTGTGCTGGGCGACGTGGACGGCCTTCTCGTCCCAGTCCTGGACGGAGACGACGGTCAGCTTGGCGCCGTCGCCCAGGAGGTAGTCGACGTTGGCGGCGAGCACCGCGTCACCGGTGTGGTCGATGACCACGACGGCCTCGGCGAAGGCGCCCAGCTCGATCACCTGGTGGCCGAAGGCGGTCCCGCCCTCGCCGTGCACCGCGATGCGGATCGGCTCGGTGAGGACGGTCTCCTTCGGAACGCTCACGACCGAGGCCTTCTCGAAGGCGGAGTAGGCCTGGGCGGCGACGCGGTCCACCGGGGTGCCCGCCTTGCGGAGCCGCGCGTCGTCGCGGCCGACGGCCTCGACGGTGACGCCCTCGGGGGCCTGGACATCGACCTTCACGCCGTTGCCGTTGGCCACGGCGGTGCCGTCGTGCAGACCGCGCAGGCGCTCCAGCGGGGTGAACCGCCACTCCTCCTCCCGGCCGTGCGGGACGGGGAAGTCCGTCACGTCGAAGGAGGGGGGCGCGCTCATGCGGGTGGCGACGGTCGACTCGGCCGCCACCGCGATCGAGCCGGTGGTGGTGGCGCCCACCGGGATGTTCTGGGCCTCAGCCATGGCTGTCGTAGTGCTCGCTTTCCGTTACGTAAGGGCTTGATGGACTGCGGTGGGATTAACCGACCGCGCCTTCCATCTGCAGCTCGATCAGCCGGTTGAGCTCCAGCGCGTACTCCATGGGGAGCTCCTTGGCGATGGGCTCGACGAAGCCGCGCACGATCATGGCCATGGCCTCGTCCTCCGACAGACCGCGGCTCATCAGGTAGAAGAGCTGGTCCTCGGAGACCTTGGAGACGGTCGCCTCGTGCCCCATGGACACGTCGTCCTCGCGGACGTCCACGTAGGGGTAGGTGTCCGAGCGGGAGATCGTGTCGACCAGCAGCGCGTCACAGAGCACGTTCGACTTCGAGCCCGGGGCGCCCTCGCCGATCTCGATGAGACCGCGGTAGGAGGTGCGGCCACCGCCGCGCGCGACGGACTTCGAGACGATGTTGGACGACGTGTTCGGTGCCATGTGGACCATCTTGGCGCCCGCGTCCTGGTGCTGCCCCTCGCCGGCGAAGGCGATGGACAGGGTCTCGCCCTTGGCGTGCTCGCCCATCAGGTAGACGGCCGGGTACTTCATCGTCACCTTCGAGCCGATGTTGCCGTCGACCCACTCCATGGTCGCGCCCTCGTAGGCCACGGCACGCTTGGTGACCAGGTTGTAGACGTTGTTCGACCAGTTCTGGATGGTCGTGTAGCGGCAGCGGGCGTTCTTCTTGACGATGATCTCGACGACCGCGGAGTGCAGCGAGTCCGACTTGTAGATCGGGGCGGTGCAGCCCTCGACGTAGTGCACGTAGGCACCCTCGTCGACGATGATCAGGGTCCGCTCGAACTGGCCCATGTTCTCCGTGTTGATGCGGAAGTAGGCCTGGAGCGGGATCTCCACGTGGACGCCCGGCGGCACGTAGATGAAGGAGCCGCCCGACCACACGGCGGAGTTCAGCGACGCGAACTTGTTGTCGCCGACGGGGATGACGGTCCCGAAGTACTCCTTGAAGAGCTCCGGGTGCTCCTTCAGGGCCGTGTCGGTGTCCAGGAAGATGACGCCCTGCTCCTCCAGGTCCTCGCGGATCTGGTGGTAGACGACCTCGGACTCGTACTGGGCGGCGACACCGGCGACGAGGCGCTGCTTCTCCGCCTCGGGGATGCCGAGCTTGTCGTACGTGTTCTTGATGTCCTCGGGCAGGTCCTCCCAGGACTCCGCCTGCTTCTCCGTGGAGCGCACGAAGTACTTGATGTTGTCGAAGTCGATGCCCGACAGGTCCGAGCCCCAGTTCGGCATGGGCTTCTTCTCGAACAGGCGCAGGCCCTTGAGACGGAGCTTGGTCATCCACTCCGGCTCGCTCTTCTTGTCGGAGATGTCGCGGACGACGTCCTCGTTGATGCCGCGCTTGGCAGAGGCGCCGGCCGTGTCGGAGTCGGCCCAGCCGTATTCGTACTTGCCCAGGCCCTCGAGCTCAGGGTGGGCAGTCTCCGTGGGGAGAGTCATGCGGGGTTCCTCCCGGCCGTGCTTGCAGATGCGTTATCAGTGGTGTGGGAAATCTTGGGGATGAACGTCGTGCAGACGCCGTCGCCGTGCGCGATGGTGGCGAGCCGCTGTACATGCGTACCGAGCAGCTCGGCGAAAAATTCCGTCTCCGCCTCGCACAACTGGGGGAACTGCTCGGCGACGTGGGCGACCGGGCAGTGGTGCTGGCAGAGCTGTTCACCCTTCTGCGGGTGGGGCGCGCTGCGCGCCGTAGCAGCGTACCCGTCCGCGCTCAGGGCCTTGGCCAGCGCTTCGGTCCGCTTCTCGGACGGCGCGGCCTCCACCGCTTCGCGGTAGGCGCCCGCCTGTGCGGCGATCCTGGCGCGGGCGAAGGCGGCGATCGCCTCGTTGCCGCCCTCGCGGTCGGCGATCCAGCGCAGCGCGTCCGCCGCGAGCTTGTCGTACGACTGGTCGAAGGCGTCCCGGCCGCAGTCCGTCAGGGCGAACGCCTTGGCGGGGCGGCCGCGGGTGCGCGCGCCGTAGACCCGCTGCTCGCGTGCTTCCACGACACCGTCGCCCGCGAGGGCGTCGAGGTGCCGGCGTACGGCCGCCTGGGTGAGGCGCAGCCGCTCGGCGAGCTCGGCGACGGTCGACGGGCCGTGGTCCAGGATGGACCGCGCGACGCGGTTGCGGGTGGACCGCTCACCGGTCGCGAGCTCCTCCTGTGGGGCACCCATGGGAGCCTCCCGAGCCTCGCCGACGTTTTTCACAACGCCATTGTTGCGTAATTCTTCAGGACCGGGCAAGCCGCGTCCGGCTCGACCGACGGTGCCTTGCGTCACTTAGGTAAAGCTAACCTGACCTGCGGAAACGATCTTTGATCGATCAAACCGGTGGCATGCCGAGGCCCCTTCGGGGACACTCCCGAACCATGTCCACACCCCCTCCCACCGGCCCTCTTGTCACCCGGGACACACTGCGGACGCAGTTGGGCGAACTGGGCGTGCGGCCCGGCGAGACCCTCCTCGTGCACTCCTCGCTCAGCTCCCTCGGCTGGGTCAACGGCGGCGCCGTCGCGGTGGTGCGGGGACTGCTCGACGCGCTCGGCCCTGAGGGCACCCTGGTGGTCCCGACGCAGACCGGGGACTTGTCCGACCCGGTCCTGTGGCGCAAGCCGCCCGTTCCCCCGGAATGGTGGGCGGCCATTCGCGCGACGATGCCCGCGTACGACCCCCGGATCACGCCCGCACGCGGGGTCGGCGTCGTCCCCGAGACGGTGCGGACCTGGCCCGGCGCACTTCGCAGCGCCCATCCGCAGACCTCGTTCGCGGCGGTCGGGCCGCGCGCGGCGGAGATGACCGAGGGGCACGCGACCGACTGCAGGCTCGGCGAACTCAGCCCGCTCGCGAAGCTGGAGGCGACGGGCGCCCGGGTCCTGCTGCTCGGTGCCGGCTACGCCTCCTGCACCAGCTTCCACCTCGCCGAGTACCGGATACCGACCCCGCGTGTCGCCGTGGGCAGACCGGGTCCGGAAGGCTGGGAGACGGTGACCGAGGTGTCGATCAGCTCGGACCGCTTCGACGAGCTGGGCTACGACTTCGAACGGGACCGCCCCGTCGTACGCGGGAAGGTGGGGGCGGCCGAGGCCCGGCTGTTCCCGGTGGCGGACGCGGTGGCCTACGCCGAACGGTGGCTGGCGGTGCACCGGCCCCGTGAGGAGGAGTTCCCGTACCCCCCGGTCTGAGCCCCCGCGCGCCTACCTAGACTCTGGACCCATGCGAAGTGAGCCCGTGGTCCAGGTCCAGGCCCTGGTGAAGCGGTACGGCCCGAAGACCGCGGTGGACGGGCTCGACCTGGTGGCCCGGGAGGGCGTGACCGCCGTGCTCGGCCCCAACGGGGCGGGCAAGACGACGACGGTCGAGACCTGCGAGGGGTACCGGAAGCCGGATGCCGGCACGGTGCGCGTCCTGGGCCTCGACCCGGTGAGACAGTCCGGGCGGCTCCGGCCCCGCATCGGCGTGATGCTCCAGTCCGGCGGCGTGTACTCGGGCTCCAGGGCCGACGAGATGCTCCGCCACGTCGCCAAGCTGCACGCTCATCCGCTGGACGTGGACGCGCTCATCGAGCGCCTCGGACTCGGCTCCTGCGGGCGAACGACGTACCGGCGTCTTTCGGGCGGGCAGCAGCAGCGGCTCGCGCTGGCGATGGCCGTGGTGGGGCGCCCCGAGCTGGTGTTCCTGGACGAGCCGACCGCCGGTCTCGACCCGCAGGCCCGCCGCGCGACCTGGGACCTTGTCCGGGACCTTCGCGCCGACGGCGTCTCGGTGATCCTCACCACCCACTACATGGACGAGGCCGAGCAGCTCGCCGACGACGTGGCGATCATCGACGCGGGCCGGGTCATCGCACAGGGCTCCCCGGAGGAGCTGTGCAAGGGCGGCGCGGAGAACACGCTCCGCTTCACCGGCCGTCCCGGCCTGGACGTGGGCTCGCTGCTCAAGGCCCTGCCCGCCGACTCCTCGGCCGCCGAGCTGACGCCGGGTTCCTACCGGGTCGTCGGCAAGATCGACCCGCAGCTGCTCGCGACCGTCACCTCCTGGTGCGCCCAGCACGGCGTGATGCCGGAGAAGATCTCGGTGGAGCGGCACTCCCTGGAGGACGTCTTTCTTGAGCTGACCGGTAAGGAGCTGCGTTCGTGACCGCCACCGGCACCTATGCGCCGAAGCCGGGGGCCGCGCCCCTGCCCCGCATGATCGCGGCCCAGGCCGCGCTCGAGACGAAGATGCTGCTGCGCAACGGCGAGCAGCTGCTGCTGACGGTCGTGATCCCGACCCTGCTGCTCGTCCTCTTCAGCACCGTGGACATCGTCGATACGGGCGCCGGTGAGGCGGTCGACTTCCTCGCCCCCGGCATCCTCGCGCTCGCGGTGATGTCGACGGCGTTCACCGGCCAGGCGATCGCGACCGGCTTCGAGCGCCGCTACGGCGTGCTGAAGCGGCTCGCCTCCTCGCCCCTGCCGCGCTGGGGGCTGATGACGGCGAAGACGGTGTCCGTGCTGGTCACCGAGGTGCTCCAGGTGATTCTGCTGACGGTGATCGCCTTCGCGCTCGGCTGGTCGCCGCAGGGCAGCCCGTTCGCAGTCCTGCTGCTCCTGGTCCTCGGTACGGCGGCCTTCTCGGGCCTCGGCCTGCTGATGGCCGGGACGCTGAAGGCCGAGGCGACCCTGGCCGCCGCCAACCTGGTGTTCCTGCTGCTGCTCGTCGGCGGCGGGGTCGTCGTCCCGCTGGACAAGTTCCCCTCCGGCGCGCAGGACGTCCTCGGCCTGCTGCCCATCTCGGCGCTGTCCGACGGTCTGCGGGACGTGCTCCAGCACGGGGCCGGGATGCCCTGGTCCGACCTGGGGATCCTGGCGGTCTGGGCGGTGGCCGGGCTGGCCGCGGCCGGACGGTTCTTCCGCTGGGAGTAGGCCATGAGGGACCCTCGTGAAAGCGTGCACAAGCGGCGCCCTACGATGGGTCGCGTGCCAAAAGTGACCCGCGCCGACGCCTGGGCGGCCCTGCGCAACCCGCTCGCCTTCATCGCCGACCGCTGGACCCCGGAACCCCGGACGGTCCAGCGCGCGGCCCTCTCCGCCATCGTGATGTCGGTACTCATCGTCGTCACCGGCGGTGCCGTGCGGCTGACCGGCTCGGGCCTGGGCTGCCCGACCTGGCCCAAGTGCACCGACAACTCGCTCACCGCCACCAGCGAGATGGGCGTCCACGGCGTCATCGAGTTCGGCAACCGCATGCTGACGTACGTGCTGTGCGCGGCCGTCGGCTGGGCGATCATCGCCGCGCGCTCGCAGAAGCCGTACCGGCGGGGCCTGGTCCGGCTGGGCTGGGCGCAGTTCTGGATCGTGATGAGCAACGCGGTGCTCGGCGGCATCGTGGTGCTGGTCGGTCTCAACCCGTACACGGTCGCGGCCCACTTCGTGGCGACGTCCGCGCTCATCGCGGTGGCCACGGTGATGTGGCAGCGCACCCGTGAGGGCGACACCGCACCGCGTCCGCTGGTCGGCAAGGCCGTGCGGCAGCTGGTCTGGTTCCTGACGGCGGCGGCCGTCCTGCTCATCCTGGTCGGCACGGTGGTCACCGGCGCGGGCCCGCACGCGGGCGACTCCAGCGAGGTCGAGCGGATGCCGGTCGACTGGGAGACGGTGAGCAAGCTGCACGCCGTGCTGGCGTGGATCGTGGTGACGCTGACGTTCGCCCTGTGGTTCGTCCTCAAGGCGGTCGACGCGCCGAAGGGCCCTCTGAGCCGCACCCGCGAACTGTTCCTGATCCTGCTCGCGCAGGGCGTCATCGGATACGTCCAGTACTTCACGGACCTGCCCGAGGTCCTGGTCGGCCTGCACATGTTCGGCTCGGCCGTGATGTGGATCTGGGTACTGCTGGTGGTGATGTCGCTGCGGGAGCGCTCCGAGGCGGCCGTGGACCTGCCCGGCCCCGCCGCCGAGGCCTCCCTGACGAAGGCCTAGTCCAGCCCGTACACCCTGCGCGCGTTCCCCGACGCCAGCATCCCCGCCACCCGCTGCGCGTCGGTCAGTGACCACGCGCCCTCGGCGACCCAGGTGCCGAGCACCCGGCCGAGCGCCTCGCGGAACAGCCGGGCCGCCACCACGTGCAGTTCGGGCAGCCCCTGGGCGCCGCTGGAGAAGAGGATCTTGCCGAACGGGGCCAGCTCCAGGATCTCCGCGAGCACGGTCGCGGCCCGGGCGCCGGTGCGGACCAGGGCGGCTCCGCAGTCGGCGTAGACGTGCGGGAAGACGCCGGCCAGATGGGCGGCGTGCCGGTGGTACGGGTAGCCGTGCAGCAGGACGAGGTCCGTGCCGAGCCCGGCCGTGGCCCGCACGAAGTCCGTCAGCAGCACCGGGTCCGTACGGTCGATGCGCAGGCCCGGTGCCCCGAGCCCCGCGTGCAGCTGGAGCGGCAGGCCCGAGGCGACGGCGCTCCACAGCAGATGCCGCAACAGCACGGGGTCGCTCAGCTCCCCGCCGACCCCGCGCCCCGCGAGCCAGCGGTCGACGGCTCCCCGCACCTCTCCCGGTCCGGGCGGCTCGGGCGCCAGCGCGAGGCCGTGCCGGACGCCCGCGACCGAGGTGAAGGCGACGGCGTTCGCGGCGGCGGCGTGCACGGACTCGGCGAGGTTGGCGAGGAAGGACTCGACGGTTCCGGAGGTGTCGGCGACCTGCTCGGCGAGCAGTTCCAGGCGCACGATCTCATGGGCCTCGGCGGCGCCCGCGGAGGCGAGCTCGCGGGGCTCGGTGAGGTCGCCGGGGAGGCCGGTGTCGACGAGGTACGTCGTGATGCCGCTGCCGCGCAGGAGCCGGCGGCCGGACTCCAGGACGCCCAGTTCACGGCGGCGGGCCAGATAGCGGGCGGGCGCGCAGTGGGGTTCCAGGCCGAGCAGGGGCGGGCACCAGCGCCGTACGGCGAAGCCGGTCTGGGTGTCGAAGAGGGTGGTGCCGGGGGCGGGTGGGCCCTCGGTGCGGGAGAGGTGGGCCTCGAAGGTGCCGAGGCCCAGCTCTGTGCGGAGTACTCCGTGGCAGTACTGGTCCACTAGGGACGGCGTTTCGATCATCCGGGCTCCCCGGTGTGGACCCTGTTGTTCTATGGGTCCTAACGGGTGAAGCCGGGTTCAGGTCGCGGGCCGTCGTGGGGGTAGCGGTGTGTTCGGCGGGTGCGGGCGGTGCGTGGTTGCTCGCGCAGTTCCCCGCGCCCCCAGACAAAAAGGCCGGCTACTCAGCTGTTCTTTGGACCGCCCACCTGGATTCCGGCCATGCGGGACCACTCGTAGCGGCCCGTCTTTACCTTTGCCGCGAATTCGCCGTCGAAGGACTCGTGGCGGGTGATGCCCGACTTCTCCACCGCCTGTTCGGCGATCTCGAAGGAGGGGGCCACCAGGTCGCCCCAGTCGCCGTCCTCGCCGACGAGGACGATGCGGGCGCCGCGTTCGCCGAGGTAGGCGATCTGGCCCTCGGCGCCGCCGTGGGTCTTGGAGAAGGTGCTGATCTGCTTGGCGAGCCGGGCGACCTTGCGCTCGGCCTTCGGGTCAACCTGCTTCGTGTCTGCCATGGTCAGGATGCTACTCACGAGTAGATCCACTGGCGAGGGGAGGGCCCTGTGACGTACGTCAGCGCAGGAACGGGTCGACCGCGACCGCCACGAACAGGATCGACACATAGGTGATCGACCAGTGGAAGAGGCGCATCTCCTTGAGCTTGGCGCCCGTCACCTCGGCCTTGGCGCGGTTCTGCAGGCCGTGGGCCTCCCAGAGCCAGAAGCCGCCGGCCAGCAGGGCGACCGCCGTGTAGAACCAGCCCGTGTAGCCGAGCGGGGTCAGCAGGAGCGAGACGGCGACCATGACCCAGCTGTAGATCACGATCTGCTTGGCGACCACCTTGTTTGAGGCGACCACCGGCAGCATCGGCACGCCCACGCGCGCGTAGTCCTCTTTCACCTTCATCGACAGCGGCCAGTAGTGCGGCGGCGTCCAGAAGAACATGACGAGGAAGAGGATGATCGGCGCCCACGACATGGAGTTCGTGACCGACGACCAGCCGATCAGCACGGGCAGACAGCCGGCGATGCCGCCCCAGACGATGTTCTGCGAGGTACGGCGCTTGAGGATCATCGTGTAGACGACGACGTAGAAGAGGAGCGCGCCGAGGGAGAGCCAGGCCGAGAGCCAGTTGACCGCGAGGCCGAACAGCAGCGTCGAGACGACGGCCAGGGTGATGCCGAAGGCCAGGCACTCGCGCGGGCTGACCATGCCGGTGACCAGCGGGCGCTGCGAGGTGCGGTCCATCAGCGCGTCGATGTCGCGGTCGATGTACATGTTGAGCGCGTTGGCGCCGCCCGCCGACAGGTAACCGCCGACACAGGTCAGCAGCACCAGCGTCAGGTCGGGCACCCCCTGCTGCGCCAGGAACATCACCGGAACCGTGGTGATCAGCAGCAGCTCGATGATCCGCGGCTTGGTGAGAGCCACGAACGCCATGACACGGGCCCCGAGCGGCCGGTGGGCCGGGCTCTGGTCCGTCCCGGTCATCCCCGCTGGACGGGATTCAACGGCCGTCACGCACACCCCTACAGAGACATCCCAGCAAGCCTCAGCCGTGTGAAGTCCCGGTAAAGGCTCGCGCGTACCACGCCACTTTAGACGTTGCCCAGAGTCGGACATTCGCGGGGGTCGGGTCGTGTTGAGGGGAGGGTTCCGACGGGCGCGTCCAAGCTCGATTGAGCACCCGGATGAGCGGCTCCGTATTCACTTGCCGAATGCGGTACGGCCCAGTCAGGAGGCGGATCGGGATGAGCCCCGGCACTCTGGAGTGACTCGAAAAAACGCACGTCCCACGGGGGTAGGCTCGACTGCGGCCGGTGGGCGCCCCGATACACCGGCATCCGATCATGTGGAGAGGAGCCCTGACCCAGGGTGAGCACCAAGCCGACCACAACAGACCTCGAGTGGACCGAGTTGGACCAGCGGTCCGTCGACACCGCGCGTGTCCTGGCCGCCGATGCCGTACAGAAGGTCGGTAACGGCCATCCGGGTACGGCGATGAGCCTGGCGCCTGCCGCCTACACCCTCTTCCAGAAGGTGATGCGGCACGACCCGGCGGACGCCGACTGGGTCGGGCGGGACCGCTTCGTGCTGTCCGCCGGGCACTCGTCCCTGACCCTCTACACCCAGCTGTACCTGGCCGGTTTCGGCCTGGAGCTGGACGACCTGAAGTCCTTCCGCACATGGGGTTCGAAGACCCCGGGTCACCCCGAGTACGGGCACACGACCGGTGTGGAGACCACGACCGGCCCGCTGGGGCAGGGTGTCGCGAACGCGGTGGGTATGGCGATGGCCGCCCGCTACGAGCGCGGTCTGTTCGACCCGGAGGCCGCCGAGGGCGAGTCCCCCTTCGACCACTTCGTCTACTGCGTCGCCGGTGACGGCTGTCTGCAGGAGGGCATCTCCGCCGAGGCCTCCTCCCTCGCGGGCCACCAGAAGCTGGGCAACCTGGTCCTGCTGTGGGACGACAACCACATCTCGATCGAGGGCGACACCGAGACGGCCGTGTCCGAGGACACGGTGAAGCGGTACGAGGCGTACGGCTGGCACGTGCAGCGGGTGGCGCCGAAGCCGGACGGCGACCTGGACCCGCACGCGCTCTACGACGCGATCGAGGCGGCCAAGGCGGTCACCGACCGGCCGTCGTTCATCGCGATGCGCTCGATCATCGCCTGGCCCGCCCCGAACGCGCAGAACACCGAGGCCGCGCACGGCTCGGCGCTGGGTGACGACGAGGTGGCCGCGACCAAGCGCGTGCTGGGCTTCGACCCGGAGCAGAGCTTCGAGGTCTCCGACGAGGTCATCACACACACCCGCAAGGCGCTGGAGCGGGGCCAGGCGGCCCGGGCCGTGTGGGAGAAGGCGTACCAGCAGTGGCGGGACAACAGCCCCGAGCGCGCCGCCGAGTACGACCGGATCGCCAAGGGCGAGCTGCCCACCGGCTGGGAGGAGAAGATCCCGGTCTTCGAGGTCGGCAAGGGCGTGGCCACGCGTGCCGCCTCCGGCAAGGTCCTCCAGGCCCTGGGCGCGGTCGTCCCCGAGCTGTGGGGCGGCTCGGCCGACCTGGCGGGCTCGAACAACACCACGATCGACAAGACCAGCTCCTTCCTCCCGGCGGACAACCCGCTGCAGGAGGCGGACCCGTACGGCCGCACGATCCACTTCGGTATCCGTGAGCACGCGATGGCCGCCGAGATGAACGGCATCGCGCTGCACGGCAACACCCGGATCTACGGCGGCACCTTCCTGGTCTTCTCCGACTACATGCGCAACGCGGTGCGGCTGTCGGCGCTGATGCACCTGCCGGTGACGTACGTGTGGACGCACGACTCCATCGGCCTGGGCGAGGACGGCCCGACGCACCAGCCGATCGAGCACCTGGCGTCGCTGCGGGCGATCCCGGGTCTGAACCTCGTGCGCCCGGCTGACGCCAACGAGACCGCGATCGCCTGGCGCGAGATCCTGGGGCGCTGGACGAAGGAGTTCGGCAAGGGGCAGCCGCACGGTCTGGCGCTGACGCGTCAGGGTGTGCCGACGTACGAGCCCAACGAGGATGCCGCCAAGGGCGGTTACGTCCTGTTCGAGGCCGAGGGCGGCGAGCCCGAGGTCGTTCTCATCGCCACCGGCTCGGAGGTGCACGTCGCTGTCGAGGCGCGCGAGCAGCTCCAGGGCGCCGGCGTGCCCACGCGCGTGGTGTCCATGCCGTCGGTGGAGTGGTTCGAGCAGCAGGACCAGGGGTACCGGGACAGCGTCCTTCCGCCGGCCGTGAAGGCTCGCGTGGCGGTCGAGGCCGGTATCGGACTGACCTGGCACAAGTACGTCGGGGACGCCGGCCGCATCGTTTCCCTGGAGCACTTCGGCGCTTCGGCCGACGGCAAGGTCCTTTTCCGCGAGTTCGGCTTCACTGCCGAGAACGTGGCCGCCGCCGCCCGGGAATCGATCGCCGCAGCTCAGCGCTGACGCTCATATACGACACGTAGGAGATGGAATTTCCATGACAGACGCACTCAAGCGCCTCTCCGAGGAAGGCGTCGCGATCTGGCTGGACGACCTGTCGCGCAAGCGGATCACGTCCGGCAACCTCGCCGAGCTGATCGACCAGCAGCACGTCGTGGGCGTCACCACCAATCCGACGATCTTCCAGAAGGCGATCTCCGAGGGCGACGGCTACGACCAGCAGCTGTCTGACCTCGCCGCCCGCAAGGTCACCGTCGAAGAGGCCATCCGCATGATCACCACGGCGGACGTCCGCGACGCCGCCGACATCCTGCGCCCGGTCTTCGACGCCACCGACGGCAAGGACGGCCGGGTGTCGATCGAGGTCGACCCGCGCCTCGCCCACAACACCAAGGCGACGGTCGCCGAGGCCCGGCAGCTGGCCTGGCTGGTGGACCGCCCCAACACGCTGATCAAGATCCCGGCCACCAAGGCGGGTCTGCCGGGCATCACCGAGACGATCGGCAACGGCATCAGCGTCAACGTCACGCTGATCTTCTCGCTGGAGCGCTACCGCGAGGTGATGGACGCCTACCTGACCGGTCTGGAGAAGGCCAAGGCCAAGGGCCTGGACCTGTCCAAGATCCACTCGGTGGCGTCCTTCTTCGTCTCGCGCGTCGACACCGAGATCGACAAGCGCATCGACGCCCTGGGCACCCCCGAGGCCAAGGCGCTGCGCGGCAAGGCCGCCATCGCCAACGCCCGGCTCGCCTACCAGGCGTACGAGGAGGTCTTCTCGGGCGACCGCTGGAGCGCGCTGGAGCGTGAGGGCGCCAACAAGCAGCGTCCGCTGTGGGCCTCCACCGGTGTGAAGGACAAGGCGTACAAGTCCACCCTGTACGTCGACGAGCTGGTCGCGCCGAACACGGTGAACACCATGCCGGAGGCGACCCTGTACGCCACCGAGGAGCATGGCGAGATCACCGGCAACACCCTCGCCGGCACGTACGAGCAGGCCCGCGCCGACCTCGACGCGGTCGAGCAGCTCGGGATCAAGTACGACGACGTGGTCCAGCTGCTGGAGGACGAGGGCGTCGACAAGTTCGAGACGTCCTGGACCGACCTGCTGAAGTCGACCGAGGCCGAGCTCAAGCGCCTCGCCCCCTCGGAGGGCTGAACAGGTGTCGAGCAGCAATCCGCTGCGTGACCCCGCGGACCGACGGCTCCCGCGTATCGCGGGGCCGTCGGGCCTGGTCATCTTCGGCGTCACGGGCGACCTCTCACGCAAGAAGCTCATGCCCGCCGTGTACGACCTCGCCAACCGGGGTCTGCTGCCGCCGGGCTTCTCGCTGGTGGGCTTCGCGCGCCGTGAGTGGGCGCACGAGGACTTCGCTCAGGAGGTCCACGACGCGGTCAAGGAGCATGCCCGCACGCCCTTCCGCGAGGAGGTCTGGCAGCAGCTCATCCAGGGCATGCGCTTCGTGCAGGGCACGTTCGACGACGACGACGCCTTCGAGCGGCTGCGCTCCACGATCGAGGAGCTGGACAAGGCCCAGGGCACGGGTGGCAACTTCGCCTTCTACCTCTCGGTGCCGCCGAAGTCCTTCCCGGTGGTCATCCAGCAGCTGAAGAAGCACCAGCTCGCCGACCAGCAGGGCGGCTCCTGGCGGCGCGCGGTCATCGAGAAGCCGTTCGGTCACGACCTGAAGTCGGCCGAGGAGCTCAACAAGGTCGTCCACGAGGTGTTCGCCCCGGAGCAGGTCTTCCGGATCGACCACTACCTCGGCAAGGAGACCGTCCAGAACATCCTGGCGCTGCGCTTCGCCAACACGATGTTCGAGCCGATCTGGAACCGGTCCCTCGTGGACCATGTGCAGATCACCATGGCCGAGGACATCGGCATCGGCGGCCGGGCCGGGTACTACGACGGCATCGGCGCCGCCCGTGACGTCATCCAGAACCACCTGCTCCAGCTGCTGGCGCTCACCGCCATGGAGGAGCCGGCCTCGTTCGACGCGGACGCGCTGGCCGCCGAGAAGACCAAGGTGCTCGGCGCCGTGAGGCTGCCGAAGGACATGGGCCGGGACACCGTGCGCGGCCAGTACTCGGCCGGCTGGCAGGGCGGCGAGAAGGTGACCGGCTATCTGGACGAGGACGGCATCAACGCCTCGTCGAAGACCGACACCTACGCCGCGATCAAGCTGGAGATCGACAACCGCCGCTGGGCGGGTGTCCCCTTCTATCTGCGCACCGGAAAGCGGCTCGGCCGCCGGGTGACGGAGATCGCGGTCGTCTTCCAGCGGGCCCCGCACTCCCCCTTCGACACGACGGCCACCGAGGAGCTGGGCTCCAACGCGATCGTCATCCGCGTCCAGCCGGACGAGGGCGTGACGGTCCGCTTCGGCTCGAAGGTCCCCGGCACCTCGATGGAGATCCGGGACGTGTCCATGGACTTCGCGTACGGCGAGTCCTTCACGGAGTCCAGTCCGGAGGCGTACGAGCGTCTCATCCTGGACGTTCTCCTCGGTGACTCGAACCTCTTCCCGCGTACCGAGGAGGTCGAGCTGTCCTGGAAGATCCTCGACCCGATCGAGGAGTACTGGGACAAGAACGGCAAGCCCGCCCAGTACCAGGCCGGTACCTGGGGGCCCGTCGAGGCGGACGAAATGCTCGAGCGACACGGACGGAGCTGGCGCCGGCCATGAAGACAGACCTGACGGACACCACCGCCAGCAAGATCAACAAGGCGCTGGTGCAGGGCCGCCGGGCGATCGGCACCCCGGCGGTCGGCATGGTGCTCACGCTGGTCATCGTGACGGACGAGGAGAACGCCTACGACGCGCTGAAGGCGGCCAACGACGCCTCGCACGAGCATCCCTCGCGCACGCTCGTGGTCATCAAGCGCGTCTCCCGCTCGCCCCGCGACCGTACGCAGTCCCGCCTGGACGCGGAGGTCCGCCTCGGCGCGGACGCCGGCTCGGGCGAGACGGTGGTGCTCCGCCTGTACGGCGAGGTGGCCGAGCACGCCCAGTCGGTGGTGCTGCCGCTGCTGCTGCCGGACGCCCCGGTGGTGGTGTGGTGGCCGGTGAACGCGCCGCTCGACCCGGCGAAGGACCCCCTCGGTGCCCTCGGCCAGCGCCGTGTCACCGACACCTACGCCTCCGAGCAGCCGGTGCGGGACCTGGCGACCCGGTCCGGGACGTACACCCCCGGCGACACGGACCTGTCCTGGACCCGCATCACGCCTTGGCGCTCCATGCTGGCGGCGGCCCTCGACCAGGTCACCTGCGAGGTCAGGGCCGTCGAGGTGGAGGGCGAGGAGTTCAACCCGAGCTGCGAGCTGCTGGCGATGTGGCTCGCGGACCGGCTGGACGTCCCGGTGAAGCGCTCGCTGTCCGGCGGACCCGGTCTGACGGCGGTCCGCCTGGACACCAACTGCGGCCCGATCAAGCTGGACCGAGCGGACGGCTCCCTGGCCACGCTCTCCATCGACGGCCAGCCGGACCGTGGTGTGGCGCTCAAGCGCCGGGACACGGCCGAGCTGATAGCGGAGGAGCTGCGGCGGCTGGACCCGGACGACACGTACGCGTCGGCCCTGCGGTACGGGGTGGACCGGCTGAAGTCCTCCTGGTCGGCTCCGGCGCCGCGGGACTCCGGGGAGTCGGTGGCCAAAGGAGAGAGCGGAGAGCCCAAAAGTGACGGGCGAGGCCGCCTCGCCCTCCCCGCTCCCGTCGAAAGGGCACCGAAAGCACCCGCTGCGGAAGCGACGGCGCAGGCACCGGTGAAGCAGGAGCCGCCCGCGCTGGAACCGGTACGGAAGGCGACGACGAAGTGAGGGCTACGACGAAGTGAGTACGGCACCGCAGCTGGTCGTGCACCGCGACAAGGAGCTGATGGCGCAGGCCGCGGCGGCGCGGCTGATCACGAAGATCGTGGACGCGCAGGCCTCCCGGGGTTCGGCGTCCGTGGTCCTCACGGGCGGCCGCAACGGCAACGGCCTGCTGGCCGCACTGGCCGCGGCGCCCGCCCGGGACGCCGTCGACTGGAGCCGGCTCGACCTCTGGTGGGGCGACGAGCGGTTCCTGCCCGAGGGCGACCCGGAGCGCAACATCACGCAGGCGAGGGAGGCACTGCTGGACGCGGTGCCGCTCGATCCGAAGCGGGTGCACGCGATGCCCGCGTCGGACGGGCCACACGGCGCCGACGTGGACGCGGCGGCGGCCTCCTACGCGGAGGAACTGGCGCGGGCGGCGGGCCCGGAGAACCACGGCCCCGTGCCGACGTTCGACGTGCTGATGCTCGGCGTCGGCCCGGACACGCATGTCGCCTCGCTGTTCCCGGAGTTGCCTGCGGTGCGCGAGACGGACCGTACGGTCGTGGGTGTCCACGGCGCGCCCAAGCCGCCGCCGACCCGGGTGACGCTGACGCTGCCGGCGATCCGGGCGGCGCGGGAGGTGTGGCTCCTGGCCGCGGGCGAGGACAAGGCGCAGGCGGCGGCGATCGCGCTGTCGGGCGCGGGCGAGATCCAGGCCCCGGCGGCGGGGGCGTACGGCCGCAGCCGGACACTGTGGCTGCTGGACGGGGCGGCGGCCTCCCAGCTTCCGCGCTCGCTGTATCCGCCGGCCTCGGCCTGACGTACCAGGGGGCTCCGCCCCCTGGTACAGCGGCTACTTGACCGACCCCGCCATCACGCCCTGCACGAAGTGCTTCTGGAACGCGAAGAACACGATCACCGGAACCACCAGCGACACGAACGCCCCCGGCGCCAGCACATCGATGTTGCTGCCGAACTGCCGTATCTGCGACTGGAGTTCCACCGTCAGCGGCTGCGAGGAGCTGTCCGCGAACAGCAGTGCCACCAGCATGTCGTTCCACACCCACAGGAACTGGAAGATGGCCAGGGAGGCGATCGCCGGCCGTCCCACGGGCAGTACGAGCCGCGTGAAGATGCGCCACTCACTGCCCCCGTCCATGCGCGCGGCCTCCAGCATCTCCTTCGGTATCTCGGAGAAATAGTTCCGCAGCAGGAACACGGCGAACGGCAGGCCGTAGGCGACGTGGAAGAGCACGACACCCGGGATCGTCCCGAACAGCCCCAGCTGCCCGAAGAGTTTCGCGACCGGCAGCAGGCCGATCTGCACGGGCACCACCAGCAACGCGACCACGACCAGGAAGATCGTCTCCCGCCCGGGGAAGTCCAGCCATGCGAAGGCATAGCCCGCCAGCGCAGCGATGACGACGACCAGCAGCGTCGTCGGCACCGAGATCAGCACCGTGTTCCAGAACGCCGTCGTGATCCCGGCGTTCCCCAGCAGCTCCGAGTAGTTGTCGAAGGACAGCTGCCCGGGGCTGGTGAACACCGTCCACCAGCCGCCTGTCGCGGTCTCCTCGGCGGACCGCATCGAGGACAGGAACAGCCCGGCCAGGGGCGTCATCCACACCAGGCCCACGACCACGAGGAAGGCCTGGACGACCCCGTTGCCCAACCCGCGCCGAACCGCGTTCATCGCTGACTCCTTCGGAAGCGGCGGACGTTGAACACCATGGCCGGGACCACCAGCAGCAGGAGCAGCACCCCGAGCGCGCTGCCGAGGCCCTGGTTGTTGCCGCCGCCGAACGACACCAGCCACATCTGCGTCGCGAGCACGGTCGCGTCCTCCTGCACCGGCCCGGGCGCGATGATGTAGACGAGGTCGAACACCTTCATCACGTTGATCACCAGGGTGATGAAGACGACCGTCAGCACGGGCGCCAGCAACGGCACCGTGATCCGCCGGAAGATCTGCCACTCGTTCGCGCCGTCCATCCGGGCGGCCTCCAGCGTGTCCCGCGGCAGTGTCGCCAGGCCCGCGCCGATCAGCACCATGGAGAAGCCGGTCCAGATCCACAGGTACGCGCCGATGATCGCCGGTGTGACCAGCGCCGGTCCGAGCCAGGAGACGCCCTCGTAGGGCGGGGCGAAGTTGGACGACGGCAACTGCACCGCGTAGGAGCCGGGTTCGAGTCCCTCGAAGCGGAAGGAGCCGTCGGACGCGGTGGTCGCCGTGGCGACCGGCTTGCCGTCGCGCACCGCCTCGACCTTCATCTCCGGCAGCCCGCTCTCCTTCCGGTCGACCTTGCCCTGCTCCCCTCCCCCGCCGGGCGTGAAGTCCAGGTAGACCACGCCGCGCACCTCGTCGGGGGCGGCCTTCTGTCCCGCCGCCGCGTACGCGGGCTTGGTGCCCCCCGGCAGGTCGTCGGGCAGCACCCCGACCAGTGGGAGCGACACCGCGTTCCCCGGCGACACGCTCTGGCTCGTGCGGTACGACCCGTCCTTCTCCTTCGTCAGCCCCTGCCCGTCACGCCCCCGGGCCGTCGGGTAGGACGAGGAGCCCTCGAACGCGTCGTGGACGGAGACGACCGCGGCGTTCAGGACGCCCTTGTCGGGGTCCTCGTCGTAGGCGAGCCGGAAGATGATGCCGGCGGCGAGGAAGGAGACCGCCATCGGCATGAAGAGCAGCAGCTTGAAGGCCGTGGCCCAGCGGACCTTCTCCACCAGGACGGCCAGGATCAGCCCCAGGCCGGTCAGCAGGGCCGGCGCCACGACGACCCAGATGGCCGTGTTGCGCACGGCGTTGAGGGTCGCCGGGTCGCTGAACATCTCGGCGTAGTTGTCGCCGCCGACGAAGGTCGTCCCGGAGGCGTCGAAGAAGCTGCGGCCGATGCTGAACAGCACGGGGTAGACGACGAGCGCGCCGAGCAGCAGCAGCGCGGGCAGCACGAACAGCAGGGCGATGACCTTGCCGCGCCGGCGCAGTCGCCGCGTACGGTCGGCGATCGTGCCGGGCGGCGGGGGACTCGTCTCTTTCACGAGGGTCGCTGTCATGACGTATCAGTCCTGGTACGCCTTGGCCGCCGCGGCCTCCAGCTTCGCCGCGGTGCCCTTCGGGTCGGACGGGTCGCGCAGGAAGTCCTGGAGGAGCTTCCACTCGCCGGTGCCCTTCGTGCCGCCGAAGGCCGCCGGGGCCTGGTCGGACATGTCGAAGCGGACCGAGTCCGAGTCCCCTGCCTGGACGAGGGACTTGGCGGTGGCGCGGGTGACGTCGTCGCCGTACTTGGCGAGGTCGAGCTCCTTGTTCGGGGAGAGGAAGCCGCCCGCCTCGGCCCACACCGCCGAGGCCTCCGGCGTGGCCAGGTACTCCGTGAGAGCCTGCGCGGCCTTCTGGTTCTTGCCGTCCTTCAGGACGGCGGCCGCGTCACCGCCGCTGACGACCGGCGCCTCGCCGCCGCCGACCGCGGGGAACGGGAAGAAGTTCGCGTCCTTCCCGACGGTCTTCCCGAACTGGTCCTTGGCGACGCCGGCGACGAAGTCGCCCTCGTAGACCATGCCGGCCTCGGGCTCCGGCCCGAAGACCTTCTCCACGGAGCCGGGGAAGTCGGTGTTCAGGGCGCCCTTCTGGCCGCCCGCGATGAGCTGCTTGTCCTTGAAGAGCTTGCCGAGCGTGGTGAGGGCGTCGACGACCGAGGCGTCCGTCCACTTCAGCTTGTGCGCGGCGAGGGCGTCGTACTTCTCGGGTCCGGCCTGGGAGAGGTAGACATTCTCGAACCAGTCGGTGAGGGTCCAGCCGTCCTGTCCGGCGACGGAGAACGCGGCGAGCCCGGAGTCGGACACGGTCTGCCCGGCCTTCAGCATCTCGTCGTACGACTTCGGCGGCTTCACGCCGGCCTGGGCGAGGGCGTCGGGGCTGTACCAGACGGTCGACTTGTGGGCGGCCTTGAAGTACAGGCCGTAGAGGGTGCCGTCGACGCTGCCGTAGTCCTTCCACACGGGGGCGTACCCCGCGTCCACGGACTGCTCGGTCTTCTTCGACAGCGGCTTCAGCCAGCCCTTGGCGGCGAACTGCTTGAGCACGCCGACCTGCGGGACCATCACGACGTCGGGGGCGTTGCCGCCCTCGATCTTGCTGCCGACGACGGTGGAGACGTTGTCGCCGGTGGACGTGAACTGCGTCTTGGCGCCGGTCTTCTCGGTGAAGGCGTCCAGCACCTTCTGGAAGTTCTTCTGCTCGGTGCCGGACCAGACGCCGGCCACGGTGACCGTCTGGCCGCTGAGCGCCTTGTCGCCGCCGCCGGCCGCGACGGGGCCGCCGCCGCAGGCGGTCGTGCCGAGCGCCAGGACGAGGGCGGTGCAGCCGGTGAGCAGGGTGGTACGTCGTCGCATCATCGTTGATGTCCCTTCGGGGAGTTGACTTGCGGGGAGTTCAGGAACTGATCCACCAGGCGGCCGTGGAGCCGGGCAGTACCCCGGCGGGGCACGGGCCGCTGGCCAGCAGTGGGGTGCCGGAGACCGGCGCGGGTGTGGGGGCCGTGCCGAAGTTGACGGCGCACACCAGGTCGTCGCCGCGGGAGAAGGCCAGGACGCCGGGCGGGGCGTCCAGCCAGCGCAGCGTGCCCTCGCCCAGCTGGGGCAGGGTGCCGCGGAGCTGGAGGCCGTCGCGGTACAGGTGCCAGAAGGAGCGGGTGTCGGCGAGGGCGCGGTCGGTGGCGTACTCGGCGAAGTACTCCGGCTGCGGCAGCCACGGCTTGGCGCTCTCCACACCGGGGGTGAAGCCGAAGGGCGACGCCTGCCCCGACCAGGGCAGCGGCACCCGGCAGCCGTCACGGATCCGGGCCCGGCTGCCGGTGCGGTGGAAGATCGGGTCGGTGAGCACGTCGTCGGGCAGGTCCACGACCTCGGGCAGGCCCAGCTCCTCGCCCTGGTAGATGTAGGCGGCGCCGGGCAGTGCCAGCATCAGCAGCGCGGCGGCGCGGGCCCGGGCGGCACCGAGGCCGCTGCCTTCCGTGGCGGGTTCGCCGTAGCGGGTGACGGTGCGGACCTGGTCGTGGTTGTTGAGGACCCAGGTGACCGTCGAGCCGGTGCCGGCGATGTCCTGCATGGCCTCGGAGATGACCTTCTGGAAGGCCTCCGGGTCCCAGGGGGCGCTGAGCAGGTCGAAGAAGAAGGCCTGGTGGAGCTCGTCCGGGCGGACGTACCGGGCGTGCTCGCGGGCGGTCGGGACGGAGACCTCGCCGACGAGGAGGCGTTCGCAGCCGTCCCGCTCGGTGTACTCCTCGCATATGGAGCGCCAGCGCCGCCACACGTCGTGGACCTCGGGCTGGTTCCAGGCGAGCGGGTTGACCGAGTCGCGGGTGCGGGCGTCGGCCTCCGGGTCGTCGGAGTCGGGCAGCTCGGGGTGCTTGTAGAGGCCGGCGGCGACATCGATGCGGAATCCGTCGACGCCCCGGTCCAGCCAGAAGCGCAGTACCCGGTCGAACTCGGCGGCGACCTCCGGGTCGCGCCAGTTCCAGTCGGGCTGCTCGGGCGTGAACATGTGCAGGTACCACTGGCCGGGCCGCCCGTCCGCCTCGGTCACCCGGCTCCACGCCGGGCCGCCGAACATCGCGTGCCAGTTGTTGGGCGGCTCGTCGCCGTCCGGGCCGCGGCCGTCGGCGAAGTGGAAACGGGCGCGGGCCTCGCTGCCGGGAGCCGCGGCGAGGGCCTCGCGGAACCAGGGGTGCTCGCTGGAGCAGTGGTTCGGGACGATGTCGAGCAGCACCTTCACGCCGAGCCGCCGCGCGGCGCCCACCAGCAGGTCGAACTCGGCGAGGTCGCCGAAGAGCGGGTCGACGTCGCAGTAGTCGGCCACGTCGTAGCCGTGGTCGTGCTGCGGCGAGGGATAGAAGGGGCTTAGCCAGATCCCGTCGACGCCGAGCTTCTTCAGGTACGGCAGCCCGGCCCGGACGCCGGCGAGGTCGCCGACGCCGTCGCCGGTGCTGTCGAGGAAGCTGCGGACGTAGACCTGATAGATCACTGCGTCACGCCACCAGTGGTGCCTGTTCAACCCATCGACCTGTCTCTGAGGAGGGCAGCGGTTATGCATGCATGTTAAGTAGGCGTGACGAGAGGGTGTCAATGAAAAGGCACAAGCTACTGAGGAGTTGATGTGGTGCGAATCTGTATCAATCGGGCATTTCGCAGCCAGATGAGACGTCCGCGTTACCTAACAAGTAACTAGAAGCGGGTCGCTGGAAGCGCTAGCCGCGCGAGATGACGGCGAGCTCCCGTGCGAGACGGCGCACCGCCGCCGTCGGCGTCTCGTTCCCGGCCATCGCGTCGTGCACGACCGCCTGGACGACCAGACTGACCTGGTCGTAGCGCGGGCTCTTGGGGCGCGGCGCGGCCGCGAGCACGCTCTCGCGCAGGGTCGGCAGATACGGGAACCTGCGGATGAGCTGCGGATCCTTGTAGAGATCGGCCCGTACGGGCGGCAGCGCGCCACGGGTGAGGACCTGGCGCTGGACACCCTCACTGGTGAGGTACGCGAGCAGACGGGCGGCCGAGTCGGGATGCCGGGCGTGGGAGCTGACGGCCAGGTTGGAACCGCCGAGGACACTCGTCCCCGGACCGTCCCGGCCGGGCAGCGGCACGGCGCCGATCTTCCCGGCGACCCGGGAGCCCGGGGCGGAGGCGCCTACGTACGCATACGGCCAGTTCCGCAGGAAGAGCAGCCGGCCGTCCTGGAAGGCCTGCTTGGACTCCTCTTCCTTGTAGGTCAGCGCCTTTCTCGGGATCCAGCCCTCCTGCACTCCGCGCGCCAGGAACCCGATGCCCTCGCGGGCCGCCGCCGAGTCGACGGTGACGCGCTCGCCCTCGTCGCCGAGGATCGAGCCGCCCGCCGAGTAGACGGCCTCGGCCGCGTTGACGGTGAGGCCCTCGTACGGCAGGAACTGCCCGGCGTAGCCGTCTAGACCGTGCTTCGGGGCGATGGTCTTCGCGTACCGCTCCAGCTCCGCCCAGGTGCGCGGCGGCTCGACTCCCTCCTCGGCGAGGACGTCCTTGCGGTAGAGGAGCAGGCCGGCGTTGGTCACGTACGGGACGGCGTACAGCTGTCCGTCGTAGGTCGCCGTGTCCACGACCGGCGGGAGGAAGGTCTTGAGCGGGAAGCGGTCGCGGGGCAGGGGCCTGATCCAGCCCGCGGCGGCGAACTCCGAGGTCCAGTTGACGTCGATGTTGAGCACGTCGAACCGGCTGCGGTCGCCGTCGCGCAGATCGGTGGCCATCTGCGCCTGGGTCTCGTCGGCCGAGTCGGGCAGCTCGACGAGGGTCACCTTCTCGCCGGGGTGGGTGCGGTTCCAGCCCTCCAGCAGAGGGCCGAGATACCCGGTGAGGTCTCCGGCGGTGGCCAGGGTCAGCGGTCCGCGGCCGCCCTCCGGCGGCTCTCCCGCCTGCGCTCCGGCGGCGACATAGCCTGTCAGGACCACGGCGAGAACGAGAAGGCCCCTACCCGCGGCATGGATCCACCGCATAGGTTCCTCCCTGTACACCGGCGACGGGCTCCTTTGCCCGGAATCAGAGGCCATGTATACCTGTTAGGTATGGGCGATACTAGGGTCTGGAGCACATTGACCGGACAGGAGGACTGCACGCGTGCGCCTGCACCTCCTGGCACTCCTCGCCCGCGGCCCCGCCCATGGCTACGAGCTCAAGCAGGACCTTGAGCAACTGCTGGGCTCCGCGTACCCTCAGCCGAATGTCGGCCAGGTCTATGTGACCCTCGGCCGCCTCGAGAAGTCGGGACTGATCGAGGGCGAGGACGTGGCGCAGTCCAGCCGGCCCAATAAAAAGGTCTACCACCTCACCGACGCCGGGCGGGAGGCGCTGCGCGCCTGGTTCGAGGAGCCCGAGGACGAGCCGCGGGTGCGGGACGACTTCTTCATGAAGCTGGCGCTCGCTCCGCAGACCGGGCTGGCCGACCAGATCTCCCTGATCAACCACCAGCGGCGCCAGTATCTGAACACCATGCGGCAGCTGTCGAAGCTGGCCGCCGCCGAAGACCGCGACAACCGCATCGCGCATCTGCTGATAGAGGGTGCGATGCTGCACTTGCAGGCCGATCTCGACTGGCTGGAGCGGTGCCAGGAAGAGCTGGAGGAGCTGGAGTGAGCGACGACCGTCCCGCTCCTGTGCTGCGCGCCGAGGGGCTGGTGAAGACCCACCACGGCGAGGGCGCGCCCGCCCATGCCGTGCGCGGGGTGGACCTGTGCGTACGGCAGGGCGAGTTCGTGGCGATCACCGGCCCGTCCGGCGCCGGCAAGTCGACGCTGCTGCATCTGCTCGGTGGGCTCCAGCGGCCGGACGCGGGCCACCTCTGGCTCGACGGCGAGTCCACCGACACCTACAGCGAGGCCCGCTGGGCGGTGGAGCGCAGGAAACGGATCGGGATCGTCTTCCAGTTCTTCAACCTCGTGTCGAACCTGTCCGTCGCCGACAACGTGGAGCTGCCCGCCCTGCTCGCCGGAAGCTCGCCCAAGCAGGCGCGCACCGAGCGCGAGCAGCTGCTGGCCGAGCTGGGCCTGACGGGCAAGGAGCGCAGCATGCCGGGCGAGCTGTCCGGCGGTGAGCAGCAGCGGGTCGCCCTGGCCCGGGCCCTGGTCAACCATCCCCCGCTGCTGCTGGCCGACGAACCGGCCGGCAGCCTCGACAGCAAGGGCACCCGCGAGGTGATGCGGCTGCTGTCCCGCTTCCACCAGCGCGGCCAGACGATCCTCCTGGTCACCCATGACGCCCGGCTGGCGAGCGCCGCGGACCGGGTGATCAGCTTCTTCGACGGCCGGATCGCCGACGACGCGGAACTCGACGGCGGCACACCCCCGCGCCGGTCCGGCATCTCCGGTGTGCTGGAACTCAAGGACTGACATGCGGGTGTACGACGGCTGCGCCACGAGTGGGCCGAGGGGCCGGGTGCCCGGCCGCCCGGCGTCCAGGCCGAGAGGCTGAGGCCCGTGCGAGCCACCCTGCGCTGGGCGCACTCCGATCTGCGCACGCACCGCGGCGAGGCGCTGTTCCTCGTCCTCGCCACCGCGGGCATCGTCGCCTCGCTGCTGCTGGCCACGGCCCTGTTCGGGTACGCGACCAATCCCTGGCAGCGCGTGTTCACGCAGTCGCACGGCGCGCATGTGTGGCTGCACACCGACGCCGCCGCCGACACCGGGAAACTGGCCGGCCTGGACGGCGTCGACTCCGTCGCCGGGCCCTATCCCACCGCCGACACCACCGTCTCCTCACGGGGCAGCCGCGCAGCCGTGGAACTGCGCGGCACCCCGGAACGACCCTCCGTCGGCCGCCCGCCGGTCGTCTCCGGCCACTGGCTCGACCCCGCGACGCCGAACGGCGTGGTCCTGGAGAGCCGCCTGGCCCGCGCTCTGCTGGCCGAGCCCGGCGACACCATCGGCGTGCCCGGCACCGCCCGCGAGCTGACCGTCGTGGGGGTCGCCGACAGCGCCGAGCCGCGCTACCGGCCCGGTGAGCAGCCGGGCCTGGTGTGGGCCCTGCCCTCGGCCGTGCCGGATCCCGGCGGCCAGGCGATCGGGCTGCGGCTGACGGACCCCGGCGACACCTCCTACATCGTGCAGCGTGCCGTGACCGTGCTGGGAGCCGGGGCGATCGGCGAGGTGTCCACCTGGCAGCAGGCACGCGCCGAGGCACAGGGCGACAACCGGCTCCTCGGCCAGGTGCTGGGCCTGTTCGGGCTGGGCGCGCTGATCGCCGCCGGGCTCGCCGTGCACGGGGCGATCAGCACCCGTATCCGCGGCCACCTGCGGGACCTCTCCGTGCTGAAGGCGATCGGCTTCACCCCGGGGCAGGTGGTCCGCGTCTTCCTGCTCCAGCACCTCGCCTACGCCCTGCTGGGCGCCGTCGCCGCCGCGGCGCTCGCCGAGGCCCTGGGCAGCCGGATCCCCGGGCGGCTCGGGGACGCGGTCGGTGTGTGGCAGGGCCTGCCCGGGCACACCGTGGCGCTCGTCGTGGTCCCGGTGGGCGCGGTGCTGTTCATCGGCGCGACCACCGGCCTGGCCGCGTGGCGGGCGGGACAGGTGCCCCCGGTGCCGGTGCCGCGGCCCACGGCCCCGCTGGGCGGGCGTCTGTCCGGGGTGACGGGCCGGAGCCGCGGAGAACGGTCCGGCGGCCGCGGAAGGCGGCCCGCTGCCGCTTCGCCGAGCGGGCGGATGGCGAGCGGTGTGCGCCGCGTCCTCAGGCTCCCGCCCGCGGCTCCACGGACCGGACAGCTCTCCGCCACGGCCCGCCGGGCGCTCGGCCTGCGGATTCCGCCCGCGCTGGTGCTGGGCTGGCACAAGGCGTTCGCCCGCCGCCCCCGCTCCCTCGCCACGGTCGCCCGCCTCACCCTGCCGCTGCTGCTGATCGTCGTGGCCATGAGCGCGTGGACCACCATCGACCGCTTCCACAGCGAGCCGGAGCAGATCGGCCTGCCCACCACGCTCAGCGTCCGCGCCGACAGCGGTCTGGGCGAACGGCAGACCCGCGCCCTCCTGGAACGCGACCCACAGGTCGCCGCCGCCTACCCCGGCGTCGAGACGGCCGCCCTGGTCCCGGGCCAGACGGCCACCATCGCCCTGCGCGGCCTCGGCACGCAGCAGGACCCCTACCCTTACACCCTCGCCGAGGGCCGGGCCGCCCGCGGCGCCGACGAGGCGGTGGCCGGGCAGGGGCTGCTCGACCTGCTGGACGTGCGCGTCGGCGACTGGGTCCGCATGACCGTCGGCGACCAGCCGCAGATCCTGCACATCGTGGGCCGCAGCATCGAGCCGGAGAACGCCGGCCGGGTCATCTCCACGTCCCTCGACACCCTCCGCGCGAACGACCCCGGGCTCCGCCCGACCCTCTACGAGCTGCGCCTCGACCCCGGCGCCGACCCGGGGAAGGTCGCCGACCGGCTCGCCACGGCCGGGCGCGGCCATCTGGACGTGCACACCGTGGCCAACCCCGCCGACGGGCTCTCCCCGCTGCGGGCGGTCGTCGCCGGGCTGATCGCCGTGCTCGCCCTCATCGGGCTCATCGAGCTGCTGACCGCGATCGGCGGCGCCGTCCGCGAGGGCGAACGGGACCTGCTGGCGCTGAAGGCCATCGGCCTGTCCCCCCGCCAGATCACGGCGATCACGGTCACGGCCATCGGCTGTACGGCCCTGGCGGCCGTGCTCGCCGCCACCGCCCTGGGCCTGCCGCTCGCCCACTGGCTGATCGACGCCCAGGGCAGATCGAGCGGGATCGGCGCGGGGATCGCGCAGGGCCCGTCGGCCCTCCTCATGCTGCTGCTGGGGGCGGCGGCGGTGCTCTGCGCGGCCGCCCTGGCCGCCCTGCCCGCGGCCCGCGCGGCACGCCGCCGGCTCGCGGACACGCTGAGCGCGGTCGCCTGACCCCGGCCCGTCGGCCGCCCCGGGTCAGCCCCCGTAGGGGCGCTGCGGGTACGGCGGCTGCGGGTGGGGCGCGTAGGCGTTGCCGCCTCCGGTGGGCTGCTGCGGAACACCATAGGGATTGCCGTACGGGTTTCCCTGCTGCGACAGGTACGGCGATCCCGCCGGGGGCGTGCCCGGGTGCACGGGCGGAGCCATCAGCGGAACGGGCCCTGGCACCGGCGCGCCCAGGATGAAGACGATCCCCAGGGTGAGGCTGAGCCCGTGCAGATCCAGAGACCCGCACCGCCCCGTAGGCCGTGAAGACGAGCATCCACGTCATCGTCACGCCGCCCCCGATGATCACGGCGAGGTGCGCCGACCCGTTTCACCGTCTGCACCAGCACCAGCAGGGCGGCCACACATCCGACGAACAGCACCAGCAGCTCAAGGGAGTTGAGCAGCAGTACCCGCAACTGCCGTGTAGACGCCGAGGGACGCGACCGCTCCCGCGATGACCCGGAACCGCTTGAGCCGCTCCACGGACGGGTCGAGCGGTTGCGGTACCCACGCCGGATGGAACAACGGCCCGAGCCACGTCCTGGGGGCTTCAGGAGGGACCGGGCCGTCAGCGTGCCGCCTGTCCGACTTCCGCGTGTGCGTGCCATGTCGCGCTCCCCCGAGCACTCGCCCTGATGATCGCCGGGGAGGCTACGGGAAGCGGACGGCTCGACGTCACTGCCGGCCGCGCAGCTCCCGGTACGTGGCGACCAGGGCCTCGGTGGACGCGTCCAGGCCCTCGACCTCGGCGCCCTCGGTCAGCGCGGGCTCGACGCGCTTGGCGAGGACCTTGCCCAGCTCGACGCCCCACTGGTCGAAGGAGTCGATGTTCCACACCGCGCCCTGCACGAACACCTTGTGCTCGTAGAGGGCGACCAACTGGCCGAGGACCGACGGCGTCAGCTCGGGCGCCAGGATCGTGGTCGTCGGGTGGTTGCCCCGGAACGTCTTGTGCGGCACCAGCTCCTCCGGCACACCCTCCGCCCGGACCTCCTGCGGCGTCTTGCCGAAGGCGAGCGCCTGCGTCTGGGCGAAGAAGTTGGCCATCAGCAGATCGTGCTGCGCCCTGAGCTCCTCGCTCAGCTCGGCGACCGGCCGTGCGAAGCCGATGAAGTCCGCCGGGATGAGCTTGGTGCCCTGGTGGATGAGCTGGTAGTAGGCGTGCTGCCCGTTGGTGCCGGGCGTGCCCCACACCACCGGCCCCGTCTGCCACTGGACGGGACGGCCCTCGCGGTCCACCGACTTGCCGTTGGACTCCATGTCGAGCTGCTGGAGGTAGGCGGTGAACTTGGACAGGTAGTGGCTGTAGGGCAGCACCGCGTGCGACTGGGCGTCGAGGAAGTTGCCGTACCAGATGCCGAGCAGGCCCAGCAGCAGCGGGGCGTTGGCCTCGGCGGGGGCGTTGCGGAAGTGCTCGTCGACGATGCGGAAGCCGTCGAGCATCTCCCGGAAGCCGTCCGGGCCGATGGCGATCATCAGGGACAGGCCGATCGCGGAGTCGTACGAGTAGCGGCCGCCGACCCAGTCCCAGAACTCGAACATGTTGTCGACGTCGATACCGAACCCGGCGACCTTCTCCGCGTTCGTCGACAGGGCGACGAAGTGCTTGGCGACGGCGGCCTCGTCACCGAGCGCGGCCAGCAGCCAGCTTCGGGCGGACGTGGCGTTGGTGACCGTCTCGATCGTGGTGAAGGTCTTGGAGGCGACGACGAACAGCGTCTCCGCCGGGTCCAGGTCCCTGACCGCCTCGTGCAGGTCGGCGCCGTCCACGTTCGACACGAAGCGGAACGTCAGATCCCGCGCGGTGTACGGCCGCAGCACCTCGTACGCCATCGCGGGGCCCAGGTCGGAGCCGCCGATGCCGATGTTGACGACATTGCGGATGCGCTTGCCGGTGTGCCCGGTCCACTCCCCGGAGCGCACGCGGTCGGCGAAGCCGGCCATCCTGTCGAGCACGGCGTGCACACCCGGCACCACGTTCTCGCCGTCGGCCTCGACCACCGTGTCCCGCGGCGCCCGCAGCGCGGTGTGCAACACGGCCCGGTCCTCGGTGGTGTTGATCTTCTCCCCACGGAACATGGCGTCCCGGAGCCCGAAGACGTCGGTGGCGGCGGCCAGTTCCCGCAGCAGTCGCAGGGTCTCGTCGGTGACGAGGTGCTTGGAGTAGTCGACGTACAGGTCACCGACCCGGAGGGCGTACGCGGTACCGCGGCCGGGCTCGGCCGCGAACAGCTCGCGCAGCCGGACCTCGCCCTGCTCTTCGCGATGCTTGGCAAGCGCCGTCCACTCGGGCGTCTGGTTGAGCCTGGTACGGCCGTCTGCGTTCATCTCGGACTTCAGCCTTCTTTCCTGTCCTGCCTGCGTACCTTGCCCCGCTGCCGGTCCCAACCTAATTGATCAGCGCGTGGCATCGGTGGTCGTGGCACCGTCGTCCGGTTCAACAACAGATACGTTCGCGTTGAGCGTGGGTATCAGCGCGATGACGGCCAGGAGGAAGAAGGCGGCGGTGAGCAGGGGCGGGGTGTTCGGCCCCCAGGCGGTGGCGACGGCTCCGCCCAGCAGGCCACCGAGGGGCACTCCGGCGAAGGCGAGGGTGCGGAAAGCCGAGCTGACCCGGCCCAGCAGCTCGGCGGGACTGCGCTCCTGCATCAGGGTCGTCGTGTTGACGTTCCACACCATGCCCATGAATCCGAAGACGACCAGCATCCCCACCAGCACGGTCAGGCTGCGCACGGTGCCCATGACGACGAGGGCCGCGGTCTGCACCGATCCGGCGAGCAGCACCGACGGCAGCCGGCCGAGCCGCGCCACCAGCCGGCCGTTCACCACTCCCCCGGCCAGGCTGCCCAGGGTGAAGGCGGTGCCTGCCGCCGCGTAGCCCGCGGGGCCGGCCTCCAGCCAGTCGGTGACGAGGACCACCAGCAGGGCAAGGAGGGAGCCCATGCCGACGTTGCACAGGGCCGAGGCGGCGCACAGGCTGCGCAGGGCGCGGTCGCGCCACAGGGTGCGCAACCCCTCCGCGATCTCGCCGCGCAGGGTGCTGCCCGCCGGTCTCGGCTCGCGGTCGGTCTCGGCCGCGGCCGGCAGTGCGGCGATCAGCGCGGCGGCCACCAGGAAGGTCACCGCGTCGGCCGCGAAGGGCACGGCGGTCCCCGCCGCCAGCAGCAGCGGCACGACGGGTCCGCCCAGCAGGCCGCCCGCGATGCGCTGGCCGGTCATCAGCCGGGCGTTGGCACTGCCCAGCGCGTCCCGGTCGACCAGGGCGGGAAGCAGCGCGGTCGCGGCGTTGTCGAAGAGGGTCTGGAGGGTGGTGAGCGCCACGGCCAACACGATGAGGAGGCCGATCGAGGCGTGGCCGAGCGCGACGGCCACGGCGAAGGCGGCGACCAGCAGGCCTCGTAACGCGTCCGCCATCCACATGGCGCGCCGCTGGTCCACGCGGTCGGCGACCGCCCCGCCCAGCAGTCCGAAGACGATCCAGGGCAGATAGCCGCAGGCCGTGACGGAGGCGATGAGCAGCGGCTCGTCGGTCAGCGTGACGGCCAGCAGGGGCAGCGCGGCCGTACGCAGCGCGTCACCGAAGCTGGACAGCACGGCAGCGCTCCACAGCCGTCCGAAGCCCCCGCGCCACGCGGGCGCGCGCACGCTCCCCACCTCGACCGTCGCCACTGTTCCCCCCTACGGTTCGCCCGATGCACAAACCGTAGAGGGCACCACTGACAATGGGTCCGCGAGCGAGCCTCGGCGGGCCTCGGAAACCAGCTCCGGCCGGGCACCTGCTGGTGCCCGGCCGGTCTCAATTCCTAGATCTCGCCCCGCAGTTTGGCGAGCGCCTCGGCGAGGATCGCCTCGCCGTCCGCGTCGCTGCGGCGCTCCCGTACATACGCCAGGTGCGTCTTGTAGGGCTCGGTGCGCGGCGGGTCCGGGGGGTTGTCCCGGTCCTGGCCGGCCGGGAATCCGCAGCGGGGACAGTCCCAGGTTTCGGGCACCTGCGCGTCGCTGGCGAAGCTCGGCTGGGTCTCGTGTCCGTTGGAGCACCAGAAGGAGATGCGCAGCCGCGGCGCGGACTCGCCGCGCTCGGCCTCGCCCATCGGCCCCGCCCCGACCCGGCTTCCCCGGATCGCGTTGCCACTTGCCACGGTCGTAACTCCCTGCGTGATGGTGCCGCGAAGCGAGTCGGCGTTCCGCTTCGCTGCGAGCGCCTCAGTCTACGTAAGGCCCAACGCGCGTCCAGTGATTGGAGTTACAACCCTCACACGAAGACGCAAGCCCCATGATAGGCCGCGCTCAGCTGCGCGTACCGTACATGGGGCCTTGCGTACAAGTTCCGTGCGGATTGCGTCTCGGTCAGTTGTTCACCTTCATCAGGATGCCGAGCACGACAATGCACGCGAACCATCCCAGACCGACCACGACGGTGATCCGGTCGAGGTTGCGCTCGGCGACCGAGGAGCCGCCGACTGAGGACTGCATGCCGCCACCGAACATGTCGGAGAGGCCGCCGCCCTTCCCCTTGTGCATCAGCACCAGCAGCATCAGCAGCAGGCTGAAGACGATCAGGGCGATCGAGAACCCCATAACCACGGCTGGACCAACTTCCTCGGATTCTGACGGACGACGCGGGGCCCAGCACATGCTGGACCCCGCAAGGGTACGACGTTACGCCGCTACCGCATACTCACTGGTCGCGGAAGCGCACGATCTTGACGAACTCGTCGGCGTCCAGTGAGGCGCCGCCGACCAGGGCGCCGTCGATGTCGGCCTGGGCCATGATCTCGGCGACGTTGCCCGCCTTGACCGAGCCTCCGTACTGGATCCGGATCTTGTCGGCCAGGTCCTGCGAGTACAGCTCGGCGATCTTGCCGCGGATCGCCGAGCAGACCTCCTGGGCGTCCCCGGCTCCGCAGACCTTGCCGGTTCCGATGGCCCAGACGGGCTCGTAGGCGATCACGATGGTCTCGGCCTGCTCGGCGGGGAGGTCCTTCAGACCGCCCTCGACCTGGGCGAGGGTGTGGGAGACGTGGTTGCCCGCCTCGCGGATCTCCAGCTCCTCACCGACGCACAGGATGGGGGTCAGGCCGTGCTTGTAGGCGGCCTTGACCTTGGCGTTCACCAGCTCGTCGGTCTCGGCGTGGTACTGGCGCCGCTCGCTGTGGCCGATCGCGACGTACGAGCACTTCAGCTTGGCCAGCATGGGGCCGGAGATCTCGCCGGTGAAGGCACCGCCGTCGTGCGCCGAGATGTCCTGGGCGCCGTACTTGATCTTGAGCTTGTCGCCGTCGACCAGGGTCTGCACGGAGCGCAGGTCGGTGAAGGGCGGCAGGACGGCGACCTCGACGGCCTCGTAGTCCTTGTCGGCCAGGGCGAAGGCGAGCTTCTGGACGTGGGCGATGGCCTCGAGGTGGTTGAGGTTCATCTTCCAGTTGCCCGCCATCAGCGGCGTGCGCGCGGTCATGTGGGTCAGTCCTCCAGTGCGGCGAGGCCGGGGAGCGTCTTGCCCTCGAGGTATTCGAGGGAGGCGCCGCCACCGGTCGAGATGTGGCCGAATGCCGTCTCGTCGAAGCCCAGGGTGCGAACGGCGGCGGCGGAGTCGCCACCGCCGACCACGGTGAAGCCCTTGGATTCGACGAGTGCCTGGGCGACCGCCTTGGTGCCCTCGGCGTAGTCGGGGTGCTCGAAGACGCCCATGGGGCCGTTCCAGAAGACGGTGGCGGCGTCGGCGAGCTTGGATGCGTACAGCTTGCAGGTCTCGGGCCCGTTGTCGAGGCCCAGTCGGTCGGCCGGGATGGCGTCCGCGGCGACCGTCGTGGGGTGGGCCGGGGCCTTGGTCTTCAGGTCCGGGAACTCGGTCGCGACGAGGACGTCCACCGGCAGGACCAGCTCGACGCCGGTCTTCTCGGCACGCTCGATGTACTCGTTGACGGCCGGGATCTGGTCCTCCTGAAGGAGGGAGGTGCCGACCTCGTAGCCCTTGGCCTTGAGGAAGGTGTAGGCCATGCCGCCGCCGATGAGGATCCGGTCGGCCTTGCCGAGCAGCTGGTCGATCACGGCGAGCTTGTCGGAGACCTTGGCCCCGCCGAGGACGACGACGTACGGCCGCTTGACCTCGTCGGTGAGCTTCTTCAGGACGCCGACCTCGTTCGCGATGAGGTAGCCGGCGTAGTGCGGCAGGCGCGCCGGGAGGTCGTACACGGACGCGTGCTTGCGGTGCACCGCGCCGAAGCCGTCGCCGACGTAGACGTCCGCGAGGGCGGCGAGCCGGTCGGCGAAGGCGCCGCGCTCGGCGTCGTCCTTGCTGGTCTCGCCGGCGTTGAAGCGCAGGTTCTCGATGACCGCGACCTGGCCGTCGGTCAGGGCGGCGACTGTGGCCTGGGCGGACTCGCCGACCGTGTCGGTCGCGAAGGCCACGTCGGCGCCGAGGAGCTCACCGAGGCGCGCGGCGGCGGGGGCGAGGGAGAAGGCCGGGTCCGGGGCGCCCTTGGGGCGGCCCAGGTGGGACGCGACGACCACGCGGGCGCCCGCCTCGGCGAGGGCCTTGACCGTGGGCAGCACGGCGCGGATACGGCCGTCGTCGGTGATCGTCGTGCCGTCCAGCGGCACGTTCAGGTCCGCGCGGACGAAAGCCCGCTTGCCCGCGACCCCTTCGGCGAGGAGTTCGTCGATCGTCTTCATGAGGGGACTCCTGAAAGAGCTCGTGATCGCTCGTAAGCGCTCGTGATCGAACAGCTCTGATCTGTACGTGCGTCAGGGCTCGGGCAGCGCGTCCTCGCGCTGCCCGAGCCCTGCACTCACATGGTCGTGCCTGCTCAGTTGATCAGAGCTGGTTGCCGACGAAGACCGTAAGGTCGACGAGGCGGTTGGAGTAGCCCCACTCGTTGTCGTACCAGCCGAGGATCTTCACCGAGTTGCCCTCCTGGACCATGGTCAGGGAGGAGTCGAAGGTGCAGGAGGCCGGGTCGCTGACGATGTCCGAGGAGACGATCGGGTCCTCGGTGTACGCCAGGTAGCCCTTGAGATCGCCGTCCTCGGACGCCTTCTTGAACGCGGCGTTGACCTCGTCCTTGGTGACCTCGCGCTGGAGCGTCACGACCAGGTCGGTGGCCGAGCCGGTCGGGACCGGGACACGCATCGCGATGCCGTCGAGCTTGCCCTTGAGCTGCGGCAGGACCAGCGCGGTGGCCTTCGCGGCCCCCGTGGTGGTCGGGATGATGTTCTCGGCGGCGGCGCGGGCGCGACGCAGGTCCGAGTGCGGGAAGTCCAGGATGCGCTGGTCGTTGGTGTACGCGTGCACCGTCGTCATCAGGCCCTTGACGATGCCGAAGTTCTCGTCGAGGACCTTGGCCATCGGCGCCACACAGTTGGTGGTGCAGGAGGCGTTGGAGATGACGTGGTGGTTCGCCGGCTCGTACTTGTCCTGGTTGACACCCATCACGATGGTGATGTCCTCCTCCTTGGCCGGAGCCGAGATGAGGACCTTCTTGGCGCCGCCGGCGAGGTGCTTGGCGGCGTCCGCCTTCTTCGTGAAGATGCCGGTGGACTCGATGACGATGTCGACGCCCAGCTCGCCCCACGGGATGTCGGCGGGGTTGCGCTCGGAGAGCACCTTGATGGTGTGGTCGTCGACCGTGATCGTGTCTGCGGTGTGCGACACCTCTGCCTTGAGACGGCCCAGGATGGTGTCGTACTTGAGCAGATGAGCGGTGGTCGCGGTGTCACCCAGGTCGTTGACAGCCACGATTTCGATGTCCGCACCCTGCTCCAGCAGAGCGCGGAAGTAGTTGCGGCCGATGCGGCCGAAGCCGTTGATGCCTACGCGGATCGTCACGAACCGATCTCCTCGTTGGTACGCCGGCCATGAAGAGCCGGCGAGCTCTGTTTGGGATGTCCCCGACCGCCTACGACCCTACCTCCCTGAGCCCCAGGTGGTGACATCCAGATGCCCCATACACGGCAGGGCGGTCCGTACCCGCCAGTAGGGGTACGGACCGCCCACAGCTGAGATCAAGATCACTCGATTTCGCTACACGGAGCGTGTCCCTGTTGACCAGGGACGTCACCCTTTCGGGGAAGGGGGGTCACCCGTCCAGGGAGGCGAGCGCCTTCCTCATCAGTGCCGTCCGGTCGGCCGCCGCGGCGACGTGTTCCAGGCCGAAGCCCAGCAGCACGGTGTCGTCCGTGGTGACCGCGCCAAATGTCTGGAACAGCGCCCCGGTGCGCGTCCAGTCCTTGAGGACGGCCGGGCTGCCCGCGGGCGGGCCGGCCGTCTTCCAGGCGCCGAGGGAGGTCTCGAAACCCTCGGTCTCCTTCGCCGTGCCGCCGACGACGAGCGAGGCGTCGTCGGCGAGGACGCCGCGCCCGCCGGTGCCCGGGTCGGTGACGTAGCTGATCGACAGCTCGACCGTCTTGCCGGCGTAGGCGCTCAGGTCGAAGTTCACCTGCTGCCAGCCGCTGGAGGCGCCGGTGAGGCTGTGCCACCGGCCGGAGCTGCCGGTCGCGGTGCAGCCGGCGTCGGTCAGGGTGAGGTAGCGCTTCAGCCAGGGGTGCTCATTGACGTAGTAGCCGGCCGCGCACTCCTCCGGCACGGTGGCCTTGGTGGCGCCGCCCGCCTCGGGCAGGGTCGTCCAGTCGTCGGCGCCGGTGGTGTGGGCCTCGACCAGGACGTGGTCGTAGCCGGGCTCGGTGTCCCACAGCAGCTGGGTGCGCAGCGTGGGCTGGTCGGCGGCTGTGGTGCCGGTGAGGTCCACGGTGCGGGTGAGGCGCTTGTAGCCGTCGTTGGTGTGGACGGCCGCCGCCATGGAGGAGCCGGCGTACGGGCCGTACGGGTTCACCGTGCCGGCGAACTGTCCCGCGCCCTCGCTCGCGAACTGCGGGTACGTGTCGGCGGGCAGTTCGCCGGAGGTGACCGCGTAGGTACCCGCCTTGTCCAGCGGATTGCCGGGGGCGGCGCCGAGCGTGCCCGTGAAGCCGCCGAGCCTGCCGGAGCCGGTGAAGCCGGTCGCCCCGGGGGTGGAGGTGCGGCTGTAGGCACCCAGGTAGTACTGGCTGAAGTCGTTCGACAGGGTGCCGCCGCCCAGGTCGACGCTGCCGCCGGCCTGCTCGCCCGCCTCGATCAGACGGCCGCCCTCGTTGAGGAAGGCCCGCAGCTGGAGCTGGGTGGCGACGCCCGGGGTGCCCGCGCCCGTGTAGTGGACGACGGTGTCGTAGTGGCTCAGCACGCCGAGCGCGTCGGGCGCGCCCTGCTGGGCGACGTCCCAGACGACCGCCTTGCGGCCGTTGGCCTTGAGCGCGTCGACGTAGCTCCGCGCCTGCGTGGCGGTGGCGCCTTCCTCGGCGACCACGAGGGTGTTCGCCCTGGGAATCTCGGCCACGGTGTAGGTGTAGCGCTTGCTGGAGACCGGCTTCCCGTTCTTCGTCTCCCCCGTGAACCACACCTCGACCTTGTCGCCCGGGTCGCCGTCCTTGACCTTCGCCCGGTACTCGTCGAAGTAGAGGTTGTCCTCACCGCCGTACGTCTCGCCGCCCTTCCAGGGCTTGAGCGCCATGTCCTCGGTGCGGCCGCCGTTGACGCGGTATCTGAGTTCCTTGTCGCGCACGGACTTGCGTGCGACGACGGAGATCTCCTGGTCGGCGCCGCGCGAGTGCGACGTCGAGAATGCGGCCGGGGTGAAGTCGGCGGCGCTCATGCCGACCGAGGAGGACGGCCGGTCGGGGTGGGCGGCCGACTCGGCGACGGAGAGCGCGAACGGGACGTTCTTCGCGAACTCCTGCTGGATCAGCTTCTCGTCGTCCGGGAAGGTGAAGACCGACCGGCAGTCGGACGCCTTCCACTCGTCGTTCGGGTCGACGTTCGAGGCCGTCGCGCAGGTCGACATCTCGGGGGTGAACATCGCCAGGCCGTTGACGTTCGCCGCGTGGCCGTCGGCCTCGCCGTTCGTCGTGTACAGCTCGGAGGAGACCTGCGGGTGGTAGCCGGGAACCGCCGGGTTCTCGGGCGTGCCGGCGAGCGCCTTGTACAGGACGTCGTCCGGGGTCTCCGTGGCCACCTGCCAGCCGACTCCGTAGAGGATGAGTTCGGCGGCGGAGTGGTAGTTGATGCCGTACGTGAAGCCGATCCGCTTCTGGAAGGCGTCCAGGGCCTTGGTCTCCGGCTCGGAGCCCGGGCCCGCGCCGCGGTAGGTCTCGCTGGTGGGGTTGGGGGACGAGCCCTCGTCGTCGTAGCCCCACTTGTAGGTGAAGTTGCGGTTGAGGTCGACGCCGTCGCCGGTGCTGATGACGCCGTCGCCGTTGACGTCCCGCAGGTTCTTGCGCCACATGCGGTTGTCGTCACTCTTGAAGGTGTGGTCGTAGCCGTCGGGGTTGGCCGACAGGAGGAACCACAGCTCGGTGGAGTCGACGATCTTCTTGACGCGCTTGTCCGTCTTGTACTTGTCCAGGTAATGGTGCATCAGGCGCCGGGTCATCTCCGGCGTGATCCACTCGCGCGCGTGCTGGTTGGACATGTAGAGGACGGAGGGCTTGGAGCCGTCCTTCGTCTTCTTCGCGTTCTTGGTGAGCTTCAGGGCGAGGATGTCCTGGCCGCCCACCGTCTTGCCGATGGAGACGACCTTGGTGATGCCGGGGTGCTGCTGCGCGGCGCGGAGGATCTCCTCCTTCAGGCCGCCCCCTCCGCTGTACGGGCGGAACACGCCCTCGGCGGCGTTCCTGACGCGGTTCTCGGCCCCCGCGGAGACTTTGTGCTCGGTGAGGTCGACGCCCTGCTTGCGAAGCTTCTTCGCCTGCTGGTCGGTGAGGTAGACCTCGACGGTGCCCGTGCCCTTCTCGGGCACCTGCTCGCCGAGTTCGTGGCCGTCCTGGCCGGCCGCCAGCAGCAGGGGTACCTGCTGCTGGGTGACCTCGGCCCGGAAGACCTTGACTTCGTCCGAGTCGGACGGGGCCGAACTTCCCGGTTGTGCCTGGGCGATGGGTGCGATGCTCGCTCCGCCGATCAGGAGCGCGCCGACAGCGAGGATCGATCTCGCTCTTCGTCTCATGAACCCCCCTTGCGTGGGTTCGCCACAGCAGCGAACAGATGCCAGGCTCATGACAGTCCATGATCGAGTCAAGAGTGCCTGAACGACACGCAAAAGCCGGTGCCGACCACCCAAGTGGGCGCCGGACACCGGCTGATTGACGGCCTGTGAGGTCAGCCGACGAGGTTGTCGGCGAGGTCGTCCGCGAGGTTGGACTCCGTGCCCGGGATGCCGAGGTCGGAGGCGCGCTTGTCGGCCATGGCCAGCAGACGCCGGATCCGGCCGGCGACGGCGTCCTTGGTCAGCGGCGGGTCGGCGAGCGCGCCCAGTTCCTCCAGGGAGGCCTGCTTGTGCTCCATGCGCAGCCGGCCGGCGGCGGCGAGATGCTCGGGGACGTCGTCGGCGAGGATCTCCAGGGCTCGCTGCACGCGGGCACCGGCGGCGACGGCCGCGCGGGCCGAGCGACGGAGGTTGGCGTCGTCGAAGTTGGCGAGCCGGTTCGCCGTGGCCCGCACCTCGCGGCGCATCCGGCGCTCCTCCCAGGCCAGCACCGACTCGTGGGCACCGAGCCGGGTCAGCAGGGCACCGATCGCGTCACCGTCGCGGACGACGACCCGGTCCACACCGCGCACCTCACGCGCCTTGGCCCCGATCGACAGACGGCGAGCGGCGCCGACCAGCGCGAGCGCGGCCTCCGGGCCCGGGCAGGTCACCTCCAGGGAGGAGGAGCGGCCGGGCTCGGTGAGCGAGCCGTGCGCCAGGAACGCGCCACGCCAGGCAGCCTCGGCGTCGCAGGTGGCCCCCGAGACCACCTGCGGGGGCAGGCCGCGGATCGGGCGGCCGCGCCCGTCGACCAGGCCGGTCTGGCGGGCCAGCTGGTCCCCGCCCGCGATGACGCGCACCACGTAGCGGGAACCGCGGCGCAGCCCGCCGGGTGCCATCACGATCAGTTCGGAGCTGTGGCCGAAGATCTCCAGGATGTCCCGCTTCAGCCGGCGGGCCGCCATCGCGGTGTCCAGCTCCGCCTCGATCACGATCCGACCGCTCACCAGGTGGAGGCCGCCGGCGAACCGCAGCATGGCGGAGACCTCCGCCTTTCTGCAGCAGGTCCGGGTGACGGGAAGCCGGGAGATCTCGTCCTTCACCGCTGCCGTCATCGCCATGGGCCGATCCTTCCATGCATCCGAAAAATACGGTCGTACGCGGCGGCCAACAGCTCCGGGTCGTGCCTCGGGGTCCCGTCGGGTCTGGCCACCGGCGCCAGCTCGACCGCGGCCCCGAATCGCTTGGCGGCGTCGGTCAGGGAATCGCGGTCGGGCACGGCGGCCTCGTCGGCCAGCACCACGTCCAGGGCGAGTTTAGGGGCGTGTCGTCCCAAAACCTCCAAATGACGCTGCGGGGAGAAGCCCTCGGTTTCTCCGGGCTGCGGAGCGAGGTTCAGGGAGAGTACCCGGCGTGCCTTGGTCTGGGTGAGCGCGTCCAGCAGCTCCGGCACGAGCAGATGGGGGATGACCGAGGAGAACCAGGAGCCGGGGCCGAGCACCACCCAGTCCGCGTCCAGGACGGCCTCGACCGCCTCGGGCACGGCGGGCGGGTCGTGCGGCACGACGTGCACGGACTGCACCTCGCCCGGGGTGAGGGCGACGGTGGCCTGGCCACGGACCGTGTCGACCTCCTCGGGGCGCTCCGGGTCGTGGCCCTTGACCAGGGCCTGGAGCTCCAGCGGGACGGCGGACATGGGCAGCACACGCCCCTGGGCGCCCAGCAGGCGTCCGACCAGGTCGAGCGCCTGCACATGATCGCCGAGCTGCTCCCAGAGGGCGACGATCAGCAGGTTGCCGACCGCGTGCTCGTGCAGGTCGCCCTGGGACTGGAAGCGGTGCTGGATGACCCGGGCCCAGGTCTGGCCCCAGTCGTCGTCACCGCACAGCGCGGCCAGCGCCTTGCGCAGGTCGCCGGGCGGCAGGACGCCCAGCTCGTCGCGGAGCCGGCCGCTGGAGCCGCCGTCGTCGGCCACGGTGACGACGGCGGTGAGGTCGCCGGTGATGCGGCGCAGTGCGGCCAGCGAGGCGGACAGGCCCATGCCGCCGCCGAGGGCGACGACCTTGGGCTGGGTGCCCCGGCGGCGCGGTCTGCCGCCCCGGGCCTCGACGGGCCGGCCGGCCCGTGCGTCGGTGGAGCCGTCGGGCACCACCCGGCGCAGCCGGCTCAGCCGCGGAGTACGTCGTGTCATTCGCGTCCCATGTCCCGGTGTACGACCACTGTCTCCACGCCCTCGGACGCGAGCCGGGCGGCGAGCTTCTCCGACATGGCGACCGAGCGGTGCTTGCCGCCCGTACAGCCGACGGCGATGGTCACATAGCGCTTGCCCTCCCGGCGGTAGCCGGTGGCGACCAGCTGGAGGAGCTCCGTGTACCGGTCGAGGAACTCCTTGGCTCCGGGCTGGTTGAAGACGTAACCGGAGACCTCGTCGTTGAGGCCGGTGTACGGGCGCAGCTCCGGGACCCAGTGCGGGTTCGGCAGGAAGCGGCAGTCGACGACGAGGTCGGCGTCGACCGGCAGGCCGTACTTGTAGCCGAAGGACATCACCGTGGCCCGCAGCTCCGGCTCCTCCTCGCCGGCGAACTGGGCGTCCATCTTGGCGCGCAGCTCGTGCACGTTCAGGCTGGAGGTGTCGATCACCAGGTCGGCGTCACCGCGCAGCTCGCGCAGCAGTTCGCGCTCGGCGTCGATGCCGTCGACGATCCGGCCGTCGCCCTGGAGGGGGTGCGGGCGGCGCACCGACTCGAAGCGGCGCACCAGGGCCTCGTCGGAGGACTCCAGGAAGACGATCCTCCGGGTGACGTTCTTCGCCTCCAGGTCGGCGAGGGACTCGCGGAGGTTGTCGAAGAAGCGGCGGCCGCGGACGTCGACGACGACGGCGATCCGGGCCACATTGCCCTGGGAGCGGGCGCCGAGCTCCACCATGGTGGGGATCAGCGCGGGCGGCAGGTTGTCGACGACGAACCAGCCGAGGTCCTCCAGGCACTTCGCGGCCGTCGAGCGGCCCGCCCCGGACATGCCGGAGATGATCACCAGCTCGGGGATGGCCGCTTCCGGGACCGGGGCCTTGTCGTTGGGCGTGCCCGTGCTCACCTGTGCTCCGTCTCCGGCTTGCTGTTCTTGCCCGTCGTGCTCGTTCACATTCATGTCTCCTGCCCCCGTCGTTCGTCCGGGGCGCCCATCGTCACGGGCTCCCCACCGGAACCCATGGTGCCGGGTTCCGAGCCGGCTTCCGTGCCGGGTTCCTCTTCCATGATCTCTCCAGTCGCCGTGTTGACGGCGGGTGCGGCCGGGGCCGCCTGGGCGAGGGCCGCCGCGATGGTCTCCGCGGTCTTTCGGCCTATGCCGGGAACCTCGCAGATCTGGTCGATGGTGGCAGATCGCAATTTCTTCAACGAACCGAAGTGTTTCAGGAGTGCCTGCTTCCGCGTGTCCCCGAGCCCCGGCACGTCGTCCAGGGGGCTGGAGCGGAAGCGCTTGGCCCGCTTGGCGCGCTGGTAGGTGATCGCGAAGCGGTGCGCCTCGTCACGGACCCGCTGGAGCAGGTACAGGCCCTCGCTGGTGCGGGGCAGGACCACCGGGTCGTCGTCGCCGGGCACCCAGACCTCCTCCAGGCGCTTGGCGAGGCCGCACACGGCGATGTCGTCGATACCGAGCTCGTCCAGGGCCCGCCGGGCTGCCGCGACCTGGGGGGCGCCGCCGTCGACGACCACGAGCTGGGGCGGGTAGGCGAACTTCTTGGGACGGCCGTCGTCCTCGGTGAGGCCGGTCCCGACGATCTCGCCGTTGCTGTCGATCTCAGGGGTCTCGGCGTTCTCGCCGTCGGTCCACTCGCCCGTCTTCTCCTTCTCGGCGAGGTAGCGCCGGAAGCGGCGGGTGATCACCTCGTGCATGGAGCGGACGTCGTCCTGCCCGGCGAAGCCCTTGATCTGGAAGCGCCGGTACTCGCTCTTGCGGGCCAGGCCGTCCTCGAAGACGACCATGGACGCCACGACGTCGTCGCCCTGGAGGTGGGAGATGTCGTAGCACTCGATCCGCAGGGGGGCGCTGTCCAGGTCGAGGGCGTCGGCGATCTCCTCCAGGGCACGCGAGCGCGTGGTCAGGTCGGAGGCGCGCTTGGTCTTGTGCAGGACGAGGGCCTGCTGCGCGTTGCGCTGCACCGTCTCCATGAGCGCCTTCTTGTCGCCGCGCTGCGGGACACGCAGCGAGACGATCGAGCCGCGCCGCCCGGTGAGCCACTCCTGGACGGGCTCCACGGGGTCGGGGAGAGCCGGGACCAGGACCTCCTTGGGGACGGCGTCGCCGGTCTCCTCGCCGTACAGCTGCTGCAGGGCGTGCTCCACGAGGGCGCCGGTGGTGATCTCCTCCACCTTGTCGGTGACCCAGCCGCGCTGGCCGCGCACTCGTCCGCCGCGCACATGGAAGATCTGGACGGCCGCCTCCAGCTCGTCCTCGGCGACCGCGATCAGGTCGGCGTCGGTCGCGTCGGCGAGCACCACCGCGCTCTTCTCCATGGCCTTCTTCAGGGCCCCGATGTCGTCGCGCAGCCGGGCCGCCCGCTCGTACTCCATCTCGTCGGCCGCTTCCACCATCTGCTTCTCCAGCCGGCGGATGTACGTGTTCGTCCGGCCGGTCATGAAATCGCAGAACTCATCGGCCAGTTCGCGGTGCTCCTCGGCCGAGACCCGGTCCACGCAAGGGGCCGAGCACTTGCCGATGTAGCCGAGGAGACAGGGGCGGCCGGTGCGGGCGGCGTTCTTGAAGACACCGGCCGAGCAGGTGCGCACGGGGAAGACGCGCAGCAGCAGGTCGACCGTGTCACGGATCGCCCACGCGTGCCCGTACGGCCCGAAGTAGCGGACGCCCTTCTTCTTGTGACCGCGCATCACCTGCACGCGCGGATACTCCTCGTTCATCGTCACCGCGAGGTACGGGTAGCTCTTGTCGTCGCGGTACTTGACGTTGAACCGGGGGTCGTACTCCTTGATCCAGGAGTACTCCAGCTGGAGCGCCTCGACCTCCGTGGACACCACCGTCCACTCCACGGAAGCGGCCGTGGTGACCATGGTCCGGGTGCGCGGGTGCGTTCCCGCCAGGTCCTGGAAGTAGTTCGCCAGGCGCTGGCGCAGGCTTTTCGCCTTTCCGACGTAGATCACCCGGCGGTGCTCGTCGCGGAACCTGTAGACCCCCGGCGTATCGGGGATCTCACCCGGTTTGGGGCGGTAGCTGGAGGGGTCGGCCATGTCTCACACCCTACTGGCGAGCACCGACAGTCCGACGGGAGCGCGGGACACGATCACGGGCTTGGCGGGTGGCAGTTTCCAACGGCATGTCCCGCCGCGGGGATTACGGCAGGCCGGTAGCGGGAATGCAGGCTTCCCACGGGGACACGGCGGCGTCCGGCGGACGAGGGCCGTGTCGGTGCAGGCACAGGTTGTCAGTGCGGACCGGCCGCTTCCACGCGGAGCGGGCGGGCCACGGGTCGGAGGGCTGCGCAGATGAAGCAGATGCGGATCGAGAAGACCCGGCGGACGGTCCGTTCCCGCCGGTACGCGGACGAGGCGTTCGCTCTGCGCGACGCCCTGGACCCGCGCGACCCCGACATAGTGCGGGCCAAGCGTCTCGCCCTCGAGGAACAGGGCGGAAGCGACCGCTCCTAGAAACTCATCGTCTGCCGCGAGCGCCCGGGGCGTACGCCCCGGGCGCTCGCATGTCCGGCCTGGCGAACATCACTGTCCGGCATCAGGTGTTGTCGGGACCAGGTCAACACGCTTCAATGCGGTGGAACTCGGGACCCTGAACGACGACGTACGGATGTGAAGACCTGCCGTGCGCCGGCAGGACGGCCCCGGGCGGCCAGTGCGAACGGTCTGACCAGCCGTTGCCGACTCACAGAGAGGCCCCTGCATGCCGCACGCCACACAGCACGCGGACGTCGCCACCGCGGATCTGGACTCGGCCCTGCGAGGCGGCCCCTTCCACGTCGCCCTGCGTGCGGCGATCGCGGCCCGCGGGCTGCCGCTGCAACGCGTGCAGCACCATCTGTCCCGCCACGGCGTGAAGGTCGGTGTCACAAGCCTGAGTTACTGGCAGCAGGGTGCCAGGCGTCCGCAGCGCCCCGAGTCGCTGCGAGCCGTCCGTGCGCTGGAAGAGATCCTGGAGCTTCCCGAGGAGTCGCTGATCCGGCTGCTCGCCGAGTCCGACGCCGGCCCGGCCGGGCAGCGGTCCGCGGCCCGGTCCTATCGCTCCCTCGTCGAGGCCTCCGGAGTCCTGGACCAGTTGCTGGCCGAGCTGGACTGCCCGCCGGACGGGGGCCTGCATACCCTCGGGCACCATGAGCGGCTGCGCATCGGGGCGCGGCGCGAGCTGGCCGAGCGCGAGTCGCACCACATCGTGCGCGCCCACCGGGACGGCGTCGACCGCTTCGTCGCCGTCCACCACGGCGACCGGGGGGCCGTGCCCGAGCGCATGAGGGTGCACGCCCTGGAGAACTGCCGTACGGGACGTGTCCGTTGGCACCGCGACACCGGTGTGTTCGCCGCCGAGCTGCTCTTCGACACCCGGCTGCGGGCCGGGGACACGTTCCTGTTCCGCTACGGCGTCGAGGACGGGACGGCGGACGAGTCGCGCGAGTACGTCCGCGGCTTCGACGCTCCCGGCGGTCAGTACGCACTCCAGGTGTGCTTCGACGCGGCGGCCCTCCCGGTGCGCTGCCACCGGTTCGCTCAGCACTCGGCGGCGGCGCCGCGCAGCGGCTGCCAGGAGCTGCCGCTGAGCGGACGGCACCGGTCGGTGCACGTGGTCGAGCCGCGCGTGCGGGCCGGGTTTCTGGGGATCGGCTGGGACTGGGAGTAGACGTCACGACGTCGGGCCGTGCCCGGCGGCTTGTGGTCACGGTCCCGGGTGCGGTCGGGACGTAAACGTTTGCGCAAGCGTTTACGTCCGGCGCCGGATGCGATACGTTCCCCGCCGGGCCACCGGAGCGGAGGAGGGAACGGCATGGCGACCATGGCCGACGTCGCGCGGAGCGCCGGTGTCTCCGTGGCAACCGTCTCGCACGTGCTGAACGGCACCCGGCCGGTGCTGCCGCACACTCGCCAGGCGGTCCTGGACGCCGTAGAACAGCTCGGCTACACCACGAACACCCTGGCCCGCTCCCTGGTGACGTCCCGCACCCGTTCCATCGGGCTGGCGGTGTCGGCGATCAGCAACCCGTACTTCACGGAGATCCTCCAGGGAGTCGAGGCCAGTGCCCTGGAACACGGCTACAGCCTGCTGATCGCCGATCCGCACGACGACCCGGAGCACGAGCGCAAGGTCGTCCAGCTGCTGCACGAGCGCCGGGTGGACGGCATGATCGTCGCGCCCTCGGCGGATCCGCGCGGGCTGCTCGCCTACCTGGAGCGGCACGACGTACCGGCGGTGTTCCTCGACCGGCTGGTGAGCGCCCCGGCGGGCGACGGTGGTCCGCGTTTCGACCAGGTGTGCGCCGACAACGCCGAACCGACGTCCCGGCTGGTCACCCATCTCGCCGGCCTCGGCCACCGGCGGATCGGCCTCGTGGCGGGGCGGCCGGGGCTCAGCACCACGAGCGAGCGGATCACCGGCTACCGCAGCGGTCTCGCCTTCGCGGGATTGTCGTACGACGAACGGCTCCTGGTGCACGGCGACTCGGAGTCGGAGGGTGGCGAACAGGCCACCGCGGCCCTGCTGTCCCTCGCCGTGCCGCCCACCGCGCTCGTCACCGGCAACAACGCCATGACCATCGGGGCGCTGCGTGCCCTGCGCGCCCGCGGCCTGTCGGTACCGGGCGACGTCGCGCTGTGCTGCTTCGACGACTTCGCCTGGGCTGATCTGTTCTCGCCCCGGCTCACCGCGATCGCGCAGCCCAGCAAGGACATCGGCGCCCGGGCCGTACACGTGCTCCTGGAGCGTCTCGCCGAGCCGGACCGGCCGGTGCGGACGGTGCGGCTCCCCTCCGCCTTCGTCCACCGCACCTCGTGCGGCTGCCCGGAGGAGCCGGCCCGACCCGAACATCCCGAGCAGCCGGAACGGCCTCAGCAAGCCCGACAGCCCCAGTAGTCCGCGCGATCCGCGCAGCCCCCGCACTCCGCGCGGCCCGCAGTCCGAGAGAGGAACCGTCGCATGATCGTCGTCGCCGGTGAGGCACTGATCGACCTGGTACCGCGGGGCACGGGTGCCCTGGCGGCGCTGCAGCCGGCGCTCGGCGGCGGCCCGTACAACACGGCCGTGGCGCTGGGTCGCCTCGGCTCCCCCGCCGCCTTCTGCTCCCGGGTGTCGGACGACGCCTTCGGGGAGGCGCTGCTGGACCGGCTGCGCGAGACCGGGGTCGACGTGTCGTCGGTGCAGCGCGGGGCCGAGCCGACGACCCTCGCAGTCGCCACCGTCGGTGTGGACGGCTCGGCGGCCTACTCCTTCTATGTGGACGGGACGGCGGACCGGCTGTTCGCGGCGCCCTCCGCGTTGCCGTCGGGCACCCGTGCGGTCTCCTTCGGCACCTGCTCGCTGGTGCTGGAGCCCGGGGCCAGCGCGTACGAGGAACTGATGCGATCGGCGGCGGTGCGGGGCGTGTTCACCACGCTGGACCCGAACATCAGGGCCGGGCTGATCCCGGACGCGGACGCCTACCGGGCGCGGTTCAAGAGCTGGCTGCCGTCGGTGTCGCTGCTGAAGCTGTCCGCCGAGGACGCCCAGTGGCTCGGTGGCACGCCCCAGGAGTGGCTGGCGGCCGGCCCGTCAGCGGTCGTGATCACCCGGGGCGGTGACGGGCTGACCGTCTTCACCACTGACGGCGGCGAGTACTCCGTACCGGGCCAGCGGGTGGAGGTCGTGGACACGATCGGCGCGGGCGACACGGTCAACGCGGCGCTGCTGCACGGGCTCGCGGTCCGCGATGCGCTGAGCGAGCGGGCCCTGGCAGCGCTGGAGTCCGACGGCTGGACGGAACTCCTGCGATTCGCGGCTCGCGCGGCGGCCGTCACCTGCTCACGGGCGGGGGCGGAACCGCCTTACGCGCACGAGCTGGACGGCTGAAGCCGCTCACCCGGCCTCTCCCACGGCCCGCAGCGCGCCGGGGCGGCGGCCGTCGAGGCGGTCCAGGGCCGCGGCCGTGGCGTCGTCGGCGGGCAGATGGACGATCACGCGCTGGCCCTCGTCGGGCAGCACGAGCGTCTCGTGCAGCAACCGCAGCGATCCGGCCTCCGGGTGCTCGATCTGCTGGGAGCCCGTCCGGCGCGGCACCACGGCCAGGTCGGCGAACCGGTCGGCGAAGTCCGCCCCCGCCGTCACCGTCAGCTCGTCCGCCAGCTCGGCGACGTAGGGGTCCCGGAGAGGGGCCCCGTGCCGGAGCCGGGCGACGAGGTCGTCAGCCACCCGGTCCCAGTCGCGGTAGGCGTCGCGGGCCCGGGAGTCGGTGAACAGGTACCGGAGCAGGTTGGGCCGCTCGTCGTCGAGCAGGCCGAGGGGGCCGGCCAGCCGCTCGTAGCCCGCGGTGTGGGCGAGGATGTCGCCGATCCAGTTGACCACCAGCGCGGGGGCCGGCTCCAGGCGATCGAGCACCGACCGGACGGTGGGGCGCACCGAGTGGCCCAGCGAAGGGGCCGCCGCGCAGACCAGCGGGTCGCCGCCGTCCGCCTCCTTGGTCAGGCGGCGCAGCAGCATCCGGTCGTTGAGCGACAGATGCAGGGCGTCGGCGAGGGCACCGAGCACCTGGGCGGAGGGGTTGCGGTCGCGTCCCTGTTCCAGCCGGGTGAGGTACTCGACGCTGATGTCCGCGAGCGTGGCCAGTTCGGCGCGTCGCAGGCCCGGGGTGCGGCGCCGGAGCCCCGTGGGCAGACCCGCCTCGGCGGGGCTGACGGCTTCACGCCAGGTGCGCAGATACGTGCCCAACTCGTTGTCGCTCACCCGCCGAACGTACAGCGCGCACGGGCGCGGATCGTGGCCCTGCCACTACCAGGCTCCGGACGGTCTCCCTCCCGGGCCCCGTGGCCCTCAGGGTGGAGCACATGACGAACGACATCGCCGCCGCCGCTTCCGCCACCGCCCTGCCGCTGGCTCCGGGGAACTGGGCCCTGGACCCGTTCCACTCCTCCGTGAACTTCACCATCCGTCACCTGGGCATCGCCAAGGTGCGGGGACGCTTCGAGCGGTTGGAGGCCGAACTGTCCGTCGGGGAACGGATCGAGGACGTACGGGTTTCCGCGACCGTCGACCTGGCCTCGATCGACACCGGCAACGCCGACCGGGACGCGCATGTGCGAGCCTCCGACCTGCTCGACGTCGAGAAGCGCCCGACGATGACGTACCGCTCGACGCGGGTGTCGGGTGAGGGCGAGGACTGGACGATGGAGGGTGAGCTGACGATCGGCGGGGTGACCCGGCCGGTGACGCTCGCCGTCGAGTTCGGCGGGCTGGTCGAGGTGCCCATGGACGGCAGCCGGCATGCCGGGTTCGAGGCCACGGGTGAGATCCGGCGCAGCGAGTTCGGGCTGGACTTCGCTCCCGGTCTGCTCGGTGAAGTGGTGAAGATCCAGCTCGACATGCAGTTCGTGGAGCCGAAGAACGACTGATCGGCACATCGGCACACGGACGCGCGAGACGCCGACGCGCCGTGCACCACGGGAGTCTCCGTGGTGCACGGCGCGTCGGCGCAGCCTCAGCCCTTGGTCGTCCGCGTCGTCTTCTTCGCGGCGGCCTTCGTGGTCTTGGTGGCCTTGGTGGTCTTGGTCGCCGCCTTCTTGGCGGCAGTGCTGTTGACCCGCTTGGTGGCGGTCTTCTTCGCCGGGGTCTGTGCCGCGACCGTCTTCTTCGCCGCCGCCCTGCGCGGTGCCGGCACCGCGGACGCGTCGCTGATGCGATCGGCGCCGAGGACCTCCCGGAGGAACTTGCCGGTGTGGCTGGTCGGGACCGCGGCGACCTGCTCGGGGGTGCCCTCCGCGACGACCAGGCCGCCGCCGGCACCGCCCTCGGGACCCATGTCGACGATCCAGTCTGCGGTCTTGATCACGTCGAGGTTGTGCTCGATGACGATGACCGTGTTGCCCTTGTCGACCAGTCCGGACAGGACCGTCAGCAGCTTGCTGATGTCCTCGAAGTGCAGACCGGTGGTCGGCTCGTCCAGGACGTAGACCGTGCGGCCGGTGGAGCGGCGCTGGAGCTCGCTGGCGAGCTTGACGCGCTGGGCCTCACCGCCGGACAGGGTGGTCGCGGACTGGCCGAGCCGGACGTAGCCGAGGCCGACGTCCTTGAGGGTCTTCATGTGCCGGGAGATCGAGGGGACCGCCTCGAAGAACTCCGTGGCCTCCTCGATCGGCATGTTCAGGACGTCGGCGATGGACTTGCCCTTGTAGTGGACCTCCAGGGTCTCCCGGTTGTACCGGGCGCCGTGGCAGACCTCGCACGGGACGTACACGTCCGGGAGGAAGTTCATCTCGATCTTGATGGTGCCGTCGCCCGAGCAGTTCTCGCAGCGGCCGCCCTTGACGTTGAAGGAGAAGCGGCCGGGCAGGTAGCCGCGGACCTTCGCCTCTGTGGTCTCGGCGAACAGCTTGCGGATGTGGTCGAAGACGCCGGTGTAGGTGGCCGGGTTGGAGCGCGGGGTGCGGCCGATGGGTGACTGGTCGACGTGCACGACCTTGTCGACGAGGTCGTCGCCGTCCACGCGCGTGTGCCGCCCGGGCACGCTCCTGGCGCCGTTCAGCTCACGGGCCAGGTGGGTGTACAGGATGTCGTTGACCAGGGTCGACTTGCCGGAGCCGGACACGCCGGTGACGGCGGTGAGCACGCCCAGCGGGAAGGACACGTCGATGTCCTGGAGGTTGTTCTCCCGGGCGCCGTGCACCGTGAGCTGCCGGGACGGGTCCAGCGGACGCCGGATGTCGGGCAGCGGGATGGCCTTCTTGCCGGACAGGTACAGGCCGGTCTGGGACTCGGCGTTGGCGAGCAGCTCCTTGAGGGAGCCGCTGTGCACGACCTTGCCGCCGTGCTCACCGGCGCCGGGGCCGATGTCGACGATCCAGTCGGCGGTCTTGATGGTGTCCTCGTCGTGCTCGACGACGATGAGTGTGTTGCCCATGTCGCGCAGCCGGACCAGGGTCTCGATCAGGCGGTGGTTGTCGCGCTGGTGCAGACCGATGGACGGCTCGTCGAGGACGTACAGGACGCCGACCAGGCCGGAGCCGATCTGGGTGGCCAGGCGGATGCGCTGGGCCTCGCCGCCGGAGAGGGTGCCGGCCGCGCGGTTCAGCGAGAGGTAGTCCAGGCCGACGTCGACCAGGAACCGCAGCCGTTCGTTGACCTCCTTCAGCACGCGCTCGGCGATCTTCTTGTCGCGGGCCGTGAGCTTCAGCTCGCCCAGGAAGTCCGCGCAGTCGCTGATGGACATCGCGGAGACCTCGGCGATGGACTTGTCCATGATCGTGACCGCGAGGACGATCGGCTTCAGGCGCGTGCCCTCACAGGTGGGGCAGGGCACCTCGCGCATGTAGCCCTCGAAGCGCTCACGGCTGGAGTCGCTCTCGGCCTCGCTGTGCCGGCGCTTGACGAAGGGGATGGCGCCCTCGAAGGCCGTGGTGTACCGGCGCTCGCGCCCGTAGCGGTTGCGGTAGCGGACCTCGACCTGGGTCTTGTGGCCGTGGAGCAGGGCCTTCTTCGCGCGCTGCGGCAGGCCCGCGAAGGGGATGTCCGTACGGAAGCCCAGCGCGTCGGCGAGCGCGCCGATGAGGCGGCCGAAGTAGTCCTTGGTGTGGCCGTGCGACCAGGGGTGGATGGCGCCCTCGTCGAGGCTCTTGTCCTCGTCCGGGACGATCAGCTCCGCGTCGACCTCCATGCGTGTGCCGATGCCGGAGCAGTCCGGGCAGGCGCCGAAGGGCGAGTTGAAGGAGAAGGAGCGGGGCTCGAGCTCCTCGAAGGAGAGGTCGTCGTACGGGCAGTACAGGTGCTCCGAGTACATGCGCTCGCGCTCGGGGTCGTCCTCGGGGAGGTCGACGAAGTCGAGCACGACCATGCCGCCGGACAGGCCGAGGGCGGTCTCCACGGAGTCGGTCAGGCGGCGCTTGGCGCCCTCCTTGACCGTGAGGCGGTCGACGACCACCTCGATGGTGTGCTTCTCCTGCTTCTTCAGCGTGGGCGGGTTCGAGAGCTGGATGGTCTCGCCGTCCACCCGCGCGCGGGAGTAGCCCTTGGTCTGGAGCTCGGCGAAGAGATCGACGAACTCGCCCTTGCGCTCGCGCACCAGCGGCGACAGCACCTGGAAGCGGCTGCCCTCCGGCAGCTCCAGGACCCTGTCGACGATGGCCTGCGGCGACTGGCGGGAGATCGGGCGGCGGCACTCGGGGCAGTGCGGCTTGCCGATGCGCGCGAAGAGCAGACGCAGGTAGTCGTAGACCTCGGTGATGGTGCCGACCGTGGAGCGCGGGTTGCGCGAGGTCGACTTCTGGTCGATCGAGACCGCCGGGGAGAGGCCCTCGATGAAGTCGACGTCCGGCTTGTCCATCTGGCCGAGGAACTGCCGGGCGTAGGAGGAGAGCGACTCCACGTAGCGCCGCTGTCCCTCGGCGAAGATGGTGTCGAAGGCCAGCGAGGACTTGCCCGACCCCGACAGGCCCGTGAAGACGATGAGCGAGTCGCGCGGGAGGTCGAGCGAGACGTTCTTGAGGTTGTGCTCGCGCGCTCCACGAACGATGAGACGGTCGGCCACGCCGGTCCGCACCTTTCTTGAGAGAAGTGACAGGGGCGGGGCCCCCGTCATTCTCAGACTAGGGGGAGCCACTGACAACGCCGGTCGGATTCACGGGTTGCCAACAAACCCCGGCTCTCCAGCATGCCCGACGCCACGTCCGACCATATAGCACGTGCATTCGATTTACGGCACTCGTTCACCACCTTCACCCAAAGGTGTGGCGGGGCTAGGGTCAGCATCATGATTGATCACGGTCATGACCTGGCGTCTGTACATGACGCTACGGAGCGGCTGCTCATCGCAGTCGGCAAACTGGACAACGCGTCTGTGACGCAGCCGTCACGGCTTCCCGGCTGGACCCGCGGCCACGTCCTCGCCCACCTCGCCCGCAACGCGGACGCCCTCGTGAACGTCCTCGAGGGGCGTCCCATGTACGTCTCCGGCGAGGCCCGGGACGCCGACATCGAGCGGGACGCCCCGCGCGCCCTCGACGTCCAGCTCGCCGACCTGCGAGAGAGCGCGGCCCGCTTCCAGGAGACCGGGGCGGCTCCGGCGGACTGGTCGCGCACGGTGGAGCTGCGCAACGGGGTCACGGACTCCGCGTCCCGGGTGCCGTTCCGGCGGTGGGTGGAGGTGGAGCTGCATCACGTGGACCTGGGGATCGGCTACGAGCTGGAGGATCTGCCGGCGGAGTTCGCCGAGCGGGAGATCGTCTTTCTGGCCGACCGGTTCGCCGGGTATCCCGACGTACCGCCCACAAGCCTCACGGACGGCACGCGCGCGTGGAGCACCGGGCGGGAGCAGGGTGACGGGCCCGAGGTGACCGTCGCCGGCTCCCCGGCCGATCTGCTGGGCTGGCTCGCCGGCCGCCGTGCCGGATCCGGCCTGACGGTGGCCGGCGGCCCGCTTCCGACACTGCCCCCGCTCTAGACCCGGAGCTCTAGGACCGGGGCCACTCCCCCGCTATAGGCTGGCGGACATGACGTACAGCGGAGAGGTGACGGTCGGCGGGCCCGCCGACGTGCATGAGCTCAAGGACCTGATGATCACCAAGATCGCGGTCGGTCCCATGAACAACAACGCCTATCTGCTGCGCTGCCGGGCCACGGACGAGCAGTTGCTGATCGACGCCGCGAACGAGGCGGACACACTGCTCGGCATGATCGGTGGCGACGGCATCGCGTCCGTCGTCACCACCCACCAGCACGGCGACCACTGGCAGGCGCTCGCCGAGGTCGTGGCGGCCACCGGCGCCCGCACGTACGCGGGCCGGGACGACGCCGACGGTATCCCCGTACGGACCGACGTGCTGGTCGACGACGGCGACACCATCCGGGTGGGGCGCGTGGAACTCACCGCGCGCCACCTGGTCGGGCACACACCCGGCTCGATCGCCCTCGTCTACGACGACCCGCACGGGCATCCCCATGTGTTCACCGGGGACTGCCTGTTCCCCGGGGGTGTGGGCAACACCCACAAGGATCCCAAGGCGTTCGCCAGCCTGCTCCACGATGTCGAGACCAGGATCTTCGACGTCCTCCCGGACGAGACATGGGTCTACCCGGGGCACGGCAACGACACGACGCTGGGCACGGAGCGCCCGCAGCTTCCGGAGTGGCACGCGCGCGGGTGGTGACGGTCGCGCGGAGCGCGTGCGTGTCGGGTGATGAGCCGCGCACGCGCCCCGTGTGAACGCTTCGCACACGCCGGTGTGGTGCGCGCGCTCCCGGTGCACGTAGTTGCGCGGTCAACTGGTGGGAGCCCCGCGCAGGATGACGGCTCCTGGGCGGATGGGCCGCCGGCCTGTCGATCCCCGCCCTCGGCCGGCGGCCCCGGCCGTTCACGAGATTGCAACACCCGTTCCCACCATGCGGAACATGTCGTCGTGACCTCGACAAACGGGTCCGTCGGCTGCCAATCTCCCGCCATGCATCCTGCCCCGCGCGCCCTGCGCCGCGCTGCCGCCGCCGTCGTCCTTCTCGCCGCCGCCGTGAGCTGTGCTCCGCAGCCGGAGGCCTCGGACGGGCCGTCGGCATCGGCCGGAAGCACCTGCGCGAAGGGCAAGTTGGCCACCCACACCTCGGGCAAGCTGACGATCGCCACCGACGAACCCGCCTACGAGCCGTGGTTCGAGGACGACGACCCCGCCGGCGGCAAGGGCTTCGAGTCGGCGGTCGCGTACGCCGTCGCCGAGCGGCTCGGGTACGGCAAGGACAAGGTCGCCTGGCAGACCGTCCCGTTCAACAAGGCCTTCGCGCCCGGCGAGAAGACCTTCGACTTCGACATCAACCAGGTCTCCGTCAGCGCCGAACGCAAGAGGGCCGTGGACTTCTCGTCCGGCTACTACGACGTGCGCCAGGCCGTCGTCGCGCTGAAGGACTCCCAGGCCGCGAAGGCGAGGAGCATCGCCGACCTGAAGGACGTGAAACTGGGCGCCCAGGTCGGCACCACCAGCCTCGACTACATCGACGACGTGGTGAAGCCGAAGCAGGCGGCTGCCGTCTTCGGCAAGAACGACCAGGCCAAGTCCGCGCTGAAGAACGGCCAGGTCGGCGCCATCGTCGTGGACCTGCCGACCGCCTTCTACATCACCGGCGCCGAGATCACGGACGCGACGATCGTGGGCCAGTTCGAGAACCAGGGCGGTACGCCGGAGCAGTTCGGCCTTGTGCTCGACAAGGGCAGCGCGCTCACCCCCTGCGTCTCGCGGGCCGTGGACGCGCTGCGCGAGGACGGCACACTCGCGAAGCTCGAGCAGCAGTGGCTGTCGGACGCCGTCGACGCCCCGGTGCTCAAGTGACGATGAACAAGGCGGAGCCGGCGGAGGGCTCCGGCGAGCACGACGCGCCGGACGGGTACGTCCCCTCCCAGCGGCGCCTGGACCGTGAGCGCTACAAGCGCGCCCGCGCCCGGCGTGCCACCGCGATCGGCGCGCTCTCGACCCTCGTCACCGGAGCGGTCCTCTACCTGGTCGTCGTCAACGCCCCGGGCTGGCCGCGCACCAAGGAGACCTTCTTCGACTGGGGATACGCGCGTGAGGCGTTCCCGAAGGTCCTCGAAGGGCTGTGGCTGAACGTCCGGCTGCTGCTGATCTGCGGCGCCGCCGTGCTCGTCCTCGGCATGCTGATCGCCGTCGCGCGCACGCTGCGCGGCCCGGTGTTCTTCCCGCTGCGCTTCCTGGCCGCCGCCTACACGGATTTCTTCCGGGGGCTGCCGCTCATCATCAACCTGATGATCGTGGTCCTCGGCGTCCCGGCGCTGCGGCTCCAGGGGGTGACCGTCGACCCGGTGCTCCTCGGCGGCACCGCACTCACCCTGACGTACTCGGCGTACGTCGCCGAGGTGTTCCGCGCCGGCATCGAGTCCGTGCATCCCTCGCAGCGCGCCGCGGCCCGCTCGCTCGGGCTCAGCAACCGGCAGGCGCTGCGCCACGTGGTACTGCCCCAGGCGGTACGCCGCCAGGTGCCGCCGCTGCTGAACGACCTGGTGTCGCTCCAGAAGGACACCGGGCTGGTCTCGATCGGCGGTGCGGTGGACGCCGTACGGGCCGCCGACATCATCGTGGGCCGCAGCCTCAACTACACGCCGTACATCGTCGCGGGACTGGTCTTCGTCGCGCTGACCATCCCGATGACCCGCTTCACGGACTGGGTGACGGCACGGATGGACCGCCGACGGGCCCAGGGAGGAACCACATGAGCGAGACGCCCGTGCTGCGCATGGAGTCCGTCCGCAAGACCTTCGGCGGCTCGGTCGTCCTGCGGGACGTCGATCTGGAGGTGGCCCCTCATACAGTCACCGCGCTGATCGGTGCCTCCGGCTCCGGCAAGTCCACGCTGCTGCGGTGCGCGAACCTGCTGGAGGAGATCGACGACGGGGCGATCTGGCTGGACGGCGAGGAGATCACCGACCCGCGCGTCGACCAGGACGCCGTGCGCCGCCGGATCGGCGTGGTCTTCCAGTCGTACAACCTCTTCCCGCACATGACGGTCCTGGAGAACATCACGCTCGCTCCGCGCCGGGTGCACGGCCTGGGGCGCGCCGAGGCCGAGGCAGGCGCGCGTGAGCTGCTGGAGCGGCTGGGGCTGGGCGGGAAGGCGGGTGAGTACCCGGACCGGCTGAGCGGCGGCCAGCAGCAGCGGGTGGCGATCGTGCGTGCCCTGGCCGTACGTCCCCGGCTGCTGCTGCTCGACGAGATCACCGCCGCGCTCGATCCCGAACTGGTGGGCGAGGTCCTCACCGTCGTCCGCGGCCTGAAGGACGAGGGCATGACCATGGTGCTGGCCACGCACGAGATGGGCTTCGCGCGGGAGGTCGCCGACCAGGTGTGCTTCCTGGAGGGCGGCGTGGTGCTGGAGCGCGGCACCGCCGAGCAGGTCTTCGGGGAACCGCGGCAGGAGCGCACACAGCGCTTCCTGCGGCGGATCGTGGAGGCGGGGCGGTTGTAGTCGGGGCGAGGTGGGCGTGGCGAGGCTGGTGTAAGGGGCGCTCGCCAGGGCCGTCGGGGCTTACACGCCGGGCAGGGTCTAGGCGTCCGCCTGCCCCGCTCCGGCCAGCGCAGCGACGCGCTCCACCCCGAACACATAGCCCTGCACCCCGCAGCCCGCGATGACTCCGTCGGCGCGCAGCGAGACGTAGGAGTGGTGCCGGAACGACTCGCGCTTGTGGATGTTGGAGATGTGGACCTCCAACACCGGCAGGCCGTCGCAGGTGTTGAGGGCGTCCAGGATGGCGACGGACGTGTGCGAGTAGGCGCCCGGGTTGATCACGATGCCGCAGTGGCTCAGCCGCGCCTCGTGGATCCAGTCCACCAGCTCGCCCTCATGGTTGGACTGGCGGAAGTCGACCGTACCGCCGTGCGCGGCCGCCGCCTTGGCGCACAGGGCCTCCACGTCGGCGAGGGTGTCGGAGCCGTAGATCTCCGGCTGACGCTGGCCGAGCAGGTTCAGGTTGGGGCCGTTGAGGATCATGATCGGGGCGTTGGCCAGGTTGCGGGGCACGGTTCCTCCGGTCCGTTCAGGGTCGGGCGGCCCGTGACGGACCGCTGCTCGGACCCGGTTTATCACGGTGCGCCGACAGCGCGCCGGGCCGTAGCCTCCCGGCATGACGAGCCTCTCCTACCCGCCCAAGCCGTCGCCCGGCGACCGTATCGCCGTGATCTCCCCCTCCTCCGGCCTGCCAGGGCTCTTCCCGCTCCCCTACGAGCTGGGCCTGGAGCGGCTGCGCAAGGAGTACGGGCTGGAGCCGGTCGAATATCCGGCGACGCGCAAAATGGGCTCCTCCCCACGGGAACGGGCCGCCGACATCCACTCCGCCTTCGCCGACCCGGACATCAAGGCGGTCATCGCGTCGATCGGCGGGGACGACCAGATCACCGTGCTGCCGCTGCTGGACCGGGAGTTGATCCGGGCGAACCCGAAGCCCTTCTTCGGGATGAGCGACAACACCAACCTGCTCGCCTTCCTGCGCAACAGCGGCATCGTCGGCTACCACGGCGGGAGCGTCATGTGCGAGCTCGGCCGTCCCGGTGCCATGCACCCGCAGACCGCCGACTCTCTGCGGGCGGCCCTGTTCACCTCCGGCCCGTACGAGCTGAAGCCCGCCGAGCGGTGGCGTGACATCGACCGGGACTGGGCGGATCCGGCGACCTTCGACGCCGAGCCGGAGACCCAGCCCGGGGCCGGCTGGACCTGGGTCAACGCCGACCGGGTGGTGGAGGGCCGCAGTTGGGGCGGCTGCCTGGAGATCCTCGGCTGGCTGCTGATGGCCGACCGTGAGATCTCGCACGACCTGTCCCAGTACGACGGCGGTGTGCTGCTGCTGGAGACCTCTGAGGACATGCCGAGCGCGACGGAGGTCTTCAGCACACTGCGCAACATGGGCGAGCGCGGGCTGCTCCAGCGCTTCCCGGCGCTGCTGATGGGCCGCCCGAAGACATGGTTCTTCGAGCGGCCCAACACCCCGGAGGAGGCCGCTCGTTATGCGTCCGACCAGCGTGAGGCGGTCCTGCGTGCCCTGCGGGTCTACGCTCCCGACACCATGATCGTCTTCGATGTGGACTTCGGGCACACCGATCCGCAACTGGTGATCCCGTACGGGGGAACTGTGCGCGTGGACGGACGGGACCGGCGCATCACGGTCACCTACTGAAGGACCCCGAGCCCCCGCGCGCCCCCGTAACCGGCCGTCACCGTGGGTAGTTGACGCGGCATGCACGACGTACGCACCGTAAGGGCACCCTCCATGCCGCGCCTCGCGGCCGCCTCGCTCGCCGGCACGGCCATCGAGTTCTACGACTTCTTCGTCTACGGGACCGCGGCGGCCCTCATCCTGGGGCCGCTGTTCTTCCCGACCTTCTCACCGGTGGCCGGGACGCTGGCCGCCTTCGCCACCTTCGGCGTGGGCTTCGTGGCGCGTCCGCTGGGTTCGGTGCTGTTCGGGCACATCGGGGACCGGCGCGGACGGCGCCCGGTCCTCGTCGCCTCCCTGCTGCTCACCGGCGCCTCCACGGTCGCGGTCGGCTGTGTGCCGACCTACGACACGATCGGCGTGGCCGCTCCCCTGCTGCTCCTGGTGCTGCGCTTCCTGCAGGGGCTGGGGCTCGGCGGGGAGTGGGGCGGGGCGGTGCTGCTGACGGTGGAGCACGCGCCCGCCGACCGGCGCGGGCTGTGGTCGAGCTTCCCGCAGGTCGGGCCCGCGGTGGGGTTCCTGCTCGCCAACGGTGTGGTGCTGGGGCTGTCGACGACGCTGTCCGAGGCGCAGTTCGCCGCGTGGGGATGGCGGGTGCCGTTCTGGGCGGCGGGGGTGCTGGCGATCGTGGGGCTGTGGCTGCGCTCGTCGCTCGCCGAGAGCCCCAGCTTCCTCGAACTCGACGACCACGCGCGCGTGCCGCTCGCCGAGGTCCTGCGCGACCACTGGCGCCTCCTCCTGCTGACCGGCGGAGCGCTCGCGATCGGCTACGCGATCTTCTACGCCGTGACGACCTGGTCCCTCGCCTACGGCACGGAACGGCTCGGGGTGAGCCGCGGCGTCATGCTGACCTGCATCATGGGCGCGGTGCTCGTGAAGGGCGCGCTCACACCGCTGGTGGCGATGCTCGGGGACCGCATCGGCCGACGGCCCATGTGCCTGGCCGGGTGCGCGGCAGCCGCCCTGTGGATGTTCCCGATGGTCGCCCTCCTCGCCACCGGCACACCGCTGCCGATGTTCCTCGGCTTCCTCGGGGCGATGCTCTCGTTCATCACGATGTTCGCCGTGATCGCCGCGTATCTGCCGGAGCTGTACGAGCCGCGGGTGCGCTGCACCGGCGCCGCCGTCGGCTACAACCTCGGCGGCGTCCTCGGGGGCGCGCTCACGCCGATCGTGGCGACGGCGCTCGCCGAGCACGGCGGGCGGGTGCCCTGGGGCGTGGCCGCGTATCTGACGGCGATCGCGCTGTTCAGCCTGGGGTGCTTCGCGCTGCTGCCGGAGACGCGTCCGGTGCCGGTGGAGCCGGGGGCGAAGGCCGGGGCTGAGGCTGAGGCGTCTACGGGTTGATCGCCAGCTCCAGGTACGCCGCGAACAGCACCAGATGGACCCCGCCCTGGAGCGGTGTGGCCCGGCCCGGGACCACCGTCAGGGAGGCCACCACCACGGTCAGGGCCAGCAGCACCATGTGCGTGGCGCCGAGACCGAGCACCAGCGGGCCGGACAGCCACACGGACGCGAGCGCGACGGCGGGGATGGTCAGGCCGATGCTGGCCATGGCCGAGCCGAGGGCGAGGTTCAGACTGGTCTGCACACGGTCGCGGCGGGCGGAGCGCAGTGCGGCGATGGTCTCGGGGAGCAGTACCAGCAGCGCGATGATCACGCCGACCACGGCTTGGTGCAGCCCCGCGGCCTCCACCCCCGACTCGATGGTGGGCGACACACCCTTGGCCAGGCCGACCACGCCGATCAGCGCCAGGCCCAGCAGCCCCAGGCTGATCAGGGCGGTACGGGCGGTCGGCGCTGCGGCGTGCTCCTCGGCGGTGATCACGTCGCCCTGCCGGGTGATCGGCAGGAAGTAGTCCCGGTGCCTCACGGTCTGCGTCGCGACGAACAGGCCGTACAGGATCAGCGAGGAGAGCGCCGCGAAGGTCAGCTGAACGGTGGAGAACTCCGGGCCCGGCTTGCTCGTGGTGAACGTCGGCAGGACCAGGCTGAGCGTGGCCAGGGTCGCGACGGTCGCGAGTGCGGCCCCGGTGCCCTCGGGGTTGAAGACGGCCGTGCCGTGCCGCAGCGAGGCGACCAGGAGGCACAGGCCGACGATGCCGTTGCAAGTGATCATCACGGCTGCGAAGACCGTGTCGCGGGCCAGTGTCGCGCTCTTGTCCCCGCCGTCCACCATCAGGGTGACGATGAGGGCGACCTCGATGATCGTGACGGCGACGGCGAGAACGAGGGAGCCGAACGGTTCACCGACCCGGTGCGCCACCACCTCGGCGTGGTGGACGGCGGACAGAACAGCTCCCGCCAGGACCAGGGTCACCAGCGCGACGACGGCCGCGGGCAGATCGCGCCCCCACGTGAGGACCAGCAGTACCGCCGCGAGCACGGGCACCAAGGTCGTCCACTGTGCCGTGAGCGGCCTGCGCCGAGCGATCATGCAGTGATCGTCGCAGAGGTGCAGGGGCCCCGCACTCCGATCCCGCGGGGCCCGAGCTGGGGGCTACTTGAGCTCGCTCGCGTCCAAGAGGTCGCAGTTGGTGTAGACCCGCTCGCCGACACAGAGCGCGCCCAACTGCTCCGCCATCCTGCTGGTCTCGGGGTCGTCGCTGTTGCGCATGGCCTCCTCGTGCGAATCGAACTCGATCAGCGCCAGATAGCGGCGGGGGTTGTCGCGGTCCTTCAGAAGGATGCGGTGCGTGGGGCCACCCGTCCGGCCGGCGAGCCGCTGCCCCGCCTCCTCGAACACCTGCTCCATCTCGTCCAAGCGCTCGGTCTCGAAGTCGATGATCTGCACGAACTTCATGGCACCTCCAGCCGGCCACGGCGCCCCCGGACCGAGGAACGCGCTCAGCAAACAAGCAAGCACCGGAACCGGCGGTCGGCAATTCGCCGGCCACCGGTCCCGGTGATGGTTGTTCCTACGTCCGACGCGGTCAGACGTCGATGCTGTCCTTCGGAGCGCTTCCGCTCTGCCCCTGCGCCGCCTCGGCCGCCGCCTGCTTCTTGGAAGCGCGCAGGCTGGTGATCGTGGTGACGATCAGGACGGCGCAGATCACGCCGAGCGATACCGGAATGCTGATCTCGGGGACGTGCACCCCGGACTCGTGCAGTGCGTGGAGCACCAGCTTCACGCCGATGAAGCCCAGGATGATCGACAGGCCGTAGCTGAGGTGAACCAGCTTCCTCAGCAGGCCGCCGATGAGGAAGTACAGCTGACGCAGACCCATCAGGGCGAACGCGTTGGCCGTGAAGACGATGTACGGGTCCTGCGTCAGGCCGAAGATCGCGGGGATGGAGTCGAGGGCGAACAGGACGTCGGTGGTGCCGATCGCGAGCATCACGACCAGCATCGGGGTCATGACCCGCTTGCCGTTCTCCTGGATCCACAGCTTGGTGCCGTGGTACCGGTCGGCCACACCGAAGCGGCGCTCGGCGGCCTTGAGCAGCTTGTTCTCCTCCCAGTCCTCGTCGTCCTCGTCCGCGCGGGCCTCCTGGATGAGCTTCCACGCGGTGTAGATGAGGAAGGCGCCGAAGATGTAGAACACCCAGGCGAAGCTGGCGAGGATCGCCGCGCCGGCGGCGATGAAGATGGCCCGAAGGACCAGGGCGATGAGAACACCGATCAGGAGAACGCGCTGCTGGTACTGCGAGGGCACCGCGAACTTCGCCATGATCAGGACGAAGACGAAGAGGTTGTCGACGCTCAGCGACTTCTCGGTGATGAAGCCCGCGAAGAACTCACCGGCGGGCTGGCCGCCGCCGAACACCAGCAGACCGAGCCCGAAGAGCGCGGCAAGCACGATCCAGACGACCGTCCAGATCCCGGCTTCCTTGATCGACACGTCGTGCGGTTTGCGGCCGATGAAGAAGTCGACCGCGATCAGGGCGGCGAGGCCCACGATCGTCAGGACCCATAGGGTCACGGAAACATCCACTGCGCCTCCGGCAGTCGTTAACGGCAAATGTCAGCGTCGTCGCTGCCGGAGGTCTCTTCCACCCAAGGATGGGCCGACGCCCCGGGATCTGGCCGGATCCGTATTGACGGGTACGTCGCAGCAGACAGGGAGTACTCCCCTCCGTGCCGACAACAGTACCGCAATCACCAAGAACAGGTAAAGCGCTTGGCAAAAGAAAGGCCAAAATCCCTGGTCAGGGAGCTTTACAAGTACTTGGTGCGGGCCGCCGCGACCTGGCTGAGCACCTGCTGGAGGACCTGACTGCCGGACGGCACCAGCGACGGCTCGTACGTCCAGGCATGACCGACCCACGGGTCGGCGAGGTGGTCGTCGGGCACGGGCGTCAGTCGCAACAGCGAACGCCACAGCGGGTCGAGCAAAGGCCCGTATCCGGAGGACTCCTCACGGTCGGCCACCATCATCAGGTGAACGCCGAAGGCGGGACCCTCTTCGGCGAGGTAGCGCAGCTGGTTCACGGCACGGTCGTCGAAGCCGTGCGGGAAGTCGTTGACGATCAGCAGTTGCTGCGAGGTGTCGAAGCCGGGCGGCAGGGAGTCGGCGACGCCTCCCCGTACCGCCATCTGCACCAGGTCGACCCGCTGGGTGAGCCGCGCCAGCACGTCCGCCACCCCTGCGGCGCCGAGCGCGGGCGGGGCGGAGAGCACACCGGTCCGCACGAGAGGTGTCAGGGGCTGCGCCCCCGAGCCGGCCGGGTCGATGACATGGACGGTGAACTCACCCGCCGGATAGACGGCGAGCAGCCGGGCCGCGTGCGCGACCGCCGTCTCCATGGCGAGACGTCCCATGGCGTGCGAGTCGGTGAACGAACCGTCGGACGATCCGGTGTGGCCGCTGTCGATCCACAGGCCGCGCTCCAGCGGCAGCCGGACCAGCATCGGGATACGGATCCGGTCGGCCTCGGGGAGACGGAGGTCGCCCAGGCGCAGCGCCATGGGGATCTCCATCGGCGGCCGGTAGGCATGCCACACCGGGTTGTCCCAGCGGGCGTACGCCGGCGGCAGGGCCGGTTCGACGACGTCGGCCTCGGCCGTGAGCTGGGAGAGGTCCCGTTCGAGGGCCTCCCTGGCCTGGGCGACGAGCTGTGCGTGCCGGGCGCGGGCCGCCTCACGGGCGGCGTCACCCTGCCCGCCGATCCGGCTGCGAGGGTCGGACAGGACCTGCTCCAGCTCCTTGTCCATACGGGACTCTGCGAAGTCGACGGCGCTGCGGTAGGCGGCGGCGGTGCGGGCCAGGTCCTCGAACATGCCCCACACCTGGTTGTAGAGCCGCTCCTCCATGGACCAGCCGGTCGCGTCGCCCGCCACGGGCTGCGCGGGCTGCCCGGGGGCGGCAGGGGGTGCGGTGGGCGGCGGCGGGGGCGGAGCGGCGTTCTGGCGGCGCGGATGGCTGTAGTCGATCGGGCCGCCCGCGGTGGGCCCGGACGGCTGGGTGACGGCGGAAGGATCCGGTGCCGTGCCGGGGTACGGCGACTGCGGTGCGGGCTGTCCCGGGACGCTGGGCGGCTGCACGCCGTACGGGGACGTGGGCGGTACGGGGCCGGGGGCGCCCTGTGGCGCCGTGCCGCCCTGGTCCGGGCCGAGGGCCGGGGTCGCGGTCTGGCGGGAACGGTCGCCCTCCGCGGTGCGCGGCGGGGGCGCCTGGACCGAACGGGCCAGCCCTCGGGCCACCGCCTCGTCGATGCCGCCCGCGAGCTGCCGGGCCTGGGGCAGGCCCTGGTCGGTGAGAAGTTCGGCGAGGCCGCCCGCATAGCCCTGGCCGACGGCGCGCACCTTCCAGGCGCCCTGCCGGCGGTAGAGCTCCAGGGCGACCACGGCCGACTCGGTGTCCAGGCCGGTGAGGGTGTAACTGGCGATCTCGCCACCGTCGAGGCCGGTGACGGCGACGAACGGGGCGGCGACGGCGCCGAAACGGACCGGGCCCGCCCCGCCGGCGGGCAGGGCGAGCAGCACACCGACACGGTGGACGGCCTCCGGCAGGGCGTCCAGGTCCACCGCGAGGCGGTGGTCGGCGGCGGCCTGCCGGGAGACCTCGAGACCGGGCTGGGTGGGTGCGCCCGGATGGGCCACCCATTCCACGCCGTGGATCCTGCCGGTCTCGTCGCTGAGCGCGGCCGCGGTCACGATCGGCGCGCCGGCCGAGACCCGGATCTCGAGACGGGCCTGGGAGAGCGGGTGGTTCTGCCCCCGCACCAGCTCGGCCGTCATCGCCTTCGTCCCCCTGTGTCGTTGTGTGGTGTCGTGTGCCGCTCGCCGGCCCGCCCCGAGCGGTTGCCTCCTGAGGCCTTAGAGGACGGGCAGGATCGTCGGCATGAGGTCCTGGAAGGTGCGGCCGTTGGCCGGGTTGCCCAGGGCCGTCATCGACCAGCCCGGGCCCGAGCGGTGCACCTTCGCCATGATCTGAGCCGTGTACTGGCCGCCGCCGGCCAGTGTGTAGCGGGCGAGCTCCTGGCCGTTGGTCTCGTCGACCAGGCGGCAGAACGCGTTCTGCACCTCCTGGAACGTCTGGCCCGTGAAGGAGTTCACGGTGAAGACGATCTGGTCGATGTGGACCGGGACACGGGAGAGGTCGACGAGGATGGCCTCGTCGTCGCCGCCCTGGCCGACACCGCCGACGAGGTTGTCGCCGGTGTGGCGCACCGAGCCGTCGTCGCTCACCAGGTGGCGGAAGAAGACGACGTCGACCGGCTGCTTGTCCGCGAACAGGACGGCGGATGCGTCGAGGTCGATCTCGCGCGTCCGAGAGCCGAACAGGCCGCGCCGGGGAGCCGCCTGCCAGCCGAGACCCATCCGCACCGCGGTCAGGCTGCCGCCGTCGCTCTTCTGCAGACTGATGGCCTGACCCTTGGTCATGTTGACGGTCACGCGCTGATTCCCCTCTCGAACGTCCCCTGTTGCCGCGCATTCGCGGTTGACCAGAACCCTACGCAGGGGCACTGACAGTGACGTAGCCCGGTCCGCGCTTTGTGTCGGTGTTGCAACACTGCGCGTACGCGGTCCGCTGTCAGGCCAGGCCCGCCTCCTTCATCTGGCGCAGTTCCTTCTTCATCTCGGAGACCTCGTCGCGCAGCCGGGCCGCGATCTCGAACTGGAGGTCCGCGGCGGCGGCCCGCATGCGCGTGGTCAGCTCCTCGATCTGCTCGGTGAGTTCGGCCGCGGGGCGGTCGGTCGGGACCGTCTCCTTGGCCTTGCCCTTGCCCTTGGCGGGCTTGGCCCCGTCGACGGCCTTGCCACCCAGGGAGGGCACGGGCGCCTTGGCGCCCCCGCCGTCCTTGCGCCCCTGTCGGTAGCCCGAGCCGAGCAGCTGCTCGGTGTCGACGTCCTCGCGGGCGATCTGGGCGACGATGTCGTTGATCTTCTTGCGGAGGGGCTGGGGGTCGATGCCCTGTTCCGTGTTGTACGCGATCTGCTTCTCCCGGCGCCGGTTGGTCTCGTCGATGGCCTTCTCCATCGCCGGGGTGATCTTGTCGGCGTACATATGGACCTGGCCCGAGACGTTGCGCGCGGCGCGGCCGATGGTCTGGATCAGGGAGGTGCCGGAGCGCAGGAAGCCCTCCTTGTCGGCGTCCAGGATCGCCACCAGGGACACCTCGGGCAGGTCGAGGCCCTCCCGCAGGAGGTTGATGCCGACGAGCACGTCGTACTCGCCCGCGCGCAGCTCACGCAGCAGCTCGACACGGCGCAGGGTGTCGACGTCGCTGTGCAGATAGCGCACCTGGATGCCCAGCTCCAGGAAGTAGTCCGTGAGGTCCTCGGCCATCTTCTTGGTGAGCGTGGTGACCAGGACGCGCTCGTCCTTGTCGGTGCGCGTCCGGATCTCGTGCACCAGGTCGTCGATCTGGCCCTCGGTGGGCTTGACGACGACCTCCGGGTCGACCAGGCCGGTGGGGCGGATGATCTGCTCGACGAAGCCGTCCCCGCGGGAGAGCTCGTACTTTCCGGGGGTCGCCGACAGGTAGACCGTCTGGTCGATGCGCTCCTGGAACTCCTCCCACTTCAGGGGGCGGTTGTCCAGTGCGGAGGGCAGCCGGAAGCCGTGGTCGACGAGGGTGCGCTTGCGGGAGGCGTCACCCTCGTACATGGCGCCGATCTGGGGCACCGTGACGTGCGACTCGTCGATGACGAGGAGGAAGTCGTCCGGGAAGTAGTCCAGCAGGGTGTTGGGCGGGGAGCCGGGCAGGCGGCCGTCGAAGTGCATCGAGTAGTTCTCGACGCCGGAGCAGGAGCCGATCTGGCGGAGCATCTCGATGTCGTAGGTGGTGCGCATCCTGAGGCGCTGGGCCTCCAGGAGCTTGCCCTGCTTCTCCAGCTCCGAGAGGCGCTCGCCCAGCTCCTTCTCGATGTCGTTGACCGCCCGCTCCAGGCGCTCGGGTCCTGCGACGTAGTGGGAGGCCGGGAAGACGTACAGCTGCTGGTCGTCGCTGATGATCTCGCCGGTGAGCGGATGGAGGGTGGAGAGCGCCTCGATCTCGTCGCCGAACATCTCGATGCGGACGGCCAGCTCCTCGTAGACCGGGAAGATCTCGATGGTGTCGCCGCGGACGCGGAAGGTGCCGCGGGTGAAGGCCATGTCGTTGCGCGTGTACTGGATGTCCACGAAGCGGCGCAGCAGCTCGTCCCGGTCGAACTCGTCGCCGACCCTGAGGGGGACCATGCGGTCCACGTACTCCTGAGGCGTACCGAGGCCGTAGATGCAGGAGACCGAGGCGACCACCACGACGTCGCGGCGGGTGAGCAGCGAGTTGGTCGCGGAGTGGCGCAGGCGCTCGACCTCCTCGTTGATCGAGGAGTCCTTCTCGATGTAGGTGTCCGACTGCGGGACGTACGCCTCGGGCTGGTAGTAGTCGTAGTACGAGACGAAGTACTCGACGGCGTTGTTCGGGAGCAGCTCGCGGAACTCGTTCGCCAGCTGGGCGGCCAGTGTCTTGTTCGGCGCCATCACGAGTGTGGGGCGCTGAAGCTTCTCGATCATCCACGCGGTGGTGGCGGACTTGCCGGTGCCGGTCGCGCCGAGCAGGACGACGTCCTTCTCGCCTGCCTGGACGCGCCGGGCGAGATCGGCGATGGCCGTCGGCTGGTCGCCGTTCGGCTGGTAGGGGCTGACGACCTCGAAGGGCGCCACCGTGCGTTCGATCTGGGAAACGGGCCGCATGGAATCCACCGTACGACCCCGCACTGACAACGGGCTCCGATCAGCGCTTCTGCGGGGTTCGGGAGCGGCTGTGCTCCACGGTGCGGCGGGGGCGGAACCGCATGCGGTGCGCGGAGTGGTGGACGGCGCTGTGGGTGTGGGCGGGGATGCCGGGCTTCTGCTCGACGGGGGCGACGGTGGGCTTCCCCATGACCATCAGCGGGTCGAACATCACCACGACACCCGCGAGCAGGAGGAAGGCGAGCGGGCCGATCAGCATGGGCGCGAGCAGGGCCGCCGGCGACTCTCCCGATGTGGGTTCGCCCGTGCCGTGGAGGTGGACGTCCAGGGCGGCCATGCCGGTGTAGTGCATGCCGCTGACGGCGAGCCCCATGACGAGGCTGGCGCCCACGCTCCACAGGAATCCCCGGACCTGGCCGGCCGCCCAGAGCGCGGCGGTGGCGGCACACATGGCGATCGCGACGGAGATGCCGACGGTGAAGGTGTTGTACTCGAGCTTCCCGTCAAGGCGCATGCTGGCCATGCCGAGGTAGTGCATCGACGCGATGCCCAGGCCGGTGATGGTGCCTCCGGTGAACAGGGCCGTTCCCCGGGCGCCCTTGTAGCCCACGATGAAGACCCCGATGCCCACCATGACGATCGCCACGGCGAGACTCCCGAAGGTCATCGTCTTGTCGTAGTGGATCGGGGTCTCCTGGACCGTGAATCCCATCATCGCGACGAAGTGCATGGTCCATATGCCGGAGCCGATGGCGGCCGAGCCGAGGGCGAGCCAGCCGGGGCGCCACGACTGGGCGACGAGCATGGATCTGGTGGTGCACCGCAGCCCCAGGGCGCCGCCGAGGCAGGCCATGAGGTAGGCCACCAGGGGTGTGACCAGGCCGTAGCTGAATCCGTCGACCGTGCCCTGCATGCGCGGCTGTCCTTCCCGCCCTTTGCGTCCCGGAACTCCTGATGTGCCCCCCTCCCAGGACCGCACGAGCGGTCAGGGTTGACGCAGAGAGTATGACTCCCACCGGAATGGTCGAACGACTTTCCGGCAAAGAAACACGGCCTTGCCCCAGTTGTGCGGCACCAGTGAGCGGACTTGGGTCATCTGCGTTCAACCTGTGGCCATCCTGCACCCCTCTCGCGTTGACCCTCTGCTGTCACAGTTGATCTGTCTGTGATGCCGCCGAACGCTCACGCGAGGAGTACGCATGCACGCGCGCGCTGTTGCCGCCTCCACCACCGCACTCCTGGGGACCGCCGCTCTCCTCGTCCCCGTCTCCCCCGCGGGGGCAGCGGACGCCGAGGGAGTGCCGCTGGTCATCGCCCACCGGGGCGCTTCCGCGTACGCGCCCGAGAACACGCTGGCCGCCGTGGACAAGGCGGCGGAGCTGGGCATCCCCTGGGTGGAGAACGACGTCCAGCAGACCAGGGACGGCGAGCTGGTGGTCGTACACGACGACAACCTGCGGCGCACCACCGATGTCGAGGAGGTCTTCCCCGGGCGGGCCCCCTGGAAGGTGAAGGACTTCACCGCCGCCGAGATCGCCCGTCTCGACGCGGGCAGTTGGTTCGGCCCCGCCTACGCGGGCGCGCGCGTGCCGACGCTGGAGCAGTTCGTGGACCGTCTCGAGCGGCACCACCAGAAGCTTCTCCTGGAGATCAAGAACCCGGAGCTGTATCCGGGCATAGAGCGCCAGACGCTCAAGGTGCTCAGCAACGAAGGCTGGCTCGACAAGTCACATCTGGCGGGCCGGCTGATCGTGCAGAGCTTCAGCGCGGACAGCGTGCGGACGGTCCACGAGCTGAAGCCCGGGGTGAAGACCGGCTTCCTGGGGACGCCCCCGGTGTCGGAGCTGTCCTCCTACGCCGGTTTCGCCGACCAGATCAACCCGTCGTACGGCTCGCTCTCCACGGCGTACGTCTCCGCCGTCCAGGGGTTCGACGGACCGCACGGCGCGCCCATGGAGGTCTTCACCTGGACGGTCGACGACGCGGCCACGGCCAAGCGGGTCGCCCGGTACGGCGTCGACGGGATCATCACGAACAAGCCGGACGTGGTGCGGGAGGCCGTGGGCGGGTGATCCGCCGCCCCGGGAGCCGCCTGCCGGCCCTGCCGCCGCGGCGGCGTTGTCAGTGGCGGGCCGTACGGTGGGCGCATGGACAGCCATGGGCAGGTTGAGCAGCGGGTCGTGTGGAGCGTCGTCGACACCGGCATCGGTCCGCTGCTGCTGGCCGCGACCCGCGAGGGCCTGGTCAGCGTCGTGTTCCATGCCACGGACGCGGTGCGGGACCGGGCGGTCGAGCGGCTGGCGTCGCGCCTGGGCACCGAGCCCGTCGAGGCGCCCGGCTCCCCGCTGCTGGCCGAGGCGATACGTCAGGTCGGGGCGTACTTCGCGGGTGAGCGACGCGACTTCGACCTGCCGCTGGACTGGTCGCTGATCTCCGGCTTCAACCGGGAGGTCCTGCGGGAACTGGCCTCGGGTGTGCCGTACGGCACGGTCGTCGGGTACGGCGATCTGGCCGGGCGGGTCGGTCAGCCGGGCGCCGCACAGGCCGTGGGCATGGCGATGGGCGCCAATCCGCTGCCGGTGGTGGTGCCCTGCCACCGGGTCGTCGAGAGCGGCGGCGGCATCGGCGGATTCGGGGGCGGCCTGGAGACCAAGCGGAAGCTGCTCGCCCTGGAAGGGGTGCTGCCCGAGCCTCTCTTCTGAGGTCTCGGGCCTGCCTGAGGTCCCGGGCCCGGTCAGTCGTAGTGCCGCGCCTCGAAGACGTTGCCGTCCGGGTCCCGGAAGTAGAAGCTGCGGGTGGCCTTGCCCCGGGCTCCGAAGGAGTCGTAGGAGAGCTCCGACACCGGTACGGCGCGTTCCTCGAGGCGGCCGAGAAGGGCGTCGAAGTCGCCGCGGGGCAGGGACAGGCAGACGTGGTTGACGGGGTGGCCGGCGCTGTCGGCGGCACCGGGCAGCATCTTCATGCGTTCCGCGAAGGTCAGCGGCATGAGATCGAGGATGGTCTCGTCGTTGACGCGCACGGAGGGGAACGGCACCTTGCCCGCGGCGAACTCGGTGAGCCTGACCGTCTCCATGCCGACGGCCTTCTCGTAGAAGTCGGCGGCGGCGACCGGGTCGCGCACCCAGAGGACGACGTGGTCGAGACGTGCGATGTGGTCCGTCATGCACTCCAGGCTCGTGACGTCCGCGACGGCCCGCAAGTGTTTGACCCGGCGCGCCGCCCGCCAGAGATGAGGGAGGACCGACTGACAGGAGGCAGGCGCGTGGTGCTGGTGATGTCGGAAGAGGTACGGGCGGCGCTCGAGGCGCGGCAGCCCGTGGTTGCCCTGGAGTCCACGATCATCGCCCACGGGCTGCCTCGTCCGCGCAACCTCCAGGTGGCCCTGGAGCTGGAGGCGGCCGTCCGGCATGAGGGGGCAGTGCCCGCGACGATCGCCGTGCTGGACGGGCGGCCCCTTGTCGGACTGGACAAGGAGCAGCTGGAGCGGGTCGCGAACGAGGACGGGATCCGCAAGCTGGGCCACCGCGACCTGCCGCTCGCGCTGGCATCCGGGGCGAGCGGGGCGACCACGGTGTCGGCGACCGCGCTGCTGGCGGCGCGGGCGGGCGTACGGGTGTTCGCGACGGGCGGGCTCGGCGGAGTGCACCGGGAGTGGACGGTGACGCAGGACGAGTCGGCGGACCTCGGTCTGCTGGCGCGGACCAGGATCACCGTGGTGTGCGCGGGGGTGAAATCGATCCTGGACGTGCCGGCGACCTTGCAGCGGCTGGAGACGCTGGGTGTCGCGGTGGCCGGTTACGGCACCGAGAGGTTCCCGGGCTTCTATCTGTCCGACTCGGGGCATCCGGTGGACTGGACGCTGCGGACGCCGGAGCAGGTGGCGGGCGTCATGCGGGCCCAGGACGCGCTGGCCGAGCCGGAGTCGGCGCTGATCGTCGCCAACCCCGTCCCTGAGGAGGAGCAGCTCGATCCGGAGCTGCACGCACGCGTGCTCGCGGACGCGCTGCACGCGTGCGAGGAGGCGGGAGTCACCGGCCAGGCGGTCACGCCGTTCCTGCTCGACCATCTGGTGCGGCACACCGACGGGGCCTCCCTGAGCGCCAATCTGGCGGCGGTCCGCGGCAATGTACGCCTGGCGGCGCGGATCGCGGCGGCCTGGGCCCGGAGGTGACCGGCATCGAGGCCGGGACCGGGACCGGTCACTCCACGCAACGCGACGAGCGCTCCGAGGAGGGCGCGGCGCTGCTGGTCGTCGGGGACGTGATCACCGATGTCGTCGCGCGGTACGGGGGGCCGCTCGCGGCGGGCACGGACACGGTGGCCTCGATCCGGACGGTGCCGGGCGGGGCGGGCGCCAACGTGGCGTGCTGGGCGGCACACCGGGGTGAGGCGGAGGTACGGCTGTTCGGGCGCGTGGGCGCGGATGCGGCCGCCTGGCACGAGCGTGAACTGGCGGCCCACGGCGTGCGCCCGCACCTCGTCGTCGACCAGCGGGCGCCGACCGGCATGGTGATCTGCCTGGTGGACCGGGAGGCTTCGGCGGAGCGGACGTTCCTCACCGACAGCGGCGCGGCGTTCCGGCTCGACCCCGCCGACTGGTCGGACGCACTGCTCGACGGGGTGGCCCGGCTGCATCTGTCGGGGTACCTCCTGTTCTCAGAACCGGGTCGCGCGCTGGTGACGGTGGCTCTGAAGGCCGCACGCGCGCGTGCGGTGCCGGTGAGTCTGGACCCGGCGTCGGCCGGGTTCCTCACCGAGCTGGGCGTCGAGCGTTTCCTGGAGCTCGTCGAGGGCGTGGACGTGCTGCTGCCCAGCCGGGACGAGGCGTGCCTGCTGACGGGGCTGGCCGACGCGGCCGACGCGGCGGCCGAGCTGAGCCTGCGCATCCCGCTGGTCGTCGCCAAGCAGGGGCGTGAGGGAGCACTCGTGGCCCGTGCGGGGAAGGTGTGCGCCCGGGTTCCCGCAGTGCCGGCGACGCCGCGGGACACCACGGGCGCCGGTGATGCCTTCACCGGCACGTTCCTCGGCGCCCTGCTCGCGGGCGCCGCGCCGGAGAAGGCGGCGGAGGAGGGCTGCCGGGCGGGTGCACGGGCAGTGGAGCGGGTGGGCGGCAGGCCGCCTCTGCCCGGCTGATGCGGGGCAGGTCTCCTCTGCCCGGGCTAATGCGGGGCAGGTCGCCTCTGCCCGGGCTAATGCGGGGCAGGTCGCCTCTGGCCGGGCTAATGCGGGGCAGGTCGCTCTGCCCGGCTGATGAGGAGCAGACCCCCCTCTACAGTCCGCCCTGCCCAGCTGACGTCCCACGCCCGCGCCACCCCTGGCTACTGCTTGCGCCCCCACGCCGAGATCATCGGTGGCGTCGTGAGGTCGAGCGTGCCGGACGTGACGTTCATGAGGTGCCGCTGGATGTCCTGTTCCGTGGCGAGGCCCGCGGTGACCAGCTGGTCGCGGATCTGGCGGACCGTGGCGGACTCCAGGGCCGCACAGGCCGGTGAGGCGATGGGGAAGTAGGCGTCGGCCTGGACGCGGGTCAGGCCGACCTCCCGGAGCAGGCGCGGGAGGGTGCGGCCGCAGGGGAGGTCGGTCCCGCGGTCGGCGAGCAGCTTGCGGAAGCTCTGCCGCAGCCGGTTCGCGAGCTGCTGCTCTGGGCCGTACTCATCGGGACAGAGCAGGGGCTGAAGGGCGGGGTCGACATCTTCTACGAGGAGGCGCCCGCCGGGGCGCAGAGAGTCGGCCATGGACCGCAACGCCCGCCGCCGGTCGGTGACGTGGACGAGGGCGAGGCGGGCGTGCACCAGGTCGAAGCCCTCCCCCGGCGGGTCCTGCGTGCCGAGGTCGTGGACTCGGACCTCGACAGGCGGCCGGGCGCCCCGGGCGAATCGTGAGGTGTCGGCGTCGGTCGCGACGACGCGTCCGGTCGGGCCGACCTTCTTCGCCAGCCAGGACACCACGGACGGGCCGCCGGCGCCGACCTCCCAGCACCGCCAGCCGGATCCGACGCCGAGTGCTTCGAGATGCCGGAACGTCGTGGGGTCGAAGAGGGCGGCGAAGGCGCTGAAGTGCTCTGCCGCCTCGGTCTGCCGGTTGTCGAGGACGTGCCCATCGGTTCGCGTCATGCCGCGATCATCCCATTTGTCTGACTTGTTCCTAATCGTCGACGCTCCGGTAAGGAGAACCGCGCCGCACCGGCACGCGTCGATGTCTCAGAACAACGGCACCGGCGAGTCGTTCGTCCACAGCCGGGAACAAAGCGGAATGAGTCGTTTCCACAGGCTTACCCGCAGCTCACGTGGGCCTGGCAGACTGGCGCGGCAAGGCGCAGGAACGGCGCGAGGAGTTCCACGCAAGGAGATCCGGATGTCCATGGCAGGGAATCTGCGGAAGGTCACGAGCCTCGGCGGGGTCGGCGGCCTTCGCAAGGTGGCTCGGCTGGCCCGGCGGCGCCCGCGCGTCGACCTGAGTCACCCGGCCCGCTCCCCGCTGGGCTCCTCGGTGGTGAACTGCGTGACGTACCGGGACGGCGTCCGCACCCCCGCCCGCGGCGATCTGGTGGATGTCGTGGAGCGGGTGCGCAAGAGCCGGGAGGGCTTCGTCTGGCTCGGCCTGCACGAGCCGACCGACCAGGAGTTCGCGGGCATCGCCGAGCTCTTCGACCTGCACCCGCTGGCCGTCGAGGACGCCGTCGAGGCCCACCAGCGCCCCAAGCTGGAGCGGTACGGAGAGACGCTCTTCGCGGTGTTCAAGACGGTCTGCTACGTCGAGCACGAGGAACTCACGGCCACGAGCGAGGTGGTGAACACCGGCGAGATCATGGTGTTCGTGGGCGAGGACTTCGTGATCACCGTGCGGCACGGCCGGCACGGCTCGCTGGGTCCGCTGCGCGAGGAGCTGGAGTCCGATCCCGGCCAGCTGGCCAAGGGTCCCTCCGCGGTGCTGCACGCGATCGCGGACCACGTGGTCGACGACTACCTGACCGTCACGGACTCGATGCAGGCGGACATCGACCAGGTCGAGACGGATGTCTTCGCGGAGACCGGTGCGCGCGCCGACCCGGGGCGCATCTATCAGCTCAAGCGTGAACTCCTCGAGCTGAAGCGGGCCGTGGTGCCGCTCAGCCGCCCGCTGGAGGATCTCGCCACCCGGCCGATCCGAGCGGTCGACCCGGAGATACAGGCGTACTTCCGCGACGTCTCGGACCATCTGCTGCGGGCGAAGGAGCAGATCGCCGCCTTCGACGAACTGCTCAACTCCATCCTGCAGGCGCACCTCGCGCAGGTCACGGTCGCGCAGAACGAGGACATGCGGAAGATCACGGCGTGGGCCGCGATCATCGCCGTGCCGACGATGGTCTGCGGTGTGTACGGCATGAACTTCGAGCACATGCCGGAGCTGCACTGGCGGTACGGCTACGGCATGGTCATCGGCGTCATATCCGTCGCGTGCGTGACGCTGTACCGGGCCTTCCGGCGCAGCGGCTGGCTCTGACGCGGGCCGTGACGCGCGAGGTGTGAACCCGCCGGGTCAGCGTGTGGTGGTGGAGTAGACGCTCTCGGCCCAGGAGGCGATCTGGTCGTCCGCCAGGTGCCGGGCCAGGTCGGCTTCGCTGATCATGCCGACCAGGCGCTTGTCCTGGATCACGGGCAGCCTGCGGATCTGGTGTTCCCGCATCTCACGGAGCACTTCGCCGACATCGGCGTTCGCGTCGATCCAGCGCGGGGTGCCCTTGGCCATCTCACCTGCGGTGATCCTGGCCGGGTCGTGCCCTATGGCGACGCAGCCGACGACGATGTCGCGGTCGGTGAGGATGCCGCAGAGCCGCTCGTTCTCGTCGCTGATGGGCAGGGCGCCGACGTTCAGTTCGCGCATGAGCTGGGCGGCGCGGTCGAGGGTTTCGTGGGCGGGGATCCACTGGGCGCCGCGATGCATGATGTCTCCGGCGGTGGTCATGGAGTACCTCCCGATGCCGGACGGCCGGCGCGGCGCGGGACGCACCGCGAGTCCCGACGCCCTTCATTCTCGCCGCGCCACCGGAAGCCCGCACACGGAACCGATCCGCCGGAAGCCCGCACACGGAACCGATCCGCCGGAAGCCCGCACACGGAACCGATCCGCCGGAGGCCCGCACACGGAACCCGCTCGCCGGATGCCCGCACCCACAACCCGTCCGCGCCCACCCAACAGCGGGCAGCCGCTCAACCGCTCCACGCCGGATGGCGCGGATCGTCGGCCCGCACCAGGACGTCGGCCGTGCCGGCCGGGTCGGTCTCGTGCTCGTAGCGCTCGAAGGCCGGCAGGGTCCAGTGCTCGGCCTCGGGCGTGCGGCGGCGCAGGGCGCCCGGGGAGAGCAGGACATGAACGCTCAGATCGAAGGGGAACCAGTGCCGAAGGAGGAAGGGTCCGTGCAGCAACAGGACGCCGCCGGGCAGGAGTTGGGTGTATGGGCTGCGTGTGGCCCGGTCGGCGGCCGGGTCCCACAGGTCGGGCAGGACGCGGCCGTCGCCGCCGGCTTCGAGAGGGCCGAATACCTCACGCCACAGGGCGCCGGTGTCGTACCAGCCGTTGTAATAGGCCTCCACGTCCCGGTGGCCGTACTCCAGCCGCACCGAGGCGGGGCGCAGGAAGCCCTCCGTGCCCACGACGAGCGACGAGCGGCCGTGTATGCGCAGCGCCTCGGAGACACGCTGGGCGAGAGCCCCCGGGCAGGCGGCCGGGGCGCCGTCGAAGGCGATGCGTGGCCAGGGAGAGCCGTCGGCGGGCTTCAGGTCGAGGAGGCGCTCGGCGAGCAGGTCGCCGAGCCGGTCCCAGGTGATCGCTTCGAGTCGCACACGGCCCATGATGCGTCAGGCCGGGGCAGGAGCTGCCACCACCGCGGGGTCCTGCGACGCCGGGGAGGGACAGGCCGCCGGGAGGCGTCGAGATGGCCGGGGGCAGTCGTGGCGAACGTAGTTCGTCCCGTCGTCGTTCGTCCCGTCGTCAGGGGGAATGAACCACCTATGGTCCCCCGCGCGCTGCTTCCGCCCCTCACCGGGCTCCTCGTCTTCCAGCCTCTCAAGCGCCGGTTCTGCGCCGAGTGCCGGCGAGGGCCGCTGCCGCTGCTCGTCCTGGAGGACGGCGCCCCGCGCTGCCTCGACTGTGCCGACCTCGGGCATCTGGTGTTCCTGCCGAGCGGCGACACCGCGCTGACGCGCAGATCACGGGAGGAGAGCACGCTGTCGGCGGTGGTCGTGCGGTTCAACCGGCGCAAGAGCCGCTATGAACGGCAGGGCGTTCTGGTCGAGGAGGCGGCGCTGGCAAGGGCCGAGCGGCGGTGCCTCGCGGACGCCGAGGCACGGCGGCGGCGCCGGGTGCGGGACGCGCGGCGGCGGGCGGCTCAGGACGAACTGTTCGCTCTGGCGTTCGCGGCGGAGATACGGCGGCTGTATCCCGGATGCCCCGCCGACCGGGCGCACGCCATCGCCGCACATGCCTCGGAGCGGGGCAGCGGGCGGGTGGGCCGCAGTGCGGCTGGGCGGGCGCTGACCGAGGGGGCGGTGACCTCGGCGGTCGTGGCGTCTGTGCGGCATCTGGACACGCCGTACGACCGGCTGCTGATGAGCGGGGTGCCGAGACACGAGGCGCGGCGGCGGATCGCGGCAGCCGTGGAGACGGTGCTGAGGGGGTGGACCGAGGCGGGGCTCGGATCCGCCGGGTGACCCGGCGGGCGCCGAGCACGACCGGGGTTCACCTGCTCGGCGCGACGGCGTGGCGCCGTGACGGCGAGGCGGCCAGCTGCCCCGTCGCATCCGGTGGACACAGCCGTTCGGGGGATCGTGGACGTTCGCTTATGGCCCCGCGCCGTTCGGCCATGGTCACTGTGCTCGTACGGGAATTCACTTGTGGTGAGGAAGGGTGCCGGGCAGGATCCCGGCTCGACGGGCGGGAGAGGCTGACATGATCGACGGACCGTACTTCGTACTGACGGTACTGGGTGTGCTCGGGACCGGCCTGGTGGCCGGGGTGTTCTGCGGGTTCTCGACCTTCGTCATGCGGGGCCTCGCCACGCTGCCGCCCGCGCAGGGGGTCGCCGCGATGAACGCGATCAACGTGGCCGCGGTGACGCCGCCCTTCATGGTCGTGTTCCTCGGGTCGGCGGTGCTGTGCGCGGTGATCGCCGTGGTGACGTTCGTGCTGTGGCCGGAGGAGGGGACGGTGGAGCTGCTGGTGGGCAGCGCGCTGTATCTGTTCGGCTCGTTCGGGCTCACCATGGTCGCGAACGTGCCGCGCAACGACGCGCTGCTCAAGCTGGAGCCGGGGACGTCGGAGGCGGCCGCGTACTGGCCGGCGTATGTGCGCGAGTGGACGATGTGGAACCACGTCCGCACGGCCGCCTCGGCCGGGGCGGCAGTGGCGTACGTGCTGGCGCTCACCTGACGGCTCCCACCTGCCGGCCGCGGCGACGGGCACCGCCCCGGAGGCGGACGTATCGTGGCCGGAGGAGTACCGCCCGACGACACACGGCCTGTCACACGCGCACGCAAGGGAAGACGGCCATGGCCGATCCCAAGGGTTTCATGACCACGCCCCGCCAGGACTGGCCACGGCGGCCGGTGGAGGAGCGGGTGCGGGACTGGGACGAGGTCTACGTCCCCGGGGCGCTGCTGCCGATCATCAGCAAGCAGGCCGATCGCTGCATGGACTGCGGCATCCCCTTCTGCCACGACGCCTGCCCGCTGGGCAACCTGATCCCCGAGTGGAACGACCTGGTGTCGAGGGAGGACTGGCGGGCGGCCGCAGACCGGCTGCACGCCACGAACAATTTCCCGGAGTTCACCGGCCGGCTGTGCCCGGCGCCGTGTGAGGCGGGGTGTGTGCTGGCGATCAACCAGCCGGCCGTCACCATCAAGAACGTCGAGTGCGCGATCGCCGACCGGGCGTGGGAGGAGGGCTTCGCGCCGCCGAGGCCGCCGGAGCGGCTGTCCGGCAAGACGGTCGCGGTGATCGGTTCGGGGCCCACCGGACTGGCCGCGGCCCAGCAGCTGACCCGGGCCGGGCACACGGTCGCCGTGTACGAGAGGGCCGACCGGCCCGGCGGGCTGATGCGGTACGGCATCCCCGAGTTCAAGATGGAGAAGCACCATCTGGAGCGGCGGCTGGAGCAGATGCGGGCCGAGGGGACCAAGTTCCGCACGTCGACGTCGGTCGGGCGGGACATCGGGGCCGATGAGCTGCGGACCCGGTACGACGTCGTGGTGCTCGCCACGGGGGCGACCGCATGGCGTGAACTGACCGTGCCGGGGCGGGAGCTGACGGGGGTTCACCAGGCGATGGAGTACCTGCCGCTCTCCAACCGGGTGTGCGCGGGCGATCTGGAGGCCTCCCCGCTGTCGGCCGCCGGGAAGCACGTCATCATCGTCGGCGGCGGCGACACCGGGGCGGACTGCCTGGGCACGGCCGTCCGGGAGGGTGCCGCGTCGGTGACCCAGCTGGACATCTACGCGCTTCCGGAGGCGGAGCGCGACGAGGACGCCGAGCCCTGGCCGACGTATCCGATACGGATCTACCGGCTGTCCGCCGCGCACGAGGAGGCCCGTGATCTGCGGACCGCTCCGGTCGCCGACGCGGACGCGCGGCTGTTCGCGGCGTCCACGCTGCGCTTCGACGGCGACGCGGAGGGACATGTGCGGTCGCTGCACCTGGTCGAGGTGGACGCGCGGCGCCGCCCGGTGGAAGGCACCGGGCGGACGCTCCCCGCCGACCTCGTGCTGCTCGCCCTCGGCTTCTCCGGGCCCGACCGGCAGGACGGTCTCGTCGACCAGCTGGGGCTGGCGATGGAGCCCCGCGGCACCGTCGCGCGTGACGCCGGTTTCGCCACGAACGTGCCCGGCGTGTTCGCCGCGGGTGACGCCGCCAGGGGGCAGTCGCTCATCGTCTGGGCCATCGCCGAGGGGCGGGCCGTGGCAGCCGCCGTCGACCGTCATCTGACGGGCAGTTCGCGGCTGCCGTCACCGATCGGGCCGTACGACCGGCCCATGGCGGTCTAGAAAGCGCTCCAGAAAGACAGCCGTCCGGAAGGCGGTCACCGCTCGTCCGTACCCGCCACCTTCGCCGTGGACAGCGCCACCCGGTTCCAGGTGTTGATCGTGCAGATCACGGCGAGGATCTGGGCCAGTTCCCGTTCCTCGAAGAGGGACGCGGCCTGCGCGTAGACGTCGTCCGGGACACCGGCGTCGGCGACGAGGGTCATCGCCTCCGTGAGGGCGAGGGCCGCCTGCTCCCGCTCGGTGAAGAAGTGGCGGGCCTCGCGCCAGACGGCGACCATGTGCAGCCGGTCCTCGCTCTCGCCGGCCTTGCGGGCGTCGTTGGTGTGCATGTGGAGGCAGTACGCGCAGTGGTTGAGGTGCGAGGCGCGGATCTGGATCAGTTCGACGAGGGCCGGGTCCAGACCCTCACGGGCGGCGGCGTCGAGGGCGATGAGGGCCCGGAAGGCCTTCGGGGCGGACTGGGCGAACTCCAGCCGGGCCGTGTCCGTCGAGTGCGCCCGCGTCGTGTGCGTGCTCGCCGTGTGCGTGTTCGTCGTCATGTCCCTCAACCTACGATCCGCATAGACCCGCTGTAGGGTGCATTCCCATGGCGAATTCGTGGGTCAATTCCGCGGAACGGATCGGGTCCGACCTGCATCTGGAACTGTCCGGTCCGGGCGGCCGGCGCACGGCGCTGATCCGCGCGCTGCGCGAGGCCGTACGGGACGGACGGCTCGCTCCGGGCACGCGGCTGCCGCCGTACCGCTCGCTCGCGGCCGACCTCGGTGTCGCCCGCAACACGGTGGCCGACGCGTACGCGGAACTCGTCGCGGAGGGCTGGCTCACCGCCCGTCAGGGCTCGGGCACCCGGGTGGCGGAGCGTGCCGAGCCGCTGCGTCCGGCCGCTCGCGTACCGAAGAAGGCACCTGAACGCGCGCGTGGCCCCCGGCACAACCTGCTGCAGGGCACGCCGGACATCTCGGCGTTCCCGCGCGCGGCCTGGCTGGCCTCCTACCGGAGGGCGCTGCAGCAGGCGCCCAACGAGGTGTTCGGCCCGGGCGACCCCGCGGGCCGGGCCGAACTGCGGGAGGCGCTCACGGAGTACCTGGCCCGCGCGCGTGGCGTGCGGACCGAGCCCGGCCGGATCGTGATCTGCTCCGGCTTCGCGCACGCGCTGCGGCTGCTGTTCGGAGGCGGTGTCCTGCGCGGGCCCCTGGCGGTGGAGGCGTACGGGCTCGGATTCCACCGGGAGGTCCTCGCGGGCGCCGGGGTGCGTACCGTGCCGCTGCCCCTCGACGAACACGGCGCGCAGGTCGACCGGTTGGGGCGCGAGCGTGCCGTGCTGCTCACGCCGGCGCACCAGTTCCCGACCGGCGGACCGCTGCACCCCGCGCGCCGGGCGGCCGTGATCGACTGGGCACGCGCGCGTGGCGGGCTGGTTCTGGAGGACGACTACGACGGGGAGTTCCGCTACGACCGCCGGCCGGTCGGCGCCGTGCAGGGCCTCGACCCCGAGCGCGTGATCCACATCGGCTCGGTCAGCAAGAGCCTGTCACCGGCGGTGCGGCTGGGCTGGATGGTGCTCCCGGAGCGGTATGTCGGGGATGTACTCGCCGTGAAGGGCGAGCGCGAGGCATGGGTGAGCGTCCTCGACCAGCTGAGCCTCGCGGACTTCATCGTCTCCGGGTCGTACGACCGTCATGTACGGCGGATGCGGCAGCGGTACCGGAGCCGCCGGGACCGGCTCGTCGCGGCGCTCGCCGAGCACGCGCCGCAGGTCGGGGTCACGGGCGTCGCGGCCGGGCTGCACGCGGTGCTGCGGCTGCCGCCCGGCACCGAGGCCTCCGCGGTCAAGGCCGCCGCCTGGCGGGGCATCGCCCTCGACGGCCTCGCCGCGTTCCGGCACCCGGACACGGACATGGCGGTGAGCGACGGCCTCGTCGTGGGATACGCGACTCCGTCCGAGCATGCCTACGGGCCGGCCCTGGAGGCACTGTGCGGTGCGCTGCCGCCGCCGTGACCGGCCCGTCGAAAGCCCCTCAGGGCTTGCGCGCCACCGCCCCGTAGCCCGGGATCACCCCGTCGTCCTGCCCGGGCACGGGCTCGCCCAGCTCGGGGTGCCAGTGGTGGGGCACCTCGACGCCGGGTTCGACGAGGTCGAGGCCGTCGAAGAAGCGGGTGAACTCCTCGCGGGAGCGCAGGGCCAGGGTGACGCCGGCGGCGCGGAGCTTCTCGGTTGCCGCCCTGGACTCCTCCGGTGTGAAGTCGGCCGTGGCGTGGGTGATCACCAGGTAGCTGCCGGAGGGCAGTTCGGCGAGCAGGCGGCGGACCAGCTCGTGCCCGCCGTCCTCGTCGGAGACGAAGTGCAGCAGCGCGATGAGCGACAGCGCGACGGGCCGGGTGAGGTCCAGGACCTTACGCGCGCCCTCCAGGATGGCGTCCGGGTCGCGCACGTCGGCCTGGAGGTACTCGGTGGCACCCTCGTCCGCGCCGCGCAGCAGGGCCGCCGCGTGGGCCAGGACGATGGGGTCGTTGTCGCAGTAGACGACCCGGGCGTCGGGGGCGATCTCCTGGGCGACCTGGTGGAGGTTGGGCTCGGTCGGTATGCCGGTGCCGATGTCCAGGAACTGCCGTACGCCGTTCCGGGCCAGCCAGCGCGTGGCCCGGTGCATGAAGGCGCGATTGACGCGCGCCATCACCGGCACCCTCGGGTCGAGGGTGAGCATCTGACGGCCCATCGCCTCGTCGACCGGGTAGTTGTCCTTCCCGCCGAGGTACCAGTCGTACATCCGCGCGGGATGGGGTCTGGTCGTGTCGATCTGGACAGCCGTCGTGGGGTCCTGCCCGGTCATGAGGCACTCCGTAAGGCACAGAGCGTGGTCAATTCAGCACCAGCGTCAAAAGGTTGAGTATCAAAAAGTCGAGCGTCAGAGAGTCGGGTGTCGGCAAAGGCGATCACATCAGGACAGCAGGAAGTCCGCCTTCCCCTCCTTCGCCCCCTCGATGAAGGCCGTCATCTCGTCGCTGGTGTAGATCAGCGCCGGACCGTCGGGGTCGGTGGACTGACGGACCGCGATCCGGCCGTCGGCGAGCTTCATCGCCTCGAGGCAGTTCCCGCCGTTCCCGCCGCTCCACGGTTTGTGCCAGCCTTCGCTGCCCAAGTCACGCGCGGGCATGCCGTTGTAGACCTGTTTGCGCGGCTTGATGCGATCCATTCACAGCTCCTTGCGGAGATCCTGGAGGATCTCCTTCGTGCGATGTGCCGTAGCGGCCTGCGCCGCCATGCGGTCCATGACCTCGAGGTGGGTCGCCACCTCCGCGCGCGCGTCGAGATAGACCGCGCCGGTCAGGTACTCGCTGTAGACCATGTCCGGCAGTTCGGGCATGGCGAATCGGAACAGCACGAACGGCCCGTACGTGCCCGGGTGCGGCCCATTGGCGAACGGGGCTACCTGGAGCGTCACATTGGGCAGCTTCGTGGCCTCGAGCAGTCTGTCGATCTGGGCACGCATCACCTCCGGGCCACCGACCGGGCGCCGCAGCGCGGTCTCGTCCATCACGACCCACAGCCGGGGCGCGTCCTCGCGGGTGAGCAGGTCCTGGCGCTGCATGCGCAGGGCGACATGGCGCTCGATGTCGTCGGGCCGGGTCTGGCCGATGGCGCCCGAGCGGAGCACTCCGCGCGCGTAGTCCTCGGTCTGCAACAGGCCGGGGACGAAATGGGGTTCGTAACTGCGGATGACGCCCGCCGCGCCCTCCAGGCTCACATACATCGAGAACCAGCCGGGCAGGATGTCGTGAAAACGCTGCCACCAGCCGGGCTTGTTCGCGTCCTCGGCCAGCCGGACGAAGGCGTCGGCCTCTTCGTCGGAGATTCCGTAGGCCTTCAGGAGCAGTTGCAGATACGGGATTTTGAGCGCGACCTCGGCCATCTCCATACGACGGACCGTGGCGGGGGCGACGCGGAGGATGCGGGCTGCCTCCTCGCGCTTCATACCGGCGCGTTCCCGCAGGTCCAACAGGCGTCGACCGAGGACGACCTGACCGACCGTCGGCGCGGACCGCGGTTCGCTCACGCTCCACCTCCACGAAAAGTTCTGACGAGCCGGCCACAAAGAACGCTGACAGCCCGGCGGCGCCATTCGAAGACCCTTTCGAAGAGCTGATCCGAACTGACGTTTCGAACGAATCTTCGATGATCTCAACTGGCGCCGCGCGGGGTGCTGTTGCGATGCAGTGTGCCACGGCCTTCCAGACCGTCACAGCGCACTCTGCAATTTCCATAGTGACACTTGCCAAGTGTTCGCGGCGGGGCGATAGTGGCAAGCGTGATTCCGTCCGCGCCCTTAGGAACAGACGCCGCCGCAGGCCCTCTCGGCCTCGGTACCGCCGGAGTCGGCCCCGAGGGGGCCGCTGCCGAGCGCCGGTTCCGTTTCGAGCTGGCCGCACATCCGGGTTCTCCCGCTCAGGCCAGACGCCTGACGCGGGCCCGGCTGACCGGCTGGTCGGTGTGCGAGGACACGTGCGACAGCGCGGCCCTGGTGGTTTCCGAGCTGGTCACCAACGCCATCGTGCACACGGCGAGCACGCACATAGTGTGCGAGCTGCACGACGGCGACGACCTGGTGCGGATAGCGGTGCGTGACGAGGGCTGCGCCCCTGGCCAGCCCCACGCGGCCGGCCGGACGCGGCCCGAGGAGGAGCACGGGAGGGGACTGCTTCTCGTCGACGCGCTCTGCGAAGCCTGGGGTGCCCATGAGCACGGCCCCGGGATACTGGTCTGGGCCGAGCTGCCGCGCACGGCGGACACTCCGGGTGACCCGTCCGAGCCCCGGAACGACCTGGGCTGGGGCGCCCGCCCGAAGCCGGGTCCGTCCGACGACTCGGGCGACGGGGACGGAGGCCGCCAGGCCCGTCGCACGAGAAGCGCGCCGGAGGTCCCCGCGCAGGGGCGACGCCGAGAGCAGGGAGCGGCATGACGTCCGCGCACGGTGGCCGCGTACTGAACCTGGACACACTCGCCCGCCTCAGGCGCGGGCTGCGTACGCCGGGTCCGGCCCTGCGCCTGCCCGTGCCCGACGGCATGACCGCGCCGCTCGGCTGCGACGCGGTCGCGGTTCCCGCCCCTCTCGCCCGGCTGGTCATGCCCCGGCTGCCCCGCGCGGGCTGCGTCTACGCCGACGGCACGCACTGGTGGTGGCTGGTGCCGGCCGACTCCGACCACGCCCTGGAGTGGCCGGCTCCCGCGCGGTACGCCACCGGCGCGGTCGTCCCGGACGCCCCGGAGCTCCCCCGGCTGATCCACCGTCCGGACGGCGAGCTTCCGTACACCCCGCCGATACCGCTGTACCTCGCCCTGTGCCGCGTGACGGGGACGGCTCCGGCGTGGTCACGGCCGGTCAGCGCGTAGGACAAGTCGACCAGGACACGTCGCACAAAGCCATCCGTACATGACTCGTCCGGCGCGTAACCCGCCGAGCACCTCCCGGTCGAGGGATACGCACCACCCCGACGACCCCGCGCCGCCCCACACCTCCCCCGGTCCGGTCGTGCGCCCGCGCGCATCCGGCGCCCCGGGCTGCGCCCTGCCCGGGCGGGCTCCGCCCCCGCGATAGTGGCCGTTCGTCCACGAGCGGGGCCTGAGCGGGGAGGTCGGTCGACGGTGGGGAAGAAGCGGACCGCGCCGGAGGTGTCCGAGTCGGAGCGGCTGCTCTTCGGAGGCCCACTGCGCTACGACATGGGCTGGAACCAGCACGCCGACGCGTTCCTGGAGCTGAACTTCCGCGCCATGATCACCCGGTTGCCGTCCCTGCTGAAGTCCAGCCTCCGACTCGCCCGGCAGGCCGACCGCGGCGCCGCCCGGATCGTGCTGGCCTCCGAGGCGGGCCGGGGCGTGGCGCAGGCGGTGAGCCTGCTCGCGGTCAACAGCGTGCTGGCCCGGCTGATGGGCGGCGGGCCGATCGACGACCGGCTGCGCGGAGCCGTCCCCGCGCTGGTCACGGTGGCCCTCGTGATGCTGCTCGCGGCACTGCTGCGGGCTGCGAGCACCTACGCCACCGGCCGCCTGGAGCCCAAGGTGGAGCGGGTGGCGACCGAGCGGTACCTGGAGCGCGCCGCGGCCGTGGAACTGGCCGCGATCGAGGACCACGCCTTCCACAAACTGCTGGACACCGCGCAGTACGGCGCCGCCTCGGCCCGCCGGATGATCATGTACGGGACACGCGTGATCAACGCGATGATCTCGCTGGTCGCGGCGGCCGGTGTGCTGACCGTGCTGCATCCGGCTCTGCTGCCGCTGCTGGTGACGATGACGCTGCCGAGTGCCTGGAGCGCACTGACCGTGGCCCGGCGACGCTACGAGTCCTTCCACGCCTGGGTGCAGCACGCCCGCGCGGGCCGGCTGCTGGGCAACCTGCTGATCGAACCCGAGGCGGCCCCCGAGATCCGGGTGCACGGGGTGGGCGCGTTCCTGCTGCGGCACTTCCGCGCGATGTCGGAGACGGCCGAGGCCGAGCAGGCCCGCCTGGCCGGGCTCGCCGCCCGCACCGGCCTGATCGCGGCGGCGTGGACGGGCCTGGCGACGGTGGCGACCTACGCGACGCTCGGCGGACTGCTGCTGGCGGGTTCGATGGCGCTGTCGGTGGCGGGTACGGCCGTGATCGCGATCCGGACCGGCTCGCAGAGCCTCGACACGCTCGTGGTGGAGGTCAACGCGCTGCACGAGGAGGCCCTTTTCGTCGGCGACCTGCAACGGCTGTACACGGAGGCGGCACAGCGCGCGATCCCGGCGGGCGGGCAGCCACTGCCGGAGGACCCGCGCGAGATCCGCTTCGAGAACGTCACGTTCCGCTACCCGGGCGACTCGGCCCGCCCCGCTCTCGACGATGTGACGCTCACCCTCCCGCTGGGCCGGATCGTGGCGCTGGTCGGCGAGAACGGCTCAGGCAAGACGACCCTGGTCAAGCTGCTCGCCGGGCTGTACACCCCGGAGCGGGGGCGGATCCTGTGGGACGGCGTGGACGCGGCGACCGCCGACCGGAACCTGCTGGCCGAGCGGATCGCGATGGTGGCGCAGGACTTCAAGCGGTGGCCGTTCACGGCCCGGGTGAACGTCGCCCTGGGGCGTACGTCGGCGCCCGTGTGCGAGGAGCGGCTGGCCGCGTCGATCGCCGAGGCCGGAGCGGAGCCGGTGGTCGCGGACCTGCCGCGCGGGCTGGACACGCTGCTCGCCCGCAACTTCAGCGGCGGGCACGAGCTGTCGGGCGGCCAGTGGCAGCGCCTCGGCATCGCCCGGGCGGCCTATCGCAGGGGCCGCATCCTGATCGTGGACGAGCCGACGGCGGCCCTGGACGCACGGGCCGAGCTGGAGGTGTTCGAGCGGATTCGCGCCCTGGCCGACAGCGGCCAGACGGTCGTACTGATCACGCACCGGCTGGCGTCCGTACGCCATGCCGACCTGGTGCACGTCCTGGACCAGGGCCGGCTCGTGGAGTCCGGGACGCCGGACGAGCTGCTGGCCACCGGTGGGCTCTACGCCGAGCTGTACGCGCTCCAGGCGGAGCAGTTCACCAAGCCGCCCACGGCGGTCACGCCACCCGCGACGGCTCCGCAGGTCGTGCCGGTCACGAAGGTGCCGGCGCCGAAGGCGGGCTGAGCCGCGCCTTTCCCGGGCCGTGGGTCAGGCCGTGGCGTCGGCGCTGTCGCCGCTGCGCACGATCACCAGGAACATGTCCGTCGCGAGGTCCATGACAACCTCGGCAGGCAGGCCTTCCAGACGCCGCGCCTGCGCGAACTCCTCCGCCGGCCAGGAGCCACGCGGCCCACCGGCGGGAAAGCGCTCGAGCACCGTTCGCCCGTTCACCACCCTGCACCTCCATGTAGCGCTGTACTCGTAGAGTTAAACGCCAACGATGGGGTGAACGGCTCGCGAAGTGACGGTTCTGAGACGTAGTTGACACTCGTTCACCGCCAAGTGTGACCAACCTCTCAGCCTCTTGGCGGATGTGCTCACTTTGCGTGTCAATCGTCGTACTCGTCGTGATAGCGGACGCGCTCGCTTCCCGCAGGCGCCCCGAGAGCCGACGCGCGCCCCTTGGGCTCCTCCCACACCTCCTGCCTGCCCAGCGCGGTGAGGTCCAGCAGGCTGGTGGTCGAGCCGAGACCGTCGAGTCCGCGCTCGTACGTCGAGTAGGTGTGGAAGACCCGGTCGTGGTCCCGCAGGAAGCAGCTGAGGCCGGTCCGCTCAAAGAGCTCTCCCTCACGCTCGAGCGTGACCTCGAAGTCGCGGTTGAAGTCGCTCCCGTGCGACGAGTACCAGGGCACCGTCCAGCCCATCCGGGCCTTGAAGGGCAGGATCTTCGGGAAGGGCGCCCGGGAGACGGCCGCGAACGACGTGCCACGGGCCTTGAGATGGGCGAGATGCCCTATTTGGTCCAGGAAACCCGAGCAGCTGCGGCAGCCGGCGTCCCACTCGGGCGCGAACATGAAGTGGTAGACGACGAGCTGGCGCCGCCCCTCGAACAGGTCGAGCAGGGTGGCCTTGCCGTCCCCGCCCTCGAAAACGTACTCCTCGTCGACCTCCACCATGGGCAGTCCGCGCCGCTCGGCATTGAGCGCGTCCCGCGCACGGGTGGCGGCCTTCTCCTTGTCCAGCAGTTCCGCGCGCGCCGCGCGCCACTGGTCGCGCGAGACGATCTCCGGCAACGACATGAACCCCTCCTGTACCCCTCCTGTGGCAACGGTCCGTCCGGGGTGGTGACCGGCGGGAGGGGCGGAACTCATCGCCGGCTCAGGAAGTCTTTTCCGCGTACGTCACCGGCAGCGCGACCAGACCCCGGGCGCGCAGGGAGGGGCGCCACCGCAGGGCGCCGGAGGCGAGGGCGAGGTCCGGGAACCGCTCCAGCAGCGCGGCCAGGGCGATCTCGGTCTCGGCACGGGCCAGCGGCGCGCCCAGGCAGTGGTGGATGCCGTGGCCGAGGGCGAGATGACCTGAGGTGTCCCGGCCGAGGTCGAGCCGGTCGGGGTCGGGGAAACGGGCCGGGTCGCGGTTGGCGGCGGCCAGGGACAGCAGGACGGTCTCACCGGCGGGCACGGTGACGTCCCCGATCGTCACGTCCTCGGTCGGGAAGCGCCGGATGGCGAGCAGGGCGGGCCCCTCGTGGCGGGCGAACTCCTCTACGGCCGCCGGGATGCGTGCCGGATCGCCGCGCAGGGCGGCGAGCTGCTCGGGGTGCTCCAGAAGGCCCAGCACGGCGTTGCCGATGAGCTGGACGGTGTTCTCGTACCCGGCGAAGAGAATGAGGAAGGCCAGGGACATCAGCTCGTCCTCGGTGAGCCGGTCGCGCTCGTCGCGGACCGCGATCAGGTCGGAGAGCAGATCGTCGGCGGGCGCCGCGCGCTTGGCGGCGATGAGTCCGGTGAAGAAGCCGAGCATCGCCACGACCGCCTCCTTGGCGGCCGCCGGGCGGGCCGGATCGGGGGCGACGAGCGCGTCGGTCCAGGCGCGGAAGTCCTGGCGGTGTTCGTCGGGGACGCCGAGGAGGTCGCAGATGACGGTGATGGGCAGAGGCGCGGCGTAGGAGGCGATCAGGTCGGTGGTGCCGTGCGGGCCGAGCGCGTCGAGGAGGCGGTCGGCGGTCCGGCGTATGGGGGCGCGGAGGTGTTCGACCCGGCGCGTGGTGAAGGCCCGTGCGACCAGGCGGCGGATGCGGGCGTGGTCGGGCGGGTCCATGTTGAGCAGGTTGGCGTCGAGGGCCGGCGGCAGGGACAGACCCCGGTAACTCCCCTCCTTCGCGTGCGCCTTGTCCAGGGAGAGCCGGGGGTCGGCGAGGGCCGCGCGGACGTCCTCGTACCTGGTCACGAGCCAGGCGGGGCTGCCGTCGGGTCCGGCTGTGCGGTGCACCGGCGCGCTCTCGCGCAGGCGCCGGTACCCGTCGTGGGGGTTTTCGAGGAGGCCGTGGGCTGGATCCATGCGGGCCAGCCTAGGGAATCAGGTGTCGTACTCCTGGATGCGGCGGCCGTGGCCGCGGTCCACGAGCGCGGGCAGGCGCTCCTCCAACTCCCCCGCCACCGCGGGCACATCGATCGTCAGCAGTGTCCGGTCGCGCATCAGGATCCGTCCGTCGACGATCGTGGTGCGGACGTCGGAGGAACGGGCGCTGTGCACGAGGGTGGCGGCGAGGTCGTGGACGGGCCGGGTGTGCGGGCCGGTGAGGTCGACCAGGACGATGTCCGCCCTCCGGCCGGGCGCGATGCTGCCGACGCTGCCCCCCAGCCCCACGGCACGGGCGCTCTGCAGGGTGGCGTGGTGCAGGGCCTGGCGGGAGGTCAGCCAGCGGGGGTCGCCCTCGGCCGACTTCTGGACCAGCGAGGTGAGGGCCATGGACTCCCACACGTCGAGGGAGTTGTTGGAGGCGGCGCCGTCGGTGGCGAGTCCGACGTCGACGCCGATGTCGCGCAGGGCACGGACCGGTGTGGTGTCGGGCCAGGCGAACTTGAGGTAGCCGCGGGGCGAGGTGGCGACGGCCGTACGACCGTCCGCCCGTTCCAGGACCGGCAGGTCGCGGTCGGTGATGCCGGTGCCGTGGGCGAGGAGCACGTCCGTGTCGAGGATGCCGGTGCGGGCCAGGATCTCGACCGGGGTGACGCCGTGACGGGCGAGGCTGGTGTCCGTCTGGTCGCGGTTCTCCGCGGCGTGGATGTGCACGGGCAGGCCGTGCGCGCGGGCGAGCCCGGCGGTGGCGGCGAGGTCGGTGTCGTCGACGGTGTAGGGGGCGTGGGGCGCGAGCGCGGTGGTGATACGGCCGTCCGCCGAGCCGCGGTGCCGCAGCGCGAACTCCAGTGACCGCTCCCGGCCCTCGGGGCCCTGCGAGGAGAAGTAGGCCTCGCCCAGCAGCGCCCGCATGCCGCACTCGGCGACCACAGCGGCGACCTCGTCCATGGCGAAATAGTGGTCGGCGAAGCAGGTGACACCGGCCCGGATCATCTCGGCGCAGGCGAGCCGCGCGCCCAGCTCGACATCCTTCGCCGTGAGGTTGGACTCGACGGGCCAGACGACGTCGTTGAACCACTCCTCGGTGGGCAGGTCCTCGGCGAGGCCGCGCAGCGCGACCATCGGCGCGTGCGTGTGGCAGTTGATCAGGCCGGGCAGGGCGACCTGGCCGCGGGCGTCGAGCCGCTCGGCGGCGGCCAGGTCCGCGACCGCGGCGGTGCTCGTGACGGCCTCGACGATCCCGTTCCGTACGACGATCGCGGCGTCGTCCTCGAAGCCGATCCGCTCTCGGTCGTCGTGCACGAGGACGGTACAGGCGCTGATGATCAGGTCGGCGGGACTGTCCGCGGCAGAAGGCGTCATCACGCCAACGTACGACGAGGGCGCTATCCGGCGAGGGGTGTCCGGGGCAGTCGGAGCCCCACCCGTTCGCCGGGTCCGGTGAGTTCGTCGAGGACCGCGGCGAGGCGTTCCGTGTGGCGGGGGCCGATCCGGCCGGTGTCGTCGAGGTGCACGGCGCAGGCGGTCGTGGTGTCGACGAGGCGTTCGAGGAGGTCGGCCACCTCGTCCGCGCCCTCGGTGTGCCGGGCAAGGGCGGGCAGTTCGTGCGCGGAGAGGGAGATGGCCGTGCGGGCCTCGGCGAGGGTGCGGTAGGCCTCACGGCGCAGGGTCCAGCGGGTGGCGCGGTGGTCGGAGGGGGTGCCGGAGCCGCCGATGCGCGGGGCGTCGGCCTCGTCGAGGACATGGGTGAGGTAGGCGTTCGCGGCCCGGCCGGCCGACGCGAGCCGGGCGTGCACTCCCCCGCCGCGCTGTCCGGGCATCGGCAGGTGCCCGACGATCAGCACGATCGCGCAGGCCAGCAGTGTCTCGCCGATCCGGCCCGCGGAGGCCTGTGCCTCGCCGCCGACCATGACGAGGGCGAGGACGAGGACGGTGACGACGGCGGTCTGGGCGGCGAAATGCCGGGTGGCGACGGGTATCAGCGCCCCGCTGAGGGCGACCAGCGCGATGAGCCCTTCAGGCCGGGGCAGGACGGCGGCGAACCCGGCGAAGAGGAGAGCGCCGAGGACGGTCCCGGCGGCCCGGTTCAGCACCCGTGAGGCCAGCGGCCCCAGGTCGGGCTTCACGAGGAAGACGGCGGTGGCGGGCAGCCAGTACCAGTGCTCGTGCTCCCCGTACCACTGGGTCCGGTGCAGGGCCTGGGCGACCGCGGAGCTGGCCCCGAAGCACAGGGCGACACGCAGTCCGTACTCGCGTCCGGCGGTACCGAAGGCGGCGCGCAGCCGGTCCCTGGCGGTACGGGGCCGGGTGTGCAGATCGCCGCCCCCGCCCTGGTCGAACACCTCGGCGGCCTGCAGGAGGGCGTCGTCGAGGGCGCGCAGGGCGGGCACCGAGCGGGAAGGGGCGGGCAGCGGCCCGGTGTGGGCGTTGTCGCGTACGGCGGCGGCGAGCCGCCGGGGACCTTCGGAAGCCCGTTCGGAAATGGCCTCTTCGGCCCAGGCCAGCGCGGTGGCGGCCTCGGCGAGGGGCAGCGCTGCGGCGTACTGCGCGTGCAGCCGCCGCTCCGTGGAGGAGGAGGCGTACCGCCGCAGCCGGGGCCCGGCGAGCGCGTCCTGGGCGTGGTCGAGGGCGGCGGTGAGCGCGGCACGGCGGCGGATGGCGTCCGGCCCGCCGACGGCGTCGAGGAGCTCGGCGACGGCGTCGTACACGCCGGCGACGGCCGCCCGCTCCCCATCGAAGCGGAAGTCACCGGCGAGGGAGCCGGGCGTGGGCAGCACGAGCCGGAGCACGAGCAGCCAGCCCGCCCCGGCGAGGAAGGCGAGCGCGCGCTCCCACCCCGCCTCGGGCAGGGGCATTCCCGCGCCGATCGCCGCGCCGACGAGCAGCTGTGTCCCGGAGGCGGAGGCGACGGGCCCCACGGCGCTCATCCCCCCGGCGACGAGCCCGACGACCGTGAGGACCGCGGTCAGTACGACCGCGCCGGTCTCGTCCCCGGCATACGTCCCGATCACCAGCCCCAGGGCACCGCCCAGCGCGGGCACCCCGAGCCGCTTGACCGAGACCCGGCGGCTCCCGGGCCGGTCGTTGATCCCGGCGAGCATGGCGGCGATGGCGGCGACGACTCCGAGCGACGTACGCCCCGACTCCACCGCCACCAGCAGCAGCGGCCCTGCGGACAGGGCCCCCCGCGTCACCGCGCTCCAGGGCACCGGACCCCGCTGGGCGCGCAGGGCGTGCGCGAGCCAGGGCGGCAGCACAAGGGAAAAACGGCGGGACCGGGACACGGGGCTCCTGTCGTCACATCGAGGGCAGGGGTGGGCCTTCGGGCGACGGTGGCCGGGCGGGGTGTGGCTGTCCACGGTAGGCGGGGTTCCTGGAAGAAAGGTTTCCGGAACGTGACGGAGTGCGGGAGAGCCGGGATCTTTATGAACGCAATCGGGAGGGGCGGTCAGCTCCGCGCCGTCTCCACGGCCCGGGCCAGGAGGGTCTCCGCGCAGGCGATCGTCCGGGCGAGCGCGCCCGGGTCGTCCGTCAGGGTCCTCACCAGGTCGTCCACCTCACGCAACCCCGCCCGCGCGAGAAGCCCCTTCTCGTTCGTGACCCACTCCCCGCGCGCCGCAAGCACCGCGTGCGCGGTCTGTGTCGTGGCGAGGGCGATCGCTCCCGCGACCTGGGTGAGGGCGCCCTTCGGGGCGTGGCCGGCCTTGGCGTAGCCGAGGGTGGCGGTGGCCATGCCGTGCCAGTGCCCGGGGGCACGCTCGCGCAGGGCCCTCGGGTAGGAGGCGGGACGCGGCAGGGTGCCCCGCAGCACCTTGTTGATCGCGAGTTCGGCGACGAGCAGATACGTCGGGATGCCCGCCAGATGGAACATCAGCGGCTCGACGCGGAAGCGGCCCGCCTCAGCCTCTGCCCGCTCGTGTTCGACGGCGTCCAGATCGCGGTAGTGGACGTCCACACGCCTGCCGTCGATCGTCAGCCAGGCACCTCCGTTGAAGACACCGCCACCCCACGCGCCGATCGCGGACACCTCGCCCTCCCAGCCGACCGTGCGGAGATCGGCCGGGTCGAAGGCGCCGCGGTAGTAGACGGCCAGGTCCCAGTCGCTGTCGGGACGTTCGGTGCCCTGGGCCCGGGAGCCGCCGAGGGTGACGGCCTCGACGGCGGGGAGGGCGGCGAGACGGTCGGCGGTGGCGTCGAGGAAGGCCTGGTCCGGGAGGGTGGGCACGGGGTGGCTCCTGGGGCGGGCGGTGAGGGGCCCGAGCAGCGTAGGGCGATCGGTCGGATCGCGTGAACCGAAATACGAGTGCGTCCGCGGACCGGGCCGCGCATGATCGGTCGGACAACTGCCCAGTCACCGCCCCAGATCGGAGCCCCGCGTGATCCGTCGCGTCACCGTCCCGAGCCTCTTCCCGCCGCCCACCTACTCGCACGCCTCCGTCGTCGAAGCCGGGACGCGGCTGGCGTTCCTCGCCGGGTCCGTGCCGCTCGACGCCGGCGGCGACCTCGTCGGTCCCGGGGACCCCGTACGGCAGGCCGAGCAGGTGATCGCCAATCTGCGGGAGCAACTGCGCGCCGTCGGCAGCGACCTGCCGCACGTCGTGGCGACCGAGGTGTACGTCGTGAGCGGTGAGACGGCCGTGCTGTCCGCCGTCTGGGAGATCGTCGAGGCGTCCGGGCTCAGTGCCGGTCCGCACTCGTCGACGCTGATCGGCGTGGCGTGCCTCGGGTACACGGGGCAGCTGGTGGAGATTACGGCGACAGCCGTCGTGCCCGACGGGGCGCCGACCTGAGGAGAACTCCATGCTGATCGAGCACCGCGGGCGGCGCCCCGTCGTCCCCGAGTCCGCGTACGTCGCTCCGACGGCCGTCCTGTGCGGGGCGGTCGTCCTCGGGGAGCGGAGCCGTGTGCTGCACGGGGCCGTGCTCACCGCCGAGGACGGGGAGGTGCGGGTGGGCTCGGACGTGGTCGTGATGGAGAACGCGCTGGTGCGGGGGCGGGCCGGGCACCCCGCCGTGATCGGTGACGCCGTGCTCGTCGGCCCGCACGCCCATGTCAACGGGGCGACCCTCGAGGACGAGGTCTTCGTGGCCACCGGCGCCTGCGTCTTCCCGGGGGCGGTCGCGAGCACCGGCTCCGAGCTGCGGATCCACAGCGTGCTGCACGTCAATTCCGTACTGCCGCCCGGCACGGTCCTGCCCATCGGCTGGATCGCGGCGGGAGCACCCCGGGCCCGGCTCTTCGCCCCCGGCGAGCACGACGAACTGTGGCAGATCCAGGAGGCGCTGGACTTCCCCGGCACGGTGTACGGCATCCCGCGCGGCACGTCGATGCGGGAGGTCATGGCCCGCCAGGTGGCGTTCTACGGGGCCCATGGCGACGACGTCACCCTCGACGGCACTTCATGAGCTACCGCCGTTCGGGCCTCCCCCACACCCTCCGCTTCGGCAGCGCCTCGGCGTAGCTCCCCACCCGACTGGTCGTCAGTCCCAGTGCCACCAGCGACTCCGCGAGTTTGACCGCCGCGGCGACCCCGTCGACGACGGGCAGGCCCAGCTTCTCCCCGACCGCCCGCTGCAAGCCGGTCATCCCGGCGCAGCCCAGCACCAGCACCTCGGCCCCGGCGGCGCAGGCCCGTTCGGCGGCGGCGAGGAACGCCGTCTCCGTGCGCTCGTCGTCGCCGAGGTCGAGCACATTCAGGCCCGTGCCGACGACCGCGGCGCAGTTCCGCGCCACGCCGGCCGTCTCCAGGCTGTCCTCGATCTGGCCGCGCGAGCGCTCCAGTGTGGTGACGATCCCGTAGCGGCGGCCCAGCAGACAGGCGAGATGCGCGGCGGCCTCGGTGATGTCGACGACCGGTACGTCCACCAGCTCCCGCACACCCTCCCGCCCGTGCTCCCCGAAGCCGGCCATGACCACGGCGTCGTACGGCGGCCCGTCGTAGGTCCGCAGCGTGTCCAGGACGGCCGCGGCGGACAGATAGCTGTCGAGCCAGCCCTCCGCGGACTCGGGCCCCCAGTCGGGGGTCAGTCCGGTCACGGTGGTGCCCGGGCCTGCGGCGGCCCGGGCACCTCGTACGATCTCCTCGGTCATCTCCTGCGTGGTGTTGCAGTTGGTGACGACGATCCGCACGTCTCTCAGACCTCCATGGCAGAGCGCTCGGCGGTGGGTTCGGCAGTGCGTTCGCTACGGCACAGGACCACGTACAGCCCGGCCGCGAGTGCCGTGCCGATGAACCAGGAGTACGGCGCCACATCGCTGAAGGTCTTCACCAGCGCGAGGACGGCGGCGACACCGGCCGCGGGCAGGAACGCCCACAGCGCCTTCGGGTTGAAGCCCTTGCGGTAGTGGTACGGGGAGCCGGGGGTGGCGTCGAACAGTTCGTCCACGTTCACCCGGCCGCGCTTGACCCAGTAGTAGTCGACCATGATCACGCCGAACAGCGGACCGAGGAAGGCGCCGAGGCCGCCGAGGAAGTAGTTCACGACGGTCGGGTTGGAGAAGAGGTTCCAGGGGGTGACGAGCAGGGCCGCGACCGTGCTGATCATGCCCCCGATCTTGAAGGTGATCTTCTGCGGCCAGACGTTGGCGAGGTCGTACGCCGGTGAGACGAAGTTGGCGACGATGTTGACGCCCATGGTGGCGATGGCGAACGTCAGCGCGCCCAGCACCAGCACCCAGGTGTTGCCGATCTCGGCGACCAGGTAGGCCGGGTCGGTGATCTCCTTGCCGAGGACCTCGAAGGCGCCCGCGGTGACGATGACCGAGACGATCACGAAGGCCGTGGAGTTGATCGGCAGGCCCCAGAAGTTGCCGCGCTTGACGGACTTGTAGTCGGGGGCGAAGCGGGAGAAGTCGCAGAAGTTGAGCATCAGCGTGCCGTACGTGGCGAGGACCAGGCCGATCGCGCCGAACCACTGCCGCCACTGCTCGCCCACGGACACCGGGTGCGGGGTGGAGGTCAGCGAGATCGTCCAGCCGGCCTTGTAGAGGATCCACCCCGCCAGCGCGATCATCACGAGCCAGATCGCCGGGCCGCAGAAGTCCTGGAACTTGCGGACCGATTCCATGCCCCGGCTGATGATCGCCGCCTGCACCAGCCACAGGGCGATGAAGGAGACCCAGCCGAGTGCGTCGAGCCCCAGGAAGGAGTTGTGCGTCCACGACTCCAGGCTCGGCCAGGCCGCCAGCAGCATCACGTTGACGGCGACTGAGGCCAGGTAGGTCTGGATGCCGTACCACATGATGGCGATCACGGCCCTGATCAGCGCCGGGATGTTGGCGCCCCAGATGCCGAAGGCGATCCGGCTGACGACCGGGAAGGGGACGCCGTGGCGCTGCCCGATCTTCCCCATCCAGTTCATGCCGATGTAGATGATCACGAAGCCGACGAGCAGCGATGTGAAGATCTGCCAGACGTTCATGCCGAGGAAGAGCAGTCCGGCGGCGAAGGTGTAGTTGCCGAGGTTGTGGACGTCGGACATCCACATGGCGAAGAGGTCGAAGACCTTCCAGTTGCGCTTCTTCGCGGGCGCGAGGTCTTCGTTGGTGAGCCGGGGATCGGGGACGAACGCTGGGGTGCCGGTCTCTGCGGCACGGTCGGCGAGGGACACGGGGGCCTCCACGAGCAAGGGGACGACGGAGGACTGCTCCGCAGGACGGGGGGCCACCCTGCGAGGTGTTTGGTATACCAAACTGCGCCATGGTCTCCCCGTCAACCGTTCTGACCGATGTCGCTCTTGTTAACGCTGCGTAAAAGACACCTCGCGTCGACGAAGATGGGCTCCATGACGAAGATCGAACCCCTCGGAGCGGTCCGCGAGCGCGTCACGGCCGATCTGCGCCAGGAGATCATCGCGGGCAGCCTCCGTCCCGGCGACCGCCTGGTGGAACGCGAACTGGCGGAGCGGTTCGGTGTCTCGCGCGTTCCGGTCCGGGAGGCGATCCGGGCCCTGGTCGCAGAGGGCTTCGTCCACTTCGAGACACCCCGACGCACGGTAGTACGCCGCCTCACCCCCACCGACGTCAAGGAACTGTTCGAACTGCGAGAAGCCCTGGAGGTCTACGCCGCCGGACTCGCCGCGTCCCGCGCGACCCCGGAGGACCTGGCCGAGGTCCAGGAACTCCTCGACCGCGCCGCCGCCGCGACCCGGGCCGAGGACGCCGAGGTGATCACGGACGTCAACAGCCGCCTGCACGACCGCATCATGGCGATGGCGGGCAACAGCCTGCTGACGGAGGCCCTGGAACCCGTCGCCGGCCGGCTGCGCTGGATGACCCGGCGCAACGAGGAGTGGCCCCAGCTCCTCGTCGAGCACCGCGAGCTGTACGAGGCGATCGCCTCGGGCGACCCGGACCGGGCCCGCGCGCACGCGCTCAGGCACGTACGGACCAATTACCGGTCGACGGTGCGGCACCTGTTCGGGGAGGAGGCCCCCTAGGGTCGGTCTGGTCGGCAGGGTCCGCCTAGTCGGCCGTCGGCAGCTCGGCCGCCCGCGCCGCAGTGCGCAGTACGTCGCGCAGCATCCCGGGGGTGAGGCGGCCGGTGAAGGTGTTGCGCTGGCTGACGTGGAAGCAGCCGAAGACCTCCAGGCCGTCGAGGACGTAACGGGCCCCGTGGCCGAAGGCGGGGCGGGGCCGGGGCACGGACCAGCCCGCCTCGGCGAACGCCGGCAGCGCGGCCTGCCAGCCGAAGGCGCCGAGCACGACGACGGCCCGCAGCGTCGGACGCAGCAGCCCCAGTTCCCGCACGAGCCAGGGACGGCAGGTGTCCCGCTCCTCGGGGGTGGGCTTGTTGGCAGGCGGGGCGCAGTGCACGGGCGAGGTGACACGTACGCCGTACAGCTCCAGGCCGTCGTGAGCGTGCTCGGCGGTGGGCTGGGAGGCGAGGCCGACGTCGTACAGCGCCTCGTACAGGACGTCCCCCGAGCGGTCGCCTGTGAACATCCGCCCGGTGCGGTTGCCGCCGTGGGCGGCGGGGGCGAGCCCCACGATCAGCAGCCGGGCGTCCGCGGGACCGAACCCGGGCACCGGCCGGCCCCAGTACGTCCAGTCCGCGTAGGCGGCCCGCTTGGCACGGGCCACCTCCTCACGCCAGGAGACCAGCCGCGGGCAGGCCCGGCAGTCCGCGATGCGCAGGTCGAGGAGGGGAAGACCGCTGGTGTCCATCACTCCACGGTAGGGGCGGGGCGGGTGGCGGTGACCTGCGCGGCCCGCCCCTCGCCGCGGCGGAGCCACAGCAGCGCCCCGGACAGCAGCACGGCACTCGTCAGCAGCCAGGGCAGCGGGCCCGGCCGCATCACCCCGACAACCAGGCCGGTGAACGCGCCGGCCAGTTGCTGGGCGAGGGACTGGACGGACAGAGCGGTGGCGCGGCGCTCGCCGGGGACGCGGCGGTGCAGCAGGTCGTTCTGGTTCGGGGTCACGGCGCCGATGCCGACGTAGAAGACGCAGAAGCCTGTGACGGCGACGGTTGTGGCGAGCAGATGGGTGGAGGACGCGGTGACCGCGAGCAGCAGCACGCCGACCACCCCGGTGCCGAGACAGATCAGCACGGCCCGCTCGCCGCCGCCCGCGACCCGGGCGGCGAACGGGGCGAGGTGGCTGCCGACGCCGCAGCAGACGAAGCCCGCGCAGGCGAGGGCCGCATAGGCCAGTGGCCCGGAGTCGCTCGCCCCGGTCAGCTCGACTGTACGGCCGGGTACGAGCAACTCGACGACGCCCAGGGCGCCTCCGACGGCGGCCGCGCTGAGCATGACCCGGCGGACCAGCGCATCCCGTCCGCCCAGCCGCAGCCCGTCCAGGACGGTGACCGGGACGCCGCGCAGCACAGAACGCAGGGTGGCCCGGGGTCGCGGCGGCTCCCGCAGGACGGCCAGCACATAGCAGACGAGCACGACCCTGACGGCGGCTCCCAGCAGCAGGGGAACGGACAGGGGCAGCACCACCCCGGACGTCGCTTCGCTCAGCTCGGCACCGGGGCCGGTGCCCGTGCCCGTGCCCGTGCCGAGCAGCCAAGGCAGGGCACCGCCGAGCAGCAGGCCGACCGCGAGCGCGGCGGAGGTCGCGGTGCCGCCCCGGGCCAGTCCCGTCCGCAGCTCGGCGCCGGGTCCCGCACTCGCCTGGACGGTGTCGACGTACCAGGCCTCGGCGGTACCGCTGGCCAGCGCGCGGGACACCCCCATGAGGACCATGCCGGCGGCGAGCACCCAGACGGTGGTGCCGAGGCCGACCAGACAGCAGGCGATCATGTTGAGCACACCGGCCGTGACCAGGACCGGCCGCCGCCCGAGGACGTCGGAGAGACCGCCCGTCGGCAGCTCCAGCGCGGCCACGGTCAGGGAGTGGGCGGCGAAGAGCCCCGCGATCGCGGCCAGGGACATACCGCGCTCGCTGAGCAGCAGGACCATCGAGGCGAGGGCTAGGCCCGGCGGCAGCCATAGGAGGACGCAGACGGTGACATAACTGCGGCGAACGGCCCGTATACCGGGCGCCTCGTCCGCACGGTGCCTCATGTCCGTGCGGTACGTCATGAGATGCCCTGGTGGCCGGTGCCGTCGTGGTCGCCGTCCTCGCGGTCGCGCGAGGCGAGCGGCAGGCCTGCGGTGAGGAGCACTACGCGTTCGGCGCGCGGGTCGTCCGCGTCCCGGGCCGTCAGCTCCTCCAGCTTCCCGGCGATCGTGTCCCAGAGCTCGGCGAGCGACCCGGCCGTCAGCCGGAGCATGAGGTCGCTGATCCCGGACGGCTCCACCCACTCCTGGCCGAGCCGCCCGGCCGCCATGTCTGCGTCGTGCCGGGCGAGGGACGACTCCAGGTGCTCCAACTGCCGTCGCCGCGCCAAGCTGACGAAGGCCCGGCCCTCCTCGGAGGACTCCATCGCCTCGTTGCTCCAGGACGTGACGGTGTGCAGCGCCCGCCAGCGCCGCTCCCGACCGTCACGATGCTCGGCCTCGGCGATGAAGGCGTACTTCGCCAGCACCCGCAGGTGATAGCTGGCCGACGCCGACGACTCCCCCGTCCGGGCGGCGAGTTCACTGGCCGTGGCGGGCCCGTCCTGCCGCAGCAGCCCGAGCAGCCGAATACGCAGGGGGTGGGTGAGGGCCTTCAGGGCGGCGGTGTCGTGCTCAGGGTCGAGTACGCGCTTGTGCTCGTCGCTGTCCATGCCGGGGAGGGTAGGCCGCCGCGGCCATTCAGCAAAAGACATTTTGCAAAACTTGTTTTGTAGATGCGGTCGGGGGCCGATTCCCCGCTCGATCGGACCACTCGGAGGACTAAGGTCGGGGACATGGCTTCACAAGGTGCGGCGAACAGCTCCGGCGACGGCGAGGCGAAGGCCCTCGACCCGAAGGTCGCCGAGGCGATCGCCGCCGCCGACGCGGCCGGACCGCAGAGCGGCGAGACCGTCCGCGTCGACAGCTGGATCTGGTCCGTACGTCTCGTCAAGACCCGTTCCATGGGAGCCACCGCCTGCCGCGGCGGTCACGTCCGCGTCAACGGCGACCGTGTGAAACCCGCACACGCCGTGCGCGTCGGCGACGAGGTACGCCTGCGGCACGAAGGCCGGGAGCGAGTGGTCGTCGTCACGCGGCTGATCCGCAAGCGGGTCGGCGCCCCCGTGGCCGCCCAGTGCTTCATCGACAACTCCCCGCCGCCCCCGCCCCGCGAGGCCGTCGCCCCGGCCGGCATCCGTGACCGCGGCGCGGGCCGCCCGACTAAGCGGGACCGCCGCGAAATGGAACGCCTGCGCGGCCTGCCGGGCCCCGGCGACGGCGACGGGCTCGGCAGCGACATCGGCCGACCCACGCCGTGAGGAGCCCGCCGCGACGGACAGGGGCTCCAGGAACACGGCCCCGGTGGACCCGGCTCCGACGGCCCAACTCCCCCTGAACCAAGCCCCGATGGTCCGCTCCCGAGCGGACACGACAAGCCACAGCACACGACAGCGACGCCCGGGACGAGCCCCTCGGCCCTCCCGGACGCCGCCGCGTCGCACTCGACCCGGTGTCACCCGGTCACGCCCGTCGCCGCAGCAGTCGCATCAGATCCGCGTTGTGCCCCCGCCGCGCCCAGGCGATGAGGGCGAGCGGCACGATCAGGATGAGCGGCGTCGCCGCGTACTGCCCGTCGAAGACGGCTATCTGCACGACGAACGCGCCCACCATCAACGCGCTCAGCGCCACTCCCGCCACCGACTGGAGCACGGGGATCAACAGGGCGACCGCTCCGGCCAGTTCGAGCGCCCCGATGGTGTACATCCCCGCGCTGCCCCAGCCGAGCTTCTCGAAGGACTCGGCGGCGGACGGGTGCGCGATCAGCTTGGGCAGGGCGCTCGGGATCGCGTAGAAGAGGGCGAGCAGCACCTGAAGGCCGCGCAGGGCGATCCGGGCACGCCGCCCCCGTGCGGTCGCGGACTCGGCTACGACGACGCTGGCAGGGGCGGAGGCGGCGGTGACGGGAGCGGCGGTGACGGGAGCGGTGGTCTCGGACATGAAGGTCTCCTGTGGAAGCGGTCCGTGGTGGTGTCGAAGAGGTAGACCGCCGCTCGCCCTCGAACTCATCGCCACCCAGCGGAATTTCCGCGCCCCCAGCTCGACTTCACCCCGAAGCCCGCTCGACGCCGCCCGTCACGGGCAGAGCCGCCGGAGCCTCTCCGCCGGGTAGGGCGTCGTCCTGCTCACCCCCTCGACTCGACGGTAGAAGTCCGTCATCACGGCGGCGACCGGGGCGTTGCGCCTGAGGATCTCCGCGGTCCCTGGTGGTACGCGGGTGGGCTGTCGCCCTTCGGCCCATGCCTGTATCAGTGCTCCACGTTCCTCCCAGTCGCCCGCGCACAGGGCGGTGATCAGCCAGTTCACCAGGAAGCCGGCCGTGTAGCAGCGGTCGTAGGTGCTGTGCCGGTCGTGGAAGCCGGCCTCGGTGCGCGAGAGGTCGAAGCGGGTGGACAGGGCGAGGCCGTAGTCGGCGAAGTACAGGCGCCGGCCGTCGGTCAGGATGTTCTCGAAGTGGGCGTCGAAGTGGAGCAGCCCGCGGCTGTTCATGAAGGACGTGCCGGCCCGCAGCTCCTTCTCCACCAGGGAACACGCCCGGTCGAGCGCCTCGTCGCCGGCTCGCACCTGATCCGTCAGCCATGTGTGGAGCGTCTGGGGGACGTACTCGAGGAACAGTGCGACACTCGCCGAGGACTCTCGCAGGGCCTCGATACGCCGCCGTACTTCCGCGCTGCCTCCCCAGTAGTCCACGGCCTTGTCCACATCGGCGAGTTCCTCCGGCAGGCCGGGTGCCTCGTCCGGCAGGACGCGCCAGTTGTACATCAGGGGAAAGCCCTGGAACTGCCCGGAGAGCACCCAGTTCGTGGTCATGGTGTGGACGGCGACCTCCCGCCACGCCCCGAACCCGGGCCCGCCGACGCCGTACTGGCAGACCATCGGCAGCCCGAACACATTGGCCGTGGACCGGACATGCTCCGGCTGCCGCTCCAGGTCCGTCAGGGGCACCCGCTTCACGAAGACCGGCGTACCGGACACGTCCAGCCGGGCCGACTTCCCTCCGATGCCGGTGCCCAGCGGCACGGCCGCGTCCACCAGCTCGCGCAACTCGGCGTCTCCGCGCAGTGCCAGGGACGTGGAGACGGTGTCGTAGCCGATCAGACGTCCGGGCGCCTCCGCCCCGTTCGCCCTCTCAAGCACCCCCGGCTCCTAAGCCGCTCGCACCGCCCTCACCCATATCCCATCGTCCGTCAGATACCGGTCCACCTTCAGGCCCGCCTCCTCCAGCGCCTCCTCGAACTGCTCCTCGGTCAGCGGTCGTGCGCGGAACGTCTGTGTCCAGACCGCGTCCGGGAACTCGTACTCCGCGCGCACCGAGTTGACCCCGTCGCCGACCGGCTCCGCCGACACGATCCGCACGGTGAAGCCGCTGGGGTCCACGCGCTCGCGCGGCAGATTCGTGTGGTAGTCCGCGCCCTCTCGCTGGATCAGCACGCTGCCGCCCTCAGCGACATGGCGCACACAGGTCCGCAGTAGGCCACGCCGCACCTCGACGTCCCCCGCGTGCACGAGGAACGACGCGAGCAGCACCACGTCGAACGTCTCGCCCAGATCCAGGTCCTCGATGGGGCTGCATATCGTCCGCGCCCCGCGCACGCGCTCCAGCATCTCGGCGGACTCGTCGACCGCCGTCACCGTGAACCCGCGCTCCAGCAGTCCATGAGTCATGCGCCCGACCCCGCTGCCCAGCTCCAGGATGCGCGCCTTCTCGGGCACCGCCGCGGCGATGATGTCCGGTTCGTCCCCCAGGGGCAGTCGCGAGTAGAGCTCCACCGCGCAGCCGTCCGGGGTGATGGCCCCGGGTCCAGTCCCCTCGTACCCCTCACGCAATTTCATCTCCATGCCGGTCCAACGGGCCACACCCGCACGCCAGTTCCTCTCCCGGCCGCCTTCACCCGACCGGGTGAACGTTGTCCCGCACGGGGCCCGGCTTCGGCCCGCGCGGGCAGCGGCTTTCCTGGTGGTCCGCATCCGCGGCGGAGAGTACGTTGCAAGCAGGAGTGGAGATCGCGATGCGTACAGGCAGTGAACCGTCGACCGCGCGCAGTGCCCTGCGGGCGCGCTTCTGGCTGAGTGTGTGGGGGCTGGTCTGGGCACTCTTCGGGACGGTCGCCTTCACGCTCGCCGGGCGGCCCGGCTGGGCCATCGCCTGCGGTGTGCTGCTGCTGATCGTCACGATCGACCTGGCCGTCGTCCTCAGGCACATCCGCCAGGGCCCGCACTGGCAGCCGGGCCCCGACATCCCGCCCTACCGGCCGCCCGAGGACCACCCCTGAGACGGACGAGACAGACGAGGCGGACGAGGCGGACGAGACAGACCGGAACGGCCGCTCACGAGTCGAAGCGCGCGGCCTTCTGGAACTGCGGGTTCGGGTCCAGCGCGGCCGCCAGGCGGAAATGGCGTTTCGCCTGGTCGGGGCGGTTCTGCCGCTCATAGGTGCGGGCGAGCGCGAAGTGCGCGAACGCGTTGTCCGGCTCACGCTCCAGGACGATCGAGAACTCGAGCTCGGCCGGCCGCAGCTGCGCCGCCGCGAAGAAGGCACGGGCGCGCAGCAGTCGCGCGGCGGTGTTCTCCGGGTGCGCGGCGATGACTCCGTCGAGCAGCTTCACCGCGCCCCGCGGATCCCGCGCGGCGAGCAGTTGCTCGGCGGCGCGGAAGTCGATGACGTGCGTCTCCGGGGTACGTCCGGTGGAACCGCTGGTCTCGGGCACGGCAGAGTCCTTCCCTCACTGGAAAGATTCAACGCCCCCTCGGGGTGCCCCTATTCCTGAGGGGCGGGCCGGCCCTGAGGGTCCGGCCGGGACGCGTGGGACCTGCGCGCCAGCTCGGCCCACACATCCTTCACGCGGCGCTCCAGCTCCTCCAGCGGGACGTCGTTGTCGACGACGACGTCCGCGATCTCCCGGCGCTGCTCGCGCGTCGCCTGGGCGGCCATCCGCGCCCGTGCGTCCTCCTCGGTCATGCCGCGCAGCCGTACGAGCCGGTCGAGTTGGGTCTCGGGGGCCGCGTCGACGACGATGACGAGGTCGTACAGCGGTGCGAGGCCGTTCTCGGTGAGGAGCGGGACGTCGTGGACGACGACCGCGTCCTCGGCGGCGGCCTCCTCCAGCTCGCGGGAGCGGGCGCCCACCAGTGGGTGCACGATCGAGTTGAGGGTGGCGAGCCTCGCCGGGTCGGCGAAGACGATGGAGCCCAGCTTGGGGCGGTCAAGACTGCCGTCGGGGGCGAGCACCTGCTCGCCGAAGGCCTCCACGACCGCGGCGAGACCCGGGGTCCCCGGCGCGACGACCTCCCGCGCGATGCGGTCCGCGTCGATCAGCACGGCCCCGCATGCGACGAGCAGCCGTGACACCTCACTCTTGCCGGCACCGATGCCGCCGGTCAGGCCCACCTTCAGCATGACCGACAGCTTAGGTCCTGCCACTGACAGCACATCGGGCAGGACCGGCTCCCGCCGCCGGCCGTCCGGTCAGGTGTCGCCCTCTCGCTCCGCCAGGAAGCGTTCGAATTCCTTGCCGATCTCGTCGGCCGACGGGATGTCCACCGGCTCGGCGAGCATGTTGCCGCGGGTCTCGGCGCCCGCGACGGCGTCGTACTGGTGCTCAAGGCCCTCGACGAGGGCGGTGAGGTCGTCGTCGCCCTCGCGGATCTGCCGGTCGATCTCCGTCTGGGTGCGGTGGGCGTCGGAGCGCAGGGCGTGGGCGATACCGGGCAGCACCAGTCCGGTCGCCGCCGTGATGGCCTCCAGAACCGTCAGGGCCGCGTCCGGGTACGGCGAGCGGGCGATGTAGTGCGGGACATGGGCGGCGACACCGAGGACGTCGTGCCCCGCCTGGAGCAGGCGGTACTCGATGAGGGACTCGGCACTGCCGGGCACCTGCGCCTCCTCGAACGGGCTGCGATGGCCCGGAACCAGGTCGGTGCGGTTGCCGTGCGGGGTGAGGCCCACGGGCCGGGTGTGCGGGACGCCCATGGGGATGCCGTGGAAGTTCACGGACAGGCGGACGCCGAGCCGCTCCACGATCTGCTTCACGGCCGCGGCGAAGCGCTCCCACTCCACGTCCGGCTCGGGGCCGGACAACAGCAGGAACGGCGCTCCGGTGGCGTCCTGAACGAGCCGCACCTCGAGGGCGGGGTCCTCGTAGTCGCTCCAGCGGTCGCGCTTGAACGTCAGCAGCGGGCGGCGGGCTCGGTAGTCCACGAGCCGGTCGTGGTCGAAGCGGGCGACGACCTGGTGGGGCAGCGAGTCGAGCAGCCGGTCGACGATCTGGTCGCCCGCCTCCCCCGCGTCGATGTATCCGTCGAAGTGGTAGAGCATGACAAGACCGGCCGACTCCTGGGCGAGCGCCATGTCGACGACAGCCAGCCCCTTCGGCTCCCATGCGTACAAACCCTGCGGATCAAGCACAGTGACCGCTCCTCCTCGTGTTCATACGGCACAACGCCCTTACAGGGGCGGGCATTCCCGAGGAGGGGACTTCTGATCTTGCCAGAGGGGACAACGCCCTGAAGGGCCGCGGGGAAACTGCGCGACAAGCCCCCACCGGCCCGCAGCCGAACGACGGCCCCGACACGCTGAGGGCCCGCACCTCGAAAGGTGCGGGCCCTCAGTCAGGAGCTACAGCTCAGTGGGCGTTCAGCTCTGCCCACCGGCCAGCTTCTCGCGCAGCGCGGCAAGCGCCTCGTCCGAAGCCAGCGCACCGGAGTTGTCCGCACCCTCGGAGGAGTACGAACCGCCACCGCCACCGCTCGCGGCCGGAGCCGCACCCGCGGCGTCGCCGCCCTCGGCCGCAGCAGCGGCGTCGGCCTCGCGGGACTTGATGACCTGGGCCTGGTGCTGCTCGAAGCGCGTCTGCGCCTCGGCGTACTGGCCCTCCCACGCCTCGCGCTGGGTCTCGTAGCCCTCGAGCCAGTCGTTGGTCTCGGGGTCGAAGCCCTCGGGGTAGATGTAGTTGCCCTGGTCGTCGTAGGACGCGGCCATGCCGTACAGGGTCGGGTCGAACTCGACCGTGGCCGGGTCGGCACCGAAGGCCTCGTTGGCCTGCTTCAGCGAGAGGCTGATGCGGCGACGCTCGAGGTCGATGTCGATGACCTTGACGAAGATCTCGTCGTTGACCTGGACGACCTGCTCCGGGATCTCCACGTGGCGCTCGGCCAGCTCGGAGATGTGGACCAGACCCTCGATGCCCTCGTCCACGCGGACGAACGCACCGAACGGAACCAGCTTCGTGACCTTGCCGGGCACGACCTGGCCGATCTGGTGGGTGCGGGCGAACTGCTGCCACGGGTCTTCCTGGGTCGCCTTCAGCGACAGGGAGACACGCTCGCGGTCCATGTCGACGTCGAGAACCTCGACGGTGACCTCCTGGCCGACCTCGACAACCTCGGAGGGGTGGTCGATGTGCTTCCAGGAGAGCTCGGAGACGTGGACCAGACCGTCGACGCCACCCAGGTCCACGAAGGCACCGAAGTTGACGATCGAGGAGACGACGCCGGAACGGACCTGACCCTTCTGGAGGGTCGTGAGGAACGTCTGGCGGACCTCGGACTGGGTCTGCTCCAGCCAGGCACGGCGGGACAGGACCACGTTGTTACGGTTCTTGTCCAGCTCGATGATCTTGGCCTCGAGCTCCTTGCCCACGTAGGGCTGGAGGTCGCGAACGCGGCGCATCTCGACCAGGGAGGCCGGGAGGAAGCCACGGAGGCCGATGTCGAGGATGAGACCACCCTTGACGACCTCGATGACGGTACCGGTGACGATCCCGTCCTCTTCCTTGATCTTCTCGATGGTGCCCCAGGCACGCTCGTACTGGGCGCGCTTCTTCGAGAGGATCAGGCGGCCTTCCTTGTCCTCCTTCTGGAGAACAAGGGCCTCGATCTCGTCACCGACGGCGACGACCTCGTTGGGGTCGACGTCGTGCTTGATCGAGAGCTCGCGGCTCGGGATAACGCCTTCGGTCTTGTAACCGATGTCGAGCAGGACCTCGTCCCGGTCGACCTTCACGATGACGCCGTCGACGATGTCGCCGTCGTTGAAGTACTTGATCGTCTCGTCGATCGCGGCGAGGAAGGCTTCCTCGTTACCGATGTCGTTGACCGCAACCTGCGGGGTCGTTGCGGTGGTCTCGGTGCTGCTCGTCATGTGGGAAAGGGCTCCGGTACGGACATTGAAGTCGTAGGTACTGCTACGCCGGAGCCCGTTTCGCTCTGCAGAAGCCGGACAGCCTAGGAAGCGCCACACGTACAAAGGGTGGCGCCTCGACAACCGAGGGGACATACATACAGATGCGAGCGCAACCTGCTACGTCTGAGGTGCGCAGGCTCGCAGCGCAACTTGTAGCATACGGGGGCAGCCGGGCAGGGTCAATGCGCGAAGCCGCCCACCCGGGGCGGATCGCCGCATAACCGGCACAAGTTCAGTCTTCCGAGGCCACGTGGGCCATACGGGACCCCTTCGTGAAGCCACCGGAGCAGGCTGGACGGAAGAGTACGACGAGGGAGCCGATCATCCAAGAGTCCGAAGCGTCCGAACCCGAGGCGACCCGGCGTGCCGCCGGGGCCACGGAGAGCTCCCGCGCCAATCGCGGCTGGTGGGACCGTAACGCGGACGAGTACCAGGTCGAGCACGGCACATTCCTCGGCGACGACCGGTTCGTGTGGGGGCCCGAGGGCCTCGACGAGGTCGAGGCCGAGCTGCTCGGCCCGCCGGAGGATCTGAAGGGCAAGGACGTCCTGGAGATCGGCGCGGGCGCGGCACAGTGCGCGCGCTGGCTGGCCGGCCAGGGTGCCCGGCCGGTCGCCCTGGACATCTCGCACCGGCAGTTGCAGCACGCGCTGCGCATCGGCGGACCGTTCCCCCTGGTGTGCGCCGACGCCGGTGCGCTGCCCTTCGCGGACGGTTCGTTCGACCTGGTCTGCTCGGCGTACGGGGCGCTGCCCTTCGTCGCCGACCCGCGTCTGGTCCTGCGTGAGGTGCGCCGGGTGCTGCGGCCCGGGGGACGGCTCGTCTTCTCGGTGACGCATCCGATCCGCTGGGCCTTCCCGGACGAGCCGGGGCCGGAGGGGCTGTCGGTGTCGGGTTCCTACTTCGACCGCACGCCCTATGTCGAGCAGGACGAGGAGGGCCGCGCGGTCTACGTCGAGCACCACCGGACGCTCGGCGACCGGGTCCGGGACGTCGCGGCGTCGGGCTTCCGCCTGGTGGACCTTGTGGAGCCGGAGTGGCCGGCCTGGAACACGTCCGAGTGGGGCGGGTGGTCGCCGCTGCGCGGGAACCTGATCCCGGGGACGGCGATCTTCGTGTGCGTACGAGACTGAGTGCGTGATCCGCTACGACGCTCTGGACGCCCTGCCGGTACGTGGTGCCCTGCCCGGTCTGAACGACGCCTTGCGGGGCCACGGCACCGCCGTCCTCGTGGCGCCGCCCGGCACAGGCAAGACGACCCTGGTGCCGCTGGCACTGGCGGGGCTGCTCGGCCAGGGCCCCGAGCGGCGGGTGATCGTGGCCGAGCCGCGGCGGATCGCGGCCCGGGCGGCGGCGCGGCGGATGGCATGGCTGCTGGGCGAGAAGCCCGGCGGGAGCGTCGGCTACACCGTGCGCGGGGAACGCGTCGTCGGGCGGCACACGCGCGTGGAGGTCGTCACGACCGGTGTGCTGGTGCAGCGGTTGCAGCGGGACCAGGAGCTGACCGGTGTCGACGTGGTGGTGCTCGACGAGTGCCACGAGCGTCATCTGGACGCGGACACGGCGGCGGCGTTCCTGTGGGACGTGCGGCAGACGCTGCGGCCCGAGCTGCGGCTGGTGGCCGCCTCGGCGACGACCGACGCGCGGGGGTGGGCCGCGCTGCTGGGCGACGCGCCGGTGGTGGAGGCCCAGGGGGCGGCGTATCCGGTGGAGGTGGTGTGGACGCCGCCGGTGCGGCCCGTACGGCCGCCGCACGGGATGCGTGTCGATCCGGCGCTGCTGACGCATGTGGCGTCGGTGGTGCGGCGGGCCCTGGCCGAGCGGGACGGGGACGTGCTGTGTTTTCTGCCGGGCGTGGGCGAGATCGCCCGGGTGGCCGGGCAGCTCGGGGGCCTTGGGGACATCGATGTGCTCCAGGTGCACGGGCGGGCGCCGGCCGCCGTGCAGGACGCGGTGCTCGCCCCGGGTGAACGGCGGCGGATCGTGCTGGCCACGTCCGTGGCGGAGTCGTCGTTGACGGTGCCGGGTGTGCGGGTCGTCGTGGACTCGGGGCTGGCGCGTGAGCCGCGCGTCGACCACGCGCGCGGGTTGAGCGCGCTGACGACGGTACGGGCGTCGCAGGCGGCCGGGCGGCAGCGGGCCGGGCGGGCCGGGCGTGAGGCACCCGGGGCGGTGTACCGCTGCTGGGCGGAGGCCGAGGACGCGCGGCTGCCGCGTTTCCCGTCTCCGGAGATAAAGGTGGCCGACCTGACGGCGTTCGCGCTTCAGGTGGCGTGCTGGGGGGATCCTGACGCTTCGGGGCTGGCATTGCTCGATGCGCCGCCCTCCGGGGGTATGGCGGCGGCGCGGGAGGTGCTGGGCGTTGTCGGGGCCGTCGACTCCGCCGGGCGGGCGACTGAGCGGGGAGTCGCCCTGTCTCGGCTGGGGCTGCATCCGCGGCTGGGGCGGGCATTGCTCGACTCCGTGCCGTTCGTGGGGGTCGACCGGGCCTCGGAGGTGGTCGCCTTGCTGAGTGAGGAGGCGCCCCGGGAGTACGGCGAGGATCTAGCGGGTGCGTTGCGTCGTGCTCGGCGTGAGGGTGACGCCTATGCCACGCGGTGGCGTCGCGAGGTTCGGCGACTGCGGGCCGTCGGTTCTGAGATTTCCCGACGACCCACCCGTAACTGGCCGCAAGACGCCTCGGAGGACCGGCAGGTCGGGCTCGTTGCCGCTCTCGCCTATCCCGAGCGCGTTGCCAGGGCCGACGGTGGGTCGTGCCTCATGGTGTCCGGGACCCGGGCCGAGGTCGGGGAGGGCAGCGGGCTGCGAGGGGCCGGCTGGGTGGCCGTCGCCGTGGCTGACCGGCCCGTCGGCAAGGGGCACGCGCGTGTGCAGTCGGGCGCCGTGGTCGATGAGGACATCGCCCGGCTCGCCGCGGGGGCGCTGCTGGACGAGCGGGACGAGGTGTGCTGGGACGGCGGGGACGTCGTGGCGCGGCGGGTGGAGCGGCTGGGGGCCGTGGAGTTGGCGGTGCGGTCGCTGAAGGACGCCGATCCCGGGCTCGTACGCGGTGCGCTGCTGGACGGGCTGCGGCGGGATGGGCTCGGGCTGCTGCGGTGGTCGGCGGATGCCGGTGTCCTGCGGCAGCGGCTCGCGTTTCTGCGGCTGCACCTCGGTGAGCCCTGGCCCGATGTCTCCGATGAAGCGCTCCACGCGCGCGTGGAGGAGTGGCTGGAGCCGGAGCTGAGCCGGGCGCGGCGGCGGGCCGATCTGGCGCGGATCGATGCCGGTCATGCGCTCGTCCGGCTGCTGCCCTGGGCCTCCGGGGAGGCCGGGCGGCTCGACGAGCTGGCCCCGGAGCGGATGGCCGTGCCGAGCGGGTCGAAGATCCGCATCGACTGGTCCCGGCCCGAGCAGCCCGTGCTCGCGGTGAAGTTGCAGGAGATGTTCGGGCTGCAGGAGTCGCCCCGGGCCGCCGGGGTGCCGCTGCTCGTGCATCTGCTGTCCCCGGCCGGGCGGCCGGCCGCCGTCACCGCCGACCTCGCCTCGTTCTGGCGGGACGGCTACAAGGGCGTACGGGCGGAGCTGCGCGGGCGGTATCCGAAGCATCCGTGGCCCGAGGACCCGGCGGGTGCCGAGCCGACCCGGTACACCAACGCCCGGCTCAGGCGCTGACCTGTGACGGCTCCTCCGCCGCTGCCGGGGCCGGGCCGGAGGGGCGGCGGCCGCGGGCCTCCAGGTACAGCGCGAGGGCCAGCAGGAGGACGCCGAGGGTGAGCGAGCCCCACGGCAGGTAGGACGTCATCAGGAGGATGAGCAGGCGCTGGGACTTCACCAGGTCGACGGTGTGCGTGATGTAGTCCTCGCGCATCTTCACATGGCCGGCGAACGCGGTGACCTTGTCACGGTCGCCGAGGAGGGCGCCGCCGCGCAGTTCCTCCTTGTGGATCTCCTCGCCGTAGACGGGAGCGCCGGTGAGGGGCTCGACCCAGAACTTGCGGACCGTGGTGTACCAGCGGGTCGTGCCGGTCTGGGCGACCGACTCGGGGGTGAGGCCCTCCACGGGCAGCGTCTTCGGGATCTTCACCTTGGTCCAGGGGATGGTCTGCTCGAAGTAGTAGACCTCCAGGCCACGGAAAGTGCGGGTGTCCTGGTAGTGGATGGGGGCGGTGACGCGGGCCTGGGCGTCGAAGTACTGGTAGGCCCGTTTCTCCGTGAGGAACGGCCATTTGAACTCGATGCCCTCGCGGCGCACCGGGTCGCCGTCGACGGACTCGCCGGTGGCGTGGACGGGTTCCTGGGTGTGGGCGTCGAAGATGTAGCGCTCGGGGATCTTCGACACCATCTCGCCGTCGGGGCCGACGACGTACGACAGACCGTCCCAGACGACCACGTCCCGGCCCGCTGACTCCTCGATCCTCTCGGAGGCCTCGACGTTGCCCTTGAGGGTCTGCACGATGGTGACCTTGGGGACCTTCTTCGCCCGCATGGTGCCGTAGTCGAGGAGGGTGGCGTCGCGAGCCTCCAGGACCATGTCCTGGTACTGGTTCGCGGGGACCTTGGCGAGGCGCGGGAAGGCGTACCAGCGCAGCAGCGGGGACAGTGCCGCGAAGAACACGGCGAGGGCGAGCAGGATCAGAGCGGCCTTGCGGCGCATCTGGGCCTCCGTCCCGGGCGGGCGGTCAGGGGTGTGCGGGCACCGTCGTCAGCAGCGGCTTCGGGGACGTCCCGCCCGAGGGGGAGCCGAGGGCGGTCAGCGTCAGGACGACGGCGAACGCGACGGCGAGACCGGTGGCGGCGGCGACGAGAGTGCGCATACGGGGGCCTCCCCACCGTCGAGCTGATGCACCGTCAGGTTTCTCGGCACCGTAGCAACGCGCGGCGGAGATGAGAACACGTTGCACACACAACGACGCCCCTCCTTAAGAAGGGGCGTCGTCCGTACTACTCGAGAGCTACGCGCCGGGGCTCGCCGAGGGGCTCGTGGACGGGCTCGGCGAGGACGTCTCGGCCGCCGCCACGGTCAGTTCGACGGTGAGTGTCGCTCCGCCCGCGGTGTTGATGCGGAGCAGGAACGTGCCGGTGGTGTCGTCCGCGTACAGCTTGGGCAGCTTCAGCAAACCCTTCGCGTCCGTCTTCAGGGCCTTCAGGGTGCGGACGGCCTTGCCGTCGGCGTCCTTGAAGTAGGGGCCCTTGTCGGCGGCGGTCGGGTCGTCCGCCGACTTGATCAGCGTGGCCGTGGCCGCGACGCCGTCGGCGACGGCCCCCTTGTACGTGGCCTTCACCTCGACCTGGTCGGCGAACTCGCCGCCGGGGAGGCAGGTCAGCGCGGCGTCACCGGTGCGGGCCAGGGCGTCGGCGGCGCGTTCGGTGACGGTGGCGGTGTAGTCGAGGCCGGCGACCGTGCGGCCCACGACGGTGGCGCGGACGGTGACCTTGCCCGTCTTCTCCCCCGCCTGCAGGGCGGGTGCGACGGCCACGCCGGAGCTGTTGGTGGCGACCGTGGCCACGTTCTCGCCGCCGGTGAAGGTGGTGTCCGTACTGCCGATGATCGTGAAGCGGACCCTGACCTTGCCGACGGCCTTGCCGGCCTTCGTCTCGGCGCGGGTGCTGATCCGCTTGGTGAACGCGTCGCCGGCCATGGCGGTGAGCTTCGCGGTGCCGGCGTCCTCCAGGTGGTCCACCGTGTCGGTGTTCGTGGGAGGCGTCGAGGGGGGCGTGGTCGGGGTGCCGCCGGGGTCGGTGGGCGGCTTCGGGGTCGTCGAGCCGCCGCCGGGGCTCTCGGGCTTGGGGCTGGGCTTGGGCTTCGAGCCCCCCGGAGCCGGCGTGTCCGGTGTGTTCGGCGTGTTCGGCGTGGAGGGCGAAGTGCTCGCCCCGGCACCGTCGTCGCTGCGGTTGTCGGGCAGCGTGCCGGTGCCGTCGGGGATCTCGTGCGTGCCCTTGCGGTAGTACTCCACCCAGCGCATGACCAGGTTCAGGTACTCCCGCGAGTTGTTGTAGCTGAGGATCGCCCGGTCGAGGTCGTTCTGGTCGGACAGGTCCCAGTTGTTGCGGCACAGGTAGTGGCCCGCGGCGAGTGCCGCGTCGTAGATGTTGTTGGGGTCCTTCTTGCCGTCGTCGTTGCCGTCGCGGCCCGCCCACGCCCAGGTGGACGGGATGAACTGCATGGGGCCGACGGCCTGGTCGTAGGAGCTGTTGCCGTCGTAGGCGCCGTCGTCGGTGTCCCTGATGAGGGCGAAGCCGTTGCCGTCGAGCTGCGGGCCGAGGATGGGCGAGGTCGTCGTGCCGTCGGCGTTGACACGGCCGCCGCGGGCCTGGCCCGACTCCACCTTGCCGATGGCGGCCAGGAGTTGCCAGGGCAGGTTGCAGCCCGGCTTGGCCTCGTTCAGCGCGGTCTCGGCCTTCTTGTAGGCGTCGAGGACGGTCGCGGGAATGCCCGCCTCGCTGGCGCCGGGGGCCGCGGGGCCGGTTCCGGTGCTCGGGGACGGGTTCGGGCTCTTGAGCGGCGGCAGGTCCGTGTAGTACGGCGAGTTGCCGGTGGCGCTGCCGTCGGAAGCGCTCGCGTCGGGTGAGGGCGTGGCGTCCGCCGCGGTCTGTCTGCCGTGGTCGTTCACGCCCGGAGCCTGGGAGGCGGACAGTGCCGCGACCGCTACCGCGGCCACGGCGGTGGTTGCCGCCCCCTTGCGCAGCCTCCTGCCGAATTGCGCCGCCATAGAGTGAACCCCTCCCGTGGACGCCCGAGCGTCCGTCTCTGCCTGTCGCGCACTTCTGTTGCGTTCGCGCACTTCTGTTGCGTTCGCTCTGTTGTGACGATCGACCGGCCCGAGTGGTTGCCCTCCGACTGGCATATCTCTCGCCCCGGCACGGTGACCCTGGCGACCCTACGGCAACTTGCTTTGCTCGGGCACCCGTTCGTGCCCGGTATTCACCGGTTGGTCATGCGGCGAGCGTGGCGGGCGGCCGAGGTTCGGCATCCCGCATACTGGGCGGTCCGATCGCTGGCAACGACCGTCACCAGGAGCAGAGTTGCCGTTCACGCTGAGCCACGCGGCAGCCGTACTGCCCGCCGTACGCACCGACGGGACCGGCCGGGGCCCGCTGGTGCCCGCCGTCCTCGTGGCGGGTTCCTTCGCGCCCGACATGACCTACTACGCGGCGAGTGTGCTGTCCGGGGCGATGGAGTTCGGTGACGTCACGCACGCGTTCCCGGGGGTGTTCACGGTCGATGTGCTCATCGCCTGGGCGCTGGTGGGGCTCTGGCTGCTGATGCGCGAGCCACTGGTGGCGCTGCTGCCGCGGGCTCGGCAGGGGCGGGTGGCGGCCCTGGTGCGATGCGGGACGCCCCGCGCGCGTGTGACGCCCTCTCTGGTGGTGCGGTGGTACGTGTCGGCGGTGCTCGGCGCGCTGACGCACGTCGTGTGGGACGCCTTCACGCACCTCGACCGGTGGGGGATGCGGCTGTTTCCGGTGCTGGGCCGTGAGGTGGCGGGCTCGCCGCTGTACTGGTACCTGCAGTACGGCGGTTCGGCGGTGGCCGCTGTGGTGATCGCGGTGTTCGTGCTGTGCGCGCTGCGACGGGCGCCGGCGCGCGAGCCTGTGGGGATCCCGGTGCTGGCGGCACGGGACCGCTGGGCGGCCGGTGCCGTGATCGGCGGCTTCGCGCTGCTGGGGGCGGTGCAGCGGGCGGCGCGGTGGTGGGCCTACTGGGGGTCGGACGCGAAGCCGTGGGAGATCATTCCGACGGTGTGCTTCGGCGCGGGGGCGGGGCTCGTCCCGGCGCTGCTGCTGTACGCCGTGGTGGTCAGGGCGCGGCGCCCGGTTCCGGACCCCGGCGGTCCTGACCGTGCCGGCGATACGGAGCAGAGCCGTCCGGCCGCTCGCTGAGGGGCTCAGTGGTCGCGATGTACACCGTGATGGTGGTGTGCGCGGGGCGCGGCCGTGGGAGCAGGGTGAGGACGAGGCTCAGATAGCCGCGGGCCCGGTCGGCCCAGGGGCGTGAGGTCCTGGCGGGGGCCTTGGGAGTGCCGGGGGAATCGGGGTTGCCAGGACGGTCGGCGCTGCCGGGGTGGCCGGCGCTGCCCGGGTGCGGGCCGGTGGTGGGTGTGCGGCCGGTGAGGCAGGGCACGGCGGGCAGGTCGCCGACGCAGTCGATGCCGGTGACGGTCTGCGGGTCGGTGACCGCCGAAAGGTCACCGGTGCCGATGGAACCAGTGACGCCGGACCCGGAACCGGCGCCGGCGGGATCGGCCGGCCGCCGTCCGCGGGCCAGGCGCTGCCGGAGGTCCGCCGTCGCGTGGCGCAGGGCCGCGGTGAGAGGGACGGGGACGCGGAGCGTGCTGGCGTCGGCCGCGAAGGCCGAGGCCGGCGGGAGTGCCACGCCTGGTGCCGTGCGGCTGAGGAGCGTGCGTATACCCATGCCCGCATCCTTGCGACCGTCCAGGGCGGGGGCCCTTTCTCGGGGGCCACGCGAGTGACGGTTTCCGCGAGGGCGGGGTGGCGGGTGCCCTCGCCTCAGGCCCTCGCCTCCGCCCCTCGCCTCAGGCCCTCGGCTCCGCACTCGGCCGAGAGCGCCCCGCCTCGCCGCCTGCCTGCTAGTGCGCCGCCGACTCCCAGTCCGCGCCCGCGCCCACCGAGACGCCCAGCGGGACGCGGAGGTGGACGGCGTTCGCCATCTCGCGGCGGACGAGTTCCTCGGCTGCCGCGCGCTCGCCCGGGGCGATCTCCAGCACGACTTCGTCGTGCACCTGGAGCAGCATCCGGGACTCCAGTCCGGCCTCCTTCAGCGCGCTGCCCACCTTGAGCATGGCGATCTTCACGATGTCGGCCGCCGTGCCCTGGATGGGTGCGTTGAGGGCCATCCGCTCCGCCGCCTCACGACGCTGGCGGTTGTCGCTGTTGAGGTCGGGGAGGTAGCGGCGGCGCCCGAAGAGCGTCGCCGTGTAGCCCGTCGCCCGGGCCTCGTCGACCGCGCGGCGCAGATAGTCCCGTACGCCGCCGAACCGCTCGAAGTACGCGTCCATCAGGGCGCGGGCCTCCGCCGCCTCGATGTTCAGCTGCTGGGAGAGGCCGAAGGCGGACAGTCCGTAGGCCAGGCCGTACGACATGGCCTTGATCTTGCGGCGCATCTCGGCGTCCACCGCGGTCGGCTCGACCGCGAAGACCTGGGAGGCCGCCGTGGTGTGCAGGTCCTCGCCCGAGGTGAAGGCCTCGATCAGGCCCTCGTCCTCGGAGAGGTGGGCCATCACGCGCAGCTCGATCTGGCTGTAGTCGGCCGTCATCAGGGACTCGAAGCCCTCGCCGACGACGAAACCGCGGCGGATGGCGCGGCCCTCGTCGGTGCGGACCGGGATGTTCTGCAGGTTCGGGTCCGTCGAGGACAGCCGGCCGGTGGCGGCGACCGTCTGGTTGAAGGTGGTGTGGATCCGGCCGTCCGCGGCGATCGTCTTGATCAGGCCCTCGACGGTGACGCGGAGCTTGGCCTGCTCGCGGTGGCGGAGCATGATCACCGGCAGCTCGTTGTCCGTCTGGCCGGCGAGCCAGGCGAGGGCGTCGGCGTCCGTGGTGTAGCCGGTCTTCGTCCGCTTCGTCTTGGGCAGGGCCAGCTCGCCGAAGAGGACTTCCTGGAGCTGCTTGGGCGAGCCCAGGTTGAACTCGTGCCCGGCCGCCGCGTGGGCCTCCTTCACCGCCTGCTGGACGGCGCCGGCGAACATCTGCTCCATGGCCTCCAGGTGGGCCCGGTCGGCCGCGATGCCGTGCCGCTCCATACGGGCGAGCAGCGCGGAGGTGGGCAGCTCCATGTCGCGCAGGAGATCGGCGGCGCCGACCTCCTCCAGGCGGCCCTCGAAGGCCTGGCCCAGGTCGAGGACGGCACGGGCCTGGATCATCAGGGCCTCGGCCTCGGCGCCCTCGTCCGCGCCGAAGGCGAGCTGGCCGTCGGCAGCGGCGGCAGGGGTCAGCTCGCGGTGCAGGTACTCCAGGGACAGCGCGTCCAGGTCGAAGGAGCGGCGGCCCGGCTTGACCAGGTAGGCGGCGAGCGCGGTGTCCATGGTGACGCCCTCGACGATCCAGCCGTGCTCGGCGAAGACCCGCATGGCGCCCTTGGCGTTGTGGAAGGTCTTGGGCCGGTCGGCGTCGGCGAGCCAGGCCGCGAAGGCCGTCTCGTCGGCCTCGTCCAGCTGGGAGGGGTCGAACCAGGCGGCCGGGCCGCCGGGCGCGGCGAGCGCGACCTCGGCGACCGAGCCGGTGCCGAGCGCCCAGGTGTCGACCGTGGCGATACCGAGGGGCTGGGTGCCGTGCTCGGTGAGCCAGCCGGTCAGCTCGCCGGTGCCGAGCACCGTGCCGTCCAGCTGCACGCCCTCCGTGCTGACCGGGGTGGTCTCGGCCTCCTCGGCGCCGGGGTCGACGGCGAAGAGCCGCTCGCGCAGCGAGGGGTTGCGGATCTCCAGGGTGTCCAGGACCACCGCGACGGCCGTGCGGTCGTAGGCGGCCCGCTCCAGGTCGGTGACGCCCTTGGGGAGCTCCACCCGGCGCTCCAGCTCCGTGAGCCGGCGGTTGAGCTTGACCGCCTCGAGGTGGTCGCGGAGGTTCTGGCCGGCCTTGCCCTTGACCTCCTCGACGCGCTCGACGAGGTCCGCGAAGGAGCCGAACTGGTTGATCCACTTCGCGGCGGTCTTCTCGCCGACGCCGGGGATGCCGGGGAGGTTGTCGGAGGGGTCGCCGCGCAGGGCCGCGAAGTCGGGGTACTGCGCGGGCGTCAACCCGTACTTCTCGAATACCTTCTCCGGGGTGAAGCGGGTCAGCTCGGAGACGCCCTTGGTCGGGTACAGCACCGTGGTGTGCTCGCTGACCAGCTGGAAGGAGTCACGGTCGCCCGTGACGATCAGCACCTCGAAGCCCTCGGCCTCGGCCTGGGTGGCGAGGGTGGCGATCACGTCGTCCGCCTCGAAGCCGTCCACCGCGAAGCGGGCGGCGCCCATGGCGTCGAGGAGCTCGCCGATCAGCTCGACCTGGCCCTTGAACTCGTCCGGGGTCTTGGAGCGGTTCGCCTTGTACTCCGTGAACTCCTGGGACCGCCAGGTCTTGCGGGAGACGTCGAAGGCGACCGCGAAGTGCGTGGGCTCCTCGTCGCGCAGCGTGTTGGCCAGCATCGACGCGAAACCGTAGATCGCGTTCGTCGGCTGGCCCGTCGCGGTGGTGAAGTTCTCCGCGGGCAGCGCGAAGAACGCGCGGTAGGCCAGCGAGTGCCCGTCCATGAGCATCAGTCGCGGGCGGCTGCCGCCGGAGGTCTTGTCGGTCGTCTTCGATGCTGTCTCTGCCACGCCCCCGATCCTGCCACGCCCCACTGACACTCGGCCCCGCCCCCGGCCCCGAGCTCCGCCCCCCGGCCCCGAGCCCGGCCGCCGGCACCGGGCCGGGGCCTCGCTCCAACCCCACCCCCACTCGGTGTCAGCACCCCGTGCGACGATCGGAGACCTGTCTCACAGCGCAGTAAGGGGAGCGTGCGATGGCCACGAAGCCGCCCAAGAGTGATCCGGTTCAGGACGCGCCGCAGGTCGCCGGGCCGAAGCACGCGGCAGCGGGCCTCCCCGCGATCGGGCACACGCTGCGCATGGCCCAGCAGCAGATGGGTGTGAAGCGCACCGCGCTGACGCTGCTGAGCGTGAACCAGAAGGACGGCTTCGACTGCCCGGGCTGCGCCTGGCCCGAGCCGGAGCACCGGCACAAGGCGGAATTCTGCGAGAACGGCGCGAAGGCGGTCGCCGAGGAGGCCACGCTGCGCCGGGTCACGCCCGAGTTCTTCGCCGCGCACCCGGTCGCCGATCTCGCCGACCGCAGCGGCTACTGGCTGGGACAGCAGGGCCGCCTCACGCACCCCATGTACCTCCCCGAAGGGGGCACGCACTACGAGCCGGTCAGCTGGGAGCGCGCCTTCGGCATCATCGCCGAGGAGGTCGCCGCCCTCGCCTCCCCGGACGAGGCCGTCTTCTACACCTCCGGGCGCACCAGCAACGAGGCCGCGTTCCTCTATCAGCTGTTCGCCCGCGAGCTCGGCACGAACAACCTCCCCGACTGCTCCAACATGTGCCACGAGTCGTCCGGCTCGGCCCTGTCGGAGACGATCGGCATCGGCAAGGGCAGCGTCCTGCTGGAGGACCTGTACAAGGCCGACCTGATCATCGTCGCGGGGCAGAACCCCGGCACCAACCACCCGCGCATGCTGTCCGCGCTGGAGAAGGCCAAGACCAACGGCGCGAAGATCATCAGCGTCAATCCGCTGCCCGAGGCGGGCCTGGAGCGCTTCAAGAACCCGCAGACCCCGCAGGGCATGCTCAAGGGCGCCTCCCTCACCGACCTGTTCCTCCAGATCCGCATCGGCGGCGACCAGGCCCTCTTCCGCCTCCTCAACAAGCTGATCCTCGGCACGGAGGGCGCGGTCGACGAGGCGTTCGTCCGGGAGCACACGCATGGCTACGAGGAGTTCGCCGAGGCCGCCCGCGCCGCGGACTGGGACGAGACGCTCGCGGCCACCGGGCTGACCCGGAAGGAGATCGAGGACGCCCTGCGCATGATCCTCGCCTCCGAGCGCACCATCGTGTGCTGGGCGATGGGCCTCACCCAGCACAAGCACTCGGTCCCCACCATCAGGGAAGTGGTCAACTTCCTCCTCCTGCGCGGCAACATCGGCCGCCCGGGCGCGGGCGTCTGCCCGGTGCGCGGCCATTCGAACGTGCAGGGCGACCGCACCATGGGCATCTTCGAGCGCCCCGCCCCGGCGTTCCTGGACGCCCTGGAGAAGGAGTTCGGCTTCGCGCCGCCGCGCGAGCACGGCTACGACGTCGTACGGGCCATCCGCGCACTGCGCGACGGCGAGGCGAAGGTCTTCTTCGCCATGGGCGGCAACTTCGTCTCGGCGTCCCCCGACACGGAGGTCACCGAGGCGGCGATGCGGCGGGCCCGGCTGACCGTGCACGTGTCGACGAAGCTGAACCGCTCGCACGTGATCACGGGCGCGCGTGCCCTGATCCTCCCGACGCTCGGCCGTACCGAACGCGACCTCCAGGGCAGCGGCGAGCAGTTCGTGACGGTCGAGGACTCGATGGGCATGGTGCACGCCTCCCGGGGCCGGCTGGAGCCCGCGAGCGCGCACCTGCTGTCCGAGCCGGCCATCGTCTGCCGCCTGGCCCGTGGTGTGCTGGGCGAGAACAGCTCCACGCCCTGGGAGGAGTTCGAGAAGGACTACGCGACGATCCGGGACCGGATCGCGCGCGTCATCCCCGGCTTCCAGGACTTCAACGCGCGCGTGACGGGTTCCGCCGGCGGCTTCGCCCTGCCCCACGCCCCGCGTGACGAGCGCCGCTTCCCCACCGCCACCGGCAAGGCCAACTTCACCGCCGCGCCCGTGGAGTTCCCGGAGCTGCCCGAGGGCCGCCTGCTGCTCCAGACGCTGCGCTCGCACGACCAGTACAACACCACGATCTACGGCCTCGACGACCGCTACCGGGGCATCAGGAACGGCCGCCGGGTGGTGCTGGTCAACCCCGAGGACGCGCGGAAGCTGAGGCTGGCGGACGGCTCCTACGTCGACCTGGTCAGCGAGTGGAAGGACGGGGTGGAGCGCCGGGCGCCGGGCTTCCGCGTCGTGCACTATCCGACGGCCCGGGGCTGCGCCGCCGCGTACTACCCGGAGACCAATGTGCTGGTGCCGCTGGACGCCACCGCGGATAGCAGCAACACCCCGGCCAGCAAGTCCGTCGTGGTGCGTCTGGAACAATCGGCCACCGACTGAGCGTTTGCTCAGTCATAGAGGCAGCCGCAGTGACCAGGACGAACGGAGCCCGGCCCCATGGGTGAGCAGCAGCATGTGAAGTTCCCGCAAGAGGTCATCGACGAGTACGCCGCGCTCGGCGTGGACCTCCTGGCCCTGTTCTCCGCGGGCCACCTCGGGACCCGGATGGGCGTCCAGATCCTCGAGGCGTCGGCGGACCGGGTCGTCGGGACGATGCCGGTGGAGGGCAACACCCAGCCCTACGGACTGCTGCACGGCGGGGCCTCCGCGGTACTGGCCGAGACCCTCGGCTCGGTCGGGTCCATGCTGCACGGCGGCAGCTCCAAGATCGCCGTGGGCGTCGACCTGAACTGCACCCACCACCGCGGGGCACGCTCCGGCCTCGTCACCGGCGTGGCCACACCCGTGCACCGGGGACGCTCGACCGCCACCTATGAAATCGTCATCACGGACGAAAACGACAAAAGGGTGTGTACCGCCCGGCTCACCTGCATGCTGCGCGACGTGAATCCGGGCGACGAGGCACTGATCCGCGCCGCACGCTGATCCACCCGCAGACACATTCCGGCCCGACGCCGCCGCGAGGGAACCCCCACGCGGCGGCGTCCGCGCGTAGACACACAGCCGAACTCCTCAACTTCCCCGGAAAGCAGGCAGGTTCCGGTTCACCCGCGGCGACACCGTGGAAATAACTGTTTCCAATTGTTCGGAACTCCCCCTGGACACGAGCCGCGCCTTTCTTTGCGTAACGCTCCGTAACGCGCGCGCAATACAACACCGCGGCCTCCTCTTCGACCCCGCCCGCCCCCGGAACCCTGCCGATCCCGCCCACGCCACCTGCGCCACGCCGACCGCACGATCTCGGCCATGGCCAACCGGAAGTGCGGGTTCTCAGAATGCGGACTTCGGCGAAAAGCGGCCAAACCCGCCGAGAGGGTCCGCCGGAGAAGCCGGGCATCCATCACGTCATAACAAGAAAGTCACAAGCCGTCCCACGCCGCTGACCCTGCCTCCACACCGGGCTTAGAGTCACGGCCAGTCACCGCTCCATCGGGAGTTCGGTACCAGCGCGGCACTACCCCCCGACCAAGGGCGGGCCTGCCTGTGAAAGGACTGATCGTGCGACAGCGTTCCTTGGTGATTCTTACCTCCGTTCTGACGACCGGAGCTCTGACTCTCACCGCCTGCGGGTCCCGAGACGACAGCGGCGACAAGGGCGGAGACAGCGGCGGCACCACGCTGACCATCGGCGTCGATGCCCCCCTGTCCGGTGAGAACTCCACCACCGGCCTCGGCATCCAGTACGGCGCCCAGATTGCCGTCGACGACGCCAACAAGAACAACTGGGTCCCGGGCGTGAAGTTCAAGCTCAAGGCCCTGGACGACAAGGCGCAGCCCGCCACCGGCCAGTCCAACGCCACCAGCATCGTCGGCGACAAGACCGCCGTCGGCGCCGTCGGCCCGCTGAACTCCGGCGTCGCCCAGACGATGCAGCAGGTGTTCGCCTCGGCCAACATGGTCCAGATCTCCCCGGCCAACACCAACCCCGAGCTGACCCAGGGCAAGAACTGGCAGACGGACAAGAAGCGCCCGTACAAGACGTACTTCCGCACCGCCACCACCGACGAACTGCAGGGCAGCTTCGCCGCCGGCTACGCGTACAACGGCCTCAAGAAGAAGAAGGCCTTCGTCGTCGACGACAAGCAGACCTACGGCGCCGGCCTCGCGAAGATCTTCGCCGAGCAGTACAAGAAGATGGGCGGCAAGGTCGTCGCCACCGACCACGTCAACACGGGTGACAAGGACTTCGGTTCGCTCGCCACGAAGATCAAGAACTCCGGCGCCGACCTGGTCTACTACGGCGGCCAGTACGACGAGTCCGCGCTGATCACCAAGCAGCTCAAGGACACCGGCGCCAAGATCCCGCTGTTCGGCGGCGACGGCATGTTCGCCTCCACCTACATCGAGGCCGCCGGCAAGTCCTCCGAGGGCGACCTCGCCACGGCCATCGGTGTCCCCGCCGACACCCTGCCCGCCGCCAAGCAGTTCATCCAGACGTACAAGGACAAGGGGTACAAGGGCGACTACGGCGCCTACGGCGCCTACGCCTACGACGCCACCACCGCCATCATCAAGGCCGTCAAGGCCGCGGCCGACGCCAACGGCGGCAAGGTTCCCACCGACATCAACGACCTGCGCTCCAAGGTCGTCGACGGTGTCCAGAAGTCCGACTTCGAAGGCCTCACCGGCAAGATCTCCTTCGACGAGTACGGCGACACCACCAACAAGCAGCTGACGGTCTACCAGGTCGAGAAGGGTGCCTGGAAGGACGTGGAGACCGGCACCGCCGACCTGAAGTAATCGGCCCGCCACAACGCCGCACCACGGGCCGCGCGGAAGGAAGACCCCGACCGCGCGGCCCGTTTCCACACCCCCCACAGCACACGACCACGCACACATCCAGTGCACACGACCACCAGCGACATGGAGGCCATGCGGTGAACACCCTGCCGCAGCAGCTGGCCAACGGGCTGCTTCTCGGCTCGATGTACGGGCTTATCGCCATCGGCTACACGATGGTGTACGGCATCGTCCAGCTCATCAACTTCGCGCACGGCGAGATCTTCATGACCGGGGCGTTCGGCGCCCTCACGGTCTACTTCTACATCCTGCCCGACGGCACCTCGATGGCCCTCGCCGTACCGCTCATGCTCCTCGGCGGCGCCCTCGTGGCCATCCTCATAGCCGTCGGAGCGGAACGGTTCGCCTACCGGCCACTGCGCGGAGCACCACGCCTGGCACCGCTCATCACCGCCATCGGCCTCTCCCTGGCCCTCCAGGAAGTCGTCCGCAACTTCTACCCCGGCGCCGACCGCGCCCGTGCCTTCCCCGGGCTCGACGCCACCCACGACATCGGCTCCATCACCATCAAGGACGCCGACATCTTCCTCATCCTGGCCGCCGTCGTCTGCATGGCCGCCCTCGCGATCTTCGTGCGCCGCAGCCGTACCGGCCGCGCCATGCAGGCCACCGCGCAGGACCCCGACACCGCGCAGCTCATGGGCATCGACACCAACCGCATCATCGTCATCGCCTTCGCCATCGGCGGTTTCTTCGCCGCCGTCGCGGCCGTCGCCTACGGACTCAAGTACGGCAACGTCGACTACCGCATGGGCTTCCTGATGGGCCTGAAGGCCTTCACCGCGGCCGTCCTCGGCGGTATCGGCAACATCTACGGCGCCATGCTCGGCGGCGTCGTCCTCGGCATCGCCGAGACCCTCGCCTCGGCCTACATCGACGAGATCCCCGGCATGCAGCAGCTCGGCGGTCAGAGCTGGGCCAACGTCTGGGCCTTCTGCCTCCTCATCCTCGTGCTCCTCTTCAGGCCACAAGGCCTGCTCGGCGAGCGCGTCGCGGACAGGGCGTGACGACATGACCGAGACGACCAAGACCCCCGCCCCGGACGCCGTCCCCGCCCCGCCCGTGCTGCGCGGCCTCGTCCCGCTGCCCGCCGCGGCCGCCCGCGCCCTGCTCCTCGCCGGCGGCATCGCCACCGCGGCCTCCGCGTACCTCGCCTGGACCTGGACCGACGAGTTCCCCGGCGACCTCACCTTCAACGGCTACCCCGGCGGCCTGCAGTGGCTCACCTTCACCGCCGGCGTCCTCACCGCCCTGTTCGCCCTCGCCTCCTACGGCATCCGCGGACTCGGCTGGCTGCTGCCCGCCCGTAACAACGCACCGCTCGTCCTCACCGCCCTCGGCGGCTTCGCCGTCACCTGGTTCACCGTCATCGCCATCAGCGCCAAACTCGGCGGCGTCGTCAACCTCGAACCCGGCGGCTGGATCGCGGCCATCGCCTCCCTCCTGCCCGTCCTCGGCGCCTTCGCCCTCCCCCAGGAGAAGGCCGGCGCCGACGGCACCAAGGCGGCCCTCAAGGCCTACATCGCCAAGCCCGACCGCATCCCCGCCGCCCAGGCCACCGCGCCCTGGGTCCAGCGGGCCGTGATCACGGTCGTCACGATGATCGGCCTCGGTGTCTTCACCTACGGCATCGACACCGAGTACGGCGAACTGTTCATCGGCTACCTTTTCGTGGTCACGTTCGCCATGTGGGCCGTGCACACCGCCGGTCTCATGGACCGGTTCTCGTCGCTGGTGGCGGCCAACCGCAGCTTCACGCTCGCGATGGGCTTCGCAGCGGCGATCGCCTTTCCCTTCACCCAGACCGACGACCACTACGCCAACATCGGCGTCAACATCCTGATCTTCGGGACGGTCGCCCTCGGCCTGAACATCGTCGTCGGCCTCGCCGGCCTCCTCGACCTCGGATACGTCGCCTTCCTCGGCGTCGGCGCCTACACCGCCGCCCTCGTCTCCGGCTCCGAGTTCTCCACGATCTCCGGCGTCCACCTGCCGTTCTGGGCCTCCGCCCTGGCCGGCGCCGCGGCTTCGCTGATCTTCGGTGTTCTCATCGGTGCCCCGACCCTGCGCCTGCGCGGCGACTACCTCGCCATCGTGACGCTGGGCTTCGGTGAGATCTTCCGCATCGCCGTCAACAACATGGACGGCGACTCCGGACCCGACGTCACCAACGGCCCCAACGGCATCCCCTCCATCCCGGACCTGAACCTCTTCGGGTTCAACTTCGGCCAGGCCCACGACATCGGCGGATTCACCCTCGGCCGCTTCGCCAACTACTACCTGCTCATGGTGCTGATCATGGCCATCGTGGTCCTGGTCTACACGCGTGCGGCGGACTCCCGCATCGGCCGCTCCTGGATCGCCATCCGCGAGGACGAGACCGCCGCCACCGCCATGGGCATCAACGGCTTCCGCGTCAAGCTCGTCGCCTTCGCCCTCGGCGCCGCCCTGGCCGGCCTCGCCGGAACCGTCAGCGCCCACGTCACCTACAGCGTGGTTCCCACCCCGTACCAGTTCGCCGGCTCCACCCCGCCCAACTCCGCGTTCCTCCTGGCCGCGGTCGTCCTCGGCGGCATGGGCACCGTCGCCGGCCCCCTCCTCGGCGCGGCCCTGCTCTACCTGCTGCCCGAGAAGCTGGTGTTCCTCCAGGACAAGTCGCTCCTCGCCTTCGGTGTCGCGCTCATCCTGCTGATGCGCTTCCGCCCCGAAGGCATCATCGCCAACCGCCGGCGCCAGCTCGAATTCCACGAGACCGGCCAACTCGACGTACCGAAACAGACCACGCTGACCGACGAACCGGCCGTCACCAAGGCGGGGGCGTAAGAATCATGACCACACCTGTACTCGAAGCACGCGACGTCACGATGCGCTTCGGCGGCCTCACCGCCGTCCGCTCCGTCGACTTCACGGTCAACGCCGGCGAGATCGTCGGACTCATCGGCCCCAACGGCGCCGGCAAGACCACCTTCTTCAACTGCCTGACCGGCCTCTACGTCCCCACCGAAGGCACCGTCTCCTACAAGGGCACGGTCCTGCCGCCCAAGCCCCACCTGGTCACCCAGGCCGGCATCGCCCGCACCTTCCAGAACATCCGCCTGTTCTCCAACATGACGGTCCTGGAAAACGTCCTCGTCGGCCGCCACACGCGGACCAAGGAAGGACTCTGGTCCGCCCTGCTGCGCGGCCCCGGCTTCAAGAAGGCCGAACGCGCCAGCGAGGAACGAGCCATGGAACTCCTCGAGTTCATCGGCCTCGCCCACAAGCGCGACCACCTGGCGCGGAACCTCCCCTACGGCGAGCAGCGCAAGCTGGAGATCGCCCGCGCTCTCGCCTCGGAACCCGGCCTGCTGCTGCTCGACGAGCCGACCGCCGGAATGAACCCCCAGGAGACCCGGGCGACCGAGGAACTGGTCTTCGCCATCCGCGACAAGGGCATCGCCGTCCTCCTCATCGAGCACGACATGCGCTTCGTCTTCAACCTCAGCGACCGCGTCGCCGTCCTCGTCCAGGGCGAAAAGCTCGTCGAGGGCACCTCCGAGGTCGTCCAGGCCGACGAACGCGTCATCGCCGCCTACTTGGGCGAACCCTTCGAAGGCGACCCCGGTGAGGCCGAAGTCGCGGAGGTCGAGGCCGCCGAAGCCGCCGCGGAGGCGGCGCCCAGCACCACCAGCAGCACCAAGGGAGAAGCCAAGTGACCGCACTCCTCGAGGTCGAGGACCTCCGGGTCTCCTACGGCAAGATCGAAGCCGTCAAAGGCATCTCCTTCAGCGTCGAAGCCGGCCAGGTCGTCACCCTCATCGGCACCAACGGCGCCGGCAAGACGACCACCCTGCGCACGCTGTCGGGCCTGCTGCGGCCGACGTCCGGGAAGGTCCTCTTCGACGGCAAGCCGTTGAGCGGCGTCCCCGCCCACAAGATCGTCGCCCTCGGCCTCGCCCACTCCCCCGAAGGCCGGCACATCTTCCCCCGCCTCACCATCGCGGAGAACCTCCAGCTCGGAGCGTTCCTCCGCAAGGACAAGGAAGGGATCGAGAAGGACATCCAGCGCGCCTACGATCTCTTCCCCATCCTGGGCGAACGCCGCAAGCAGGCGGCGGGAACCCTGTCGGGCGGTGAGCAGCAGATGCTCGCCATGGGCCGCGCCCTGATGTCCCAGCCGAAGCTGCTCATGCTCGACGAGCCCTCCATGGGCCTCTCCCCGATCATGATGCAGAAGATCATGGCGACGATCATGGAGCTCAAGTCCCAGGGCACGACGATCCTTCTCGTGGAGCAGAACGCCCAGGCGGCGCTCTCCCTGGCCGACCACGGCCATGTCATGGAGGTCGGCAACATCGTCCTCTCCGGCACGGGGCAGGATCTGCTGCACGACGAGTCCGTCCGCAAGGCGTACCTCGGCGAGGACTGACGAGCTGGTCACGCGACGAGGCCCGCCCCCGGATGGGGTGCGGGCCTCGTGTGGTGTGCGGGGTGATCAGCCCTTGTTGGCCTTCTTCTCGTCGGCGTCCTGGATGACCGCCTCCGCGACCTGCTGCATCGACAGCCGCCGGTCCATCGAGGTCTTCTGGATCCACCGGAACGCGGCCGGCTCCGACAGCCCGTACTCCGTCTGCAGGATCGACTTCGCCCGGTCCACCAGCTTGCGCGTCTCCAGCCGCAGCGTGAGGTCCGCGACCTCCTTCTCCAGCTCCTTCAGCTCCGTGAAGCGCGACACGGCCATCTCGATCGCCGGCACGACGTCGGTCTTGCTGAACGGCTTCACCAGGTAGGCCATCGCACCGGCGTCCCGGGCCCGCTCCACGAGGTCGCGCTGCGAGAACGCGGTCAGCATCAGCACCGGCGCGATGCTCTCCTCGGCGATCTTCTCGGCGGCGGAGATACCGTCCATCTTCGGCATCTTCACGTCCAGGATCACCAGGTCCGGCCGGTGCTCACGAGCCAGCTCCACGGCCTGCTCACCGTCCCCGGCCTCGCCGACGACGGTGTACCCCTCCTCCTCCAGCATCTCCTTGAGATCGAGCCGGATCAGGGCCTCGTCCTCGGCGATGACGACACGGGTCGTCAGCGGAGGCACGTGCGACTTGTCGTCATCGGGCACGTCAACAGGCTGGGGCGACTCGGGGGCGCTCACGTGGGCTCCTTGGTACGGGGCAGGCCGGTACTGCTCCCAAGAGCGTACCTAGCTGCGGTATGGTGGTCAGGCAGTGGGTCGAGGTCATCCTTCGATTCCCCGGGCCCCGGTAGCCCAATTGGCAGCAGGCAATGGATTCAAAACCCATACAGTGTCGGTTCGAGTCCGACCCGGGGCACTTTTCCTTCTTTTCCAAGGTCACCATTTGCAAGCGGATGTCCACGTTCTCGTGAACATCCGCTTTTTGCTGCGTGTCGCTGTGACCGCACTCCCACAGTGGCCTTATGTACGACCTCAGTACACGCAAGCGAGCACTCGCGCTGGTGGCCCAGGGACGCAGTCTGAACTCGGTGAGCCGCGAAACGGGCATCTCACGGGCCGCGATCCGTTCCTGGCAGGACCGCGTCGAGCCACTCCCCCGACTGGCGCCTCCCGACGCCGGGCCCCCTGCTGACGAGTGCGCGTACGCCTACTTACTGGGCCTCTATCTCGGCGATGGCTGCATCAGCGGCCACCCTCGCGGCACCGGCTACTACCTGAGAGTCGCCTGCGCGAACTCATGGCCCGGCCTGATCGACGCCTGCGAGATGGCCATGCGTTCCATCAATCCAACCGGGTGTGCCTCCCGCGTTCAGGCTCAGGGGTACGTCTCGGTGGTCAGCTACAGCAGACACTGGCCGCACCTCTTCCCGCAGCACGGCCCCGGCAAGAAACACGAACGCCGCATCGCTCTCGAACCGTGGCAACAAACAATCGTCGACGCCCACCCCTGGGAGTTCATCCGCGGTCTCATCCACTCCGACGGCTGCCGGATCACCAACTGGACAACCCGGAGCGTGGCCGGTGATCGGAAGCGCTACGAGTATCCGCGGTACTTCTTCACCAACCGCTCGGCCGACATCATCCGTCTTCTCACCGAGGCCCTGGACCAGGTGGGCGTCGATTGGAAGCAGGCCAACGCACGCAACATCTCCGTCGCCCGCAAAGCCTCCGTAGCCCTCATGGACGCCCACGTCGGGGCCAAGTACTGAGGGTTACTCGGCGATGTGGTGGACGCGGACCAGGTTTGTCGAGCCGGAGACGCCGGGAGGGGAGCCTGCTGTGATGACGACCGTGTCGCCTTTTCGGCAGCGGCCGTATTTCAGGAGCAGTTCGTCGACCTGGTCGACCATCGCGTCCGTGGAGTCCACGCAGGGGCCGAGGAACGTCTCCACTCCCCACGTGAGGCTGAGCTGGGAGCGGGTGGCCTGGTCGGGGGTGAAGGCGAGGAGGGGGATCGGGGAGCGGTAGCGGGAGAGGCGGCGGGCCGTGTCGCCGGACTGGGTGAAGGCAACCAGGAACTTCGCGCCGAGGAAGTCGCCCATCTCCGCCGCCGCTCGGGCCACCGCTCCGCCCTGCGTGCGGGGCTTGTTGCGTTCGGTGAGGGGCGGGAGGCCCTTCGCCAGGATGTCCTCCTCCGCCGCTTCGACGATGCGGGCCATCGTGCGGACCGTTTCGACGGGGTGTTTGCCGACGCTCGTCTCGCCGGACAGCATCACCGCGTCGGTGCCGTCGATGACGGCGTTGGCGACGTCCGAGGCCTCCGCACGCGTCGGTCGGGCGTTGTCGATCATTGAGTCGAGCATCTGGGTGGCGACGATGACGGGTTTCGCATTGCGCTTCGCCAGTTTGATCGCGCGCTTCTGGACGATCGGGACTTGTTCCAGTGGCATTTCGACGCCGAGGTCGCCGCGCGCGACCATGATTCCGTCGAACGCCGCGACGATTTCTTCGATGTTCTCGACGGCCTGCGGTTTTTCGACCTTGGCGATGACGGGGAGGCGGCGGCCTTCCTCGTCCATGATGCGGTGGACGTCCTGGATGTCGCGGCCGCTGCGGACGAAGGAGAGGGCGATGACGTCGGCGCCGGTGCGCAGGGCCCAGCGGAGGTCGTCCTCGTCCTTTTTGGAGAGGGCCGGGACGGAGACGGCGACGCCGGGGAGGTTGAGGCCCTTGTGGTCGGAGATGACGCCGCCCTCGACGACCGTGGTGTGGACGCGGGGGCCGTCGACCTCGGTGACTTCCAGGCAGACCTTGCCGTCGTCGACGAGGACGCGTTCGCCGGGGGTGACGTCGGCGGCGAGGCCGGCGTAGGTGGTGCCGCAGGTGGTGCGGTCGCCTTCGACGCCTTCTTCGACGGTGATGGTGAAGGTGTCGCCGCGTTCAAGGAGTACGGGGCCTTCGGTGAAGCGGCCGAGCCGGATTTTCGGGCCTTGAAGGTCGGCGAGGACGCCGACGCTGCGGCCGGTCTCGTCGGCGGCCTTCCGTACCCGGTGGTAGCGCTCCTCGTGCTCGGCGTGGCCGCCGTGGCTGAGGTTGAATCGGGCGACGTCCATTCCGGCGTCGACCAGGCTTTTGATCTGGTCGTACGAGTCGGTGGCGGGCCCCAGTGTGCAGACGATCTTCGCTCGGCGCATAAGGGTGAGCCTATGAGTTACCGACCGGTAGAGAATTGGTCGTGGGTGACTGCTCAACACACTTTGCATGAAGCGTTATGGACAAGTGTTGAATTGTGCGGCGGGGTGCTCCGATGAGCGTCAGGAATCCCTCGCTCGCGCCTTCGAAATGGCCCCTCAGAAATCCGGTTACAGCCGCGGCGGCACCATCGTGAAGCGGGCGTTGATCTGGGCGTGCACCCGCTGGCGTTGGGGTTCGAGGTCGAGGGGTGCCGCCGCGGTGTCCTCGGCGCCGGCGTAGGCCGCGGAGCGCATGCGGCCGGGGGCCTGGGGGTAGGCCGGCGTGGCGTTCTCCGCGCCGATGTCGGCGAGTTCGACCAGGGCGGAGAGGGTGGTGTCGAGTGCCTCGGCGTACTCGCGGGCACGCTGGACGGCTTCTCGTACGGCCTTCTTCCTGGCCTCGCGGTGGGCGGGTGAGTCGGGGCGCAGGGCCCACCAGGGGCCGTCGACGCGGGTGAGTTCGAGGTCGGCGAGGCGGGTGGTGAGTTCGCCGAGGGCGGTGAAGTCGGTGAGTTCGGCGGTGACGTGGACGCGGCCGTGGTAGGTGCGGATGCGTTCGCCGCGCCCGTGCTTGGTGAGTTCGGGCGTGATGGAGAAGGCGCCGGTCTCCAGGCGTTCGACGGCGTCGCCGTAGGACTTGACCAGGTCGAGGACGCCGGTGTTGCGGCGGGTGAGGTCGTCGAGGGCGGAGCGGCGGTCGCGGCCCCGGGCGGCGACGGTGATGCCGATGCGGGCGATCTCCGGGTCGACTTCGAGGCGGGCCTCGCCGCGGACGGCGATGCGGGGAGCGTCGGGTGTTCCGTAGGGGACGGCGGGCTGGGAAGCGTCTCCGGTGGGCACGGTCATACGCCCCACTCTGTCATGTCTTGGCTGGCCGGAGGCGTGGAGTGGGTGTGCTGAGTCATCTAATCGCAACCTGCCGGGACTGTTGCGGCTGGTCATGACCGGGTCAGAATCTACGCGCGTTATCTACGCGCGTCGTTCACAGATTCCGCTAGGGGAGCCAGACATGCCGTTGAACCGCCGGAAGTTCCTGGGGAAGTCCGCCGTGACCGGGGCGGGGGTGGCGCTGGCCGGTGCGGTCTCGGCGCCGGGTGCTCAGGCGGCCGAGGGGCGGGGTGAGACGAAGCGGGGCGTGAAGCGTTACGCGTTCACCGTGATGGGGACGACGGACCTGCACGGCAACGTCTTCAACTGGGACTACTTCACGGACAAGGAGTTCGACGACAAGGACCACAACGACATCGGTCTGGCGAAGGTCTCCACCCTGGTGAACCGGATCCGCGAGGAGAAGGGCCGCCGCAACACGCTGCTCATCGACGCGGGCGACACGATCCAGGGCACGCAGCTGTCGTACTACTACGCCAAGGTCGACCCGATCACCGCCGAGGGCGGCCCGGTGCACCCGATGGCGCAGGCCATGAACGCCATGGACTACGACGCGGCGGCGCTCGGCAACCACGAGTTCAACTACGGCATTCCGGTGCTGCGGAAGTTCGAGCAGCAGTGCCGTTTCCCGCTGCTGGGCGCGAACGCGCTCGACGCCAAGACGCTGCGGCCGGCCTTCGCGCCGTACAGCATGCACCGGCTGCGCACGCCGTTCGGGCGGGATGTGAAGGTGGCGGTGCTGGGTCTGACCAACCCGGGGATCGCGATCTGGGACAAGGCGAACGTGCAGGGCAAGATGACGTTCCCGGGTCTGGAGGAGCAGGCGGCGAAGTGGGTGCCGAAGCTGCGCTCGATGGGCGCGGACGTCGTCATCGTGTCGGCGCACAGCGGTTCGTCGGGGACGTCGTCCTACGGTGACCAGTTGCCGTACATCGAGAACGCGGCGGGTCTGGTGGCCGAGCAGGTGCCGGGGATCGACGCGATCCTGGTCGGGCACGCGCACACGGAGATCGCCGAGTACTTCGTCACCAACAAGAAGACCGGCAAGCAGGTCGTGCTGTCCGAGCCGCTGAAGTGGGGGCAGCGGCTGACGCTGTTCGACTTCGAGCTGGTCTGGGCGAAGGGCTGCTGGAAGGTCGAGAAGGTGGGCGCGAAGGTCCTGAACTCCAACACGGTGGAGGAGGACCGGAAGATCGTGCGGCTGCTGTCGGACGAGCACGAGAAGGTCGTGGCGTACGTCAATCAGGTCATCGGCACGAACGCGGCGGAGATGACGTCGGCGGAGGCGCCGTACAAGGACGTGCCGATCATCGACCTGATCAACCACATCCAGGCGGACACGGTGAAGCAGGCGCTGGCGGGCACGGAGCACGCCTCGCTGCCGGTGCTGTCGCAGGCGGCGTGCTTCTCGCGCAGTGCACGCATCCCGGCGGGCGAGGTGACGATCCGGGATGTGGCGGGTCTGTACGTCTTCGAGAACACGCTGGAGGCGCGTCTGATGACGGGTGCGCAGATGAAGGCGTATCTGGAGTTCTCGGCGAACTACTTCGCACAGACGGCGCCGGACGCGGCGGTGGATCCGGCGAAGCTGACGAACGCGAACGGCACGCCGGACTACAACTACGACGTGGTGAGCGGGCTGGCCTATGAGATCGACATCGCCAAGCCGGCCGGTTCGCGGGTGACGAATGTGCGGTTCGAGGGGCAGCCGCTCGCGGACGACGCGAAGTTCGTGTTCGCGGTGAACAACTACCGGGCCAACGGCGGCGGGAACTTCCCGCATGTCGCCGCCTCGCAGCTGCTGTGGTCGAACTCGGACGAGATCCGCAACACCATGATCGCCTGGGTGAAGGCGAAGGGGGCCGTCGACCCGGCCGAGTTCGCGGCGGTGGACTGGAAGCTCACGCGGAACGGCACGCCGGTCTTCTGAGCGCCTTGAGCTTCATCACCTTCGGTCCACGAGCGGGGTCAGCTCCGGTGCCTCACGGGCCGGCGGGACCTGCTGTCGCTGGGTGAGGCCGAAGGTGGTGAAGGCGGTGCGGCGCGGCAGGGCGTACGCCTCCCTGCCTGTCAGGGAGTTGAGGATGATCGCGCTGCGCCAGGCGGCGAGGCCGAGGTCCGGGGCGCCGACGCCGTGGGTGTGGGTCTCGGCGTTCTGGACGTACGCCGTGCCGGTGACGGACGGGTCGAGGACGAGGCGGTACTCCTCGTCGATGCGCGGGCGCTCCCGGCTGTCCCGGCGCAGATAGGGGTCGAGGCCGGCGAGGACGCGGTCGAGGGGGCGTTCGCGGTAGCCGGTGGCGAGGACGACGGCGTCGGTGGTGATCCGGGAGCGGCTGTCCTGCCGGCCGTGCTCCAGGTGCAGTTCCACCTTGGTCGTCGCGACGCGGCCCGCGGTGCGGACGTGGACGCCGGGGGTGAGGACGGCGTCGGGCCAGCCGCCGTGCAGGGTGCGGCGGTAGAGCTCGTCGTGGATGGCGGCGACGGTGGCGGTGTCGATGCCCTTGTGCAGCTGCCACTGGCCGGTGACGAGGCGGTCGCGGGCGGATTCGGGCAGGGCGTGGAAGTAGCGGGTGTGGTCGGGGGTGAAGTGCTCCAGGCCGAGCTTGGAGTACTCCATGGGCGCGAAGGCTTCCGTGCGGCCCAGCCAGTGGAGTTTCTCCCGGCCGGCCGGCCTGTTCCGCAGCAGGTCGAGGAAGATCTCGGCGCCGGACTGTCCGATGCCCACGACCGTGACGTGCTCAGCGGTGAGGAGGGCGGTGCGGTGGTCGAGGTAGTCGGCGGCGTGCACGACCGGGACGCCGGGTGCCTGGGCGAGGGGCTTGAGGGGTTCGGGGACGTACGGTTCGGTGCCGATGCCGAGGACGACGTTGCGGGCGTAGGTACGGCCGAGGGCCTCGGCTTCTCCGTCGGCGTCGAGCTGGGTGAAGTCGACCTCGAAGACGTCGCGTTCGGGGTTCCAGCGGACGGCGTCGACCTGGTGGCCGAAGTGGAGGTCCGGGAGGCTCTCGGCGACCCAGCGGCAGTAGGCGTCGTACTCGGCGCGCTGGATGTGGAAGCGCTCGGCGAAGTAGAAGGGGAAGAGCCGCTCACGGGACCTGAGGTAGTTGAGGAAGGTCCAGGGGCTGGTGGGGTCGGCGAGGCTCACCAGGTCGGCGAGGAAGGGGACCTGGATGGTCGCGCCCTCGATGAGCAGGCCGGAGTGCCAGGCGAAGGCGGGGCGCTGGTCGTAGAAGACGGTGTCGAGTTCGCCGAGCGGGTGGGCGAGGGCGGCGAGGGAGAGGTTGGCGGGGCCGATGCCGATGCCGACGAGGTCGCGGGGTGCGTCGGGCTCGTGGGGCGGGTGGGGCGTCGGGGCGGGGTCGGGGGTGGGCGCGGGGTTCATCGGGGGGTGTGTCCTTCCACGAGGGTGGCTCGGCGCGCTGCCACGAGGTGCAGCAGTGCGGCCAGGTCGTCGGGCCCGGTGGCGGGGTTGAGGAGGGTGGCCTTGAGCCAGAGCCGGCCGTCGAGACGGGTCCGGCCGAGGACGGCACGGCCGTCGGTGAGGAGTGCGCGGCGTACGGCGGCCACATCGGCGTCGGTGGCGCCCGCGGGCCGGAACAGCACGGTGCTGATGACGGGCGGGGCGTGGAGTGTGAAGCCGGGGTGGTCGTGTACGAGGGCGGCGAACTCCCGGGCCCGGGCGCAGACCTGGTCGACGAGTGTGCCGAGGCCGCCGCGGCCGAGGGTCTTGAGGGTGACGGCGAGTTTGAGGACGTCGGGGCGGCGGGTGGTGCGCAGGGACCGGCCGAGCAGGTCGGGCAGGCCGGCCTCGGTGTCGTCGGCGGCGTTGAGGTAGTCGGCGCGTTGCCGCAGGGCGGTGAGGTCGCGGGGGTCCTTGACGGCGAGGAGGCCTGCGGCGATCGGCTGCCAGCCGAGTTTGTGCAGGTCGAGGGTGACGGTGTCGGCGGCGTCGAGGCCGGTGAGCGCGGCGCGGTGCCGGGTGCTGAACAGGAGGCCTCCGCCGTAGGCGGCGTCGATGTGCAGCCGGGCGCCGTGGGCCGCGCAGTGGGCGGCGATCTCGGGCAGGGGGTCGATGAGACCGGCGCCGGTGGTGCCGGCGGTGGCGGCGACGAGCAGCGGGCCGGGCAGGCGGGTGAGGGTCTCGTCGAGCGCGGCGGGGTCGAGTGCCCCGGCCGGGGCGGGCACCACGACGGGTTCGGGCAGCCCGAGCAGCCAGGCGGCCCGTGCGAGCGAGTGATGGGCGTTGGCCCCGCACACCAGCCGCACGGCCCCGCCGCTCGCCTCCCGGGCGAGGAGCAGGGCGACCTGGTTGGACTCCGTGCCGCCGGTGGTGACGAGGGAGTCGGGGGTTCGGGGCGCCTTCTGCCGGCCGTCGCCGTAGATCTCCCTGGCCAGTGCCCTCGCGACCAGTGTCTCCAGTTCCGATGCCGCCGGGGCCTGGTCCCAGGAGTCGAGGGAGGGGTTGAGGGCGGAGGCGGCCAGGTCGGCGGCCGCGGCGATGGCCAGGGGCGGGCAGTGGAGGTGGGCGGCGCACAGGGGGTGTGACGGGTCGGCGGCGCCTTCGGCGAAGACGTGGACCAGGGTGCGCAGGGCGTGTGGGTCACCCTGGTCGGGGAGGATCTCTCCCGCCGCCTGGCGCACGCGGGCCGCGACCGCCTCGGGTCCGCCGACGGGCAGCGGTCCGCCGCGTGCCAGGGCGCCGGTGTCCAGCGCTTCGAGCACGGTGTCGAGCAACGGCCGCAGGGCGCGTGGGCCTTCGGGACCTGAGGCCAGTGCCGCGGCAGGCAGCGTTTGCCCGGCGAGTGTTGCCTGTCGGGGCACTGGGGGCGGCGTGCTCATGGGCGTCCTCCGGGGAGCGGGGCGACGCGCCCGTGAAGCCCAACGACCGGACCCGGGTGGAGGTACCTCCGTACGGGGGAACGTGTTGGGGTCCTGCCGTCTCAGCTCCTGGAGGGGGCGGGCGCCGAGCCCTCGCCCGGCGCCCTCGGCCCTACGACCGCCGGCCCTGCCGCACCCGCAACGCCCGTGCCAGGTCGTCCAGTTGGTCGACGAGCTTGCGGCGCAGCGCCGGGATCGGCCCGGCGTCGCGCAGGCACTCCTCGCCGAGGCGGAGGTGCTCCGCGTCGACCGCGTGGGCGGGGAAGGCCGAGCGGCCGACGGCCGTGGCGATGGCGGGGCCGCGGCGGTCGGCGACGGCCACCGCGTCGGGGTAGTAGCGCGGCACGTACGCCCGGACCAGATCGGCCTGCTCGGGCTGCCAGAAGCCCGCGGCGGTGGCGGTGAAGAGGTAGTTGGACAGGTCGTCGGAGCCGAACATCGCCTGCCAGGCGCGGGCCTTGGCCTCCGGGTCGGGCAGCGCGGCCCCGCAGCGGGCGGCGCCCTCCTGTCCTGTGGCGCTCGGGTCGCGTTCCAGCTCGGCGGCGATGGCGGCCTCGTCGGTGGCGCCGAGGACGGCGAGCCGGGCGAGGACGCGCCAGCGCAGCTCGGGGTCGAGCTCCGGGCCGCCGGGGACGGTGCCGTCGGCGAGCCAGGCGGCGATGGTGTCGGGGTGGGCCGCGACGTCGATGCGGTGGCGTACGGCGATCAGGCGCAGGCCGGGGTTGTCGCCGTCCTCGGTGCGGCGGATGAGGTCGCGGCACAGGTCGGAGAGGGTGGCGAGCGCGGCGGGCCGCTCCTCGGGCGTGAGGTAGTGGTCGGTGATGTACGTGGACGCGAAGGCGAGTACGCCCTGGACGACGGCGAGGTCCGTCTCCAGCGGGAGGTGCGCCCTGGCGGTCTCCAGGTAGGCGGCGGGGGCGAGTTCGCCGTCGCGGACGGCGTCGCGCAGGGCGTTCCAGACGACCGCTCGGGTGAGCGGTTCGGGCAGGCCGGACAGTTCCTTGCGGATCGTCTCGAAGGACTCGGGGTCGAAGCGGACCTTGGCGTAGGTCAGGTCGCCGTCGTTGAGGAGGAGCAGGGCCGGGCGCTTGCCGATGGGGTGGGCGTCGTTGCGCGGCAGGTCCAGGTGGAGGCGTTCGCGCAGGACGAGGTGCCCGCCGTCGTCGCCGAGGTCCCGGTCGTACAGGCCGACGGCGATGTGGTGCGGGCGGCTGCCGGCCTGGTCGACGGTGAGGGCGCAGGTACCGTTCTCGCCGGGGGCGATCTGGGGGGCGAGGGTGTCGACGCCGGTGGTGCGCAGCCAGGCGTCGGCCCAGGCGTGGACGTCGCGTTCGGTGGCGGCGGCGAGGGAGTCGATGAAGTCGGCGAGGGTGGCGTTGCCGAACTTGTGCCGGGCGAAGTGGGTGTTGATGCCGGCGAGGAAGTCCTTGTCGCCGAGCCAGGCGACCAGCTGCCGCAGCGCGCTCGCGCCCTTGGCGTAGGAGATGCCGTCGAAGTTGAGCAGCGCCGAGGCGGTGTCCTCGACGGCCTCGGGGGCCACGGGGTGGGTGGAGGGGCGCTGGTCGGCGTCGTAGCCCCAGGACTTGCGGGTGACGCCGAAGTCGGTCCAGGTGTCGGTGAAGCGGGTGGCCTCGGTGAGGGTCTGGTAGCCCATGTACTCGGCGAAGGACTCGTTCAGCCAGATGTCGTCCCACCACTTGAGGGTGACGAGGTCGCCGAACCACATGTGGGCCATCTCGTGGGCGATGACCATGGCGCGGGTCTGCCGCTCGGTGTCGGTGACGGCGGAGCGGTAGACGAACTCGTCGCGGAAGGTGACCAGGCCGGGGTTCTCCATGGCGCCCGCGTTGAACTCGGGGACGAAGGCCTGGTCGTAGGAGTCGAAGGGGTAGGGCTCGTCGAACTTCTCGTGGTACCGGTCGTAGCACGCGCGCGTGACGTCGAAGAGTTCGTCGGCGTCGGCGTCCAGGTAGGGGGCGAGGGAGCGGCGGCAGTGCAGGCCGAAGGGCAGGCCGCGGTGCTCGGTGCGCACGGAGTGCCAGGGGCCGGCGGCGACGGCGACGAGGTAGGTGGAGATCAGCGGCGTGGGTGCGGCCTTCCAGACGCCGTCGGTCTGTTCGGTGATGCCGTTGGCAAGGACGGTCCAGCCCTCGGGGGCCTGGACGGACAGTTCGAAGACGGCCTTGAGGTCGGGCTGGTCGAAGGCGGCGAAGACGCGCTGGACGTCCTCCATGAACAGCTGGGTGTAGACGTATGTCTCGCCGTCGGTGGGGTCGGTGAAGCGGTGCATGCCCTCGCCGGTGCGGGAGTAGCGCATGAGCGCGTGCACGCGCAGTTCGTGCTCGCCGGCGGTGAGGTTCCGCAGCGGGAGCCGGTTGCCGTCGAGGGCTTCCGGGTCCAGGGGGTGTCCGTCGAGGGTGACGGAGCGCAGCTCGTCCGGCCTGACCTCGACGAAGCTGTCTCCGTCGGAGCGGGCGCTGAACCTGATCAGGGTGCGGGAGTCGAAGGTCTCGTCGCCGGTGGTCAGGTCGAGTTCGATCGTGTAGCGGTGCACGTCGAGGAGCTCTGCTCGGGTCTGCGCTTCGTCGCGCGTCAGTACGGACATGCGTGACATGCTGCCTGATGGCACTGGCAAGGCACAGAGGCGGATCGGTACGTGCCCAATGTCCGGTCTAGGTGCGGTCTTTTTCGAGCTCCCCGGCGTGCGCCCCGACGGGTCGCTGGGTCGGTACGCGCGCGTCGGGATGCGGCAGGGCGGGGCGCGCGGGGTGCGCGACGGCCTCGGTGTGCTCCCGTACGAGGGCGCGCAGCCGGCGCACTTCCCGCTCCAGGGCGAGGTGCCGCTGCTGGGCGTCGTAGAGGTAGCGGACCTTGGTGCGCAGGGCCCAGGGGTCCACGGGCTTCAGGACGAGGTCGGCGACGCCGAGGCGGAAGGCGGCGGTGGTCAGTTCGTGGTCGGCGCCGAAGCCGGTGAGCAGGATCACGGGGATGTGCTGGGTCTGTTCGACGCGTCGCATGTAGCGCACCACCTCGAGGCCGCTGACGCCGGGCATGCGCACGTCGAGCAGCAGCAGGCCGACCTGGCCGCGGAGCACCTGCTTGAGCGCCTCGTCGCCGCTGGTGGCCCGGCCGAGCAGATAGCCCAGCGGGGCCAGGGCGCTTTCCAGTGCGTAGAGCGTGTCCTCGTGGTCGTCGACGATGAGGATCCTGGTATCCGACGGCATGGCCCGACGCCCCTCCCTCGTGGAGGACCAGAGTAAGTCCGGGACACTGACGCGCAGTGCTCGTCAGCTGACATGCTGTGCACAGCGCAGCATGCCCCGCGCGGGGCGCCGTGTCACTCCCCTGGGAGCGGCGGTCGGGGGTCAGTTGCCGCCGGGCGCGGAGCCGTTGAGGGTCTCGTCGGCGATGCGCTCGTGGTGGCGGATGACCTCGGCGACGATGAAGTTCAGGAACTTCTCGGCGAAGGCAGGGTCCAGTTTGGCGTTCTCGGCGAGCGTGCGCAGCCGGTCGATCTGGCGGGACTCACGGGCCGGGTCGGCGGGCGGCAGCTGGTGCCTGGCCTTGAGGTGGCCGACCTGCTGGGTGCACTTGAAGCGCTCGGCGAGCATGTGGACGACGGCCGCGTCGATGTTGTCGATGCTGTCGCGCAGCCGGGAGAGCTCCTCGCGGACGGCGGCGTCGACGTCACCGGTACCGGTGTTGCTGGTGGTCATGGGGCGTCAGCCTACGGGGAGGAGGCCGGGCCGCCGCACGTCGTCTCACACCTCGGCCGCGCTGAGCCGCTTGTGGAAGTAGACGTCCTCGTGGCCGCCCGGCACGCCCTGGATCCGGGCCCGTTCCCGGTAGCCGAGCCGCGGGTAGAAGCCGGGCGCCTGGAAGCTGTACGTGGAGACGATCATGTCCGTGCAGCCGCGCCGGGCCGCCTCGGCCTCCGCCGCGCGCATCAGCCGGCCGCCCCAGCCGGCGTGCCGCTGGTCCTCCCGCACCCACAGCATGTCCACGGAGCACAGGCTGCCCCAGGTCCAGGCGGTGAGGCCGCCGATCAGCCCGCCGGTCTCGTCCGTGACGCGGACGGAGAGGGGCTCGGTGACGGCGCCGTCGGCGGCGGCGGTGTTGAAGGCGGTCAGCTCCTCGTCGAGCCGCTCTTCGAGGTCGTCGTCCTGGCCGCCCACCCGGAGCTCGGCGGCCACGGTGCGCTGTTCGCTGGTCACGGCCCGGATTCTGCCAGCGGGGTCCGGGCGGGACGACCGGTTTTCGCGGCGGCGGCGCGGCCCCGTGGCCGTCACACTTTCGTACAGTGGAACCGGGTTCAGGGGCGTCTTGGGGGTGAGGCGTGGCGAACGACGGGCCGGTCGAGCACGGCTACCCGCATCTGGAGACGGTGCGGGCCGCCATCACGGCGTTGTACAAGCGCCTGTCGTACGACACGATCCAGACGTTCGAGTCCAGCGTGGTCCCGGCCGATGTGGCGTTCTGCGACACGGACGACCTGTATCTGGGGGCGCAGCGGGTGGCGCACGAGCTGGTGCGGCACTACCGGCTTCCGGACGCCCGGCTGATCGTGAGCTTCCGGGAGATGCGGCACGCGGCGAACGTCGAGCTCGCGGCCGGGCCGGAGTACTTCGTGGAGCTGAACGACCGGTTCCGTACGCATCGGCGGGACATCGGGGCGGCGCTCGCCCATGAGGTGATGCATGTGTATCTGCACCGCCTCGACCTGTCCTTCCCGGGCGTCCGGGACAACGAGATCCTGACGGACACGGCGACGACGTATCTGGGCGCGGGCTGGCTGCTGCTGGACGCTTTCCGGGAGGACGGGGCGTCGTCGCAGAAGCTGGGCTATCTGACGCCGGAGGAGTTCGGGTATGTGCTGGCCAAGCGGGCGCTGGTCTTCGGGGAGGACCCGTCGGTGTGGTTCACCAGCGCTCAGGCGTACACGGCGTATGTGAAGGGGATGGAGCTGGCCCGGCGTGATGAGCAGCAGCCGCCGCTGACTGCGGCGGGGTGGGCGGGGCGGCGGCGGTACGCCCGGGACCGGCGGCATGCCCCGGCGGGGGCGCCGCCGCAGCCGGGTGTGCGGTACCAGTTCTCTCCCGATGGGGGTGGGCGGTTGCGGGTGTCGTTTCCGTGCCCTACCTGTCATCAGCGGATTCGGGTGCCGGTGCGGGGGCGGGTCCGGGCGCGGTGTGCGTTGTGCCGGAGTGTGCTGGAGTGCGACACGTAGGTCTTGCGCGGGTGGTGCGTGGGTGTGCGGGTGTGCGGGTGTGTGCTGGGGGCTCCGCCCCCAGACCCCCGGCCTGTGCCCACCCGCCGCCCGAATCGGTTGGACGAGAGGAACTCTCGCCAGGACCGAAGCAGTCGAGCAAGAGGCGCCCTCGCGTCCCCTTACGCCCCGTAGACAGCCCCCGGCTCCACCGCCTCCGCCAGCAGCTTGCGTGCCGTCTCCCCCGCCTCCGCCGGGCTCCACCGCTCCCCCTTGTCCGTGCTCGGCCCCGGCCGCCACCCCTCCATCACCGTGATCCGGCCGCCCTCCGCCTCGAAGACCCGGCCCGTCACCCCGGTGCTCGCGGCCGAGCCGAGCCAGACGACCAGGGGTGAGACGTTCTCCGGGGCCATCGTGTCGAAGCCCGAGCCGGGTGCCGCCATGGTGTCGGCGAAGGTGCGCTCCGTCATCCGGGTCCGGGCGGCGGGGGCGATCGCGTTGACCTGGACGCCGTAGCGGCGCAGTTCGGCCGCGGCCACCAGCGTCAGGGCGACGATCCCGGCCTTCGCGGCGCTGTAGTTGCCCTGTCCGACCGAGCCCAGCAGACCGGCGCCGCTGCTGGTGTTGACGATGCGGGCCTCGGGCCGGCGGCCCGCCTTGGTCTCGGCCCGCCAGTGCGCGGCGGCGTGCCGCAGGGGCAGGAAGTGGCCCTTGAGATGGACGCGTACGACGGCGTCGAAGTCGTCCTCGTCGAGGTTGACCAGCATCCGGTCGCGCAGGAAGCCCGCGTTGTTGACGAGCGTGTCGAGCCGGCCGTACGTCTCGATGGCGGTCCGGATCAGCGAGGCGGCGCCCTCGGTCGTGGCGATGTCACCGGCGTGCGGCACGGCCTCGCCGCCCGCCGCGCGGATCTCCTCGGCGACCCGGGCGGCCGGACTGCCGGGGCCGGGTGTGCCGTCGGCTCCGGGCGTGCCGTCGAGGCCGACGCCGAGGTCGTTGACGACGAGCCGGGCGCCCTCGGCGGCGAACGCGAGGGCGTGGGCGCGGCCGAGCCCCCGCCCGCCGCCGGTGACGACGACGACCCGTCCGTCGCGGTGTGCGCTCATCTCACAGCTCCTTGTTCGCGGTCGCGGCGTCCAGGAAGGCGGGGCGCTCCCCGCCCCCGTGGACGAGCAGGCTCGCCCCGCTGATGTAGGCGGCCGCGTCGGAGGCGAGGAACACCGCGGCCGCGCCGACGTCGGACGGCTCGGCGAGACGGCCGAGCGGGACGGTGTCGGAGACGGCGGCGATGCCGTCCCGGTCGCCGTAGTGGAGGTGGGACAGCTCGGTGCGGACCATGCCGACGACGAGGGTGTTGACCCGGATGTCGGGCGCCCACTCCACGGCCATCGAGCGGGCGAGGCTCTCCAGGCCCGCCTTGGCGGCACCGTAGGCGGCGGTGCCGGGCGAGGGGCGGCCCCCGCTGACACTGCCGATCATGACGATCGAGCCCTTGGTGCGCCGCAGGTGCTCGTACGCGGCGAGGGACACGGTCAGCGGAGCCACCAGGTTGAGCTCCACCACGCGCGCGTGCCGCTCGGCGTCGGCCGCGGTGAGCAACCGGTGCGGTGCGCCGCCCGCGTTGTTGACCAGGACGTCCATCCGGGGCAGGCCGGCGAGGACGCGGCGGACCGCCTCGGGGTCACGGACGTCCAGCGGCACGAACTCGGTCCCGGGCCGCGGTGCTTCAGGGGCCCGGCGGGCGCAGACCACGACCTTCGCACCCGCCCGTGCCAAGGCGCGCGCGATGCCCGCACCGACGCCCCGGGTGCCGCCCGTGACGACGGCGACCTTCCCGTCCAGCTCCATTCGCTGCTACCTTTCCACCTAACAAACGTTTGGTGGAAAGGTAGCTGATGCGGCCATGGGTGTCTCCACCTCGTTCCCGGAAAAAGGCCTCGAAGGGGAAAAAGCCATAGCCGTTGTCACGGTCGACTTCCCGCCGGTGAACGCCCTGCCGGTGGCCGGCTGGTTCGCGCTGGCCGACGCGGTGCGGGCGGCCGGACGCGACCCGGAGGTCCGGTGCGTGGTGCTGGCGGCCGAGGGGCGCGGGTTCAACGCGGGCGTGGACATCAAGGAGATACAGCGGGACGGGAACAGCGCGCTGATCGGCGTCAACCACGCCTGTGCGGAGGCCTTCGCGGCGGTGTACGACTGCGCGGTGCCCGTCGTGGCGGCGGTGCGGGGCTTCTGTCTGGGCGGCGGCATCGGCCTGGTGGGGAACGCGGACGCGATCGTGGCGAGCGAGGACGCGGTGTTCGGGCTCCCCGAGCTGGACCGGGGCGCCCTGGGCGCGGCCACACATCTGGCCCGGCTGGTCCCTCAGCACCTGATGCGCGCCCTGTACTACACCTCCCGCACGGCGAGCGCGGCCGAGCTGCACGCGCACGGATCGGTGTGGCGGGTCGTGCCGCGCGAGGAACTGACGGCCGCCGCGATGGAGTTGGCACGCGAGATCGCCGCGAAGGACGGGCAGCTGCTGCGCCTGGCCAAGGCCGCCATCAACGGCATCGACCCCGTCGACGTGCGCCGCAGCTACCGCTTCGAGCAGGGCTTCACCTTCGAGGCGGGCCTCAGTGGTGTGGGTGCGCAGGTGCGCGGCGCCTTCGGAAGCGCCGGGAAGGACGGGACACCGTGAGCGACAAGACGATGACCGCCGACGAGGCCGTCTCCCGGCTGCACAGCGGCATGACCCTCGGCATCGGCGGCTGGGGCTCGCGCCGCAAGCCGATGGCCCTGGTGAGAGCGGTGCTCCGGTCCGGGATCACCGATCTCACCGTCGTCTCGTACGGCGGCCCGGACGTGGGCATGCTGGCCGCAGCCGGGCGGATCCGGAAGCTGGTCGCGGCCTTCGTCACCCTCGACTCGATCCCCCTGGAGCCGCACTACCGCGCGGCCCGCGAGCGGGGCGCCTTCGAACTGACGGAGATCGACGAGGCGATGTTCATGTGGGGGCTGCGCGCGGCGGCGAACCGGATGCCGTTCCTGCCGGTGCGGGCCGGGCTCGGTTCGGACGTGATGCGGGTCAACCCGGGCCTGCGGACGGTCACTTCGCCGTACGAGGACGGAGAGACGTTCGTCGCGATGCCCGCCCTGCGGCTCGACGCGGCCCTGGTGCACATGAGCCGCGCCGACCGGCTGGGCAACGGCCAGTACCTGGGCCCCGACCCCTACTTCGACGACCTGTTCTGCGAGGCGGCCGACACGGCGTACATGAGCTGCGAACGGATCGTCGACACGGCCGAGCTGACGAAGGCGGCGGCACCGCAGACCCTGCTGGTCAAACGGCACACGGTGACCGGTGTCGTCGAGGCTCCGAACGGGGCGCACTTCACGTCCTGCGCGCCCGACTACGGCCGGGACGAGGCCTTCCAGAAGACCTACGCGACCACTCCCTGGCCGGAGTTCGCGGCCCGGTTCCTCGCCGGCGACGAGCGGGCGTACCGGTCGGCCGTGGAGGAGGGAACATGACGGAGCCCACCCGTGCCATGGCGGAGCCCACCCGGGCCGTGACGGAGCCCACCCGGGCCATGGCGGGGCCCACCCGGGCCGAGTACTGCGTGATCGCCTGCGCCGAGGCCTGGCGGGGCGACGGCGAGGTGCTCGCCAGTCCCATGGGGCTGATCCCCTCCGTCGGCGCCCGGCTCGCCCGGCTCACCTTCGCGCCCGACCTGCTGCTGACCGACGGCGAGGCGACGCTCGTCCGCCCGGACGGGACGGCGGAGGGCTGGCTGCCGTACCGGCAGCACCTGGCCTGGGTCACCGGCGGGCGGCGGCACGTGATGATGGGCGCGAGCCAGATCGACCGGTTCGGCAACCAGAACATCTCCTGCATCGGCGACTGGGAGCGGCCGAAGCGGCAGCTGCTCGGGGTGCGCGGCGCACCGGTCAACACGCTCAACAACCCGACGAGTTACTGGATCCCGAGGCACTCCCGGCGGATCTTCGTCGAGCGGGTCGACATGGTCTGCGGCGTCGGGTACGACCGTGCGGCCGGTGCGCGGCACCACCGCATCCCACGGGTCGTCTCCGACCTGGGCGTCTTCGACTTCGCCACCTCCGACCGCTCGATGCGGCTGGCCTCGCTGCACCCGGGTGTCACGGTGGAGCAGGTCAGGGAGGCGACGGGCTTCGAGCTGACCGTCCCGGACGAGGTGCCGCCGACGCGTGAACCGACCGCCGAGGAGCTGCGGCTGATCCGTGAGGTCGTCGACCCGGCCGGCGCCCGCGCCCGGGAGGTCGCCTCGTGATGGAGACGGCGCTGACCCGGCTGACCGGTGTCCGGCATCCGATCGTGCAGACCGGGATGGGCTGGGTGGCGGGCCCGCGCCTGGTCGGTGCCACGGCGAACGCGGGCGCCCTGGGCATCCTGGCCTCCGCGACGATGACGCTCGACCAGCTGCGCGGGGCGGTGCGGGAGGTCCGGGCCCGTACCGACGCGCCGTTCGGGGTGAACCTGCGCGCCGACGCGGCGGACGCCGGGGACCGGGTCCGGATCCTGATCGACGAGGGCGTCCCGGTCGCCTCCTTCGCCCTGGCCCCCTCCCGGGAGCTGATCGGCGAGCTCAAGGAGGCCGGTGTGGTCGTCATGCCGACGGTGGGGGCGCGGCGGCACGCCGAGAAGGTCGCGGCGTGGGGCGCGGACGCGGTGCTCGTGCAGGGCACGGAGGGCGGCGGGCACACGGGCGAGGTGGCGACGACGGTGCTGCTGCCGCAGGTGGTCGACGCCGTGGGCATACCGGTCGTCGCGGCGGGCGGGTTCTTCGACGGACGCGGACTGGTGGCGGCCCTCGCCTACGGTGCGGCCGGCGTGGCGATGGGCACGCGGTTCCTGCTCACCTCGGACTCGACCGTGCCGGACGCGGTGAAGGCGCGGTATCTGGCGGCGACCGTAAGGGATGTGACGCTCACCAGGGCCGTGGACGGACTGCCGCACCGCATGCTGAGGACGGAGCTGGTCGACGCGCTGGAGCGTTCGGGCCGGGTGCGGGGTGCCCTCCAGGCGGTCCGCAGGGCGGCGGGCTACCGGAAGCTGTCCGGCACGAGCTGGCGCCGGATGCTCCGGGACGGCCGGGCGCTCCGGCACGGCAAGGACCTGACCTGGGGCCAGGTCCTGCTGGCCGCGAACACCCCGATGCTGCTCAGGGCATCCATGGTGGACGGCCGTACGGATCTGGGGGTGATGGCGTCCGGGCAGGTCGCCGGGGTGATCGACGACCTGCCGTCCTGCGCGGAACTGGTGGAGCGGATCGTGAAGGAGGCCGAGGTCACCTGCCGACGGCTTACCGCTCCCAGGTGACGGCTCACAGCCTCTCGATGATCGTCACATTGGCCTGTCCGCCGCCCTCGCACATGGTCTGCAGGCCGAACCGGCCGCCGGTGCGCTCCAGTTCGTGCAGCAGGGTGGTCATCAGCTTCACGCCCGTGGCACCCAGCGGATGGCCCAGGGCGATGGCACCGCCGTTGACGTTGACCTTGTCCGGGTCCGCGCCGGTCTCCTTCAGCCAGGCCAGGACGACCGGGGCGAAGGCCTCGTTGATCTCGACGAGGTCGATGTCGTCGATGGCCATGCCGGTCTTCTTCAGGGCATACGCGGTGGCCGGGATCGGGGCGGTGAGCATCCGGATCGGGTCCTCGCCGCGCACCGAGAGATGATGCACGCGTGCGCGTGGGGTGAGCCCGTGGTCGCGCACCGCCTGCTCGGAGGCCAGCAGCATCGCCGCCGCCCCGTCGGAGACCTGCGAGGAGCAGGCGGCGGTGATCGTGCCGCCGTCGAGGACCGGTTTGAGCCCGGCCATCTTCTCCAGGGAGGTGTCCCGGCGGGGGCCCTCGTCGGCCGTGACGTCCCCGTACGGCACGGTCTCGCGGTCGAAGCGGCCCTCGTCGATCGCCCGGGCCGCCCGCTGATGGGACCGCAGCGCGAACTCCTCCTGGTCGCGCCGGCTGATCCCCCACTTCGCGGCGATCATCTCGGCGCCGACGAACTGGTTCACGGGCTTGTCCCCGTACCGTGCCCGCCAGCCCGCGCTGCCGGCGAACGGCCCCTGGGTCAGCCCCAGGGGTTCGGCGGCCTGCCGGGTGGCGAAGGCGATGGGGATCATCGACATGTTCTGCACACCGCCGGCGACCACCAGGTCCTGGGTGCCGGACAGCACGGCCTGTGCCGCGAAGTGCACGGCCTGCTGCGAGGAGCCGCACTGCCGGTCGACGGTGACGCCCGGCACCTCCTCGGGCAGTCCGGCCGCCAGCCAGCAGGTCCGCGCGATGTCCCCGGCCTGCGGGCCCACGGTGTCCAGACAGCCGAGGACGACGTCCTCCACGGCGGCCGGGTCGACGCCCGAGCGGCTCATCAGCTCCTTGAGGGCATGCGCGCCGAGGTCGGCCGGATGGACCGCGCTCAGTCCTCCCCCGCGCCGCCCGACAGGCGTCCGCACCGCTTCGACGATGTAGGCCTCGGCCATGACAACTCCCTCGCAGTGAAAGGACCCCTCAGGGCTATTCGCGTACGGCGATCCCGTCCAGCACCATCGACAGGTACTGCCGGGCGATCTCCTCCGGGCTGTGCTGTCCGCCCGGGCGGTACCAGGACGCGGCGACCCACACCGTGTCGCGCACGAACCGGTAGGTGAGCCGGACGTCGAGGTCGGCCCGGAAGGACCGCTCGGCGACACCGCGCTCCAGGGTGGACAGCCACGCCTTCTCGAATCGGCGCTGTGACTCGGCGAGGAACGCGAACCGCTCCTGCGCCACGAGCTGCTTGCTCTCCTTCTGGTAGATCGCGACGGCCGGGCGGTGCCGGTCGATCTCCCGGAACGACTCCGTGACCAGGGCCTCGAGCGTCTCGCGCGGACCGTGCCCGGCGTCCAGGACGGCGTCGTAGCCGTCCCAGAGCTCGTCGAGGAAGGTGCGCAGGATCTCCTCCAGCATCGACTCCTTGGAGTCGAAGTGGTAGTAGAGGCTGCCCGCGAGCATGCCCGCGTGGTCCGCGATCTTGCGGACGGTGGTGGCGTTGTAGCCCTGCTCGGCGAAGACCTCGGCGGCGGTGCCGAGGAGTTCGCTACGACGGGCGGGCGCTGCGGTCACCTGGGGCTTCTTCTTCGTAGGAGGCACGGGTCCATTGTCGTCCTAGGCATGCCGGCTGCTGACGGAGACCACTTCGCCCGTCATGTACGAGGAGTAGCCGGAGGCCAGGAACACGATCACGTTGGCCACCTCCCAGGGCTCGGCGTACCGCCCGTAGGCCTCGCGTGCGGTCAGCTCGGCGAGCAGTTCGGGCGTGGTGACCTTCACCAGGTGCGGATGCAGGGCGAGGCTGGGCGCCACGGCGTTGACCCGGACCCCGTAGCCGGCCGCCTCGACCGCCGCGCAGCGGGTCAGCGCCATCACGCCGGCCTTGGCGGCGGCGTAGTGGGCCTGCCCGGCCTGGGCGCGCCAGCCGACGACGGAGGCGTTGTTGACGATCACGCCGCCCTGGCTCTCCTTCATATGGCGGAGGGCGGCCCGCACGCACCGGAACGTGCCGTTCAGCGTCACGTCCAGAACGCGGGACCACTGGTCGTCGGTCATGTCGACGAGCTGAACCGTGCCGCCGAGACCGGCGTTGTTGACCACGACGTCGAGGCGCCCGTGCTCCCGCACGGCCGTCTCGAAGAGCGCGCACACCTGTGTCTCGTCGGTGACGTCGCACGGCACGGCGGCGACCGACGCCTGGCCGAACTCGGCGGCCAGCTCCGCCTCGTGCTCCTTGAGCCGCCTTACGTGCGCGTCGCTGATCAGCACGCGTGCGCCCTCCTCCAGGAGGCGCCGCGCCGTCGCCCCGCCGATCCCCGCGCCGGCCGCCGCGGTGACGACGGCAGTCCGGCCCGTCAGCAGGCCGTGACCGGGCACGTACGTCGGGCTCTCGACGTCTGTCATGGGCTCACGCTAACCTACCAAACACTTGTTAGGGAAGGAGGGTGGTCGTGGACCTCGCGTTTTCCCCGGCGGACGAGGAGTTCCGCACCGAGGCGCGGGAGTGGCTGCGCGCGCGTGTGCCGCGCGAGCCGCTGCCCTCGCTGGAGACGGCGGAGGGTTTCGCCGCGCACCGCGCCTGGGAGGCAGAGCTGGCCGCGGACCGCTGGTCGGTGGTCAACTGGCCGTCGGCGTACGGCGGACGGGACTCCGGTCTGCTGCGGTGGCTGCTCTTCGAGGAGGAGTACTACGCGGCGGGCGCCCCGGGGCGGGTCAGCCAGAACGGCATCCAGCTGCTCGCCCCGACCCTCCTCGGCCACGGCACCGAGGAGCAGCGGGCCCGGGTGCTGCCCTCGATGGCCTCCGGCGAGGTGATCTGGGCGCAGGCCTGGTCGGAGCCCGAGGCCGGATCCGACCTGGCGTCGCTGCGGGCGAAGGCCGTGCGCACGGACGGGGGCTGGTTGCTGAGCGGCCAGAAGACCTGGTCCTCGCGTGCCGCGTTCGCCGACCGCGCGTTCGGCCTGTTCCGCAGCGACCCCGAGGCCCCGAAACCCCACCAGGGCCTGACGTATCTCATGTTCGGCCTGCGCGCCCCCGGTGTCACGGTCCGCCCGATCGCCCGTCTCGACGGCAAGCCGGCCTTCGCGGAGCTTTTCCTGGACGAGGTCTTCGTGCCCGACGAGGACGTGATCGGCGCACCCGGCCAGGGATGGCGGATCGCGATGTCGACGGCGGGCAACGAACGCGGGCTGATGCTCCGCTCCCCCGGCCGTTTCCTCGCCGCCGCGCGGCACCTGGACGGGCTGTGGCAGGAGCGGGGTGCTCCGGTAACCGCGCGGGACCGGGTGGCCGACGCCCTGATCGGCGCGCGGGCCTACCAGCTCTTCACGTACGAGGCGGCCTCCCGTTTCCTGGACGGCGAGGCGGTCGGCCCGGAGTCGAGCCTCAACAAGGTCTTCTGGTCCGAGCTGGACCTCGCGCTGCACGAGACGGCCCTCGACCTCCTCGGCCCGGAGGGTGAGATGGCGGACACCGACTGGGCGGAGCGGTACGTCTTCGCACTCGCCGGTCCCCTCTACGCGGGCACGAACGAGATCCAGCGCGACATCATCGCCGAGCGTCTGCTCGGCCTGCCGAGGGGGCGCCGCTGATGCCGGGGGCTCCGCCGGGGCCGAGGACCGCGCCCTCGCTGAGGGCATCGAAGAAGCCGCGAGCCTTACCGGAGCGGCCGACCCGGATGACCCGGGCCCCCGGATGACCCGGCCCATACCGAAAGGGCACCCATGCGCTTCCTCCTCGATCCCGAGCAACGCGCCTTCGCCGCCTCCCTGGACGCCCTGCTGACGGCGGCAGGCACACCGGCGGTGGTGCGGGAATGGAGCCGGGGCGACCATACGAGCGGGCGGGCGCTGTGGTCCCGTGTCGCGGAGGCGGGCGTGTTCGCGCTGGCGGTCCCCGAGGCGTACGAGGGACTGGGGCCGCGCCCCGTCGAACTGGCCGTCGCGTTCGTCGAGTTGGGCCGCCATGCGGTACCGGGCCCGCTGGTCGAGACGATCACGGCGGCGGTGCTCCTCAAGGGGGCCGGCCCGGGGATCGCCAAGCGGCTGCTGCCGGGCCTGGCCTCAGGGGAGACGATAGCGACGGTGGCGCCGGAGGGTGCTCACGCCCTGGACGGCGACGCCGCCGCCCTCCGCCTCAGCTGGATGCCCGACGGCATCCGCCTCTCCCCCGGCCACGGCCCCGTCCGCCCCTCCCTGGACCCCGCCCGTCGTCTCACCCCCCTCACCCCCGGCGGCGAGGTCCTCGACACCGCCACGGACCAGGCCCTCGCCTGGGCCCGGCTCGCCACCGCCGCCCAGACCCTCGGCATCGGCCTCGCGCTGCTCGACAGAACGGTCGCGTACGTCAAGCAGCGCAACCAGTTCGGGGTGCCCGTCGGCTCGTTCCAGGCGGTCCGGCACCGGCTGGCCGACGCGAAGATCGCCCTGGAGTTCGCGCGCCCGCTGGTGTTCGGCGCCGCGCTGACCATGCGGCCGGCCGATGTCGCCGCCGCCAAGGTCGCCGCGTGCGAGGCGGCGTACGCCACCGCCCGTACGGCGCTGCAGCTGCACGGCGCGATCGGTTACACGGCGGAGTACGACCTGTCGCTGTGGCTGACCAAAGCCCGGGCTCTGCGCACCGCCTGGGGCGACCCCGTGGAGTGCCGGGCCCTGGTCGTCAGTGCGGCTGGTGATCGCCGCTGGTGATCTCCCGGTACTCCTCCACCGTCGGCTTCTCGATCCGCGCGTCGGGGCCGAACATGGCCTTCGCGAGGCGGGCCCTCAGCCGCTCGGAGCGTTTGACCTTGCGGCGGACCCCACCCGCGTCGGCCTCGGGCCCGATCTCGTACGGCGGGTTCTGCTCGTGCTGGGTGAGGGTGAACAGCTCGCTCTGCGCGAGGGGCTCGTGCAGCTCGATGTACTCGCCGTTCGCCAGCCGCTTGATCATGCCCGTCTCCCTGCCGTGCAGCACCTTGGCACGGTCGCGGCGCTGGAGTCCCATACAGATCTTCTTCGTGACGATGAAGGCGACGACCGGCAGCACGAACACACCGATCCGCACGAACCAGGTGATCACGTTGATGGACAGATGCAGATGGGTGGCCACGATGTCGTTGCCGCCGCCGATCAGCAGCACCGCGTACAGGGTCAGCCAGGCCACGCCCAGGCCGGTGCGCACGGGCGCGTTGCGCGGCCGGTCCAGGATGTGGTGCTCGCGTTTGTCGCCGGTGATCCATGCCTCGATGAAGGGATAGAGGCCGAGGGCTAGCAGGATCAGCGGGAAGAGCGAGAACGGGATGAACACGCCCAGGACGAGCGTGTGGCCCCAGAGGTTGATCTCCCATCCCGGCATCACCCGGATCAGGCCCTCGGAGAATCCGAGGTACCAGTCGGGCTGGGCGCCCGTGGTGACCAGGTCGGGTCGGTAGGGGCCGAAGGCCCACACGGGGTTGATCTGGGCGACCGCGCCCATCACCGTCAGGACGCCGAAGACGAGGAAGAAGAAGCCGCCCGCCTTGGCCATGTAGACCGGCAGGAAGGGCATCCCGACGACCGACCGCTCCTTGCGGCCGGGGCCCGGGAACTGCGTGTGTTTGTGGTAGAAGACCAGGATCAGATGGGCGGCGACCAGGCCCAGCATGATCCCGGGCAGCAGCAGGATGTGGACCGGGTACAGCCGGGAGATGATGTCCTCGCCCGGGAACTCCCCGCCGAAGAGGAAGAACGACAGATACGTCCCGACGATCGGGATCGACAGGATCGCGCCCTGCGCGAAGCGGATGCCGGTGCCGGAGAGCAGGTCGTCGGGGAGCGAGTAGCCGGTGAGGCCGGTGATGATGCCGAGCATCAGCAGGGTCCAGCCGAAGACCCAGTTGAGCTCGCGCGGCTTGCGGAAGGCGCCCGTGAAGAACACCCGCATCATGTGCACCAGCATGCCGGTGATGAAGACCAGCGCCGCCCAGTGGTGGATCTGCCGGATCAGCAGGCCGCCGCGCACGTCGAAGCTGATGTCCAGCGTGGACTCGAAGGCCTTGCTCATCAGCACGCCGTTGAGCTCCGTGTAGGAGCCGTTGTAGACGACCTCCTGCATGCTGGGCTCGAAGAACAGGGTGAGGTAGACGCCCGTGATGATCAGCACGATGAAGCTGTAGAGGGTGACCTCGCCCAGCATGAAGGACCAGTGGTCGGGAAAGACCTTGCGCATGTTGGCCTTGGCCAGCCCGTAGAGCCCGAGCCGCCCGTCCGCCCAGTCGGCGAGCTTCTCGCCCTTGCCGGCGGGAGGTCTCCTGCGAGCGGAGGCCGTCCCGTACACCCGTCGTGCGCCGTCGTCGCCCATACGTCGTCGCCTCCCCGTGGGATCCTTCCCAGAGTGGCACGGCATCGCGACGGTGCAAACGGGACGTAAGGACGGATAGGCCAAGGGGACGAGCGGGTGACCGGGCCGGGCTCAGACCGGTGGCAGGATCCCCGCCGCCCGGGCGGCCACCAGCCACTTCGGGAACTCGCCCACCAGCCGGTCGTACAGCTCGGCGTCCGGCACCCTCCGTGGATCCTCACCGGCGTGGAAGAACCCGGCATTGTCGACGATCCGCCTGCCCGGCACGGCCAGCTCGTCCAGCTTGCGCAGGAAGTCGAACTGCTTGCTGCCCGGGTCGCCGAAGCCGATGAACTGCCAGAACAGCGGAAGCCTCGCCGCCTTGCACAGATAGCGCTCGGCGGCGAGCTTGTTGATGGGGCCGCCGTCGGTCTGGAAGATCACGAGGGCGGGCTCCGTCGCCCCGCTGTCGAGGTAGTGATCGATGACGGCGTCCATGGCCAGGTGGTAGCTGGTCTTGCCCATGTGCCCGAGCCCGGCCACGATCCGGTCGATCCGCCCCTGGTGGTCGGCCAGGGCGATCCCGGTCTCGGCGTCGACATCGGTGGAGAAGAAGACGACCGGCACGGTGCCGTCGTCGTCCAGGTGCGCCGACAGTCCGAGCACCCGGTCGGCGAGCGCCTGCACGCTGCCGTCCTTGTAGTACGGCCGCATCGAGCCGGAGTAGTCGACCACGAGGTAGACCGCGGCCCGCAGCCCGTCGAGGCCGTGCTTGGTGAGGGAGACGCCGGCGCTCTTGTAGAGACTCACCAGCGCGGGAGCGGTCTCCTGGACCTTGCTCAGACTGATCGCGACCATGGCCCCACCCTCCCACTTCCGGCGGAGCCCTCAGCCCTCGACGACCACTCCGTCGCTCAGTTCCAGAACCCGGTCGGCCAGCCCGAGGAGTTGGGGGTCGTGGGTGGCGACCAGGGCCGTGACGCCCTCGCTGCGGACCACCGCACGCAGCAGCTCCATCACCGCCAGGCCGGTCGCGGCGTCGAGCTGGCCGGTCGGCTCGTCGGCGAGCAGCAGGGCCGGGCGGTTGGCGAGGGCCCGGGCGATGGCGACCCGCTGCTGCTGCCCGCCGGAGAGCTCGGCGGGCCGCTGTGTCTCGTGGCCCGCGAGGCCCACCAGGGCCAGGAGCAGCGCGACCCGCTCGTCGCGTTCGCGCGGCTCGGCCCGGCGCAGTCGCAGCGGCACGCCCACGTTCTCGGCGGCGGTGAGGATGGGGATCAGCCCGAAGGACTGGAAGACGAAGCCGATCCGGTCGCGGCGCAGTTCCAGCAGCTGGCTCCCGCTCAGCGCCGACAGGTCGGTGCCGTCGACGACGACACGGCCGCTTTGCGGGGAGTCGAGTCCGCCGATCATATGGAGCAGCGTCGTCTTGCCGGAGCCCGAACGGCCCTTGAGGGCGACCAGTTCACCTCGCCGGACGGCGAAGGAGGCCCCGCGCAGCGCGTGCACGGTCGCGGCACCCGTGCCGTAGGAGTGGTGCAGGTCCGCGACCCGCAGCATCGGCTTGCCGGACGGGTCGCCGGCGAGGGCGGCACCGGGTCCAGGGCTGGTGTTCTCGGTCATCACCGCATCTCATACGGAACCGGTCCGGATGGTCAAGAGTGGAACAACCCGCGCTCGAACGCATGTGCCGGGCCGGTAACTCCGTGATATGCATGCCGAGTTGGGGGAACGCGGTTGGGCCACGGGGGTGGGGGAAGCGTGACGGGCTTACTGCTGCTGCGCCTGCGGGCGCATCGGCTGCTCCTCACCGCCGCCCTGCTCGCCGTCCTGCTGACCACCTCGGTGCTCGCCGCCCTCGCGGCCTTCTCCGGCTCCGTCGGGGACGCGGCGCTGCGCGGCACCCTGAGCGGACGAGCCGCGGCCTCCGCCTCCCTCGTCATCGAGGCGGACGTGCCCCGGGAGCGACGGGACGCGGCGCGACGGACGGTGGTGCGAGGGGCGCGGGAGGCGTTCGGCGGGCTGCCGGTGACCGTGCGGACGCTGGAGCGGTCCGGGCCGTACGCGCTGCCACGTTCCCTCCAGGACGCCGACGCCCGCGCCGGGGAGCCCGACCTCACGCACCTCGCCGCCCTGGACCGGTCGCGGATCAGGCTGGTCTCGGGCAGCCTGCCGGGCGCCGCACCGGCGGCACGCGGTGACGCCGTGCCCGTCGCCCTGCCCGAGGCGGCGGCCGACCGGCTGAAGCTGCGGACCGGAGCGCGCGTCACGCTCACCGACCGGCTGGGCGGCGAGCCGCTCCGGGTACGGGTGACCGGTGTGTACCGGGCCGCCGACGGCTCCGATCCCTACTGGCAGGCGGACGCCCTCGGCGGCCAGGGCGTGCGGACCGTCGCCTTCACCACGTACGGGCCGCTGCTGGCCGACGCGTCGGTGCTCGCCTCCGGCCCCGTCTCCGAGGACGGCACCGGCTGGGTGGCGACGGCCGACTACCGGACCGTCACCACCGACGGCATCGGCGCGCTCCGCGCGGCCGCCGTGCGCGCGGCCGGGACACTGCGCGAGGACCCGGCGCTCGGGAGCGACGCGGATGTGCGCACCGAGCTGCCCGAGGTGCTCGACCGGACCGGGCGGGCCCTGCTGGTGGCCCGGTCCACGCTGATGATCGTCTCGGTGCAGCTGGTGCTGCTCGCCGGGTACGCGCTGCTGCTGGTGGCCCGGCTGCTGGACGGCGAGCGGGCGGGTGAGACCGAGCTGCTGCGGGCCAGGGGCGGATCACGCGGCCGGATCGCGGGACTCGCCGCGCTGGAGGCGCTGCTGCTCGCGGTGCCGGCCGCCGTCTGTGCCGCGCTGCTGTCCGGCCCGCTGGCCCGGCTGCTCGCCCGGTGGTCCTCGCTCGACCGGATCGGGCTGCGGCTCGACGCCGTCCCGGCGGGCCGGGTGTGGCTGGTCGCGGGCGGGGTGGCAGCGGCGTGCGCGGTGGCGGTCGTGGCACCCGCGCTGGCGGCGACGGCGGGCACGCCCGTACGGCTGCGGCGCGTCCGGGCCGCGACGTCGGCCGCCCCCGTGCGGGCCGGAGCCGATGTCGCGCTGCTGCTGATCGCGGGCGTGGCGTACTGGCAGCTCGGCCGGCAGACCGACGCGAGCGGCGGCGGGGTGCTGAGCCGGGACCGGGCCGGGGAGCTGGGCATCGACCCGCTGCTGGTCGCGGCGCCCGCGCTGGCGCTGCTGGCGGGCACGGTCCTGACGCTGCGTCTGCTGCCGCTCGCGGCCCGGCTCGCGGAGCGGCGGTCCGCGAGCGGGCGCGGACTGCCGGCGGCGCTGGCGGGGTGGCAGTTCAGCCGGCGCCCGCTGCGCGGGGCGGGCCCGGTGCTGCTGCTGGTCATCGCCGTGGCGACCGGGATGCTGGCGATCGGGCACGGCGCGTCCTGGGACCGGTCGCAGGACGACCAGGCCGACTTCAGGACGGGCGCCTCCCTCCGGGTCCTCGACTACCGGCCGGGCAGCCCCGGGCAGACCGGTCTCTACGCCACGCTGCCCGGCGCCCGGGACGCCGCTCCCGCACATCGCGCCACCCTGGCCCTCTCCGGCGGCCGTGAGGCGACGGTCCTCGCCCTGGACACCGGCCACGCCGGGGACGGGATGCTGATGCGCGGCGATCTCGCCGACGAGCCCCCGGCGAAACTGCTGCGGGCCCTGGCACCGCCCGCACCGGACACCCACCGGGCGGTACGGCTCCCCGACGGCACCCGGCGGCTCGCCCTCGATGTGCGGATCACCGACGCGGGGACCCGGACGGGACGCTCCCCCTCAGGCCGCGCGCCCCAGCTCACGGTGGTCGTCGAGGACCGGTACGGCATCGGCTACCGGCTGGGCGCCGGGAACCTCCCGGTGGACGGCCGGGTCCACCGGATCACGCTCGACCTGGACGTGACGGCGACGGGCCGCCGCGCCGCCCCGGCCGGACCGCTGCGGCTGACCGGACTTCAGCTCGACGACACCTCTCCCCTCGGCCGCTCCGAGAAACACCGGTTCACCGTGGAACGGCTGCTCGCCACCGGCCGCGACGACTCGGCGCGGACCGTCCCGGTGCCCGCCGGGACGCGCTGGCGTGGCGAGGGGGTCGTGACGGAGAACGGCAAGGTCGTCGACCGCAGGGCCGCGAAGCCCGCCGTGTCGGGGACAGCGCCGCTGGCCGTGTCGTACGGCACCGGCGCCGGCGGCGACGAGAGTTTCATCGCCCCGTCGATCTACACCGTCCGCGTCGGCACCGCCGGGGCCGAGGCACCGCGGCACCTTGCCGCCGTCGCCACGCGAGGCTTCCTGCGGGCGGCGGGCGCCGAGCCCGGCGACACCATCGACGTACCGCTGTCCGGGGAACAGCTGCGGGTGCGGATCGTACGGTCGGTCGAGGAACTGCCGACCGCCGCCACCGGCCTGGCGGGAGAAACCGTGACCGGCGGGGCGCTGCTGCTCGATCTGCGGGCCGTCGACGCCGTGCTGGCCCAGCGAGCCAGTGCGCCGCTCTCTCCCACCGAGTGGTGGGTGAGCGCCGACCCGGGCAAGGCCGCCGAGGTCGCCGCCGCGCTGCGGGCGCGCCCCGACCTCCGACCCAGCCAGGTGCTGGTGCGGGACGAGACCGCGGCCGAGCTGCTGCGGGATCCGCTCGGCGCCGGGCCGCGCTCGGCGCTGACGGCGGTGGCGGTGGCCGCCGCCCTCCTCGCCGCCGGGGGTTTCGCGGTGAGCGCCGCCGGTGCGCGGCGGGAGCGGTCGGCCGAGTTCGCGGTGCTGCGCGCGCTGGGCGCGCCCCGCCGGGATCTCGCCCGGCTGGTCGCCACGGAGCAGAGCCTGCTCATCGGCGTCGGTCTGCTCGCCGGGCTCGGTCTCGGTGCCGTCCTGACCCGGGCCGTCGTCCCGCTGATCGTGCTGACCTCCGATGCGGCGCGGCCGGTCCCGCCCGTCCTCGTCGAACTGCCGCTGTTCCGGGTGGCGCTGCTCCTCGCGGGGGTGGCCGCCCCGCTGCTGCTGATCACCGCCGCGTCGGCGCTGCGCCGTGCCGAGCCGGCGGTCGCGCTCCGCCATCAGGGGGAGGACTGAGATGCCGAAGGACGCACAGGGCGCGCCCTGGGTGCGGACCCGGCTGCGGACCGCGCCGGTGTCCGCTGTCGCCTTCGGTCTGCTGGTGCTGGTCACGGCGTTCCTCGCCGCCGTCCTGCCCCGGGCCGTCGAGGCGTACGAGACGGACGGGCTGCGCGAGGCCCTCACCAGCGGCGCCCCCGAGTCCACCGTGCTGGAGCTGAAGGCACCGGCACCCGGTCTCGAACGGCCTGACGAGGCCCGTGCGGACGCGGTCCGGCCGGAGGCACTCGCGGCGGTCGACGGCACGGCGCGGTCGCTGCTGCCCGAACCGCTGCGGGCGGACCCGGCCGAGTCGGCGTACGGGGTGCGCACGGCGAAGAGCCTGGAGGCACTGGACGCGTCATTGCCCCGGCCCGACGGGCTGCCGCCCCGGTTCACCCTGCTCGCGCAGTCGGGAGCGGCCGGCCACGCCACCGTGCGGGAGGGCCGGCTGCCCACCGCCGGCACACCGGTGACCGTGGACACCAGGGCGGTGGAAGGAGCCGTGACCGCCGAGACCGCCAGCGCACTGCGGCTGCGGGCCGGTTCCACGCTCACCCTGGCCGGCTTCCCGGACGGCCCGCTGACCGTGCGGATCACGGGCGTCCTCGAACCCCGGCATCCGCAGCGGAGTTACTGGTCCGCGGAACCGGTCCTGCGCACACCGGGCCTGGCCTCCGTCGGCAGCCGTCCGCCGCTGCACTACTGGGAGGCGGGCGTCCTGCTGGCGCCCGGGGCCGCACCGGCGCTGCTCGGCGGCCAGGGCGAGCCGGAGAAGTACTGGCGGTTCGCGCCCGCGGCCGGGAAGCTCACCGCGGGGGACGCCCAGGCACTCGTCGACGGGGTCGCGTCCCTGGAGAACGGGCCCGGGCTGGTGCGGATGCGCGGGGCCGCCGGTCCGACGGCGCAGCTGTCCACCGGCCTGGAGCAGGTCGTCGGCTCCTACACGGCGACCCGTGACGCGATCACGCCCGTGGTGGCCGTCGCGGCCTTCGGGATCGCCGCGGTCGCCGTCGTCGTCCTGGTGATGAGCGCCGGGGTCGCCGCCGCCCGCCGCGACGTCGAACTCGCCCTGCTGCGGGCCCGGGGCGGCTCCCTGAGCGGCATCGCCGGGCGGCTGCTGGCCGAGACCGCGGTACCGGCGGTGCCCGCCGCGGCCTGCGGTCTGCTGTTCGCCGTGCTCGCCGTGGACGGGGCCCGGCCGCTGCCCGCCGTGCTCGGGGCGGGCGCCGTGACCCTGCTCGCCTGTGCCGGGCTGCCGGTGCGCGCGGCCGTGGCGCATCGCAGGCCGCGGGCGCACCGGGAGCGTGACGACCTCGCCCACGCCAGGCCCGGCGGGCGCCGGACCGTCGCCGAACTGACCTTGCTGGTGCTGGCCGTCGGCTCGGTGGCGGCGTTGCGCCGCCGCGGCACGGCCGGGTCGGGCGATCTGCTGGTGAGCGCCGCCCCGGTGCTCGTCGGTCTGGTCGCCGCGCTGGTCCTCGTACGGCTGTGTCCGCTGCCCCTGCGGTGGGCCTCCGGCCCGGCCGGGCGGCTGCGCGGCGTGGTCGGGTTCCTTTCGCTGGCCCGCGCGGGCCGCTCACCGGCGGCGGTCGCCACGCTGCCGCTGCTCGCCCTGCTGACGGCCCTGACGACGGCCGCGTTCGGAGGGTCCGTGCTGGCGGGCGTGGCGGACGCCCGGGACCGGGCGGCGCTGCTGGAGACGGGCGCGGACGTACGGATCTCCACGACCGACGGCACCCCGCTGCCTGCGGGTCTGGCACGGGCGGTACGGGATGTGCCGGGCGTACGACAGGTCACGGCCGTGGGCATCGAGTACGCCGCGGAGCGCGAGTCCGACGAGTCGCAGTCGCTTCCCGTGGTCGGGGTCGAACCGCAGACATACGCGGAGTTGGCCGGGCGGATGGAACTCGGGGGTTTCACGGCCGACCGGCTGGAGGCCGACGGCGGGGTGCTGGACGCCGTCGCCTCCCCCGGGGTCGCCGAGCGGCTGGGGCGGGCGCCGCACCGGATCGTGATGGCGGGCACCGCCGTCACGGTGCGGATCACCGCGGTGCGTCCCCGCACCCCGGCCCTCCCCGAGGGCGAGTTCCTGCTGGTCGACGCGGCCGGGCTGAAGGGTTCCGGCGGTGCTTCGGTCCTGCTGGCGGCCGGAGCCGGGCTCGACACGAAGGCGCTGCGGGCGGCCGTGCGCGGCGCCGGGGCGGACCTCTCCGTGACACTGCGCGGAGAGGAACGCGCGGCGCTGTCAGACTCGCCCTTGCAGGCGGGCGCCGAGCGGATCTACGTCTGGGCCGTCGTGGCGGGCGCGGGGTACGCCCTGCTCGCCCTGGTGCTCGGCCTGCTGCGGTCCGCTCCGGAACGGGCCGCGCTGCTGGCCCGGCTGCGCACCCTGGGCCTGACGGCCCGCCAGGGGCGGCAGCTGCTCGGCCTGGAGGCGCTGCCCCTGGCGCTGCTCGCGGCCGGTGGAGGCATGGCCGTCGGATGGGCCACGGTGGGGCTGCTCGCCCCCGGCATCGATCTGGACCGGCTTGCTCTGCCCGAGGCGTCCGGCGTGACGGCGCCGGGAGGTGCCGCGCTGCGGGCCGATGTGTGGTCGCTGGCCCTGCCCGCCGCGGGCGCGGTGCTGCTGGCGGGGGCGGTGGCCGTCGCGCAGGCCTGGTGGGCGGGCCGCCGTACACCGGTCACTCACCTCAGGGCAGGAGACATGCGATGAGCGGTACGACGGAGTCGCTCGCGGAGCTGGAGCGGCGGGCGGCGCACCACCGCGACCGGCCGGCGTACGGGCACGACGCCCTGATCGCCTGCGACCGGCTGGTGCGGATCTTCGCCAAGCGCGGGGGCGGGGACGCCATGGAGGTGCAGGCGCTCCAGGGCCTCGATCTGCTGGTGCGGGAGGGCGAGTTGATGGCCCTGGTGGGGGCGTCCGGCAGCGGCAAGTCGACGTTGATGAACATCCTCGCGGGCCTGGACGTCCCGACCGCCGGCGCCGCGAAGGTCGCGGGCCGCGATCTGCTGGCCATGGACGCCAAGGCTCGGCTGCGTTACCGGCGCGAGGTGGTCGGCTTCGTCTGGCAGCAGACGGCACGCAATCTGCTGCCCTATCTGACGGCGGCGCAGAACGTCGCCCTGCCCATGCAACTGGCGGGGGCCTCGCGCCGGAAACGGGCCGGACGGGCGGACGACCTGCTGGCCATGCTCGGTGTCGCCGACTGCCGGGACCGGCGTCCGGGGCAGCTGTCCGGCGGTCAGCAGCAGCGCGTCGCGATCGCCGTCGGCCTGGCCAACGCACCCGCCGTACTGCTCGCCGACGAGCCGACCGGCGAACTGGACTCGGCGACCGGGCAGCAGGTCTTCGCGGCGTTCCGCCGGGCCAACGAGGAACTGGGCACGACGATCGTCATCGTCACGCACGACCAGGGGGTCGCCGGCGAGGTCCGCCGCACGGTCGCGATCCGCGACGGCCGCACCTCGACGGAGGTACTGCGCCGCACGGAGGTCGACGAGGCGGGCCAAGAGTCCCTGGTGGCGCGCGAGTACGCGATGCTCGACCGCGCGGGCCGACTGCAGCTGCCGGACGAGTACACGACGGCGCTGGGCATGGCGGACCGGGTGCTGCTGGAGCTGGAGGAGGACCACATCCAGGTGTGGCCGGACCGGAACGGGAGCGGGAACGGCTGAGGACCCGCTACAGCGCACCGGACCGCCGACGGAAGGACAGCACCAGGGCTCCCACGCTCTGCGATGATGTCCTACTCGTGAAATGCGTGGGGGGACGAGTGAAACCTGGAGAGGCCGAGGCCGCTGGGGCAGGCACACGGCGGGCGTTGGTCGTCGGGGTGGGGCGGACCCCCGCGCTGGAGCGGGACGAACATCTGGCCCGGCGTTTCCCCGCCCTGGAGAGCGCCGTCGAGGACGTCGAACTCGTGAGCCGTGCGCTGCGCCAGTCGCATTACGAGGTGAGGCCGCTGCACGACCCGGGCGGCTTCGAACTGCTCGGCGCCCTCCAGGAGTTCTTCGACGAGTGCTCCCCGGGCGACACCGCGTTCCTCTACATCTCCTGTCACGGTACGACCGTGGGCAAGCGGGACCATCTCCTGCCCGCCGACGTACAGCCGGGCCGCGCGGACCCGGCGGGCGGCCGGTCTCTGCTCGACCGCACTCTCATAGCCGCCGACCCCGAGGGACTGCTCGACGGTCTGCCGCCGGGTGTGACCACGGTCGTGTGCCTGGACACCTGCCGCACCGAGGAGCCCACGCCCCTGGCCCAGCAGAGCATCGCGACGGTGCTCTCGGCCGCCGAGGACGTGTACTGGCTGTACAGCTGCAGCCGGGGCGAGCGTTCCTACGCCGACCCCCAGGAAGGCAGCTGGTTCGGCCGCGCCCTCGCCAAGGCGCTGGCGCCGACGACCCAGCCGACCACCTTCGCCGACCTCGTCCGGTACACGCGGTCCGCCGTGCGCAGGAACGCCTCCGACGCGGGGGTCAGGCCGCCCACCGTCGACCGGTACTTCCCGCACGGGCTGAACGCGGACGGCCCCGGGCCCGTGCTGTGCGAGGGCGCGCAGGAGGCGTACCGGTGGACGACCATGATCGAGCAGTCGAGCCTGTGGCAGTACACCTCGGGCACCGACGCCGTGCACGACCGGGTCAAGAAGCGGCTCGGCGCGCTCGTGGAGCACATCGTGGACTCCCTCTCCACCGAGGGCGCGCACCGCGACGACCCGTGGGCCGACCCCACGTATCCGGTCCGGGTGGTCGAGCGGACGGAGCTCCTGGTGAAGGGGGCCCGTCTGGAGGGCCGTGACCTGCTCTCGCCCGCCGAGACGGCGGCGCTGCTCGCCGCGCCCGTCGTGCAGGAGGGCATCGTCGCCATCGCGTTGGAGGAGCTGCGCCGGACCATGCCCGAGGGCATGGACGTCAAGAGCACGGCGGACGACGCGCTCGAAGGCCACGACCGCTTGGTGCGGGACGCCGCCCACGACGTGGCCCGCGCGCACTCCCAGGTCAGGCGCACCGTCGCGACCCTGCGCCGGCGGGGCCTCAAGGAGCAGACCACGGCAGCGGACCACTGGCTGCGGCACCGCTTCATCACGGACTGGGACCTGCTCTGGGAACGCACCGGCGACTACGCGGCCGTGGACACGATCCTCGACCTGCTGGTCAGCGCGGTCCTCGACGCGGCCGCCGACCCGACGGCAGCACCGGTCAGGGAGGCGAGGAGGCTGGGCATCGACGGCCAGTTGCGACAGGTCCTCGGCCATCTGACGGTCCATCCGAGTTCCAGCCCCCGCATCAACGACGCGCGCGGCGGCGACGAATGGGTCACGTATCCGCCGGTGGCAGGGAACTCGTGGCGCGCCCCGGATCTCGCCCGGCTGCTGTGGACGGCCGGTCTCCAGGCGGCCGATCCGCGCCGGATGTCGAGCGTCCTCGTCGACCACCTCGGCGCCCATGAGCCCCTGGACCCGGCCGAGGTGGTGGCCACTCTGTCGGCCGACTTCGGCTACGACGTGACGCCCCTGGGCGACCAGGACGACTCCGCCTACGAGCTCACCGTCCGCTTCCCCTGTCCCCACCCGGCGCTGCACGTGGCCGTCGAGGAACTCGCCGCGCGCACGAGCGCGACCGTGGGCTCCCTGCACCAGGAGTGGCAGAAACAGCGCACGACCCCGCCGCCGCTGCTGCGCGGATTCCCCGAGCGCGTCACCACCGACCAGCTCGTCCCCGTCGCCGAACGGTACAAGCAGCCGCTGGAGCGCTTCCGGCTCGCCGAGGACGAGATCCGGCCCCTGCTGATGGGCACCCAGCTCTACGGCGACCCGATGCTGGCGGTGCGGGAGCTGTACCAGAACGCGCTGGACGCCTGCCGCTACCGCCACATGCGACGCCAGTACGGCGCGGCACAGGGACGGCCCGGGCCCGACTGGCAGCCGAAGATCACATTCACGCAGGGCCGGGACGCCGACGGCAGGCCCTACATCGAGTGCACGGACAACGGTTCCGGCATGAACCGCGCCAAGCTCACCTCGATGTTCGCCCGCGCCGGCAAGCGGTACGAGCAGGACCCCGAGTTCGTCCAGGAACGGCGCAACTGGCGCCGCGCCGAGCTCGGCGAGATGCCCCTCAACTCCCGTTTCGGCATCGGAGTGTTCAGCTACTTCATGCTGGCCGAGGAGGTGGTCGTCTGGACGAGCCCGGTCGACCACTACGGCCGCGCGCCCCAGGTGGAACCGTTGCGCGCCGACATCCAGTCGGGCTCGGGGCTGCTGCGGATCGGCGAGGATCCGCATGTGGCGCTGGACGGGGGGACCCGGGTCCGGCTGTATCTGGGGCAGGACCGGGCACAGCAGCCTTCGTTGATCGAGACCCTCGAGTCCTTCCTGTGGGTGGCGGACTTCGAGGTGGAGGCCTGGGAGTTCGCCGACAACGCCCCCGGTTCCGTCCCGGGGCACTCCCGCTGGGAGCCGGGCAAGCTCACCGCTCCGACGCCGAAGCCCTGGCGCTACGACGCCGTACAGGGAGCCCGCGACATCTGGCTGGTGCAGGGCAAGGGCCAGTGGCTGCTGGACGGGGTCGTGATCAAGGACGCGCCCGAGGTCTACGGGGGGATCGTCAACCTGCGTGAGCGGCATCGCCCGGAGCCCAGCGTGGACCGCAACAACCTCATCTCCTGGGACGCCGTCACGGTGACCACCGAGCTCCTTCAGGCCACGGAGCGGGCCACGCAACAGTGGACCGAGGTCTCGCTCTCCTGGTTGTGGGATCTCGCCACCTTCTCTCCCCAGCTCGCCGTCAAGGTGCTCGACTCGTTGCCGCGTGATGTCACCGCCGTCATCGATCCGCCGAGGACGGCCCGTCGCAAGCACCTGCCGCGCGCGGTGAGCCTGGCGGCAGCGGGGTGCCTGCCCCTCGACGCGGACATCGGCAGCACGGGCCCTGCCTGGCGTTCGGTCCTCGGGGAGCACGAGGCCGCCCTCGTGCGGAAGTGGCAGGACACCCGGCTGTGCGTGCCCGACGCGGGGCCGCCGTTCCGGCCCGCCGGGTATCCGGAACCGCGCAGCCTGGACGCCGTTCTGTTCCCGAAGGGCTCCGAGCCGCGTGGGTGGGAGACGGTCATGGCCGCCGCCCGCGCGGCAGAGGTACCGGTGGGCAGCACCCTGAAGGCCCTGCGCCGCTACGCGATCATTGGGCTCTGGGTTCCCGCCGCGCCGGACATCCGTGCGCTGCGCACCGTGCGGCCGCACTGGGCACTGATCGACCTCTGCGCCGCCTACGGTTCGGTGCGCCGGGCGGAGGAGGTCAGCCCCCGCCCCAAGCCGGCCCGGCACGCGCCGCTGCTCCTGATCGCCGCGCGGTACCGGATTCCCTTGAGGGGGGCCGTGGCCCTGCTCGAGCAACTCCGGGCCTGGAATCCCGACCTGCCTGCCCCGCCCGCACTCGACGAGGACCTGCTCGCCTCGACACCCACCCCTGTCGACGCGACGCTGCTGGTGAACGAGCAGTTGGATCCGGAGGGGCCCACGAGGCCCGGCGAGCTGCGCGTCATCGACCTCCTCACCCGGGCCGACGCGAGTGTCTCCGTCGGTGACCTGGTGGCGCGTGTCCGGCGCTTCGAGCCGCTGGGCTTCCGCCTGCGGACGGAACCGACGCGGGAGACACTCGCTCATGGTCCTCTCCAGCCGTCGGAACGCCCGCTGTTCAACCGCTCCCTCCTTGGCCCCGGGGGCAGACCGGCCTACCGCGACGACGATCTGTCGCTCGTCGAGCTGCTGCTGCTCGCCGCCGAGTTGGGGCTTCCGCCCCGTGAGCTGGCCGCACGCGTGAACGCCCTCACGCCGGTGACGGGCATCGAGGCCGCGCTGCCGCCGGAGGAGGTGGCCGACTGGCTTCCGCCCCGCCTGGCACTCTCGGCGCTGCGCGCCGTCCGGCGCAGCTGCGAGAAGCGCCTCTCTCCCTGGGAGTTCATCAAGGCCCTCACGGGCGACGGAGCCCCTCCCCCGCCGATCGAGCGCTCCGCCTCCAGGGTCGATCTCCAGGAGGCCGAGGGCGTTCTGCGTCGCCTGGACGCGGCCGGGCTGCTCTCCGCGGACTTCGAGGGCCGGATCGACCAGACGATCCGCCAGCTTGCTTCCCGGAGCCACCCGCTGATCCGCAGCTTCCCCTCCCGCGGGACGCTACGGCTGCGCGAGTACAGCATCCCGGCCGCTGCCCTGGTCCAGCTCAGCGTGATCGAACGGCGGCCCATCGGCGATGTCGTGGAGAGGCTCACCGGCGAGGACCTTCATCTGCCCCTGTCCGTCGACCGGCCCCCCGCCGAGGTCCTGGAGCTGCAGGCGACCTCCGAGGACACGAGAGCGCTCGCGGTGTGGAAGGGTTTCGCTCCCGGGCTCACGATCCGGCAGCTGCTGGCGCATGCCCGCAGTACGCGCCGCACCGTCTCCGAGTCCATCGCACGCCTGAGCCGGTTCACCCCGCTGGGCGCCCCCTCGCCCCCGTGCGACCCGGCCGCTCCCGAGGCCGCCGCCTTGCGGGACTTCACACCGCACCTCTTCGACCTGGCCGCGTTCGACGACGGCCTGCTCGGCCAGGGCGTCCTCGGCCCTCTGGAACTCATCCGCACCGCCGGCCGCTTCGACTGGTCCCTCGGCAAGACCTACACCCGATACGCCCCCTTCGCCTGCCTCGGTCTGGACGTCACCGTCCGCGAGCCGGAGGGCGATGCGGCCGACCGCGTCCCCGACTGGCAGGACCTGATCATCCTCACCGAGCAGCTCACCGGCCGGGCCCCGGCCCTGTCCGGCACCGTTTCCGAGGAGCACATCACCCTCTGCGCGGAGGAGACGGACCTGCCCGAGGACCAGGTCCGCGAACGGCTGGCCCGGTACGCGGGCCTCTTCTCCCTCGAACTCCCCGCCGCCGCCCCGCACCTGGAAGGCACCCCCGAGTGACGCCCCCGATCGAGTACGACCCCGACGCCGTCCACCCCGCTGTCCTCGCCTTCCGCTGGGCCGTCCGGAGGAACGGCGACGACGCCTCGTACGAAGCCTCCGGGACCTGCCCGGTCTGCACCTGCCCGATGACACGGACGTGGACCTTCGGACAGCCCCTGGTCGCCAAGGGCGGCTTCCTCGGCCGGCGCAAGGAACCGGGGCCCGAGCCGTACTACACGGTGTGCCAGTGCCGCACCCTGCACATGAACCGTCCCGCGAGCGAGCCCCTGGGCTGTGGGGCCCTGCTCACCATCGCGCCGCCGCCCTCGGCCGGGCAGTCCGCCGGAGCGACGCCATGACCTTCACGCCCACGCCCCGGCAGCTCCGCGACGCGGACCGCCGGGGCCGCGAGGCGGCCTCTCCGGACCGGCAGTTGCAGACGGCGATGCGTCAGGCCGAGGGCTACCGGAACTTCCTGGCCTCGCTCACCGGCCTGCTCACGGCCGTCTTCGTCCTCAAGGGCCAGGAGGACCTCAGCAAGCTCGCGGACCCTACGCGCTGGTGGGTGACCGGGCTGCTGATCGCCGGGTTCGTCGCCCTCGTCGCCGCCTCCTGGCTGGGCGTCGTCGCCGTGCACGGGCGGCCGGGTGAGGAGATCCTGCTGGAGGCGGGCAGGCTGCTGCGGTACGAGAAGAAGCGGACGAAGACCATCTGGCGGCTGGTGGAGTGCGCGCGCTGGCTCGCCCTGGCCGGCGTGCTGTGCGTCGCCGCCGCCGTCATCGTCACCTGGATCGCCCCTGGCAAGTAGGCGGACATGCGACAGCGCCTGCCCGGTCGTCCGGTCGGGGACTGTAGGGCAGGCGCCGTCTGTGTTCCGTACGCCTTTGTACGGGACGTTCTGGGGTGCGCGTCAGACCATCAGCGCACGGTCCGTCGGACGGATCGGGGCCGGCAGCTCGCTGACGCCCGTGAGGCGGCGGTCCACCCCGCGGGCGGCCGAGCGGCCCTCCGCGATCGCCCACACGATGAGCGACTGGCCGCGGCCCGCGTCACCGGCGACGAACACGCCCGGCACGTTGGTCTGGAAGTCGGCGTCGCGGGCGATGTTGCCCCGCTCGTCGAGGTCCAGGCCGAACTGGTCGACCAGGCCGTTGTCGCGGTCGGTGCCGGTGAAGCCCATGGCGAGGGTGACCAGCTGGGCGGGAATCTTGCGCTCGGAGCCCGGCTTCGGGGTCAGCTTGCCGTCGATGAACTCCACCTCGGTGAGGTGCAGCCACTGGACGTTGCCGTCCTCGTCGCCCTCGAAGTGGGTCGTCGACACCGAGTAGACGCGGTCGCCGCCCTCCTCGTGGGCCGAGGTGACCTTGTACAGCATGGGGAAGGTCGGCCACGGCTGAGAGGCCGTGTTCCGCTCCTCGCCCGGGCGGGGCATGATCTCCAGCTGTGTGACGGAGGCAGCGCCCTGGCGGTGGGCGGTGCCCACGCAGTCCGCGCCGGTGTCGCCGCCGCCGATGACCACGACGTGCTTGCCCTCGGCCGTGATGGGGGGCGCCACGAAGTCGCCCTCCTGGACCTTGTTGGACAGGGGCAGATACTCCATGGCCTGGTAGATGCCCTTGAGCTCGCGGCCGGGCACCGGCAGATCGCGGGCCGTGGTCGCGCCGACGGCCAGGACCACCGCGTCGTACCGCTTCTTCAGGTCCGTCGCCTTCAGGTCGCGGCCGATCTCGATGCCCGTACGGAAGCGGGTGCCCTCCGCGCGCATCTGCTCGATACGGCGGTTGATGTGCCGCTTCTCCATCTTGAACTCGGGGATGCCGTAGCGGAGGAGGCCTCCGATACGGTCCGCGCGCTCGTAGACGGCGACCGTGTGACCGGCCCGGGTCAGCTGCTGGGCGGCGGCCAGACCGGCCGGGCCGGAGCCGACGACCGCGACCGTCTTGCCGGACAGGCGCTCCGGGATCTGCGGGGCGACGTCCCCGGTCTCCCACGCCTTGTCGATGATCGAGACCTCGACGTTCTTGATGGTGACGGCCGGCTGGTTGATGCCGAGCACACACGCCGACTCACAGGGAGCGGGGCACAGACGGCCCGTGAACTCCGGGAAGTTGTTCGTCGCGTGCAGCCGCTCCGAGGCGGCGGCCCAGTCCTCGCGGTAGGCGTAGTCGTTCCACTCGGGGATGAGGTTCCCCAGCGGACAGCCGTTGTGGCAGAACGGGATGCCGCAGTCCATGCAGCGGCTGGCCTGCTTGCTGATGATGGGCAGCAGGGAGCCGGGGACGTAGACCTCGTTCCAGTCCTTGAGGCGCTCCTCGACCGGACGGGACTTGGCGACCTCGCGGCCGTGGTTCAGAAAGCCCTTCGGGTCAGCCATTGATCGCCGCCTCCATCATCTTCTCGTGGGTCTCGGTCTCGGAGAGACCGGCTCGCTCGGCGGCGTCCTTGGCGGCGAGCACTGCCTTGTACGTGCTGGGGATGATCCTGCTGAAGCGCTCGACGGCGGTGTCCCACTCTGCCAGGAGCTTCTCGGCGACGGTCGAGCCCGTCTCCTCCTGGTGGCGGCGGACCACGTCGTGCAGCCACTGCTTGTCGGTGTCGTCCAGCGGCTCCACGGCGTCCACGTTGCCGACGTTGACGTTGTCGCGGTCCAGGTCGATGACGTACGCGATACCGCCGGACATACCGGCCGCGAAGTTGCGGCCCGTCTCGCCGAGCACCACCGCGTGACCGCCGGTCATGTACTCGCAGCCGTGGTCGCCCACGCCCTCGGAGACGACCGTCGCGCCGGAGTTGCGGACACAGAACCGCTCGCCGGTGCGACCGCGCAGGAACAGCTCGCCGCCGGTCGCGCCGTAGGCGATGGTGTTGCCCGCGATCGTCGAGTACTCGGCGAGGTGGTCGGCGCCGCGGTCCGGGCGGACGATCACACGGCCGCCGGAGAGGCCCTTGCCGACGTAGTCGTTGGCGTCGCCCTCCAGGCGCAGCGTGACACCGCGCGGCACGAACGCGCCGAAGGACTGGCCGGCGGAACCGGTGAAGGTGATGTCGACGGTGTCGTCGGGCAGGCCCGCACCGCCGAACTTCTTCGTCACCTCGTGGCCGAGCATGGTGCCGACCGTGCGGTTGATGTTGCGGATCTGCACCTGGGCGCGCACCGGCTGGGCCTCGGTGGCGTCCGAGGCGGACAGGGCGTCGGCGGCCAGCTTGATCAGCTGGTTGTCGAGCGCCTTCTCCAGACCGTGGTCCTGGGCGATCAGCTGGTGGCGGACCGCGCCCTCGGGCAGCTCGGGCACGTGGAACAGGGGCTCCAGGTCCAGGCCCTGCGCCTTCCAGTGGTCTACCGCGCGGGTGACGTCGAGGGCCTCGGCGTGGCCGACGGCCTCCTCGATGGAGCGGAAGCCCAGCTCGGCGAGGATCTCGCGGACCTCTTCGGCGATGTACTTGAAGAAGTTCACGACGTACTCGGCCTGGCCGGAGTAGCGCTCGCGCAGCGTCGGGTTCTGCGTGGCGATGCCGACCGGGCAGGTGTCCAGGTGGCAGACGCGCATCATGACGCAGCCGGAGACGACCAGCGGCGCGGTCGCGAAACCGAACTCCTCGGCGCCGAGCAGCGCGGCGATGACGACGTCACGGCCGGTCTTCAGCTGGCCGTCGGTCTGCACGACGATGCGGTCGCGCAGGCCGTTGAGCAGCAGCGTCTGCTGGGTCTCGGCGAGGCCGAGCTCCCAGGGACCGCCCGCGTGCTTGAGCGACGTCAGCGGCGAGGCACCCGTACCACCGTCGTGGCCGGAGATCAGGACGACGTCCGCGTGCGCCTTGGAGACACCCGCGGCGACCGTACCGACGCCGACCTCCGAGACCAGCTTGACGTGAATCCGCGCCTGCGGGTTCGCGTTCTTCAGGTCGTGGATCAGCTGGGCCAGGTCCTCGATGGAGTAGATGTCGTGGTGCGGCGGCGGCGAGATGAGGCCGACGCCCGGCGTCGAGTGACGCGTCTTGGCGACCCACGGGTAGACCTTGTGGCCGGGCAGCTGGCCGCCCTCGCCGGGCTTGGCGCCCTGGGCCATCTTGATCTGGATGTCGTCCGCGTTGACCAGGTACTCGGAGGTCACACCGAAGCGGCCGGAGGCGACCTGCTTGATGGACGACCGGCGGGCCGGGTCGTACAGACGCTCCGGGTCCTCGCCGCCCTCACCGGTGTTGGACTTGCCGCCCAGCTGGTTCATGGCGATGGCGAGGGTCTCGTGCGCCTCCTGGGAGATGGAGCCGTACGACATGGCGCCCGTCGAGAACCGCTTGACGATCTCGGAGACCGGCTCGACCTCGTCGATGGAGATCGGCTGCCGGCCCTCGGCCTTGAAGCCGAACAGGCCGCGCAGCGTCATCAGCCGCTCGGACTGCTCGTTCACGCGCTCGGTGTACTTCTTGAAGATGTCGTAGCGGCCGGCGCGCGTGGAGTGCTGGAGGCGGAAGACCGTGTCCGGGTCGAACAGGTGCGGCTCGCCCTCGCGGCGCCACTGGTACTCGCCGCCTATCTCCAGCGCGCGGTGCGCCGGGGCGATGCCGGAGGCCGGGTAGGCCTTGGCGTGGCGGGCGGCGACCTCCTTGGCGATGACGTCGATGCCGACGCCGCCGATCTTGGTGGCCGTGCCGTTGAAGTACGCCTCGACGAAGGTCTCGTCCAGGCCGACGGCCTCGAAGACCTGGGCGCCGCGGTAGGAGGCGACGGTCGAGATGCCCATCTTGGACATGACCTTCAGCACGCCCTTGCCGAGGGCGTAGATGAGGTTGCGGATGGCCTTCTCGGCCTCGATGCCGGGCAGGAAGGTGCCGGCGCGGACCAGGTCCTCGACGGACTCCATCGCCAGGTACGGGTTGACGGCGGCGGCGCCGTAGCCGATGAGCAGGGCGACGTGGTGCACCTCGCGGACGTCACCGGCCTCGACCAGCAGGCCCACCTGGGTGCGCTGCTTGGTGCGGATGAGGTGGTGGTGGACGGCCGCGGTGAGCAGCAGCGACGGGATCGGCGCGTGCTCGGCGTCCGAGTGGCGGTCCGACAGGACGATCAGCCGGGCGCCGTTCTCTATCGCGGCGTCGGCCTCGGCGCAGATCTCCTCGATCCGCGCGGCCAGGCTGTCACCTCCGCCGTGCACCCGGTACAGGCCGGACAGCGTCGCGGCCTTGAAGCCGGGCATGTCGCCGTCGGCGTTGATGTGGATGAGCTTGGCCAGCTCGTCGTTGTCGATCACCGGGAAGGGCAGCAGGACGCTGCGGCAGGAGGCCGCGGTCGGGTCGAGCAGGTTGCCCTGCGGACCCAGCGCGGAGCGCAGCGAGGTGACGAGCTCCTCGCGGATCGCGTCCAGCGGCGGGTTGGTGACCTGCGCGAACAGCTGGGTGAAGTAGTCGAAGAGCAGCCGCGGGCGGTCCGACAGCGCCGCGATCGGCGAGTCGGTGCCCATCGAGCCGATCGGCTCGGCACCGGCCTTGGCCATCGGCGCGACGAGGACGCGCAGCTCCTCCTCGGTGTAGCCGAAGGTCTGCTGGCGGCGGGTGACCGAGGCGTGGGTGTGGACGATGTGCTCGCGCTCGGGCAGGTCGCCCAGCTCGATCTCGCCGGCCTCCAGCCACTCCGCGTACGGGTTCTCGGCGGCGAGCTCGGCCTTGATCTCGTCGTCCTCGATGATGCGGTGCTCGGCGGTGTCGACGAGGAACATGCGGCCGGGCTGGAGGCGGCCCTTGCGGACGACCTTGGCCGGGTCGATGTCCAGGACGCCGACCTCGGAGCCGAGGACGACGAGGCCGTCGTCGGTGACCCAGTAGCGGCCGGGGCGCAGACCGTTGCGGTCGAGCACGGCGCCGACCTGGACGCCGTCGGTGAAGGTGACACAGGCCGGGCCGTCCCAGGGCTCCATCATCGTGGAGTGGTACTGGTAGAAGGCGCGCCGGGCCGGGTCCATGGAGTCGTGGTTCTCCCACGCCTCCGGGATCATCATCAGCACGGAGTGCGGCAGGGAACGGCCGCCCAGGTGCAGGAGCTCGAGGACCTCGTCGAAGGAGGCGGAGTCGGAGGCGTCCGGCGTACAGACCGGGAAGATCCGCTCTATGGCCTTGTCGTCCGCACCGAACAGGTCCGAGACGAGCTGCGACTCACGGGCGACCATCCAGTTGCGGTTGCCCTTGACGGTGTTGATCTCACCGTTGTGCGCGACGAAGCGGTAGGGGTGGGCCAGCGGCCACGACGGGAACGTGTTCGTCGAGAACCGGGAGTGCACGAGCGCGACCGCGGAGGCGAACCGGCGGTCGGACAGGTCCGGGAAGAAGGGCTCGAGCTGGCCGGTGGTCAGCATGCCCTTGTAGACGATGGTCCGCGCGGACAGCGACGGGAAGTACACGCCGGCCTCGCGCTCGGCGCGCTTGCGCAGCACGAACGCCTTGCGGTCCAGGGCGATGCCCGTCGAGGAGCCGTCCGCGACGAAGATCTGGCGGAAGACCGGCATGGTCGACCGGGCGGTGGCGCCCAGCAGCTGGGGAGCGACCGGCACCTCGCGCCAGCCGAGCACGGTAAGGCCCTCCTCGGACGCGATCGTCTCGATCTTCGAGACGGCGTCGGCGGTGGAGTCCTCCGGCAGGAAGGCGATACCGACGGCGTATCCGCCGGCCTCGGGCAGCTCGAATCCGGCCACGTCACGGAAGAAGGCGTCCGGGACCTGCGACAGGATGCCGGCGCCGTCGCCGGAGTCGGGCTCGGAGCCGGTGGCACCGCGGTGTTCGAGGTTGCGCAGGACGGTCAGAGCCTGCTCTACCAGGGTGTGGGACGCCTCGCCTGTGAGGGTGGCGACGAAGCCGACGCCGCAGGCGTCGTGCTCGTTGCGGGGGTCGTACATACCCTGCGCAGCAGGGCGAGCATCCATGAACGACCAGTTCTGGCCATTCGCGGAGTGCTGGGACGGCTGGCGCGGCGTACGCATCGGCTCTCCCGTCGTCGTCATGTGGCATATGCAAGGTGCCGAGGGACGACGTTGGCCCTCTGCGTGATCGCAAAATTTCGTGCAGGTTACATGATGGAGTGGTTCTCGGGAAGCGGGATAATCCGTTCCAACATGCGGACACCGCAGGTACGCGGCAGGGGTTCCGCGCTGACGGTGGAAGCTATGGGGGCCACTACGGAACGACCGGGTGAGATCGATGCCCGTCGGGCCCGATGGCGGAACGGGCGTCTTCGCCCCTCCCGCTGGGGGGTGCGCGGCGAGCGTCATTGCCCGCAGCGCTTACGGCTCATGCCCGGTGGTCGCACATCCGAAACCAGCGAGTAACGGCTACTTATACGGCCCCACGCATAAGTCCGAGCCGAGCTATCCTACGGCCGTTCCGAACAGGGTGCCCAGGGCGTACGTCACACCGGCCGCCGCGCCTCCCAGCAACAGCTGCCGCAGCCCGCTGTACCACCAGGTGCGGGCCGTCACCTTGGCCACCACCGCGCCGCACAGGAAAAGCCCCAGCAGCGCCAGGAGCACGGCGGGCCACAGGGTGCTCGCGCCCAGCAGATACGGCAGCACCGGGATCAGCGCGCCCAGCGCGAAGGAGCCGAAGCTCGACACCGCGGCCACGGTGGGCGAGGGCAGATCGCCCGGGTCGATACCCAGCTCCTCCCGGGCATGGATCTCCAGCGCCTGCTCCGGATCCCTGGACAGCTGCCGGGCGACCTCCCGGGCCAGCTCCGGCTCCACGCCTCTCGCCTCGTAGAGCGAGGCGAGCTCGGCCTCCTCGTCCTTCGGGTGCTTGCGCAGCTCGCGCCGCTCCACGTTCAGCTCGGCCTCGACGAGCTCGCGCTGCGAGGCCACCGAGGTGTACTCGCCGGCGGCCATGGAGAAGGCACCGGCGGCCAGACCCGCGAGTCCGGTCAGGACCACGGTCTGCTGACTCACGGCCCCGCCCGCGACACCGGTCATCAGGGCCAGGTTGGAGACGAGGCCGTCCATCGCACCGAACACCGCGGGACGCAGCCAGCCGCCGTTCACGTCCCGGTGCGTGTGGTTGTCCCGGTGCGCCTCGTGCAGCGTCGCCTCGGTCTCGATGATGGCCATGAAAGATCCCCGATTTCCTTGCTCAACGGCTTCTTTGGACGAGTTCCAGATTTTTACAACACCCAAAGTACGCCGTGAATTCCGGCGCCGCCAGCAAGGAAAGGCTGGGCTAACCTGCGGTTTTACCCTTTTCCGCTCACTTGATCATCACCCTGCGCAGATGTCGACCGGGTGATGCTGTGGCTCCCGAGGCTCGGGGCGATCGCCGGAGTGGGACACATGCCGTATGGCATCGATCGCCTGCATCCCCTCCGTCCCGGCGCCCGGGGACGCCGCCGGACTCCGCGAACGGGCACGGGGCGCACTGCTGGGCCTGGCCGTCGGTGACGCCCTCGGGGCCCCGGCCGAGAACATGAAGCCCTCCGAGATCCGCGCCCGGTGGGGCCGTATCACCGGCTACGTCACCGACAACCCGTCCGGCACGGACGACACCGAGTACGCGATCTTCTCCGGCCTCCTCCTGGCCCGGCACGGCTCCGCGCTCACGCCGGCGCATGTGGAGGCGGCCTGGCACGAGTGGATCGCCGACCGCGACGAGGGCCCCTTCCGGGGCGCCGGCTTCAGCGAACGCGGCACGCTGGAGAACCTCCGCAGAGGCCTGGCCGCTCCCATCTCCGCCCAGCACCGGCATGCCTGGAGCGACGGGCTGGCCATGCGCGCGGCTCCCTTCGGGGTGTTCGCGGCGGGCCGCCCGGCGGAGGCGGCCCGTCTGGTCGCGATCGACGGCTCGGTGAGCCACGACGGCGAGGGCATCTACGGCGGCCAGGCGGTGGCGGCGGGCGTGGCGGCGGCGATGGCGGGCGCTCCGGCCATCGCGGTGGTGGCCGCCGCCCTCGCGGTCGTCCCCGACGACTCGTGGACGGCCCGCTGTCTGCGCCGCGCGGTGGCGGTGGCCCACCGCGGCGAACGGGCGGTCCGCTCCGCGGTCGTCATCGGCGGCTACCCCTGGACCGACCTGGCCCCCGAGGCGGTCGCCCTCGCCTTCGGCGCCTACGCGGCGGCCGACGGCGACTTCGAGCAGTCCGTCCTGACTGCGGTGAACATGGGCCGCGACGCGGACACGACGGCGGCGGTGGCGGGTGCCCTGGCGGGCGCGACGCGGGGCGTCTCGGCGATCCCGGAGGCCTGGACCACCCCCATCGGCCCGGTCCGCGGCCGATGCCTCCCGGCGATGGCGGGCTACCACGTACGGGACGTGGCGGACCTGCTGACAGCGGACCGTGAGACGGAGGTACGAGTATGAGCCCTCTGCAGGGGCCACCCGCAGCCGCCGACGGCGAAAGCGCCCCATGGGAGACCAGGACCCATGGGTTGACAGTTACGGGCGGTGCGCGGGCGGGAGACAGAAAGGCCGAAGGCCTCCTGCTCGGACTGGCCGCCGGAGACGCCGCCGGCTGGCCCGCCGCCCGCCACAGAGCTGCCCGCATGCCCGACTGGACCCGCCGCCTCACCCGCGAACTGGACACCTTCGCCGAACACAACGCCACCACCACCCTCCCCGTCCCCATCGCCCTGAACCAACCCCCCGAGCCCCTCCGCCTCGGCCCCTCCGACGACGCCGAATGGGCGGCCTTCGCCGCCGAGGCCCTCCTGCGCGCCGGCGACGACACCGTCCTGAACGACCTCAGCCGGGAACGCCGCACCCGCGCCGCGATCGACCTCACCTGGAACGCCATCGCAAGCGAGGTCGCCGCCGCGGCGGACCGCGCCCCCGAGATCGAGTCCGCCGTCCTCCCCCTGCGCGCCCGCATCTCCGTCCGCGCCGGCCTCGGCAACCTCGCCACCGGACTGCGACCGCCCGCCACCGGCCACGACAACCCGCACTACTTCGACGACGCGGCCTGCGTACGCGCCTGCGTCCTGGCCATGGCCCACCCGGGCGACCCGGGCCGCGCCGCGGCACTCGCCGAGTTCGACGCCCGCTACACCCAGGACGGCGACGGCGTCCACGGCGCCCGCGCGATGGCCGCGGCCCTCGCCCTCGCCCTGGCCGGGGCGAACGTCGACGCCTGCGTCACGGCGGCCCTCGCCGAACTCCCCGAGGAGACGGAGATCGGCCGCAACGCCCGGCACGCACTGCGTCTCGCCGCCGCCGCGGACAGCGCCTTCGCCCTGGTCCCGCCCCTGGAACACCAGATCGTCGACCACGTCTACAGCTACGGCATCGCCGCCGCCGAAACGGTCCCGGTCGCCCTCGCACTGGCCACCGCCGCCCGCGGCCGCATCGCGGAGGCGGTCCCGGCGGCGGCCTGTCTGTCCCGGGTCGCGGACTCCGCCCCGGCCCTGGCGGGCGCCCTCACCGGCGCGCTGGGCGGCGGTGCCTCGATCCCGGCCTCCTGGCGGGAGACCTGCCGCACGCTCTCCGGCTGCGTCCTGCCCCGCCTCACCGGCACCGACCTCGTAGAACTCGCCGAACTCCTGGAAGCCGCACAACCGTCCCTCCCAGGTGGATGATGCGGCCATGAAGCCCAAATCCCACCAAAACGCCCCGTTGGACGAGCGGATCACCGGTGCCCTGGTAGGAGCCGCCGTCGGCGACGCCCTCGGCGGCCCCGTCGAGGGCTACTCCCCCGAGCAGATCCTGGAACGCCACGGCGGCCGCGTCCACGGCATCGTCGGCCCCTGGCACGGCGACGCATGGCGCACGGCCCGCCCCCTCGCCCCGTACCACAAGGGCGACGGCCACGTCACCGACGACACCTTGATGACCCACGCCCTGATCCGCGTCTACGCCCGGGTCCGCGACCACCTGGACGCCTACGCGGTCGCCGACCACCTCGTCCCCGACCTGATGACCGAGCCACGCTGGATCCCGGAACTGGAGAGCGAGGCGCTCCCCCTCCAACGGATCTTCCTGGCCGAGAAATGGCTGGTGACGAGGATCCACTACGGCCATGCCGACCCGCGCGAGGCCGGCACCGGCAACGTCGTCAACTGCGGCGCGGCGATGTACATGGCCCCGGTCGGCCTGGTCAACGCGGCCGACCCCCGTGCCGCCTACGCCGAGGCCCTCGACATCGCGGGCGCGCACCAGTCGTCGTACGGCCGTGAGGCGGCCGGCGTCCTGGCCGCGGCGGTCGCGGCGGCGTGCACGCCCGGGGCGACCCCGGACTCGGTCGTCTCGACATGCCTCTCCCTCGCCAAGGACGGCACCCGCACCGCCATCGAACGGGTCTGTGAGGAGGCCTCCCGGCACACGGACTTCGAGTCGGCGCTGCGCCCCCTGCGCGAGGCGGTGGCCCCCTACGACACGGTGGGCCCCGACTACCGCTCCCCCTCCCTCGGCGCCCGCCGCCCTTCCCGCCTGCACGCGATCGAGGAACTCCCCGTAGCCCTGGGCATGTTGCTCGTGGCCCGGGGCGACTACCGCCACGCGGTCCTCGGCGCGGTGAACTACGGCCGTGACTGCGACTCCATCGCCACGATGGCAGGGGCCATGGCCGGCGCCCTCGGCTCGCCGATCCCCCAGGACTGGTCCAAGACGGTCGCGGAGGCCAGCCGTCTGGACCTCTGGGAACCGGCTACGACCCTCACCGCCGTCACCCGCGAGATCTTCGCCCGGGACGTGTCCCGCCGCCGCGCCCACGAAGAGGCCTTCGCGTCCCTCGGAGGCCCGGAATGCTCCGACTGACCTGGGTCCAGCCGGAGGACCTGATCGGCCACGAACTCCGCCAGGCATCCCAGGACGGCCGTGAGCCGAAGGCGATCGCGGCCCACTGGCGAGCGGCAGGCGGCCCGGAGGCCCCCCTCACAGCAGGAGCGTCCCCGACCCCCGCCTCCCGCTACCTCCGCCGGCTGGCAGAAGACCTCCTGGACGAACTGGCGGACCTGCCGAGCGCCTTGACGGACGACGAGCCAACGGACCTGGAGGGAATCAAGTCGGCCTGCGCGAACTGGCCGCTGCCTGCGGGCAGTCGAGCCGCCGCCACGCCGCAGCACCTCGAAGCCGCCTGGCTGGGCCGAGCCGTCGGCTGCCTCCTGGGCAAGCCAGTGGAAAAGCTTCCCCTCGAAGCGATCCGCCAACTGGCCGGAGCCACCGGCAACTGGCCCCTCACCACCTACTTCACAGCCCGAGGCGTCCCCGAAGACCTCCTCACCGCACACCCCTGGAACCGCCGCTCGGCGACCACCTCCCTCGCCGAGAACATCGACGGCATGCCCGAGGACGACGACCTCAACTACCCCCTCCTCAACCTCCTCGTCCTCCAACGCCACGGCAGCACCTTCACCACCACGGACGTGGCCCGCACCTGGCTCGACGAACTCCCCGCCGGCCGCACCTTCACCGCCGAGCGCATCGCCTACCGCAACCTCCTCACCGGCCTGGAACCCCCGCACACCGCCCGCCACCGCAACCCGTTCCGCGAGTGGATCGGCGCCCTGATCCGCGCCGACGTCCACGGCTGGACCAACCCCGGCGACCCGGCCGCCGCCGCGGAACGGGCGCACCGCGACGCCACCCTCACCCACACCGCCAACGGCGTCTACGCGGCGATGTTCGCGGCAGCCACCCTCGCGGCCGCCGCGACCGGCGAACACGACATCCACGCCTGCCTGCGCACCGGCCTCACCGTCGTCCCCCCACGCTCCCGCCTCGCCCGAGCCGTCCGCGACGCCGTCCGACTGGCGGGGGAACACGACGACTTCGACAAGGTCGTGGACGAACTCCACGCCGCCCACTCCCCCACGTACCACTGGGTGCACGCCGTCCCCAACACCGCCCTGATCGCCGCCGCCCTCACCCATGCGAACGGCGACTTCCCCGGCTCCATCTGCCGTGCCGTGAGCGGCGGTTGGGACACCGACTCCAACGGCGCGACGGCCGGCAGCGTCGCCGGCCTGCTGGCAGGACACCCGGCGGCCCTCCCCGACCGCTGGACGGCCCCGTTGAAGAACCGTCTCGCCACATCCATCGGCGACTTCGACGGCATCGGCTTCGACGCACTCGCCCACCTCACGCACCGGGAGACCCACCGCCCATGACCGCCGCCACGACCGCGCCCGGGACCACTCCCCTCACCGGCCTCCGCGTCCTCGACCTCGCCACCCTCTTCGCCGGCCCGCTCGCCGCGACCCTGCTCGGCGATTTCGGCGCCGAGGTCGTGAAGGTCGAGCACCCGTCGAAACCGGACCCCTCCCGCGGCCACGGACCGTCGAAGGACGGAGTGGGCCTGTGGTGGAAGATGCTCGGCCGCAACAAGCGCACCATCACCCTGGACCTGTCGAAACCGGGCGGCCGCACCACCCTCCTGCGCCTCGCCGCCACGGCCGACGTGGTCATCGAGAACTTCCGCCCCGGCACCCTGGAGAAGTGGGACCTGGGCTGGCCGGAGCTGTCGGCCGCCAACCCCCGCCTGGTCCTGGCCCGTGTCACCGCCTTCGGCCAGTTCGGCCCCTACGCTCATCGCCCCGGCTTCGGCACCCTCGCCGAGGCGATGAGCGGCTTCGCCGCGATCACCGGCGAACCGGACGCGCCCCCGACCCTCCCGCCGTTCGGCCTGGCCGACTCCATCGCGGGTCTGACGACGGCGTACGCGGTGATGACCGCGCTGGCGGCACGCGAGCGCACCGGCGAGGGCCAGGTCGTCGACATGGCCCTGATCGAACCGATCCTGGCCGCCCTCGGCCCCCAGCCCCTCTGGTACGACCAGCTCGGCCACGTCCAGCCCCGCACCGGCAACCGCTCCCCCAACAACGCCCCGCGCGGCGTCTACCGCACGGCGGACGGCACCTGGGTCGCGGTCTCGACGTCGGCCCAGTCGGTCGCGGAGCGCGTGATGCACCTGGTGGGCCGCCCCGAACTGATCGACGAACCGTGGTTCGCCACGGGCGCCGACCGGGCCCGCCACGCCGACCTCCTGGACGAGGCGGTCGGCTCCTGGATCGCCGCGCGCACCCGCACGGACGTCCTGGCGGCCTTCGAGAAGGCGGAGGCGGCGGTGGCCCCGGTCCAGGACGTCCGGGACGTGATGGCGGACCCCCAGTACCAGGCCCTGAACACCATCACCACGGTCGACGACCCGGAACTGGGCCCCCTGCGCATGCAGAACGTCCTCTTCCGTCTCTCCGCGACGCCCGGCGCGATCCGCTGGGCCGGCCGCCCGCACGGCGCCGACACGGTCGAGGTCCTGACCGAGCTGGGCCTGTCCCCGTCCGACGTCACGGCGCTGCGCGCGGAGGGCGCCCTGTGACGGCGGCCTACCCGCTCACCTGGCTGTACGCCCCGGGCGACCGCCCGCAGGTGGTGGCGAAGGCGCTCGCCTCCGGCGCCGACATCGTCGTCGTCGACCTGGAGGACGCGGTCGCCCCGGACCGCAAGGCCTACGCCCGCGCCGCCACGGCCGACCTGCTCGGCGACCTGCCGCCGATCCCGGTCCACGTCCGCGTCAACGCCCTGGACACCCCGTGGGGCGCGCCGGACATCGCGGCCGTGTCCCGCGCTCCCGGCCTCTGCGCCCTGCGACTCCCCAAGATCACCTCACCCACCGAGGTCGTCCGGATCGCCGAGCGCGCCGTCTCCCCGGGGCTGCCCTTGTACGCCCTCCTGGAGACGGCCCTCGGTGTGGAACAGGCGTATGCCGTCGCCACGGCCCATCCGACCCTGCGGGGCATCGCGCTCGGGGAGGCGGACCTGCGGGCCGACCTGGGCGTACGGGACGACGCGGGTCTCGACTGGTCCCGCTCCCGGGTGATCGTGGCCGCCCGGGCCGCAGGCCTGCCCCCGCCGGCGCAGTCGGTCCACCCGGACGTCCGCGACCTGGCGGGCCTGGCCGCCTCCTGCGCCCACGGCCGTGCCCTGGGTTTCCTGGGCCGCGCGGCGATCCACCCACGTCAGCTGCCGGTCATCGAACGTGCCTTTCTGCCGACCGAGGGGGAGATCGAACAGGCGGAGACGGTCCTCAAGGCGGCGGCGACGCAGCAGGGCGCCCAGGCTCTCCCGGACGGGAGCTTCGTCGACGCGGCGGTGGTGACGGCGGCCCAGCGCACACTGTCCCTGGCCCGCCGCCGCTGAGACACACCGAGGGCGCCCGGAACATCTCCGGGCGCCCTCGGTCACGCGTACACGTACGGCGGACGGTCAGGTCTTCTTCGCCGACCCGGCCCCGTCCTTGGCCTCGTCGTCCTTCGCCTCGCCCTCGGCTTCGCCGTCCTCGTCGGCGGCGTCAGCGGCCTTCTCGCCCTTGTCGGCTTCACCGACGGAGGCCTCCGCACCGGGCTCCACGACCTCTTCCCGGCCGGGGCTCTTCTTCGACGAGATCACCAGGTAGGCGACCGCGAGCAGGAACACGAAGATCGCGGTCCACACGTTCAGCCGGAGGCCCAGGATGTGGTGGGCGTCGTCGACGCGCATGTACTCGATCCACCCACGCCCCGCGCAGTACGCGGCGACGTACAGCGCGAACGCCCGCCCGTGTCCGAGCCGGAAGCGGCGGTCGGCCCAGATGACCAGGACCGCGACACCGATGCACCACAGCGACTCGTACAGGAACGTCGGGTGGTAGGTGCCCGGCACCCGCCCGTCCGCCGAGGACGTGATCTCCAGGGCCCACGGCAGGTCGGTCGGCTTGCCGTACAGCTCCTGGTTGAACCAGTTGCCCCAGCGGCCGATGGCCTGCGCGAGGGCGATACCGGGGGCGACGGCGTCGGCGTAGGCCGGCATCGGGATGCCCCGGCGGCGGCAGCCGATCCACGCGCCCAGCGCGCCCAGCGCGATCGCGCCCCAGATACCGAGACCGCCCTCCCAGATCTTGAAGGCGTCCACCCAGTCACGGCCCTCGCTGAAGTACAGCTCGTAGTCCGTGATCACGTGGTAGAGCCGGCCGCCGACCAGACCGAAGGGCACGGCCCAGACCGCGATGTCGGCCACCGTGCCGGCCCGCCCGCCCCGGGCGATCCAGCGCTTGTTGCCGAGCCAGACGGCAACGAAGACGCCGATGATGATGCAGAACGCGTAGCCGCGCAGCGGAATGGGGCCGAGGTACAGCACCCCGCGCGACGGGCTGGGAATGAAGGCAAGTTCCATGGCAAGGTCGACGCTACCCTGCCGCGCCGGGCCCACGGCAGGCAGCCCGGCTACGGGTCCATAACGGGGGCGTGAGAAAAGCCTTTACCCCTTGTTCGCCTCCAGCACCATCTTCTTCAGCTTCGCGGGGGTCATCGCCCGGTCCTGGTAGATGTTCTCGCCCTTGAACAGCACGGTCGGCGTGCCCGAGAAGCCGCCCTTGTCGAACGCCTGGTGGGACTTGGCGACCCAGCCGTTGTGCGTGCCGTTCTGCACGCACTTGCGGAAGGCGGGGGTGTCCAGGCCGTCGACCTTGCCGGCCAGCTCGATCAGCTTGTCGTTGTCGGCGTAGGCGTCGTCGACCTCGGGGGGCTGGTTGTCGAAGAGCACGTCGTGGTACGCGGGGTACTTCCCGGCGTCCTGGGCGCAGGCCGCGGCGTTGGCAGCGTTCCGGGAGCCGGTGCCGCCCATGTTGCCGTCGATGAGGGTGACCAGGTGGTACTCCGTCTTCAGCGCGCCGGCCTCGGTCAGCTCGTGGATCACCGGCCGGTACGTCGTCTCGAAGGACTTGCAGGCCGGGCAGCGGAAGTCCTCCCACACCGTGAGCGTGGACTTGGCGCTGTCCTTGCCGACCGGGATGGCGAGGCCGTCCTTGCCCTGCGCTCCCGAGGGAGCCACGACCGGGCCCGACGCCTCGCTTTCGTCGTCCTTGCCGGCGTTGGCGGCGACGACGCCGATCACCGCCGCGAGACCCAGGACGGCGACAACGGCCCCGCCCACGATCAGCGCGCGCCGGCGCTTGTCCGCGGACTTCTGCTTCTCGCGCTCGACCGCCAGCTTCTCCCGGGCGGTGCGCTTTCCCTCACGGTTCTTCTCGCTCACACCCCGGAAACGAACCGGGGAGGCGCAGCGCGCCTCCCCAGCCCCAGGTCCACCCGTACGAGGGACCGGTATGACTTCCCGGTTTCTTACGCCTGTCCGCGCACGCCCTTCGCGAGGTCGCCGGCGAGCGCCCGTACCGCCTCGACACCGGCCGCGTCGTCCGGCGCGTCCAGCATGGCCTTGACGAACGCCGAGCCGACGATCACGCCGTCGGCGAAGCGGGCGACCTCGGCGGCCTGGGTGGCGTTGGAGACGCCGAGCCCCACGCAGACCGGCAGGCCGGTGCCCGTGGCGCGGGTGCGTTCCACCAGGTTCTCGGCCTGCGAGCTGACGGTCGCGCGGGTGCCGGTGACGCCCATGAGGGAAGCGGCGTAGACGAAGCCGCTGCCCGCGGCGGTGATGTCCGCGAGCCGCTCGTCCTTGCTGCTGGGGGCGACGACGAAGACCGTGGCGAGCCCGTGCTTCTCCGCGTGCTCCCTCCACAGCGCCGACTCCTGCACGGGCAGGTCGGGCAGGATGCACCCGGCGCCGCCCGCCTCGGCGAGCTCGGCCGTGAACCGCTCGACGCCGTAGCGGTCGATGGGGTTCCAGTACGTCATGACCAGGATGGGCTTGCCGGTGGCCCGGTGGGCCTCGCGGACGGTGCGCATCACGTCGGCGATCTTGACGCCGCCGCGCAGGGCGATGTCGTCGGCGGTCTGGATGACGGGACCGTCGAGGACGGGGTCGCTGTGCGGCAGGCCCACCTCGACGACGTCGGCGCCGCCGTCGATGACGGCCTTGATCGCCTCGATGCCGCCGTCCACGGTCGGGAACCCGGCCGGCAGGTAGGCGATGAGGGCGGACCTGCCCTCGGACTTCGCCGCTGCGAGGGTGTCGCCCAGCAGCTTGATGTTCCCGCTCACTTGGCGTCCCCCTCGATCTCGGCGGTGTCGGTGTCAGCGTCGGCGGCGACCTCGGCGTCGGTGTCGTAGAGGCCGAAGTAGCGCGCTGCGGTGTCCATGTCCTTGTCGCCGCGGCCGGACAGGTTGACCACGATCAGCCCGTCCTTGCCCAGCTCCTTGCCGACCTCGAGGGCACCGGCCAGCGCGTGGGCGCTCTCGATGGCCGGGATGATGCCCTCGGTGCGGGACAGCAGGCGCAGGGCCTGCATGGCCGCGTCGTCCGTGACCGCGCGGTACTCGCCGCGGCCGGAGTCCTTGAGGTAGGAGTGCTCGGGGCCGATGCCCGGGTAGTCCAGACCGGCCGAGATCGAGTACGGCTCGGTGATCTGGCCCTCCTCGTCCTGGAGGACGTAGGAGCGCGAGCCGTGCAGGATGCCGGGCTCGCCCGCGGTCAGGGTGGCCGCGTGCTCACCGGTCTCGACGCCGTGGCCCGCCGGCTCGCAGCCGATGAGGCGTACGTCCGGATCCGGGATGAAGGCGTGGAAGAGGCCGATGGCGTTGGAGCCGCCGCCGACGCAGGCGACGGCCGCGTCGGGGAGGCGCCCGGCGCGCTCCAGGAGCTGGCGGCGGGTCTCGACGCCGATGACCCGGTGGAAGTCGCGGACCATGGCCGGGAAGGGGTGCGGGCCGGCGACCGTACCGAAGAGGTAGTGCGTGTGGTCGACGTTGGCGACCCAGTCGCGGAAGGCCTCGTTGATGGCGTCCTTCAGCGTGCGGCTGCCGGACTTCACGGCGATGACCTCGGCGCCGAGCATCCGCATGCGGGCGACGTTGAGGGCCTGGCGCTGGGTGTCGATCTCGCCCATGTAGATCGTGCACTCGAGGCCGAAGAGCGCGCACGCGGTGGCCGTGGCGACGCCGTGCTGGCCGGCGCCCGTCTCGGCGATGACGCGGGTCTTGCCCATGCGCTTGGTGAGCAGGGCCTGGCCGAGCACGTTGTTGATCTTGTGGGAGCCGGTGTGGTTGAGGTCTTCCCGCTTCAGGAAGATCCGGGCGCCGCCCGCCTGCGCGGCGAAGCGGGGGACCTCGGTGAGCGCCGAGGGGCGGCCGGTGTAGTTGACCAGGAGGTCGTCGAGTTCCCTGGCGAACTCGGGGTCGTGCTTGGCCTTGTCGTATTCGACGGCTACCTCGTCGACTGCGGCGACGAGGGCCTCCGGGATGAACTTGCCGCCGAACGCCCCGAAGTAGCCTTCGGGGCTGGGGGTTTGACCCTCCGGGTCAGGGATGAAGAACTGGCTGGGCATGCGGATACCTCACGGTGAGTGTGTGTGGAATGCACTGATCGCCGTGGGGGCAAGGGTCTCAGTCGGCTGCGGGACCGCCGTGGCTGGTCGCGCAGTTCCCCGCGCCCCCAAAAGAAGGGCGCTGCTGCCATCGCATGCCATTCACCTGGCCCGGCTCGTCACCGATGACGTAGCGCACGCGGCGGCCGTGTACCCGGCGGGCCGGGGCTCGGCAGCCGCGGGGGCGGCAGCCGCGCGCGAGGCGGGCGTACCGGTCCACGGTCGTCATGGTGAGAGTCATCGGGGCAAGCCTAGCGGGTGATCAGCTCCGGCCGTGCCGGAGCGCGGGGTGCTCGCCCGCCGCCACCAGGTCGGAGACCGCCGTCTTGGGGTCCTTGCCGGTGACGAGGGACTCGCCGACCAGGACCGCGTCGGCGCCGGCGTTGGCGTAGGCGATGAGGTCGTGCGGGCCGCGGACGCCGGACTCGGCGATCTTGATGATGCGGTCGGGGATCTCGGGGGCCACGCGCTCGAAGGTGCCGCGGTCGACCTCGAGGGTCTTGAGGTTGCGCGCGTTGACGCCGATCACGCGGGCGCCGGCGTCGACCGCGCGCTCGACCTCGTCCTCGTCGTGCACCTCGACCAGCGGCGTGAGCCCGATGGACTCGGCGCGCTCGATGAGGGACTCAAGGGCGGGCTGTTCGAGGGCCGCGACGATCAGCAGGATGACGTCGGCGCCGTAGGCCCGGGCCTCCCAGAGCTGGTACGACGTGACGATGAAGTCCTTGCGCAGGACCGGGATGTCGACGCGGGCGCGGACCGCCTCGAGGTCGGCGAGCGAGCCGCCGAAGCGCCGCTGCTCCGTCAGCACCGAGATGACGGCCGCGCCGCCCGCCTCGTAGTCCGCGGCGAGCCCGGCCGGGTCGGCGATCGCGGCCAGCGCGCCCTTGGACGGGCTGGAGCGCTTGACCTCGCAGATGACCTTGACGCCGTCGCCGCGCAGCGCGGCCGCGCCGTCCTTGGCCGCGGGAGCCTTCGCCGCGCGCTCCTTGAGCTCGTCGAGGCTGACGCGCGCCTGCCGCTCCGCGAGGTCGGCACGGACTCCGTCGATGATCTCGTCGAGCACACTCACGCGAGCGGCCCCCTTCCAGACGCTTGACAGTTCCAGCGACCAGTCGAAAACCGATGGTCACTGCGATGGTATCCGCAGCGGGGCGTAGGCCTCACATCCGGTTGACGCCGGTCCCACTACCTGGACGTCTGCCAGTTGATCAAGGGTGGAGCCAGCCGCCGAAGGGCAGGTTCCGGACAACGGTGAAGACCAGCAGCAACGCGCCGAGGCTCCACACCAGCACCGGCCGGGGATCGATCCGCAGCGGGCGCCCGCGTACGGCGTGGACCACCCATACGGTCCACAGTACGGCGAAGCCCAGATAGCCGAGGACGGCGAGCGCGTTGTCCTGGAGCGCCGCCGGGAGGTCGCCGTGGACGAAGGCGTGCGCGCTGCGCAGTCCGCCGCAGCCGGGGCAGTACAGGCCGGTGTAGCGCAGCAGCGGGCAGACGGGGTAGTGGCCGGGTTCGTTGGGGTCCACCGTGCCCACGTAGGCGAAGGCGGCGGCGACGGCCGCGAGCACCCCGGCGGGGGCGGCCAGGCGGCCGGGGACGCCGCGCGTCACCCTTCGGCTGTCGGTGTTCACGGTACGCATTGTGCCCCGCACGCGCGTGAGGGGCGGTCCCGGCACCCGAGTGCCGGCCGCCCCTCACGCGACAACGCGGTGTTCCGGGGTTCAGCCCTCGGCGCGGGCCGGCTCGCGGTCGCCCGTCATCGCGTGCGGCTGGTGCAGGTCCTTGGGCTGGCCCATGCCCATCGCCCGCATGGCCGCGCCGACGACACCGCCGAGCAGCACGACCACCATGCCCGCCCAGAAGCCCACCGGCTGGTCCAACACCATGAACGCGCCCGCGACGCAGAAACCGATGAAGGCGATCGTGACACCGGTCCAGGCGGCCGGGGTGTGACCGTGGCTGCTGCCCGCCATTGCTTGCTCCTCGTTGCTGTGTGCGTGTCTGAGCAGGACGCTCGCGCCCATTGTCCCGCACGGGCGCGCGTCCGGTGAGCGGGGGTGCTCCCTCCGCTTCTCCGTGCCCCGCCCGTGTGCGGCGTTATGCCCCGGTCGGGTCCTCGCCCCGGTCGAGTGCCTTCCACAGGTCCTCGGGCCGGTCGGGGTCGACGGCGGGGGCCTTGCGGCGCGGCCGGGGCGTGCCGTCCCGCTCGTAGCGGCCGGACATCGCGGGCCACAGCCGGCCGTAGCGCAGGGCGAGCAGTCCGGCCAGGAGGAGCAGGACGCCCCCGACGGCCGCGACGTAGGGCCAGGCGGTGTGGCTGAGGGCCGCGACGGAGGCGGAGGTGTCGCCGGAGGCCTCGGCGGCCTTCTCGTCGAGTGCGGAGCTGTCGGAGGCGCCGAGCAGGGCGGCGGCGACGGTGCCCGCGCCGGAGAGCGCCAGCAGGGCGGCCACCACGACGCGGCCGCCCCGGCGGACGGCGAAGACGGCGACGAGGGCGGCGAGGCCCACGATGGCGAGCGCCGCGGGCACGCCCGTGACGTCGCTGCCCGTGGCGGTCAGGGGGAAGGCGCCACCGGCCACCGTCGCGGTGCCCTCCGACCAGCTCTGCCGGGTGGCGAGCAGCGCCACGGCCGCGCCGAGCGCGCCGCACAGCAGTGCGACGGCGAGGCTCAGGCGGCCGGCCCGGGCGGATCCGGAGGCTTGGGAACGTGGGTGCGGTACAGCAGTCACGTACCCCACTATCGCCTGAACCCCGGGCGAACCGTCACCCGGGGTTCATCTCAGGCCTTTCCCAGCCGGTTCGCCGTGTGGACGGCCCGCAGGACCGCCGCCGCCTTGTTGCGGCACTCGGTGTCCTCGGCGACCGGGTCGGAGTCGGCGACGATGCCGGCGCCCGCCTGGACGTAGGCGGTGCCGTCGCGCAGCAGGGCCGTGCGGATGGCGATGGCGGTGTCGGAGTCGCCCGCGAAGTCGAGATAGCCGACGCAGCCGCCGTACAGCCCGCGCCGGGACGGTTCGAGTTCGTCGATGATCTGCATGGCGCGGGGCTTCGGGGCGCCGGAGAGGGTGCCGGCCGGGAAGCAGGCGGTGAGGACGTCGAAGGCGGTGCGGCCCGGGGCGACGCGGCCCGTCACCGTCGAGACGATGTGCATGACGTGCGAGTACTTCTCGATGGACATGAAGTCGACGACCTCGACCGAGCCGGGCTCGCAGACCCGCCCCAGGTCGTTGCGGCCCAGGTCGACGAGCATGAGGTGCTCGGCGCGCTCCTTGGGGTCGGCGAGGAGTTCGTCGGCGAGGGCCTGGTCCTCCTGCGGGGTGGCGCCGCGCCAGCGGGTGCCGGCGATGGGGTGGACCATGGCCCGTCCGTCCTCGACCTTGACCAGGGCCTCGGGGGACGAGCCGGCGACGTCGAACCCTTCGAAGCGGAACAGGTACATGTACGGCGACGGGTTGGTCGCGCGGAGGACCCGGTAGACGTCCAGCGCGCTCGCCGTGCACGGCGTCTCGAAGCGCTGGGAGGGCACCACCTGGAAGGCCTCGCCGGCCCGGATGCGCTCCTTGATGTCCTCGACGGCCTCCTGGAAGTCGGGGCCGCCCCAGAGCGCGGAGTACTCGGGGAGCTCGGACGGCGGCAGGACGGCGGGGGGCTGGGCCACCGCGCGCGAGAGGTCCGCCTCCATGGCGTCCAGACGGGCGATCGCGTCCGCGTACGCCTCGTCGACGCCGGTGTCGAGGTCGTTGTGGTTGATCGCGTTGGCGATCAGCAGGACCGAGCCCTCCCAGTGGTCCATGACGGCGAGGTCGCTGGTGAGGAGCATGGTCAGCTCGGGCAGCTTCAGATCGTCCCGCTCGCCGGGGCCGATCTTCTCCAGGCGGCGGACGATGTCGTAGCCGAGGTAGCCGACCATGCCGCCGGTGAAGGGCGGCATGCCCTCCTGGTGCGGGGTGTGCAGGGCCTCGATGGTGGCGCGCAGGGCGGCGAGCGGGTCGCCGTCGGTGGGGACGCCGACGGGCGGGGTGCCGAGCCAGTGCGCCTGTCCGTCGCGTGTGGTCAGTGTGGCGGCGCTGCGGACTCCGACGAACGAGTACCGGGACCAGGAGCGGCCGTTCTCGGCGGACTCCAGCAGGAAGGTGCCGGGGCGCTCGGCGGCGAGCTTGCGGTAGAGCGCGACCGGGGTGTCGCCGTCGGCGAGGAGCTTGCGGGTGACCGGGATGACCCGCCGGTCGGTGGCGAGCTTGCGGAACGTCTCGAGGTCCATGGCGGCTGACCTTACTGATCCACGGCGGCAGGGTCCGAACCGCCGTCCTTGAGCAGCACGTCCTCGTCGAAGCAGGTGCGGGCCCCGGTGTGGCAGGCGGCGCCGACCTGGTCGACCTTGATCAGCACGGTGTCGGCGTCGCAGTCCAGGGCGACGGACCTGACCCACTGGAAGTGGCCGGAGGTGTCGCCCTTGACCCAGTACTCCTGGCGGCTGCGGGACCAGTAGGTGCAGCGGCCGGTGGTCAGGGTGCGATGCAGTGCCTCGTCGTCCATCCAGCCGAGCATCAGCACCTCTCCGGTGTCGTACTGCTGGGCGATGGCGGGCAGGAGGCCGTCGGCGCTGCGCTTGAGGCGCGCGGCGATCTCCGGGTCGAGGCGGCTGGGCGTGCTGGTCATGTGGTCCATTGTGCCGGGCGCCACTGACAGGCCAGATGGAGTGTCCACTGATTGGAAAAGGCGGCGCGATGCGCCTCAATGGGGGGTGGTGGTCGGGTGACGGGTGGGCGGACCCGGTACTCGGTCGTAGGCTTGCCGCATGTCGACCCATGCCAAGCGTGAACGACTTCTCCTCGCCGATCTGTTGGAGACCGCGGGCCCGGACGCGCCCACCCTGTGCGAGGGCTGGACGACCCGGGACCTCGCCGCGCACGTGGTGGTGCGCGAGCGCCGCCCGGACGCCGCCGGCGGGATACTGATCAAGCAGCTCGCGTCGCGCCTGGACCGGGTGATGGCGGAGTACACCGACAAGCCGTACGAGGAGCTGATCCAGCTGATCCGTACGGGCCCGCCCCGTTTCTCGCCCTTCTCCCTCAAGCCGGTCGACGAGATGTCGAACATCATCGAGTACTACGTCCACGCGGAGGACGTCCGCCGCGCCCAGCCCGACTGGACCGCGCGCGAGCTCGACACGGTCTTCCAGGACGCCCTGTGGTCCCGTCTGGAGCGCACCGCCCGGCTGATGGGCCGCGGCGTCCCGACGGGCCTGGTCCTGCGCCGCCCCGACGGCCAGACGACGGTCGCCCAGCGCGGCACACCGGTCGTCACGGTGACCGGCGAGCCCTCCGAGCTGGTCCTGTTCTCCTACGGCCGGCAGAGCGCGGCCAAGGTCGACCTGGACGGCGACGAGAACGCGATCGCCAAGCTGCACGAGACGAAGCAGCTGGGCATCTGAGGCGGGGAGTCCCAGCAAAAGGGGCAGGGACTCCCAGCGAAGGGGTCAGGGCGAAGGCGTCACCGCACCGGGTGACCCGCCTCCCGCAGCGTGTCCTTGACCTGGCCGATGCGCAGGTCCCCGAAGTGGAAGACCGACGCGGCCAGCACCGCGTCCGCGCCCGCCGCGACGGCCGGCGGGAAGTCGGACAGCTTTCCGGCGCCGCCCGAGGCGATGACGGGGACGGTCACGTGCTTGCGTACGGCCTGGATCATCTCCAGGTCGTAGCCGTCCTTTGTCCCGTCCGCGTCCATCGAGTTGAGCAGGATCTCGCCCGCGCCCAGCTCGGCGGCCCGGTGCGCCCACTCGACGGCGTCGATGCCCGTGCCCTTCCGGCCGCCGTGGGTGGTCACCTCGAAGGAGCCCGGCTCGGTGCGGCGGGCGTCCACCGAGAGGACCAGCACCTGACGGCCGAAGCGCTCGGCGATCTCGCGGATCAGCTCGGGGCGGGCGATCGCCGCCGTGTTGACGCCGACCTTGTCCGCGCCCGCCCGCAGCAGCTTGTCCACGTCCTCGGCCGTGCGGACGCCGCCGCCGACCGTCAGCGGGATGAAGACCTGCTCGGCGGTGCGGCGCACCACGTCGTACGTCGTCTCGCGGTTGCCCGACGAGGCGGTGATGTCCAGGAACGTCAGCTCGTCGGCGCCCTCGGCGTCGTACACCTTGGCCATCTCGACGGGGTCGCCCGCGTCGCGCAGGTTCTGGAAGTTGACGCCCTTGACGACCCGGCCGTTGTCCACGTCCAGGCAGGGGATGACTCGGACCGCCAGGGTCATGAATCCACGGCTCCTCTATACGCTTCCACTTCGACCGACACCAGCACCCGCGAGTCGATGAAACCCTCCACGACCAGCAAGGTCGTGACCGGCCGTACGGTGTCGAACATTTCCTTGTGGGCCCGCCCCACCGCGTCGACGTCCCGCGCGTGGGCCAGATACACCCGTGTGCGGATCACGGAATCGGCCGTGAGTCCGAACTCGGCGATCGCCTCCAGGGCGGTGGTGAAGGCCACCTTGGCCTGCTCGTACGGGTCGCCCTCGCCGTAGAGCACATCGCCCTTGAAGGCGGTCGTGCCCGCGACCAGCACCCGGTCGCCCGCCTCGACGGCGCGTGCGAAACCGAAGGACTCTTCCCAGGGACTTCCGCTCTGCACGCGCCGGATGGTCATGACGACACAGCCTCCAAGGCCTCTTCCAGGGTGAACGCCTTCGCGTACAGCGCCTTCCCTACGATCGCGCCCTCGACACCGAGGGGGACCAGCTCGGCGATGGCCCGCAGGTCGTCCAGCGAGGACACACCGCCCGAGGCCACGACAGGGCGGTCGGTGGCGGCGCACACATTGCGCAGCAGCTCCAGGTTCGGGCCCTGGAGCGTGCCGTCCTTGGCGATGTCCGTGACGACGTACCGGGCGCAGCCCTCCTTGTCGAGGCGCTCCAGCGTCTCGTAGAGGTCGCCGCCGTCGCGGGTCCAGCCCCGGCCGCGCAGGGTCGTGCCGCGTACGTCGAGACCGACGGCGATCTGGTCGCCGTGCTCGGCGATGACCTTGGCGACCCACTCGGGGGTCTCCAGGGCGGCCGTGCCGAGGTTCACTCGCTTGCAGCCGGTGGCCAGGGCGGCGGCGAGGGTGTCGTCGTCGCGGATGCCGCCGGACAGCTCCACCTTGATGTCCATCGCCTGCGCGACCTCGGCGATCAGCTCACGGTTGTTCCCCGTGCCGAACGCGGCGTCCAGGTCGACCAGGTGCAGCCACTCGGCGCCGGACCGCTGCCAGGCGAGGGCGGCCTCCAGGGGGGAGCCGTAGGAGGTCTCCGAACCGGACTCGCCGTGCACCAGGCGGACCGCCTGGCCGTCACGGACGTCGACGGCGGGGAGGAGTTCGAGCTTCACGGAGGACTTCGGGGGCATCAGAGGGTTCCGATCCAGTTGTTCAGCAGCTGCGCTCCGGCGTCGCCGGACTTCTCGGGGTGGAACTGCGTGGCCCACAGGGCGCCGTTCTCGACGGCCGCGACGAACGGCTTGCCGTGGGTCGACCAGGTCACCTTGGGGGGCGCGAGGGTCGGGTTGTGCGTCTCCAGCGACCAGTCCTGGACGGCGTAGGAGTGCACGAAGTAGAAGCGGGCGTCCGCGTCCAGGCCGGCGAACAGCTGCGAGCCGGCCGCGGCCTCCACGGTGTTCCAGCCCATGTGGGGCACGACGTCGGCCTGGAGCGGCTCGACCGAGCCGGGCCACTCGTCGAGGCCGTCGGTCTCCACGCCGTGCTCGATGCCGCGCGCGAAGAGGATCTGCATGCCGACGCAGATGCCCATGACCGGGCGGCCGCCGGACAGCCTGCGGTCGACGATCCAGTCGCCGCGCGCCTCGCGCAGGCCCTTCATGCAGGAGGCGAAGGCGCCGACGCCCGGGACGAGCAGCCCGTCGGCGTTCATGGCCTTGTCGTAGTCACGCGTGATCTCGACATCGGCTCCCGCACGCGCGAGGGCCCGCTCGGCGGAGCGGACGTTGCCGAAGCCGTAGTCGAAGACGACCACCTTCTTCTGAGGGGTGCTCAATTCCACACCTCCAGCCTCACCACGCCGGCCACGAGGCACATCGCGGCGCCGATCGACAGCAGCACGATCAGGCCCTTGGGCATCTTCTGCTTGACGAAGGAGTAGATCCCGCCGACGAGGAACAGGCCGACGACGATCAGCAGGGTCGAGATGCCGTTCACAGGGCGCCCTTCGTGGAGGGGAGGATGCCGGCCGCGCGCGGGTCACGCTCGGACGCGTAGCGCAGGGCCCGGGCCAGCGCCTTGAACTGGCACTCCACGATGTGGTGCGCGTTGCGCCCGTAGGGCACGTGCACGTGCAGCGCGATCTGGGCCTGGGCCACGAAGGACTCCAGGATGTGCCGCGTCATCGTGGTGTCGTACTCGCCGATCATCGGCGCCATCTTCTCGGGCTCGGTGTGCACGAGGTAGGGGCGGCCGGACAGGTCGACGGTGACCTGCGCGAGGGACTCGTCCAGCGGGACCGTGCAGTTGCCGAAGCGGTAGATGCCCACCTTGTCGCCGAGGGCCTGCTTGAAGGCGGCGCCGAGCGCGAGGGCGGTGTCCTCGATGGTGTGGTGCGAGTCGATGTGCAGATCGCCCTCGGTCTTCACGGTCAGGTCGAACAGACCGTGCCGGCCGAGCTGGTCGAGCATGTGGTCGTAGAAGCCGACGCCGGTGGAGATCTCCGTCTTGCCCGTGCCGTCGAGGTCTATCTCGACGAGGACCGTGGTCTCCTTGGTCGTCCGCTCCACTCGTCCGGTGCGGCTCATTGACTCTGCTCCTTCTTCAGTGCACGGACCGCGTCGAGGAACGCGTCGTTCTCTTCGGGGGTTCCGGCTGACACCCGCAGCCACCCGGGGATGCCGTTGTCCCGGACCAGAACGCCCTGGTCGAGGATCTTCTGCCAGGCCGTGTGCGCGTCCTCGAACCTGCCGAACTGCACGAAGTTGGCATCGGACTCGACGACGTCGAAGCCGGTCGCGCGCAGTTCGCGCACCAGCCGGTCCCGCTCGGCCTTGAGCTGCTCGACGTAGCCCAGCAGCGTTCCGGTGTGCTCCAGGGCGGCCAGGGCGGTCGCCTGGGTCACGGCCGACAGGTGGTAGGGCAGCCGGACGAGCTGGACGGCGTCCACCACGGCCGGGTGCGCCGCGAGGTAGCCGAGGCGCAGGCCCGCCGCGCCGAACGCCTTCGACATCGTGCGCGAGACGACGAGGTTCGGGCGTCCCTCGATCAGCGGCAGCAGCGAGTCGCCGTGGCTGAACTCGATGTACGCCTCGTCGACCACGACCATCGACGGCTTGGCCGCCTGCGCGGCCTCGTACAGCGCGAGGACCGTCTCGGGCGGGACCGCGTTGCCGGTCGGGTTGTTGGGGGTGGTGATGAAGACGACGTCGGGCCGGTTCTCGGCGATGGCCTGCTCGGCCGCCGCCAGGTCGATCGTGAAGTCCTCGTTGCGGGGGCCGGAGATCCAGCCCGTGCCCGTGCCGCGCGAGATGAGCCCGTGCATCGAGTACGACGGCTCGAAGCCGATCGCCGTACGGCCCGGCCCGCCGAAGGTCTGGAGCAGCTGCTGGATGACCTCGTTGGAGCCGTTGGCGGCCCAGACGTCGGCCAGGCCGACCTCGTGGCCGGAGGTGTCCGTCAGGTACTCGGCGAGCTTGGTGCGCAGCTCGACCGCGTCCCGGTCCGGGTAGCGGTTGAGGTTGCGGGCCGCCTCACGGACCCGCTCGGCGATGCGCTCGACCAGCGGCTCGGGCAGCGGGTAGGGGTTCTCGTTGGTGTTCAGCCGGACGGGGACGTCCAGCTGGGGCGCGCCGTAGGGGGACTTGCCGCGCAGCTCGTCCCGTACGGGGAGATCGTCAATGCCTGTCACTTGCCTTCTGGAACCTTCCACCCGAACCTCGCCTTGATCGCCGCACCGTGTGCCGGCAGGTCCTCCGCCTCCGCCAGCGTCACCACATGGTGCGCGACCTCGGCCAGCGCGTCCTTGGTGTAGTCGACGATGTGGATGCCGCGCAGGAAGGACTGGACGGACAGGCCCGAGGAGTGGCAGGCGCAGCCGCCGGTGGGCAGGACGTGGTTGGAGCCGGCCGCGTAGTCGCCGAGGGAGACGGGGGCCCAGGGGCCGATGAAGATCGCGCCGGCGTTGCGGACCCGGTCGGCCACCGCCTCGGCGTCGGCCGTCTGGATCTCCAGGTGCTCGGCGCCGTACGCGTCGACGACCCTGAGGCCCTCGTCGACGCCGTCGACCAGCACGATCGCGGACTGCTTGCCGGACAGGGCCGGGACGATCCGGTCGTCGACGTGCCTGGTGGCCGCGATCTGCGGCTCCAGTTCCTTCTCCACGGCGTCCGCGAGTTCGACGGAGTCGGTGACGAGCACGGCGGCGGCCAGCGGGTCGTGCTCGGCCTGGCTGATCAGGTCGGAGGCGACGTGCACGGGGTCGGCCGTGTCGTCGGCGAGGACCGCGATCTCGGTCGGGCCGGCCTCGGCGTCGATGCCGATCCTGCCGGTGAAGTAGCGCTTGGCGGCGGCGACCCAGATGTTGCCGGGGCCGGTGACCATGTTCGCGGGCGCGCAGGACTCGGTGCCGTAGGCGAACATCGCGACGGCCGTGGCACCGCCGGCCGCGTACACCTCGTCGACGCCGAGCAGCGCGCAGGCGGCGAGGATGGTGGGGTGCGGCAGACCGTCGAACTCGGCCTGGGCGGGAGAGGCGAGGGCGATCGACTCGACGCCGGCCTCCTGCGCGGGCACCACGTTCATGATCACGGAGGAGGGGTACACGGAGCGGCCGCCGGGCGCGTACAGCCCGACCCGCTGGACCGGGACCCACTTCTCGGTCACGGCGCCGCCGGGCACCACCTGGGTGGTGTGCGTGTCGCGGCGCTGCGCGCGGTGGACGATCCGGGCGCGGCGGATGGACTCCTCCAGGGCCGCGCGCACGGCCGGGTCGAGTTCCTCCAGCGCGCGGGTGAGCGCGGCGGCCGGCACCCGTACCTGGTCGAGCCGGACGCCGTCGAAACGCTCGGCGAAGTCGATCAGCGCCGCGTCGCCCCGATGATGCACGTCCTCGCAGATCGGACGCACCTTCTCCAGGGCGGCCGCTACGTCGAAGTCGGCTCGGGGCAGCAGGTCACGCAGAGCGGTGCCCTCGGGGAGGACGTCGCCGCGCAGATCGATTCGGGAGATCACGTGGTCAATTCTCTCAGACCTGGCCGAGGCGTCGTCCGCGCGTATCAATGGCTGATACAGAAGCGCGCGGGAAGCCGGACGATCCCCTTCACCTTTCGCGTTCGGGGCGTCACCCAGCGGGCATGAACAGTTGTACGAAGAAACCAACCCGCGAGTACCCGGGGAGGAAGGGAAAGACGTGACCGAGGGGGCCGGCGTGCGTGCCGGGGATGTGCCCGAAGACCTGACCGCGGTCGAGGCCGGCATGTGGCAGGCCTTCCGCGACGGCAGCGTGTACGACCTGAGCAGCGGTGACCCGCTGGTGGACGATCCGCACGGCAGCCGGCCGTGGGGCGAGGAGCGGACCGTGCGGGCCCGGGTCGTCTGCTGGCTGCTTCTCGACGGCCCGCCCGCCCTGGCCGGCCGGGTGTCGGCGCTGAAGCTGGCCGGCATCCGGATCAGCGGCTCGCTGGATCTCGCGGGGGGCACGGTGGTCCCGTACGTCGAGATGCGCCAGTGCCGGTTCGAGCAGGACGTGCTGCTGCCGGAGGCCCGCTTCACGACCCTGCGGATGGTGGACTGCTCGGTGCCGCGCCTCGAGGCGGCCCGGGTGCACACCGAGGGCGATCTGCATCTGCCGCGCTGCCGCTTCCACCGCGGCATCCGGATCACGGACGCGCAGATCGGCACGGACCTGATGCTCAACCAGTCGATCGTGCACCGGGACCGCAGCGGCCGGTCGATCGCCGCGGACGGCCTGACCGTCGGCCAGGACTTACAGGCCGAGCTGCTGGAGTCGCACGGCGAGCTGAGCCTGCGCGCCGCCACCATCGGCGTCTCGCTGAGCCTGCGCGGCGCGCGGCTGGCCAACCCCTACGAGCGGCTCGCGCTGAACGCCCCGCAGCTGACCGTCGAGCGCAGCCTGTATCTGACCCCGGCGGGCGTCGGCGCGCAGGCGATGAGCGGGATGACCCCGGCGCGCGGCACACGGATCCAGCGGTTCGAGTGCGAGGGCGGGATACGGCTCGACGACGGGCGGTTCGGCGACGCCGTCGACTTCGAGCGGGCCCGGTTCGCCCTCACCGAGGACCAGGAGCTGTCGCTGCGCCGGGTGCAGACGCCCGAGCTGCGGTTCCTCGGGGAGCATCCGGCCCGCGGGCGGGTGGTGCTGTCGGGGGCGAAGATCATCAACCTGATGGACCGGGCGGACGCCTGGCCCGGCCCGGGGCGGCTGCACATGGGCGGCTTCGCCTACGAGAACCTCGTGCCGCGCGGCCCGTTCCCGCTGGCCGAGCGGCTGGACTGGGTGGCGGCGGCGACCGCCGAGTACAACCCGGAGCCGTACGAGCGTCTCGCGTCCGTGCTGCGGGCCGGCGGGGAGGACGAGGACGCCCGCGAGGTGCTGCTCGCCAAGCAGCGCCGGCACCGCGAGAGCCTGCCGCCGGCCGCCAAGCTGTGGGGCTATGTGCAGGACTGGACGGTCGCCTACGGGTACCGGCCGGGCCGGGCCGCGGTGTGGATGGCGGTGCTGTGGGCGGCGGGTTCGTTCGCCTTCGCGCAGGCCGGCCATCCGCCGCTGAAGCGGGGCGAGCATCCGGAGTGGAGCCCCACGCTCTTCACTCTCGATCTGCTGCTGCCGGTCATCGACCTGGGCCAGGTGGGCTTCTGGCAGCTGCGCGGGGGCTGGCAGTGGCTGGCGACCGCGATGATCCTGCTGGGCTGGATCCTGGCGACGACGGTGGCGGCGGGGGCCACACGCCTGCTGCGGCGCAATTGATGTTGCTGGTGTGACCACAGTTGTTGAACTGTCACACCTTTACCTTCTCTTGACCATCGGGCGTACAACTTTCAGCGAGTTCCCCGAACCATCTGGCGTCGCTGTGACCAGCGGTCTTTCAATGGTCGACACCATGGCTCTGCAGCTCCCGTTCATCCGCGCGAGCCGGATGACAAGGACCGCCTCTCACCTCGTCGGCGGGCCGTGCGCCGACGACGAGGTGCTGCTCGACGCGCCCGACGCGCGGCTGAGTCCGGTACTGGTCGCCGCCGCCCGCGGCGATCACGGACCGGCCGCCGGGCTGCTCCACGCCACCCGCGCGGCGGCCGAGTGGGAGCGACGCGACCGGTACGTGACCCGGCTGGCCGCCTTCGCCCACTCGCGCCCCGAATGGCTGGACGCCTGGCTCGCCACCGCCCCGCACGACCCCGACGCGCTGCTGGTCGGGGCCCAGCTGGCGGTGGACCGCGCCTGGCTCTCGCCGGCCCGCACCGAGCTGCTGCGCGAGGTGAGCCCGCTGCTCACGGCCGCGGCCCGGGGCGACCAGCGGGACCCGGTGCCGTGGCGGCTCGCGCTCGACCACGCGCGGGGCGCGCAGGCCGGGCACAAGTACTTCGAGGAGCTGTGGGCGGCGGCCGTACGCCGCTCTCCGCACCACTACGGCTCCCATGTGGCGGCCCTGCGCTATCTGGCCGCCTACTGGCACGGTTCGCACCAGGAGTGCTTCGACTTCGCCGACCGGGCCGCACAGGACGCGCCCGCCGACGCGCTCGCCCAGGCGCTCCCGCTGCGGGCGGCCTTCGGCTACCTGACCGACGGCTGCGGACCCGAGGTGCCGCGCGAGCGGCTGGACGCTGCCGCCGACCGGGCGATCGCGCTGTCCCCGCTGCTGCCGGCGGCCGACCCCTGGCCCGCCCGGATGCGGAACCTGCTGATCTTCGTCCTGGTGTGCCTGGAGCGCTGGCAGGACGCCGCCGGGCAGCTGCGGCTGAACGGCCCGTACGCCACCTCGTTCCCCTGGGATCAGGTGTCGGAGGACCCGCTCGGACACTTCCTGCGGGTACGCGACGAGGTCCTGGCCGCGACGGCAGGTCAGCCGCCCTGGCATCCACGGAGTGAACGGGGCGGACGAGTCCGCCCCGGCGACCATTAGGCTTTTGCGTCGTGACCACCGTCCGGCTCCCCCTCTTCCCCCTGAACTCGGTGCTGTTCCCGGGGCTCGTGCTCCCGCTCAACGTCTTCGAGGAGCGGTATCGCGCCATGATGCGCGAGCTGCTGAAGACCCCGGAGGACGAGCCGCGCCGGTTCGCCGTCGTGGCGATCCGCGACGGCCACGAGGTGGCCCCGAGCGCGCCCGGCATGCCCGACCCGACAGCCCTGCCCGACCGGGGCCCCCTGGCCGGTTTCGGCGCGGACCCGGTCAAGGCGTTCCACAAGGTGGGCTGTGTGGCGGACGCGGCGACGATCCGGGAGCGGACCGACGGCTCCTTCGAGGTGCTGGCGACCGGCACCTCCCGGGTGCGGCTGCTGTCCGTCGACGCGTCCGGCCCCTTTCTGACGGCCGAGCTGGAGATGCTGCCCGAGGAGCCCGGCGATGAGGCCGCGCCGCTGGCCGAGGGGGTGCTGCGGTCCTTCCGCCAGTACCAGAAGCGGCTGGCCGGCGCGCGGGAACGCTCCCTGGCGACCGGTGCCGAGCTGCCCGACGAACCGGGCGTGGTGTCGTATCTGGTGGCGGCGGCGATGATGCTGGACACCCCGTCCAAGCAACGCCTGCTCCAGGCCCCCGACACGGCGTCCCGCCTGCGCGACGAGCTGCAACTCCTTCGCTCGGAAACGGCCATCATCCGTAATCTGCCGTCGTTGCCGGCGTCGGAACTGACGCGCGGCCCGATGAGCCTCAACTGAAGCGGACCGGCATGGCGAAGAAGTCGAAGAAGCAACAGCAGCCGGGGGGCACGCCCGCCACGGTCGCGCTCACGACGGCGGGCGTGGACTTCACCGTCCACTCCTACGACCACGACCCCGCCCACCCCTCCTACGGCGAGGAGGCGGCCGAGGCGACGGGCGTCTCACCCGACCGGGTGTTCAAGACGCTGGTGGCGGACGTCGACGGCACGCTGACGGTCGCGGTGGTCCCGGTGGCGGGCCAACTGGACCTCAAGGCCCTGGCGGCAGCGGTCGGCGGCAAACGCGCCACGATGGCCGACCCGACCCTGGCGGAACGCACGACGGGCTATGTCAGGGGCGGCATCTCACCCCTGGGCCAGCGCAAGAAACTCCCGACGGTCCTCGACGAGTCGGCGTCGTCCCACCCCACGATCTGCGTCTCGGCAGGCCGGAGGGGCTTGGAGGTGGAACTGTCCCCGGAGGCCCTCCAGAAGCTGACAGAAGCGGTCTTGGCTTCCATCGGTCGGCCGTAGCCCGCTTGGCTGCGCACCCACCCGCCCCCAGCCCCAACACCGAGCACCTACGCGGCAGGCGGCGCCTCATAAGGCCCGTGCTCGAACTCCGGCTCGGGATCCCGAGGCCCGAACAACGCCGTAAGCCCCAGATGCAACACCAGCGCGGCAAGCGGCCAGGCCAGCAACGCTCCCTTCGCCCCCAGCTTCAGCGGCGCGGAGAACGTCACCCCCCGCCCCACATCCCGCGCCCGCGCGATGACATCCTCCGCGGGCCCGAGCCACACCCCGAGCCGCCACGCCAGCAACGACCCGAGCAGCCCGCCGACGGCCAGTCCCACCACCAGCGGCACACCCCCGCGCCGCCGCAGCAGGAACACGACCAGCGCGCTGACGACCCCGAAGCCCAGCGCGAGCAGCGTGAACGTGCCGTCGACCCCGACGGCCTGCTCGCCCTCGGTGTCCTTGAGGTAGACGACCCAGTTGCCCTCGGCCACGTCACCGACCAGCGGCACGTGCGGCGCGAGCCACCACCAGAGCACGCCGAGCAGCACCCCGCCCAGCGCCACGGCGAGCGAGATCACGGCGGCTTCCCGCACTTCGGTCTTCATTCCGGGGCCGTCCTGTCCGTACCAGCCGTGCCCGGCGCCTTCGGCGTACTCGGCGTGCTGAGACCCGGGAGCCTGGGGCCCGTTCGCCCCGGGTCCGGCGGCCGGCGGCTGCCACGCGTCCTGCGCGGAACGTTCATGCGGTGGAGGTGGCGGAGTCAGTGGTGCGGTCACCCTGCCATCGTGCCAGTCCCGCCTGTGCGCCGCGTCACCGGACGACCGCTCCGCGCTCACCGGACGGCTGCCCGGCGGTACGCCCAGGTCGCCACGGCCAGCGAGACGACGCCCACCACCCCGCACACGGCGAGGTCACCGAGCACGAAGGCCCAGTCGGGATGCGGCCCGAACGTCCGCGCGAAGGCCTCGACCCCGTAGGTCGACGGCAGCAGGTCCCGTGCGAAGCGCACGACCTCCGGCATCCGGTCCGCCGGCAGCACGCCCAGCAGCAGCGCCGCCGACATGCCCAGCTGACCGAGCAGCGTGGCCAGTTCCGGCCGGGGCGCGAGCAGCCCCAGCGCCGCCCCCAGCCCGGCGAGCGCGGCGCCCGCGAGCGGGATCACTGCCATGAGGACCCACAGATGGGCCAGCGGCAGCCCGAACAGGGCACAGCCGAACACCGCCGTCACGATGGTTCCCGGCACGGTGAACGAGGCGTACGCGCCCGCCGCGCCCAGCACCACCGCCGCCGGCGGCACCGGCAGGGTCGCGTAGTGGTCGAGTCCGCCACTGGCGCGCAGCTGCCCGAAGTACTGCGCGAGCAGGTTCAGCGCGACGAAGGCGACGACCAGGACCGACGACCCGGCGACGACCGCCTGCGCCTCGGCCCCGTCGTCCACGACGCCACGCATCAGGATCATGATCCCGATCGACTGGAAGGTCGCCACGAACAGCAGGGGGATCCGCGCGACCCGCGCCCGGGAGAGCTGTGCCCGGTACACGGCCGCCAGCGAGGGCCACAGCCGCGCCCTGGGCCCGAGCTCGGCCGCGCACGCGGCGGGCTCCTCCGCGGCCAGGGCACTGCCCGGCAGGACATCGGCGGGTACGACACTCACGTCGCGCTGCTCCCCTTCGCTCGGGTCCACTGCGGCAGTCGCCCTGTTCGGTACGTATGCGGCGGCCTGTGTGCTCAAGCCCTCCGCGCTCAGGGCCCCGGTGCTCCTCACGCCTTCACCAGCCCCTGCTGCACGGCACCGCCCAGGGCGAGGTACACGTCCTCCAGGCTCGGCGTGGCCAGCGTGAAGTCGTCCAGGGCGGCGAAGGCGGCCCCGCCGGTGACGGTGGCGACGACCGCCCGGGCCTCCTCGGGCCCGAGCCGGAGCGTCCAGCGGCGGCCCGACTCCACGACGCGGTCCCGCAGGGCGGCCACCTCGGGGACGTGCAGCGGCGCCGCGTCCCGCCACACCAGCTCCACCCGCACCTCACCGGCGACCTGTTCCTTGAGCCCGGCCGGGGTGTCGCAGGCGATCACCTTCCCCCGGTCGAGGACGGCCACCCGGTCCAGTACGGTCTCGGCCTCGATGACGTTGTGGGTGACGAGCAGCACGGTCGTCCCGCGCTCGGCACGTCGCCGGTCGACGGCGGACCACACGGCCCGCCGCGCCACCGGGTCCATGCCGGAGGTCGGCTCGTCGAGCACGAGCAGCGACCGCTCCCCCACCAGTGCCGCGGCGAAGCACGCCAGGCGCCGCTGGCCCCCGGAGAGCTTCTTCAGCGGCCGCCCGGCGAGCGGCGCGAGCCCAAGCTCGTCGAGTACGTCGTCCCGCTCGGCCCGCGCGGCCCGTACGTCCAGGCCGCGCAGCCGCCCGGTGGTCTCGGCGGCGAGCGACACGGTGAGCTCGTCGAGGGCGGTCGACTCCTGCCCGAGGTAGGCGAGGATGCGCGCGGCCCGCTCCGGGTGGCGGACGATGTCGTGGCCGAGGATCTCCACGCTGCCGCGGTCGGGCCGCATCAGCCCGGTGAGCTGCCGTACGAGGGTGGACTTGCCGGCGCCGTTCGGTCCGAGCAGGCCGAAGATCTCGCCGCGCCGGATGTCCAGCCGTACATCGTCCGTGGCCCGGACCTCGGGTGTTCCGGGCGCGCCGCGCCGGCCCCGGACGGCCGGATAGGTCTTGGTCAGCCCGCGGACCGCGCACACGACGTCACCATCGTGCCGAAATGCCTGTGCCGCGCGCTTACTCACAAGGGACGAGACTACGGGGTCCAGAACCCCGGCCGGTTCTCGGGTCGGTCCATTCCGGGAAATCCGCTCGCAAGGACTCAGTCACCGACGGGCGTGTGCTCCACGCCCGTGCGCACGCCGATCTCCCGCCAGAAACCGGCCCGGATGGCGTACCGGTCCCGCTCGTCGATCTGGTCGTCCTTGTGGGCGAGCAGGCCGAAGCGGGCGGCGTAGCGCAGCAGCTCCCCGTCGACCCGGTGCGGGATGCGCGGGTACATCCCGGACAGCTTCGGCAGATGGCCCTGGTCGCCGAGGCGCTCCACCCAGCGCCGCGCGAAGACCTGCCCCACCTCGTACGGGTCGCCGCCGACCGTGGTGATGTCCTCCTCGCGGTCGGCCCACCGCTGCTCGGCCGTGGTCAGCTGGGCGAGCGTCGGCATCGAGGCGGCTTCTGGGGGCTCGGCCGTGGGCCGGTCGACCCAGCCCTTGTCGGAGGACCAGCGGAGGGTGGCGGAGGCGGGGGGCTGGGCGGGCTGGGTTCCGGGGGCGCGCAGGGCCGCCAGGTCTTTGGGCGTGGGGACGCCTTTGGGGGCGGGGACCCGCTCCTCGGTGCCGTTCTGCCCGGGGCCGGCCACGGGATGCGGGGGCGGCGGGGCGGGCCGCTCGGCCGAGGCGGCGAGGGAGGACTCGGGCAGCGGCGCGGAGAGGATCGCGGCGATTTCGGGCCGGGGCACGGGCTGCGGGGCGCACACGCCGGTGTACTCCTTGGCGCGGACCGCCTTGGTGATCCACGTCCGGTCCAGGACGCGCCGCTCGTCGGCCTCGGCGACCAGGTCCTCGGACTGGTTGTAGTCGCCGTCGGCGGCCTGGACGGCCCACAGATGGACGGCGACGCCGTGCTCCTTGGCGGCCATCATGCCGGGCAGCAGGTCGCCGTCGCCGGTGACGAGGACGACGTCGGAGCAGGCGCGGTTACGGGCCAGCTCGGTGAGCTCGGCGTGCATCGCGGCGTCCACGCCCTTCTGCGCCCAGCGGCCGTCGCTGCGGGTCAGGGCGCCGAGCCGGACGGTGACCCGGGGCATCACGCGCAGCCTGCGGTGCTCGGGCTGCGGGACGCGGTCGGGGGCGCCGTCGAACCAGTAGATGCGCAGCAGGGGCTGCTGCGTATCGGACTCGGCGCGTTCGCGCAGCCCCTGGATGAGGGCCGTGTGGTCGACGGTGATGCGGGATCGTGAGGGCTCCCCGGCGAGGAGACTCGCCGCCGCTCCCAGCAGATACCCGGCGTCCACCAGGACGATGCAGCGGTCCACACGACTCACCCTCTTCCCAGGAGGTTTGCTTCGGGCTTGCTTCGAGTCTGCCCGACGGCGCGGAGGTTAACGGCCGGAACTCGATCTTCGGCGTGGCGTTTCCGGGGTTCCCCCTCCGACCAGCCCTGTCACGCACGGTAATTGTCCGACATGCGATCGTTGTCGGCCTGTGTGAATCTGGTCCCGGCCCTGGCCCCTAGATCCCCCACAGGAGGCATCACCATGGCCAAGAACAAGAACCGTGAACGCAAGCAGCGTCCCGCCGAGCGTGGTCCGCGGACGGACCGCGGTCCCGTGGCGCAGACGGAGCACCAGCCCGAGGCCGAGGCGGCCCCCGGCGATGTGGCGACCCACAAGCGCAAGCGCAGCTTCGGCCACAACTGACATCTGCGTGACGGGTCGTTGAGACCCACTCACTTGCGCATATGCGTGAGGGGCGTACCCGGTACCGGGTACGCCCCTCACGCGCATCGAGAGCCCTCAGCCGGCCAGGCAGGACGGTCCGAGCAGCACCTTCAGGTCACCGAAGAGCGCCGGGTCCGGCTTCACCCGGTGCCGGTCCAGACGGAGCACGGTGGTCTTGGTCGGTCCCTGGAGCTTGATCCGGACCTCGCTGTCGCCCTTGTGGTGGCTCAGCACCTCGCCGAGACGGCTGACCAGCGGCGGGGTGACCCGGGTGGCCGGGATGGTGAGGATCACGGGCGCGTTGGTACCCGCGTTCGACAGGTCCGGCACCATCAGCTCCATCGCGACCAGCCGTGGGATGTCCTCACGCTTGTCGAGGCGCCCCTTGACGAACACCACGGCGTCCTCGACGAGTTGCGTCGACACGAGCTGGTAGGTCGCGGGGAAGAACATGCACTCGATCGAACCGGCGAGGTCCTCGACGGTGGCGATGGCCCAGGCGTTGCCCTGCTTGGTCATCTTGCGCTGGAGGCCGGAGATGATGCCGCCGATGGTCACCACGGAGCCGTCGGAATAGTCACCTCCGGTCAGCTGGGAGATGCCCGCGTCCGCCTTGTCGGACAGGATGTGCTCCAGACCGAACAGCGGGTGGTCGGAGACGTACAGGCCGAGCATCTCCCGCTCCTGGGCGAGCAGATAGGTCTTGTCCCACTCGTCGGGGGAGAACTCCACGTCGAGACCGAAGCCCGGCTCGCTGGTCTCGGCCTCGCCCATGCCGCCGAAGAGGTCGAACTGGCCCTCGGCCTCCTTGCGCTTGACCGCGACCACATTGTCGATCATCGGCTCGTAGTGCGCGGTCAGACCCTTACGGGTGTGGCCCATGGCGTCGAAGGCGCCGGCCTTGATCAGCGATTCGGTGGTGCGCTTGTTGCAGACCACCGCCTCCACCTTGTCGAGGTAGTCCGGGAAGGAGACGTACTTGCCCTTCGCCTTGCGGCACCTGATGACCGACTCGACGACGTTCGTGCCGACGTTGCGGACGGCGGAGAGGCCGAAGAGGATCACGTCGTCGCCCTGGGCCGCGAAGTTGGACATCGACTCGTTGACGTCCGGCGGGAGCACCTTGATGCCCATGCGGCGGCACTCGTTGAGGTAGACGGCCGACTTGTCCTTGTCGTCCTTCACCGAGGTGAGCAGGGCGGCCATGTACTCGGCGGGGTGGTTCGCCTTCAGATACGCGGTCCAGTACGAGACCAGGCCGTACGCGGCGGAGTGCGCCTTGTTGAACGCGTAGCCGGCGAAGGGGACCAGCACGTCCCACAGGGCCTGGATGGCCTCGTCGCTGAAGCCCTTCTTGCGGGCGCCCTCCTGGAAGAGGACGAAGTTCTTCGCCAGCTCCTCGGGCTTCTTCTTGCCCATGACGCGGCGGAGGATGTCGGCCTCGCCGAGCGAGTAGCCGGCGATGATCTGGGCGGCCTTCTGCACCTGCTCCTGGTAGACGATCAGGCCGTGGGTGACGTCCAGGACCTCCCTGAGGGGCTCTTCGAGCTCCTTGTGGATGGGCGTGATCTCCTGCTGGCCGTTCTTTCGAAGGGCGTAGTTCGTGTGGGAGTTCATGCCCATCGGGCCCGGGCGGTACAGGGCCGACACGGCGGAGATGTCTTCGAAGTTGTCCGGCTTCATCAGCCGGAGCAGGGAGCGCATCGGGCCGCCGTCGAACTGGAAGACGCCGAGGGTGTCGCCACGCTGGAGCAGGTCGAAGGTCGTGGGGTCGTCGAGCGGGAGGCTCAGGAGATCGATGTCGACCCCCTTGTTGGACTTCACCATCTTGACGGCGTCGTCCATGATCGTCAGGTTGCGCAGGCCGAGGAAGTCCATCTTCAGCAGGCCGAGCGACTCACAGCTCGGGTAGTCCCACTGGGTGATGGTGACCTTGTCCGTGTGCCTGACCCAGACGGGGACGTGGTCGGTGATCGTCTCGCTGGACATGATCACGCCGGCGGCGTGCACACCCATCTGGCGGACCAGGCCCTCGACGCCCTTGGCGGTGTCGATGACCTTCTTCACGTCCGGCTCGTTCTCGTACATCCCCCGGATCTCGCCCGCCTCCGAGTAGCGGGGGTGCTCGGGGTTGGTGATGCCGTCGAGGTTGATGCCCTTGCCGAGGACGTCGGCGGGCATGGCCTTGGTGAGGCGGTCGCCCATCGCGTACGGGTAGCCCAGCACGCGCGCGGAGTCCTTGATCGCGTTCTTGGCCTTGATGGTGCCGTAGGTGCCGATCATGGCGACCTTGTCGGCGCCGTACTTCTCCGTCACGTACCGGATCACCTCGACGCGCCGGCGCTCGTCGAAGTCGATGTCGACATCGGGCATGGAGATGCGCTCGGGGTTGAGGAACCGCTCGAAGATCAGGCCGTGCGGGATGGGGTCGAGGTCGGTGATGCCGAGGGCGTAGGCGACGATCGAGCCGGCCGCGGAGCCTCGGCCGGGGCCGACCGCGATGCCCTGCTTCTTGGCCCACATGATGAAGTCGGCGACCACGAGGAAGTAACCCGGGAAGCCCATCGAGATGATGGTGTCCATCTCGTACTCGACCTGCTTGGTGCGGTCGTCCGGGATGCCCTCCGGGAAGCGGCGCTCCATGCCGCGCAGGGTCTCCTCGCGGAACCAGCTGACCTCCGTGTACCCCTCCGGGATGTCGAACTTGGGCATCAGGTCGCGCTTCTCGAACATGCCCGTGGTGTCGACCATCTCGGCGATGAGACGGGTGTTGGCGCAGCCCTCCTGCCAGGCGTCCGAGGAGTCGATGGCGTACATCTCGTCGGTGGACTTCAGGTAGTAGCCGGTGCCGTCGAACCTGAAGCGGTCGGGGTCGGAGAGGTTCTTGCCGGTCTGGATGCACAGCAGGGCGTCATGGGCGGACGCCTCGTGCGAGTAGGTGTAGTGCGAGTCGTTGGTGACCAGCGGGGGGATGCCGAGCTTCTTGCCGATCTCCAGCAGGCCGTCGCGGACCCGGCGCTCGATCTCGATGCCGTGGTCCATCAGCTCCAGGAAGTAGCGCTCCTTGCCGAAGATGTCCTGGTAGTCGGCGGCGGCCTTGAGGGCCTCGTCGAAATGGCCGAGGCGCAGCCGGGTCTGGACCTCGCCGGAGGGGCAGCCGGTGGAGGCGACGATGCCCTCGGACCACTGGGAGATGGTCTCCTTGTCCATCCGGGGCCACTTCTGGAGCCAGCCCTCCGCGTACGCGTCGGAGGACAGACGGAAGAGGTTGTGCAGGCCGGTGCTGTTCACCGCCCACATCGTCTTGTGGGTGTAACCGCCGGAACCGGAGACGTCGTCCCGCTTCTGGTGCGGCTGGCCCCACTGGATCTTGCGCTTGTTGCGGCGGGACTCGGGCGCGACATACGCCTCGATGCCGATGATCGGCGTGACCCCGGCCTTCTGCGCCGTGTGGAAGAAGTCGTACGCCCCGTGGAGGTTGCCGTGGTCGGACATGGCGATGTGCGACATGCCCATCTCGTTGCACGCGTTGAACATGTCCTTCAGCCGCGCGGCACCGTCCAGCAGCGAGTACTGGGTGTGGACGTGCAGGTGCGTGAACGGCGGCTTTGACACGGCAGCGGCCTCCAGAGAAAACGTACGTCGAATGGGGTCCGACAGGCTGCGCACAGTCTGGGGGACAGCGTCGAAGTCTATGCCTCGGCACTGACACTCCGAGGGCTGACCCGCGTACCTTCATGCGAGGGTCCGGGGCACTCCCGCGACCCGCCGCACGTTAGTCAAAGGGCGGACCTGCCGCCCTGAAACATCTGCACCAGGAGGCACCCAGCGATGTCGTTCCCGCCGCTCGACGAGGAGCACCGCGGTGAGGAGATCCTCGCCGTCTTCGACACCGCCTTCGGCCAGCTGCTGGCCGCCGACCCGGCCGCGTTCCGTGTGAAGTTCCGGAAGATGGCGGCCTCGGCGTTCGCCTTCTACCGGGGCACGGCGTGCCTCTTCTACAACGACCTGGAGGCGGAGAAGCGGGGCGGCCCGTACCTGGACGAGCGCACCTCGCGCGTGTGGATCCACGGCGACCTGCACGCGGAGAACTTCGGCACGTACATGGATGCGAACGGCCGGCTGATCTTCAACGTCAACGACTTCGACGAGGCCTACGTCGGCCCCTTCACCTGGGACCTGAAGCGCTTCGCCGCGTCCATCGCGCTGATCGGGTACGCGAAGGCGCTCAGCGACGAGCAGATCTCCGAGCTGGTGACGATCTACGCGGTGTCCTACCGCGAGCGGGTCCACGCCCTGGCCACGGGTGCGAAGAGCGACGAGGTGCCGCCGTTCACGCTGGACACCGCGCAGGGCCCGCTGCTGGACGCGCTGCGTGACGCCCGCTCGCTGACCCGGTTCGGCCTGCTGGAGTCGATGACGGAGATCCGCGACTTCGAGCGCCGCTTCGCGCCGGGCGGCGGCTCCGTCGAGCTGGACGCGGCCACGCGCTACAAGGTCCTCGCGGCCTTCGACGGCTATCTGGAGACGCTGCCGGACAGCTCCCTGGCCCGCCCGGACTCCTACCGGGTGAAGGACGTCGTCGGCCGGCGCGGCATCGGCATCGGCTCGGCGGGGCTGCCCTCGTACAACATCCTCCTGGAGGGCCACAGCGACGCCCTGGAGAACGATGTCGTGATCTACATCAAGCAGGCCCAGACCCCGGCCGTCTCCCGGCACATCACGGACCAGGCGATCCGCGGCTACTTCCAGCACGAGGGGCACCGTACGGTCATCTCCCAGCGCGCCCTCCAGGCCCACGCCGACCCGTGGCTGGGCTGGACGGAGCTGGACGGCTCGGGCCAGCTGGTCGCCGAGGTCTCGCCGTACGCGGTGGATCTCGACTGGGGCGACATCGACGACCCGGAGGAGATCGCCCAGGTGGTGGCCGACCTCGGCCGGGCGACGGCCACGATGCACTCGGCGGCGGACGACCAGTCCGGGGAGTCCCTGGTGCCGTTCTCCACGGAGCGGGCCATCGACGCGGCGATCGCGGCCGACGAGGACGGCTTCCCGCCGCTGCTGGTCGACTTCGCGCACAGCTACGGCGCACGCGCGCGTGCCGACCACCAGACCTTCGTGGACCTGTTCCGCAACGGCCGGATCCCGGGGCTGTAGGCCGGGGCTTTCGCCGTCCGCTCTCCCACAGGCATCCTTTAGGGGTCCCTTACCGGCCCCCATGACAGACTCTCCTTTCGCTATGGACATATCCGGGATCCAGCTCAGAGCCGTACGCGCGGCGCTGTTCACGGCAGTGGTCGTGACGCTCAGCACCGCGTCGCACGTGCTGCTGTCCCAGGTCCCGCTCCCGATGGGCACGGTGGCCGCGGTCGCCGCCGCCGTGTTCGTGATCGCGTACGCCCTGGCGGGCCGTGAACGCTCCTTCGGGAGGATCGCGGCCCTGCTGATCCCGCTGGAACTGGCCGCCGACACGGTGTTCACCACAGGTCAGCACGCCTGCTACGGCAGGGCGGGCGGCCCGGTCGCCGGTCCGTTGCGTTCGGTCGGCCTGGACGTGCTGTGCGGGGGCGGCGAGGTCGGCACCCCGCTGGCCCGGATGGCCGGGGCCACCGGCACCGACCGGCTCGCGGCCGCGGTCGCGCATGCCGACCCGGCCACCGCCTGGCTGCTGCTCGGCGCGCACATCGGCGTGGGCCTGGTCGCCGCCGTCTGGCTGCGCCGCGGCGAGCGGGCCCTGGCCCAGCTGCTGCGGGCCGTAGGAGCCACGACTTTCCGGCCGCTGCTGCTGGCGGTCGCCGCGGTCGCGGTGGAGCGGGCTCCGGCCGGGCGGTGTCTGCCGTCGCGTGCCGCCGACCGCACGCCCACCGCCCGCGACCGGATCCTCACGTACTCCCTGGGGCGGCGTGGACCGCCGTGCTCGCCCGCCTTCGTCTGAGGCGCTCCCGCACTTTTCGAGCTTTCGAGCACAGGCAGTCCCCCTACGCATTCCGCACACCCACGTGTGCGCGTCCCCTTACGGAGAACATCACCATGAGCAAGCGGAACACCCAGGCGGCGAAGACGGCGGCCCGCGAGCGGCTGCGCGTCGAGCGTGAGCGCGAGGCCAAGCGCGCGAAGGCCAAGCGGCAGATCGTCGTCGCCTGCTCCATCGTCGGCGTCCTGGCGATAGCCGGCGGCATCAGCTACGCGGTCGTCCAGGCCAACAAGCCCAGCTACTGGGAGGGCCAGAAGGACGCCAAGGTCGTCACGCCGGCCAACACCACGGGCACCAAGGGCACCACGGTCGTCATCGGCAAGGACTCGGCCAAGAAGACCCTGAAGGTCTACGAGGACCCGCGCTGCCCCGTGTGCGCCCAGTTCGAGCAGACCGTCGGTCCGACCGTGAAGAAGGACATCGACGACGGCAAGTACAAGATGCAGTTCATCGGCGCCACGTTCATCGACAACAAGGACAACGGCGAGGGCTCCAAGAACGCGCTGAGCGCCATGGGTGCCGCGCTGAACGTGAGCGACGCCGCCTTCCTCGACTACAAGGCGGCGCTGTACTCGGCGAAGAACCACCCGGAGGAGACGACCGACAAGTTCAAGGACGACAGCTACCTCATCAAGGTCGCGAACACCGTCCCCGAGCTGAAGGACAACAAGAAGTTCCAGGACGCGGTCGAGAAGGGCACCTACGACGCCTGGGCGATGGCCATGTCGAAGACCTTCGACGACAACAAGGACGGTGTGACGGGCACCCCGGGCTTCGTCATGGACGGCAAGCAGCTCACCGCCGACAGCCAGGGCACGCCGCTGATGACCGTGGCCGACTTCAACAGGGTGGTCGGCGAGGCCCTCAAGAAGTGACGGCCGGTCCGGTACGGGCCACCGTGTGAAGAGCGGGCGAACTTCCGGAGTTCGCCCGCTCTGGTGCGTACCGATCAGTAACCTGATCGTCCGTGACCAGTCGATACAGATCATCGAAAACGTCCGAGGGCATCAACTCCCTCAACCCCCGCCGCCGTACGGTCGTCAAGGCCGCGGCGGCGACCGCTGTCCTGGCCGGGCCGCTCGCCGCCTCCCTGCCCGCGCGCGCCGCCGGCCAGGCTCCCGCCTTCCTGCACGGCGTCGCCTCCGGTGACCCCCTGCCCGACGGCGTCCTGCTGTGGACCCGTGTGACCCCCGTCCCGGAGGCGATACCCGGCTCCGGGCTGGGCCCGGACACCGAGGTGAGCTGGGTCGTCGCCGAGGACCGGGCGTTCACCGCGATCGTCGCCAAGGGCTCCACCACCGCGAGGGCCGCCTCCGACCACACGGTGAAGGCCGACATCCGCGGCCTGAGGCCGGCCACCGACTACTGGTTCCGCTTCTCCTCCGGGGGCACCGACTCCCCCGCCGCGCGCACCCGCACCGCCCCGGCGGCCGACGCGGCCGTCACGAACCTCCGCTTCGGCGTGGTCTCCTGCGCCAACTGGGAAGCCGGCTACTTCTCCTCGTACCGCCACCTCGCGGCCCGCGGCGACCTGGACGCCTGGCTGCACCTCGGCGACTACATCTACGAGTACGGCACCGGCGAGTACGGCACGCGCGGCACGGTCGTACGCCCGCACGCCCCGGCGCACGAGATCGTCACGCTCGCCGACTACCGGATCCGGCACGCGCGGTACAAGACCGACCCGGACCTCCAGGCCCTGCACGCCACGGCTCCGGTCGTGGCGATCTGGGACGACCACGAGTTCGCCAACGACGCCTGGTCGGGCGGTGCCGAGAACCACACGGAGGGCGCGGAGGGCGCCTGGTCCGCCCGCCAGGCCGCCGCCAAGCAGGCCTACTTCGAGTGGATGCCGGTGCGTCCGGCGATCGCGGGCACCACCTACCGCCGGCTGCGCTTCGGCAAGCTGGTCGACCTCTCGCTGCTGGACCTGCGCTCCTTCCGCTCGCAGCAGGTCAAGGTGGGCAACGGCGAGGTCGACGACCCGGACCGCACGCTCACCGGCCGCGCCCAGCTCGACTGGCTCAAGGCGGGGCTGAAGGCGTCCGACACCACCTGGCGGCTGGTCGGCAACTCGGTGATGATCTCGCCGTTCGCCATCGGCTCGCTCTCCGCCGATCTGCTGAAGCCCCTCGCCAAGCTGCTCGGTCTGCCGCAGGAGGGCCTGGCACTCAACACCGACCAGTGGGACGGCTACACCGACGACCGCCGCGAGATCCTCGCCCATCTGCGCGCCAACGCGATCCGCAACACGGTCTTCCTCACCGGCGACATCCACATGGCCTGGGCGAACGACGTGCCGGTGGACGCCGGCACGTACCCACTGTCCCCGTCCGCCGCCACGGAGTTCGTCGTCACCTCGGTCACCTCGGACAACCTCGACGACATCGTCAAGGTCCCGGAGGGCACGGTCTCCGCGGTCGCCTCACCCGTCATCCGCGCCGCCAACCGGCACGTCCACTGGGTCGACACCGACCGCCACGGCTACGGCGTCCTGGACATCACGGCCGAGCGCGCGCAGATGGACTACTACGTCCTCTCCGACCGCGCGAAACGCGACGCGACCGCCAAATGGACCCGCTCCTACCGCACCCGCAACGGCACGCAGAAGCTCGAGCGGGTCTACGACCCGGTGTAAGGCCGTCTATGAAAAAGACACCTCAAGGCATCAACTGCATGAGCGGCTCCTACGTCTTTCTCTGTAGGTTGACGATTCGTCAGCGCTACCGACGCGTACTTGTAAGGAGTCACATGGTCACCTTCCAAGGTGTCTTGACGAAGTCCGCGGTGGTCGTGGCCGCTCTGGCCCTCGCCGGAGGTACCGCCACCGCCGCCCAGGCACAGGAATCCGCCCCCGCGGCACCGGCCTACGTCACTCTGTCCGTGCTGAACCCGGACGGCGCCCCCGTCTACGCCAAGCCCGATTCCTCGTCGGAGCGGTACCGCGTGGACAAGGCGGGCACCAAGGAGCGCATCCAGTGCTCGACCACGACGACCCCCTCGGGGGCAAGGTGGTTCCGGATCTACGACTCGCATCCGGTGGGCTGGATCTGGTCCGGGCACTTCGCCTCCCTCGAGAACCCGCCCAAGGAGTGCTTCCCCCGCTAAGCGGATGACCGCCGGCTACAAGCTGTCGAGGAAGCCGAGCGCCACCCGCCAGGTGGCCTCGGCGGCCTCCTCGTCGTAGTCCGGCAGGTCGGGGTCGGTGTAGAGGTGGCCGGCCCCGGCATACCGGTACACCTCGACGTCCGCGCCGGTCCGGCCCATCTGCAGATACCAGGCGCTGAGCCAGTCGTCCGTCTCGAAGGGATCCGGCTCCGCCACATGCAGCTGGACCGGCAGGTCGTCGGCCGTGACATCCGGCGCGATGTCCGACGTGCCGTGCAGGAGCAGCAGCCCACGCGCCTTGTCGTCGCCGAGGGCGAGGGTCTGGGCGATCGAGGCGCCGAGCGAGAATCCCGCGTACACCAGCCCGCGCTCGGAGTACGGCGCAGCCGCCAGCACGGCCCGCTTCAGCAGCTCGTCCTTGCCGATCTTCTCCTGTTGCTCCATGCCCTCCTCGACCGTCTCGAAGGTGCGCCCCTCGAAGAGGTCGGGCGTCCACACTTCGTGTCCGGCCGTGCGCAGCCGGTCAGCGGCCTGGAGCACGGCGGGCCGCAGCCCCTGGGTCGAGTGAAAGAGCACGATGTTCATGAAGCCATCGTGCCAGCCGGGTGTGACAAGGCGAGATCGCGGCAGTACCCACGACCTGACGGAAGTCACATGTTCATGCCCGCCGGGAGCCGGTTAGGTTCGGGGGCATGGAGAACCTGCTACGACCGCTGATCGTGGTCGGTGGCTCGGTCGTGCTCACGCTCGTGATCGGCTGGGCCACCGACTTCCTGCTGCGCAAGGCCGACGAACGGCACCACGAGACCCAGCTGTGGGGTCTGCTCCGCCGCGGCCGCATCCCCTACCAGCTCGTGCTCTTCGCGGCCCTCCTGAGAGGGTCGTACGACGAGGCGGACCTGCTGGACGACCACCGCGAAGGCCTCGGCCAGGCGCTGACGCTGCTGCTCATCGGATCGGCCGCCTGGCTGGTGATCCGTATCGCGGGGGCGATCGTCGAGACGTCGTACAGCCGGTACGCCAGCGCCCGGGCCCACCGCGACCCGGCCAGGGTCCGCCGGGTGCGCACCCAGGTGACGCTGATCATGCGGGTGGTGTCCGCGATCGTCGGCGTGGTGGCCGCGGCGAGCATGCTGCTGACCTTCCCGGCGTTCCGGGCGGCGGGCGCCTCGCTGCTGGCCTCGGCCGGCATCCTCGGCATCGTCGCCGGTGTCGCCGCCCAGTCCACGCTGAGCAACATGTTCGCGGGGTTCCAGATCGCCTTCGGCGACATGGTGCGCATCGGCGACACCGTGGTGGTGGACGGCGAGTGGGGCACGGTCGAGGAGATCACGCTGACGTTCCTGACCGTCCACACCTGGGACGAGCGCCGGATCACCATGCCGGTCTCGTACTTCACGTCCAAGCCGTTCGAGAACTGGTCGCGCGGCACCCCGCAGATGACCGGCATCGTCTTCTGGCACCTCGACCACACGGCCCCCGTGGACGAGATGCGCGAGAAGCTCCGCGACATCCTGCGCGAGTGCCCGGCCTGGGACGGCCGTGCCTACAACCTGTGCGTCACGGACACCACGCCGAGCACCCTGCAGGTGCGGGCCCTGGTGACGGCCAAGGACGCGGACGACATCTGGACGGTGCGGGTCACGGTGCGCGAGGAGATGATCCGCTGGCTGGCCGAGGAGCACCCGTACGCCCTCCCCCGGGTCAACACGGCGGACGCGCTCCTGCCGCCGTCCTGGAACGGCAACGGGAGCGGGAACGGCCACCGCCCGTCGCAGGACGGCGTCCCGCCCCAGCAGCGCCGCTATCACGGCTCGGCGAGGCCGGAGCGCTGACGACACCAGAACCGAAGAAGAGGGGCTGCCCGTACCGCGGGCAGCCCCTCTTTCTGCCTGGTCTCAGTGACCGCGTTCGGCCCCGCCGTTGACCTGGATGATCTGGGAGGTGATGTGCCCGGCGCCCTGGGAGGCCAGCCAGTGCAGCGTCTCGACGACGTCACCGGGGGTCCCGGCCCGCCCGTTCGAGGTCTCCTCCACGAGCCGCGCCCGCCGCTCCTCGCTCATCGCGTCCCCGAAGAACTCGGTGTCCTCGACATAGCCGGGCGCGACCACGTTCACCGTGATGCCGCGCGGCCCCAGCTGCCGGGCCAGATCATGGGCGTAGGGATGCAGCCCCGCCTTGGCCGCCGCGTACGCACCGCTCCCGGATCCCCGGTAGGCGGCGATCGAACCGAGGAACAGCACCCGCCCGCCGGGCTCGGCGAGACGCGGCTTCAGAGCCTCGGTGAGCAGTACGGCGGTCAGGGTGTTGAGCCGGAAGTTCACGGTCCAGCTGTGCGCGACGGCCTCGAGCGGATCGTCGGGCCCGGGGCCCGGTTCGAGCAGCCCATTGCCCCCGGCGCTGTGCACGAGGACGTCCACGGCCCCGAACTCCCGCTCCACGAAAGCGGCCACACCCCGGACGTCCGCCGGCTCGGTGAGATCCGCCGCATACGTCCGCGCCCCCGGCACCCCGGCCTTCTCCAGCACGTCGGCCCGCCGCCCGAGCAACAGAACCTGATCCCCGCCCGCGGCGAAGGCCCGCGCCGCCGCGAGCCCGATCCCGGTCCCTCCACCACTGATCACAACATTCCGCGCCATACGACGACCCTACGACCCGTCAGCCGACGACGGCGAAGACCCCGCCGGGAAACCACTCACCGCATCGACCGCACGTCGAGATGGCGCAACACCCGGTCCACGACCTCCGGATCGGCCCCCGGCTCACTCCGCGCCGCCAGCACCTCGTGCCGCGCCGCGCTCAGCATCTCCTGCTGGATCCGCCGCACCCGCTTCAGCCGCCGCGCGCGCTCCCGGGAAGCCTCCCGCCGCTCGTCCTCGGCGACCTCGGGACTGATCCGCACCCCGATGTCGAAGGCCCGCCGCAGCATCTGCTCGGACAACTCCTCCGGGAGCTCCTCTTCCTCCTCGATCTCGCGCAGCCTCCGCTTCGCCGCCTTGGACGCCCGGATCGCCAGTTCCTTCGCGAGTTCCTTCTCCTGGTCCGTGTCGGCCTTCACGCCCAGCCGCCGCACCAGCCACGGCAACGTCAGCCCCTGCACCACCAGCGTCGCCACGATCACCCCGAACGCGATGAAGATGAGCTCGTCCCGGTTGGGGAACGGCGCCCCCGCGTCCGTCTCCAGCGGAATGGCCAGCACCAGCGCCACCGAGGCCACTCCGCGCATCCCCGACCACCACATGACCACGGTCTCGCGCCAGCTCACCGGGATGTCCTCGTCGTAGTCCCGCCGCGCGTGCAGCCGTTTGGTCAGCCAGGTCGCCGGCAGCAGCCACAGCAGCCTTACGAACACGACGACGGCCACCACCACCGCCGCCCAGCCGAGCAGTTCGCCCCACCGGCCGGACGCGGTGCGAATGGCGTTGTGCAGCTCGAGGCCGACCAGCCCGAACGCGACGCCGGTGACGAGGGTGTCGACGATGTTCCAGAAGGTGTGCCCTGCCAGCCGTGTCATGACGTCGTCGGCGTCGGACCCGTACTCCGCGAGGAACACCGCGGTGGTGAGCACGGCGAGCACTCCGGAGCCGTGCAGTTCCTCGGCCATGACGTAAGAGGCGTACGGCACCAGCAGGGTCAGCCCGATCTGCAGGGTCGCGTCCCCGAGGAGTTCCATCAGCTTGTTCGCGCCCCAGCCCAGCCCGATGCCCACGGCCGCCCCCACCACGGCCGACAGCACCAGATCGAGCCCGGCCTGCCAGGGCGAGAACGTCCCGCTGACGGCGGCGGCGATCGCCACGTGGTAGAGGACGATGGCCGTCACATCGTTGAACAGCCCCTCGCCCTCCAGGATCGACACCAGCCGGCGCGGCAGCCCCAGCTGCCCGGCGACGGCGGTCGCCGCGACCGGGTCCGGCGGCGCGACCAGCGCACCGAGCGCGAACGCCGCGGCCAGCGGCAGCCCCGGCACGATCGCGTCGGCCGCGGCGGCCACGCAGGCCATGGTGACGAACACCAGGGCCACGGCCAGCAGGAAGATCGGTCTCTTGTTCGCCGCGAACTGCCGCCATGACGTACGGCGCACGGCGGCGTACAACAGGGGCGGCAGCAGCAGCGGCAGGATGAGGTCCGGCGGGATCTCGACGTTCGGTACGAACTCGAGCAGCGCGAGGACTATGCCCAGGAGCGTCATCAGCACCGGCGCGGGCATCCCCAGCCGGTCCCCGACCGGGACGCTGATCACGGCCCCGAGCAGCAGCACGAACAACAGGGCCAACTGATCCACGGTCAGCGCTCCGGGAGGTCAGACGGTCATACGACTGACCTCAAGCCTGCCACGCAACTGCACGGACAAACCGTTTCGGCACCCGCGGCGAGCGGCTACAGCGAACGCCGCATCCCCTGGTGCGGGATGCCCGCCTCCAGGTACTCCGGCCCGTACGCCTCGTAGCCGAGCCGGGCGTAGAAGCCGAGCGCGTGCGTCTGGGCGTGCAGGTCCACGGCCACGAGTCCACGCGCGCGTGCGGCGTCCTCGATGGCCCGCACCAGGACGACCCCGACTCCGAGCCCGCGCGCCCGGCCGGTCACGGCGAGCCGGCCCAGCGAGCCCACGGACGGGCCGGCCCCGGTCTGCGCCACGGCCGCCTCGCCGTACAGCAGCCGCCCGGTCCCGAGCGGCACGCCGTCCTCCTGAACGGCCAGGACGTGCACCGCCCCCGCGTCGTACGCGTCGTACTCGAGGTCCTCCGGCACGCCCTGCTCGCCGACGAAGACCTCCTTGCGCACCGCGAAGCACGCCTCACGGTCGGCGGGGTCCTCCGCGACACGCACCGCATACCGCGCGGTGCTCATGCGTACGTCTCCTCCCGGACCTGGTCCAGGGCCTTCTGCAGGTCCTCCGGGTAGTCGCAGGAGAACTCCGCCCACTGCCCGTCCCCGGGGTGCTCGAAGCCGAGACGCACCGCGTGCAGCCACTGCCGCGTCAGGCCGAGGCGCTTGGCCAGCGTCGGGTCGGCGCCGTAAGTCAGGTCGCCGACGCAGGGGTGCCGGTGGGCGGCCATGTGGACGCGGATCTGGTGGGTGCGGCCGGTCTCCAGCTTCACATCGAGGAGCGATGCCGCACGGAAGGCCTCGATGAGGTCGTAGTGCGTGACGGACGCCTTGCCCTCGGCGGTGACCGCCCACTTGTAGTCGTGGTGCGGGTGACGGCCGATGGGCGCGTCGATGGTGCCGCTGGTCGGGTCGGGGTGGCCCTGGACGAGCGTGTGGTACCGCTTGTCGACCGTGCGCTCCTTGAATTGGCGCTTCAGGGACGTGTACGCGTACTCCGACTTGGCCACGACCATCAGCCCGGAGGTGCCGACGTCGAGGCGGTGCACGATGCCCTGGCGCTCCGCGGCACCGGAGGTGGAGATCCGGTACCCGGCGGCGGCCAGGCCCCCGATGACGGTCGGCCCGGTCCAGCCCGGCGACGGGTGCGCGGCGACACCCACCGGCTTGACGATCACGACCACGTCATCGTCGTCGTGCACGATCTCCATGCCCTCGACCGGCTCGGCCACCACCTGCACCGGCGCGGGCGCCTGCGGCATCTCGACCTCCAGCCAGGCGCCGCCGTGGACACGCTCCGACTTGCCGACCACCGACCCGTCGACCGTGACCTTCCCCGCGGCGGCGAGTTCGGCCGCCTTGGTCCGGGAGAAGCCGAACATGCGGGAGATGGCGGCGTCGACGCGCTCGCCCTCCAGTCCGTCGGGCACGGGCAGGGTGCGGATCTCGGGAATCGTGCTCACCCGTCGAGTATGCCGGACGGGTCCGACAGCCCCGTACGGCGCCTGTCAGTCCTTGTGGACGGTGCCGTCCGGGTCGAGCCCCTTGAACGACAGCAGCACGATCAGGATGCCGCCGCACACGATCGCCGAGTCGGCCAGGTTGAAGACGGCGAAGTGCTTGGGCGCGATGAAGTCCACGACCGCGCCCTCGAAGACACCCGGCGCCCGGAAGATCCGGTCCGTGAGATTGCCCAGCGCACCGCCGAGCAGCATTCCGAGCGCGAGCGCCCAGGGCAGGCTGTAGAGCTTGCGGGCGAGCCGGGCGATGACGACGATCACCGCCGCCGCGATCATGGTGAAGATCACCGTGAAGGCCTCGCCGAAGCCGAAGGCAGCACCCGCGTTGCGGATCGCCTCGAACTTCAGCCAGTCCCCGATGATCTCGATCGGCGGGTGGTGCTCCAGCTTGGCCACCACGATCATCTTGGTGATCAGGTCGAGGGCGTACGCGAACGAGGCGACGGCGAACAGCACCGCGATACGGCGCTTGCCCCGGGGCCGCGCGTCCGTGGCCTCCGGCTCACCCGTGCCGGGCTCTCCGGCGGCCCGGGTGCCCTCGGAGTCGGCGCGCTCGCCCGACGCCGCGTCCTCGGGCCGCTCCTGCCCGTCCCCGGCGGCATCCGGTGTGTCCGGCGTACCGATGATGCGCTCCGCCTCTGCCACGTGAGTCCCTCAACCTAGGTGCCTGACCAGGGCCTGTCCGACACATTCCCGTCGTCCGCCCGAAGGGCGGGGCCCGCGGCGTCTGGTGCGTGCGATCGCAAGGCGCCGGAGCGCTCTCGTGGCGGAGCCACGTGGGCGTTTCGGCAACGCGACGAGCGCGCGTGCCAGGCGTCGCGGGGCAGGCGGGAATGTGTCGGACAGGCCCTAGGGACGAGGGTACGACACACCGTGTGCGCCCCACGTGCTCAGGCGGCATTCGGCCGTCGGTCAGTACCTGCGCTCCTGCTTCTGCTTGCACTCCACGCACAGCGTGGCCCGCGGGAAGGCCTGCATCCGGGCCTTGCCGATGGCGTTGCCGCAGTTCTCGCACAGGCCGTAGGTGCCCGAGTGGAGGCGGTCCAGGGCGCGCTCGGTCTGGATGAGCATCTCGCGGGCGTTGGCGGCCAGGGCCAGTTCGTGCTCGCGGGTGATGTTCTTGGTGCCGGTGTCCGCCTGGTCGTCGCCCGCTCCGTCCCCGGAGTCGCGCATCAGACCGGCGAGCGAGCGCTCCGACGACGTGATCTCCTCACGCAGCCGGGTCTCCTCGGACGTCAGCTCGGCACGCGCCTCCTCGACCTCCGCCTCCGTCCAGGGGTCCTCACCGGGGCGTACCGCGAGCTCACCGGGCTCCGCCGCGGCGACCCGTGCCTTCGGGACGGCGGTCTTGGCCGCCGTCGCCGCGCCAGGAGTCTTCTTCGCACCCACCGTGGTCGCTCCTGTCTGCGTCGCGGCCTCGGCCGCGCCCGCCTTCTCGGCCGTGCTGTTCCCGGCCTTGTCCTGTGTGACCGCTCCGGTCCGGGCAGTGCCCTTCCCGGCCGCGCTCTTCGTGGTGGTGCTCTTGCCTCCGGCGCGCACGCCCTCGGCCCCGACGCCCTTCTCAGCAGCGACAGCCTTGGCGGCCTTCGCCCTTTTGACCGCGGCCTTCTTCTCCGCGACCTCTCCGACAGCGGCTTTCTTTGCCACTGCCTTCTTCCCCGCGCTCTCGCCGACAGCAGCCTTCTTCCCTGCCGTCTCATGAGCAGCCGCCTTCTTGGCCGCGGCTTTCTGCTCCCCGACTTCGCCGGCAGCCGCCGTCTTGCCCGCGGCTTTCTGCTCCCCGACCTCGCCGGCAGCCGCCTTCTCACCGGCGGCCTTCTGCTCAGCATCGGCAGCTGCCTTTTTGGCCGCCGCCTTCTTGCCCGCGGCTTTCGCGCCCGCGGCCTTGTCGGCCGCGGCCTTCTTGGCCGTCGCCTTCCCGACCGCCGTCTTCTTGGTCCCCGCCTTCTTGGCCGCAGTGCTCTCGAGCCCTGCCTTCTTGGCCCCAGTCCTCTCGAGCCCTGCCTTCTCGACCTCAGCCTTCTCTGCCGCGGCCTTCTCGACCTCAGCCCTGCCGGCCCCAGTCTTCTCGACCGCGGTCTCCCCGGCCTCCGTTTTTTCGCCCGGCCCCTTGGCTCCCGCCCTCTTCGCCGCGACCTTCCTGGCAACGGCCTTTCCCGCCGCGGTCTTCTTGGCCGTCACCTTCTTGACCGCCGCCTTGGTCCTGGTGACAGCCGCCTTCGTCCCCTCGGCCGCCTTCTCGGTCGCCCCCTTCGCCGCCCGCCCCGCCGAGCCGCCCTGGGCGGTCTTCTTCCCGCCCGGGTCCTTGGGCGCACCGCCGGAGGCCTCCGCGGACCTGCCGGACGCCGGCTGCTGTACGGCGGTCTTCTTCGCCACCATGGCCGCGGCCCCTTCACATATTGTGATCTTGCTCGCGAATCGTGCTGGGACGATAAATCGACTTGAGTCCCGCGGCAACGGGGCACACCGCCCGATTCGCCCGCCTCGCGCATGCCGCGCGGCGAACCTGCATCCGTTGTGCCCAGCTCCCCGCCCGGTAATCCGCCGAGCCGGACGTCCCAGGATCCGAACACCTATACCACTCCATTCGGGTCATCAAACCCAAAAGACACCTCTTGCGCCACCCCCTCCCCGGCGGCCCCGAAAAGCGGTCGGCCGCTGTCCGCCCGGCGCCGTACACTGGGCGGAGCGAAAAGCGTGGATGGGGACGAGTAGCGGCGTACGCAGCCCAGAGCGACCCGGGGACGGTGGAAGCCCGGGGGCCAGCGCGACGTGAAGATCACCCCGGAGCCGCCGGAAGAAAGCCGTAGCGAACAGCAGCGGCCAGTAGAGCCGGCATCGCGACCCCAATGAGGGGGCTCACCGGCGCACACCCCGCACCGGAGGGCCAAGGAGGGTGGTACCGCGGGAGCGCGCCGAAGGCGGCGCAGGCAATGACGTAGCTCTCGTCCCTCCGGACGGAAGGCAGCAAGTCCGCCGGAGGAAGCCCGCTGATGACATCGCCGACGTACCGCCAGGTACCCGCCCAGGTCGACCTGCCCGCCCTCGAGCACACCGTGCTCGCCTTCTGGGACGAGCAGAAGATCTTCACCAAGAGCCTGGAGCAGTCCGAGGGCCGCCCGGAGTGGGTCTACTACGAGGGCCCGCCCACCGCCAACGGCATGCCCGGCGCCCACCACATCGAGGCCCGCGTCTTCAAGGACGTCTTCCCCCGGTTCCGCACCATGCGCGGCTACCACGTCGCCCGCAAGGCCGGCTGGGACTGCCACGGCCTCCCGGTGGAGCTGGCGGTGGAGAAGGAGCTCGGCTTCTCCGGCAAGCAGGACATCGAGGCGTACGGCATCGCCGAGTTCAACGCGAAGTGCCGCGAGTCGGTGACCCGGCACACCAACGCCTTCGAAGAGCTCACCACCCGCATGGGGTTCTGGACCGACCTCAACGACCCCTACCGCACCATGGACCCCGCGTACATCGAGTCGGTCTGGTGGTCGCTGAAGGAGATCTTCAACAAGGGCCTGCTGGTCCAGGACCACCGCGTCGCCCCCTGGTGCCCCCGCTGCGGCACGGGTCTGTCCGATCACGAGCTGGCGCAGGGCTACGAGACGGTCGTCGACCCGTCCGTGTTCGTCCGCTTCCCGCTCACCTCCGGCCCGCTCGCCGGCGAGGCCGCGCTCCTGGTGTGGACAACCACGCCCTGGACTCTCGTCTCCAACACGGCGGTCGCCGCCCACCCCGAGGTCACCTACGTCGTCGCGACGAACGGCGAGGAGAAGCTCGTCGTCGCCGAGCCGCTCGTCGCCAAGGCCCTCGGCGAGGGCTGGGAGACCACCGGCCAGACCTTCACGGGCGCCGAGATGGAGCGCTGGACGTACCAGCGCCCGTTCGAGCTGGTGGAGTTCCCGGCCGAGGCCCACTACGTGGTCAACGCCGACTACGTCACGACCGAGGACGGCACGGGTCTGGTCCACCAGTCCCCCGCCTTCGGTGAGGACGACCTCAAGGTCTGCCGCTCCTACGGCCTGCCGGTCGTGAACCCGGTCCGCCCGGACGGCACCTTCGAGGAGGACGTCCCGCTCGTCGGCGGCGTCTTCTTCAAGAAGGCCGACGAGAAGCTCACCGAGGACCTCGACAGCCGCGGCCTGCTCTTCCGGCACATCCCGTACGAGCACAGCTACCCGCACTGCTGGCGCTGCCACACCGCGCTGCTCTACTACGCGCAGCCCTCCTGGTACATCCGCACCACGGAGATCAAGGACCGTCTCCTCACGGAGAACGAGAACACCAACTGGTTCCCGGACACGGTCAAGCACGGCCGCTACGGCGACTGGCTGGACAACAACATCGACTGGGCGCTGTCCCGCAACCGCTACTGGGGCACGCCGCTGCCCATCTGGCGCTGCGAGGACGACCACCTCACCTGCGTCGGCTCCCTCACCGAGCTGACCGAGCTGACGGGCACCGACCAGTCGGGCCTGGACCCGCACCGCCCTTACATCGACGCGGTCACCTTCGCCTGCCCGCAGGACGGGTGCGGCAGCACGGCCACGCGCGTGCCCGAGGTCATCGACGCCTGGTACGACTCGGGTTCGATGCCGTTCGCGCAGTGGGGCTACCCGTACAAGAACAAGGAGACCTTCGAGGCCCGCTACCCGGCGCAGTTCATCTGCGAGGCCATCGACCAGACCCGCGGCTGGTTCTACACGCTGATGGCGGTCGGCACCCTGGTCTTCGACAAGTCGTCGTACGAGAACGTGGTCTGCCTCGGCCACATCCTCGCCGAGGACGGCCGCAAGATGTCCAAGCACCTGGGCAACACCCTGGAGCCCATCCCGCTCATGGACCGGCACGGCGCCGACGCGGTCCGCTGGTTCATGGCGGCCGGCGGCTCCCCCTGGGCGGCCCGCCGAGTCGGCCACGGCACCATCCAGGAGGTCGTCCGCAAGACGCTCCTCACCTACTGGAACACGGTCGCCTTCCAGGCCCTGTACGCCCGTACGTCGGGCTGGGCCCCGTCCGAGGCCGACCCGGCCCCGGCCGACCGCCCGGTGCTGGACCGCTGGCTGCTGTCCGAACTGCACGCGCTCACCGACCAGGTCACCCAGGCCCTCGACGCCTACGACACCCAGCGCGCCGGCAAGCTGCTGTCCGCGTTCGTCGACGACCTGTCGAACTGGTACGTCCGCCGCTCCCGTCGCCGCTTCTGGCAGGGCGACAAGGCGGCGCTGCGCACGCTGCACGAGGTCGTCGAGACGGTGACGCAGCTGATGGCCCCGCTGACCCCGTTCATCACCGAGCGGGTCTGGCAGGACCTGATCGTTCCGGTCACCCCGGGCGCCCCGGAGTCGGTCCATCTGTCCTCCTGGCCGCAGGCGGACCTCACGGCCATCGACCCGGAGCTGTCGAAGCAGATGGTGCTGGTGCGCCGGCTCGTGGAGCTGGGCCGTGCCACGCGCGCGGAGTCGGGTGTCAAGACGCGTCAGCCGCTGTCCCGCGCCCTGATCGCCGCGTCGGGCTTCGACGCGCTGGACTCCGGACTGCGCACCCAGATCACGGAGGAGCTGAACGTCGAATCGCTCGCGACACTGAGCGACGTCGGCGGCAGCCTGGTCGACACCACGGCCAAGGCCAACTTCCGCGCACTGGGCAAGCGGTTCGGCAAGCGCGTCCAGGACGTGGCCAAGGCCATCGCGAACGCGGACGCGGCCGCCCTGTCCCTGGCCCTGCGCGAGGGCACGGCGTCGGTGGCGGTCGACGGCGAGACCGTCACGCTCGCCCCCGACGAGGTGATCATCACGGAGACGCCACGCGAGGGCTGGTCGGTGGCGTCGGATTCGGGTGCCACGGTCGCCCTCGACCTGGAGATCACGGAGGAACTCCGGCGTGCGGGCCTGGCCCGTGACGCGATCCGGCTGATCCAGGAGGCCCGCAAGAACAGCGGCCTCGACGTGGCCGACCGCATCGCGCTGCGCTGGACCGCCACGGACGAGGCGACGGCCGCGGCCCTGACCGGCCACGCCGGCCTGATCGCCGACGAGGTCCTCGCCACGGACTTCGCTCAGGGCGAGGCGGACGACGCCTACGGCGAGCCCTTCACCGACGAGGGTCTGTCCCTGACGTTCCGCCTGCGCAAGGCGTAACGCTCAGGCCGAAGGCCCGGCCCCGCCCAAAGATCTTGGCGGGACCGGGCCTTCGGCGTTGCGTACGCACGAACGCGGTTGCGTGCGGACGAACAGGCATGGCAACACGTACAGGCATGGCAAAGGGCGAGGCCCCGGGATCAACCCGGGGCCTCGCCCTGAACGCTGCCGATGCCTACGCCGTACTACTGGCCATCAGGCCGTCAGTTGTCATCCTCGTCGATCAGGAAGCCCCGCATGGGCGAGGGCGCCTGACCCATCGGCGACGGGCCCTGCGGACGCACAGGCGCCATCGGCTGGGTCATCGCCGGAGACATCTGCTGCTGACCGCCGTAGGACGGACCGGACTGCGACGGGGGGCCGCCCATCGTCTGGTTGCCGCCGCCGTAGGACGGGGCGCTCGCGCCGGCCGGAGCCATGGAAGGCGCCGGGGACGGCGGGAGGGACGCGGCAGCCGGAGTGCGCGGCGGAGCCAGCGAGTCGTCGGCCTGGGTCTCCAGCTGGCGCAGCTGCGACTCCAGGTACGACTTCAGGCGCGTGCGGTACTCGCGCTCGAAGCCGCGCAGGTCCTCGACCTTGCGCTCCAGCGTGGCGCGAGCGGACTCCAGGGAGCCCATCGCCACGCGGTGCTTCTCCTGCGCGTCCCGCTCCAGGGCATCGGCCTTGGCACGGGCGTCACGCTCCAGACCCTCGGCACGCGAACGCGCTTCCCCGACGATCTTGTTGGCTTCGGAACGGGCCTCGGCGATCGCCTGGTCGGCGGTCTGCTGGGCCAGCGAGAGGACACGGGCGGCGCTGTCGCCACCGGGGCCTCCTTGACCGGGGCCGCCCATCGGACCGCCCATGGGGCCGCCCATCGGGCCACCCATCTGCTGCTGCATCGGGGGCTGGCCCATGGGGCCCGGACCGCCCGGACCCTGGCCCATCGGACCGGGACCCTGCGGACCACCCTGACCGCCGGGACCGGCGGGCAGCTGCGGGGCACCGCTCGGCAGCTGGGGCGGACCACCCATGGGGCCACCCATCTGCTGCTGCGGCGGGCCCGATATGCCGGCGGGTACGGGACCACCCGGACCGCGCATGCCCTGCTGCTGCTGTTGCTGCTGATCCTGCTGGGGCTCCGGAGGCTTGCGCATGTTCTGCTGGTTCTGGGCAGCAGCGCGCGTGGCCGCGGCCAGCTTGGCGCGCAGGTCCTCGTTCTCGCGGAGCAGACGGGTCAGTTCGGCTTCGACCTCATCGAGGAAGGCATCGACCTCGTCCTCGTCATAGCCTTCTCGGAGGCGGACGGTCGTGAACTGCTTGTTCCGCACGTCCTCGGGGGTCAACGGCATCTCTTCACCTCAACGTAGTCGTCGGCATTCGGCAAGACGGTAGGTCACATCGCTCATCACAGCCGGCTCACGATCGAGATCAGGATGTAGACGATGATCATCAGTACGAAGAAGGACAGGTCTAGCGCCACGCCCCCGAGACGCAGCGGCGGAATGACCCGCCGCAGAAGCTTGAGCGGTGGATCAGTGACAGTGTAGGTGGCCTCCAGAACGACCACCATCGCCTTGCCGGGTTGCCATGAGCGGGCGAACTGGAAGACATAGTCCATGACCAACCGGAAGATGAGCACGATGAGAAAGCACATCAGCGCGATGTAGATGACATCCAAAACCACGCTCATGACCTGCGCTTCCCTCTCCCCTGTGCCCTGCTGGGTACTGCTGTTTCCGGTGGTGCGTCTCAGCTCTGGTTGAAGAACCCGCCCTCTGCGATGCGGGCCTTGTCCTCCGCCGTGACATCGACGTTAGCAGGCGACAACAGGAACACCTTCTGCGTCACCCGCTCGATACTGCCGTGAAGACCAAACACCAGGCCAGCCGCAAAGTCGACAAGTCGCTTCGCATCTGTGTCATCCATCTCAGTCAGATTCATGATCACCGGAGTGCCTTCACGGAAGTGTTCCCCGATGGTACGGGCCTCGTTGTAGGTCCGTGGGTGGAGTGTGGTGATCCGGTAAGGCTCTCGTTCGGACACGACCTTGGGCATGATCACCGGTGCGTTCTTCTCCAGACTTGCGCGTTCTTGTGTGATGGATGCCACGGGCGCGATACGCGCCGGGCGTCCGGATTCCGCGGGGAGCGAAGCGGAACGAGGGGCCGGTTCGCGAGGCACGGACGGCTGTACGACTCGTACCTCTTCGTCCCTTTGGGGCTGATGTGAGACGTGCGGCTGATGGGACGGCTCGTGCCGTCGGTGGTCCCGCTCGGGCTCCGGGTCCAGTTCGGGTTCGAAGTCGTCGTCGGGGTCGAATCCGCGGCCGTCGTACCCATCGTCCTCCACGAGGCCGAGGTAGACCGCCATCTTGCGCATCGCGCCGGCCATGCTCTGAGTCCTCCGCTCTGTGGTGGATCTGCTGACGACTGCCAAGTGCCTGCGATCCACGAGGTCCTTGAGTCCGCCTATCGGCGGCAATGACCATATTTTCTGCTGTGGTCCGACTTCTTGGCGACGTTACCCGAGCCTGGGGCGGACTCCGAGTACCGCGCTGCCGACGCGCACATGTGTCGCTCCGGCCGCCACGGCCTGTTCGAGGTCCGCACTCATCCCTGCCGAGACCATGGTGGCAGTCGGATGACTCCGGCGCAGGTCGGTCGACAAAACCACCAACCGCTCGAACGCCGCCTGTTCGCGTCCCGCATACTCGCCGGTGAGCGGCGCGACGGTCATCAGTCCGCCGAGCCGCAGCCCCGGCGCCTCGGCCACGAGGCCGGCCAACTCCTCGATCCCGCCGGGAGCCACGCCTCCCCGCTCACCCCTCGCGCTCTCCCCGGCATCGAGCGCGACCTGGATGAGGCACCCCAGTTCACGCCCGGACCGGACGGCTTCCTTCGACAGAGCTGTGACGAGCTTGGAACGATCGACGGACTGCACGAAGTCCGCGTAACCGACCACCGATCGGACCTTGTTGGTCTGGAGTTGACCGACGAAGTGCCATGAAAGGGGCAGATCCGCACAGGCGGCGGCCTTGGGGGCCGCGTCCTGGTCGCGGTTCTCGGCGACATGCCGCACCCCTAGTTCCGACAACACGCGCACATCGCTCGCGGGATAGGTCTTGGTGACCACGATCAGGGTCACCTCCTCGCGTCCCCGCCCGGCGGCCGCGCATGCGTCGGCGATGCGTCGCTCGACTTTCGCCAGATTCGCGGCGAGTTCGTCCTTACGGTCCGTCATGCCCCATCAGTCCAGCCACACATAGCCCGCGAGTCGACCGGTGGTCCGGTCGCGGCGGTACGAGAAGTGATCGTCCGACTCCAGCGTGCACACCGGAGACTGCGCCCGGTCGCGCACCCCGAGCCTTTCGAGCTGCGCGTGCACCCCGGCACTCACGTCGACCGCCGGAGTGCCCCAACTGGTTTCGGCGTACGCCGCCGGCTCGACGGCGGACACCTCGGCGCGCATCGCCCCGGGCACTTCGTAACACCGGCCGCAGACGGTGGGCCCGGTGCGGGCGACGATCCGGGAGGGCTCGGCACCCAGTTCGGTCATCGCGCGTAGCGCGGCCGGGACGACCCCGGCGATCATGCCGGGCCGGCCCGCGTGGGCCGCCGCGGCGATCCCGGCGACCGGGTCGGCGAGCAGGACCGGCACGCAGTCCGCGGTGAGCACGGCGAGGGCGAGCCCCCGCTTCACCGTGACGATCGCGTCGACCGACGGGATCTCGGACGAAGATCCCCACGGCCGGTCCACCACCGCCACGTCGGCCCCGTGCACCTGGTTCATCCAGACCACCCGGTCCGGCTCGACGCCCAGGGACTTGGCGGCCAGGTCCCGGTTGGCGCGTACGGCGGCGGGGTCGTCGCCGACCGCTCCGCCGAGATTGAGCTCCTCATACGGAGCGGCGCTCACTCCGCCCCACCGGTCGGTGAAGCCGAAGTGCGCGCCGCTCACGCTTTCGCGCTGTCCTATCACCACTGAAGGATCACTTGAGGAAGTCCGGTACGTCCAGTTCCTCGGCCGCGCTGTCCGAGTAGGTCCGCGGCGCCGGCGGGACCGGCGGGGCGACCGGGATGTCGTTGACCGGCTCCGGAGCGGGCTCCGGGTCCTCCTTCGGGGTCACGCTGCCGAGCGAGCCGAAGGACGGGCGGCTCTCGGTCTGCCGCGCCGGGGCCGGCTCCTCACGCTTGGCCGAGGACGAGCCGAGGACGTTGTCCCGCTTGGACGGCGGCTGGCCGCCGTCGAAGCCGGCCGCGATCACGGTGACCCGGACCTCGTCGCCGAGGGCGTCGTCGATCACCGCACCGAAGATGATGTTGGCCTCGGGGTGAGCGGCCTCGGAAACCAGCTGGGCGGCCTCGTTGATCTCGAACAGACCGAGGTCGCTGCCGCCGGAGATGGAGAGGAGCACGCCGCGGGCGCCGTCGATGGACGCCTCCAGCAGCGGCGAGGAGATCGCCATCTCGGCCGCGGCCACCGCACGGTCGTCGCCACGCGCCGAGCCGATGCCCATCAGCGCCGAGCCGGCCTCGGACATGACCGACTTGACGTCGGCGAAGTCGAGGTTGATGAGGCCGGGGGTGGTGATGAGGTCGGTGATGCCCTGGACACCGGAGAGCAGGACCTGGTCGGCCGACTTGAAGGCGTCCAGCACCGAGACCTGGCGGTCCGAGATGGACAGCAGCCGGTCGTTCGGGATGACGATGAGGGTGTCGACCTCTTCGCGGAGCTCGGCGATGCCGTCCTCGGCCTGGTTCGCGCGGCGCCGCCCCTCGAAGGTGAACGGGCGCGTGACCACACCGATGGTGAGAGCGCCGAGCGAGCGGGCGATGTTGGCCACGACGGGCGCGCCGCCGGTGCCGGTGCCGCCGCCTTCACCGGCTGTCACGAAGACCATGTCGGCCCCCTTGAGGACCTCCTCGATCTCCTCGCGGTGGTCCTCGGCGGCCTTGCGGCCCACGGCCGGGTTGGCTCCGGCGCCGAGTCCGCGGGTGAGTTCACGGCCGACGTCCAGCTTGACGTCGGCGTCGCTCATCAACAGAGCTTGCGCGTCGGTGTTGATGGCGATGAACTCGACGCCCTTGAGACCGACCTCGATCATCCGGTTGATGGCATTGACACCACCGCCGCCGACACCGATGACTTTGATGACTGCGAGGTAGTTCTGCGGTGCTGCCACGTCGAAGGCCTCTCGCCTCGAGTTACGTGTCGCCGAATCAGCGTGACGCGCTGCGCCCCGCGACCCGACGACTGATGCCGAATGGGACGGTCCGTATCGCCGACCCGAACCCTAACCCTGAAGTTTAGGGTTACCAGTGTGTCTGTTCCTTGGAGTCTTCTGAACAGGACACTAAGTCGACAAGTGGCGCACGTTCAACGAACACGCCGAACCTCCCGTTTTTCTTTTCACCCTATGTGATCAGCCGTAGCACTGCCCAACCAGGGTGCTGGCCTGCGCGGATGTGCGTCAACTCGCTGATGACGCGGGCGCGGTGGGGACACTCACGTCGAAGTAACGCGCGCCGGGCGAGGCTTTCATCAGGGCGGTGAGCGTACGGGCCTTGACCGCGCCCTTCTCGCTGCTGCCCCAGACGACCGTGCGGCCGTCCCTCAACTCCAGCGAGATGTCGTCGTAGGAACGGACCTTGACGGCCTGTGTGCCGCGGGCGACGGCGGCCGGAACGGCACGGGCGACGACGACCGCCTCGCGCACCAGCCGGGCCTCGCCGAAGCGGCGCAGGCTCGCTGCGGCGGAGCTGGACCGGGACAGTGTCAATTCCAGTGCGGGCACGCCTTTCGGGGCCTCGGACACCGTGGCGAAACGGACACCTTCATCGTCCACTTCGACGAACTTTCCGCCCTTTTGGACAATCAGAACCGGAGTCCGCTCGACCACTTTCAGCCCGATTCCCTCGGGCCAGGAACGGACCACGTCAACCGAGTCAATTCGGGGCAATTTCCGGCGCAGTCGTGACTCGATCGCTTCGGTGTCGACGGAAATCAGCGGCTTCCCGAGGGGAACGTCGGCGGCGGCCCGGACCTGAGCCGGTGTCAGGACCCTGGTGCCCGACACCGAGACGCGCTCGGCACGCAGCCAGTCGGAGCCGTAGAACAGCCATACCGTCGGGAAACCGAGGAAGACCAGGGCGAGGCCCAGGATGACAATCACACGAAGCCGGGCCCGCCTCGACCGCGGGCGGAGCGGCGGGCCGGACGACTTCTGCTGGCGTTCACCGCGCTCGGCGGTGGTCGATCCGGCCACGCTCCCCTGCCTTCCGTCATACAGTCCTAGCGGTGTGCACGACTGGCGGCGATCGCCTCGTACACCATGCCGACGAGCAGATCGTCGGCGTCCCGGCGGCCGAACTCGGCGGCGCTGCGGGACATCTGGTACAGCCGGTGCGGGTCGGCGAGCACGGGCAGGACGTTCTGCTGGACCCACTCGGGGGTCAGCTCCGCGTCGTCGACCAGCAGGCCGCCGCCGGCCTTGACCACCGGCTGGGCGTTGAGCCGCTGTTCGCCGTTGCCGATGGGCAGCGGGACGTAGGCGGCCGGGAGCCCGACGGCGGAGAGTTCAGCGACGGTCATCGCGCCCGCGCGGCAGAGCATCATGTCCGCCGCGGCGTACGCGAGGTCCATCCGGTCCAGATAACTTACCGGGATGTAGGGGGGCATTCCCGGCATCTGCTGGACCTGCGGCAGTTCGTTCTTCGGACCGACCGCGTGCAGGATCTGGATTCCGGCCTGCTGGAGCCAGGGCGCGACCTGCTGGACGACCTCGTTCAGCCGGCGGGCGCCCTGGGAGCCGCCGGTGACCAGCAGCGTGGGCAGGTTCGGGTCCAGGCCGAAGGCGGCCCGGGCCTCGGGGCGTACGGCGGCCCGGTCCAGGGTGGCGATGGAGCGGCGCAGCGGGATGCCGATGTAACGGGAGTTACGCAGCTTGCTGTCCGGGGTGGAGACCGCGACCTGGCTGGCGTACCGCGAGCCGATCTTGTTGGCCAGGCCCGGGCGGGCGTTGGCCTCGTGGATGACGATCGGCACCCCGAGGCGCTTGGCCGCGAGATAGCCGGGCAGGGCGACGTAGCCGCCGAAGCCGACCACGGCGTCCGCCCTGGTGCGCTCCAGGATCTGCTCGGTCGCCTTGATCGTCCCGCGCAGCCGGCCCGGGACGGTGATCAGCTCGGGGGTGGGCTTGCGCGGCAGCGGCACGGCGGGAATCAGCGCGAGTTCGTACCCACGCTCGGGCACGAGACGTGTCTCGAGGCCGCGCTCCGTTCCCAGGGCCGTGATGCCCACGCTCGGATCCTGCCTGCGCAGGGCGTCCGCGAGGGCGAGCGCGGGCTCGATGTGGCCCGCGGTTCCTCCGCCGGCGAGTACGACATGCACCGAAATTCACCGCTCTCCGGACGAGCGTGCCGCCGAGGCACGCCGTCGCATCGTGTTCCATCTCCGGGGACTCCGAATGGAACCGGTGCCCCCAGCCCCCCGCTTTCTACCAAAGCGGGGTTGCCGCATCGCAAGCGCCGCCCGCGCAGCGGGCTCGTCGCGTGCGAAGGCGATCAGCAGCCCGATGGCGAACATGGTCGGCAGCAGGGCGGATCCTCCGTAGGAGAACAGCGGGAGGGGGACGCCGGCGATCGGCAGCAGACCGAGCACCGCACCGATGTTGATCACGGCCTGGGCCGTGATCCAGGTGGTCACGCCTCCCGCGGCATACCTGACGAAGGGGTCCTCCGTGCGTCCGGCCACGCGGATACCCGCATAGCCTAGAGCCGCGAAGAGGGCGAGTACCGACAGCGTCCCCGCCAGGCCCAGTTCCTCACCGGTGACGGCGAAGATGAAGTCGGTGTGGGCTTCGGGGAGTTGGCCCCATTTCTCCACACTCGCACCCAGCCCGGAGCCGAAGATTCCGCCCGAGGCAAGGGCATAGATGCCGTGCACGGCCTGCCAGCAGTCGACGGGCCCGGACTGGGGTTCGGTGGCGCCGAGGCACTGCAGGCGGGCCATACGGTTGGCACTGGTCTTGATGAGGATCAGGCCGAGCACGGCGGCGATCGACAGCACACCGGCGAACAGCCGCGTGGGCGCGCCGGCCAGCCAGAGCAGGCCGAACAGGATGGCCGTGAGGATGATCGCCGTGCCCATGTCGCCGCCGATCATGATCAGCCCGAGCAGCATGAAAGCGGCCGGCACCAGTGGGACGAGCATGTGCTTCCACTGGGTCAGCAGCTTCTTGTCCTGCTTGCGGGCGAGCAGGTCGGCGCCCCACAGCACGAGGGCGAGCTTGCCGAACTCACTGGGCTGGATCTGGAAGGAGCCGCCGACCGCGATCCAGTTCTGGTTGCCGTTGACCGACACTCCTATCCCCGGGATCTGTACCAGGGTCATCAGGAAGACGGCACCCGCGAGGATGGGGTAGGCCAGCGCCCGGTGCAGCTTCACCGGCATCCGTGAGGCGGCGAACAGCAGCCCCGCGCCGATCACCGCCGCGAGCAGCTGCTTGCGGAAGAAGTACGAGCCCGGCAGCGACATCTGCAGCGCGGTGATCTGGGAGGCCGAGTAGACCATCACCAGCCCCAGCACCGTGATCAGCAGGCTGCCGCCGAAGATCAGGTAGTAGGCGGTCAGCGGCCGGTCCCAGCCCCTGCGCGCCCGCAGGTACAGGCCCAGGACGCCGCTCTCGCGCGACGGCCGGGGCGTGGCGGGCCGGCGGACGGGCCGCTGCGCGGGCGGCCCTCCGGTACGGCTACCGGGCATGGACGGCTCCCGTGAGAGCGTGCGGGAGGGGCGGGGGCGTCGGCCCCGGGTCGGCGGCGGATGTCCGCCGGTTCGTCTCGGGCCACATCCGAGTCACGCGTCCCTCCAAGGGTCCCGAAGCACCCGCCGTGGCCGAGACCGACCGTCAGGTGCCCGCGCCGAGTGCGCGAACCGCCTCCGCGAACGCGTCACCACGCTGGTTGTAGTTGGTGAACATGTCCATCGAGGCGCAGGCCGGGGCCAGCAGCACCGTGTCGCCGGGCTGTGCGAGCCGCCGCGCCTCCTGGACAGCCTGGAGCATCGCCCCAGTGTCGGTCCGGTCGAGGTCGACGACGGGTACTTCCGGGGCGTGTCGCACGAGGGCTTCGCGGATGAGCGCGCGGTCCGCGCCGATCAGCACGGCCCCGCGCAGCCGCTGCGCCGACTTGGCGACCAGCTCGTCGAAGACGGCACCCTTCGCGAGCCCGCCCGCGATCCACACGATCGGCTCGTACGCCGCCAACGAGGCTTCCGCCGCATGCGTGTTGGTGGCCTTGGAGTCGTCGACGTACGCGACGCCGTCCACGTCGGCCACGTGGGCGATGCGATGGGCGTCCGGGGTGAAGGCCCGCAGACCGTCCCGTACGGCCTTGGCGGGCACGCCGTAGGCCCGGGCGAGGGCCGCCGCCGCGAGGGCGTTGGCGATGTTGTGCGGGGCCGGCGGGTTCACATCGGCGACCTCGGCCAGCTCCTGGGCGTTCTTCTGCCGGTCCTCGACGAAGGCGCGGTCGACCAGGATGCCCTCCACGACACCGAGTTGGGAGGGCCCGGGCGTGCCCAGGGTGAAGCCGACGGCGCGGCAACCCTCCTCGACGTCGGCCTCGCGGACCAGGTCCTCGGTGGACGGCTTGTCGGTGGCGTCCACGTTGTAGACGCAGGCGACGCGATTGCCCTCGTAGATACGGCCCTTGTCGGCCGCGTACGCCTCCATCGAGCCGTGCCAGTCGAGGTGGTCGGGGGCGAGGTTCAGCACGGCGGCCGAGTGGGCGCGCAGCGACGGCGCCCAGTGCAGCTGGTAGCTGGACAGCTCCACGGCCAGCACGTCGTACTGCTCCTCGCCGAGCACCGCGTCCAGGAGCGAGACGCCGATGTTGCCGACGGCGGCCGTGCGCAGGCCCGCCGCCTTCAGGATCGAGGCGAGCATCTGGACGGTCGTGGTCTTGCCGTTGGTGCCGGTGACGGCCAGCCAGGGAGCGGCGTCGGGGCCGCGCAGGCGCCAGGCCAGTTCGACGTCGCCCCAGACCGGGACACCCGCCTGTGCCGCCGCCGCGAACAGCGGCTTGTCCGGCTTCCAGCCGGGTGCGGTGACGATCAGTTCGGAACCCTCGGGCAGCGTGTCGCCGTCGCCGAGGCGCACGGTGACGCCGAGCGCCTCCAGCTCGGCCGCCTGCGCCCGGGCGCGCTCGTCGGCGCCGTCGTTGACGACCGTGACAATCGCGCCGAGGCCGTGCAGCACCTTGGCCGCCGGGACGCCGGAGACGCCGAGCCCGGCGACGGTGATGCGCTTGCCCTGGAAGTCGAAGGGCTCCGGGGAGGTCACTTGTCCGCTGCCCATCCTGCGTAGAAGAGGCCGAGTCCGACGATCACACAAATGCCCTGAATGATCCAGAAGCGGACCACGATGAGCACTTCGGACCAGCCTTTGAGTTCGAAGTGGTGCTGGAGTGGCGCCATCCGGAAGACGCGTTTCCCGGTCAGGCGGAAGGAACCGACCTGGATCACCACGGACATGGTGATCAGCACGAACAGGCCGCCGAGGATGGCGATCAGCAGCTCGGTGCGGGAGCAGATCGCGAGACCGGCGAGCACACCGCCGAGCGCGAGCGAGCCGGTGTCTCCCATGAAGACCTTGGCCGGCGAGGTGTTCCACCACAGGAAGCCGAGGCAGGCGCCCATCAGCGCCGAGGAGACCACGGCGAGGTCGAGGGGGTCGCGCACCTCGTAGCATGCGCCCGGGTTGGTCAGGGTCTGCGCGTTGGCGCAGGACTCCTGGAACTGCCAGACGCCGATGAAGGTGTAGGCGCCGAAGACGAGGACCGAGGCGCCCGTGGCCAGGCCGTCCAGACCGTCGGTCAGGTTCACGCCGTTCGACATCGCGAGAATCATGAACAGCGCCCAGACCACGAACAGCACGGGTCCGATCGTCCAGCCGAAGTCCGTGATGAACGACAGCTTCGTGGACGCCGGGGTGTTGCCCCGGTTGTCCGCGAACTGGAGCGACAGCACCGCGAAGGCGATGCCGACGGTGAGCTGGCCGGCCATCTTCGCCTTGGCCCGGAGGCCCAGCGAACGGCGCTTGACGATCTTGATGTAGTCGTCGAGGAAGCCGACCAGGCCCATGCCGACCATCAGGCCGAGCACCAGCAGACCCGAGAAGGTCGGTGCCGCGTCGGCCTCCGGGTCCAGATAGCCCGTGATCACCTTCGCCAGGAAGTACGCGGCGACCGTCGCCAGGATGAAGGCGATACCGCCCATGGTCGGAGTACCGCGCTTGCTGGCGTGCTCGCGCGGGCCGTCGTCGCGGATGTACTGGCCGTAGCCCTTGCGCGCGAGGAGCTTGATCAGCAGCGGGGTGCCGATCAGGGTCAGGAAGAGGCCAATGACTCCTGCGAACAGGATCTGCTTCATCATCGGGCGGAAACCTCACCCTCGGCACCGGACTCGAGGAGCGCCTGCGCCACGCTCTCGAGGCCGACCGAACGGGACGCCTTCACGAGTACGACGTCTCCCGGGCGCAACTCGCTGCGCAACAGGTCGACCGCCGCCTGTGCGTCGGACACGTGCACCGACTCCTCACCCCACGAACCCTCGTTATATGCGCCCAGTTGCAGCCAGGCGGCTTCCCTGCCACCGACCGCGACGAGCTTGCTGACGTTGAGCCGGACGGCGAGCCGTCCGACCGCGTCGTGCTCGGCGAGAGCCTCGTCCCCGAGCTCGGCCATCTTGCCGAGCACCGCCCAGGTCCGCCGCCCCTTGCCCATCGCCGCGAGCGCGCGCAGAGCGGCTCGCATGGACTCGGGGTTCGCGTTGTAGGCGTCGTTGACGATCGTCACGCCGTCCGGGCGCTCGGTGACCTCCATCCGCCAGCGGGAGAGGGAGCCCGCCTCGGAGAGCGCCACGGCGATCTCGTCTGCGGACATGCCCAGTTCGTGGGCGACGGCGGCCGCGGCGAGCGCGTTCGACACGTGGTGCTCACCGTACAGGCGCATGGTCACGTCACTTGCACCGGAGGGTGTGTGAAGCCTGAACGAGGGCTGTCCGGTGTCCGTGAGTCGTACGTTCTCGGCGCGAACGTCCGCTTCGCCGGACTCTCCGAAAAAGATCACCTTCGCCTTCGTACGGGCGGCCATGGCCCGTACGTAGGGGTCGTCCGCGTTGAGGACGGCGGTCCCGCCATCGGCTTCGGACGGCAGGGCCTCGACGAGCTCGCCCTTCGCCTGGGCGATCTGCTCACGGCCGCCGAACTCGCCGATGTGGGCGCTGCCGACGTTGAGGACGAGACCGACCTTCGGGGGCGTCAGACCGGTGAGGTAGCTGATGTGCCCGATACCGCGGGCGCCCATCTCCAGGACGAGGAACCTGGTCTCCTCGGTCGCGCTGAGCGCGGTCAGCGGCAGTCCGATCTCGTTGTTGAGGGAGCCGGGCGTGAACACCGTCGGCGCCTTGCTCCGGAGCACCTGCGCGATGAGGTCCTTGGTGCTGGTCTTGCCCGCCGAGCCGGTGAGGGCGACCAGGGTGGCTCCTAGACGTCGTACGACGTGCCGGGCGAGGGCGCCGAGGGCCGTCTGGACGTCGTCCACGACGATCGCGGGGACGCCGACGGGCCGGGTGCCGAGCACGGCCACCGCTCCCGCCTCGACGACCGCCGCCGCGTAGTCGTGTCCGTCCACGCGCTCGCCGGCGAAGGCGGCGAACAGGCTGCCCGGCACCGCCTCGCGGGAGTCACGGACGACCGGGCCCGTGACCTGGACGGACGGGTCCGGTATGTCGTGTGTCTGCCCGCCGACGACTTCTGCGATCTCGGCGAGGGAGAGGGCGATCACAAGTTCATCCCCTGGGTCTTCTGGATTTTCATCCCTGGGTCTTCTGGACGGCTTCGCGAAGTACCTGGCGGTCGTCGAACGGACGGACCACCCCGGCGATGTCCTGGCCCTGCTCGTGGCCCTTGCCCGCGACCAGCACGGTGTCGCCGGGCTCGGCGCGGGCGACGGCCGCGGCGATCGCGGCGGCCCGGTCCTCGAAGACCTGCACCTCGCCGCGCTCGAACGCGGGCACGGAGGCCGCCCCCTGGAGCATCGTGGCGAGGATCGCGAGGGGGTCCTCGGAGCGGGGGTTGTCGGAGGTCAGTACGGCGGTGTCGGCGAGCCGGGCCGCCGCGGCACCCATGGGCTCGCGCTTGGACTTGTCCCGGTCGCCGCCGCAGCCGAGGACGATGTGCAGCTTGCCCTCGGTGACCTTGCGGAGCGCTTTGAGGACCGATTCGACCGCGTCCGTCTTGTGGGCGTAGTCGACGACCGCGAGGTAGGGCTGACCGGCGTCCACGCGCTCCAGCCGGCCCGGCACGCCGGGTACGGCGGCCACACCGTCGGCGGCGGCCTGCGGGTCGAGGCCGGCGACGGCGAGGGCGACGATCGCGGCGAGGGTGTTGGCCACGTTGAAGGGGCCCGGCAGCGGCGACTTGGCGCTGATCCGCTCACCCTTGGGCCCGATGACGGTGAACGTCGAGTCCAGCTGGCCGACCTCGACGTCCTCGGCGCGCCAGTCGGCGTCGGGGTGGCCCTCCGCGGAGTAGGTGACGACCGGGACGGTGGCTTCGTTGGCCAGCCGGCGACCGTACTCGTCGTCGATGTTGACCACGCCGAGTTTGCCGCGTTCCGGCGTGAACAGCTGCGCCTTGGCCTGGAAGTAGTCCTCCATGCCGGAGTGGAACTCCATGTGCTCCGGGCTGAGGTTGGTGAAGACGCCGATGTCGAAGACACAGCCGTCGACCCGGCCGAGGACCAGGGCGTGGCTGGAGACCTCCATGGCGACCGCGTCGACGCCGCGTTCGCGCATGACGGCGAACAGTGCCTGGAGGTCGGTGGCCTCGGGGGTGGTGCGTTCGGACTTGATGCGCTCGTCGCCGATGCGCATCTCGACCGTGCCGATCAGGCCGGTGGACCTGACGGTCTTCAGGCCGCCCTCGACGAGATAGGCGGTGGTGGTCTTGCCGGAGGTACCGGTGATGCCGATCTGGAGCAGGTCCCGGCCGGGGTGGCCGTAGATCGTCGCGGCCAGCTCGCCCATCCGCCCGCGGGGGTCGTCGACGACGAGGACCGGCAGCCCGGACGCCGCGGCGCGCTCCGCGCCCGTGGGGTCGGTCAGCACGGCGGCCGCGCCGAGGCCGGCGGCCTGCGTGACGAAGTCGGCGCCGTGCAGCCGGGCGCCCGGGAGTGCGGCGTACAGGTCGCCGGGGCGCACGGCGCGTGAGTCGTGGGTGATGCCCGTGACCTCGGCGGCGTTCTCCGGCGTTGGAGCACCCAGCTGATCGGAGAGTTCCGCGAGGGGTGTGGCGGAGACCTGCACCGGCCTGGGCGGCCCGGGGTATGTCACGGGATGGCCCTTCTGGGTGGTTTGGGACTGATCAGCGTGTGGCACGGCGGTGAGCGTACCGGGCGTACCCGCCTCCGGGCGAAGTGAGGTGGCGGCAGGGTTCTGGTTCCCGGGGTCGGGGGTGATCGTTGTCACGGGGGCGGTCCTGGTGGCTCGGTGGGGCTCGGTGCTGATCAGGGCTCGGGGGTCGGTTGAGGGTTCGGTCGGGGGTTCGGTCGGGGGTTCGGTTCCGGAAGGAGTGGGTTCAGTTCTGGAAGGAGACGGGCAGCTTCGCGGCCTTGGCCCCGGTCGGCGGGACCTGGAGGGACTTCAGCGCGAACTCCATGACCCGCTTGTAGACGGGGCCGCAGATCTGGCCGCCGAAGTAGCTGCCCTGGGTGGCGTTCTGGATCGCGCAGTAGACGGTGACGCGGGGCTTGTCGGCGGGCGCGAAGCCGGCGAAGGACGAGGTATAGCCGTGGTACTTGCCGGTGGCCGGATCCACGCGGTTGGCCGTGCCCGTCTTGCCCGCGACGCGGTAGCCGGGGATGCGCGCCTTGGTGCCGGTGCCCTCCTCGTCGTCCACGACGGACTCCAGCATCTGGGCGAGGGTCTTCGCCGTCTTGGCGCTGACGACCCTGGTCTTCTTGGGTTCGGGGGCCGGGGCGAAGCGGCCTTCGGGGCCCTTGGTGCCGCGGACGAGCGAGGGTTCGACGCGGACGCCGCCGTTGGCGATGGTCGAGTACACGGACGCGGCCTGCATGGCGTTGATGGAGACGCCCTGGCCGAAAGGAATCGTGTACTGCTGCGAGGTCGACCACTTGTCGGGCGGGGCGAGGATGCCCTTGGTCTCGCCGGGGAAGCCCAGGCCGGTGTAGCTGCCGAGGCCGAACTTGCGCAGGTAGTCGTAGAGGACCTTGTTGGACTGGGCCTGGGTCTTGCCGAGCTGGCCGGTGGCGAGGATGGTGCCGATGTTGCTGGACTTGGCGAGGACGCCGTTGAGCGTCAGGTACCAGGTCGGGTGGTCGATGTCGTCCTTGAAGAGCCGGTCGCCGCGGTGCAGCCGGTTGGGCACGACGACGTGGGTCATCGGGGTGGCGGTGTTCTCCTGGAGGACGGCCGCCATCGACATGACCTTGGCGGTGGAGCCGGGCTCGAAGGCGTCCTGGACGGCTGCGTTGCCGAGCGCGGCCGAGTCGGCGTCCGACAGGTCGTTGGGGTCGAAGCCGGGTGAGTTGGCCATGGCCAGGATCTGGCCGGTGCGGGTGTCCTGGACGATCACGTAGCCGCGGTCGGCCGCGGATTCCTTCACCTGGTCGGTGATGGCCTTCTGGGCGGCCCACTGGATGTCGCGGTCGATGGTGAGCTCGACGTCGCTGCCGGGCACGGCGGGTGTCTCGGTGGAACCCACGGTGGGGACGAGACGGCCGCCGGACTGGGCGTAGCGGATCTTGCCGTCCTTGCCGGCCAGTTCCTTGTCCAGCTGGAGTTCGATGCCGCCGCCGGGCTTGCCCTCGCCGTTGACCCAGCCCAGTATCCCGGCGGCGAGGTCGCCGTTGGGGTACACGCGCTTGCTGGTCCCGACGGAGAAGACGCCTGCGAGGACGTTGTGCGCGGACTTGTCCGTCTCCTCCTTCTTGGCGAGCGCGGACTTCAGGTCCTTGATCTGCTTCCAGACCTGCGGGGTCTGGCGGGAGGCCAGCTTCGCGTAGCGCAGGGACTTGTTCTTCGGCCGCAGCTTCTCGACCAGGGCCTCCTGGTCCTGGCCGAGGATCGGCGCGAGGAGCGCGGCGGCCTGCTCGGGCCCGTCACCGATCTTCAGGTGGTCCGGGGCGAACATCGTGGGGTCGGCCGTGATGTCGTAGGCGTCCTCACTGGTCGCCAGGGCCACACCGGACCGGTCGGTGATCTCGCCCCGGTCCGCGGCCAGCACCTGCCCGACGTAGCGGTTCTGCTCGGCCTTGGCGGCATAGGTGCTCGCGTCGACGGCCTGCACCTGGAACAGCCGTACGACGAAGGCGATCATCACCAGCGTCAGCGCGAGCCCGACCAGCCGCAGCCGGGGCCTGGGGCTGCCCAGCCGCAGCGGCCGGGGCGCCCCCGGCCGGGCCTGTGACGGCCGCCGGACCGGACGGCCACCGGAGCCGGGACGCCGCCGGGCATCGGGCCGAGCGGGCCTGGCGGGGCCGGGCACGCGGCGGCGCGGGGGTTCCCTGTCGGACACTTCCGTCACCTGCCGGGGGTCGGGGTGGACTGGGGACTGACGGACACCGCGGCGGCCGCACGGCCGATCCGACACCGGGCCTCCGGGCCGACGGCGCACAGCGGCGACGGCCCGGCGGACACCCGAGCGGGCGCGAGCCCGCGAACGGACACGGCGACGAAGGCCGGACGAACACCGGCATCACAGGGGCGGACGGACCCGGCGGGGCCCGCTACGCGGCGGCGCGAGGCATCCGGGCCGACAGCCCAGGCAAGGCCGCAGGCCTGGCACAGCGGGGACCGCTCGGCGGACACCCGAGCCACCCGGCCCAAGGACCGAGCCGCCGCGAGCCCGCGAACAGACACCGCACCGAGGGCCGGACGAACACCGGGATCGCTGGGGCAGGCGGACCCGGCCAGGCCCGGCACCCGGCGGCGCGAGGCATCCGGGCCCGCAGCGCTGGCAAGGCCGCGGGCCTGACACAGCGGGGACCGCCCAGCGGACACCCGAGCCACCCGGCCCAAGGACCGAGCCGCCACGGGCCTGCTAACAGACACCGCACCGAGGGCCGGACGAACACCGGGATCGCTGGGGCAGGCGGGCCCGGCCAGGCCCGGTACGCGGCGGCGCGGGGGTTCCCTGTCGGACACTTTCGTCACCTGCCGGGGGTCGGGGCGGGGCCGTTGGGCATGGCCTCGGGGGCGAGGACGAGGGGGATGTGCGCGGCGCTCTGCCAGGCGCCCGGGGCGGCGCTGGGGACGCCCTTGACGGTGCCGTCGCGCTCGAGGAAGGCGGGGTCGCCGCCGGGCACCATGCCGAGTTCGCGAGCGCGGCGCTGGAGGGCCTCGGGGGCGGAGTAGGCGTCGATGTCCCGCTGGAGGGCCTGTTCCTCGTCGGTGAGGCTCTTGGTCTCGCGCTGGAGGTCGTCGAGCTGGAACGCGCCTTCGCTGAGGGCCGAGTTCAGCACCAGGAGGCCGATGAGACCGCCGCCGAGGAGGAGGACCACGAGGAGCACGAACGGCATGCGGGCCGCCCGCGCGGTGCCGGTCGGGAAGAGCCGCGCGAGACGGGCCGCCCTCCCCTTCAGTTCGGGTTTACTGCTCACTCACGCTCCCTCGGGTCCGGAACACCCGGCCGCCCTGCACGTGGCTCACTCGACGTCCTCTCTGATGCGCTGCGCCCCGCGCAACCGCGCCGGTGCCGCCCGCCGGTTCTCGGCGATCTCCTCTTCCGTGGGGAGTTCGGCACCGCGCGTGAGCAGCTTGAGCCGCGGCTGGTAACGCTCGGGCACGACGGGCAGTCCGGGCGGCGCGGTGGTGGCGGCGCCCGCCGCGAAGACCTGCTTGACCAGCCGGTCCTCCAGCGAGTGGTACGACAGCACCGCGATCCGCCCGCCCACATCGAGCGACTTCACGGCGGCCGGGATCGCCCGCTCCAGGACGGAGAGCTCGCCGTTGACCTCGATGCGCAGAGCCTGGAAGGTGCGCTTGGCCGGATTGCCGCCGGTGCGCTTGGCGGCCTGCGGAAGTGCGTCCCGGATCAGCTCGACCAGCCGCGCGCTGTTGCTGAACGGCTCCTTCTCGCGCTCGCGCACCACCGCGGCGACGATCCGCTTGGCCTGCTTCTCCTCGCCGTACGCCCGGAGGATGCGGACGAGTTCGCCCGGCGGATACGTGTTGAGGACCTCGGCGGCACTGGCGCCGGTCGTCTGGTCCATCCGCATGTCGAGCGGGGCGTCCTGGGCGTAGGCGAAGCCGCGGTCGGCCTCGTCGAGCTGCATGGAGGAGACGCCGAGGTCGAAGAGAACGCCCTGCACGCGCGCGATGCCGAGCTTGTCCAGCACCTCGGGCAGTTCGTCGTACACGGCGTGGACGAGGGTGGCGCGCTCCCCGTGGGGGGCGAGGCGCTCGCCGGACAGGCGCAGGGCCTCCTTGTCGCGGTCCAGGGCGACGAGCCGGGCCTCGGGGAACCGCTCGAGCAGCGCCTCGCTGTGGCCGCCGAGGCCGAGGGTGCAGTCGACGACCACCGGGTCCGGGCCCTCCAGGGCGGGTGCCAGCAGGTCCAGGCACCGCTGGAGCATCACCGGGACGTGTCGACTCTGTCCCTCCGGTCGCCCACCGCCACCCTCATTCGAATGCGCTTCGCGCCCCATTGATCCTGGGCCTCTCAGATCCGCACGGGCCCACGCACCGCCAGGTCCCCGCCCGCTGCCGAAGGGGAGGCCTGCCGGCGCCGGAAGCGTCAGCCGACCGGGAGCGGGAGGAGGCCGAGCCGTACGTACGCGCCGCGCACGTGGGGAGATCGCCGGGCGTCGCCGGGTCTCCGGGGAAATCAGTCCAGCGGGGAGAGTCTCGCCTCCCGCTTCGCGTCACTTTAGTCCACGGTGTCTCCCGGTCAATCAACCGGCCTGCGCGTCGCGACCGGCAGGCACACCACCCTTGTGGGTTACCTCACTACAAGCCCCGATGGCGTTCTTTGTCCTCTCTCACAGCGAGCCCGGAACAGTCGTGACCAGTACCGTCATGGATATGACGACTTCTGCATCAGTTCCCACGGGTTCGGAGAGCGCCATAGCCGGAAGCGGCACGGTCACCGACCGGATCGTCGACGCCAACACCCGGTACGCCGCCGACTTCGGCCACGCCGGGATGGACGCCAGGCCCGCCCTGCACGTGGCCGTCGTGGCCTGCATGGACGCCCGCCTCGACCCGCTCTCCACGCTCGGTCTCGAACTCGGCGACTGCCACACGATCCGCAACGCCGGCGGCGTCGTCACCGACGACGTGATCCGCTCCCTCGCCATCAGCCAGCGCAAGCTGGGGACGCGCAGCGTCGTCCTCGTGCACCACACCGGCTGCGGCATGGAGACCCTCACCGAGGACTTCCGGGGCGAACTGGAGGCCGAGGTCGGCCAGCGCCCGGCCTGGGCGGTGGAGTCCTTCCAGGACGTCGACCAGGACGTACGGCAGTCGATGCGGCGCGTGCGCACCTCGCCGTTCGTGCCGCACACCGACGACGTCCGCGGATTCGTCTACGACGTCGGGACCGGCCTGCTGCGGGAGATCGATCCCGCCTCCTGACCTGGTCACCCGCCCCCGGCCCCACCCCGGAGCCGGCCCGCCGCAGCTGTCGAAATCCTGTCAGTCACACGTTCGAAACGGTCTCAAGGCCGACATATCGCGGCCAGTTATCCACAGTCGAGTGACACGAAACGGTAACGGCAGCAAGAATGCGGGAGTGACGTCACGCTGAGCGTTTCACGCGTGGGGTCCGTGATTCGGGGTGGGCCGGCGCGCGTCATGCGGCGTCGGTCCGGGAAAATGGGGTATCCCGTGCTCCCTGGGAGCAAGGGAAAGGCCGAGGAGGGCCGGGTGACGACCTATGACGATCGAGCGAGCCTCACTGATCTGACCGCTGTGGTGGAGCGGGTGCGGGAGTCGGTGGAAGGCGTGATCGAGGGCAAGCCCGAGGTCGTACGGCTCTCGCTGACCGTACTGCTCGCCGAGGGACACCTGCTGATCGAGGACGTCCCGGGAGTCGGCAAGACGATGCTGGCCAAGGCACTGGCGCGGTCCATCGACTGCTCGGTGCGGCGCATCCAGTTCACGCCCGACCTGCTGCCGTCGGACATCACCGGTGTGTCCATCTGGGACCAGCAGCGCCGTGACTTCGAGTTCAAGCCGGGCGCGATCTTCGCGCAGGTCGTGATCGGCGACGAGATCAACCGCGCCTCGCCCAAGACGCAGTCCGCGCTCCTGGAGTCGATGGAGGAGCGCCAGGTCACCATCGACGGCAGCAGCTACGAACTGCCGAGCCCGTTCATGGTGGTGGCGACGCAGAACCCGGTCGAGATGGAGGGCACCTACCCGCTGCCGGAGGCCCAGCGCGACCGTTTCATGGCCCGGGTCTCGGTCGGATACCCCAGCGCTGAGGCCGAGTTGCAGATGCTGGACGTGCACGGCGGCGTCTCGCCGCTGGAGGACCTCCAGCCCGTGGCCCACGCGCACGAGATCCTCAAGCTGATCGAGGCGGTGCGCGGCGTGCACGTCGCCGAGCCGGTCCGGCGCTACGTGGTGGACCTGGTCGGCGCCACGCGCACGCACCCCGACCTCAGACTGGGCGCCTCCCCGCGCGCGACGCTGCACCTGCTGCGCGCGGCGAAGGCGTCCGCGGCCCTCAGCGGCCGGGAGTACGCGCTGCCGGACGACGTGCAGGCCCTGGCCGTCGCCGTCCTGGCCCACCGCCTGCTGCCCACCGCCCAGGCCCAGCTCAACCGCCGCACCTCCGAGCAGGTCGTCGAGGAGATCCTGCAGCGCACTCCGGTGCCCGCGGCGCCGCAGCAGCAGAGCGGCCTCGGCGGCCTGGGCCGCGGGGTGCCGGCGTATCCCCAGCAGCCGCCGCGGAGGCTGTGATGACCACTGCGGGGACGGGGCACGCGGAGGCCGACCAGGACGAGAAGGGCGGCATCCGCACCGCCCTGGCCGGTCTGACCACCCGCGGACGCTCCTTCCTGGCCGCCGGAGTCGCGGCCGCCGTCTGCAGCTACGTGCTCGGGCAGAGCGACCTGCTGCGCGTGGGCCTGCTGCTGGCTGTGCTGCCGCTGGTGTGCGCGACGGTCCTGTACCGCACGCGCTACCGGGTCGCGGGCAGCCGCCGGCTCTCCCCCGCGCGCGTGCCCGCCGGCAGCGAGGCCCGGGTCCACCTGCGGATGGACAACGTCTCGCGGCTGCCAACGGGCCTGCTGATGCTCCAGGACCGGGTGCCGTACGTGCTCGGGCCCCGGCCGCGCTTCGTGCTGGACCGGGTGGAGGCGGGCGGCCGGCGCGAGGTGTCCTACCGGGTGCGCTCCGACCTGCGCGGCCGCTACCCGCTGGGCCCGCTCCAGCTGCGCCTGACCGACCCGTTCGGCATGTGCGAACTGACCCGGTCCTTCTCGACGTACGACAACCTGACGGTGATCCCGCGCGTGGAGCCGCTGGCGCCGGTGCGGCTCAGCGGCGAGGCGAAGGGGTACGGCGACGGGCGGCAGCGCTCGCTCGCGCTGGCCGGCGAGGACGACGTGATCCCGCGCGGGTACCGCTACGGCGACGATCTGCGCCGCGTGCACTGGCGCTCCACGGCCCGCTACGGCGAGTTGATGGTGCGCCGCGAGGAACAGCCGCAGCGCGCCCGCTGCACGGTGCTGCTCGACACCCGGGGCATCGCCTTCCAGGGCGCGGGCCCGGACGCGGCCTTCGAGTGGGCCGTGGCGGGCGCCGCGTCCGTGCTGGTGCACATGCTCGAACGGGGCTTCTCCGTACGGCTGTTGACCGACACCGGCAACGCGGTGCCCGGCGAGGGCGGGGACGGCTTCGCGGGCGCGAGCCAGGGGTCGGCGGACGCGGCCGGGCTGATGATGGACACCCTCGCGGTGATCGACCACTCCGACGGCGCGGGCCTGTCCCGGGCCTACGACGTGCTGCGCGGAGGGAACGAGGGGCTGCTGGTGGCCTTCCTCGGCGACCTGGACGAGGAACAGGCGGCCGTGGTGGCCAGGATGCGGCAGCGCGGCGGCGCGGTCGCCTTCGTGCTGGACAGCGAGACCTGGATGCGGGAACCGAGTGACGTGCCCGGTCCGTTGGACGGGAGCGGGGAGCGGCTGCGCATGCTGCGCGAGGCGGGCTGGACGACTCTGGGCGTGCCGCGAGGGGCCTCCCTGGACGACCTGTGGCGACAGGCGGACCGGGAGCGCAGGGGCGTGGCCACGGCCGGCGGGAAGGGACCGTGATGAGCGGGCGGATACGACTGACGCTCGGCGCGTGGGCGGCCACGCTGATGGCCGCGTGCGCCCTGCTGCCCCTCGTCAAACCGGCCACCTGGATCGTGCAGGCGGCCTTCCTGCTGGGTGTGCAGGCGGGCGTGGGTGCCGCGGCCCGCAGGGTGCCGCTGGCCCGGCCGCTGACGGTCGCGGCGCAGGCCGTGGTCACGGTGTTCCTGCTGACGTTCGTGTTCGTCCGTGAACAGGCCCTCGCCGGTCTGGTCCCGGGGCCGGAAGCCCTCGACCGCTTCGCGCTCCTGCTCCGGCAGGGCGGGGACGACATCGCGCGGTACGCGATCCCGGCTCCCCTGGAGTCCGACGGCATACGGCTGATGCTCATCGGCGGGGTCCTGATCATCGGGCTGCTGGTGGACACCCTCGCGGTGACCTTCCGCAGCGCCGCCCCGGCCGGGCTGCCGCTGCTCGCGCTGTACTCCGTGGCGGCGGGGCTGTCCGACGGGGGCGCGGACTGGCTGTGGTTCCTGGTCGCGGCGGCCGGCTATCTGATGCTGCTCCTGGCCGAGGGGCGGGACCGGCTCTCCCAGTGGGGCCGGGTCTTCGGCGGGGCCTCGCGCACGGCCGGAGAGGAGCAGAGCGGCGCGGTCGCCCCGGTCCGCACCGGCCGGCGCATCGGCGTGGTCGCGCTGGGCATCGCCCTGGTGGTGCCGCTCGGCCTGCCCGCGATGAACGGCGGCCTGCTGGACTCGGTGGGTGCCGGCACCGGCTCCGGCACGGGCGGCGGCGGCACGATCTCCGCCGTGAACCCGCTGGTGTCGCTGCGGGACAGCCTGAACGCGGACGAGGACCAGCAGGTCCTGTCCGTGAAGACCAAGATGCCGGACGTCTCGGACCTGTATCTGCGGATCGTGTCCCTGGACGACTTCGACGGCACCACCTGGAAGCCGTCCCGGCGGTCGATCACCGCCCTGCCCGACGGCACGTTCCCGACCCCGGTCGGACTCGGCCCGGACGTGAAGCGCACGGAGGTCGACACCACGATCTCCGCGGCCGACTGGTACGCCCAGGACTGGCTGCCGATGCCGTATCCGCCTAGCGGGGTGAACATCCGGGGCAACTGGCGCTACGAGCCCCTGGGCATGACGCTGGTCGGCGACCACGGCCAGAACACCCGGGGCCTGACGTACCAGGTCAAGAGCCTGGACGTGCAGCCGACGGCGGAGCAGCTGGCCTCCGCGCCGCGGCCGCCGGCGTCCATCGAGCGCGATTTCACCAAGCTGCCCGACTCGCTGCCGTCGGTGGTGGCGAGCACGGCCCGCAAGGTCACCGAGGGCGCGGCCAACCCGTACGACCAGGCGGTCAAGCTCCAGGACTGGTTCGCCGTGACCGGCGGCTTCGAGTACGACACCCAGGTGCAGGTCGGCAGCGGCTCGCAGGCGATCGCCCGCTTCCTGAAGGACAAGCAGGGCTTCTGCGTGCACTTCTCCTTCGCGATGGCGGCGATGGCCCGCTCCCTGGACATACCGGCCCGGGTCGCGGTGGGCTTCGCTCCCGGTTCCCCGCAGGCGGACGGCTCGGTGTCGGTGGGGCTGCGGGACGCGCACGCCTGGCCCGAGCTGTACTTCGAGGGCGTGGGCTGGACCCGCTTCGAGCCGACTCCCAACCGCGGCTCGATGCCGTCGTACACCCTGCCGGAAGACCCGGGCAGCTCGGTGCCGGATGCCGCGCGCCCGACCGAGACGTCGTCCGCCGCGCCCTCCGCGACGCCCTCGGCGAGCGAGAGCTGCACGCCGGAGCAGAAGAAGCTGGACGGCGGGTGTGCGAGCGAGTCGCCGCAGGCGGCGCTGCCCACGGACGACGACGGCCCGAAGTGGTACGCGATCCTGGTCTGGGCCCTGGCCGGCCTCGCCGTCCTGGCGCTCCCGCTGGCCCCGATGCTGTGGCGCCTGCGAACACGCACGGTCCGGCTGGGGGCACACGGCCGGGGCGAGGCGGACGCGGCGCCGCACACGCTGGCCGTCTGGCATGAGCTGACCGACACCGCGTGGGACTTCGGCATCACGCCGGACGAGTCGCAGACCCCGCGCGGGGCGGCCGCCCGCATCGTCGAACTGGGCGGGCTCGATGCCACGGCCGCGGCCTCGGTGCACCGGGTGGCGAACGCGGTGGAACAGGTCCTGTACGCGCCCCGGCCCCGCCCGACGGCGGGCATCGCGGACGACGTCCGCCGTGCGACGGCGGGTCTGAGCGCCGCGGTCGGCAGGGGCGCCAGGCTCCGCGCGGTCCTCGCCCCACGCTCCACGGTGCGCGTGCTGTGGACGGCGTCGGCCTGGTGGTCACGGGTGCGGGATCGCGTCCTGGCGATGCGGCCGACGTGGCGGAAGGCGTCCGGGCAGCAGGGCTGAACCCGCTGGTCCCACGGCACCCGGCACCCGGCACCCGGCATACGGGATACGGGATACGGGATACGGGATACGGGATACGGGATGAGTCAGGGGGTGACCACCAAGTCGGTGGTCACCCCCTGACTCACGTCTTCGCGTAGTCCCGGAGAGCTGCGCTCCGGGCTAGTGGCCGCCCTGTTCGTCGCGGCGCTTCTGCCAGCGCTGCTCGATGCGGTCCATCATGGAGCGCTTCTGCCGGCCGCCCTGGCGGCGGGCTTGCGGTCCGGCGGCGCCTGCCGCCTGTTCGCCCGGCTTGGGGGCCTTGCGCCAGCCGGTCACGGCGAGCACCGCACAGCCCAGCATGACGAGGAAGCCCACGACGCTGAGCCAGACCTGCTTGGCGACCATACCGGCCATGAGGAGCGCAATACCTACGAGGAAGCCCGCGACCGCCTGGTAGACCCGTCGCCGGGTGTACGTACGCAGCCCGCTTCCCTCGAGCGCCGTCGCGAACTTGGGATCTTCGGCGTACAGCGCTCGCTCCATCTGCTCGAGCATGCGCTGCTCGTGCTCCGAGAGCGGCACGGAGTCCTCCTCATCGTGCAGTCGCCGGGGGCGACCCGGGGGGTCTCTTCAGGATAGGCAGGGAATCGCCCCCGTGAAACCCGCCCCTCTGCGCCAACTGACCAACCGGAACCCGCCATGGACGTCCCGGCTCGCTGAGGCTTCCATTCCCCGGCGGCCGACCCGTCATGCCGGAACGGTCTCCCTCGATCATACGGCGCCAAGCCCCCATTCGGGGGGCCTGTGGCGTACTCCATGCACAGTCAAGGCGCTGATCAGGGGTGGTACCTCACGAAGCGGCTCAGGCCTCGACCGCCCCACCGGTCTCGTCGGCCCCGCCGGTCCCAGCGGCCCCACCGGTCTCACCCAGCACATGCAGTTGCGTGGCCACCGAGTGGAAGGCCGACAGCTCGGCCGCGGCCTCCTCCAGCTTCAGCAGCGCTTCCAGGGCTCCGGGCTCGGTGTCCACGAGGACACCGGGCACGAGGTCGGCGAAGACCCGCACGCCGTGCACGGCGCCGACGCGCATGCCCGCGCCCTCGACGAGTCCCGTGAGCTGCTCGGCGGTGAAGCGGCGCGGCACCGGGTCACCCGTGCCCCATCGGCCGTTCGGGTCGTCGAGCGCCTGCTTGGCCTCCTTGAAGTGACCGGCGAGGGCGCGGGCGAGCACGGCACCCCCGAGACCGGCGGCGAGCAGGCTCAGGACGCCCTCCGGACGCAGGGCGGCCACCGCGTTGCGGACGCCTTCGGCCGGGTCGTCCACGTACTCCAGGACGCCGTGGCACAGCACCACGTCGTAGCCGCCGCGCTCGGCCACGTCGAAGAGGCCGTGGGCATCGCCCTGCACGCCCTTCACCCGGTCGGCGACACCGGCCTCGGCGGCGCGGCGCTCCAGGGCGAACAGCGCGTTGGGGCTGGGGTCGACGACGGTGACCCGGTGGCCGAGGCGGGCGGCGGGCACCGCGAAGTTGCCGCTGCCGCCTCCGGTGTCGAGGACGTCCAGCGACTCCCGGCCCGTGGCCTTGACCCGGCGTTCCAGGGCGTCCTGGAGGACCTCCCAGACCACGGCCGTACGCAGTGAGGCGCGAGACCGGGAAGGGCCGGAACGCAGCGACGCCGCTTCAGCGTGGTGGTGGGAGACGGGTGGGCGCATCGGGTCCGACACGGCAGTTGACTCCTCGGCGCGGCACCGCCTCTTGCGCGGCGGAGCGAACGGGGCGCCTCCCCCGGCCCCGGCTGCAGGGAGGGAAGACTTCAGGCGTCTCCCACCCTATTGCCTCGGACACGGCGGGCCGCATGAGCGGTCCCGCCATGGCCCGAGCCGGTGGCGGCCGGGCGGATCCGGGGCGCCGGCACCCGGTCAGCCCGCGTCCGGCATGTCCCTCCCCTCGCCGGGACCCTGCGGCCGGTCCTGGTCCGGGCGCGGCTGCGGGAGGGCCGGCTGGAGGACGAGCATGCGCTCGACGAGGCGGAGGAACATCGCCACGTCCCGTATCAGGTCGTCGGCGTCCCGGACGCTCGCGGCGCCCTGGATGCCCGCCTCGGCGCGGGCCCGGCGCCGGGCACCGGCGGCGAACAGCGCGCTCCACTCGGTCAGTTCGGGCGCGATCTCGGGGAGCACTTCCCAGGCGCTCCGGATCTTGGTCCGGGCCCGGGTCGAGGTCTCGGGCCTCCCCCGGGCGGCGAGGACGGCGGCGGCGGTGCGGAGGGCGGCGAGATGGGCCGTCGCGTAGCGCTCGTTCGGTGTGCCCAGGGTGGTGGCCTCGTCGAGACCGGAGCGGGCCTGGGCGAGCAGGTCGAGGGCGGCGGGCGGGGCCGTGGCCCGGCGCAGCACGGGGTGTACGTCGCTCGCCGGGCCGGTCAGTGAGGGGGCAGGGCCGGTGGCGCGGCGCCGGCGGGCGGCTGCTGCGTGGTAGCTGGCCATGACGAACCTCCTGTCGTCGTGTGACGGCGGCTCCTCCCAGGGAGTGCCGTATGTGACCCATCGTGAGGTATGGCACTGACAATCCGTTCTGACCTGCGGTTTTGCTTCGATCGTAGGTTCGGAGTAGTTTTTGCACTGACCAGTCAGTTCAATTTCATGCTCACATTCAGGGGAGCCCCGTGGGGGAACAACCGGGAGGGGTGCGGGTCGCCGCCGAGGGCCTTGGGATCAAGGGGCCGCGCGGGTGGGCGTTCCGCGGGATGTCCGTCGACGCCGAGCCGGGATCACTCATCGCGGTCGAGGGCCCGTCCGGGTCCGGCCGCACGTGCCTGCTGCTCGCGCTGACGGGCCGGATGAAGATCACGGAGGGCACGGCAGCCGTCGGCGATGCCAGGCTGCCCAAGCAGTTGTCGGCGGTGCGCCGGGTCAGCGCCCTGGCCCACGTGCCCGGGGTCACCGACCTCGACCCGGCCCTGACCGTCGGCGAGCACCTGCGCGAACGGGCCCTGCTCCAAAGGCGGTTCGGCGACTCCCTGCGCGGGCTGCTGCGACCACGCGGCGAGAGGGCGGCCGAGGCCGGGCAGCGGGTCGACACCGCACTGACAGCGGCCGGACTCGACCTGGAGGCGTTGCCCAAGGGTCCCCGTACCGCCGTACGCGATCTGGAGCGCCTGGAGGCGCTGCGGCTGTCGGTCGCCCTCGCCCTCGTGGCCCGGCCGCGGCTGCTCGGGGTCGACGACACCGACCTCAAGCTCTCGGACGGCGAGCGGGACGAGGTCTGGGCGCTGCTCAGGTCCCTCGCCGACGCCGGGACGACGGTCGTGGCGGTGTGCAGCGAGGCCCCCGAGGGCGCCGTCAAGGTCTCCACCCGGCAGAGCACCCATCAGAGCGAGGACAAGGAGAAGGCCGATGCGTTCGCCGAGACTGGCCGCGCTTGAGCTCCGCCGCTTCGGCCGGGGGAAGCTGCCGCGCGCCGCACTGGTCGCGCTGCTGGTGCTGCCGTTGCTGTACGGCGCGCTGTACCTGTGGTCGTTCTGGGACCCGTACGGCCGGCTGGACCGTATCCCCGTGGCGCTCGTGAACGACGACAAGGGGGCGACCGCCGACGGGAAGAAGGTCACGGCGGGCGACGACATCACGGAGAAGCTGCGCGACAGCAAGACCTTCGACTGGCGCGAGGTGAGCGCCGACGAGGCCCGCAGGGGCGTCGAGGACGGCACCTACTACCTGTCGCTCACCATGCCTGGCGACTTCAGCGAGCGGATCGCCTCCAGCTCCGGCAAGTCCCCGGAGACCGGCGCCCTCCAGGTACGCACCAACGACGCGAACAACTACATCGTCGGGCAGATCTCCCGGACGGTGTTCAGCGAGGTGCGCCAGGCCGCTTCCACGAAGACGTCACGGTCCTTCCTGGACAAGATCTTCGTGTCGTTCTCCGACATCCACGGCGAGACCGTGAAGGCCGCGAAGGGCGCCGACAAGCTCAAGGGCGGCATCGGCAAGGCCGAGAAGGGCTCCAAGGACCTCGCCGACGGTCTGAAGGACGCCAAGGACGGCAGCGGGAAGCTGTCCACGGGCCTGAAGAAGCTCGACAAGGGCGCGGGGGACGTGGCGGACGGCACGAAGCGGGTCGCGGAAGGCACGCAGATTCTCGCCGACAAGGTCAACACGAACGCCCGCAAGGTGGGCCCCTTCCTGAAGGGCAACGAGAAGACCATCGGCGACACGGCCCAGCTCGTCGCCGACGCCTCCGGCGCGATCCGCAAGCACCTGGACACCCTGGCGGAGCGCGCCCCTGCCGCCGCGAAGGGCGCCCGTACGGCGTCGGACACGCTGAACGGCGTCTACGCCAGGCGCTGCGACGACCCGGTGCTGCCCGACGCCGCCTGCGCCGACCTGAAGAAGGCCAAGGACGCGGCCGCCGACGTGGCCACCATCGCCGACGACCTCGACACGCTGATCGCGGACCAGAACGGCGACCTCACCAAGCTCGACAAGAACCTCGCCACCCTCCAGAAGCAGTCCCAGGCCCTCGCCGACCGCGCGCCGCACCTCTCCGAGGACCTCGACGACGCCGTCAAGAAGATCAACAAGCTGAACGACGGGGCGGCCGAGGTCGCCGCAGGAGCGAAGAAGCTGCACAAGGGGATCGGCACGGCCAAGACCGGTGCCACCGATCTGGACAAGGGTGTCGGCGACCTGAAGACGGGCGCGGACGACCTCAACGGCGGCATGTACAAGCTGGTCGGCGGCTCCGGGAAGCTGGCCGGCGGACTGCACGACGGGGCCGAGCAGATCCCCGACTACGACAAGCAGGACCGCGACCGGCGCACCGAGGTCATGGCCGACCCCGTGCGGCTCGCCTCCCAGGACCTGCACAAGGCGCCCAACTACGGCACCGGCTTCGCCCCGTACTTCATCCCGCTGTCGCTGTGGGTGGGCGCGATGGTGGCGTACATGCTGATCACGCCGATGAACCGGCGCGCGCTCGCCGCGGGCGCCTCGGCATGGCGGATCGCGCTGGCCGGCTGGCTGCCGGTGGTGGCGATCGGGGTGCTCCAGACGGTGGCCCTGATGTCGGTGCTGCACTGGGCCGTCGGCCTGGAGATGGCGCGGGCGGCCGGGACGGTGGGCTTCCTGTTCCTGGTGACGGCGTGCTTCGCGGCGATCGTGCAGTGGCTGAACGCGCGCTTCGGGGCGGCGGGCCGGATCCTCGTCCTCGCCCTGCTGATGCTCCAGCTGACGTCGGCGGGCGGCACGTACCCCGTGCAGACCAGTCCCGGCTTCTTCAACGCGCTCCACCCCTTCCTGCCGATGAGCTACGTCGTGGAGGCCCTCAGGAGGCTCATCACGGGCGGCGGTCTGGAACCGGTGTGGCACGCGTGCGTGGTGCTCACGGCGTTCACCGCGGGCGCCCTCGCGCTGACCGCCGTGGCGGCCCGCCGCCGCCAGGTGTGGACCCTGGACCGGCTGCACCCGGAGCTGAGCCTGTGAGCCCTTCCGTCACGTCTCCCGGAAAGGTTCCTGTGACAATCAGGGCCATGGAAAGCAGCAGTGCAACGTCGGGCGGCAGCACGCGCCGCGAGGCCACCCGGCAGAAGCTCTACGAGGCGGCCGTCACGCTCATCGCCGAGCAGGGCTTCTCCGCCACGACCGTGGACGAGATCGCCGAGCGTGCCGGGGTCGCGAAGGGCACGGTCTACTACAACTTCGCGAGCAAGTCCGTCCTCTTCGAGGAGCTGCTGCGGCACGGAGTGGGCCTCCTCACCGCCTCCCTCCGGGAAGCGGCCGAGCGGACCGCCCGGGAGGGCGGCACCAAGGTGGACGCGCTGGACGCGATGATCCGCGCGGGCCTGGTCTTCATCGACCGCTACCCGGCCTTCACCCAGCTGTACGTCGCCGAGCTGTGGCGCACCAACCGGACCTGGCAGTCCACGCTCATGGTGGTACGGCAGCAGGCCGTCGCGGTCGTGGAGGGCGTCCTGCGCGACGGCGTCGCGGGCGGCGAGTTCAGCGAGGAGATCGACGTCCCGCTGACGGCGTCCGCGCTGGTCGGCATGGTCCTGGTGGCCGCGCTCGACTGGAAGTCCTTCCAGGCGGAGCGCTCCCTGGACGACGTCCACGCGGCACTGTCCCGGCTGCTCCAGGGGAGGGTGAGCGGCTGCCGCTGAGGACACATCGGGCGCAGACGTGAAAGCGCCGGTCCGCTGTGGCCGCGTCCCCCGCGGGCCACCTCGAACCGGCGCCTTCCCTGCTCCCCCTCTTTTCCTGCTCCCCCGTGCGTCCCCCGCAGGACCCCCGTGCGGTCGTCCCCCGGTTCTCCCCCGTGTCTCGCTCCCGCCGACATGGCCGGCGGAAGGAGCGGATCGCGGGCCGGCCCCGTTCCGGCGCCCCGTGTCGCCGGTGCCGGAGCCGTGCCCCTTTCCGTGTCTCCACTCTCTCGTTCCCACCGGCCCTCCCCCATCCGCGCGCGTACTCAACTCCCCCACTAGGTACTGGTACTCAGCCCTGCGCACGCGGCACCAGAACGCACTGTCAGGGGGGCGGATAGAGTCCTTCGCATGGCACGGATTGCGGTGATCGGCGCCGGGATGGGCGCGCTGACGGCTGCCGCCCGGCTGGCCGTCGCGGGCCACCGGGTGGTGGTGTACGAGCGGACGGACACGTACGGCGGAGCGCTGCGCCGCTTCGAGCGTGACGGGTTCTCCTTCGACACGGGCCCCGGCCTGCTCCCGCTGCCGGCCGTCTATCGCGATCTGTTCGTCAAGACCGGCAAGGAGCCGCTGGAGGCGTGCGTCGAGCTGGTCCAGGTCGACCCCTCGTCCCGGCATGTGTTCGCGGACGGCACCGGGGTGTCGCTGCCGAACGCCTCGCGCGCGGGCGTCGTCACCGCCTTGGACGAGGGCCTCGGCCCGGGCACCGGGAACCGGTGGGGCGACTTCCTGGTCCGGGCCCGCGAGGCCTGGGACCGGACCCGCCGCCCGCTCCTGGAGGAGCCGCTGTGGCCGAACTGGCAGGTGCTGGCCGAGCGCGAGCCCTACCCGGCGGTGCCCCACAAGCGGCTGCTCCGCACCCGCCGGGCCGGGACGCTCGCCGAGATCGGCGCCTGGGAGCTGCGCGACCCCAGGCTCGCCGCCCTGCTGGAGAGCCACGCCCTCACCCAGGGCCTGGACCCCCGGGTCACCCCGGCGAGCGCGGCCGTACTGCCGTACATGGAGCACGCCTTCGGCGTCTGGTACGTGCGCGGGGGCCTGCGCGAGCTGGCGCGGGCGGTGTACGAGCGGTGCGTGGCCAGAAAGGTCGAGTTCCGTTTCGGCGCCGACGTGACCGGGGTGCTGGAGAAGGACGGGCGGGCGTCGGGGGTGGAACTCGCCGACGGGACGGTCACGGAGGCGGACTTCGTGGTCGCCGGTGTCACGCCCGGCACACTGGACCGGCTGACGACGGGGACCGTGGTGCGGGGCGACGGCGAGGTGCCGCCGCAGCCCGCGTCCGCCAGTCGGCTCACGGTGCTGCTTGGCCTGCGCGGCGGCCGTCCCGAGGGCACGGCACACCGCACGGTGGTGCACGCGGCGGACCGGGAGGCCGAGCTGGACGCCCTGTTCGGCACGGCGGGGGCCCAGGCGCAGCCCACGGTCACGGTCCTGCGGCCCGACGACCCGGCACTCGTCCCGGACCGGGAGCACGAGGCGGTCACCCTCACGACGGTGGTGCCCGCCCGGCCCGAGGGGCGCCAGGCGTCGTACGACGACCTCGCCGACACCATGATCGGCGTCGCCGAACGTGCCGTACCCGGCCTGCGCGACCGTCTCCTCTGGCACGAGGTGCGTACCCCGGCCGCCATCGCCGAGGCGACCGGCGCTGAGGGCGGGGCCGTGCCGGTGCAGGCACTGGCGGCGGCCGACGGGCGATTGCTGCATCCGTCCAACGGCACGCGCGTACCCGGCCTGTTCACCGTCGGCGGCTGGGCGCACCCCGGCGGCGGACTGCCGCACGCGGGCATGTCGGGCGCGCTGGTCGCGGGACTGATCGTGGAGGGGCCGGGGTTCCGGGGCTCTCAGTGAGCCCAGGGCCCCCGGCGGGGTTCAGGCTTCAGAAACGGTACTGCTCGTCGAATCCGTTGCCCTGCGGCTGCTGTTGCCCGTTGCCCTGGTAGGGGTACGGCTGCTCCGGCGGCAGCTCCTGCCCGTACTCGTCGGTGCGCTGCTGCGGGACCCACACACCGCCGGGCGGGGACTCGCCGCCGTAGGTGCCGGCGTACTGGTCCTGGCCGTAGCCCTGCTGCTGGCCGTAGTACTGCTGGTCGCCGTAGCCGGTGTCGTACGAGGTCCCGCCGTAGGTGGGATTGCCGACGTACGGGTCGGAGTAGGCGGCGTACTGCTGCTGACCCGTGGCGTCGTAGCCCTGCTGCTGGCCGTAGCCCGAGTAGTCGTAGGCGTAGGACTGGTCGGTGCCCTGGGCCGTGGCGGCGTACTGGTCGTGGGGCGGGCCCTGCTGCTGGTAGCCGGTGTCGCCGCCCTGCTGGTAGCCGGTGTCGCCGTAGACGCCGTAGGAGCCGGTGTCGTCCGGGATGGGCTGCGGCTCGTACACGGCGGTGGTCTCGGCGGCCGTCGGCTGGACCGGGCGCGCGGGAGTGAAGACGTCGTCGCGGTCGTAGTCGTCGCCCTGGCCGTAGGAGGCGGCGTCGTGGCGGTAGTCGCCGCCCTCGTCGCCGTAGCCGCCGCCCGCCGCCTCCATGCCGGAGACCTCGAGGGTCGGCTCCTGGCGGCCCCGCTCACCGCGGCCGCGCTTGCTGCCGCCCAGCATCGGGGCGTTCATCGCCCAGCCGGCCGCGAAGCCGCTGCGGAACGACAAGGTGACGTAGGTCTGCCCGACCGCGAAGGCGGCCGCGCCCAGTCCGATCACGACGACCGACGGGATCAGGACACCGACGACGACGCCGAGGAAGCCGGCGAAGGCCAGCAGCCGCCAGCGCAGCCGCGCCTTGTACTGCAACAGCACCTCGCCCAACAGCCACAGCGCGACGATGCCGAACGCGATGTAGAGGACCGCCCAGCCCATGTACGCCCCTCTCCCAGTGGCCGCTACGCAGTGTGTCGTATACCGGTGCGAACGGTCTAGGCCTGCGATGGGTGGTGCAGGCCCAGGTTCTCGTAGATTTCCAGGGTCGCCGTGGAGTTGTTGAGCGTGATGAAGTGCAAGCCGGGCACTCCCTCGGCGAGCAGCCGGGCACAGAACTCCGTGGCGAATTCGATCCCAATGGAGCGTACAGCGGCCGGATCGTCTTTTGCTGTGAGGATCCGCTCTTTCAGGGCGGCCGGGAACACGGCGTTGGTGAGGGAGGGGATCCGCGCCAGCGACTTCACACTGGCGATGGGCATGATCTCGGGGATGATCGGGGTGTCGCAGCCCGCTGCCGCGACCCGGTCGCGCAGCCGCAGATAGTCCTCCGGCTGGAAGAACATCTGCGTGATCGCGTAGTCCGCGCCCGCGCGGCACTTGTCCACGAAGTGGCGGACGTCGGCGTCCCAGTCGCTGGAACGCGGATGCATCGCGGGGAAGGCGGCGACGCCCACGCAGAAGTCGCCGGACGCCTTGATCAGCTCGACCAGTTCGGCGGCATAGGCGAGGCCGCGCGGGTGCGCCACCCAGTCGCCCATCGGGTCGCCGGGCGGGTCGCCGCGCAGGGCGAGCATGTTGCGGATCCCGGCGTCGGCGTACTGGCCGATGATGTTGCGCAGGTCGGCGACCGAGTGGTCGACGGCCGTCAGGTGCGCGATCGGGGTGAGGGTGGTGTCGGAGGCGATCGCCTCGGTCGCCTTGACCGTGCCCGCGCGGGTGGAACCGCCCGCGCCGTAGGTCACGGAGACGAAGTCGGGCGCCACCGCTTCGACCCGGCGCAGGGCGTTCCACAGGTTCCGCTCGCCCTTCGGGGTCTTGGGCGCGTAGAACTCGAACGAGTACGTCGTCTTGCCTGTCGCGAGCATGTCTCGGACGGTGGGTGCGTGGTCCGACCTGATGGATGCGGTGCCGAGGGCCATACCGGCAGGTTAGCCAGGGGCGGTCGGTCACCCAACCGGGCATCGATATTTGCCCGATTTGCGTACTTACTGTCCACCCCTTGGACATCCGGCCCCTGGACATCCGGCCGACCGGCGTACTACTTCTCCCGCAGCCTCTTCGCGAACTCGGTGGCCGCCGCACCCGGGTCGTCGGCCTCGGTGATCGCCCGTACGACGACGACGCGCCGGGCGCCCGCATCGAGGATCTGGTCGAGGTTGCCGAGGTCGATGCCGCCGATGGCGAACCAGGGGCACTCGGTGCCGAGGGCGGCGGTGAACCGGACCAGGTCCAGGCCGGGGGCGTGGCGGCCGGGCTTGGTGGGGGTGGGCCAGCACGGGCCGGTGCAGAAGTAGTCCACGCCGTCCTGGGCGGCGGCCGCGGCGGCCTCTGACTCGGCGTGTGTGGAGCGGCCGATCAGGACGTCGTCGCCGAGGATCGCGCGGGCCGCCGGGACCGGGAGGTCGCCCTGGCCGAGGTGCAGCACGTCGGCGCCGGCGGCGTGGGCGACGTCGGCGCGGTCGTTCACCGCGAGGAGCTTGCCGTGCCGGGCACAGGCGTCGGCGAAGACGGCCAGGTGCTCCAGCTCCTCGCCCGCCTCCATGCCCTTGTCCCGCAACTGCACGATGTCGACCCCGCCGACCAGCACGGCATCGAGGAACTCCTCGAGATCACCCTGCCTCTTGCGGGCGTCGGTGCAGAGGTAGACCCGGGCGTCGGCGAGCTGGGCCCGTGCGGTGGTGGCGGTGTCGGGCATGCGTGGCCCCCTGGGTATCGGTGGCGGCGGGTGCGGACACCCGTGCCGGTGGCGGTGGCGTTGAGGTGCGAGACGCACCCGGGGCCATGGTGAACGGGTGCGAGACGCACCCCTGGCCTGTGGCGTAAGGGCGCGAGACGCACCCGGGCCTGTGGAACTGCCGGGCACCCAGGGCGCCCGTGCCGGTGTCTGCGCCGGGCGGGCGGTGGCCCACGCCCCGAGCGGGGCGCGAGCCACCCCAGGACCGTGGCCCCACGGGCCCCGGCCCTCACACCGGGCAGATCTTCAGGTCCGGCCCCGCTCGCACGGCACCGGACGGTTGTTCGGTCGAGGTCGGGTCAGACCGCGAGCGCCTGGGCGCGGCGCTTCACCTCCGTGCCGCGATTCTCACTCAGTGCCTGCGCCGGGGTGCCGGGCAGGCTCGGGTCGGGGGTGAAGAGCCACTCCAGCATCTCCTCGTCCGTGAAGCCGTCGTCCCGCAGGAGCGTCAAGGTCCCGGACAGGCCCTTGACGACCTTGTCCCCGTCGATGAAGGCGGCGGGGACGTGCAGCGCGCGGTTCTCACCTCGGCGTACGGCGATGAGCTGGCCGTCCTTGACCAGCTGCCGCACACGCGTCACCTCGACATCGAACTGTTCGGCGATGTCGGGGAGGGTGAGCCAGGCGGGGACGAGAGCATCGATCTTTGCGTCAATCTCGGTCACGGAAACCAGCCTGCCATCCCCCACTGACAGTCGGAAGTCAGCCCGGCCCACCTGGGCGGACAACGGGCCCCCGCACTTCCCCCGACAGCTACGCCGTGGCCGCCTTCAGCGGCCTGGCCGGGTCCTCCAGCAGCACCGGATTCATGGCGGCGCCCGACTCGATCAGGCGACGCCCCTGCGCCAGGTCCCGGGGCCGGCCCACCGCCAGCAGGGCGACCAGGCGGTCGCCGCGGAGCCAGCAGACCGTCCAGGCCGGCCCGGCCGGGTCGCCCCGCCACAGGGTCGTGTCGGCACCGGCATGGTGCCCGGCGTACTGCACGAACCGCCCGAACTGCTCGGACCAGAAATACGGCACCGGGTCGTACACCGCCGGGGTCTCCCCCGAGGCCCGGCCGACGATGTTCAGGGCCACCGTGCGCGGCCCCTGGAGGGCGTTGTCCCAGTGGTGGACCAGCAGGCGCTCGCCGTACCGCCCCGAGGGGAAGGATGCGCAGTCGCCGACCGCGTACACGTCCGGCACCGACGTACGCAGGTGCCGGTCGCACACGATCTCGCCCTGGGCACCGAGCTCCACTCCGGAGCCGGCGAGCCACGCCGTGGCGGGGCGGGCGCCGATGCCGACCACGACCGCGCCCGCCGGCAGCCGCGTGCCGTCGTCGAGGAGCACCGCCCCGGGCTCGACGCGCTCCACGCGCGCGTGCGTGCGCAGCACCGCACCCGCGTCGGCGTACCAGCCGGCCATCGGGGCCGCGACCTCGGCGGGCAGCGCCCCGGCGAGCGGCCGTTCGGCGGCCTCCACGACGGTCACCGCGCAGCCGGCCTCGCGCGCGGCGGTGGCGAACTCCGCGCCGATCCAGCCCGCGCCGACGACCACGATGTCGTGCTTGCGGGCCAGCACGGGCCGCAGCCGCTCGGCGTCGTCCAGGGTGCGCAGCAGATGCACGCCCGGCACGCCCTCCGCGCCGGGCAGCCGGACCGGCTCGGCGCCGGTCGCGACGACGAGGGCGTCGTACGGCACGGGCCCGTCCTCGGTGTCCAGCTCGTGATCGCCGGGGCGCAGGCCCAGCACCTCGCAGCCGAGCCGCAGCTCGATGCCGAGGGCCTCGAAGTCGAGGTCGAAGGCGGAGCCCTCGGCCTTGCCGAGCAGGACGGCCTTGGACAACGGGGGCCGGTCGTACGGCTGGTGGGGCTCGGCGCCGATGAGGATCACGGTGCCGCTGAAGCCCTGCTCCCGCAGGGCGACCGCGGTCTGCACACCGGCCATGCCCGCACCCGCCACGACCACGCGCCGCGGCGCGGACGGACCTGCTTCCTGCGTCTGCTCGCTCACCTGATCACCATAGACAACTGACGTTTTGTCAGTCAGTGCTCATGCGCAGTGACCTGCTCCACAACGCTCGTCCCGCTGCCCCGCTGCGACTCCCACTCCCACGTCTCCTCCAGCCTCACCCGCCCGTCGGGCAGCTCCACGACCGTCGACACACAGTGCCCCGAGGAGGTGGTTCCGTCCTGCTTGAGCTGTACGTACCGGAAGTCCAGCCGGTCACCTTCCCGGGTACCCACGAGGTGGCCGCGTACGACGTCGCCGCCCGAGTACTCGGCCCAGATCTCGCCGTCCTTCTCGTGGTACGTGAACCGGGTGCGGGTCCCCACCTGGCCCGGGGCCTGGTCGGCGACCGGGGCGAGGAGAAGACCGTCGAGGGATCGGGCCATGGACGGAGGCTCCCTTACTGCGACATACGGCATCGGGCTAGGGTGGCCAACGTAGAGCACTCGCGGGAGCCCGGACGCACCGGGCTGAGAGGGAGGCTGGCGGCCTCCGACCGTACGAACCTGATCCGGGTCATGCCGGCGAAGGGAGGGGCTGGACGCCCATGCCGCGTACGCGAACGTCAGACGTCCTCGTCATCGGGGGCGGCATCATCGGCCTGGTCACCGCGTGGCGGGCCGCACAACGCGGGCTCACCACGGCCGTGGTGGACCCCGAGCCGGGCGGCGGGGCCGCGCAGGTGGCGGCCGGCATGCTGGCCGCCGTCACGGAACTGCACTACGGCGAGCAGACCCTGCTCGGTCTGAACCTCGCCTCCGCCCGGCGCTACCCGGACTTCGCGGCCGAGCTCACCGACCTCACGGGCCACGACCTCGGCTACCGCCGCTGCGGCACGCTCGCCGTCGCCCTGGACGCCGACGACCGGGCGCATCTGCGCGAACTGCACGCCCTGCAGCAACAGTCCGGCCTGGAGTCGCAGTGGCTGTCGGGGCGGGAGTGCCGTCGCCTGGAGCCGATGCTCGCGCCGGGCGTGCGCGGCGGGCTGCGCGTCGACGGCGACCACCAGATCGACCCGCGGCGGCTGTCCGGGGCGCTGGTGACGGCGTGCGAACGGGCGGGGGTGGTCTTCCACCGGGCATGGGCGGAGCGGCTCACCGTCGTGCGGGACCGGGCCGCGGGCGTCGTCACGGCCGACGGGACCGCCCTGGACGCCGGGCAGGTGGTGCTGGCCGGGGGCAGCCTCAGCGGACGGCTCGCGGGCGTCCCCGAGGACGTACTGCCTCCCGTGCGGCCGGTGAAGGGGCAGGTCGTACGGCTGACCATGCCGGGGCGGCACGGGCCCTTCCTGAGCCGGACCGTGCGCGCGGTCGTGCGCGGCAGCCATGTCTATCTGGTGCCGCGCGAGAGCGGCGAGCTGGTCATCGGGGCGACCAGCGAGGAAACGGGCTGGGACACCACCGTGACGGCGGGCGGCGTGTACGAGCTGCTGCGCGACGCGCACGAGCTGGTCCCGGGCATCACCGAGCTGCCGTTCACGGAGACCCGCGCCGGACTGCGGCCCGGCTCCCCCGACAACGCGCCGCTGCTCGGCCCGACCGGCCTGGAGGGTCTGCTGCTGGCCACCGGGCACTACCGCAACGGTGTCCTGCTCACCCCGGTGACCGGCGACGCCATGGCGCACGTCCTGACGGCGGGCGAACTCCCCGAGGAAGCCCGCCCCTTCACCCCGAAGCGCTTCAGTACCGCCACCGCACTCACGGAGCAGCCCGTATGAACATCTCCGTCAACGGGGAGCCCCGGGACGTCCGGCCCGGCACGGCTCTCGACACCGTCGTGAGGTCGCTCACCGCCTCACCCTCCGGAGTGGCCGCCGCCCTCAACGAAACCGTCGTCCCGCGCGCGCAGTGGCCGGCCACGTCCCTCGCCGAGGGAGACCGCGTGGAAGTCCTCACCGCCGTCCAAGGAGGCTGACCATGGCCGGCGATCCGTTTGTCCTCGGTGGTACGTCCTTCACGTCCCGACTGATCATGGGCACGGGCGGGGCGCCCAGCCTCGATGTGCTGGAGCGTTCCCTGGTCGCCTCCGGGACGGAGCTGACGACGGTCGCGATGCGCCGGGTGAACCCCTCGGTGCACGGTTCGGTGCTGTCCGTCCTGGACCGGCTCGGTATCCGGGTGCTGCCCAACACGGCGGGCTGTTTCACCGCCGGAGAGGCCGTCCTCACGGCCCGTCTCGCGCGCGAGGCCCTCGGCACGGACCTGGTCAAGCTGGAGGTCATCGCCGACGAGCGCACACTGCTGCCGGATCCGATCGAGACGCTGGAGGCGGCCGAGACGCTGGTCGACGACGGGTTCACGGTGCTGCCGTACACCAATGACGACCCCGTGCTTGCGCGGAAGCTGGAGGACGCCGGCTGTGCGGCGATCATGCCGCTCGGCTCGCCGATCGGCTCCGGGCTCGGCATCCGCAACCCGCACAACTTCCAGCTGATCGTCGAGCACGCGCGCGTGCCGGTGATCCTCGACGCCGGCGCCGGTACGGCGTCCGACGCGGCGCTGGCGATGGAGCTGGGCTGCGCCGGTGTGATGCTCGCCTCGGCGGTGACGCGGGCGCAGGAGCCGGTCCTGATGGCCGACGCGATGCGGCATGCCGTGGAGGCGGGGCGGCTGGCGTACCGGGCCGGGCGCATCCCGCGGCGGCATTTCGCGGAGGCGTCGTCCCCGACGGAGGGCGTGGCCGTACTGGACCCGGAGCGGCCCGCCTTCCGGTGACCGGGGGCCACGGCCCGGGACACACGTCACAGGTCAGTCGCAGTACCGGCCCGAATCCGGACGGGGCGGCGGGCTGTCGGTCGTGGCTCGTACACTCGCCTCCGTGGACACGACCCTTCAGGACCCCTTGGTCGGGCAGGTGCTCGACGGCCGGTATCGCATCGACGCGCGGATCGCCGTCGGCGGGATGGCGACGGTCTACCGGGCTGTGGACACCCGGCTGGACCGCGTTCTCGCGCTCAAGGTGATGCACCCCTCGCTCGCCGTCGACGGCTCGTTCGTCGAGCGGTTCATCCGCGAGGCGAAGTCCGTCGCCCGACTGGCCCATCCGAACGTGGTGCAGGTCTTCGACCAGGGCACCGACGGCTCGTACGTCTATCTCGCCATGGAGTACGTCGCGGGCTGCACCCTGCGGGACGTACTGCGCGAGCGCGGGGCCCTGCAGCCGCGGGCCGCCCTGGACATCCTGGAGCCGGTGCTGGCCGCGCTGGGCGCCGCCCACCGCGCCGGGTTCGTGCACCGGGACATGAAGCCCGAGAACGTCCTGATAGGGGACGACGGCCGGGTGAAGGTCGCCGACTTCGGACTCGTCCGTGCCGTGGACACGGTGACGAACACCACAGGGACCGTGCTCGGCACGGTCGCGTACCTCGCACCCGAGCAGATAGAGAACGGCACCGCGGACCCCCGCGTCGACGTGTACGCGTGCGGGGTGATGCTGTACGAGATGCTGACCGGCGACAAGCCGCACGACGCGGACTCCCCGGCCGTGATCCTGTACAAGCACCTGCACGAGGACGTCCCGCCGCCGTCGGCCGCCGTACCCGGTCTGGCCTACGAGCTGGACGAGATGGTCGCCTCGGCGACCGCCCGCACCCCGGACATCCGCCCGCACGACGCGGTGGCGCTGCTCGCGCGGGTCCGCGACGGTCGCGCCGGGCTGAGCGCGGAGCAGCTGGACATGGTGCCGCCGCAGGCGCTCTCCGCGGAGCACGACGGCGCCGACGACCGTACGAGCGTGATCCCGCGCGCGCTGGGGACCCTGCGCCCGCTGCCGGTCAACGAGGACGACGAGACGTCCGAGGCGGCGCTCAACCGCACCAGCCGTTTCGAGTCCCCGCCGCCCCCGCCGTCCCGGCGCCGCCCGGGGTCCCGGCGCGGTCCGCTGGCGATCGTCGTCGCCGTGCTGCTGGTGCTGGGCCTCGGCGGCGGCATCTGGTACATCAACTCGGGCCAGTTCACCGAGGTCCCCCCGCTGCTGGCGAAGACGCAGACCGAGGCCGAGAGCCGGCTGGAGGACGCCGGGCTGGATCTCGGCAAGGTCGAGCACGCCTACAGCGACACCGTGGAGCGGGGCCAGATCATCAGCTCCGACCCGAAGTCCGGGACGCGCATCCGTGGCAACGACTCGGTGAGCATCACCGTCTCCGACGGCCCCGAGACCGTGCGCGTGCCCGCCCTGGAGGGCCAGCAGCTGGCCAAGGCGCGGGCCCAGCTGAAGGAGGACGGTCTTGAGCCGGGCATGGTCACCCGGGAGTTCAGCGAGGACGTGCCGAAGGGCTCGGTGATCTCCGCGCGGCCCGCCGACGGCACGAAGGTGCGCGCGGGCACCGCCGTCGCGCTGGTCGTCAGCAAGGGCAGCCCCATCGACATCCCCGATGTCACCGGCGCGGACGAAGCCGACGCCCGGGCGCAGCTCCAGGACGCCGGGCTCAAGGTGAGGGTCGCCACCGAGCGGGTCAACTCCTCCGAGTTCGACAAGGGCCAGGTCGTCAAGCAGACCCCGAACGCCGGCGGCCGGGCGGCCGGGGGCGACACGGTGACGCTGACGCTGTCCAAGGGCCCCGAGATGATCGAGGTCCCGGACGTGGTCGGCGACACCGTCGACGACGCCACGCAGGCACTGGAGAGCGCCGGGTTCCAGGTCGACGAGGACCGCGGTCTGCTCGGGCTGTTCGGCGACGAGGTCAAGGGGCAGTCCGTCGAGGGCGGCCAGACCGCGCCCAAGGGTTCGACGATCACCATCAAGATCAGGTGACGGGCGCGGGCAGGGAGCCCGTGGACGGGGCAGGGCCGGCCGCATGACACCCTGAACGGGTGAACAATCAGCTGTCCGGCCCCTCCCGCAACCCGGTGGGCGGCCATGTCCCCGTGGCCGGTGGGCTGCACTCCGTCGGTCTGTCGTACGCCCGTGATCTGAAGGCGGAGACCGTCCAGGTCTTCGTCGCCAACCCGCGCGGCTGGGCCACACCGGCCGGGAACCCCAAGCAGGACGAGGCGTTCCGCGCGGTGTGCGAGGCCGAGTCGATCCCGGCGTACGTGCACGCCCCCTACCTGATCAACTTCGGCTCGCACACCGAGGCGACGGTGGAGCGGTCGGTGGAGTCGTTGCGGCACTCGCTGCGCCGCGGGCGGGAGATCGGGGCGCTGGGCGTGGTCGTGCACACCGGCAGCGCGACGGGCGGCCGGGAGCAGTCCGTGGCGCTGAAGCAGGTGCGCGAGCACCTGCTGCCGCTGCTGGACGAGCTGACCCATGACGACGACCCGTATCTGCTGCTGGAGTCGACCGCCGGCCAGGGCGCCTCGCTGTGCTCGCGGACCTGGGACTTCGGCCCGTACTTCGAGGCGCTGGACTCCCACCCGATGCTCGGCGTGTGCCTGGACACCTGCCACATCTTCGCCGCCGGGCACGACCTGACCGGCCCGAGCGGCATGCACCAGACGCTGGACCTGCTGGTGGACACGGTCGGCGAGGGCCGGCTGAAACTGATCCACGCCAACGACTCCAAGGACGTGGTGGGCGCGCACAAGGACCGGCACGAGAACATCGGCGTCGGCCACATCGGCGAGGACCCGTTCCGGGCCCTGATGACGCACCCCGCGACCGAGGGCGTGCCGCTGATCATCGAGACGCCGGGCGGCAAGGAGGGGCACGCGGCGGACGTGGAGCGGCTGAAGAAGCTGCGCGACTGCTGACGGCCTCAGATCAGAGGTCGGGCCCGTCCCCGGGCTCCTCCTGGTACGAGTAGCGCTGCTCCTGCCACGGGTCGCCGACGTTGTGGTAGCCGCGCTCCTCCCAGAAGCCGCGCCGGTCGGCGGTCATGTACTCCACGCCGCGCACCCACTTGGGGCCCTTCCAGGCGTACAGGTGGGGCACGATCAGGCGCAGCGGGAAGCCGTGCTCGGCGGTGAGGAGTTCGCCGTCCTTGTGGGTGGCGAACAGGGCCTGCTCGGAGGCGAAGTCGGACAGCCGGAGGTTGGAGCTGAATCCGTACTCGGCCCACACCATCACATGGGTGACGTCGTCCGCGGGCGGAGCGATGTCGAGGATGGTGCGCGCGGGGACCCCGCCCCACTCGGCGCCCAGCATGCTGAACTTGGTGACGCAGTGCAGATCGGCCACGACGGTGGTGTACGGCAGGGCCGTGAACTCCTCGTGGGTCCAGCAGTGCTTGCCGCCGCCGGCGGTGGCGCCGAAGACCCTGAACTCCCAGCGCTCGGGCCGGAACTTGGGGACGGGACCGTAGTGCGTGACCGGCCAGCCGCGCTGCAATCGCTGTCCCGGCGGAAGCCCGGGCTGCGTCGCTCCTGCTGAATCGCGCCCTTCTCCCGATTCGCGTCCCACCGGCTGACCCATGTGTCCATCCTGACAGACCTCGGGTGATGCCCCTGACCCGGGCCATTCCAAAACGGGGCAATGCGAACTAAGCATGCCCTTACTTACTAAGTGAAGACTTACTGGACGATCTTCTTCCGCGGTGGAATCATGCGGCGCAACCTGCCAGTTCTTACGCGTGGAAGGAGCCTCTGCGATGCAGGGCGACCCCGAGGTCCTCGAATTCCTTAACGAGCAGTTGACCGGCGAGCTGACGGCGATCAACCAGTACTGGCTGCACTACCGGATCCAGGACAACAAAGGCTGGACCAAGCTCGCCAAGTACACGCGTGAAGAGTCCATCGATGAGATGAAGCACGCGGACAAGATCACCGAGCGCATCCTCATGCTGGACGGCCTGCCCAACTACCAGCGGCTCTTCCATGTCCGGGTCGGGCAGACGGTCACCGAGATGTTCCAGGCCGACCGGCAGGTCGAGGTCGAGGCGATCGACCGTCTCAAGCGGGGCATCGAGGTGATGCGTACCAAGGGCGACATCACGTCCGCGAACCTCTTCGAGTCGATCCTCGAGGACGAGGAGCACCACATCGACTATCTGGACACGCAGCTCGAGCTCATCGAGAAGCTCGGCGAGGCGCTGTACATCGCGCAGCAGATCGAGCAGCCCAGCTAGGAGCTGCCTAGGCGGCGCCTTCCAGTTCCGAGAGCACCGGCTCGCCCCGGTCGGCCAGATCGCGGCGAGGGCACGCACCCCTGCCGAGGATCGCCTGGATACGGCGTACGCACGACCCGCAGTCCGTGCCCGCCTTGCAGGCGGAGGCTATCTGGCGGGGGGTGCAGGCACCGCTGTCCGCGTGCTGCTTGACCTGCTGCTCGGTGATCCCGAAGCAACTGCAGATGTACACGCGGCTCACCTCCCGGCGGGTTGTTTCCTGGTGCCGTCCCCGTTAATCGGTGAGGCTAACCTAACCTTACCCGCCGGGCCGGAGCCACAAAAGTGGAGAGGGGCGCGGATCCTGTGATCCGCGCCCCAGTCCATGCCCGGGTAACAGGCGAGCCCGTTACTGGTCCCTGTACATCTCGGCCACGAGGAACGCCAGGTCGAGCGACTGGCTGCGGTTGAGCCGCGGGTCGCAGGCCGTCTCGTAGCGCTGGTGCAGATCGTCGACGAAGATCTCGTCACCGCCGCCCACGCACTCGGTGACGTCGTCGCCGGTCAGCTCCACGTGGATGCCGCCCGGGTGGGTGCCGAGCGCCTTGTGGACCTCGAAGAAGCCCTTGACCTCGTCGAGCACGTCGTCGAAGCGGCGGGTCTTGTGCCCGGAGGCCGCCTCGAAGGTGTTGCCGTGCATCGGGTCGGTCACCCAGGCCACGGTGGCGCCCGAGGCGGTGACCTTCTCGACCAGCTCGGGGAGCTTGTCGCGGACCTTGTCGGCGCCCATGCGGACGATGAAGGTCAGCCGGCCCGGCTCACGCTCCGGGTCGAGGCGCTCGATGTACTGCAGCGCGTCCTCGGCCGTGGTCGTCGGGCCCAGCTTGATGCCGATCGGGTTGCGGATCTTCGAGGCGAACTCGACATGCGCGTGGTCCAGCTGCCGGGTGCGCTCGCCGATCCACACCATGTGCCCGGAGACGTCGTAGAGGTGTCCGGTGCGCGAGTCGACCCGGGTCAGGGCGGACTCGTAGTCGAGCAGCAGCGCCTCGTGCGAGGCGTAGAACTCGACCGTCTTGAACTCCTCCGGGTCGGCCCCGCAGGCGTGCATGAAGTTCAGCGCCTGATCGATCTCGCGGGCGAGCTGCTCGTAGCGCTGCCCCGACGGGGACGACTTCACGAAGTCCTGGTTCCAGGCGTGCACCTGGCGCAGGTCGGCGTAGCCGCCGGTGGTGAAGGCGCGCACCAGGTTCAGCGTGGAGGCGGACGCGTGGTACATCCGCTTCAGGCGCTCGGGGTCCGGGATGCGGGCGGCCTCGTTGAAGTCGAAGCCGTTGACCGAGTCGCCGCGGTAGGTCGGCAGGGTCACGCCGTCGCGGGTCTCGGTGCCCTTGGAGCGCGGCTTGGAGTACTGGCCGGCGATCCGGCCGACCTTCACCACGGGCACGGACGCGGCGTACGTGAGCACGGCGCCCATCTGGAGCAGCGTCTTCAGCTTGTTGCGGATGTGGTCCGCGGACACCGCGTCGAAGGCCTCGGCGCAGTCGCCGCCCTGGAGGAGGAACGCCTCTCCCTTGGCGACGGCCGCCATCCGGGCACGCAGCTGGTCGCACTCGCCCGCGAAGACGAGCGGCGGATACGACTCGAGGTCCGCAACGACTGCGCGCAGAGCCTCGGTGTCGGGGTACTCGGGCTGCTGCGCCGCGGGCAGGTCTCGCCAGGTGTTGCCAGCACTCGCGCTGGTCTTAGCGTTCACGGTCACGACCTCAACATTACGGGGTCGTGTCGGGCGTCCTGACCCATGCCCAGCAATTGAGACACCGCGTACGCTCCTCGGACATGGGATAGGGTGCGTCGCATGTTCGCGCACTCGACCCAGACCTGGTGGTGGACCGCTCATCCGGCGGCCCGCTGACTGCGCGTACGACAGACTTCGCGAAGGCCGCCCGAGGGGCGGCCTTCGGCGTTTCCGGGGCCCGTTCCTCACCGGCATCGATCGACATCGACGGAAGAGGAACCATGGACCTGGCACAGCTCCTTCACGATCCGCGCCCCTTCGCGCTGCTGCGCCGCCGCACCCCGGGCCAGGACCATGATCAGGTCGAGGTCCTGGTCGGCCCGGTCGCCACGTACGACCGTCTCGCGGACCTCCCCGGCGAGGGCCTCGCGCTCGTCCCCTTCCGGCAGATCCGCGAGCGCGGCTTCGACGTCCGCGACGACGGCACGCCCCTGGCGGTGCTGACGCCCGAGGAGTCGTACGAGATCCCGCTGGCCGACGCCCTGGGACAGCTCCCGGGGCATGACGTACGGGTCGAGGGCGGTGGCTTCGACGTCGGCGACGAGGAGTACGCGGAGATCGTCGGGCGGGTGCTGCGGGAGGAGATCGGGCGGGGCGAGGGCGCGAACTTCGTGATCCGGCGGACGTACGAGGGTGAGATCCCCGGGTTCGGCCGGGCCGACGCGCTGGCGCTGTTCCGGCGGCTCCTGGAGGGCGAGCGGGGCGCGTACTGGACGTTCGTCGTGCACACCGGGGACCGGACGCTGGTCGGGGCGAGCCCGGAGGTGCACGTCCGGATGTCCGGCGGCACGGTCGTCATGAACCCGATCAGCGGCACCTACCGCTACCCCGCCGGGGGGCCGACGCCGGAGCATCTGCTCGGCTTCCTCGCCGACGGCAAGGAGATCGAGGAGCTGTCGATGGTCGTCGACGAGGAGCTCAAGATGATGTGCACCGTCGGCGACATGGGCGGCGTCGTGGTGGGGCCCCGGCTGAAGGAGATGGCGCACCTCGCGCACACCGAGTACGAGCTGCGCGGGAAGTCCTCGCTGGACGCGCGGGAGGTGCTGAAGGAGACCATGTTCGCGGCGACCGTCACCGGCTCGCCGGTGCAGAACGCCTGCCGGGTGATCGAGCGGCACGAGGTCGGGGGGCGTGGCTACTACGCCGGGGCGCTGGCCCTCCTCGGGCGGGATTCCGGCGGGGCGCAGACCCTCGACTCCCCCATCCTCATCCGTACCGCCGACATCGACGCGGACGGCGGGCTGCGGGTGCCGGTGGGTGCCACGCTCGTGCGCGGGTCCGACCCGGCGAGTGAGGTCGCGGAGACGCATGCGAAGGCGGCGGGGGTGCTGGCGGCCCTGGGCGTACGGCCGGGCAGGCCGCGTGCGGAGGCCGTGCGGCCGAAGCTCGCCGAGGATCCACGCGTGCGTGCCGCGCTCGACGGGCGCCGGGCGTCGCTGGCGCCGTTCTGGCTGCGGATGCAGGAGCGCTCCGAGGGGCTCACCGGGCACGCCTTGGTCGTCGACGGCGAGGACACCTTCACGGCGATGCTCGCGCATGTGCTGCGCTCGAGCGGTCTGGAGGTGACCGTCCGGCGGTACGACGAGGCAGGGCTGCGGGAGGCGGTGCTCGCGCACGAGGGGCCGGTGGTGCTCGGCCCGGGTCCCGGGGACCCCGCAGATCTCACCGACCCCAAGATGCGGATCCTGCGGGGCCTCACCGCCGAGGTCGTCCGCGGCCATCCGCACGGCGTGCTGGGTGTCTGCCTCGGGCACGAGCTGATCGCGGCCGAGCTGGGGCTGGAGATCGTACGGAAGGACGTGCCGTACCAGGGCGCGCAGACGGAGATCGAGCTGTTCGGGCGGCGCGAGACCGTCGGCTTCTACAACAGCTTCGTGGCGCGCTGCGACGAAGAGGCCCACCAGGAGCTGGCCGCGCACGGCGTCGAGGTCAGCCGGGCCGCGAACGGCGAGGTGCACGCCGTGCGCGGGCCCGGGTTCGCCGGTGTGCAGTTCCATCCCGAGTCGGTCCTGACGCTGAACGGCGCGGCGGTCGTGCAGGAGCTGGTGGGGCGGTTGCGCAACACGACCGTGTAGCCGTCCGGGGGCCGGTGCCCCCGGACGTCCGTGTCCCGGTCAGCCGAAGAAGACGCCGACCTCCTCGTACAGCGTGGGGTCCACCGTCTTCAGGCGGGCCGTCGCGTCGGCGATCGGGACCCGGACGATGTCCGTGCCGCGCAGGGCGACCATCGTGCCGAAGTCGCGGTCGCGGACGCAGTCGATGGCGTGCAGGCCGAAGCGGGTGGCGAGCCAGCGGTCGAAGGCGCTGGGGGTGCCGCCGCGCTGGACGTGGCCCAGGACCGTGGTACGGGCCTCCTTGCCCGTGCGCTTCTCGATCTGCTTGGCCAGCCACTCGCCGACGCCGGAGAGGCGGACGTGCCCGAAGGAGTCCAGCGTCTGGTCCTTGAGGACCATGTCGCCGTCCTTCGGCATCGCCCCTTCGGCGATGACGACGATCGGCGCGTACGAGGCCTTGAAGCGGGACGTCACCCAGGCGCAGACCTGCTCGACGTCGAAGCGCTGCTCGGGGATGAGGATGACGTTCGCGCCGCCGGCCAGGCCGGAGTGGAGGGCGATCCAGCCGGCGTGCCGGCCCATCACCTCGACGACCAGGACCCGCATATGGGACTCGGCGGTGGTGTGCAGCCGGTCGATCGCCTCGGTCGCGATGCCGACCGCGGTGTCGAAGCCGAAGGTGTAGTCGGTGGCGGACAGGTCGTTGTCGATGGTCTTCGGGACGCCGACGCAGGGCACGCCGTGGTCGCCGGACAGCCGGGCGGCCACGCCCAGGGTGTCCTCGCCGCCGATGGCGATGAGCGCCTCGACCTCCAGCTCGGCGAGGTTCTCCTTGATACGGCGGATGCCGTGCTCCTCCTTCAGCGGGTTGGTCCGCGAGGAGCCGAGGATGGTGCCGCCGCGGGGCAGGATGCCGCGCACGGCGGGAATGTCGAGTCGGACGGTGTCGCCTTCCAGGGGTCCTCGCCAGCCGTCCCGGAAGCCGGTGAAGTCATAGCCGTACTCCTGCACGCCCTTGCGGACGATGGCCCGGATGACGGCGTTGAGGCCGGGGCAGTCGCCGCCTCCGGTCAGTACTCCGACGCGCATGGAACAGTCCCTTCGCCGCAGGTGCCTGACGAAGGGTCAGTGTGACGTGCGCCTCACTCGTCGTCGAGGCCGCGCTCTATCGCGTACCTGACCAGCTCGACCCGGTTGTGCAGCTGGAGCTTGCCGAGGGTGTTCTGGACGTGGTTCTGCACCGTGCGGTGGGAGATGACCAGGCGCTCGGCGATCTGCTTGTAGCTCAGGCCCTTGGCGACCAGGCGCAGCACCTCGGTCTCGCGGTCGGTGAGCCGGGGCGCCTTCGGTTCGTCGGTGTCCGGGGCGGAGGCGGGTTCGGAGGCCAGGCGGCGGTACTCGCCGAGGACCAGCCCGGCGAGGCCGGGGGTGAAGACCGGGTCGCCGACGGCCGTGCGGCGCACCGCGTCCTGGAGTTCCCCCGTAGAGGCCGACTTCAGCAGGTAGCCGGTCGCGCCGGACTTCACGGCCTCCAGGACGTCGGCGTGCTCACCGCTCGCGGACAGCACCAGGACGCGCAGCGCGGGGTCGGCGGCGACGACCTCCTTGCAGACCTGGACGCCGGGCTTGGCGGGCAGGTTCAGGTCCAGCACGAGGACGTCGGGTGCGGCGGCCTTGGCGCGGCGCACGGCCTGGTCGCCGTCGCCCGCGGTGGCGACCACCTCGAAGCCCGACTCGGCCAGGTCACGGGCGACGGCGTCGCGCCACATGGGGTGGTCGTCGACCACCATGACCTTGATCGGGTCCTCGGCCGGGCCCCGCGGGTTCTCCGTGGTCTCCGTCATCGCCGCTCCGCCTTCCCCCGCGCTTCCGTCACGTCCTTCGGTACCTTCAGCTCGACCTCCGTGCCCTGGCCCGGCACCGAGACCAGTTCCGCGCTGCCGCCGAGGTCGCGCAGCCGGCCGCGGATCGACAGGGCGACACCGAGCCGACCCTCGCCCTCGGCCTGGGCGAGCCGCCCCTCCGGGATGCCGGGGCCGTCGTCCCGGACGGTGACGATCACCTCGTCCGGCTCGTCCTCGACCAGGATCCACGCGCGCGCCTGCTCCCCGGCGTGCCTGCGGACATTGTCCAGGGCGGCCCCGACGGCCGCGGCCACCTCACGGGCCGCGACCGGGGTCAGCGGCACGGGCGCGCCGGGCTCGGCGAGGCTGACCTTGGCCCCGGCGTACGGCGCGAGCAGGGCACGCAGGTCTACCGGGCCGCTCTGCCGCGGCTCCTCGTCGACGGACCGGACGACCGCTCCCTCGGCGGCGTCCTCCGAGACCCGGGAGACGGGCACGAGCCCGCCGGAGACCAGGGTGCGCAGCGCGACTTCCTGCTCGCCCGCCATCCGGCCCAGCTCGGCCGCCTCGCCGCCGATCACCGCCCCGCGCCGCTGCACCATCGCCAGCACCTGGAGCACGCTGTCGTGGATGTCCCGGGCGAGCCGCTCCCGCTCCCTGGTGGCGGCCTCGATCTCCAGGGCGCGGGCGAGGGTGCGCTCGGAGGCGCGGGCGACCTCGACCACGTAGCCGATGGCGATGGAGGCGATGCAGACGAGGATGACGTTGTGGACGGTGTCGCGGGCCGGGGTGCCGCGCTCGACCAGGTTGGCCACGGCCACGAGGCCGGAGGCGAGGGCCGCCCAGCGCCAGCCGCCCTTGACGGCGAAGGCGAGGACGGCTCCGGCGGTCCAGATCGACGGCAGGGTCGGGCCGCCCGCCTGGACCCGCTCGTGCGCGTCGGCGACGGGCGTGAGCAGGATGCCGGCGATCGCGATGGTGAGGTCGGCGGTGAGGAACCGCTTGGTGCAGCCGGCGGCGTTCGCGACCCGGGGCAGGGTGGCCAGGGTCCATACGCCCAGTACGGCGTAGTAGGCGACGGCGACCCAGGGGCGGGCGAACTCGTCGTAGGCGGTGGCGAACAGGCCCACCGCGTACAGCATCGTCAGCACCCGGTAGCCGGTCAGCGCACGCCACAGCGGCTGCTCGACCGACATCCTCATGACTCGCTCGCGCTCGGCCATCTCCCCGCCCCCCGGCTTCGAGCCCCGACTAGGGCTCGGTCCGCCGCTGCTCCGTCCGGTCCTTCTCGGCCTGGTCCTTCTCGGCCTGTTCCCTCTGGGCCTTGTCCTTCGCGGCCTGTTCCTTCTCCGCCCGCGCGAGTGCGGCCTTCGCCGCCTTCTCGGCTTCCTTCTCCGCCTTGGCCGCGTCCGCGATCTGCCGCTTCATGGCCGTCGCGTACATGTCGACGTACTCCTGGCCGGAGAGCTTCATGATCTCGTACATGACCTCGTCGGTCACGGCGCGCAGCACGAAACGGTCGTGCTCCATGCCCTGGTAGCGGCTGAAGTCCAGGGGCTTGCCGATCCGGATGCCCGGGCGCATCAGCTTCGGCATGACCTTGCCGGGCGGCTGGATCTTCTCCGTGTCGATCATGGCGACGGGCAGGACGGGCGCGCCGGTCGCGAGGGCCACGCGCGCGAGGCCGCCCGGCTTGCCCCGGTAGAGCCGCCCGTCGGGCGAGCGCGTCCCCTCCGGGTAGATACCGAACAGCTCGCCGCGCTCCAGCACCTCTATGCCGCTCTTGATGGCCGCCTCACCCGCGCCGCGCGCACCGGAGCGGTCCACGGGGAGCTGGCCGACGCCCTTGAAGAAGGCGGCCGTCAGCCGGCCCTTCACACCGGGCGTGGTGAAGTACTCGGCCTTCGCGATGAACGTGACCTTGCGGTCCAGTACCGCGGGCAGGAAGAACGAGTCCGAGAAGGACAGGTGGTTGCTCGCCAGGATCGCGGCGCCCTCTGCGGGAACGTTCTCCAGGCCTTCCACCCAGGGCCTGAAGGCGACCTTCAGCGGTCCCCCAACAGCGACCTTCATCGCGCCGTACAACAACCGAGTGCCTCCTGTATGTGTCGGTCAGACCTTAACCCGGAGCGCTGTCAAAGGCTCCGACGGCCCTGGTCGGTGTCAGTGCGGTCGCGTACGGTGAAGGTCCCGCGAACGACGTGCGACCCCCTCCATGACGTTCCGTGACATTCCGTGATCGTGTCAGTCCCTTCTCACGACCAGGAGGCCGAAGGTGCCGGTCCTTTCCGGAGCCGAGCCGTTTCGCCACGAGGGCGGGGAGGTCGCCGTCCTCCTCTGCCACGGTTTCACCGGATCACCGCAGTCGCTGCGCCCCTGGGCGGAGCATCTCGCCGAGCGCGGCCTCACCGTCTCCCTGCCGCTGCTGCCCGGGCACGGCACCCGCTGGGAGGACCTGCGGATCACCGGCTGGCAGGACTGGTACGCGGAGGTGGACCGCGAGCTGCGCCTCCTGTGCGAGCGCCGTGAGCAGGTGTTCGTGGCCGGTCTGTCCATGGGCGGCGCCCTGGCCCTGCGGCTGGCCGCGAAGCACGGCGACGCCGTCAGCGGCGTGGTGGTCGTCAACCCCGCGAACAAGGTGCACGGCCTGGCGGCGCACGCGCTCCCGGTGGTCCGCCACCTCGTCCCCGCGACGAAGGGCATCGCCAGCGACATCGCCAAGCCGGACAGCCGGGAGCTCGGCTACGACCGGGTCCCGCTGCACGCGGCGCACTCCCTGCGCCAGTTCTTCCGGATCGCCGACGGCGAGCTGCCGCAGGTCACGCAGCCGGTGCTGCTGCTGCGCAGCCCGCAGGACCATGTGGTGCCGCCCGCCGACTCCGCCCGCATCCTCAGCCGCATCTCCTCGACGGATGTGAAAGAGGTCATCCTGGAACAGAGCTACCACGTCGCCACGTTGGACCATGACGCGGACCGGATCTTCGAGGAGAGCGTCGAGTTCATCGGCCGGCTCGCGTCCGGCCTCGGCAAGGAACCCGGTCTCGGCAAGGAAGGGACGACCGCAGGTGGCTGAGCACGACTCGGACCGCGAGGACCGTGAGCCGGACGAGCAGGGCGTCCCGTTCGACGAGGAGGCCGCCTGGGCCGCGATCGTCGCCGCGTACGGCGAGGAGCCGCCGGACCCGCCGGGCGCCAAGCCCTTCAAGTCGATCGAGGACCTGGCCCTGCTGGAGACTCCGACCAACGACGACCTGGTGGACACGGCCGGGGCCCCCGGGGAGGCGGCGAAGCCCGCCGAGCCCGAGGGACCTGAGGCCAAGGGGCCCGGGGACAAGCCGGTCAAGCCGGCCACCCCGGCCACCCCGGCCACGCCGCTGGGCGGCTCCGTCTCCTTCGCACCCGGCGTCGGCCCGCGTGACTACTCCGCGCCCGAGCCCGCCGAGGACGACTTCGACGAGGACGACGAGGGCCACTTCGTGCCGCCGGAGCCGCCCCCGCTGCCCGCGGCCGACGTCACCGCGAAGTTCGCCTGGCTGGGCGTGCTCGGCGGTCCGGTGCTGCTTCTGCTGGCCGTGGTGCTCGGCTGGGAGATGGAGTGGTGGCTGGCCACGGCGGGGATCGGCGGGTTCCTGGGCGGGTTCGCGACGCTGGTGATGCGGATGCGGACGGACGACGAGGACGACGAGGATCCGGGGCGCGGGGCGGTCGTCTAACCGGCCGGCACCTTGAGGGCGGCCAGGACCGGGAGGTGGTCCGTGGCCGCCCTCAGGTCTGTCCCGGTCACCCCGGGGTGACCGGACGGCACGCCGCAGCCCAGCACCTCGATGCCCTTGGTCGCGAAGATCGCGTCGATGCGCTGGTAGGGGTCGGCGGGGGTCCAGGTGTGCTCGCCGCCCCAGGGCGCGGCGGCCCAGCAGTCGGTGAGACCGTCGGTCAGCCGGCGGAAGGTGCGGCCGTCCGGGCGCTCGTTCAGGTCGCCGCCGGCGATCGCGTGCTCCACGCCCATCCCGGCGAGCCGGTCGAGGAGCATGCCGCCCTGCTCGTAGCGCTCGTCCTTCTGCAGCGACAGATGGCAGCTCAGGACGCCGAGCCGGGTGCCGGCGAACCGGACGACGGCGGTGGCGAAGCCGCGGCGGTGCAGGCCGGGGGTGGGGGGCAGGAGGATGTCCTCGGTGCGTTCCACCCCCGCCCGGAGCGAACTGAGGATCGCCGGTCCGGTGGTGGTGGCGCCGCCGGTGACGATCACCAGGTCGGCCGCGCGGGCCAGGCGGGCGAGTTTCTTGCGCCAGCGGAAGAAGCGGGGGGCTTCCTGGACCAGGACCAGGTCGGGTTCGCACGCCCTGATGACACGGGCCAGGGCGGCGGTGTCGTCGCGCATCGAGCGGATGTTGTAGGTGAGGACCCTGATGACCGCGGAACCGTCGGGTTCGGTACGGGAGTTGGGGAGCAGGGGCATGTGAGCAATTTACGCCCAATGGCTCGGGGCGCGAGGATTGTGCGCGCGTGCCGGTCGTATGTGGCTGATCGCGCAGTTCCCCGCGCCCCCAAGACAAAGAAAGGGCGTTACATGATCGGGTCGGGTTCCCTCGCCAGGTCCGCTGCCCCCACCAGGCCTGCCTTGTTGCCCAGTTCGGCGGCCCTCACCTCCGCCACCGGGCGCCAGTTGCCGCCGACCAGCCAGCGCTTGTAGGACTTGCGGATCGGGCCGAGGACCAGTTCGCCCTCGTCGGAGAGGCCGCCGCCCACGATGAACGCGGAGGGGTCGAAGAGGGAGGCCAGGTCGGCGAGGCCCGCGCCGACCCAGCGGGCCAGCTCGCGGTAGGAGTCGACGGCCACACGGTCGCCCTGGCGGGCGGCCATGGAGATGTGCTTGCCCTCGATGCCCTCGGGCGTGCCGTTGCCGAGGCCGAGCAGGATCTCGGCGTTCTCCGGGGTGGCGTTGGCGCGCTGCTTGGCGTACCTGACGAGCGCGCGTCCCGAGGCGTACTGCTCCCAGCAGCCCTGCGAGCCGCAGCCGCACAGCAGGCCGTCCGGCACCATGCGGATGTGGCCGAACTCGGCGGCCACGCCGAAGTGGCCGCGGCGCAGCTTGTTGCCGATGATGATGCCGCCGCCGAGGCCAGTGCCCAGGGTGATGCAGATGACGTTGCGGTGGCCCTTGCCCCCGCCGAACTTGTACTCGCCCCACGCCGCGGCGTTGGCGTCGTTCTCGACGACCACCGGAAGGCCCACGCGGGCCTCGACCTTCTCCTTGAGCGGCTCGTTGCGCCAGTGGATGTTGGGCGCGAAGTAGACCTCGGAGCGCTGCCGGTTCACATAACCGGCGGCGCCGATGCCCACGCCGACGATGTCGTGCCCGACTCGGGCGCCTTCCACCGCCGAGGCGATGGCGTCCACGATGCCCTCGGCCGTGCCCGGGGTCGGCACCTTGTGGGTCGAGAGGATGTTGCCTTCCTCATCGACCACGCCGGCCGCGATCTTCGTGCCGCCGATGTCGACGCCGATGGTGAGTCCCATGAATCCCTCAGTTTCGGTCGAGCCCCGCTACGGCCAACGGTACCCGAGAGGCCGGGGGCTCGGCCGGGGGCTCAGTCCAGGTCGATGCGTTCCCCGGGGCCGTCGTCGTCGCCACGGTCGCGGCGTTCGTCCAGGTCACGGGGGTCGGTGTCGTCGTCCCGGCCGGTCCAGCGCCCCTCCTGGGCCTGGACGGCGGAGCGGTAGGCGGCGAGGAGTTCGTTCCCCGCCGCCGCGAGGTGGTCGAAGACGTCCGGATTGCGCTCGATGACGGGTTCCACGGCGTCCTTGGCCTGCTGGACGACCTGCCGGACGACCTGCTGGGCGGCGGGCCCGGCGACCGCGCCGAACAGCGGGGACTCGAGGCCGGACAGCTTGTCCGCGACGGCGTCGACGAGCTTCTTCAGTTCCTCGGCCGCGGAACCCGCGGGCGGGCCGTACTGAGCACGGCGGCGGGCCTTCTCCGCCTCGAGGTCCTCGGCGCACGCGGTCGCCCAGGCGTCGGCGTCGGTCGCCCGTACCTCGTCCACGGCCTCTTCGCGGGCGGCGTCGGACGGGGGGAGCTCTTCGCTCATGACGGACTCCTGACTACGGTTCGTCTCTACGACGTTACCCGAACGGGCGTACCGCGCTCACCGGGCCTGCGGCCACAGTTTCGGGTCGGGTGCGAAACGGATGCGCAGCTCGCCCTCGCGCAGGGCGGCCCCGTCGACGGTGCAGCGGCGCAGCGCGGAGGGCAGCGGGACGATACGGCGGAACCGCCCCGCGGTGACGACCAGTTCGTCGCCCCGCCGGACGAGGTCGAGTTCCTCGCGTATGGCGCCGGGCAGCGGGATGTGCCAGACGAGCACACCGTCCTCGCCGAGCCGGTCGGTCACGGGCCAGTCGACCGGGGAGCCGGTGTGCTCGGCGCCGGGCACCGCGAGGGCGGTGAGGTCGTCGGTGCCGCGCGGGTCGCGTCCTAGGTGGGCGACGGTGCGCAGGTCGTGCGCCTCCCGCCACTCCTCCAGCGTCTTGCGCTGCTGGGCGACGGGGCCGGCGAGCCAGGTGTCCGGGGACGCCTCGGGCAGGACGCGGTTGGCGACCACGACGTCGGTGCGCAGGCCGCGCAGGGCGAGTCCGAGGCCGGCGGTGCGGACGGCGTCGGCACCGGCCGGGCCGGGCTCGGCGACCAGCCGTACGACGGTGTCGCGGTCGGCGACGATCGCCTCCACGGCGGCCAGCTCCAGATCCCAGCGCCCGGCCGTCTCGTACAGCCACTCGGCGGGCATCGGAACGCCGGCGAGCCGTCCCAGGACGGGCCGCAGGGCCCGGGCGGCCTGCCGTTCGGGCGGCAGCAGACGGCGCAGATAGCGGCGCAGTTCCTCGGGCAGGGCGAGGAGGGCGAGGGCCTGCGGCGTCGGCGGCAGGTCGACGACGAGGAGGTCGTACGACTCCGACAGCGCGGCGTCGCGCAGGGCGCGCAGCAGGGCGAGTTCCTCCGCACCGGGCAGCGGCGTGAGTTCCTCGGGATCCAGCCGGGAGGCGCCGAGGAGATCCAGGGCGGAGGAGGCACGGTCCTGAAGGGCGGTGAGGTCCTTGCGGAAGTCCTGAGCGGGGTCGGGCCGCCAGGCGGTGAGACACGGTGCGGCTTCGACCGGAGCCGGGCCCGTGCCGACCCCCAGCGCGGCACCGAGGGTGTCGGTGCGGTCGGCACTGAGGACGAGGGTGCGGGTGCCCTCGCGGGCGGCGGTGACCGCGGTGGCAGCGGCGAGCGTGGTACGCCCGCTACCGCCGGGGCCCATGATCAGGATGGTGCGCATGGGAAGGAACGGTAACCGAGTCGCCCCTCAAGGGGCGCGGGGAACTGCGCGATCAGCCAGAACGCACCCGCACCCGGCCGACGACCGCGATCAGGCCGACTCGACCCGCTTCTTCAGCCCGGCCAACGCCCGGTCGATGATGACCTTCTCGGCCTTCCGCTTGATCATCCCCAGCATCGGGATCTTGACGTCCACGGTCAGCACATACGTGACCTCCGTACCCCCCGCCCCGGCCGGCTTGAGGATGTACGAGCCGTCCAGAGACCGCAGCATCTGGGACTTCACCAGCGTCCAGGACACCTCGTTCTCGCCGGTCCAGGTGTACCCGAGAACCTGGTCGTCCTTGATCGCACCCGCGTCCATGACGAGGCGGACCTGCTCGGCGCGGCCCTGCTCGTCGGTCTTGAGGACCTCCGCCTCCTTCACCTCGCCGGTCCAGTCCGGGTAGCGGGCGAAGTCGGAGATGACCGCCATGACGTCGGCCGGGGCTGCCTCGATGGTGATGCTCGAGCTGGTGTGTTCCGCCATCGCCGTGGCTCCTCCAGATACGGGCCGGTAAGACGTCGTCGTGCGCACGTGTGTGCAGCGTGAAGGCTACCGCGCACGGGCCCCGCCGATCTCACCCGACCTGGGACGTCCTCACCATTCCAGCGCCCAGGGCGTCCCGGTCGCCGCGAAGTGCCCCACGTTCACGCACTCGGTGGCCCCGATCCGCATCCGTCGGGTGAGCGGCTGGTGCACGTGCCCGAACAGGGCGTATCGGGGCCGGGTGCGGTGGATGGCGTCCAGCAGGGCGCGGCTGCCCCGCTCGAAGCGGCGGGCGACGGTGTCGTAGACCAGCTCGGGAACCTCGGGCGGGATGTGGGTGCAGAGCACGTCGACCTCGCCCACGGCCTCGATCTTCGCCGCGTACTCCTCGTCGCTGATCTCGTACGGCGTCCGCATCGGCGTGCGCAGGCCGCCGCCCACGAAGCCGAAGACCCGGCCGCCGATCTCGACGCGCTCGCCGTCGAGGACGGTCGTGCCGGGCCCGGCGTACTCCTGCCACAGCGGCGGCATGTCGACGTTGCCGTAGGTCGCGTACGTAGGAGAGGGGAACGCGGCGAACATCTCGGCGTACTGCTTGCGCACCGCCTTTTCGATCACCGAGGCGCGGTCGGCGCCGACCCCGGCCCACAGCCGGGCCCCGAGCTCCCGCGCCTCCTCGAAACGGCGGGCGGTGCGCAGCGCCACGAGGCGGTGGGCGTTCTCGACGCCGAACAGGTCGGGGAAGATGCCGCGCGAGTGGTCGGCGTAGTCGAGGAAGAGGACGAGGTCGCCCAGGCAGATCAGGGCGTCGGCGCCCTCGCCGGCCCGGGCCAGGTCACGGGCGTTGCCGTGCACGTCGCTCACCACGTGCACGCGTGTCCTGTGGTTTCCGGCTGGTGTGGGTGCCATGGCGATCAAGGGTAGGCCGAGCGCTGTCCTTGTGAACAGTGGCGGCCCTACCTGCGGTTACTGGCCAGTCAGTTAGTGCGTGGACTACTGTGCGCGAAGGAATACCCAAGTGTGTGACGCAGCGAACATCTCGACAGGACCCCCTGTCGCAGAAGCCATACCGGCGGGTAACGTCCGGGCCGTCCAGTTGTGCTCTGCATTTCAACAAGTGAATGCCTGAGTACCTGCCCGAGCCTTGGACCGCACCGTCGCAGCACACAACGTCGTGGCGCCGGCGCCCTATGAGGAGCAGCAGTCTTGCGCGAGTTCAGCCTTCCGGCTTTGTACGAGGTCCCTGCGGACGGAAATCTCACCGACATCGTCCGCAGAAACGCCG
>NZ_JBHURZ010000012.1:0-290636 GCF_042673825.1 Streptomyces sp. NPDC057002
AGTTGTGCTCTGCATTTCAACAAGTGAATGCCTGAGTACCTGCCCGAGCCTTGGACCGCACCGTCGCAGCACACAACGTCGTGGCGCCGGCGCCCTATGAGGAGCAGCAGTCTTGCGCGAGTTCAGCCTTCCGGCTTTGTACGAGGTCCCTGCGGACGGAAATCTCACCGACATCGTCCGCAGAAACGCCGCGCAGCACCCGGACGTCGCCGTCATCGCCCGCAAGATCGGCGGTAGCTGGCAGGACGTCACGGCCACCGCCTTCCTCGCCGAGGTGCACACGGCCGCGAAGGGGCTGATCGCCGCCGGTGTCCAGCCGGGCGACCGGGTCGGCCTGATGTCCCGCACGCGCTACGAGTGGACGCTGCTGGACTTCGCGATCTGGAGTGCGGGCGCGGTGACCGTGCCGGTGTACGAGACCAGTTCGCCGGAGCAGGTGCAGTGGATCCTCGGTGACTCGGGCGCCACCGCGTGCATCGTGGAGTCGGACGCGCACACGGCCGCCGTCGAGTCGGTGCGCGACCATCTGCCGGCGCTGAAGCACGTGTGGCAGATCGAGGGCGGCGGTCTCGAGGAACTGGGCCGGCTCGGGCAGGACGTCACCGACCGGACGGTCGAGGAGCGCGGTTCGATCGCCAAGGCCGACGACCCGGCGACCATCGTCTACACCTCGGGCACCACCGGCCGCCCCAAGGGCTGTGTGCTCACCCACCGCAGCTTCTTCGCCGAGTGCGGCAACATCGTGGAGCGGCTGCGTCCGCTCTTCCGCACGGGCGAGTGCTCGGTGCTCCTCTTCCTGCCGCTCGCGCACGTCTTCGGGCGGCTGGTGCAGATCGCGCCGATGATGGCGCCGATCAAGCTCGGCTGCGTCCCGGACATCAAGAACCTCACCGACGAGCTGGCCTCGTTCCGCCCGACGCTGATCCTCGGCGTGCCGCGCGTCTTCGAGAAGGTCTACAACTCGGCGCGCGCCAAGGCGCAGGCCGACGGCAAGGGCAAGATCTTCGACAAGGCCGCCGACACCGCGATCGCCTACAGCAAGGCGCTGGACACCCCCTCGGGCCCGTCCTTCGGCCTGAAGATCAAACACAAGACGTTCGACAAGCTCGTCTACAGCAAGCTCCGCGCGGTCCTCGGCGGACGGGGCGAGTACGCCATCTCCGGAGGGGCCCCGCTGGGCGAGCGCCTGGGCCACTTCTTCCGCGGCATCGGCTTCACGGTCCTGGAGGGCTACGGCCTGACCGAGTCCTGCGCGGCCACCGCGTTCAACCCCTGGGACCGGCAGAAGATCGGCACGGTCGGTCAGCCGCTGCCCGGCTCGGTGGTCCGGATCGCCGACGACGGCGAGGTGCTGCTGCACGGCGAGCACCTGTTCAAGGAGTACTGGAACAACCCCGGCGCGACCGGGGAGGCGCTGGCCGACGGCTGGTTCCACACCGGTGACATCGGCACCCTCGACGAGGACGGCTACCTCAAGATCACCGGCCGCAAGAAGGAGATCATCGTCACCGCGGGCGGCAAGAACGTCGCCCCGGCCGTGATCGAGGACCGCATCCGGGCGCACGCCCTGGTCGCGGAGTGCATGGTGGTGGGCGACGGGCGGCCGTTCGTCGGCGCGCTGGTCACCATCGACGACGAGTTCCTGGGCCGCTGGTGCGCGGACCACGGCAAGCCGGCGGGTTCCACCGCGGCGTCGCTCTGCGAGGACCCGGACCTGCTGGCCGCGATCCAGGCGGCGATCGACGACGGCAACGCCGCGGTGTCGAAGGCGGAATCGGTGCGGAAGTTCCGCATTCTGTCCTCCCAGTTCACGGAGGAGTCGGGCCACCTGACCCCCTCACTGAAGCTGAAGCGGAACGTGGTGGCGAAGGACTACGCGCACGAGGTCGAGGCGATCTACGCCAAGTAGTGCGCGTACGGCGTCATGGCGCGGTGTCCTCGGTGAGGACCCGCGCCATCGTGCGTTCGGCGAGGGCCGTGATGGTCACGAAGGGGTTGACGCCGATCGAGCCGGGCACCAGTGAGCCGTCGATGGCGTAGAGCCTGCGGTAGCCCTTGAGCCGGCCGTAGTCGTCCGTCGCCCGGCCCAGTACACAGCCGCCCAGCGGGTGGTACGTGAAGTCGTCGGCGAAGACCTTGTTGCCCGAGCCGAACAGGTCGTAGCGGTAGATCGTGGCGTTCGCCCTGTTGACCCGGTCGAACAGTTTCTTCGCCATGCCCACCGACACGGCACTCTGCGCCGCGCTCCACCCGAGCCGCACGGCGCCGCTCGCCGAGTCGTACGTGAAGGACGCCCGCTCCGGGTTCTTGGTGATCGCCAGGTAGAGGCTGACCCAGTGTTCGAGCCCCATGGGCAGGGGCGCGATCTCGGCGAAGACGGGGTTGGCGGTGTTGGCCCAGTCGTCGATGCCCATGACCGGCATGGTCGACTGGTTCGCGCCCACCGTGTCCCACAGGTGGTTGGCCCGGCCGAGCATCACGTTGCCGTTGGTGCCCCAGCCGGTGCCGACGCTCGCGTCCAGGGCGGGCAGGGTGCCCGACTCCCGGGCGCGGACGAGGAGTTCCGTCGTGCCGATGCTGCCGCCGCCGAGGAAGAGGTACGTGCAGGCGTACTCCTTGGTCTCGACGACGGTGCCGGTGTCGTCGATCCGCTCGGCGCTCAGGACGTACGTCCCGTCGGCGGCCCTGCTGATCGACGTCACCCGCTCCATGGTGTGGATGGTGACGTTCCCGGTGCCGAGCGCGGAGGCGAGGTAGGTCTTGTCGAGGCTGCGCTTGCCCTGGTTGTTGCCGTAGATGACCTCGCCCGCCAGCGCGGACCTGGTCGCCGTGCCGGCCGCCTCGCGCTCCATGTGGCCGAAGTCGTAGACGTTGGGCACGAAGGTGGTCTTCAGCCCGGCGTTGTCCGCGTGTTTGCGGGAGATCCGGGTGAAGCGGTACCACTCGGTGGACTCGAACCAGGCCGGGTCGATGGTGTTGACGCCGAGCATGGAGCGGGCGCGCGGGAAGTACGTGCCGTACATCCCCGCGGTGTCCACGGTCGGGAACTGCTCGGCGAAGTAGGACCGGAGCGGGGTCACCGCCATGCCGCCGTTGACCAGGGAACCGCCGCCGACACCCCGGCCGACGTACACGGACATGTGGTCGTAGTGCACGCGGTCCAGGACGCCCGGGTAGGCGCTGATGTCCCTGTTGACCAGGTCCAGCCAGAGGAAGGTGGCAAGCGGGGCCTCGGTGCGGGTGCGGAACCACATGGAGCGCCGGTCCGGGGTGCGGGTGGAGCAGAAGATCTTCCCGTCGGGGCCCGGGGTGTTCCAGAGCCCGCCCATCTCCAGGACGAGGGTGCGGATGCCGGCCTGACCGAGGCGGAGGGCGGCCACGGCACCGCCGTAGCCGGAACCGATCACGATCGCCGGGGCGTTGTCGACGGCGGCGGGTTCGGCGGCCGACGCCGACGAAAGACCGATGCGGGTGAGACCGGACGCGGCGGCCGTCTGGAGGGCCACCATGCCCAAGATTTGACGTCTCGTCAGCTGATGCTGTATCAGTTTTGCTGCCATGCGCGCAGCATGTGCGGATTTTTACGTTCCGCCTAGGGTCCGCGGGCCCCGCTCAGAGCAAAGCTTTGAGCTTCTCCGCCAGCAGGTCCCAGCGCCACTTCTCCTCGACCCACTCCCGTCCCCGCTCCCCCATCCTCCGGCGCAGCTCGGCGTCACCGAGGAGCGTGACCACCCGCTCGGCGGTCTGCTCCGCCGAGCCGCCCCGGACGACCCAGCCCGTCTCGCCGTCGAGGACCGCGTCCGGCGCGCCGCCGGAGTCGCCGGCGACGACGGGCAGCCCGGTCGCCGAGGCCTCCAGATAGACGATCCCGAGGCCCTCGACGTCGAGGCCGCCGCGCCGGGTCCGGCACGGCATCGCGAAGACGTCACCGGCGCCGTAGTGGGCGGGCAGCTCGGACCAGGGCACGGCGCCGGTGAAGCGTACGGAAGCGGCGACGCCGGTCTCCTGGGCCAGCTTGCGCAGGTCGCCCTCGTACGGTCCGCCGCCGACGATCAGCAGTACGGCGTCCGGCTCGGCGGCGAGGATCCGGGGCATGGCCCGGATCAGCGTGTCCTGCCCCTTGCGCCGCACCAGCCGGGACACGCACACGATCACCGGCCGGTCCGTCAGCCCGAGCCGCGCCCGGATCTCGTCGCCGCCCGAGTCCGGGTGGAAGGTCTTCTCGTCGACCCCGGGCGGCAGCTGCGCCATCCGGGCGGCGGCCTGCGGGCTCAGCGCGCCGGCGATCCGCGAGCGCGTGTACTCGCCCAGGTAGGTGATCGTGTCCGTGGAGTCCCCGATCCGGCGCAGCAGCTGCCGGGCCGCGGGCAGCTGGGCCCAGCCGGCCTCGTGCCCGTGCGTGGTGGCCACCAGCCGCTCGGCGCCCGCGTCGCGCAGCGCCGGTGCCATCAGGCCGAGCGGCGCCGCCGCCCCGAACCACACCGACGCGCAGTCGTGCTCCCGCAGCAGCCCGACGGCGCGCCGGGTGACGGCGGGCGTCGGCAGCAGCATGGTCGTACGGTCCCGTACGACGGTGAAGGGCTGTTCGGCGTCGAAGGCGGCGGTCGCCTCGACACCCTCCCGGCTCCGCTTCCACGTCGACGCGTAGACGACCAGCCGCTGCGGGTCCAGCCGCAGCGCCATGTTGTGCAGAAACGCCTGGATGCCGCCGGGCCGGGGCGGGAAGTCGTTGGTCACGATCAGGGTCTTGCGCACGCCGCCGACCCTACCGAACCCGACCCTCACAGCCGTGCGCGGCGGCTCTTATGGCACGCTCACAGCTCTCCGGGACATCATGACCCCATCGACAGAGCACGCGGACGGGCAGGGATCAGGTGAAGACGACGGGCACGAGGCGGTCCCTGGCATGGCTGCCGGTGATCTGGTGTCTCACGAGGCTGTCGCTGCTGCTGTTCGTGATGAAGGTGTACGTCTTCCCGGGCCCGGACGTGACGAGCGACGTGCATGTGATCTACCAGGGCTGGTACGAGATCCTGCGCACCGGAACGTTCCCTCAGAACGACGTCACCTGGCAGTACCCGCCCGCCGCCGCCCTGGCGATCCTCTCCCCCGCGCTGCTGCCCTTCCTGCACTACGCGACCGCGTTCTTCGTCCTGGTCTGTGTCACCGATCTGGCCGTCCTGGCTCTGCTGGCGTACGCCGGGCGGCGGCCCGGCCGGACCCTGCGCGGCGCCTGGGTCTGGGTGGCGGGCGTGCCGCTGCTGGGTCCGACGGTGTACGCGCGCTACGACGTGATGGTCACGGCCGTGGCGGTGGCGGCGCTGCTCGCCGGGGTCCGGCACCCGAAGGCGATGGGGGCGCTGGCGGCGTTCGGCGCGCTGCTGAAGGTCTGGCCGGCGATGCTCCTGCTGGCCGCCCGCCGGCGGAGCGCCTGGGTGTCGGCCCTGGTGACCGGCATCGCGGTGACGGGCGTCTTCGCCCTGGTCATGCCCGGCGGGTTCGCCTTCCTGACCTTCCAGCGCGACCGGGGCACCGAGGTGGAGTCGCTCGGCGCGCTCGTCTTCCATGTCGCCCGGCACTTCGGCTGGCAGGGCGAGGTGCGGCTGAACTACGGCTCGATCGAGTTCCTCGGGCCGTATGTGAGCGAGGTGAGCACGGGCGCGCTGTTCCTGACGGGTGCGGCCTTCGGCTGGCTGGTGCTGTGGCGGTTGCTGGCGCGGCGCTTCGAGGATCACACGCTCGCCGACGCGGCCTTCGTGGCGGTGCTGATGTTCACGACCACCAGCCGGGTGATCAGCCCGCAGTACATGGTGTGGCTGGTCGGGCTGGCCGCGGTGTGCCTCTGCTTCCCCGGGAGCCGGATGCGGCTGCCGGTCGGCCTCGTCCTGGTGGCGTGCTTCGTGACGGTTCTGGAGTTCCCGCTCTACTTCGCCAACGTGGTGGCCAGCGACGGCCTCGGCCTCACCCTGCTGTTCCTGCGCAACGGCCTCCTGGTGGTCGCCACCCTCCTCGCGGCCCGCGCCCTGTGGAAGGCGACGGTGCCGCGCACGGTCCCCGCTCCCCTGCCGTCTCAGCCGGCCGCCCGTGCCGGGGAGACCCCCGTCTCCTCCTGAGCCGGGGCCCGCCGGAACAGCACCCCCGCCAGCCCGCACTGCACCGCCGTCGCGAGCGCCAGCGCGAGACACACCCCCGGCAGGCCGAGCCCCGTCAGGCTGTACGCGAGGGCCAGCTGGACCGCGGTCCCGAGCAAGGTCACCCGCAGCAGCACCGAGGCGCCCCCGCTGCCCTCGAAGACCCCGCCGAGCGCGATGAGACAGGCCATCAGCAGCAGATAGGGCCCGACGCAGCGCAGGAACACCGCACCCTCATGAGCGACCCCGGGCCCGGCGCCGAAGGCGGCCATGAGCCAGGGGGCACCGGCGGCCGACAGTACGGCCGCGCTGAGGCCGAGGGCGCCGGAGAGGAGCACGGCCTGCCGCCCGATCGCCCGTCGCTCGTCCTCTCCGGCGCCTCGGGTGTGCGCGGTGTGGATGGCGGCGGCCTGGCGGACGGCGTAGAAGGCCATGGTCGCCACGTACATGACCTTGTAGGCGATCGCGTACCCGGCCACCGCCGTCACCCCGAGCCGCGCCACGATCGCGACCAGGACCAGGGCGCCCGTCTGCCGCACGGTGAAGTCGGCGGACATGGGCAGACCGGTCGTCAGCGTCCGGCGCAGGGAGACGGCCAGGGACTCGCCCGCCTCCGCCTCGCGTGCCTTGCGCAGCAGCGCGTTGCGCCGCACCGCGACGAGTCCCGCCGCGAGCGCCACGGACCGGGACAGCACCGTGGCAGCGGCGGCGTCCCGGACGCCGTAGAGGTGGATGAAGAGCGGGTCGAGGGCCAGGATCAGGCCGTTGGAGAGCAGGGCGAGCCGCAGCGGGGTTCTCGTGTCGCCGGTGCCTTTGAGGATGCCGTCGACGAGTTGCTGGGCGAAGAAGACGGCCATGCCCGGCAGGGAGAGGGTGAAGTAGGCGACGGCTAGCGGGAGAGCGGCGCTGTCGGGCCCGCCCAGCACCAGCCGGGCCAGCGGTTCGCGCCCCAGCAGACCGCCCGCCACGACCAGCGGCGTCACCAGCGCCCACAGCGCCCATCCGCCGCGCACGGCCGCCCTGACGGCCACGGGGTCGCGTGCGCCCCGTGCGTGTGCGACCAGGACGGTCGTACCGGAGCCGAAGACCAGGGCGACGCCGAGCAGCACGTTCTCCGTGTTGGTCGCCACGGCCACGGCGGCCACGGCCGGGCCGCCCAGCCGCGCGACCCAGACGGTGTTGATGATCCCCGCGGCGACGGAGGCGAGCAGCGAGAGGTAGACGGGTCCGGCGAGCAGGAGGAGGTGCTTGCGATGGGCGTTCACGGTGTCTGTCCCCCTGGTCCCCGAGTTCTCATGACCCTCGATACGAGCTATATCGATTCGAGGTAACTCGTTAAGAGGTAGCATGCGTCACACGTCACCCGCAAGGAGGACCGAAGGAGGACCATGCTGGAGCTATCGATCCTGGGCTTCCTGGCCGAGGAGCCCCTGCACGGCTATGAGCTCAAGGAGCGCATCAAGGCGCTGACCGGCCATGTCCGGCCGGTGAGCGACGGCGCGCTCTACCCGGCGATCACACGCCTGGTCGGGGCGGGCCTGCTCGACCAGCACACCGAGCCGGGCGCGAGCGCGGCCCCGCGCCGGATCCTCGCCCTCACCGACCGGGGCCGCGAGGAACTGCTGGAGCGGCTGCGCCGGCCGAAGCAGACCGAGATCACCGACCACGTCCGCTTCAACACGGTCCTGGCGTTCCTGCGCCACCTGCCCGACCGGCACGAGCAGGCCGCGGTGCTGCGCCGCCGGCTGGACTTCCTGGAGAGCCCGACGAGCTTCTTCTACGCGTCCGGCAAACCGGTCCGCGCCGAGGAGACGGACGACCTGTTCCGCCAGGGCATGCTCCGGGTCGCGCGAGCGACGGGCGAGGCGGAGCGGGCCTGGCTGCGGGAGACCGTCGCACTGCTCGGTCAGCCGAGCTGAGCCCGCAGATACTCCTGCCACTCCTTCGTGAACGCCTCCGGCGTCGTCCCCAGCACCTCGCGCATAGCCTCCGCCACCGCCCCGGCCCGCTTCCGGTGGTCCCCGACGGCCCGGTAGAACTCGCCCAGCCGGGACTCGCCCCAGCGGTCGGCGATCAGCCGGCACGCCGTCCAGCCGCTCTCGTAGGCCCGGGCCAGGCGGCTCGCGTCCCCGCTGAAGCCGAAGTCCTCGTCCTCCGGCAGCGCGGCCGGGACCTGCCCCTGGCTCACGGCCCTGGACAGCTCGGGCGCGGCCTCGGAGGGGATACGGCCGGTGGCGCGGTAGCCGACCCAGTCGGCGTAACCCTCGGACAGCCAGAGGGGGGTGGCGGCGCTGGTGTGGGCGCGGGTGGCGACATGGGTGGTCTCGTGGGTGACGACGACCTGCTCGCCGAGGCCGCCGAGGAGCGCGAAGGCGTCCGGATTGACGATGATCCGGTCCGCCGGCGCCCGGGCCGGAGCGCCCGTCTCGCCGGTCGTCACCGCCGCGATCCCGCGGTAGGAGGAGGCGGGCGAGCCGAGCAGCCCCGCCATCCCCTCCAGGGACTTCGGCACGAGCACGACGACGTGCCGGGACCAGCCGGTGCCCCACGCCTCGGACACGGCGGGCACCGCCCGGTCGGCCAGTTCCGCGAAGTCACGCAGCGACTTGCCGGACTGCCCGACGCCGAGCACGAGGCTGCGGGCGCCCCGGACGGCCTGCACCGCCCCTTGGTCCCACAGTTGCTGGGCGGACTTCTTGGCGGGCCGGTCGGCTTCGACGGACCACCGCCCGTCCGTGTCCCGGCTCAGCCGCAGGGTGCGGCCCGCGGTCACCGGCGCCCGGTCGTACCCGGCGACGCGGTAGCGCAGTTCGGCGTCGGCGGTGGCGCTGTCGCCGGTGCGGCGCATATCGGTCACCCGGTACGACCAGTCGGCCAGGGGCAGCGCGCGCAGCCGGGCGAAATCCACCCCCGCGCCCGTCCGTTCGTAGGCCCGCTCGTCGCGGTCGAGGACCGCGGCGGCCCGCCGGTCCAGGAGCCGCTGTACGTCGGCCGTGGCGCTGTCGGCGGCGGACCGCCCGCCGCACCCGACCAGGGCGACGAGCAGCACGACGAGCGTCACCACCGCGGACCCCGACCTTCGACCAGCCACGTTCCCGATCGTACGGGCGCCCGGCCGCGCGGGTCAGACCCTGGTGACCGAGGAGACGGGCATCATCCCGACCGGGTCGTAGCGCACGGGTGCGCCGGGGTAGGGCGCGTGGATGACCTGGCCGTTGCCCATGTACATCCCGACATGGCTGGCGTCGTCCCGGTAGACGACCAGGTCACCGGGGCGCGCCTCGGACAGCGGGACCTGCCGGCCGGCGTACCGCTGGGCCTGCGAGGTGCGCGGCAGGGACACCCCGGCCTGCGCGTACGACCACTGCGTCAGACCCGAACAGTCGAAGCCCGAGGGGCCGTTGGCGCCCCAGACGTAGGGCCTGCCGACCACGCTGCGGGCGGCGGCGACGGCGGCGGCCCCGCGTCCCGAGGCGGCGGTGGCGTTCCCGAGGTAGGGCAGGTCGCCGCGGCCGGAGCGGGAGGCCCGGTCGTAGGCGGCGCGCTCGGACTCCGGCAGGGAGTTGAGCAGCCGCCGGGCCGCGGCCAGCTTCTTCTCGACGGACTTCTTGTGGACGGCGACCGTCTTGCGGCTCTTCTCCAGTTCGCGGAGCTTCCCGGCGGCCTCCTCGCGGTCCTGGGCGAGTTCGCGCATGGCGTCCTGGAGGTCCTTCAGCTCACCGGCCTGGTGGGCGGTGACCCGGTCCAGCCGGGCGGCCCTGTCGAGGTAGTCCTCCGGGTCGTCGGAGAACAGCAGGGCGAGGGACGGGTCGAGGCCGCCCGAGCGGTACTGGGCGCCGGCGAGCGAACCGAGGGACTCCCGCATGGAGTTGATGCGCTGCTGCTGCCGGGCGATCCGGTCCCGGGCGGTGCCGGCCTCCTCGCGCAGCTCGTCGGCGCGCTCGTCGGCCTTGTTGTAGGCCTCGGTGGCCTTCTCGGCCTGCTCGTAGAGGCGGTCCACCTCGGCCCGGGTGTCGTCGTGCGGTGCGGACGCGGCCGGTACCGCGCACAGGGCGGTGGCCGCGACGGACAGGAAACCGACCGCGGCACCGGCGCCCCGGTCGAACCCGGACGGTGCAAGTCGGCGATGGGACCCCACGGGAAGCCGCTCTCCTTCCGCTGACGGACTTGGAAACGCGGCAGACAGTAGCCCCGCGACCGGGAGCAGCCAACGACCATCCGTGGGTACGCGGCACGACGCCCCGCCGCTGACGCAGGTCACCGGCGGGGCGTGGGCTTACTCGAGGATGTGGTGATTCCCCCGAATGGCGGACACGTGTCCTCGGGGGGTGCCGTTCGTCAGACGCGGACGCCGAACATGAACGGGCCGCCGATGGTGTCCATCGACTCGTAGCGGACGACCGTGCCGGTGCGCGGGGCGTGAATGATCTGCCCGTTGCCGGCGTAGAGGCCGACGTGGTGCAGGTCGTTGAAGAAGAAGACCAGGTCGCCGACCTTGAGCTGGCTGACCGAGGAGATCCTGGTGCCGATCTGGGACTGCGCCTCGGAGGTGCGCGGGATCTGCATGCCGGCCGCCGCGTAGGCCCGGGAGGTGAGGCCGGAGCAGTCGTAGGAGCTCGTGCCGGTGGCGCCGTAGACGTAGGGCTTGCCGAGCTGGCTCTGGGCGAAGGCGAAGGCCGCGGCGGCCCGGCCGGAGCCCTGCGGGACGTTGCCGGTCAGGGCGTCGCGCTGGCTGTCCCGGCTGGCGCGGTCCTGCTCGGCGGCGAGCGCCTGCTTCTCGGCGGCGGTGAGGCTGTTGAGCAGCTTCTGCGCGGAGCCGAGCTTGCCCTGGACTTCCTTCTTCTTCTTGCCGAGTTCGGTGCGGGTGGAGGCGAGGTCCTTGAGCTTCTCGGAGGCCTCGGCGCGCTCCTGGGCGAGTTCGCGCTGCTTCTCCTGGACCTTCTTCAGCGCCTCGACCTGCTGGCTGCTCAACTGGTCGAGCGTGGAGGCCTTGTCGAGGTAGTCGTCCGGGTTCGAGGACAGGAAGAGCTGCACCGAGGGGTCGATGGAGCCGGTGCGGTACTGCGACGCGGCCGCGATGCCCAGGCTGTCGCGCAGCTCGTTGAGCTCCTCCTGGCCGCGGGCGACGTTGTCCTGGATGGTGGAGATCTCCTTCTGGAGCTTCTCCTGCTTCTCCTTGGCCCCGTTGTACTTCTCGGTGGCCTGCTCCGCCTCTTCGTAGAGCTTGTCGACCTTCGCCTTGACCTCGTCCTTGCTCGGCTTCTCGCTGGGGGCCGCGTTGGCGGCCTGCGCGCTGAAGGCGACGGCAGCGGCGGCGGCGGTGGTCAGCACGGTCACACGTGCGCGGCTCGGCTGCTTCGGACGACGGTGGGACGCCACGGGTGAAAGCTCCTTCTGCCCCCTCCGCCGTCTCTCCCGATGAGTGATCACCCGAGCGGAGGTTTCGGAGCCTGACCCTAGTGACCTTCCTGTGATCAGTTCAAATCCTCAGATGAAAAAATGCGTCACAGTGAGCCAACTTTTCCCCTGGACTCACAGGCGGTGAGACTCACTTGACTTAACGTGGCCCACAGGTCTCATCAATTCGGGCATCACGCCCGGACGTTACGCAACGCCCGAAGGGCGCCTAGGACCGCGAAAGACGCTTGAGGAGCATCGCCGAGGCCACCGGGCGTGCGCCGGCGCGGGCCACCCCGTCGGCGACCTCCCGGTCGGTGGACGCCACGATGACCGGCCTTCCGGGTGGTTCGGCGCGCACGAGTTGACGGATGAGCTCGTCGGCGGTGACGCCCGGCTTCGAGAAGAGCACCCGTACCCCGCGCGGCGGCGCCAGCAGGACCGGCGCGGCCAGTTCCGCCCCGTCGAAGACGCAGGTCACCTCGGCGCCGCTCTGCGCCGCCAGTTGCGAGAGCTGCCCCAGCAGCCTGAGGCGCTGCTTCTCCAGCGGCATCTGCGGATAGCCGGTCTTGGTGACGTTGTAGCCGTCGACGACCAGATGGGCCTGCGGCAGCGCCAGCAGCTGGTCGAGGACCTGCGGGTCGTTCTCGGAGAGCGCGCGGGCGGCGATGTCCTTCGGGGTCATCCGGCCCGGCTCGACGGCGTCCACGGTCTCGGCGGGCCGTACCGACACCGGTGGCAGGGCCAGTTCGCGCCGGAGCCCCTGGGTGGCGTCCAGCAGGGTGTCCAGCAGCAGCCGGACCCGCATGTCCTCGACGCTGCGGCCTTCACGGGCCGCCCGGCGCGTGGCCTCGAGGGCCGCCTCGGTCTCCCCCAGCCTGGCCTTGAGCCGCCGGGTCTCGCTCTCGGCGGCGGACAGCTGGGCGTGCCCCTCGGCGCGGACGGCCTCCATCTCGCCGTGCGCCTTGCGCAGGGCGGCCTCGCCGCGCTTGACGTCGCTGAGGGCGGCGCGGAGCTTGCGGTGCAGCGACTCGGATTCCCGTTTGGCCGATTCCAGCTCCGTGCGCAGCCGCTCGGTCTCGGCCCTGGTGTGGTCACGGGCCCGGGCCAGCTCGGCGCGCAGCCGCTCCAGCTCGGCCCGGCTCTCCTCGTCGGCCCGCTCGGCGTCGGCCCGCTGGGCCTCCTCGCCGGCGGCGGTCACCAGCTTCACCCAGTCGGTCGGCCGCAGTACGTAGGCCGCGGCCGCCACGTCGAGCGGGTCCGCGGCCGGGGGCGGGGAGCCTGAGTCGAGAGCGCCGGCGAGTTCCGGCTGGGCCTCTCTGAGCTTCTCCCCGATGCGCTGCCGGAACAGCGGGTCGGTCTCCAGCGCGGAGGCCATGGCGTTGCCGGCGAACTTGGCCCTGCGGTTCGGGGCGAACCGGGCGTACTGCCTGAGCTGTGCGGGCAGCTCGCCGACCGTCAGCGATCCGAAGCCGTCGGAGACGATCTGCACGACCTTGCGGCGCACACCGTCGGGCAGCGGACGGTCGAGCACCTCGGCGGCGCCGTCGCCCGGCCCCCCGCCTGTGGTCTCCACCATCCGTCACACCCCAATGCCTGTGCGGGGGCCCTGCTCCCCTCAGGAGCCGGCGCCCGGCCTGTCCACGAGTTCCACCTGGTCCACCGCGTTGCACCAGCGGCAGCGCACCGACTCGATGGTCTCACTGAGCACCTCGCGCTCCTCGACCTTGGCCTCTCCGGCCAGGTCCAGGTGGACGTACTCGACGACCTTCGACGAGCGGGTCACGTCGAAGCGCGTGAGGTTGCCGCAGAGGGTGCAGCGCCACCGCGTCTCGGCGGTCGGCAGGGGAACCGTCATCGTGGCCTGTTCTCTTTCCTTCTAGTGTCCGCGACGCCACCGGCTTCCCCGGTGCGTGTGGCTCGTAACCCTACGGCCTGCCGGGTCTTCATCGCCTGCGTGTCCACGGCGGCGAGGCGGTCTGGGCGGTTGCGTCCGGTTACGTCATGCTCTGTAGCCATGATCAGCAAGTGGAGCGCGTCGATCACCCGGGCGAGCGGCTCGATCAGGGGGTCGTCGGCGCCGGTGACGTACTCACTGATCGCCCTGTGCTGCACGGTCTTCCTGGCCGGGCCCGCCTCGGGCATCGGCCCGGCGTACGGCTCGGGCGACGATCTGCTCGCCGCGCAGCGGGCCTACTTCCGGCACTGGGGCGTGATCCCCGCAGAACTGTTCGAGGGATCCCCCGGGTCGGCCCTCACCCCGGTGACGGCGCTCTTCGTCCACGGCACCTGGGTGCACCTGCTCGGCAACATGCTCTTCCTCTACGTCTTCGGGGCGATGACCGAGGAACGGATGGGACGGGTGCAGTTCACCCTGTTCTACGTCGGCTGCGGCTACCTGGCCCTGCTCGGGTACGCCGTCGCCAACGCGGATTCCGAGCAGCCCCTGGTCGGTGCCTCCGGGGCGATCTCGGCGGTCCTCGGCGCGTTCCTGTACCTGTTCCCCCGTGCCCGGGTGACCAGTCTCCTGCCGTTCCTCTTCTTCCTGCCGGTGCGCTTCCCGGCCTGGGTCGTGCTGCCGTTCTGGGCGGGGCTGCAGTGGCTGGCGGCGGGGCGGGCCTCGGACGGGCCCGGGGTGGCCTACCTCGCCCACCTGGTCGGATTCGGTCTGGGCTTCTGCTACGCCTCGGTCCGCTACGGCCGCCCCACCGGCCCCACTAGAGTGAAGGCCGCCCCTGCTCCGGCCCCCGAGGGAGAGAACCAACCGTGATCACCGCGATCGTCCTCATCAAGACCAGCGTGGACCGGATCCCCGAGATCGCGGAGTCGATCGCGGCGCTGGACAGCGTCAGCGAGGTCTTCTCGGTCACCGGCACCTACGACCTCATCGCGATGGTCCGGGTGAAGGAGCACGAGAACCTCGCCGACGTCATCCCCGGCCGGATCAGCAAGATCCCCGGCGTCGAGGGCACGGACACGCACGTGGCGTTCCGTACGTACTCGCAGCACGACCTGGAGGCGGCGTTCTCCATCGGGCTGGACAACTAGGACTCGCACGCATGACCGGCTCCGGATGAAGGGTTCTTCATCCGGGGTTCATCATCCGCCGCGGGTTCCGTCCGCAGGATCGGGCGCATGGCATTCTCCCGTCGTATGGCCGCCCTCTCCGCGGTCGTGCTGATCCCCCTGGGCATCGCGGCGACCAGCTACGCCCTCACGGACAGCCCTCAGTCGCCGAAGGTCCCGTCCCAGCAGGTCGAGCTGGACAGCGGCACACCCACCCCCACCTCCACGCTCGGCCCCACCCCGAAACCCACGCCTGGCGACGAGGTCGTCTCGCGGCCTCCGGTGACCGACAGCTCGGCTGGTGACGATGATGACGACGACCGCGGCCAGGGCAACGGAGACGACGGACCGGGCGACGACGGACCCGGCTCCGACAACTGACGGCCGGCGGCGCGTCTCCGCGCGGGTCCGCATCCTGCTCTGGCTGCTGCTCGTGATGGCGGTGGCGCTCGCCTCGGTCGCCATGACCACCCGCTCCTTCCTGCTGCGGGACGTCGACAACCGGATCAACCGCCTCCTCACCCAGGAGACCGGCGAGTTCGCCAACTTCGAGGAACGGGGCGGGGACCCGCAGACGGGCCGCCCGTTCACCGACGCCAACCGGCTGCTGACGGTGTTCCTCGAACGGCAGTACCCCGACGCGGACGAGGAGCTGATCGGCCTGGTCGGCCGGGCGGGCGGCGGCCCCCGGCAGATCCGCCAGCGGCACGACCTGCCCGTCGCCCTGCCCCTGCACCGGGATCCCCGGGCCAAGCGCGCCGTCTTCGAGTCACCCGAGTCCTCCGGGGTGCTGCGGCGGCCTCAGGGCGAGATCCGCTGGGCCAAGGTCACCGTGGCCCGGCAGGGCCGGGCGCCGGACGCCGCGTTCGTCGTCGCCTTCCACCCGGAGCGCGAGCGGGCACGGGTGAACGACATGTTCCGCACGCTGCTCGTCATCTCCGGCGCCGCCCTGCTGCTGACCGTCGGCATCGCCTGGGCGGTCGCCGGGCGGATCCTCAAACCGGTGCGGGTGGTGCGCACCGCGGCGGCGCAGCTCACCGAGCAGGGCCTCACCCGGCGGATCCCGGTGCACGGCAACGACGACATAGCCGCCCTCGCCGAGACGTTCAACGGCATGCTCGACCGGCTGGAGCGGGCCTTCGCCGCCCAGCGCGAGTTCGTCGACGACGCGGGACACGAACTGCGTACCCCCATCACCATCGTGCGCGGACATCTGGAGCTGATGGGCGACGATCCGGCCGAACGCGAGGAGACGGTCCGGCTGGTCACCGACGAGCTGGACCGGATGAGCCGCATCGTCGAGGACCTGCTGCTGCTCGCCAAGGCCGAACGCCCCGACTTCGTCACGCCCGAGCCGGTGCAGATCGCCGAACTCACCGCCGACGTCTACGTCAAGGCCCGCACCCTGGGCGAACGCGACTGGCGGCTCGACGGGGTCGTTGATCTGGAGGCCGAGCTGGATCCGCAGCGGATCACCCAGGCCATGGTGCAGCTCGCGCAGAACGCCGTGCAGCACACCACGACCGGCCAGACCATCCGCATCGGCTCCCGCACCGAGGGCCCTGACCTGGAGCTGTACGTCGCCGACTCCGGGCCCGGTGTGCAGCCCCAGGACGCCGAGGTGATCTTCGAACGCTTCCGGCGCGGCACGGCCCGCCGCGGCACCCGGGGCTCCGGCGCCGGCCTCGGGCTGTCCATCGTCAAGGCGATCGCCGAGGGCCACCGGGGCCGGGTACGGCTCTACGGCTCGCCCGGCGGCGGCGCCGGCTTCGCCCTCGTTCTGCACGCACCCCGGGCACCGGAAGGGGACCCCTCGTGAACCGCATCCTCATCGTCGAGGACGAGGAGCGCATCGCCTCCTTCGTGGAGAAGGGCCTGCGCTCCAACGGCTTCACCACGACCGTCGTCACCGACGGCGACGCGGGCTACGAGTACGCCCTGACCGGCGGCTTCGACCTCGTCGTCCTGGACATCGGGCTGCCCGGCCGGGACGGCTTCACCATCCTGCGCGAGCTGCGGGAGGCGCGGGTGTCGGTGCCGGTGATCGTGCTGACCGCACGGGACTCCGTACGGGACACGGTGGCCGGCCTGGAGGGCGGTGCCGACGACTGGATGACCAAGCCGTTCCGCTTCGAGGAGCTGCTCGCCCGGGTACGGCTGAGGCTCCGTACGGCGGCGCGGGCGCCGGAGGTGACGGTGCTCAGGTCGGGCTCCCTGAGCCTCGATCTGCGCACGCGCCGGGCCCGTTCCGGGGAGCGGACGGTCGATCTGACGGCGCGTGAGTTCGTGCTGCTGGAACTGTTCCTGCGGCATCCCGGCCAGGTGCTGTCCCGGGAGCAGATCCTGTCCCATGTGTGGGGGTACGACTTCGATCCGGGGTCCAACATCGTGGATGTGTATGTGCGGACGCTGCGGAAGAAGCTGGGGGCGGAGCGGGTGGAGACGGTGCGGGGGATGGGTTACCGGGTGCCGTAGTGCCATGTGTGCGCCGTTGCCGGGTGCGGGCCGTCTGTGGCTGGTCGCGCCCACGCGGCGGAGCCGCACATCGATACAGCCCCGCGCCCCTGAAGGCGTGTGAAAGCTCCTTCATGTGAGGCTCATGGGCGGCTCACCACGATCGCCGAACCTCGATGACGTGACCCTGAATCCGCGCTCCACCACCGCCCTGTGCCTGGCGCTGTCGTTGTGCGCGCTGCTCGCGGTCCCCGGGAACTTCCCGGGACTCGGCGGCGACGCCCGTTTCACGCTCGCCGTGTTCGTGTTCGCGACCTGTGCGTGGATCGGGACGTCGATCGACGACACCTACATCGCGCTGGGCGCCGGACTCGCGCTCACGGTGACCGGGGTGATCAGCAGCGACACCCTGTTCGGCACGCTCGGCGATGCCACGGTGTGGCTGCTGATCTGCGCGTTCGTGCTGGCGGCCGCGGTGAGCCGGACCGGGCTCGCGGGCCGGGCGGCGGTGTTTCTGGTCAGCGGGGCACGCACCGTACGGCAGCTCGTGCACCTGACGACGGCCGCCTTGGTCGTCACGGCGTTCGCGGTGCCCGCCACCTCGGGCCGGGCCGCGCTCGCGCTGCCGGTGTTCCTCGCCCTCGCCAAGGTCCTCGCCGACCGGAAGCGACTGGTCGTGATGCTGGCGTTGCTGTTTCCGACCGTGATCCTTCTGTCGGCGGTGGCGACCCTGATCGGTGCGGGCGCGCATCTGATCACCGTGTCGGTGCTGTGGGAGACGACCGGGCAGCACATCGGCTTCGCGGAGTGGCTGCTGCTGGGTCTGCCGCTGGCCGTGGCCTCGTCCCATCTGGCGGCCGAGCTGGTGATGCTGACGACGACCCGGCGGGCGGACCGCCGCGGCCCGGTCAGCATCACCCCGGAGCAGATCCAGGAGCACAGCGAGCAGCCGGTGACCGGCCCCTGGAGCCAGGCCGAGAAGCGCTGCGCCCTGCTCCTCGCCACGGTGGTGCTGCTGTGGTGCAGTGAGCCGCTGCACCGGGTGCCGCCCGCGCTGGTCGCGCTGATCGGCGCCGTCATCGCCTCCTCCCCCGCCCTCGGCACCGTCCGTCTGAAGGACGCGCTGAAGACCGTCCCCTGGTCGCTGCTGCTGTTCATGGCGGCGACGATGGCGATGGGCGTCGCGCTCGCCGACTCGGGAGCGGCGAAGTGGCTGGTCTCGGGGCTGCCGACGGGCGAGGCGCCGGTGGTGTTCCTGGCGATCGTGATCGCCGTCAGTACGGCGGCCCACCTGGTCCTGCAGTCCCGCTCGGCCCGCTCGTCGGTCCTGGTCCCGCTAGTGGTGACCGCTGCCGTCGGCGTCGGGGTCAACCCGGTCGCCGCCGCGCTCGCCTCCACCGCCGCCGCGGGCTTCTGCCACACCCTGCCCGCCTCGGCCAAGCCGGTCACGCTCTTCGCGCAGATCCCCGGCACGCCCACCTACACCCCGCGCGACCTGCTGCGGCTGTCCGCGTTCCTGGCGCCGCTGACCGCCGCCCTCGTCCTGCTCTTCGCCGTCGCGGTGTGGCCGCTGCTCGGCGTGTCCGTCACCCGTTGAGGAGTCCTCATGCTGACCCGTGTCGTCGTAGCCCCCAGCGGCTTCAAGGAGTCCCTGTCCGCGGAGGCGGCGGCCGACGCCATCGCCGCCGGTGTCCGCCGTGTCCTGCCCGACGCCGAGATCGACCTGGTTCCGCTGGTGGACGGCGGCGAGGGCACGGCCGTCTCCCTGGCCGCCGCGACCGGCGGCCGGCTCGTCACCGTTCCCGCCACCGGCCCCGTCGGGGAGACCATCGGCGCCCATTTCGCCCTGCTGGGCTCAGGGGACACGGCGGTGGTGGAGATGGCGGCGGTCGCGGGCCTCTCCCTCGTCCCGCGCGACCTGCGCGACCCGGGCGCCACCACGACCTACGGCGTCGGCGAGCTGATCCGCTCCGCGCTCGACCTGGGCGTGCGGCGGATCCTCGTCGGCTGCGGCGACTCGGGCACCTCGGACGGCGGCGCGGGCGCGCTCCAGGCGCTCGGGGCCCGGCTCCTGGACGAGGAGGGCCGGGAACTGCCGTACGGAGGAGCCGCGTTGGCGCGTCTGCACCGCATCGATCCGCGGGGCCTGGACTCCCGGCTGGCGGAGGTGGAGCTGCTCGTGGCCTGCAACCCCTACAACGTGCTGTGCGGGGAGCGGGGCGTCGCCCGGGTCTTCGGCCCGCAGAAGGGCGCGACGCCGGCCCAGGTCGAGGAGCTGTCGGCCGGCCTGGAGAACTGGGCCTTCGTCCTCACCCGCGATGTCGCCGTCCCGGACACGAACCTCCGCCACGGTCCCGGAACGGGGGCCTCCGGCGGTCTGGGAGCCGGCCTCGCCGCCCTCGGCGCCCGGCTTCTCCCTCGCTTCGACGTGCTGCTCGACCATCTCGACCTGGACGCCAGGCTGGCCCGCGCCGACCTGGTCGTCACCGCCGAGGGCGCCCTGGACCACCAGACACCGCGCGGCAAGGTCCCGGCCGAGGTGGCCCGCCGGGCCAAGCTCCACGGCCGCCCGGTCCTGGCCCTCGCGGGCACGCTCGGCGAGGGCGCGCACGAGGTGCCGGGCGTGGACGCCTTCAGCGGCATCCTGCCGGCGCCGATGGCCCTGGCGGAGGCCCTGGTGCGGGCCTCCGAACTCCTCACGGACGCGACCGAACGCGCCCTGCGGATGATCCTGCTGGGCGCCCGGCTACCGGCTCACGCGGAGGTGTCCGGGACGCAACGGCCGTCCTCCGTACGGTAGTTCCACCGCGCGCCGTCCTGGACCAGCTCCTTGACGGCGCTGACGAACCGCTCGACGTGCTCGTCGGGCGTGCCCGCGCCGAAGCTCACGCGGATGGCGTTGAGGGACTTCTCGCCGGGAGCCGCCTCCGGTGCGCCGCACTCGCCCTGGGTCTGCGGGTCGCTGCCCAGCAGGGTCCGCAGGAGGGGGTGGGCGCAGAACAGCCCGTCCCGCACCCCGATGCCGTACTCGGCGGAGAGGGCGGCGGCGAAGTGGGAGCTGTTCCAGCCCTCGACGACGAAGGAGATGACGCCGACACGCGGGGCGTCATCGCCGAAGAGGGAGAGGATCCGGACCTCCGGCACCTCGGCGAGGCCCGTACGCACCTTCTCGATCAGGTACTGCTCGCGCGCGACCAGGTTGTCGAACCCGGCCTCGGTGAGCGCCGTGCAGGCGGAGGCGATGGAGTAGGCGCCGATGACGTTCGGGGAGCCCGCCTCGTGCCGGGCGGCGCTCTCGTGCCACTCCACGTCTACGCCGCCGTCCGTACGCCGCGCCACCTTCCGCGAGGCACCGCCGCCGGCGAGGTAGGGGTCCGCCGCACGCAGCCAGTCGGCCCGGCCGGCCAGGACGCCGGAGCCGAAGGGCGCGTACAGCTTGTGCCCGGAGAAGGCGACCCAGTCGACGTCGAGGTCCGCGACGGACACCGGGTGGTGCGGGGCCAGTTGGGCGGCGTCCAGCACGATCCGGGCGCCATGGGCGTGCGCGGCCGCCGCGAGCTCCCGTACGGGCCACAGCTCGCCGGTGACGTTCGAGGCGCCGGTGACGCAGACGAGGGCCGGCCCGTAGCCCCCCTCGATCGACACAGTCCGGTCGGCGAGGGCGCGCTCCAGGGTCTCGACGGCCTGGCGCGGGCTGCTCGGGGCGTCGAGGTAGGTGACGTGCGTGTTCCGCCACGGCAGCAGGGAGGCGTGGTGCTCGGTCTCGAAGACGAAGACCTGGCAGTCGGCCGGGAGCGCGGCGGCGAGGAGGTTCAGGGAGTCGGTGGTGGACCGGGTGAACACCACCTGGTCACCGTCCCGGCAGCCGAGGAACTCCGCGACGGTCCGCCGGGCGTTCTCGAAGAGGTCGGTCGACAGCTGGGACAGGTACCCGGCACCGCGGTGGACGCTGCCGTAGTACGGCGCGTAGGCGGCCACGTCGTCCCAGACGCGCTGGAGCGCCGGGGCGCTGGCGGCGTAGTCGAGCGCGGCGTAGGTGACCTCGCCCCCGGTCACGAGCGGCACGGTGACATCCCGGCCGAGAACGGGCAGCGAGGCACAAACGGACTGGTCGGCGGCAGCGGTGGAGACGGACATGGCGGAACTCCCGTGAGAGACAGGGGTGAGAGAAAAGGGCTGTGCGGAGGCGGGGCTCTGCGGCCCTATCGCATTCGCTTGCTCACGGAAGACTCCTCGACGACCAGGACCCCTGGTATCGCGAGGGGTCCGCGCTTGCCGTAGACCTCGCTGCCTACGGCCTGGTCTTCACCCGGGGCACCCCGCCACGGACGGAGGGTTGCCGGACAGTCGGCCGGGGCCTCATGACTGTCACTCATGACCTGATCAGGAAAGTACGTGAAGTGATCGCGGTCCCGCAACTCGTGTCCGCATCGCGGGACCGCGCTCACCTCGGTTACGCGTTGCTGGCAGCCACCCAGCGCTCCAGGGTCCGCTTCGCCGCCCCCGAGTCGATCGACTCCGCCGCCTTCGCCATCCCGGCACGGATCTGGTCGGCCAGCGGTGCCACCGTCGGCTCCAGAGCCACCAGCGCCGCCGCCGAGTTCAGCACGACCGCGTCGCGGACCGGGCCGGTCTCGCCCTCCAGCAGGCGGCGGGCGACCTCGGCGTTGTAGGAGGCGTCCGCGCCGCGCAGGGCCTCCACGGGGACCAGTTCGAGGCCCACGTCGCGCGGGTCGAAGGGCTCCTCGGTCACCTTGCCGTCCCGGACGATCCACACCCGGGACGTGGCCGTGGTGGTCAGTTCGTCCAGGCCGTCGTCGCCGCGGAAGACCAGGGACGAGTTGCCGCGCTCGGCGAAGACGCCCGCGACGATCGGCGCCATGCGCGGGTCCGCCACACCGACGGCCTGTGCCCGCACCTTCGCGGGGTTGGTCAGCGGACCGAGGACGTTGAAGATCGTGCGGACCCCCAACTGGCCACGGGCCGCTCCCGCATGCCGCATCGCGGGGTGGAACTTCGCCGCGAAGCAGAAGGTGATCCCGGCCTCCTCGGCGACCCCGGCCACCCGGTGCGTGGGCAGCTCCAGGTTGACGCCGAGCTTCTCCAGGACGTCCGACGCCCCGGACGCCGACGACGCGGCGCGATTGCCGTGCTTGACGACCTTCGCACCGGTGCCGGCGATGACGATGGCCGACATCGTGGAGATGTTGACGGTCTTCGCCCCGTCGCCGCCCGTGCCGACGATGTCGACGGCCGGGCCCGGCACCTCGATCACGTTCGCGTGCTCGTACATCGCCCGGACGAATCCGGCGATCTCCTCGACGGTCTCGCCCTTGGCGCGCAGCGCCACCACGAACCCGGCGATCTGCGCGTCCGTCGCCTCACCGCGCATGATCAGGTCCATCGCCCAGGCGGTGTCGTCGGCGGTCAGGTCCCGGCGGTCCAGCAGGCCGTTCAGCAGGGCGGGCCAGGAGCGGCCCGCCGCGGTGTCGCCTCCAGCGGGGGTCACAGCGCTCATAAGCCGCTCCTGGGTCCTCGTATGTCACGTAAAAGCAGTGGTCCCACCCTATCCAGCCCCGGGCACCGCGAAGGGCCCCGTCCGAACACCGGACGAGGCCCTTCTGTGGCGTGGCGAAGCAGCGATCAGTGGTGGCCGTGGCCGCTCGTGATCTCCCGGTACTCCTCGGCGGTGGGCTTCGGGATCTGGGCCCCCTCGCCGTAGTAGGACTCGCTGAGCTTGGCGCGCAGCTTCTCGGAGCCCTTCACCTTGCGCTCGACACCGTTCTCGTCGGTCGTCGGACCGATCTCGGCCGGCTGGTACTGGTCGTGCGCCGTGAGCGTGTACATCTGCTCCTGGCTGAGCGGCTCGTGCACCTCGATGAACTCACCGTGCGGCAGGCGCTTGATGATGCCCGACTCGCGGCCGTGCAGCACCTTCTCCTTGTCCCTGCGCTGAAGGCCGAGGCAGATGCGCTTGGTGACGATGAACGCGAGGACCGGTCCGAGGAAGAACCCGATCCGGACGAACCAGGTGACCGAGTTGATCGACAGATGGAAGTGCGTGGCGACGATGTCGTTGCCACCGCCGATCAGCATGATGATGTAGCCGGTGACCCACGCGACACCGACACCGGTACGGGTCGGGGCGTTGCGCGGCCGGTCCAGGATGTGGTGCTCGCGCTTGTCCCCGGTGACCCACGACTCGATGAACGGGTAGAGGGCGATGATCCCGAGGAAGACACCGAACAACACCAGTGGGATGAACACGCCCAGGACCAGCGTGTGGCCCCAGAAGTTGACCTCCCAGCCCGGCATCGCGCGGATCAGGCCCTCGGCGAAGCCCATGTACCAGTCGGGCTGGGCACCGGTCGACACCTGGTCGGGACGGTAGGGGCCCAGGACCCAGATCGGGTTGATCGTCGCGATGCCGGCGAGGGCCGAGATGACACCGAAGACCAGGAAGAAGAAGCCTCCGGCCTTGGCCATGTAGACCGGCAGCAGCGGCATGCCGACGACGTTCTTGTTGGTCCGTCCGGGACCCGCGAACTGGGTGTGCTTGTGGTAGAAGACCAGGATCAGGTGGCCGACCACGAGCCCGAGCATGATGCCCGGCAGCAGCAGGATGTGGATCGAGTAGAACCGGGCGACGAAGTCGGTGCCCGGGAACTCCCCGCCGAACAGGAACATCGAGATGTACGTGCCCACGATCGGCACGGACAGGATCGCGCCCTGCGTGAAGCGGACACCGGTGCCGGAGAGCAGGTCGTCCGGGAGCGAGTAGCCGGTGAAACCGGTGAACATGCCCAGGACGAACAGCAGGAAGCCGAACATCCAGTTGATCTCGCGCGGCTTGCGGAACGCGCCGGTGAAGAAGACGCGCATCATGTGCACGAACATGCCGGCGAGGAAGATGATCGCCGCCCAGTGGTGGATCTGCCGGATCAGCAGACCGCCGCGGACGTCGAAGCTGATGTCCAGGGTGGAGGCGAACGCCTCCGACATCAGCTGCCCCTGGAGCGGGACGTAACTGCCGTGGTACTCCACCTCGTTCATCGACGGGTGGAAGAACAGCGTCAGATACACACCCGTGAGGATGATGATGATGAAGCTGTAGAGGCAGATCTCACCCAGCATGAAGGACCAGTGGTCCGGGAAGATCTTGCGCATGTTGGCCTTGGCCAGGGAGTAGATCCCCAGGCGGCCGTCGGCCCAGTCGGCGACCCGCTCACCCGCGGGTGCCTTGCGGCGTTCTTGTGCAGTGCTCATCCGCGCTCCCAGAAAGCAGGGCCGACGGGCTCGTCGAAGTCGCCGAGCGCCTCAAGATAGCCCTCGTCGTTCACGCCGATGCGGAGCTGCGGCAGGGCGTGACCGGCGGGACCGAAGATCACTCGGGCACCGTCGGAGAGGTCGAAGGTGGACTGGTGGCAGGGGCAGAGCACGTGGTGCGTCTGCTGCTCGTACAGGGAGATCGGGCAACCGACGTGGGTGCAGATCTTCGAGTAGGCGACGATGCCCTCGTGCGACCACTCGAGCTCGCGCTTGTCCTTGATGTTCTCCGGCTGGATCCGGACGATCATCAGGGCGGCCTTGGCGATCTCGTTCTGGAACTCGTGGTCGTGCTCCTCCAGGCCCTCGGGCTTGGCGAAGGTCAGCGAACCGACCGCGACGTCCGAGGGACGCAGCGGCTCGTCCGTGTTCATGTTGACGAGCAGCTTGCCCTTGGACCACAGCGTGTGGCGGAGCTTGGTGCCGGGCAGCGGGCCGAGGTCGCGCAGCAGCACGACACCGGAGAGCGGCACCAGCGTGAGCGCGCCGAGCATGGTGTTGCGGATCAGCTTGCGGCGGCCGAGCGCGGACTCCTTGGCGCCCTGCTTGAAGTCCGCGAAGACCTTCTCGCGGACCTCGGGCGTCGCCGCGATCGCGTGCCGCTCGTCGGCGACCTCCACGTCGGACATCAGGGTGCGCGCCCAGTGGACGGCGCCCGCGCCGATGCAGAACAGCGCGATGCCGAGCGTCATGCCCAGCGCGAAGTTCAGCGCGCTGATGTGACCCAGCGGGAAGATGAAGACCGACTTGTCGACCGGGATCGCCACGAACGCGGCGATGAAGGCGACGGTGGCCAGCATCGACACCGTGAACAGCAGGGCGACCGAACGCTCGGACCGCTTGGCGGCCCGCTCGTCGACGTCCTGGATCCGGTGCTCGTGGGGAGGCAGGCCCGGGTCGGCGAACGGGTGCTTGTCGTCCGGGACGCTCACCGCGTCGTGCCCGTGCTCGTCACGTCCCGCGTGCTCGGCGGGCAGGTTCTCTTCTGGAATGTCTTGGCTACTCATGACTTCTTGGCCTTTGCGGTCCGGGCGGCGACCCACACGGCGACGGCGATCAGTCCGCCGAGACCGAAGATCCAGCCGAACAGGCCCTCGCTGACCGGCCCGAGGCCGCCGAGCTCGAGGCCGCCGGGGCTCTCGGTCTTGTCGCTGTTGACCGCGTCGAGGTAAGCGATGATGTCCTTCTTGTTCTCCTCCGACAGCGTGGTGTCGGGGAAGGACGGCATGTTCTGCGGGCCGGTCTGCATGGCCTCGTAGAGGTGCTTCGCGGAGACGCCCTCGAGGGTCGGCGCGTACTTGCCGTGCGTCAGCGCGCCGCCCTTGCCGGTGAAGTTGTGGCACTGCGCGCAGTTGGTGCGGAACAGCTCACCGCCCTCGGCGATGTCGGCGCCCTCGGGGCCGTACTGCTCCTCCGTCGGGATGGACGGACCGGCGCCCAGCGAGGCGATGTACGCCGCGAGCTGGTCGATCTCGGCCTGCGAGTAGATGTTCTTCTTCGCCGGGACCTGCGGGCCCTGCGAGGTGGCGGCCGGCATGCGGCCGGTGCCCACCTGGAAGTCGACGGCCGCGGCGCCCACACCCACCAGGCTCGGCCCGTCGGAGGTGCCCTGACCGCCGGTGCCGTGGCAACTGGCGCAGCCGACCGAGTAGAGCTTCTTGCCCTCCTCGATGGTGAGGGACTGGGCGGTTTCGTCGGCCTTCGCCGGGCTCGTCGGTGCGAACACGGCATACAGCCCCCCGGTGCATGCCAGCGCGAGGAGTAGGACGACGAGCGCCGCCATCGGGTGGCGTCGTCGTGCGGAGAGCTTTTTCACGGATTACCCCGGTGTCAGGATCTTCTGCGTCGATGCTTCTGGGATGCGCGCTTCGTCGAGCACGCGTGGATGCGGGCCCTGCTACTTGATCATGTAGATCGTGGCGAAGAGGCCGATCCAGACGACATCGACGAAGTGCCAGTAGTAGGACACGACGATCGCGGCGGTCGCCTGCTCATGGGTGAACCTGCTGGCCGCGTAGGTCCGGCCGAGGACCAGCAGGAAGGCGATGAGACCGCCTGTCACGTGCAGGCCGTGGAAGCCGGTGGTCAGGTAGAACACCGAGCCGTACGGGTCGGAGGACAGGGACAGGCCCGCGTCCTTGACCAGCTCCGTGTACTCGAAGACCTGACCGCCGATGAAGATCGCACCCATCACGAAGGTGACGATGAACCACATCCGGAGCTTCTTCACATCACCGCGCTCGGCGGCGAAGACGCCGAGCTGGCAGGTGAGTGAGGAGAGCACCAGGATGGTGGTGTTCGTCGCCGAGAACGGGAAGTTGAGATGGGCAGCCATCTCCTTCCAGTGATCGGGACCCGTCACCGATCGCAGGGTGAAGTACATCGCGAAGAGGGCCGCGAAGAACATCAGCTCGGAACTCAACCAGATGATGGTTCCGACGCTGGTGAGGTTCGGCCGGTTGACCGACGGGTGCGCGTGCCCGGTTTCTGCTGTCGTTGCTGTCGCCACGACCGACATTATGTCGGTCGCTTATCCCGCCCTCACTCCGGGGGGTGCCGTTCGGAGTGTCTTCGCCTGTCGTACCGGTGTTGACGTGGTGTTCAAGGGAGTAGCATCCCGCCCATCGGGCCTGTCCTTACGACGCTGACGTCACGGAGGAACAATGCAGCCGACCGCCACGGTGCTGGTCTACAGCAACAACTCCAACACCCGCGAACAGGTGCGGCTCGCCACGGGCCGGCGGCCGGCTCCGGACGTCCCTGTGGTGGAGTTCCTGGAGTGTGCGACTCCGGACGCGGTGCTCAAGGAGCTGGACCGGGGTGGGATCGATGTCTGTGTGCTGGACGGTGAGGCCGTGCCGATGGGGGGCATGGGGCTCTGCCGGCAGATCAAGGACGAGGTGTTCGACTGCCCGCCGGTGCTGCTGCTGATCGGGCGGCCGCAGGACGCGTGGCTGGCGACCTGGAGTCGTGCGGAGTCGGCTGTGACGTTGCCGGTGGAGCCGGTGGAGTTCGCGGCCGCCCTGGCTGCTTTGCTGCGGGAGAAGAAGGCCCTGAACGCCTAGGAGCTCGGGGCTATCGGTTGTTCGGCGAGTGCGGGTGGGCTGTGGCTTGTCGCGCAGTTCCCCGCGCCCCTGAGGGGCGTCTAGACGCTCTGAGGGCGTAGACGGGCTCTGTCCGCCGCTGCCGGGCCGTCCGGGGTGCCGCCCAGGAGGGCGCTGCCTGTGCGCCACTTCTGCCAGTCGAGGTTCCAGTCGCCGAAGCCGTTGCCGAACGGGGCCATCGTGTCGCCGCCGGAGTTGATGACCTTGACGATGTCGCCCTCGCGGACGGTGTCGTAGAACCAGGCGGCGTTCTCGGTGCTCATGCCGGTGCAGCCGTGGCTGACGTTGGCGGCGCCCTGGGAGCCGACCGACCAGGGGGCGGCGTGGACGTACTCGCCGCTGTTGGTGACCCGGACGGAGTGGTGGACGATCAGGTCGTAGAAGTCCGAGGCGCCGATGCTGGCGCTGGTCATGCGGACGGTGCCTTCCTTGGCCAGGACGACCTTGACGCCGTTGCGGGTGTCGTAGCCGGGCATCCCCGTCGTCACCGGTATCTGGCGGACGATCTCGTCGTTCTTGTAGACCGTCATCTGATGGGCCGAGGCGTCCGTGACGGCTATGAGCTTGTCGGCGGTGCTGATCGTCAGCGGCTTGGCCTTGCCGCCGCCCCACAGGCGGTCGCCGATCTTGATGCCCTCCAGGTTGCTGCGGACCTGGACGGTGGCCTGTGCGGGCCAGTAGTCCTTCGGGCGGTAGTGGAGCTTCTTGTCGTCCACCCAGTGCCAGGCGCCGTCCACCGCGGGTATGGAGGAGACCTTGAGCGCGCGTTCGACGACGGCCCGCTGGGCCCCGTCCTTGACGGGCCGGCTCAGCTCGGCGGTGACGGGCTGGCCGACGCCGTACGTGCCCGCCCTGGGGCCGAAGGTGACGTCCAGGCGCTTCTTGGTGGTGGGCTTGCCGGTGTCGAAGGTGACGACCTTGCGGCCGGGCGCCCCGTCCTCGTCCTCGGTGCTCACACGGACCGTGTAGCCGGCGTTGGCGGCGAGCGGCGCGGTGCTGTGCCAGCGGCTGCCGTCGGCGGCGAGTTCGCCCGCCAGATAGCGTCCGGCGGCGTCGTAGGCCGTGACGTCCGTGATGCGCCCGTCGGAGTCCTCGGCGACCACTTCCAGGGGCTTGTCCGGGTCGGCCTTCTCACGGCCCTCAGGAGGGCCGTTGAAGGAGATCTGGTCCGCCGCGTCGTAGGGGCGGTGGGAGAGCGGGTTGCCGTCCGAGCCGCAGGCGGTGATGACGCCCGCGCTGAGGGCTATCACCAGCAGCGTGCAACTGACGACGGTGCGGGGCCTGAGTATCGCTGTGTGGCTCATGACCTCACGCTAGGAAGCCCCGTCAACACCGGCACGCCGAGAGACTCGTACGAGTGATGCATATTGCGGCAAGCAGCAGGGGCCCGGACGCTCCTCTCGGAGTGTCCGGGCCCCTGAGGCGCTCGGCGCGTGCTACTGGGTGCGGTTCTCACCGCGGTAGTACTCGAAGACCCAGCCCCAGATGCCGACCAGGATGATCGGCAGCGAGAAGTACATCAGCCACCAGCCGATGGCGACCGACAGGAAGGCGAGGGCGCCTCCGATGGCCAGGGAGAGCGGCTGCCAGCTGTGCGGGCTGAAGAACCCGACCTCGCCGGCGTCGTCCGCGACGTCCGCCTCCTTGTTGTCCTGCGCACCGACGTCGACCCGCTTGGCCGTGAAGCCGAGGTAGAAGCCGATCATGATGCACAGGCCGAAGGTCAGGAAGAGGGCCGTGGTGCCGGCCGGCTCCTTCGACCACACGCCATAGACGACCGCCATGACGAGGACGAAGAAGCTCAGCCACATGAACATCTTGCCCTGGATCTTCACTTGCCGGCCTCCTTGCCGCCGGCGAGGGCCTTCTCGCCGTGCCCCGCGTTCTCGAGCTGGTCGAGAGCGGCGATCTCCGGGTGGTGCAGGTCGAACGCCGGGGATTCACTGCGGATCCGCGGCATGGTGATGAAGTTGTGCCGCGGCGGCGGGCAGGAGGTGGCCCACTCCAGGGAGCGGCCGTAGCCCCACGGGTCGTCGACCTCGACCGGCTTGCCGTACTTGGCCGTCTTCCACACGTTGTAGAAGAACGGCAGGATCGACATGCCGAGCAGGAACGAGCTGATCGTCGAGATCGTGTTCAGCGCGGTGAAGCCGTCGGCCGCGAGGTAGTCCGCGTAACGACGCGGCATGCCCTCGGCACCCAGCCAGTGCTGGACCAGGAACGTGCCGTGGAAGCCGATGAACAGCGTCCAGAAGGTGATCTTGCCGAGGCGCTCGTCCAGCATCTTGCCGGTCCACTTCGGCCACCAGAAGTGGAAGCCGGAGAACATCGCGAATACCACGGTGCCGAAGACGACGTAGTGGAAGTGCGCGACCACGAAGTACGAGTCGGAGACGTGGAAGTCCATCGGCGGCGAGGCCAGGATGACACCGGTCAGACCACCGAAGGTGAAGGTGATCAGGAAGCCGGTCGCCCAGAGCATCGGTGTCTCGAAGGACAACGAGCCCTTCCACATGGTGCCGATCCAGTTGAAGAACTTCACACCGGTCGGTACGGCGATGAGGAACGTCATGAAGGAGAAGAACGGCAACAGCACACCGCCGGTGACGTACATGTGGTGCGCCCACACCGTCACGGACAGACCCGCGATCGCGATGGTCGCGCCGATCAGACCCGTGTAACCGAACATCGGCTTACGGGAGAAGACCGGAATGACCTCGGAGATGATGCCGAAGAACGGCAACGCGATGATGTACACCTCTGGATGGCCGAAGAACCAGAAGAGGTGTTGCCACAGCAACGCCCCGCCGTTGGCGGAGTCGAAGACATGGGCTCCGAACTTGCGGTCCGCCTCCAGGGCGAACAGCGCGGCCGCGAGGACCGGGAAGGCGAGCAGGACCAGCACACCGGTCAGCAGCACGTTCCACACGAAGATCGGCATGCGGAACATCGTCATGCCCGGGGCGCGCATGCAGATGATCGTGGTGATGAAGTTGACCGAGCCGAGGATGGTGCCGAAGCCGGAGAAGGCCAGACCCATGATCCACATGTCGGCGCCGATGCCCGGGCTGCGGACGGCGTCCGAGAGCGGGCTGTAGGCGAACCAGCCGAAGTCGGCCGCGCCCTGCGGGGTGAGGAAGCCACCGACCGCGATGAGCGAGCCGAAGAGGTACAGCCAGTAGGCGAACATGTTCAGCCGCGGGAACGCCACGTCGGGCGCGCCGATCTGCAGCGGCATGATCCAGTTCGCGAAGCCGGCGAACAGCGGCGTCGCGAACATCAGCAGCATGATCGTGCCGTGCATCGTGAACGCCTGGTTGAACTGCTCGTTCGACATGATCTGCAGACCCGGACGGGCCAGCTCGGCGCGCATGAACAGCGCCATCACACCGCCGATGACGAAGAAGGCGAACGATGTAATCAGGTACATCGTGCCGATCGTCTTGTGGTCCGTCGTCGTCAGCCACTTGACCACGACACTGCCGCGGTTCTGGCGCCTGACCGGCAGCTCGTCCTGGTAGTGGGACCCTGCTGCCGCGGCACCCTGGGGTTCGTTGAGGATGCTCACAGGTTGTTCGTCTCCCGGTTCTTCTCGTGGCTCGTCTGCGCGATGCCGGCAGGAACGTAACCGTTCTGCTGCTTGTCCACGAGGTCCTTGAGGTGCTGCTCGTAGCGCTCGGGGGAGACGACCTTCACGTTGAACAGCATCCGAGAGTGGTCGACGCCGCAGAGCTCGGCGCACTTGCCCAGGAAGGTGCCCTCCTTGTTGGGGGTCACCTCGAAGGCGTTGGTGTGGCCCGGGATGACGTCCTGCTTCATCAGGAACGGCACCACCCAGAAGGAGTGGATGACGTCACGCGAGGTCAGCACGAAGCGGACCGTCTTGCCCTTGGGCAGCCAGAGCGTCGGACCGGGGTTGTTGGTCTGCGGGTTCCGCGTACCGGGGGTGCCGCAGTCGTAGGCGCCGCCGGCGTTGGCCGGGAAGTCTTCCTTGAACCGGTCCGGAATCGCGTCCAGGTCCTTGGAGGTCTTGGCGTCACCGGTGGAACCCGCGACGGGCTCGATGTAGTTGAAGCACCAGCTCCACTGGAAGCCGACCACGTTGACCGTGACGTCGGGCTTCTTCTTGAGGCTGAGCAGCTCGGACTCGTCACGGGCGGTGAAGTAGAACAGCACCGAGACGATGATGAGCGGGACCACGGTGTACAGCGCCTCGATGGGCATGTTGTACCGGGTCTGTGGGGGAACTTCGACCTTGGTGCGGCTGCGCCGGTGGAAGAAAGCACTCCACAGGATCAGACCCCACACCAGCACGCCAACGGCGAGCGCAGCCGCCCAGGACCCCTGCCACAGGGAGAGGATCCGCGGAGCCTCTTCCGTGGTCGGGGTGGGCATACCAAGGCGGGGGAAGTCTTCCCAGTTGTACGAGCAACCGGTGGCTGTCGCCAAGACCAAGCCCGCGGTCAGTGCCTGCAGCAGCTTCCGCCGCATCGGGCGCCGCGGCGAGCGGTCGGAGCCGTTGGGACTCACGTAGCGCCTTCCCGAGAGTCTCGCCCGCGCGGATCGGCTGCGGCCTGGCCTTCTCGCTGGTCGGTCGCCGCCCTGCGTCGGGCAGGGGTTTGGATGTTTATGCGGACCAAACCCTAGCCGACGCCCTCCGGGGGTTCTCTAGGAGGGGTGCCTAGTGGGGTGGGGTGTTCGCTTGATTGGCGGGTGCGGCCTTGGTTGTGGTTGTTCGCGCAGTTCCCCGCGCCCCTTTGGGGCGTCCCTGTGCTGGACGTTCTAGCGTTGCTGTGTGGCCTACTTCGATGCTGCTTCTGGTGCTCCGCTTCATTCCGTTGCCCGGCAGGCTCTGCTGGCCTCCCTCGATGAGGGGTGGGCGGATCCCGCGCGGCTGTACAGGGAGGGGCGGCGGGCCCGGATGCTGTTGGACGCGGCGCGGGAAGCCGCTGCCGAGGCGGTGGGGTGCCGGGCGGACGAGCTGGTGTTCACCTCGTCCGGAACGCGTGCCGTGCATGCGGGGATTGCGGGGGCGCTGGCCGGGCGGCGGCGGGTCGGGCGCCACCTGATCGTGTCGGCGGTCGAACATTCTTCGGTACTCCATTCGGCCGAGGTGCACGAGGCGGGCGGCGGTTCCGTCACCCAGGTGCCGGTCGACCGGGGCGGGGCGGTGGATCCGGCGGCGTACGGCGATGCCCTGCGCGGGGACACTGCGCTGGCCTGTCTCCAGTCGGCCAATCACGAGGTGGGGACGGAGCAGCCCGTCGCGGCGGTGGCCGAGCGGTGCCGGGAGGCCGGGGTGCCGTTGCTGGTGGATGCCGCGCAGTCGCTCGGGTGGGGGCCGGTGGAAGGGGACTGGTCGCTGCTCACGGCCAGTGCGCACAAGTGGGGCGGGCCGTCGGGGGTCGGGCTGCTCGTGGTGCGCAAGGGCGTGCGGTTCTCGGCGCAAGGGCCGGTGGACGAGCGGGAGTCGGGGCGGGCGGCCGGTTTCGAGAACATCCCGGCGATCGTGGCCGCGGCGGCTTCACTGCGGGCCGTACGGGCGGAGGCGGCCGGGGAGGCCGCGCGGCTGCGGGAGCTGACGGAGCGGATCCGGGCCCGGGTGCCGGGGCTGGTGCCCGACGTCGAAGTGGTCGGGGACCCGGTGCGCCGGCTGCCCGGGGTCGTCACCTTCTCCTGTCTCTATGTCGACGGAGAGGCGCTGCTGCACGAGCTGGACCGGGAGGGGTTCTCGGTCTCGTCCGGATCGTCCTGCACGAGCAGCACGCTGACGCCGAGCCATGTGCTGCGGGCGATGGGTGTGCTGAGCGAGGGGAATGTGCGGGTCTCGCTGCCGCCGGGGGCGGCGGAGGAGGAGGTGGAGCGCTTCCTGGAGGTGCTTCCCCGGGCTGTGGCCGCGGTGCGGGAGAAGCTGGGGGCGCCCTCCGAGACGGTGGTGCGGGAGGCCGACGTGCTGGTCGTGGACTCTCTGGGCAAGAGGTGCCCGATTCCGGTCATCGAGCTCGCCAAGGTCATCGGCGATGTGCCGGTGGGCGGCCTGGTGAGGGTCCTCTCCGATGACGAGGCGGCGCGGCTGGACATTCCCGCGTGGTGCGAGATGCGGGGCCAGGAGTACGTAGGGGAGAAGCCGGCGGACAAGGGAACCGCGTACCTGGTCCGCCGGGTGAGCTGAACGCCCTGCATTTAGGGGCGCGGGGCTGTGTCGATATGCGGCTACCGCCGCGGTGCGCGACCAGCCCCCACGCACCCGCACTCGGCGACGGTCAGGCCAGATGCCCCTGCACTTCCACCGCGGCCTCATCCCCGTACGCCTTGGTGAACCGCTCCATGAAGTGCCCACGCCGCAGCTGGTACTCCTGCGTCCCCACCGTCTCGATGACGAGAGTCGCCAGCATGCAGCCGACCTGCGCCGCCCGCTCCAGGGAGACGCCCCACGCGAGGCCCGACATGAAGCCCGCGCGGAACGCGTCGCCGACGCCCGTGGGGTCGGCCTTGCGCTCCTCGTCCGGCGTGCCGACCTCGATCGGGTCGTCGCCGACCCGCTCGATGCGGACGCCGCGCGCGCCGAGGGTGGTCACCCGGTGGCCCACCCGGGACAGGATCTCCGCGTCGCTCCAGCCGGTCTTGGTCTCGATGAGGCCCTTCTCGTACTCGTTGGAGAAGAGGTACGTCGCCCCGTCCAGCAGGATGCGGATCTCCTCGCCGTCCATCCGGGCGATCTGCTGGGAGAAGTCGGCGGCGAACGGGATGGACCGGGAGCGGCACTCCTCGGTGTGGCGGAGCATCGCCTCCGGGTCGTCCGCGCCGATGGAGACCAGGTCGAGTCCGCCGACCCGGTCGGCGACGGTCTTCAGCTCGATGAGGCGGGCCTCGCTCATGGCGCCCGTATAGAAGGAGCCGATCTGGTTGTGGTCGGCGTCGGTCGTGCACACGAAGCGGGCGGTGTGCAGCGTGTCGGAGATGCGGACGGAGTCGGTGTCGACGCCGTGCCGGTCGAGCCAGGCGCGGTACTCGTCGAAGTCCGCGCCCGCGGCGCCGACCAGGATCGGCCGGGTGCCGAGCTGTCCCATACCGAACGCGATGTTCGCGGCGACGCCGCCGCGGCGGACGTCGAGCTTGTCGACCAGGAACGACAGCGAGACCGTGTGCAGCTGGTCCGCGACGAGCTGGTCGGCGAAGCGGCCGGGGAAGGTCATGAGGTGGTCGGTGGCGATGGAGCCGGTGACTGCGATGCGCACGGCGTGGATTCTCCTGAGGGAGGCGGGCCTTGACACTTCACGCTATCGGGTGGACGGGGCAGCTCTGAAGGCATCGAAACTACCCGATAGTAGATCTTTCTCCGCGAGCTCGAGCGTGCCTACGGTGCCGCTATGACGAACCTCAAGGTCCAGGCACCCGTTCCGGTCGACCTCGAAGGCGATCTGGCGTCGCTGCCGGGTGACGGGGCGCGGATGGCTCCCCACTGGGCGGCCCCCGACCGGATCGCCTCCCGGCCCGTCTCCCCGGCCCTGATTCACGGTGTGACCGTACCCCCGGCGTCGGCCCGGCTGCTCGACGCCATGTCGGACTACGGGGACTGAGCGGGCCCCTGCGGGAACCGTGTGCTCCCCCGCTGCGTCCCATCGCTGTCCCCCGTAAAGGGGAGGCGGGATACGACCCACCAGCCGCCCGTGTGTGACCGGTCCGGGTCCCATGGGATGGCTGTGCAGCCGAAGGAGCGATGCGGTGAACACCGAGCGACCCGACAACGACGACGACGCCAGGGAAGCGGGCGGCGCCGGAGCCGCCGCCGACCCTGCCCGGGACATCGGGGGCGTCTCCGACGGTGAACGGGGTTCGGCGGACGCGCAGGACGAGACGGAGGCGGGTTCGGCTTCCGCCGAGGACGAGGGCTCGGCGGAACCCCAGGACTGGGCCTCGGCTGACGCCCAGGACCAGGCGGAGGGCGCCGAAACCAGCCAGGATTCCGACGCTCCGGACTCCGAGTCCCGTGAGGCCGACACGCCCGAGGTCGCCGAGACGGAGCAGGCTCCTGAGGCCGACCCGGCCCCTGAAGCCTCGGCCGACGACACGGCGAAGGCGGCGGCATCCGCACCGGAACCCGAGGCCGGCGCCGAGAGCACCGGCGTCGACGAAGCCGGCTCGGCCCCGGACCGGGCGGCAGACGTGGCAGACGCGGTAGACGCGGTAGACGCGGCAGCCACCGAGGTGCCGGACAGCGACGTGCCCCGCGACCAGGAGGAACTGGTCCGCCCGGGCGGCGGGCGGCCCCGGACGCCCGCGATCATCGCCGTCGCCGCCGCCGCCGTGCTGCTGATCGGCGGGGGCGGGGCCTGGCTCGCCACCAACGTGGCCGACGGGTCGGGCGGCGGACAGACGTCCGGCGCCCCCGGTGGGGACGACACTCCCCCGCCGCTCGCGCTCGACGGGTACTCGGAATCGACCTCCGGCGAGGGCAACGGCATCGCGCCCGGCGAGCCCAACCCCTACGGCGCCACCTACAAGCTCGGCGGCACGCTGCCGGACGGCCCCCGCGAGGCCCCGGTGTACCGGGCGCAGGGCGAGGTCACCAAGGACGACGTGGCCCGGCTGGCCAAGGCCCTCGGGGTCGAGGGGACGCCGGTGGCACAGGGCGAGGCCTGGAAGGTCGGGGCCGGTCAGGACGGTTCGGGACCGAACCTCCAGGTGAACAAGCAGGCGCCGGGAGCCTGGACCTTCAACCGCTACGCCCCGGGCACCGACAACTGCAAGGGCACCGACACCTGCACGGCTCCGCAGTCCGGCACCCCGGTGAGCGAGGCGGAGGCCGAGAAGGCCGCGGCGCCCGTGCTGAAGGCGCTGGGTCAGGACGACGCGAAGCTAGACGCGAGCCAGGTCATGGGCGCCCAGCGGGTGGTGAACGCCGCTCCCGAGGTCGGCGGACTGCCGACGCACGGCTGGAACACCGGGGTCACGGTCGGCGCCGAGGGCGAGGTCGTCGGCGGCAGCGGTCAGCTGAAGGCGCCGGTGAAGGGGGACACGTACCCCGTGGTCAGCGCCAAGAAGGCGCTGGAGCTGATGGAGACCCGGCCGAAGACCGACCACCGGATGGGCATCGGCGGCTGTGCGAGCGCCGTGCCGCTGAAGGACCGGCTGGAGCAGCCCTGCGGATCGTCGGCGAGCGACGCTCCGGAGCAGGACACGGTCACGGTCGAGAACGCGGTGTTCGGACTGGCCTCGCACTTCGTGGACGGGCGCCAGGCGCTCGTGCCGTCCTGGCTGTTCGAGGTGACGGCGCCGGGTGCGAAGGACCCGTTCACGGTGACGTACCCGGCGGTCGACCCGAAATATCTGACCCCCGCTACGCCGAGCGAGCCGAGTGACAAGCCGACGTCGACGCCCGGGCCGCGCAACGTCGAGGTGGACGGCTACCGGGCCGAGGGGTCGGAGCTGACCGTGACCTTCACGGGCGGTGTGTGCGCCGACTACGACGTGAAGGCGAGCGAGAAGGGCGACGAGGTGACGGTCGAGGTGACCTCGACCGCGTGGCCGGACAAGGTCTGCATCATGATCGCGAAGCAGTTCCAGCAGACCGTGCAGCTGGACGAGCCGCTGGGTGACCGTGCCGTCGTGGACTCGGACGGCAAGGCGGTCTCGCTGGCCAGGGAGGGCGCGCGGCTGCCGGCTCCCCCGACGCGGGAGCGGTAGTCCTTCAGTAGCTAGCGAGCGCGAAGGCGGCGGCCCCGTCGGAGGGGGCCGCCGCCTTCGTCATGTCCGCTGCCGCCGGTGGCGGCCCCGCAGGCTCAGCTGAAGGAGTCGCCGCAGGCGCAGGAGCCGGTGGCGTTCGGGTTGTCGATCGTGAAGCCCTGCTTCTCGATCGTGTCCACGAAGTCGATCGTGGCACCGCCCAGGTACGGGGCGCTCATGCGGTCGGTGACGACCTTCACACCGCCGAAGTCCTTCTTGACGTCGCCGTCGAGGGAACGCTCGTCGAAGAAGAGCTGGTAGCGCAGGCCGGAGCAGCCGCCGGGCTGGACGGCGACGCGCAGCGCGAGGTCGTCGCGGCCTTCCTGGTCGAGCAGGGTCTTGACCTTGTCCGCGGCGGCGTCGGTCAGGATGATGCCGTCGCTGACGGTGGTGGTCTCGTCCGATACGGACATCTACATCTCTCCCGGGTTGTACGGAGACTGCTTGCCGACGGGTCCAACCGGCGGGGCCGCGGATTCATTCCGGGCCGGGCGCTCGATTTACGGCTCCGTTTCATGCTCGCACACGCGCCGCGAACCGGAAAACGGCTCTTTCCCGGTGTTCCCGGGAATGAACGGCGGCTCACCGGGATTCACGTCACACAGACGCTATGGCCGTCGTCAAAGTGACGTGAAGCAGTTATGATAGATAGCGTCAAATCGACGAAAAGTCGCGGAACAGAAAGGGTGCGTGTCGTGACCACCGCCCAGCCCCAGGAGCTCGACGTACAGCCGACGCCCCTCGCCCTGCTGCTCCTCGGCCGTGAGGCCGACCCCAGGAGCGAGCGTGGCGTGGAGTGCCCCGGCGACCTGCCCTCGCCGTCCGACCCGGACCTGGTGGAGCGCGCCCGCAAGGCGAAGGAGAAGCTCGGGGACAAGGTCTTCGTGCTCGGCCACCACTACCAGCGCGACGAGGTCATCCAGTTCGCCGACGTCACCGGTGACTCCTTCAAGCTGGCCAAGGACGCCGCCGCCCGCCCGGAGGCCGAGTACATCGTGTTCTGCGGTGTGCACTTCATGGCCGAGTCCGCGGACATCCTGACCTCCGACGACCAGAAGGTCGTCCTGCCCGACCTGGCCGCCGGCTGCTCGATGGCCGACATGGCGACGGCCGAGCAGGTCGCCGAGTGCTGGGACGTGCTGACCGAGGCCGGGATAGCCGAGCAGGTCGTGCCCGTCTCGTACATGAACTCGTCCGCCGACATCAAGGCGTTCACGGGCAAGCACGGCGGCACGATCTGCACCTCCTCGAACGCGAAACGGGCCCTGGACTGGGCCTTCGAGCAGGGCGAAAAGGTCCTCTTCCTTCCCGACCAGCACCTCGGCCGCAACACCGCCGTGCGGGACATGGGCATGTCCCTGGAGGACTGCGTCCTCTACAACCCGCACAAGCCGAACGGCGGGCTGACGACCGAGGAACTGCGCGCCGCGAAGATGATCCTGTGGCGCGGCCACTGCTCGGTGCACGGCCGCTTCAGCCTCGACTCGGTGCGCGACGTGCGCGAGCGCATCCCGGGCGTGAACGTCCTGGTCCACCCCGAGTGCCGCCACGAGGTCGTGGCCGCGGCGGACTACGTCGGCTCGACGGAGTACATCATCAAGGCCCTGGAAGCCGCCCCGGCCGGCTCCAAGTGGGCCATCGGCACGGAGCTGAACCTGGTCCGCCGCCTGGCAAACCGTTTCGCACCGGAGGGCAAGGAGATCGTCTTCCTCGACAAGACGGTCTGCTTCTGCTCCACGATGAACCGCATCGACCTCCCCCACCTGGTCTGGGCCCTGGAGTCCCTGGCCGAGGGCAACCTCGTCAACCGCATCGAGGTGGACAAGGAGACGGAGGCGTTCGCGAAGCTGGCGTTGGAGCGGATGCTGGCGCTGCCGTAGCCCGTAGCAAGGGTGACGGCGACCTTGGCCGACGTCACCCTCTCTGCTGGAGCGGCACCTCACCAGCGGCTCTCCTGCCGGCACAACGCCGAACCACTCGGCGAACGGGGGTTGGGAACCCGGACCGGGCCTCCTTCGTCCGGACCGCCGAGTGTGGCTGGACGACCCCCATGCGACCGCTCGCATGAGGGACCCCCGACCGGCTGGACGCGGCGTTCGTTCCCGGCCACCGCCTGGGAAGCGCTCGTCACGTGCCTCAAGGGCCAAGACACCCTCCCCGCTGAGGCCTGAGCACGAAGGGGCGCCCCGTGAGCCACGGGGCGCCCCTCGCCATATCTACTGCTGTCAGACCTGCGCCGGCTCCGGCTCCTCCGCCGTCTCCGTGCGCTGGGCCGGAAGGCCGCCCTTCTTCGCCGCGCGCTTCTTCGCCCGGCGCTCCTTGCGGAGTTCGAACATGGCGTACAGCGTCGGTACGAGCAGCAGCGTCAGCAGCGTCGACGTCACCAGGCCGCCGATCACGACCACGGCCAGCGGCTGGGCGATGAAGCCGCCCTCGCCGGTGATGCCGAGGGCCATCGGGAGCAGGGCGAAGATCGTCGCCAGGGCGGTCATGAGGATCGGGCGCAGTCGGTGCCGGCCGCCCTCGATCACGGCCTCGACGACGCCGTAGCCCTGCTTGCGGTACTGGTTGATCAGGTCGATCAGCACGATCGCGTTCGTCACCACGATGCCGATCAGCATCAGCATGCCGATCATCGCGGGGACACCCATCGGGGTGCCGGTCGCCACCAGGAGACCGATGGCGCCCGTGGCCGCGAACGGGATGGAGACGAGCAGGATCAGCGGCTGGACCAGGGACTTGAAGGTGCCGACCAGCAGCATGAAGACGATCGCGATGGCCGCCAGCATCGCCAGGCCCAGGTTGAGGAACGCCTCGTCCTGGTCCTCGGAGACACCGCCGATCGACGCCGTGGCGCCGTCCGGGAGCTTCAGCGCGCTGATCTCGGACTGGAGCTTGGTGCTCACCGCGCCCGTGTTGTCACCGGTCGGCTTCGCGGAGATGGTGGCCGCGCGCTGGCCGTCGATCCGGGTCATGGACACCGGACCGTCGATCTGCTTCACCGTCGCGATGTCGCCGAGCTTCACCGCGCCCAGGCGCAGGTCCTGAAGCTGCTTCAGTGTCCGCGCGGGCTCGGCCGAGCGGATGACGACGTCGCGCTCGCTGTCGTCCAGGGTCGCCTTGGCCGCGTTGGTGCCGCGGATGGCCTGCGCGACGGCTGCGCCCAGGGTCTGGTCGTTGAAGCCGGCCGCGGCCGCCTTGTCGTTGGCCTTCACCGAGATGCGCGGCACGCTCTGCGCCAGGTCGCTGGTGACGTCCGTGACGTCGTCGAGCTCGGCGACCGTCTTGCGGACCTCCTCGGACGCCGTACGCAGGACATCGGCGTCGGCGGCCTTCACCACGACGCTGAGGTCCTGGCTGCCGAAGCCGTCACCGGCGGCGATGGTGGTCGTGCCGATGCCCTTCAGGCCGGCCAGGCCCTTCTCGACGTCGTCCTGGACGTCCTCGAACGGCACCGAGTCGTCCAGCATCACCTGGTACGAGGCCTGGTTGGAGTCCGTGCCGCCGCCGAAGGCGGCCATGAAGCCGGACGAACCGATGGTGACCTGGTAGTCCTTCACGCCCTTGGTGTCGGCGAGCAGCTTCTCGACCTTCTTCGCCTGGGCGTCGGTCGCCGCCAGGCTGGTGCCGGGCTTCAGCTCCTGCTTGACGCTGAGGACCTCCTGCTCGCCCTGGTCGAAGAAGTTCGTCTTCAGCAGCGGCGCCATGCCGAACGTGCCGACCAGGACGACGATCGCGAGGGCCACGCTGGTGAGGCGGCGGCGGGTCGCGAAGCGCAGGACCGGGACGTAGATGCGCTGGAGGCGGCTCTTGGCCTCCTTCTCCTCGGCGATCCGGCGTGCCTCGTCCGCGTCCTCGGGGGTGCCCTTCGGGGGACGCAGGAACCAGTACGACAGGACCGGGACGACCGTCAGGGAGACGAGCAGGGACGCCAGCAGCGCGGCGGTCACCGTCAGGCTGAACGAGCCGAACAGCTCGCCCACCATGCCGCCGACCAGGCCGATCGGCAGGAACACCGCGACCGTGGTGAGCGTCGAGGACGTCACCGCGCCCGCGACCTCACGGACGGCCTGGAGGATCGCCGAGTGGCGCTCCTCGCCGTAGCCGAGGTGCCGCTTGATGTTCTCCAGGACCACGATCGAGTCGTCGACGACCCGTCCGATGGCGATCGTCAGCGCGCCCAGCGTCAGGACGTTCAGCGACAGGTCACGCGTCCACAGCACGATCAGGGCGAGGACCACGGACAGCGGGATGGAGACCGCGGTCACGAGGGTGGAGCGGATCGAGGCCAGGAAGACCAGGATCACCAGGACCGCGAAGAGCAGACCCAGCGCGCCCTCGGTGGTCAGGCCCTTGATGGACTTCGAGACCGCCGGGCCCTGGTCGCTGACGACCGTGAGGTCGGCGCCGGAGCCGAGGTCCTTGCGGAGGTCGGGGAGCTTGTCCTGGACGGCCTCGGAGATCGCGACCGCGCTGCCGTCGCGGTCCATGGTGACGGCGACGGAGAGGCTGGGCTTGCCGTCGGTGCGGGTGATGGAGTCGGCCGGGGCCTCCTGCTGCTTCACCGTGGCGACGTCGCCGAGGCGCACCGGCTCGCCCTTGCCGGGCTCGCCCGTGACCATCAGGTCCTGGATCTGCTTCAGCGAGGTGAAGCCGCCGCCGACCTGGACCGTGCGGTTGGCGCCGTCCTCGTCGAAGGAGCCGGCCGGGACGGTCGCGCCGCCCGCCTGGAGCGCCTGCATGAGGGACTGCGGGGTGAGGCCCGCCTTCGCGAGCTTCGCGTTGTCGGGGGTGACGGCGACCTGGAGGTCTCGCACACCGTCGACGGTGACCTGGCCGACGCCGTCGATGCTCTTGAGGTCCGGCACGACGGTCTTGTCGAGCTGGTCGGCCAGGGCCTGCTGGTCCCGGCCGGAGCTGACGGCGAGGACGACGGTCGGCATGTCGTCCGTGGAACCGGCGACGATCTGCGGGTCGACGTCGTCCGGGAGCTGGACGCGGGCCCGGTTGACGGCCTGCTGGACGTCGGCGACGAGCTGCTTGGTGTCGTTGCCGTAGTCGAAGGACGCCATGATCACGGCGTTGCCCTCGCTGGCGGTGGAGGTGACGCCGCTGATGCCGTCGACGGATTCGAGGTTGTCCTCGATGGGTTCGACGACCTGCTTCTCGACCACGTCCGGTGACGCGCCCTGATACGGCGCCAGCACGGACACCATGGGCAGTTCGATGGTGGGCAGCAGCTGCTGCTTGAGCTGGGGTATCGCGATCGCCCCGAAGACGAGCGCGATGATCGACATCAGCCCTATCAGGGCCCGTTGCGCGAGGCTGAATTTCGACAGCCAGGACATGGGTGAGGGTCTCTCTTCTGTTAGCGGCAGAAGCGGCAGCGAGCGCGCAGATGAGCACCCGCCCTAACACCCTGAGCCATGGAGGACCCGGGTTTCGTAGGCCCCAGGTCCATTTCCTTATGCGGCGCATACTCCGGGCGCAGTACACCCGGGTCGAGCTCACTCCACCCTTGGACGGACCAGGCCGGACTCGTACGCGGTGACCACGAGCTGGGCACGGTCCCGGGCGCCCAGCTTGGCCATGGCCCGGTTGACGTGCGTCTTCACCGTCAGCGGGCTGACCTCCAGGCGCTCGGCGATCTCGTCGTTGGAGTGTCCTCCGGCGACCTGGACGAGCACTTCGCGCTCCCGCCCGGTGAGCGAGTCGAGCCGCTCGGCGCGGGCCGGGTCGCGCTCGCCGTCGTCGGCCGGGTCCTGGGCGAGGAAGCGGGCGATGAGGCCGGTGGTGGCCGCCGGGGACAGCAGGGCCTGGCCGCCGGCGGCGGTCCGGATCGCGGTCAGCAGTTCCTCGGGCTCGGAGCCCTTGCCGAGGAAGCCGGAGGCGCCGGCGCGCAGTGACTGCACGACGTAGTCGTCGACCTCGAACGTCGTCAGGATGACCACGCGGACGTCGGCGAGTTCGGGGTCGGCGCTGATCATGCGGGTCGCGGCGAGACCGTCGGTGCCGGGCATCCGGATGTCCATGAGGACGACGTCGGCGTGCTGCTCCTTGGTCATCCGCACCGCCTCCGCGCCGTCGGACGCCTCGCCCACCACCTCCATGTCGGGCTCGGAGTCGACGAGCACACGGAAGGCGCTGCGCAGCAGCGCCTGGTCGTCGGCGAGCAGGACACGGATGGTCATGCGGGGTCCTCCCCGGTCGGTGTGCGGTTCTTGACGGGCAGGATCGCATGGACGCGGAAGCCGCCGCCGTAGCGGGGACCGGTGGTGAGGGTGCCGCGCAGGGCGCTGACGCGCTCCCGCATGCCGAGCAGGCCGTGGCCGCCGCCGCTGCCCGGGTCCGCGTCCTCGCCGCTGCCGTCGTCGAGCACGGTGATCTCGATGTTCGGTCCGACCCGTACGACGCTGACCTCCGCCTTGGCGTGTGACCCGGCGTGCTTCCGCACGTTCGTCAGGGCCTCCTGGATGATCCGGTAGGCGGCCAGGTCGACGGCCGCGGGCAGGGCGGTGCCCTGGTCGGTACGGGCGACCTCGATGCGCTGTCCGGCGTTGCGGAAGGTGCCGGCGAGTTCGTCGAGGCGGTCCAGGCCGGGGGCGGGTTCGGTGGGGGCCTCCGGGTCGCCGGACTGTCTGAGCAGCCCGACGGTGGCCCGCAGCTCGTTGAGGGCGGAGCGGCTGGCCTCCCGGACGTGGGCGAGGGCCTCCTTGGCCTGGTCGGGGCGCTTGTCCATGACGTGGGCGGCGACGCCGGCCTGGACGTTGACCAGGGCGATGTGGTGGGCGACGACGTCGTGCAGGTCCCGGGCGATGCGCAGGCGTTCCTCGGCGACCCGGCGGCGGGCCTCCTCCTCGCGGGTGCGTTCGGCGCGTTCGGCGCGTTCCCTGATGGCCTGGATGAAGGCGCGGCGGCTGCGGACGGCGTCGCCCGCGGTGGCGCCGATGCCGGCCCAGGCCACGATGCCGAGGTTCTCCTGGGCGTACCAGGGCAGGGAGCCGGCGGCCATGGCGGTGCCGGTCAGCACGGTCGTGGTGAGCAGGCCGACCCGCCAGGTGGTGGGGCGGTCGGTGGTGGAGGCGACGGTGTACAGGGCGATGACGGCGGACATGGCGACGGGGGTGCGGGGGTCGCCGGTGACGGACTCCACGACGGAGACCGTGCCGGTGAGGACCAGGACCGTCATGGGGGCGCGGCGGCGGAAGACCAGCGCGGCGGCGCCGAGGACCATGAGGACGAGGCTGAGGGGGACGGGGGTGCGCAGGGCCCAGCTGACGGTGTCGCGGTGCCGGGGCTCCACGAAGGAGCCGGCGACCATACAGGCCAGGACTCCTGCGGCCAGGACCGCGTCCACGGCCAGGGGGTGTGCTTTGGCCTGGACTTTGGCCCTTTGGAGGGTGCTCACGGCTGATTACGGTAGCCGGGCGGGGTGTACGGGGGTATGGGCGGTGGGGTGTGAGGTGCTCGGCGTCGGGGCTGGGGTCGGGTGGGTCCGCAGCCCGGCGTGGCGGGGTGCCGCGCTGCGCCCACCCGTGCCGCCCCTAGCGGCACGCATGCCCGCAGCGGGGTCAGCCCGGGATCAGGCCGTCGTCGCTCAGGAAGTCCCTGACCTCTTCGAGGGTCGCGTCCGGGGACGGGAGGATCAGTTCCGATGGTTCCAGGGAGTCGTCCGGGAGGGGGTCGCCGAGGTCGCGGACCCTGGTCAGCAGGGCCTGGAGGGTGCGGCGGAAGGCGGGGCCGTCGCCGTTCTCCATTTCGGCCAGGAGCTCGTCGTCCAGCTTGTTCAGTTCGGTGAGGTGGCCGTCGGCCAGCCTCACCTGGCCCTCCCCCATGATCCGTACGATCATGTCGCCCTCCTAGGCGTGGGCCCCTACTGCTTGTCGAAGCGCGGGGTGTCCTGCGGCTGCTGCCGGTCCTGCTGCTGCGACTGGCTCGTGCCACCACCTTCGATGGCCTGCTGCCCGGCGGCCGGGCCCCCGGCCAGCTCCTGCTTCATCCGCTGCAGTTCCAGCTCTACATCCGTACCACCGGAGAGCCGGTCCAGCTCGGCCTGGATGTCGTCCTTGTGCATGCCGGAGGGGTCGTCCAGCGCCCCGGAGGCGAGCAGCTCGTCGATCGCGCCGGCGCGGGCCTGGAGCTGGGCCGTCTTGTCCTCGGCACGCTGGATGGCCAGGCCGACGTCGCCCATCTCCTCCGAGATGCCGGAGAAGGCCTCGCCGATCCGGGTCTGCGCCTGGGCCGCCGTGTACGTCGCCTTGATCGTCTCCTTCTTCGTACGGAAGGCGTCGACCTTGGCCTGGAGCCGCTGGGCCGCCAGGGTGAGCTTCTCCTCCTCGCCCTGGAGCGTCGCGTGCTGGGTCTCCAGGTCGGTCACCTGCTGCTGGAGGGCGGCCCGGCGGGACAGCGCCTCGCGGGCCAGGTCCTCACGGCCCAGCGCGAGCGCCTTGCGGCCCTGGTCCTCCAGCGTGGTGGACTGCTTGTTCAGCTGGGCGAGCTGCAGCTCCAGGCGCTTGCGGCTGGTCGCCACGTCGGCGACGCCGCGGCGCACCTTCTGGAGGAGCTCCAGCTGCTTCTGGTACGAGTAATCGAGGGTCTCGCGCGGGTCCTCGGCCCGGTCAAGGGCCTTGTTCGCCTTCGCGCGGAAGATCATCCCCATACGCTTCATGACACCGCTCATGGGCTTCGCGCGCCCCCTTCTGACCGAACCGGCTCCAGCTCCTGCGACAGAACCCACAGTACGGGCCCTGCATCCATTACCGCACTGTTCGGGGACGGATGCGCTCATCCCCAAGGACGACTGTGGACGGTCCCGCTCCGGCGTAGGGAGTAGGTGGTCCCCGGGGTTACCGGAGGCCTACATCCCGGGAAACCGTCGGAGCCGTACACATCGTCCCCTCTGTCCCCATACAGACGACTGGTGTTGCCGGATCGTTCCCCACGGGACTGGGGTCCATGCCCGGAAGCCCTTACCCTTGGGTTTTGTGTTCCGTAGCCGTGCGAAGGATGAGAAGGCCCAGGACGCCGTGAAGGCGCCGGAGACCGACTCCAGTCAGCCCCGTCACCCCGAGGCCCGCAAGGGCCGCCCCACGCCCAAGCGCAGCGCGGCCCAGTCGCAGCGCCGCAGCGTGGCCAACACGTCGACGACGCGCAAGGAGGCCGCCAAGCGACAGCGCGCGGAGCGCCGTACCGCGATGGAGCGCCAGCGTCAGGCGCTGGCCAGCGGCGACGAGCGGTATCTGCCCGCCCGCGACAAGGGACCGGTCCGCCGGTTCGCGCGCGACTTCGTCGACTCGCGGTTCAACATCGCGGAGTTCTTCCTGCCGATGGCCGTGGTCATCCTCGTGCTGAGCATGGTGCGCGTGGCCTCGCTGCAGAACGTCGCGCTGCTGCTGTGGCTCGTGGTGATCGTGATGATCGTGCTCGACTCGTTCATCTCCGCCTTCCGCCTGAAGAAGCAGCTGGCCGAGCGGTTCGCCGGCGAGAACAAGCGTGGCGCGGTCGCCTACGCCCTGATGCGCTCTCTCCAGATGCGTCGGCTCCGGCTGCCGAAGCCGCAGGTCAAGCGCGGAGAGCGGCCCTGACCGCGACGCCGTTTTCCGAGAGCGCGGCGGATGCCCGGGTGACCGGGCCGGGCGGGCTGCGCGATGTGGTCCGGCAGGAGCTGGTCGCCCGCCAGCTGGACGAGCAGATATCCGGGCGGTTCCCAGTCGGGCAGCGGCTGCGGGTGCTCGACGTGGGCATGGGCCGGGGCACGCAGGCGCTGCGGCTGGCCCGGGCCGGGCACCAGGTGACCGGTCTGGAGCAGGACCCGAAGATGGTCGCCGTGGCCCGGGAGTCCCTCGCGGGGGAACCCGAGGGCATCCGGAAGCGGATGCGGATCATCGAGGGCGACGGCCGGGACACCGGTGTGCACTTCCTGCCGGGCGCTTTCGACGTGGTGCTGTGTCATGGCGTGCTCATGTACGTGGAGGAGCCCGACCCGCTGCTGGCGGGTCTCGCCCGGATGCTGGCGCACGGCGGGCTGCTGTCCCTGCTCGTGCGCAACGGGGACGCGCTGGCGCTGCGGCCGGGGCTGTCCGGCGCCTGGGCCGACGCGCTGACCGCCTTCGACACGACGGCCAACCTCCCCCATTCTCGAAAAGACTCGAACGAGGGGACCCCCATCCGGCTGGGGCTCGACGTACGGGCCGACCGGCTGAAGGATCTGACGTCCACGCTCGCGGGGATCGGGGCGCCGCTGCACGCCTGGTACGGGGTGAGCGTGTTCACCGACTCGGTGGCGGACGACGCCGAGGTCCCGGGTGACGCGCCGACGCTGCTCGCGGTGGAGGAGAAGGCCGGGCGGACGGATCCGTACCGCGGGGTGGCGGCGCTGCTGCACCTGTGCGGTGTGCGGGGCTGACGCCCCCGGGGCCACGGAAGAGGAGGTGGGCGAGGGCCGTCGGCCCCCGCCCCCGGGCTCACGCCTCGGCCGCGTGCAGACTCATCGGGCCGTAGATCTCCGTGGCGTCCTCGAACAGCCGCACCTGGTCGGCGCCGCCCTCCTGGAGGGCCTTCCAGTGCTCCCCGATCCAGGACTCGGCATCCCCCTGGGTGGGGAAGTCCTCCGGCGGTACCGCGGGCTGGACCTCCGCCCCGTCGGTCTTCTCGAACCGCCACGTCCATGCCGCCATGTACGCCTCCCATGTGTGAGCACACTGCACAGCGGGAGCCGGATCTTGGTCCGGCTCCTGCCCCGAGCGTAAGCGGTCCGCTGGGTTGGGCGGGACAGGCGTCCCAGGAGTGCGGGTGATTGGGCGTGCGCGGGCCGCATTGGGCTGGTCGCGCAGTTCCCCGCGCCCCTTAGGGGCGTCTCCGCCACGCATGCCCCAGGGCCAGGGGTGAGAATCGGGGCGTGGAACTCACTCTGCTTGGTACTGGCGCTCCTGCGGGGCTTCCCCGTCCCGATTGTCCCTGTGCGGCTTGTGCGGCTGCTCTCGGGCCGGATTCCCGGGCGGCCACCGCGCTGCTGCTGGACGGGGCGCTGTTGCTCGATCTGACGCCCGGGGCGGCGTTCGCGGCGGCTCGGGCGGGGCGTTCGCTGACCGGTGTGCGGCAGGTGCTGTTGTCGCATCCGCATGACGGGCCCGCGGTCGAGGTGCCTGCCGGGCTGCCGCAACCCGGACGGGTGCCGGACCGGCAGGAGTTGACGCTGCTGACGGGGCACCGGGTGCGGGCGGTGGCGATGGACGCGCCGGGCACCGGGTACGCGGTGACCGGGCCGGAGGGCCAGCGGCTGCTGTATCTGCCGCCGGGCGGGGCGCCGGCGGGGCTGGCGGAACCGGCGGAGCCGTACGACATGGTCCTCGCGGATGTCGCGGGGCGGCCGGACGCGCTGGCGAAGCTGCGGGCGGTGGGGGCGGTGGGGCCGACGACCGATGTGGTCGCCGTCCATCTGGACCACGACGTGCCGCCGGGCCCGGAGCTCGGGCGGCGGCTCGCGGCGGCCGGGGCGCGGACGGTGCCGGACGGGACGACGCTGGCGGTGGGGGCGTACGAGGACGTGCCGGACGTACCGCGGCGGACCCTGGTGCTGGGCGGGGCGCGGTCGGGCAAGTCGGTGGAGGCCGAGCGCCGGCTGGAGGCCTTTCCCGACGTGCTGTACGTGGCGACGGGCGGGTCGCGCAACGGGGACACCGAGTGGTCGGTGCGGGTGGCCGCGCATCGGGAGCGGCGGCCTGGGTCGTGGCGGACGGTGGAGACCTGCGATCTGGTGCCGCTGCTGGCTGAGGAGGGGCCACCGGTGCTGGTCGACTGTCTGTCGTTGTGGCTGACGGACGCGATGGACTCCGTCGGGGCGTGGGACGACGCGGTGTGGGCGGAGCGGGGGGAGAAGGCGTTGCGGGAGCGGGTGCGGGAGCTGACGGAGGCGGTGCGTTCGAGTCGGCGGGCCGTTGTCGCCGTGTCGAACGAGGTGGGGTCGGGGATTGTGCCGTCGACCGCGTCGGGGCGGCGGTATCGGGATGAACTGGGGCGGTTGAACGCGGGGTTCGCGGAGCAGTGTGAGCAGGTGCTGTTGGTGGTGGCGGGGCAGGCCTTGGTGCTGCGGGGATGACCGGTGCTGTGGGTGGGGGCTGAGGCCGGGTGGGTGCGCAGCTCGGCGCGACGAGGTGCCGCTGCGCCCACCCGTGCCGCCCCTAGCGGCACGCATGCCCGCAGCTAGGGCGCGAGCTAGGCCGGTTTGTGGGCGATGACTCGGTACGTGTTCGCCAAGCGTGTGCGGCGGGCCACCGGGGCCAGTAGGTGGTCTGCCAGGGCCGCTGCCCCCACCAGGGGGAGGCCCGCTCGGAGGAGGGCCTCGCGGGCGTGGCGGCGGAAGGGGGGTGGGGGGATGGCTCGCCAGGGGGTGTCCGGGGCCGGGAGGGCGTGGGAGAGGGCCAGGGACGTCGCGCCGGAGAGGTCGTGGGGGATGTGAGTGGGGCGGTGGTCGAGGGTGAGGACCGTGCAGCCGGTCGTCTCCAGTTCGGCCCGTAGGTTGCGCGGGGGCAGCAGGTGGAGGTGGCGGGGCTGGTCGTAGGGGAGCCACCAGCGGCCCAGGAGCGCGGCGAAGACGCTGCGGGGGTCGAGGGTCTCGATGAGCAGATGGCCGCCGGGGCGCAGGACGTGGAGGGCGGCGCGGAGTTCCGCGCGGGGGTCGGGGGCGCCCTCCAGGTGGTGGAGCATGCTGACCACGTCGTAGCGGGCGCGCAGCGGGCCCGAGATCCGGGGGTCCGACAGCCGGCCGACGTGGGCCTCCTCGACGCGTTCGGCCGGGACGGCCCGGACCACGTCCGGGGTGTCGTCCAGGCCGTCGAACGAGGTGTACGGGAAGAACTCCCGGGCCGTCGCAGGGAAGCGCGCGTGGCCCGTCCCCACGTCCAGCCAGCTCTCCGGCTCCCCGAACGGCAGCATCGCCCGGGCGGCCGACCGGTGGCGGTGCTGTCCGGCGCGCAGTGCGACGAGGGCGTCGGCCGTGGGGTCCCTGGGCGCTCCGCGCACGGTCCGGCGGTAGTGGGCGAGGCCCTCGGCCGTGAGGCGGGGGTTCTGGAAGGTGTGGCCGCAGTCGCGGCAGTCGTCGACGGTGAAGTTGCCCGGCTTGTACTGCCGCAGGTCACCGGTGCGAAGCCGGTTGCGCAGCCGACCGGAGCCGCACCAGGGGCAGTCCTCGCGGCGCGGTTCGTGGACCGGCGCGGGCGCCTGGGGGACGGAGGGGGCGGGAAGTTCGGGCATGGGCGGCTCCCGGGCGCGAGACGTACGGCAGGGACGTACGACAATCCGCTGCAAACGGGAACGTATGGGATGCCGATCTTGGGTGCAACGACGTCGCCGTGACGGAGTCGCGATGTGGCGCCGTGCTGTTCGATCGCTGCCGGTACTGTTCGGCGAATGAGCTCGCTTAATCTCGACGACTTCACCGATCTGATCGAGCGTCCGGACGGCGGGGTCCGCCGTGACGCCGAGGCGCGCCGGGAGCGGCAGATCGTGCCGCCAGGATCGCTGGGCCGCCTCGATGACCTGGGTGAGTGGCTGGCGGCGGCGCAGTCCGCGGTGCCGGTGCGGCCGGTCGACCGGCCGCGGGTGGTGCTCTTCGCCGGTGACCACGGCGTGGCGGAGCTGGGCGTCTCGGCCCGGCCGGCGGGCGGCGCCGGGGAGTTGGTGCGTGAGGTGCTGGAGGGCGGCAGGCCCGTCTCGGTGCTGGCGCGGCGGCTCGGCGTGCCGGTGCGGATCGTCGACATGGGCCTGGACTGTGACCCCGAGGTCCTGCCCGAGGACGTCGTACGGCATCGGGTGCGGCGCGGCAGCGGGCGGATCGACATCGAGGACGCGCTGACCCTGGAGGAGGCCGAGGCGGCGTTCCGGGCCGGGGTCGCGGTGGCCGACGAGGAGGCCGACTCCGGTACGGATCTGGTGGTGCTCGGCGATGTGAGCGTCGGCGGGACGACGGCGGCGGGTGTGCTGGTCGCGGCGTTGTGCGGCGTCGACGCGTCGGTGGTCACCGGGCGCGGCGGGCTGGCGATCGACGACCTGGCCTGGATGCGCAAGTGCGCGGCGATCCGGGACGCGCTGCGCCGGGCCCGGCCGGTGCTCGGGGACCAGTTGCAGCTGCTGGCGACGGTGGGCGGGGCCGATCTCGCGGCGATGACGGGCTTCCTGCTGCAGAGTGCCGTGCGGAAGCTGCCGGTGGTGCTCGACGGGGTCGTGACGGCCGCGTGCGCGCTGGTCGGGCAGCGGATCGCGTTCCGGGCGCCGGACTGGTGGCTGGCCGCGCACGACAGTGGCGAGCCCGGGCAGGCGAAGGCGCTGGACCGGATGGCCCTGGAGCCGCTGCTGACCCAGGGTGTGACCGTCGGCGAGGGCGCGGGCGGTCTGCTGGCGCTCCCCTTGGTGCAGGCCGCCGCGGCGCTGGCGGCGGAGCTGCCCGAGAAGCCGAAGGAGTCGGAGCAGCCGGAGGTCACGGACGACTCCGAGGTTCCCTCGGAGGAGTAAACGCCCGGGAGATCCAGGTCACGCACACCTGGCTCAACTTCGTCCCGTTCCGGTCGGTCTTCGCGTGTGGTGTCGGTTTGACTGAGCCACAGACACCGCGCACACCCGCTGCCGCACCGGCCCATGGACGAGGACGACCCGATGACCACGCTCGCCCGCCGGGCCCGTGCCGAATGGGGGCCGCTGTACGCCGCGGTGCGCGGGCCGCTGCGGGAGCGGCGGCTGCGGGCGGTGCCGATGGCGGCCGGGGCGGTGTGCCTGACGTCCGTGCTGCACTTCGCGCACAACCAGTCGTGGGGGTACCAGTTCGTTCAGAACGTCGGTGCCGTGCGGGCCGAGGACCCGCTGTGGCTCGCGCTGCTGCGGACTCCGCTGTCGCTGTTCGTGCCCGCGCTGGATCTGCCGGTGTGGGGCGCGCTGGCGCAGCTCCTGCTGGTGTTCGGTATCGCGGAGCTCTGCCTGGGGTGGCGGCGGGCCCTGTTCATCGCCTACCTCGCGACGCTCGCGGGCACGCTCTACGCCCGGCTGGGCATCTGGCTTGGCCCGGACTCCCCGCTGGGTCTGCCCGCCTCGGACGCGTGGGTCGTGGACACCGGGCCCTCGGCGGCGGTGGTGGGTCTCGCCGTCTACCTGGGCCTGCGCTATCGCGCGTATGTCACGGCGGCGGTGGTGATCGTGGCCATGGTGGCCGAGGTCGCCCTGAAGGAGAACCTCGCGGGCAAGGAGCATCTGGCGGCGATCACGGCCGTGCTGGTGCTGTACGCGGCCGGTGCGCTGCGTCAGTGGTGTTCGAGGGACCGGACGGGCTCGGGGTCGGGCGCGCCGCCGATCCAGTCCTGAAATCTGCGCCGGGGGCCCACCCAGCGGCGGTCGTGGTGGTAGGCCCGCAGGCCGGATTTCGCCCGCGCGCGGGGGCGGTTGCGGTAGAACCGCTTGGCCCACGGCGAGGTGGGGCGGGCCAGCCGTACGGCGCCGATCAGGGCGACCAGGGGGATGATCACGCCCAGGACGGCGAGACGGACCTTGCCCTTGAACAGGGCGATCAGGGCGAACCCGAAGTTCACGACGACGTTCGCGAGGACGACGGCGCGGTTCTGCTGCTGGTCCTCGGAGAGGTCGTTGACGCCCAGCGGCGAGAAGCCGAGCAGGAGCAGGCCGACGAGGGAGGCGGTGAGGACGACCATCTCGACGCTCTTGCGGCCGTCCGGGGTCCAGTAGACGTCGGCGAGGTGCAGGACCAGGGCGAACTCGTCGAGGACGAGTCCCGCGCCGATGCCGAAGAGCACCGCGGCCAGGCACGAGCCGACGCCTTCCTGGCCGCCGGCGACCGCGCCGAAGCCGCCGACGATCGTCAGGATGACGCCGGGGACCACGTGGTGGACGTGGACACCCCCGCTGCCGCTGATGTTGCGGAAGGGACCCTTGCCCGCCCGGATCAGACGGGTGATGCCCCGGGTGATCAGAAAGGTCATCACGAAGGAGATGAGAGCGAGAAGCAGCGGCAGCTTGCCGGGTTCCATGATGTTCCGCTCGAACCATCCCATATGTGAACTTTATCCTCGGCCGCCGTGCCCGCTCTCCTGACCGACCGGTAGCCTGCGCCGGTGCCCGCAACCTCGCCCCTCGACGGCCTCCGCTTCGCCTTCGGCACCCTCACGGTGTTCCCGGTCCGGGTGACCCGGTGGGACCGGGAGGCCGCGCGAGGGGGCATGCTCAGCGCTCCGCTCGCGGGGCTGGCCGTCGGCGTGGCCGCCGCCGCCGTCGGGCTGGTGCTGCTGTTCCTCGGGGCGGGCGGGCTGCTCGCCGCCGTGGCCACCGCGGCCGTGCCGGCCGTCCTCACCCGGGGGCTGCATCTCGACGGGCTCGCGGACACCGCCGACGGGCTGGGCAGCGGGAAGCCCGCCGAGGACGCGCTGCGGATCATGAAGCAGTCGGACATCGGGCCGTTCGGGGTCATCGCCCTCGTCCTCGTCCTGCTCGCGCAGGTCGCCGCCCTCGCCCAGGCCTACGACGCCTCCTGGGCCCGGGGCGCCTTCGCGGCGGTCGTCTCCGCCACGGTCGCCCGGCTGGCCCTGACCCTGGCGGCCCGGGCCGGGGTGCCGGCGGCCCGGCCGGAGGGGCTGGGGGCGGCGGTCGCGGGCGTGGTGCCCCTGCGCGGGGCGCTGCTCACCGCCGTCGCCGTCACGGGGGCGGCGGCAGCGGGGAGTGCCTTCTGGGGGCCGTTCGACGTGGTCCGGACCGTGTGCGCGGTCGTCCTGTCCCTGGCCGCCGCCGAAGCGCTGCTGCGGCACTGCACGCGCCGCTTCGGCGGGGTCACCGGGGATGTGTTCGGCGGGCTCGCGGAGACGGCGGCGACGACGGCGCTGGTCGTTCTGTCACTGGGCTGAAACGATCTCCTCGTCCCTCTCCTGCACCGGCCGCCCGGCCGCTAGCTTCGTCCCCCGAACACACAAGTGATCGGGGGATGTTCATGCCGAAGCTGCGCCGTGCCGTGGCCTGGTCCGTCGACTTCGCGCTGGTGGTGGCGCTGGCCTCGGCGCTCGCCGTGCTCACCTTCCACCGGATCTCCGCGCTCGTCACCGACGTGCCCGAACTCGCCGCCCGCGGCGGCTTTGACCTGCTGACCTCGCGCGGCGACATGCTCGACGCCTCCCAGGACCTGGGGCTCAGGCTGTGGGACAAGTCGGTGCTGTACGTCGAGCAGGCTTTCGGGCTGCTGGTGCTGACGGTGTTCCTCTACCAGTGGGCGTGCCTGGCGCTGGCCGGGCGCACGGTCGGCAAGGCCCTGGTCGGGCTGAAGGTCACGCCGAGCCTCCCACGCCGGGCCGCGCGGCGGGCGGCCGTCACCACCGCCGCGGACGTCGCCGTGTACGCGGTGGCCTGCGTGCTGCTGGTCGAGGGCCGGATCGTGCTGTCGGTGCTGGTGTGGGCGGTCGCGGTGGTGCTGTTCCTGCTGAACGCGCTGCCGGTCCTCTCCCCCGGCCGGCGTTCCCTCGCCGACCAGGTGGCGGGCACGGCGGTCTCCGGCGTCGGGCTCAGCAGGCCTGTCGCCACACCCCTAGTTCGTACTTCTTGAGCAGCGAACTGAGCTTCAGACGGCGGGACTCGGCGCAGAAGCGGCGGGTGGGCACCTCGTACTCGACGTGGAAGACGGCCTTGCCCGCGTCGACGAACGGCTTCAGGGCCGCGCACTCGCCGTACTGGGCGCACTGTTCGTTGACCGCGAAGTCGAAGTCCCCGACCAGCTCGGGGATCTGGTCCAGGTCGTTCTTGAGGCCTACGGCCAGGCCCCGGTCGTGGGCCAGGCGGGCGATGAGGCGGTTGTAGCGGAGCTGGTCGGCGGCCTTCAGCGGGAAGCCCGTGTCGTTGCGGTAGCCGTCCATGTTGTCGGGCTCCACCGCGTCGAAGCCCTTGTCGCGGCACATGTCGATCCGGGCCGCCATGAGGGGCTCAAGGACATCGGTGCGGCGGATGTCCAGCCAGCGCTCGCCCTTCCAGCCGTTGCCGCGCCCGAGGACGGACTTCGGGAACTTCCCGGCGTCCGGGCGGAACTTCTCCCAGGCGCCGGTGGACAGATAGCAGATGACCTTGCGGTCGTCGCGGTGCAGGCGCGTGACGGTGGCCTCGGAGTGGTCGAAGCCGTCGATGTCGTAGACCGGCACGTCGACGGAGGTGTCCAGGCGCCCGCTGAGCTGCCATTGCCAGCCGGTGCCGGGGCGGGGCTGCCAGCGGGGGCCCGGTTTGTCGTCGGCCTCCTTCTGGGTGCAGCCGGCGAGCAGCAGGAGGAGCAGGGCGACGAGCAAGGACGTGCGTCTCACGGGGTGTTCTCCGGGTGGTGCAGGGTGTACGGCAGTGTGCCCCAAGGATGATCGCCGCTGCCGGGCACCGCACAATGCACCGCCGCGCCCCGCGCCCTGGCCAGGCCCTCCGGGTCGGCGTCGGGCGGCACGTCGTACACCAGGTGGCAGAGCCGGACGTCGCCGCCGCCGGGCCACGGCTCGGGGCACAGCGCGCGGTACGACGCCCAGCTGCCCTCGAAGGTGACGAGGACGTCGGCGATGCGGGCGTAGCAGGGGTGCGGTGCCGTGCCGTGGTTGAGGACGAGGGTGCCGCAGCCGACGCCCCAGGCGGCCACCGCCAGGCGCTGGTAGTACTCGAACTGCTCGGGCCCGGAGGGGACCTGGTCGAGGAAGGCGCCGTCGGTGCCGTACCAGTCGCGGTGCCGGGTGAGGTCGCGGAGGACGTCGGTGGTGGCGCGGCGGCCGTAGTCGGTGTCGGCGTACCCGAGGACCCGGACGCCCGCGTCCCGCAGCCGGGCGGCGACCTCGGCGAAGGCCGCGTCGGGGCGGTCGCCGGGCCCGCTGGCGGGGTTGAGGACCACCCCGTAGAGGCGGGACGCGGCCGCCACGATCGCCTCCCATTCGGCGGGGCGTACGGACGGGTGCTCGTAGTACGGGACCAGGAGAGTGCTCATCGGTGGGCTGTTGCCCTCCCCAGCAGGGCGCACACCAGGGCGCCTTGGACGACGGCCGCCGTGCCGTACACGGCCGGGCCCGCCATGTGCGGATCCCCGGTGTGCGTGACGAGGAGCAGGGTCTGGGCGAGGGCGGCGGCGCAGCACACCGCCGTCGCGCCGGTCACCGCGCCGAACGACTGGAGGAGCAGGCCCGTCCACAGCACCACGCCCAGCAGGAGCAGCCCGGCCAGCCGAAGGCCGCCGGGGACCGGGGAGTGCGGCCACAGGGCGGAGGCGGCGAGGCTCAGTGAGAGCAGGGTGGCGAGGTAGGCGGCCAGGCACGCGACGACGGTGAGGGCGGTGGTGCGCCGGAAGGCCCCGGCGGTGCGGCTGGAACGCAGTGCGGCGAGGCTCTCGCCGCGGAATCGATACAGCAGCCACTCCGCGGGGCCCATGCTGAGGGTGAGCGCCACGGCGGCAGGGGCCGCGACCGCGCTGCCGGTCTCACCGGCGAGGACGTCGCCGAGGGCCGCGTACAGCACGAGAACGCCGGTGGCGAGCCCGAACAGGGCGTACGGCAGGGAGCCCGTGAGCCGGGGCCCGGCGGGGCGCCGGGGGGCGGAGGCTGCGGCGAATGCCCTCAGCGGGAGCAGGGCGGTGAGACCGGCGGTCCACCCGCCTTCCTCCTTCGCGGCCGGTGCCACTTCGCGCGCGGCGAGGGCCGCCACGGCCGCCAGGGAGCCCAGCAGGAGAATCAGGCTCACGGCTTCCGGCAGCGGGTCGGTCAGGGACAGGACCGCGCCCGTCGCCATCGGCGCGAGGGCGGCCGGCAGGAGCCGTTCGCGGCCCATCACCAGCAGGACGGTCGCCGCCGCCAGATACCAGGACTGCCCGGCGGCGAAGGCGACCGCGGCCGGGGCGGCACCGGCCGCACAGGCCAGGGAGACCAGGGAGCCGAGCAGGGCGCCGGCCGGGGCGCCGAGCAGCAGGGCACGCCGCGCGGCCGTCCGGTCGCCCAGCCCCAGCCACGCGTACGCCCGGTGGGCGAGGCCCTGGTTCCACGTCCAGCCGCACAGGGCTCCGGCGAGCAGCGGGACCGTGCCCGGCGGGAGGCCGAAGTCGTCGTCGCCGGCGAACAGGGGCGCGCCGAGGACGTAGGCGAGGCCGGGCAGGGCGAAGACGACGCCGCGCAGCAGACAGCCGAGCAGGCCGGTCCGCCAGGGGTCGGGTAACGGGCCGTCGGGCTCCGGATAGCGGCGTTCGACGCGTTCGTAGAGGGTCTCGGCGAGCGCGAAGGAGTTCTTTACGCCGTACCGCTCGCGTATCTGGTCGTCGGAGAGTCCGTCGGACTCCAGCAGGGCGGCGATCTCGTCCGGGTGGACGGCCGCGGCGATGAAGTCCTCGAGACGGGCGGCGAGTTCGTCGACCGGGTCGGGCCGGGCCCAGCTGGGGGTGGCGCGCTGCCGGGGGATGTACGGGAGGGTGTCCGGGCGGGAGCCCGGCGGGAGCCAGACGCTTCCGCTCACCAGCCGGTCCCGTCCGTCGCCACGGCCGCGTACCACGGGTCGCGCAGCTCCAGGGTCCAGTCGGCGACCATCTCCAGCGTGGGCTCGTACACCTCGTCCTCGCCCGCGAGTTCCTTGTAGACGGTGCGGAAGGCGTCCACCGAGCGGCGCAGCGTGAACCGGTCGATGACGCGTTGACGCGACAACGCGCCCAGTTCGAGACGCCTTTGGTCGTCCTTGAGCAGGGTCAGCGCGGCGGCGGCCATCTTCTCCGGCTCGCGCGGCGGTACGACCAGGCCCGTGTCGCCGACGGCCTCGCGCACCCCGCCGACATCCGTCGACACCGTCGTACGGCCGCAGGACATGGCCTCGATGATGGAGAAGGGGAAACCCTCGGAGATCGACGACAGCATCACCACGTGCCCGGCCGCGTAGGCACGCCAGACCTCGGTGATACGGCCCTCGAAGGTCAGGCCGTCGGTGACACCCAGTTCGGCGGCGAGCTTCTCCAGCCGGGTGCGGTAGGCCTCGCCGCCGGGCGGGACCGGGCCGAAGAGCCTGAGCCGGGTCGCGGGCACCTCGGCTCGCACCAACGCGTAGGCGCGGATCAGGGTCTCCAGGTCCTTGATGGGGTCGATCCGGCCGCACCAGGAGAGGGTGGGGACCTCGGGCTCGGGGCCGGCGTGCGGGAAGGCGGCCGGATCGACGCCGTTGTAGACCGTGCGGATCTTGCCGGCGTCGGCGCCGCCGCGTTCCTCCCAGCGGCGGTTGTACTGGTTGCACGGGGTGATCAGATCGGCGGCGCGGTAGCCGTACGAGTTCAGCTCGCGGTAGAAGCCGAGCATGAACGCCTTCACGGGCCAGCGCTGGGCGTCGCGGCGGTAGCCGAGGTAGCGCTCGCGCAGATAGATGCCGTGCTCGGTGAGCAGAAACGGTACGCCGTCCAGGTGGCGGGCGGCGAGCGCGGGCAGGGTCGCGAGGCCGCTGCTGACGGCGTGGGCGACGGAGTCCTCGGGGATGCGGACGCCCAGGGGCCGGAGGGCGTGTTCCAGGAGGTCGGTCGCGGTGAGGGCGTCATGGACCGTGGGGCGTGCGGCCGCGGTGGGCAGATGCGGCATCGTCCAGATCCACATCAGCGACCGCAGCGCCGACTCGGTGCGCAGGGCCGCCGAGAGGCGGCCGTCCCGGGCGAGTTCGGCCAGCTCGTTCAGGGACGTGCCGAAGTCGGTGGGCGAGCCGGGGTCGAGGAAGGAGAGCAGGAAACGCTCGTAGGTGTCGGTGAAGCGGCGGCGGGCCTTGCCGTAGGGGGGCCTGCCGCGGCCGGGGCGGGGGCCCCAGGTGGGGACCGAGGTGTGGGCGCAGACGTTGGGCGGGAGGTCCCAGGTGACGGGTTCGCGGCCGTTGCCGGTGAGGGAGACGATGTGGAAGTCGACCTCCGGCATGCCCTTGACGAGTTGGTCGCACCAGGTGCTGACGCCGCCGTGGACGTGTGGGTAGGTGCCTTCCGTGAGCATGGTGACGTGGCGGCCTGTTCGCCTCATGCGGTGTTTCCCCCTGTGTTGCGGATGTTGTGCGGGGAGCTGCTGCCCGGATGCCGAGTGCGGGCATCGTGTGGGCTGGTCGCGCAGTTCCCCGCGCCCCTGAAGTACGTAGCCCTACGGCAGCTTCAAAGTGAGAGCCGACTGGAGTGCTGCCGGGGTCGTCCAGGTCGAGCGGGATCCTGCGTACGGGGTGCCGAATGCGGTGGTGCCCAGCAGGAGTTGCTTCTTGGTTCCCTCCGGGGCGGTCACGGGGATCTGCGTGCCGGACGGGGCCGTGACCGTGACGGTGGGGCCGATGCGGTATGCCGTCACGCGGCCGTTCGCCAGGGCGGTCTGCCAGGCGGCGCGGCGCTGGACCTCGGTGCCGATGGCGCTGTGCCGGGGGTTCTCCAGCGGGGTGCTGTCGGCGAACAGGGAGCGATAATCGGCCAGCACCTTCTCCATGACCGGGTAGAGCAGCCGGTCCTCGGCCAGGTTGGACTGGTGCGCGTAGTGCGGCCGGGGGTCGCCCGCGAGGGCGTGTCCGAGGGCGGTGCGCGCCTCCTGCGGGACGATGTGCTCGGCGTAGCCGGTGGTGGTGTCGAGCGGCTCGTCCAGACAGGTCGAGGTGGGGTTGTCCTCGCAGACGCCGCTGCCGCCGTCGCCGCGCGAGGTGTAGATCCAGTTGTACTCGTCGGCCATCTCGGCCGCCGTGCCCACGTTGTAGTACACGTTCATCGGGTGGCGCGGGACGGTCAGCGCGTTGCCGATCGCCCGCTGCCCGGGCTCGCGGGAGTTGTCCGAGGCGATCCACTTGACGCCGGTGTCGGCGAGGGCGCCGGACAGGTTGGGGTTGTCGGCGGGCTGCTGGGGCAGCGTCCTCAGGCCCGAGTGCTCGCCGGTGACCAGCTCGGCGCGGTCGACCGGGAGGCCCTTGCCCACGGCCCAGTCGTGGTTGTCGCGGATCTGCGCGGCGATCTCGGCGCGGCTCATGTACTTCGTCGAGCCGTCCGCGTTCTTCGCGCAGCTCCACGGCACGCTCGAGGTGTCCTGGACGCAGCCGAGGAAGGGGTGCGTGTAGGTGTGGTTGACCCAGCGGTACTGGGCCTTGTCGGCGACCAGCCGGTCGGTGAGGGCGTCGGTGCCGCCGTGCTCGGTCTTCCACTCCTCGCCGGAGCCGGCGTTGTAGACCATGTCCATGGTGAAGCCGTGCTCGCGCTGCCACTGTGCGGCGTAGGCGGCGTCGTCCGCGGTCATGCGGATCGGCGTGGTGCCCTCGCCGTCGCCGCCCGCGCAGTCGAAGTCGCCCGGGGTGCAGTCGCGTTCGGTGTCCCAGCGGCTGTCCGGGGCGAACACGTCGTCGACGTGCACCGCGAAGGAGTTGCGGGTCTGCCCCAGGTGCACGCCCTGGGTGAGCCACTCGACGATGCCCCGGGCCAGCAGCCGGAACTGCTGCTGGTTGCCGTTGTAGGCGAAGGTCACGACGAGTTCGCGGCGGCCGTCGTGGGCGTACTCGCCGACGAGGCTGCCGCGGCCGGTGCCGCCGGGCACGGGGATGTCGACGTAGCTGGTGAAGCCGGCGCGGGGCCGGGCCACGTAGCCGTAACTCTCCTGCACATCCGGCGCGTTGTCCTCGAACCGGAACGCGCCCTCGAGGTAGCCGAACCGGCCCGCCTTCCCGGCCGCGGTGACGGATGCCTCGCGGCCGTCGAGAGTGCCCGCCCAGCCACCCTCGCTGGTGTAGTCGAGGCCTACCTCCGGGTGTGCCCAGGTGTAGGCGTCGACCTGCGGGATGCCGTACGTCCGTTCGTACGTCTCCAGGGCGGTCTGCTCGGCGGAGCCCGCGCCGAACGGGGCCTCGTTGGGCAGGACGACGCCCTGGTACTTGGCGCGGGGTCTGCCGTTCACGGTGTCGCTCAGGAACGACTCGGTGATCCTCGGGCGGCCGGAGTCGTTCAGGTCGACGGTGGTGTACGGGACGCCCGTGGTTCTGAGCTGGGCGGTTACGGCCTGGACGGGGCTGTCGCCGTTGTCCACCACGAGCACCTTGAGATCGATGCGCGGTTCCTCCGCGGCCGCCGCCCCGGGTGCCGTCGCCCCGGCCGTGATCATGCCTGCCGCCGTCATCGCCGCGGCCGTGTTTCTCCACCTGCGCGCACGCTGCGCCATGGTTCCTCCCCCAGAAGATCCCAGAGCTCCCCTTGCGGTCGAACAGAGGCCGAACAGAGGAGGATCAGTGAAAATCATGCAAAGCGGCGAGCGGGACTCTCACCGGATCCGAGCGAGTGTGACCGAGTTCACCGCCATGCGGGATCAAGAAATGGCTACTACGCGACCGACAGGTGAACACCCGCAGTAATGAGCGAACGCGACCACGCGCGTAGTCTCGTCGTCGAGTGTTCGCCGCACCGGGGAAGGCCCCGTGGATACCGGACCCTGACGTCGGAATAGGGTCGGCTCGGGCCCGGTCGACCCACACCGTTCGACCATCGCAACTTCACATCGGAAGCGAGATTTCACCACCGTGACTGCTCTCACTCTCAGCACCGCCGCGGCGCCCGGTCTGCGGGCCGACGCGATCGTGATCGGTGTCGCCAAGGGTGCCAAGGGGCCGGTCGTCGCACCGGGCGCCGAGGCCGTGGACAAGGCGTACGACGGCAAGCTCGCCGGCGTCCTGGAGACTCTCGGCGCCTCCGGTGCCGAGGGCGAGACGACGAAGCTGCCGGCACCGTCCGGCTTCAAGGCACCGCTCGTACTGGCGGTGGGCCTGGGCGCGGTGCCCGAGAAGGACGCCGACTACGACACCGAGGCCCTGCGCAAGGCCGCCGGCGTCGCCGCCCGAGCCCTGGCCGGGACGAAGAAGGCCGCCTTCGCCCTGCCGCTGGCGGACGCCGCCGACGCCGGAGCGATCGGCGAGGGCGCGCTGCTCGGCGCGTACTCCTTCGACGCCTACAAGGACAACGGCAAGGACGCCAAGGCGAAGAACGGCAAGGGCCCTCTCGCCGAGGTCGCCCTGCTCGGCGGCAAGCCCCGCGACAAGGCGTACAAGGCGGCGGTCGAGCGTGCCGCCGCCGTGTCCGAGGAGCTGAACCGCGCCCGCGACCTGATCAACACCCCGCCGAACGACCTGAACCCCGAGGCGTTCGCCGCGGTCGCGCAGGCCGCGGCCAAGGAGCACGGCATCAAGGTGCAGGTGCTCGACGTGAAGGCCCTGGAGAAGGGCGGCTACGGCGGCATCCTCGGCGTCGGGGCCGGCTCGGCGGCGGGACCGCGCCTGGTGAAGCTGTCCTACACCTCCTCGAAGGCGAAGAAGCACCTCGCCTTCGTCGGCAAGGGCATCACCTACGACTCGGGCGGCATCTCGCTGAAGCCGGCCGGCCACAACGAGACGATGAAGTGCGACATGAGCGGCGCGGCCACCGTGTTCGCCGCCGTCGTCGCCGCCGCCCGGCTGGGCCTGGAGGTCAACGTCACCGGCTGGCTCGCCCTGGCCGAGAACATGCCCTCCGGTTCCGCGACCCGTCCGGGTGACGTGCTGCGGATGTACAGCGGCAAGACGGTGGAGGTGCTCAACACCGACGCCGAGGGCCGCCTGGTGCTGGCCGACGCGCTGTGGGCGGCCTCCCAGGAGAAGCCGGACGCGATCGTCGACGTGGCGACGCTGACCGGGGCGATGGTGCTGGCGCTGGGCAACCGGACGTTCGGGATCATGGGCAACGACGACGCGTTCCGCTCCGCGGTGCACGAGGCCGCGGAGGAGGTCGGGGAGCCGGCGTGGCCGATGCCGCTGCCAGAGCACCTGCGCAAGGGGATGGACTCGCCCACGGCCGACATCGCGAACATGGGCGAGCGGATGGGCGGCGGGCTGGTCGCCGGTCTGTTCCTGCGCGAGTTCGTGGGCGAGGGGATCACCTGGGCGCACCTCGACATCGCGGGGCCGGCGTTCAATGAGGGCGGGCCTTTCGGGTACACGCCGAAGGGCGGCACGGGGACGGCTGTGCGGACGCTGGTTCGGCTGGCGGAGCTGACGGCCGCCGGGGATCTGGGCTGACCTTCGCCTGAGAGCTCGGTCTCGTCCGTTGTGTGGCGAGTGCGGGGGCGTGGGGGCTGTTCGCGCAGTTCCCCGCGCCCCTGGGGTCGGACGCCCCGGGGTCGGACAACGTGGGGCGTCTCACACAGCAGCCCGGCGTCTCTTTGTGTGTCGACAAGTGCGAAGATGGGGCTCGGCAGGACAGGGCCCCACCGAAGGGCCGAAGAACGAGCGGCCGGACACCAGCCGCCTGCCGGTCAGTGAAGACCGGCGTACGGCGCACATGCATGGAGGACGTGACGTGGCGAACGACGCCAGCACCGTTTTCGACCTAGTGATCCTCGGCGGTGGCAGCGGTGGTTACGCCGCGGCCCTGCGCGGGGCGCAGCTTGGCCTGGACGTCGCCCTGATCGAGAAGGACAAGGTCGGCGGGACCTGCCTGCACCGGGGATGCATCCCCACCAAGGCTCTGCTGCACGCGGGCGAGATCGCCGACCAGGCCCGCGAGAGCGAGCAGTTCGGTGTGAAGGCCAGCTTCGAGGGCATCGACATCGCCGGCGTCCACAAGTACAAGGACGGCGTGATCTCCGGCCTGTACAAGGGTCTGCAGGGCCTGGTCGCCTCCCGCAAGGTGACGTACATCGAGGGCGAGGGCCGGCTGTCCTCCCCCACCTCCGTCGATGTGAACGGCCGGCGCGTCGAGGGCCGCCACGTGCTGCTCGCGACCGGCTCCGTGCCGAAGTCGCTGCCCGGCCTGGAGATCGACGGCAACCGCATCATCTCCTCCGACCACGCCCTCGTCCTGGACCGTGTGCCGCAGTCGGCCATCGTCCTCGGCGGCGGTGTCATCGGCGTCGAGTTCGCCTCCGCCTGGAAGTCCTTCGGTGCGGACATCACGGTCATCGAGGGCCTGAAGCACCTCGTGCCGGTCGAGGACGAGAACTCGTCCAAGCTGCTCGAGCGCGCCTTCCGCAAGCGCGGCATCAAGTTCAACCTGGGCACGTTCTTCGAGAAGGCCGAGTACACCCAGGACGGTGTCAAGGTCACCCTCGCCGACGGCAAGGAGTTCGAGGCCGAGGTCCTGCTGGTCGCCGTCGGCCGCGGCCCGGTCTCCGCCGGCCTCGGCTACGAGGAGCAGGGCGTCGCCATGGACCGTGGCTACGTGCTGGTCGACGAGTACATGCGCACCAACGTCCCGACCATCTCCGCCGTCGGTGACCTGGTCCCGACCCTCCAGCTCGCGCACGTCGGCTTCGCCGAGGGCATCCTGGTGGCGGAGCGTCTGGCCGGTCTGAAGACCGTTCCGATCGACTACGACGGTGTCCCGCGGGTGACGTACTGCCACCCGGAGGTCGCCTCCGTCGGTATCACCGAGGCCAAGGCCAAGGAGATCTACGGCGCGGACAAGGTCGTCGCTCTGAAGTACAACCTCGCGGGCAACGGCAAGAGCAAGATCCTGAACACCACGGGCGAGATCAAGCTCGTCCAGGTCAAGGACGGTGCCGTGGTCGGCGTCCACATGGTCGGTGACCGCATGGGCGAGCAGGTCGGCGAAGCCCAGCTGATCTACAACTGGGAGGCGCTGCCCGCCGAGGTCGCGCAGCTCGTCCACGCCCACCCGACGCAGAACGAGGCGCTCGGCGAGGCCCACCTGGCCCTGGCCGGCAAGCCCCTCCACTCGCACGACTGACCCCCTCGGTCGAGAAGCGACGACACAGACTTCCGCACTTTCCGTAAGGAGCAACCGAAACCATGGCGGTTTCCGTAACCCTTCCGGCGCTCGGCGAGAGCGTCACCGAGGGCACTGTCACCCGCTGGCTGAAGGCCGAGGGTGAGCGCGTCGAGGCCGACGAGCCGTTGCTCGAGGTCTCGACCGACAAGGTCGACACCGAGATCCCCTCCCCCGCAGCCGGCGTCCTGGCCTCCATCAAGGTCGCCGAGGACGAGACGGTGGAGGTCGGCGCCGAGCTGGCCCTCATCGACGACGGCAGCGGTGCGCCCGCTGCCGCCCCGGCCCCGGCCGCCGAGCAGGTCGCCGAGCCCGCTCCCGAGCCGGCCCCGGCCGCCCCGTCCACCGAGCAGGCCGCTCCGGCGCCCGCTCCCACCGCCGACGCCGCCGCCGGCGGCGGCTCCGCCGAGGGCACGGACGTGGTCCTGCCCGCGCTCGGCGAGTCCGTCACCGAGGGCACCGTCACCCGCTGGCTGAAGTCGGTCGGTGACAGCGTCGAGGCCGACGAGCCGCTGCTCGAGGTCTCCACCGACAAGGTCGACACCGAGATCCCGGCGCCCACCGCGGGCACGCTGCTGGAGATCGTGGTCGGCGAGGACGAGACCGCCGAGGTCGGCGCCAAGCTCGCCGTCATCGGCGTCGCGGGTGCGGCTCCGGCCGCTGCCCCGGCTCCCGCCGCCCCGGCCCCGGCCCCGGCCCCGGCTGCCGAGGCCCCCGCCCCGGCCGCCCCCGCCGCTCCGGCTCCGGCCGCTCCGGCGCCCGCCCCGCAGGCGCCCTCGGCTCCGGCCCCGCAGCAGCAGACCACCCCGGCTCCCGAGCCGGTCCCGTCCGCTCCGGCCCCCGCCCCGGCCCAGGCTCCCGCGCCCGCCGCCCCCTCCGGTGACGACGGCGCCTACGTCACCCCGCTGGTGCGCAAGCTCGCCGCCGAGAACGGCGTCGACCTGGCCGGCGTCAAGGGCACCGGCGTCGGCGGCCGTATCCGCAAGCAGGACGTCATCGCCGCCGCCGAGGCCGCGAAGGCCGCCGCCGCTGCTCCGGCTCCGGCCGCGGCCGCCGCTCCGGCTGCCAAGAAGGCCCCGGTGCTGGAGACCTCCCCGCTGCGCGGCCAGACCATCAAGATGCCGCGGATCCGCAAGGTCATCGGCGACAACATGGTCAAGGCCCTGCAGGAGCAGGCCCAGCTGTCCTCGGTCGTCGAGGTCGACGTCACGCGTCTGATGAAGCTGCGCGCCCGGGCCAAGGACTCCTTCGCGGCCCGTGAGGGCGTGAAGCTGTCTCCGATGCCGTTCTTCGTCAAGGCCGCGGCCCAGGCGCTGAAGGCGCACGCGCCGATCAACGCCAAGATCAACGAGGCCGAGGGGACCATCACCTACTTCGACACCGAGAACGTCGGTATCGCGGTGGACTCCGAGAAGGGCCTGATGACCCCGGTCATCAAGAACGCCGGTGACCTCAACCTCGCCGGTATCGCCAAGGCCACGGCGGAGCTCGCGGGCAAGGTCCGCGCCAACAAGATCACCCCGGACGAGCTGTCCGGCGCGACCTTCACCATCAGCAACACCGGGTCGCGCGGCGCGCTCTTCGACACGATCATCGTGCCGCCGGGCCAGGTCGCCATCCTCGGCATCGGCGCCACGGTCAAGCGCCCCGCCGTCATCGAGACGGAGGAGGGCACGGTCATCGGCGTCCGCGACATGACGTACCTGACCCTGTCCTACGACCACCGCCTGGTGGACGGCGCCGACGCCGCCCGCTACCTGACGGCGGTCAAGGCCATCCTCGAGGCGGGCGAGTTCGAGGTCGAGCTCGGCCTCTGATTCTCCGCCGCTACGGCTGTACGGTGCCCCGTTCGGATAATCCGGGCGGGGCACCGTCGTACCCAAGGGGCGCGGGGAACTGCGCGAGCAACCACTACGGCGCGGCAGCCGAACGACGAACTCACACCCCCCGTGTAAGTCTCGTCTCACCTGCACCAAGACACCCCCGCCCACCCCGCCCACGGAGCGACCCGGCCTTATTGTCTAAACGTCAAACCCCCTTAAGGAGCTCACATGACCGCGCCCGTCATCCACTCGCTGCGCGAGCAGATCCGCGAGCACATCCTGGAGGGGATCATCAGCGGACGCTGGCAGCCGGGCGAGCGGATCGTCGAGCGCCGGATCGCCACGGAGCTGGAGGTCAGCCAGACCCCGGTCCGCGAGGCCCTGCGCGAACTGGAATCCCTGCGCCTGATCGAGTCCGCCCCCAACAAGGGCGTCCGGGTCCGGAACCTGACCGCCGCCGACCTGGAGGAGAGCTACCCGGTCCGGGCGGGCCTGGAGGCCATCGCGGCGGAGCTGGCGGCCCAGGGCCTGGCGGAGGACTGCTCGGCGCTGGAACCGCACGTCAACGCCCTGTACGAGGCCGACCGCAGGTCGGACGGCACGGCGCAGGTCCGCCACACCGTCGCCTTCCACCGCGAACTGGTCCGCGCGGCGGGCAACTCCGTCCTGCTGCACACCTGGGAGGGCCTGGGCATCGAGGTGTTCACGGCCCTGTCGATCCGCTGGCTGGGCACGCAGCAGCAGTCGTACGCGGAGGAGCACGAGGAACTGGTCGCCGCCTTCAAGCGCCGCGACCCCCGGATCGCCGAACTGGTGAAGGCCCACGTCCTGGGCTGCGCGCCCAGGGCATGACACTCGAGCACACCTCCGCTCATACGCCTCTCACCTGCGAAAACCCCCATAAATCCCGTCACCGCGTGCCACCGCCCGAGGCACCGCGTGCCTACTTTCTCGTGATCAAGAGGTTTTACGCCTCAACCCTTTGATCGATCATCGATCAGAGAGTTACAGTCGCCGACGGGCTTCCACCCAAGCCCCAGCCCTGTCCTGCCAAAGACAAAGGGCACCCCCGAACCCTTACCGATGAGGGAACCCCCTTCGACTGAGGAAGGCGGCGACATGACCGACCCCAAAGCCATCCAGCCGAGCGAGCTCGACCAGCTCCCGGACCGGGACCCGGAGGAGACCGCCGAATGGCAGGCCTCCCTGGACGCGGTGACCGAGGCGGCCGGACCGCACCGTGCCGCATACCTCATGCGGCGCACGCTGGAGCGCGCCGAGGGCGCCGGCATCGCGCTGCCGAAGCTCCTCGAGACCGACTACGTCAACTCCATCCCCACCGCCGCCGAGCCGGGCGTGCCCGGTGACGAGGCGACGGAGCAGCGGATCACCGCGTGGAACCGCTGGAACGCGGCCGCGATGGTGACCCGCGGCAGCAAGTACGGCGTCGGCGGCCACATCGCCACCTTCGCCTCGGCGGCCTGGCTCTACGAGACCGGCTTCAACCACTTCTTCAAGGGCAAAGAGGCCGACGGCTCCGGCGACCAGCTCTACATCCAGGGCCACGCCTCCCCCGGCATCTACGCCCGCGCCTTCCTCGACGGGCGGCTGAACGAGGCCCAGCTCGACAACTTCCGCCGGGAGGCGGGCGGCGACGGTCTGCCGTCCTACCCGCACCCGCGCCGTCTGCCCTGGCTGTGGGAGTTCCCGACGGTCTCCATGGGTCTCGGCCCGCTGTCGGCCATCTACCAGGCGCGCTTCAACCGCTACCTCGCCAACCGCGGCATCAAGGACACCGCCGGTTCCCACGTGTGGGCGTTCCTCGGCGACGGCGAGATGGACGAGCCCGAGTCGACGGCGGCCCTCGCGCTGGCGGCCCGTGAGGAGCTGGACAACCTCACCTTCGTCATCAACTGCAACCTCCAGCGCCTCGACGGCCCGGTCCGCGCCAACTTCAAGATCGTGCAGGAGCTGGAGGCCCAGTTCCGCGGCGCCGGCTGGAACGTCGTCAAGACGCTGTGGGGCACGGCCTGGGACGAGCTGTTCCAGCTCGACACCACCGGCGCGCTCGTACGCCGCCTGCGCCAGGTACCGGACGCGCAGATCCAGACGTACCAGACGCGCGACGCCGCCTACATCCGCCAGGACTTCTTCGGCGGCGACCCGGCGCTGGTGGAGCTGGCGAAGCTGCTGAGCGACGACAAGATCCTCGAGTGTTTCCACCTCTCGCGCGGTGGCCACGAGGCCCGCAAGGTGTTCGCCGCGTACAAGGCGGCCGTCGAGCACAAGGGCGCGCCGACCGTGATCCTGGCCCAGACGGTCAAGGGCCACACCCTCGGCGAGGGCTTCGCGTCGAAGAACGCCAACCACCAGATGAAGAAGCTGACGGTGGACGAGTTCAAGAACATGCGCGACCTGCTGGAGCTGCCGATCTCCGACAGCGCGTTCGTCGACGGCGTGGTGCCCTACGGCCACCCGGGCGCCGACTCCCCCGAGGTCCGCTACCTCCAGGAGCGGCGCGCCGCCCTCGGCGGTCCGGCCCCGGCCCGTCGTGTGCACCCGGTGGCGCCGCTGCCCGCCCCGGCGGAGAAGGCGTTCGCCTCCTTCGACAAGGGCTCCGGCTCGCAGAACGTGGCGACGACGATGGCGTTCGTCCGCCTGGTCAAGGACCTGGTCCGCGACAAGGAGACGGGCAAGCGCTGGGTGCCGATCGTCCCGGACGAGGCGCGCACCTTCGGTATGGAGTCGCTGTTCCCGTCGCTCGGCATCTACTCGCCGAAGGGCCAGACGTACGAGCCGGTCGACCGTGACCAGCTGATGTACTACAAGGAGGCCAAGAACGGCCAGATCCTCAACGAGGGGATCACCGAGGCCGGTTCGATGGCCGACTTCATCGCCGCTTCGACGTCGTACGCGACGCACGGCGAGACGATGATCCCGTTCTACATCTTCTACTCGATGTTCGGCTGGCAGCGCACGGCCGACCAGATGTGGCAGCTCGGCGACCAGCTCGGCCGCGGCTTCCTCGTCGGCGCCACGGCCGGCCGCACCACCCTGACCGGTGAGGGCCTCCAGCACGCCGACGGCCACTCCCCCGTCATCGCGGCGACCAACCCGGCGGCGCTGTCGTACGACCCGGCGTTCGCCTACGAGGTCGCGGCGATCGTCAAGGACGGTCTGCGCCGGATGTACGGCGAGGCGGCCCCGGGTGAGGACCAGAACGTCTTCTACTACCTGACCGTCTACAACGAGCCGATGCCGCAGCCGGCGAAGCCGTCCGTGGACGGGGTCGACGAGGGCATCGTCAAGGGCCTGTACCGCTTCAACACGGCGGAGTCGGCGGGCATCACGCCCCCGGCCAACGCCCCGCGGATCCAGCTGCTCGGCTCCGGTACGGCGATCCACTGGGCGCTGAAGGCGCAGCAGCTGCTCGCCGAGGAGTGGGGCGTGGCGGCCGACGTGTGGTCGGCGACGTCCTGGGGCGAGCTGCGCCGGGACGCCCTGGAGGCGGACGAGGCTCTGCTGCGCGGCGAGGAGCGGGTGCCGTTCGTCCGGCAGGCGCTCCAGGGCGCCGAGGGCCCGGTGCTGGCCGTCTCCGACTACATGCGCCAGGTCCCGGACCAGATCGCGCAGTGGATCGAGCAGGACTGGTCCTCGCTGGGCGCCGACGGCTTCGGTCTCTCGGACACCCGTGAGGCGGCCCGCCGCCACTTCGGCGTGGACGCCGAGTCCATCGTCGTCGCGGCCCTGGCCCAGCTCGCCAAGCGCGGCGAGGTCAAGGCGACGGCCGTGAAGGAAGCGCGCGAGAAGTACGGTCTGTGAGCACGGACCGGTGATCGGCAGGCCCCCGCCGCGGCGGGGGCCTGCTGCATGATGTGCCCATGCGTGCTGCCCGGCTCATCAAGATGGTGCTGCTCCTGCAGTCCCGGCCCGCCATGACGGCCGCCGAGCTCGCCCATGAGCTCGAGGTGTCGGAGCGGACGGTGACACGGGACGCGCAGGCGCTGTCGGAGGCGGGCGTGCCGGTGTACGCGGACCGGGGCCGGGCCGGCGGGTACCGGCTGGTCGGCGGGTACCGGACGCGGCTGACGGGGCTGCACCGCGGCGAGGCGGAGGCGCTGTTCCTGTCCGGGGTGCCGGGGGCGCTGCGCGAGATGGGCCTGGAGGACGCCGCCTCCGCCGCTCAGCTGAAGGTGTCGGCGGCTCTGCTGCCGTCCCTGAGGGACGCCTCGAGGACGGCGGCGCAGCGGTTCCATCTGGACGCGCCGAACTGGTTCAAGGAGCCGAGGACGCCCGCGCTGCTGCCTGCCGTGGCCGACGCGGTGTGGGACGACCGGCGGGTAGTCGCGCGCTACCGGCGCGGGGAGGACGAGGTCGTCCGGGAGCTGGAGCCGTACGGGCTCGTGCTGAAGGCGGGCGTCTGGTACCTGTGCGCGCGGGTGGCCGGGAACGGGGCCTTCCGGGTGTACCGGATCGACCGGTTCACGGCGGTGGACCCGGGCGGGGAGCGCTTCGAGCGGGAGCCTGAGTTCGCGCTGCCCGCCTTCTGGGAGGAGCGGGCGGAGCAGTTCGCCCGCTCCATCCTGCGGGCGCGGGTGGTGGTGCGGCTGTCCCCCGACGGTGTGCGCGCACTGCCGTACGCCCTCGACTCGCTGTCCGCGCGGGAGGCCCTGGCGGACGCGGACGAGCCGGACGGCGACGGATGGGTGACGGTGGCTCTGCCGGTGGAGTCCGAGGAGGTCGCCCACACCCAGCTGACGGCGCTCGGCGCGGAGGTGGAGGTGCTGGCCCCCGAGGGCCTGCGCGAGCGGTTCGCGGCGGACGCGCTGCGGTTGGCGGGGCTGTACCACCCCGAGAGCGGCGCATAACGATCCCGCGCACTCCGGGTGCGCCCGTGTGCCCCAGGGCCGATGCTTGTCCCGTGATGGACGAGACGGAGTTCTGGGAGCTGGTCGACGACTCTCGCGAGGCTGCCGAAGGCGACCCGGAGGAGCAGGCCGACCTGCTCGTGGAGCGGCTCTCGCGGCTGGACCCGGACTCGGTCCTAGACTTCGCCCGTCACTTCGAGTCGCGCTACAACCGCGCCTACCGGTGGGACCTGTGGGGCGCCGCCTGGGTACTGCTCGACGGGGCGAGCGACGACGCCTTCGACTTCTTCCGGTGCTGGCTGATCGGCCAGGGCCGCCATGTCTTCGAGGGCGCCGTGCACGACCCGGACGGGCTCGCCGAGTTGCTGGGCGACTTCGACGAGGAGATCGACGGCGACGGCGAGGAGCTCGGCTACGCGGCGGACGAGGCCTACGAGCAGCTCACCGGCGTGGTCGCCCCGGACCTGGAGATCCCGCCCGCGCCCCCGGAACCGGAGGGCACCTCGCTCGACTTCGAGAACGAGCGGCTCCTCGCCGAGCGCTATCCCCGGCTGTGGGAGCGCTTCAGGGGCTGACCGCCAGGCTCCGGGCGTCGGCCTTCACCGCGTGGTGCAGCGGGGCCGCGTTGGCCTGGTCGAGGGCGGACGCGGTGGCCGCCGCCGGGCCCAGGACGACGGTCGCGACCGCGCGGAGCACCGCCCAGGGGCCGCGGGTGGCCGCGGTCCAGGTGTGCGGGTTCTCCGTATGACGGTTGTTCATGGTCCCCACCTCCGGTCGGCTGTCTGTGAGGGTGACCGTAGGGGGCCGGGATCTGAGGACACCGCGCGCCGGCTGTGGCCTTGCTGTGGGTCTTCCGGCCGGTGCTGCAGACGGGCCGCCAGCTCTCTGATCTCCGGCAGGCGGGCGTGCAGGGCGGCGCCGGGGCAGCTGGTCATGTAGCCGTCGTTGTGGCCCGCGAGGGCGGGCAGTTTCGCGGAGGTGCCGGCCGCGTACCGGCTCAGGCCGTTGCTGGAGACCAGCAGGACGCTGGCCCGCGGGTCGGTGCCGGACAGGCCGAGTTTCCAGGCGGACAGCGCGGCGATGGCCTGGATCATGGCCCGCGGCACGGGCATGCCCGCGGTGAAGGTGCCGAGGGCGGCGATGCCCGTGGTGCCGTGGTTGAAGCCCTGGGTGTGGGCGCCGGTCACGGCACGCTCGACGCCGCCGGCGCGGCCCTCGTAGATGGTGCCGCAGCGGTCGACGACGAAGTTGTAGCCGATGTCGTCCCAGTCGCGGGTGCCGGTCTGGCCGGTGTACACGTCCCGGATGATGCGGGGCGCGTCGGCGCAGTCGTAGCCGTTGGGCGTGTCGGTGTGGTGGACGAACACGGCGCCGACCCGGTCGTCGTACCGGGGGCGCGGCTGTGTGCGGGCGGCGTCGCCCAGCCAGTGCGACCGGAGCACGATGTGCGGCCGGGGGGCGGTGTAGGGCTTGGCCGTGGGGCGGGCGGCCGCCGGCTCGGGGGCGCTGTCGGCGGCGTTCTCGACGCCGTAGGCGCACAGCACCAGCGCGACGGCGGCGGAGAGGCCCGGCAGGCAGCCGAGGCCCACCCGGGCGGCGCGCGGCAGGCCGGTTATGCCGGGTGTCCTGGCGGCGCGGCGCCTGCGCGCACCCTGCCGTCTTCGGAAGACACGCATGTGCTCACTGTCGACCCGATCCGGTCCGTCCGCGATGTGTGATGTGCCACCCGGTGGAACCATCGTCACGGTCCGCGACGTTTTTCCGGATGCACGGACGCGTGGCCGGTTCTGATCATCCACGCGCGTGTGACTGATCACCGGGCCCTCCCCCCACGTACTAAGGGGTTCCGAATGAAAGGCGGCGTGCGTGGACCTGCTCGACATCCTGCTGTTGCTGGTCGTCCTGGCCTATGCGGCGTCCGGGTACCGGCGCGGGCTGGTGGCCGGCTGTGTGTCACTGGCGGGCTTCGTGGGCGGCGCGGTCATCGGCGTATGGGTCCTGCCGTGGGTGATGGACCTGGTGACGCCGGGGACGACGGGGGCGACGCTGACAGCGGTGTTCACGGTGCTGCTCCCGGCGGTGGTGGGCCACGAGCTGGCGGGGCGCCTCGCGCTGCGGCTGCGGCGGGAGCTGGACAGGGGGCCGCTCAGAGTGGCGGACGGGATCGGCGGGGCCGTGGCCAACTCCGTCGCCGTGCTGATCGTGGCCTGGGTGGCCGCGAGCGTCCTGGGCGTGTCCTCGTCGCCGCTGGTCACCTCGGCGATCCGGGACTCTCGGCTGCTGGACGCCGTGCAGCGGACGATGCCGGACACCACGCCGGACTGGTTCTCGGGGGCCACGTCCGCGCTGACCCAGGCGGGCTTCCCGCAGGTCTTCAACCCGTTCGAGAACGAGTCGACGGCCGAGGTCGCCGCGCCCTCCGGTGACAGTGTCACAGCGGCCGCCACCGACGCCGCCAAGCGGAGCACGGTGAAGGTCGAGGGCGTCGCCGGCACCCAGGGCCGCGAGGGCAGCGGGTTCGTGTACTCCCGGGAGCACGTGATGACCAACGCCCATGTGGTGGCCGGCATCGACGAGCCGACCGTGCAGATCGGCGGCGTCGGGCGGACGTACGAGGCGCGGGTGGTGCTCTTCGACTCGCAGAAGGACGTGGCCGTGCTGTACGTGCCGGGTCTGAAGGCGCCGGTGCTGCGGTTCGACGACGCGGCGGAGCGCGGCGACTCGGCGGTCGTCGCGGGCTATCCGGAGGACGGCGACCTGAACCTCCAGGGGGCGACGGTCGCCAACCGCGTGCGGGCGACGGGCCAGAACATCTACAACGACGGGACGGTCACCCGCGAGATCTACTCGATCCGCTCCACCGTCCGCCCCGGCAATTCGGGCGGCCCTCTCCTCACCACCGACGGCCGGGTCTTCGGCGTGGTCTTCGCCCGTTCCACCTCGGACGCCGAGACCGGCTACGTCCTGACGGCGGCGGAGGTCGCCCGGGACGCGCGACGGGCGGCGGACGCGACGGCTCCGGTGGACACGGGGGATCTCGCCGCGTCATGACGCCGGGTCGGGTGGCCGCCGGTCACCCGGTCGGCAGGGAGCGCCCCATGAACACGTCGTCGACATACGCGCCGCCGAGGAAGAACTCCTCCGGCAGGACCCCCTCCACCACGAACCCCTCGGACTCGTAGAGTCCCCGGGCCGGTGTGTTGTGCCCGAGGACGCGCAGCGTGAGGCGCCGCGCCCCCTGCCGCCGCGCCTCCTCCCCCGCCGCCCGCAGCAGGGCCCGGGCGAGGCCGTGACCGCGCGCCTCCTCCGCGACGGCGAGCCCCCGGATCATCCGCACATGGGCGTTGCAGGCGAGCGACGTCGCGGTCCCCAGCCGCAGATAGCCGGCCACGGCTCCGTCGAGTTCGGCGACGAGACATTCATGCCACGGGTCACGCTCGGAGAAGAAAGGACCGTACGGCGGCTCGGGGCGGGGCTGGACGGCGTGCAGGGGCGACCAGGTGGCGCGGTCGAGCAGCCCGAGCGCCTCCTCGTCGTCGAGCCGTGCGGGGCGTATGTGCGGAGTCGGCATGGCGGTCACGTTACGTCCGCGAGACCGGTTCCCGACGGGGCTTTTACGGCGGCGACCGGCAAGATTGAGCCATGCGACGCATCGCGGTGACCGGCGCCTCCGGTCTGATCGGCAGCGCTCTGGTGCGGTCCCTGACCGCGGACGGGCACGAGGTGGTGCGCCTGGTGCGCCATGAGCCCCGGGCGGCGGACGAGGTCCGCTGGGACCCGGAGGGCGGGCGGGTGGACGCGGCCGGGCTGGCCAGGTGCCACGGGGTGGTGAACCTGGCGGGGGCCGGGGTCGGCGACCGCCGCTGGACGGACGCCTACAAGCGGCGGATCCGCGACAGCCGGGTGAACGGCACGGCGGCGCTCGCCGAGGCCGTCGCCTCGCTGGACGAGAAGGACCGGCCGCGGGTCTTCGTGAACGGCAGCGCCATGGGCTACTACGGCGAGACCGGGGACCGTACCGTCGACGAGAGCGCGCCGGCGGGTGAGGGCTTCCTGCCCGCGCTCTGCGTGGAGTGGGAGAACGCCACGGCACCGGCCCAGGAGGCCGGTGTCCGCACGGTGTTCACGCGGACCGGCCTGGTCGTGTCCCGCGACGGCGGTGCGTGGGGGCGGCTGTTCCCGCTGTTCCAGGCGGGGCTCGGCGGGCGGATGGGTGACGGGCGGCAGTACTGGTCGTTCATCGCGCTGCACGACGAGGTTGCCGCGATCCGGCATCTCATCGACACGGACGGTCTGTCCGGGCCGTTCAACCTCACCGCCCCGAACCCCCTGATGAACCGTGAGATCACCGCGGCGATGGGACGCGTGCTGCGCCGCCCGACGCTGTTCGCCGTGCCCGCGCCCGTCCTGCGGAGCGTGCTCGGCGAGATGGCAGGGGATGTGCTCGGCAGCGCCCGGGTGCTGCCGACGCGGCTGCTGGAGTCGGGCTTCCGGTTCGCGTTCCCGGAGATCGAGGGGGCGATCCGGGCGGCGCTGTGACGGTTCCCGGCGGTTCCGAGGGCGCTCCTCGAGTCGGCCCCTAGCCCCCTGCGACCACTTCATGCCCACAAGGCATCCGTATGCGACCGCCGTGCGACCGTGCCCTGTTGATGCGCGACCCCATTTGACCGATCACAGCCCTACCCTCGACCAGAACTCGCGTATCCCTGCGGCCTGTTGAGGGCATGACGTCTCCAGCGCCCGCGCAACCTCGAGGAGGGGCACGTGCTTGAGCCCGCGTACCAGGCGGACGTGGTCGTCGTGGGGGCCGGGGTCGCCGGACTCTCGGCCGCGAACCGGCTCACCCGCGCAGGAGTGACGACCATGGTCCTGGAGGCCGCCCACGGGGTCGGCGGCCGCATGGCGACGGAGAAGGTCGACGGCTTCCGGCTCGACCGGATCGGCCAGTTGCTGTCCACGGCGTATCCGGAACTACGGCTGACACCCGGCCTGGGCGGGCTGGTGCTGCGCCCGTTCGCGCCCGGTGTCCTGTTGCACGGCGACGGACGCCACCATCGCGCGGGTGTCCAAGCGGGCGCGGGGGGCGCACGGGGCGCACGAGGCGCACTCCATGCAGTGCGCGCCCTGGCGAGCGCTCCCCGGTCACCTGTCGCGCCCAGGCCGCCCAGGAGGCCGGTGGCGGTGCCGGGCCGGCAGGTCTCCGTGCCCCGGAGCCGGTCCGGCGCCCCGCTCGGCACGGCCGTCGACCAGGCCCGGCTGGGTGCCGCCCTCACCCGGCTGGCGAGCACCCCGGCCGAACGGCTGCTGGCCCGCCCGGAGCTGCCCGCCGGTGAGGCCCTGGCTGCGCGCGGGCTGCCCGCCCGTACGATCGACGGCTTCCTGCGTCCGCTGCTCGCCGCCCTGCTGTGCGACCCGGACCTGACCACGTCCAGCCGGTGCGCGGACCTGGCGCTGCGGGCCTTCGCGAGCGGCCGGCTCTGTGTACCGGAGGGCGGTGCGGAGGCCCTGCCGGAGCTGCTGGCACGCACGCTGCCGCCGGGCACCGTGCACACCGGCGTGCGCGTCACCTCCGTCTCCACGACCTCGGTGACGACCGCCGAGCACGGCGAGATCCGCTGCCGGGCGGTGCTGGTGGCGACCGATGCCCGGGCCGCCGCCGAGCTGCTGCCCGGGCTGCGGGTGCCGGACTTCCATCCGGTGACGGTGGTGCATCACACGACCGACGAGCCGCCGGAGACGGGGGCGTCGCTGCTGCTCGACGCTGATCTCGGCGGGCCGGTCGCGCACACGGCGGTGGTGAGCCGTGTCGATCCGTCCCGGGCGCCGGCCGGGCGGGCGCTGGTGTCCTCGACGGTGCTGGGGCGGCCGCCGGGGGATGTCGACACGGCTGTGCGGATGCACTTGGCGCGGCTGTACGGGATGCCGACGGCTCGGTGGGAGACGTTGGCCGTGCACCAGACCGTGGAGGCTGTGCCGGCGATGCGGCCGCCGCATGATCTGCGGCGGCCGGTGCGGTTGATCGCGGGGCTGTATGTGTGCGGGGATCACCGGGACACCAGCACGGTGCAGGGGGCTCTGCACTCCGGGCATCGGGCGTCTGCGGCGATCTTGGCGGATCTGGGCGCGGGGCGGTCGATGCATGTTGCCGATCCGCTGCCGACGGTGCCACGGGCTGCCTAGGTGATTCGTCGGGCGCGGGTGCGTGGGGGCTGGTCGCGCAGTTCCCCGCGCCCCTAAAGAAGGGCCGCTACCTTGTCGCGGTAGGTCCGCACGGGGGCCGCGTCCTTGTACGGCTCGAGTCTCCTTTCGAAGTCCCTCACGTACTCCACCGCCCTTACCGAACGCATCTCAGCGGCCTGGCCGGCGGCCTCCGCTCCCAGTTGGCAGGCCTGGTCGAGTTCGCCCAGGCCCAGGCGGGCGGTGGCCAGGACGATGCGGCAGAAGAGGCGGCTGCGGGCGTAGGAGGGGGCGCGGAGCTGCAGGGAGCGTTCCGCGTGCTGGGCGGCGGCGCGGAACTGCTGCAGGTCGCGGTGGCAGTGGCCGAACTCGTCGGCGAGCTGTGCCTCGTCGAAGAACTTCGCCCAGTGCGGTACGTCGTCCCCGGGCCGGGCCGTCTCCAGGGCGCGCTCGGCGCGGACCAGGGCCGCGGTGCAGGCGCGGACCTCGCCGAGTACGCCGTGCCCGCGTGCCTCGGAGGCGTGCAGCAGCGTCTGTACGACGGGCGGGGCCGAGGTGCCGACGCCCTGCTGTGCCACGCGGGCGAGCTGCACGGCCTCCCGGCCGTGCCCGAGGTAGACGGCCTGCCGGCTCATGGTGACCAGCACATACGCCCCGTACGTCCGGTCCCCGGCCGCCTGGGCGAGCCGGAGCGCCTGCACGAAGTAGCGCTGGGCGAGTCCGTGCGCGGCGATGTCGTACGAGGTCCAGCCCGCGAGCCGGGTGAGGTCGGCGGCGGCCGCGAACAGCCGGCGGCCGGTCTGCTCGCCGTAGGTGCCGCGCAGCATCGGCTCGCACTCGTGCTCCAGATAGCGCACCAGGGCCTGGCGGGCGTGACCGCCGCCGTAGGCGTCGTCGAGGGTGCGGAAGAGTTCGCCGACCGAGCGCAGGGCGGCGATGTCGCCTGCGGTGACCTTCTGGCCGGGTCCGCGTTCGGCCTGGCCGCGCTGGCGGGGCAGGGACGGTACGCCCGGTTCGCCCGTCGCCGGGAGGCGGACGGGGACGCGGCCCTGCGCCGGGATGCGGGCGGCGGGCGGCTCGCCCCGGGCGACCTTCTCGTCGGCCCGGCCGATCAGCCAGTCCCGGCTCGGCACGACGAGCCCGGCCGGGGTGAAGGCGATCTTGCGCAGCTCGGCGTGGCTGCCGGAGTCCTTGCGCCACAGCCCGCTGACGATGTCGACGGCCTCCTCGGGGGCGGCCGCGAACTCCAGCCCCGCGTAGACCGGGGCACAGGCGTCCAGGCCGAGGTCCTGGGCGCTGAGGCGGCGGCCCAGGCGCCGGGTGAAGACCTCGGCGATGAGCGCCGGCGTGGTGCCTCGGGGCTGCTGGCCGCGCAGCCACCGGGTGACGGAGGTCTTGTCGTATCTCAAGTCGAGCCCGTGTTCGAGACCGAGCTGGTCCACGCGACGGGCGAGTCCCGCGTTGGAGAACCCCGCTTCTGCGATGAGCGCGGCGAGCTGTCGGTTGGGGGTGCGCTGCGCGGGTCGTTCCGTCATGGTGCGGTGCGGTCTCCTGCCTTCCGGTGTCGGTGCTGTGCCGGATTGCGTGTGAGCAGGCCTTTTGGCTTGCTGGACGGCGCGAATGTAGCGGAGAGTAAGCACCCCATCACACATTTTCCCGGACATTCATCCGATCGTGTGAGGATTGGCCCCGGGACTGACGTGTTCGGGCCGGACGTACAGTGGCTTGGGCGCGATACGTGCCTGACACACCCGTCCGAGGGAGGCGCTTGCCGTGAGTGGGTTGCGGTTCGTCCGCATGGGGTTCGGTGACGAGGCCGTCGAGTACCAGGAGGCCTGGGACGAGCAGCGCCGGGTGCACGCGGCGCGGTTCGCCGACGAGATCTCCGACACGGTCCTGCTGCTGGAACACCCGCCGGTCTACACGGCCGGACGGCGCACGGCGGACAAGGAGCGACCCCTGGACGGCACGCCGGTCGTCGACGTGGACCGCGGCGGCAAGATCACCTGGCACGGCCCCGGCCAGCTGGTGGGCTACCCGATCCAGAAGCTGCCCCGCCCGGTGGACGTCGTGGCACACGTACGCCGCCTCGAAGAGGCCCTGATCCTCACCTGCGCGGAGTTCGGCCTGGAGACCACCCGGGTCGAGGGCCGCAGCGGCGTGTGGGTCCTGGGCGACCCGGTCGAGCGGCGCCCCGCACTCGGCGGCCTCGCCCTGGACTTCGACCCGCGTCTGCACGACGAGGAGTTCGACCCGCGCCTCAACGGCCCGGAGTACGCCCCGTCCAACGCGGGCCAGCGCCGTGAGGACCGCAAGATCGCCGCGATCGGCATCCGCGTGGCCAAGGGCGTCACCATGCACGGCTTCGCGCTCAATGTGAACCCCGACAACAAGTGGTTCGACCGGATCATCCCCTGCGGCATCCGCGACGCGGGCGTCGCGTCCCTGGCGAACGAACTGGGCCGCGACGTGACGATCGAGGAGGTCCTGCCGGTGGTGGAGCGGCACCTGAGGGACGTACTGGAGAACGCGGAGCTGAAGCCGCGGGAGATCGAGAAGACGCCGGCGGCATAAAGCCGCGCGTGGAGGGGCTAGCACCCACACAGGCATTCAAATCAACGGGCGTACCCTTGAGGACGCCGAAGAATCAATCGCTAGGGAGCCGGTCGTGTCCGCAGTCGCACCCGACGGACGCAAGATGCTGCGCCTGGAGGTCCGCAACAGCCAGACCCCCATCGAGCGCAAGCCCGAGTGGATCAAGACCCGGGCGAAAATGGGTCCCGAGTACACCAAGATGCAGAACCTCGTGAAGAGCGAGGGCCTGCACACGGTCTGCCAGGAAGCCGGCTGCCCCAACATCTACGAGTGCTGGGAGGACCGCGAGGCGACCTTCCTCATCGGCGGCGACCAGTGCACCCGGCGCTGTGACTTCTGCCAGATCGACACGGGCAAGCCCGAGGCGCTCGACCGCGACGAGCCGCGCCGGGTCGGCGAGTCCGTGGTCACGATGGACCTGAACTACGCCACGATCACCGGCGTCGCCCGTGACGACCTGGAGGACGGCGGCGCCTGGCTGTACGCCGAGACGGTCCGCCAGATCCACCAGCAGACGGCGGGCCGCGAGGCCGGCCGGACGAAGGTCGAGCTGCTCGCGCCCGACTTCAACGCCGTCCCGGAGCAGCTGGCGGAGGTCTTCTCCTCCCGCCCCGAGGTCTTCGCGCACAACGTCGAGACGGTCCCGCGGATCTTCAAGCGCATCCGCCCCGGCTTCCGCTACGAGCGCTCCCTGAAGGTCATCACCGAGGCCCGCGACTACGGCCTCGTCACCAAGTCGAACCTGATCCTCGGCATGGGCGAGACCCGCGAGGAGGTCAGCGACGCGCTCAAGCAGCTGCACGACGCGGGCTGCGAGCTGGTCACCATCACGCAGTACCTGCGGCCCTCCGTGCGCCACCACCCCGTGGAGCGCTGGGTCAAGCCGCACGAGTTCGTGGAGCTCCAGCAGGAGGCCGAGCAGATCGGCTTCTCCGGTGTGATGTCCGGCCCGCTGGTGCGCTCCTCGTACCGCGCGGGACGGCTCTTCAAGATGGCCATGGAGCAGCGGGACGCGCGCATCGCGGCCCAGGCCGTCTGACACATCGTCACCACCCCTGCCGCAAACAGGGCGAGACAAGCGTGTGAATTCTCGCACAAGACGCTACCCGCCAGTAGCGGCCGATTTGACGCGGTCCCGACCGTCCTCGCAGATGAGGGCACATGTCGGGACCGCGTCGGCGTTTCACCACTCACCGCCGGGGCTTCATGGGTGTTTGACCGGCCGGTCACGCCCTGGTAACACCAATCAGTGACGCTGAACTCACAGCACGTACACCCATACCGAGGGGGGACCTCACCCATGCAGGCCGCGCCGGTCCGCGCCACCGCGATTCCGTCCTTCACCACCGCACTGCGTGCCGTCGAGTCGCTGCTGATGAGCAGCGGTCAGCGCACCGCCCGCCGCAACGCGTGGACCTCCGTGCTGGAGGACCGCCGTCGCGCCAAGGACCGGGTCGAGACGCAGCGCGTCCTCGACCAGTCCGTTCCCGGGTCCGGCTCCGTCCGTCCCTGAACCCCGGCCCCTCCCCCATGGGCCCCCGCGGGCACTGCCGTCGTCGGCGCTTGTGGGGCCACGTAGACTGCGTGGCATGGCGAGGAAGGAACCTGCAGCGGACGCTGCGAACCCCGGGCGACTGAAGCAGATCGCTCAGACCTACAAGATGACCCGCAGGGCCGACAAGAAGATCGGTCTTGTACTCGCGGCAGTCGGAATCGTCACCTTCGGTGTCTTCCTCGCGATCGGTTTCTTGATCGGTCACCCCATCTATCTCGGCATCCTGGGCCTCCTGCTCGCCTTCCTCGCGTCGGCGATCGTGTTCGGGCGCCGGGCCGAGCGGGCCGCCTTCGGGCAGATGGAGGGACAGCCCGGCGCCGCCGCGGCGGTACTCGACAATGTCGGCCGGGGCTGGACGACGACCCCCGCGGTGGCGATGAACCGCAGCCAGGACGTGGTGCACCGCGCGGTCGGCAAGGCCGGCATCGTCCTGGTCGCCGAGGGCAACCCGAACCGGGTGAAGTCCCTGCTCGCCGCCGAGAAGAAGAAGATGAACCGCATCGTCGCGGACGTGCCCGTGCACGACCTGGTCGTGGGCACGGGCGAGGGCCAGGTCGAGCTGAAGAAGCTGCGCACGACCATGCTGAAGCTGCCGCGCGTGCTGACCGGCCCGCAGGTCACGGCCACCAACGACCGGCTGCGCGCCCTCGGCGACCTGATGAGCAACATGCCGCTGCCGAAGGGGCCCATGCCGAAGGGCATGAAGCTGCCGAAGGGCGGGCCGAAGGCCCGCTGACTCCCCGCACACGCTGACGACGAAGGGGCGCCCGGTGATCCGGGCGCCCCTTCGTCGTCAGCGAAGGCCGTTGGGGTCGCTAGATGCGGACCTCGACCGTGCCCGCCAGCCGGTCGTGCAGACCGCGGCCGTCGCGGTCCCAGATCAGGGCGGGGATCGCGAGGAAGAGCAGGACCGTACGCAGGAGGGTGCGCCAGGGGCTGACGCGGCCGGTGTCCAGGGCGAGCACCCGCAGGCCGAGGAGCCGCTTGCCCGGGGTGAAGCCGACCGTACCGACCGTGAGCACCATGAGGGCGAACAGGATGAGCGGTGCCCAGATCTGTGCCGCTTCGTTGTAGCTCTGCGTGATAAGACCGTATGCGATCAGGAGACTCAGACCCCAGTCCACGGCGAGGGCGCCCAGCCGGCGGCCCGGACGGGCGATCGAGCCGGGTCCCTCCTCGGGCAGACCGAGCTGCTCACCCCGGTATCCGAAGTCGACACCGGCCTCTTCCGCAGCCGCGCGGGGCCCGGAAAGCCACGATCCGAGTGCTTGCCTGTTGTCCACCCGTCCACGGTACTGCGCCCGTAAATGACCAGGGCACGGCGGGGTGTGGTCGGGCTACGGTGGAGGGTGAGCCGGTTAACTTGTGCGAAACAAATGAGTCACGCCAGAGAAATCACCCGTCCCTAGGGTCTACGTCAGCGTGTGCCACCCGCACTGGCAGCACGAACGAACTACCACCCCGGCGGGACGGTCGGGAGTAGGAGGAGCTGGATGTTCCAGAACGCCGACGAGGCCAAGAAGTTCATCGCGGACGAGGACGTCAAGTTCGTCGACGTCCGCTTCTGCGACCTGCCGGGCGTGATGCAGCACTTCACGATCCCCGCATCGGCCTTCGACCCGGCCGAGGAGCTGGCCTTCGACGGCTCCTCGATCCGCGGCTTCCAGGCCATCCACGAGTCCGACATGGCGCTGCGCGCGGACCTGTCGACCGCGCGGGTCGACCCGTTCCGCCGTGACAAGACGGTCAACATCAACTTCTTCATCCACGACCCGATCACGGGTGAGCAGTACTCCCGTGACCCGCGCAACGTGGCGAAGAAGGCCGAGGCCTACCTCGCCTCCACCGGGATCGCCGACACGGCGTACTTCGGTCCGGAGGCCGAGTTCTACGTCTTCGACAGCGTCCGCTTCGCGACCAGCGCGAACGAGTCCTTCTACCACATCGACTCCGAGGCCGGCGCCTGGAACACCGGTGCCCTCGAGAACAACCGTGGTTACAAGGTCCGCTACAAGGGCGGCTACTTCCCGGTCCCGCCGGTCGACCACTTCGCCGACCTGCGTGCCCAGATCTCCCTGGAGCTGGACCGTGCCGGTCTGCAGGTGGAGCGCCAGCACCACGAGGTGGGCACCGCCGGCCAGGCCGAGATCAACTACAAGTTCAACACGCTGCTCGCCGCAGCCGACGACCTGCAGCTCTTCAAGTACATCGTGAAGAACGTGGCGTGGCAGAACGGCAAGACGGCGACCTTCATGCCGAAGCCGATCTTCGGTGACAACGGCTCGGGCATGCACGTCCACCAGTCGCTGTGGACCGGCGGCCAGCCGCTCTTCTACGACGAGGCCGGTTACGCGGGCCTGTCGGACACCGCCCGCTACTACATCGGCGGCATCCTCAAGCACGCTCCGTCGCTGCTGGCCTTCACCAACCCGACGGTGAACTCGTACCACCGCCTGGTCCCGGGCTTCGAGGCGCCGGTCAACCTGGTCTACTCGCAGCGCAACCGCTCCGCGGCCATGCGTATCCCGATCACGGGCTCGAACCCGAAGGCCAAGCGCGTCGAGTTCCGCGCGCCCGACTCCTCCGGCAACCCGTACCTGGCCTTCTCGGCGCTGCTCCTCGCGGGCCTGGACGGCATCAAGAACAAGATCGAGCCGGCCGAGCCGATCGACAAGGACCTCTACGAGCTCGCCCCCGAGGAGCACGCGGGCGTCCCGCAGGTCCCGACCTCCCTCCCGGCCGTCCTCGACCGCCTCGAGGCCGACCACGAGTTCCTCCTCCAGGGCGACGTGTTCACGCCGGACCTGATCGAGACGTGGATCGACTACAAGCGCGCGAACGAGATCGCGCCGCTGCAGCTGCGTCCGCACCCGCACGAGTTCGAGCTGTACTTCGACGTGTGATCGACGCCTGATCGAGGCATCACGCCCGCGCCCCCGCTGTCCTACCGGCAGCGGGGGCGCGGGCATTTGTTCTATTCTGCTGACAGGACCACACGGGGGTGGAGTGGGTATGCCGGAGCACGAACAGGACGGCCAGGAGCGCGAGTTCGACCTCAGATGGGCGGACGACGCCGAGCACAAGGAGCCCTCGGCCCGGGCCCGTATGCTCGCCGCACGCTGGAAACACAACCCTCCCGGCCCCGTGCCCTTCCGCCCCGACCCCGACCACCGCTCACGCGGCCGCCGCTCACGCTCACGCTCCGGCCCCCGCTCCCGCTCCCGCTCATCGTGGATCTCCACGGCCGTGGTGTTCGGCTGTATGGCGGCGCTGATCGTGCTGCTGGGGTACATCAACTTCCGGGCGCCGTAGCGGAGCGTGCGCCGAGAGGGCCGGCCGGGCGGCTGCTAGCGTCCCCGCGCGTGGACGACAGTGTGTATGTGGGCAACGCGGGCCAGGACGCCGCGCTGGACCGTGGCTGGATTCTCGGGCACTTCAAGGACGTCGGGGACCCCCGGCACAGTGGGGCCGTCGAGATCAAGTGGGGTGTTCATCCCCGGGGTGACGAGCGGGCGCAGTGGGTGCGGGGTGAGGAGCGGACCGCGCTGCTGGTGCTGATCAGCGGGCGTTTCCGGGTGGAGCTTCCCGGTCGGAGTGTCCTGCTGGAGCGGCAGGGGGACTACGTCGTGTGGGGGCGCGGGGTCGATCACTCCTGGGTCGCGGAGGAGGAGTCGGTGGTGCTGACCGTGCGGTGGCCGTCGGTGGCCGGGTACGCGGTGGGCGCGGGCGGCTGACGCCTTTGCCTGTCCTGGGGCCGATCACGACCCGTTCATGGGCGTGACCGGGTGCACACTTGCAGTGGGACGAGTGCCTGACTGCGGGGTGATGCAGATGCACAGCCGCTTCCGGAGCGACCGGCGGTTGACCACCCGTATGGGGATCACGCTGTTCCTGCTCGGGTTGTTGTACGTGGGGTTCGTGGCGGCGCTGATCGTGCTGCTGAAGTCCTGGGTGCTCGTCGTGGTGATCGCGGCGGGACTGTTGGGGGCTCAGTACTGGTTCTCGGACCGGATCGCGCTGTACGCCATGCGCGGGCGGGTCGTGGAGCGGGAGGAGTTTCCCGAGCTGCACGGGGTCGTGGACCGGCTGTGTGCCATCGCGGACATGCCCAAGCCGGTGGTGGCCGTGTCCGAGATGGACATGCCGAACGCGTTCGCGACCGGGCGGAACCCGGACCACGCCGTGGTCTGTGTGACGACCGGGCTGCTGCGGCGGCTGGAGCCGGCCGAGCTGGAGGGCGTCCTCGCGCACGAGCTGTCGCATGTGGCGCACAAGGACGTCGCCGTGATCACGGTCGCCTCGTTCCTCGGTGTGATCGCGGGGCTGATCGTGCGGTTCGCCTTCTACTCTCAGTTGTTCGGCGGGGGCCGCAGGGACCAGAACACCGCGGTGATCTTCGCGGCGGTGATGGGCGTGTCGGCCGCCGTGTACGCGCTGAGCTTCCTGCTGATCCGGGCCCTGTCCCGGTACCGGGAACTGGCCGCCGACCGGGCGGCCGCGCTGCTCACCGGCCGGCCTTCGGCGCTCGCCTCCGCGCTCACCAAGGTCTCCGGCGACATCGCCCGCATCCCGAACAAGGACCTGCGCACGGCCCAGGCCTTCAACGCCTTCTACTTCACCCCGGCACTGGGCCGCGACCCCGGTGTGGCGCGGCTCTTCTCGACCCACCCGAGCCTGGAACAGCGGCTCGACCAACTGGGCCGGATCTCCGCCGAGCTGGGCGAGGCGGCGGCACCCGGAGGGGTGTGAGCGAATGGGGCTGCTGGACATTCTGCTCGGCCGTACGAAGCCGGTCACACCGGATCTCGACCGGCTTTTCGCACTGCCCTCGGCGGCCGTGACCCTGGAGGCCGCGGCGGGCTTCACCCCGACCGGGCAGGGCGCGGTGTGCTTCGCCACGGTCGAGGGCGCGGCCTTCGAACAGACCCACCGCGAGGTGCAGGCCCTGCTGGACGCCGACACCGAGCGCGACGGCCCGCCGGTGGAACTGCGGCAGGACGACTACGGCTACTCCTGGCTGGTCTCGCGCCGCGCCCCCGAGCAGCTGCACGCGCTCGTGAACGACCTGCACGCCGTGAACAGCCAGATGGAGGTCAACGGCTTCGGCCCGCAACTGCTCTGCTCCCTGGCCGGGTTCCGGAACCGGGCCGGCCGGCGGCTCGCGCTGGTCTACCTCTACAAACGCGGCACCTTCTACCCGTTCGCGCCCCTGCCGGGCGACGAGGCGCAGCGGCGCGACAACGGGCTGGAGCTCCAGGTGCGGTCGGCGCTCGACGGCGACCTGCGGATCGAGCAGGATCTCGGCCGCTGGTTCCCGGTGTGGGGAGCGCCCGGACTGTGACCGCCGCTCACGGGCCTGCGCGGCGTGAGTGAATGACCGTATGAGTGAGCTGGAGCTGATCCCCTTCATACACACCCTCGGCGGTGAACGGCTCAGCGGGCTGTACCGCGGAGCCGGTGCGCCGGCGAGAGCGACTGCCGTGGTCCTGCACGGCGCGGGCAACGGCAGCAAGGAGCGGCTGGTGCCGCTGCTGTCCGAGTTCGCCGCGCACGGCTGCCACGTCCTCGCCTTCGACTTCACGGGCCACGGGGAGAGCACCGGCCGGCTGCCGGAGCTGAGCCTGCGCCGCCGCTTCGAGCAGGCCGTGTCCGTGATCGACGCGCACGCGCGCGGGGACGGGCCGCTGATCCTGGCCGGGTTCAGCATGAGCGGTCAGACCGTGGCCGATCTCGCCCGGCACTACGGGGACCGGGTGGCGGCGCTGGGGCTGTGCGCGCCCGCGGTGTACGCGGCCGAGGCGTGGGACGTGCCCTTCGGGCAGGACGACGGGCGGTTCAGCGAGATCATCCGCCGGCCCGGCAGCTGGCGTGCGTCGCCCGCGCTCGACGCGCTGCGGGCGTACGAGGGGCGGGCGGTGCTCGCGGTGCCGGGCACGGACGAGGTCATCCCGCCGGCCGTGACGGAGGCCGTCTCGGAGGCGCTGGCCCGGCGCGCCCAGTTCACCCGCTGGGAACTGCCCGAGGCGGAGCACCGGTTGGGCCTGTGGTTCCGCGACCGTCCCGAGGACCGGCGGGCGTTCGTCACCGCCCTCCTGACCGGGCTCGGCGAGCAGGGCTGGACGGCGACCCGGGCTTGGGTGGCCAAGCAGCTCCCTGAAGGCCGTACAGTCGACAAGTCGTCTTTTCTGCAGGGCGGTTGGAGTGCCCAGATGCGGCGGCTCACCCTCGACGACGGCACCGCCCTCGCCCTGCGGACCTTCGTGAAACCCTTCTTCCGGCGGCACGCCCCCGGGCTGCTGGCCCGAGAGGCGGACGTGCTCACGCTGCTGGCCGGGCAGGAGGGCGTGCCGGCCCCCGGCCTGATCGGCGTGGACGCGACCGCCGAGCACTGTGACCATCCGTCCCTGTTGATGTCCGTGCTGCCGGGGCGGGTCCGGGTCGACGAGGAGGACCTCGACGCTCGCGTGGAGCTGCTCGCGGCTCAACTCGCCGCGATCCACCGGGTCGTCCCCGAGGAGCGTCCGCGCGCGTACCAGGCGTGGACGTCACCGACGGCCGTTCCCCCGGGCTGGGAGCGGGCCGTGGACGTCATCCGCCGCGATCCCCCGCCGTACGAGGGCTGTTTCCTGCACCGGGACTTCCACCCCGGGAACGTGCTGTTCACAGGCTCGGGGCCCGGTCTGCGGATCGGCGGTGTCGTCGACTGGGTGGAGACCTCCTGGGGTCCCGCCGATCTGGACGTCGCCCACTGCTCGACGGCGCTCGCGCTGCTGTACGGCCCGGAGTACGGCCTCGGATTCCGGGAGCGCTACGAGGCACACGGCGGCCGGCCCCTGGCCGACGGCCCGGACCATCTGTACTGGCGGCTGCTCGACGCTCTGGCCTACGTCCCCGACGCGGCGAAGCTGGCGGTCCCCTGGCGGGAGCTGGGACGGACCGACCTGACACCGGAGGTGCTGGCCGGGCGGCTGGAGGCTTACGTGGCGGGGCTGCTGGAGCGGTACGGCCCGGCCTGAGCGGTGGTGACCGGTGCCGGTGACGGCCGATTGTCAGTGGCGTCCGCGATGATGCGGTCAGATCAGTCGGGTCGGAGGGGCTGGACGAGTGGAGGCCGGCATGGGCGGCGGGGCGCGGCGGTACATCGGGGTGGCGGAGCGGCGGGCCCGCCTCGCGTTGCGGCAGCGCCTGGCCGGGCGGGCGCGAGCGGGGACGCCCGAGGAGGTCGCCGGTTCGCTCGTCGCGTTGCACGGCACGGACCCGGCGACGGTGTACCTGGCCGTGGGCGCGCGGCTCGCGGACCCGGCGGAGACGGTGGCGGAGACCGGGCGCGCGCTGTACGAGGACCGTTCCCTGGTGCGGATGCACGGCATGCGGCACACCGTGTTCGTGTTCCCCACGGCCCTGACCGCCGTCGTGCACGCCTCGACCGGCCTGGCGGTCGCCGCCCGGGAGCGGTCCACACTGCTCAAGCACATGGCGACGGCGGGGGCACCGGACGCGGCCTGGCTGGAGGAGGTCGAGGAGTCGACGCTGCGGGCCCTCGCCCGGCGCGGGCAGGCCACGGCCGCCGAACTCGCCCGTGACGAGCCGCGCCTGCGGGAGCAGTTCGTCTACGCGGCCGGGAAGAGCTACGAGGGGACGCACACGGTCTCGACCCGGCTGCTCAGGGTGCTGGGCGTCGAGGGGAAGCTCGTACGCGGCCGACCGCTCGGCTCCTGGACGTCCGGCCAGTTCCGCTGGGCTGTGGCGCCCGAGCACCCCGAGATGGACATCGCCGAGGCGCAGGCGGAGCTGCTGAGACGGTGGCTCGGCGCGTGCGGTCCCGCGACCGAGGCCGACCTGAAGTGGTGGACGGGGTGGCGGGTGACGGAGGTCCGCAGGGCGCTGGCCGCGATCGGAGCGCGGGAGGTGTCCCTGGACGAGGGCACGGGATACGTGGCCGACGGGGATGCCGGCCCGGTGTCCGCCCCCGACGAGCCCTGGGCCGCGCTGCTGCCCGGCCTCGACCCGACCACGATGGGGTGGCGGCAGCGCGACTGGTATCTCGCGGCGGATCTGCGGGCCCCGCTGTTCGACCGCAGCGGCAACGTCGGGCCGACGGTGTGGTGGAACGGCCGGGTGGTCGGCGGGTGGGCCCAGCGGCCCGACGGGGAGATCACCTGGCGGATCCTCGACGAGGAGGGCATCGGCCGTGAGGCCCGCGCGGCGATCGGGACGGAGGCGGAGCGGCTGAGCGGGTGGGTGGGGACGACCAGGATCACACCACGCTTCCGCACACCGCTCGAGAAGGAACTGGCGGCGGGGTAGGCGGGTCCTCGGGGCCTCAAGTCCGTACGTACACGCCCGCGCGTGCCGCCGTCGCGGCGGCCTCGGCGGCCCGGTCGGCCGTGGCGCCGTCGAGCCGGGCGCCGCTGATCAGCAGGTGGTAGTAGAGCGGGGCGGAGACGGCGCGGATCACTTCGTGCGTGTCGGTGCCCTCGGGCACCTCGCCCCGGTCGACGGCCTGCCGCACACAGGGAGCCCATTCCCTGACGCGGATGTCGTAGAAGCGCCGCAGCGCGGCGGCCGTCCTGGGGTCGCCGGTGGCGGCGGCGATCAGCGCCTTGAACAGCGGCCCCTGCCGGGGGTCCGTCAGGGTGCGCTGCACGAGCCGGGCGTTGGCCGTCAAGTCGCCGAGCAGCGAGCCGGTCTCGGTGCGCGGCGCGGACTGCTCGGCCATGTCCAGCAGGAGGTCGGCCACCAGCCCGGTGACCGTCGCCCAGCGGCGGTAGACGGTCGTCTTGCCGACTCCGGCACGGCGGGCGATGTCGGCCAGGTCCAGGCCGGTGAAGCCCTGCTCGGTCAGGGCGTCCTCGGCCGCCCGCAGCACCGCTTCCCGTACCCGCGCCGTGCGCCCTCCCGGCCGTACGGTCCCCGGCTCGCCTCCGTCAGCCATAACGGCACTCCCGTTCCATTAAGCGGTTCACCCTGCTACCTTAGTGACCACTAACGGAACCACAGACCCGTTAACCGAGATCGAAAGAGGCCGCGATGGAGTACAGACGATTGGGCGCGTCCGGACTCATGGTTCCCGCGCTGAGCTTCGGAGCCGGCACCTTCGGTGGGCAGGGCCCGCTGTTCGGCGCGTGGGGCACGACCGACGCGCGGGAGGCGCGCCGCCTGGTGGACATCTGCCTGGACGCCGGGGTCACGATGTTCGACACCGCCGACGTCTACTCCGCCGGCGCCTCCGAGGAGGTGCTGGGGCAGGCGATCAAGGGCCGCCGGGACCAGGTGATCGTCTCCACCAAGACCGGCCTGCCGATGGGCGACGGACCGGGCGACGCGGGCTCATCCCGTTCCCGTCTGATCACCGCCTGCGAGGACGCCCTGCGCAGGCTCGGCACCGACCGCATCGACCTCTTCCAGCTCCACGCCTTCGACGCCGGGACACCGGTCGACGAGGTACTGGGCGCGCTCGACACACTCGTCCAGGCGGGCAAGGTGCGCTACACCGGCGTCTCCAACTTCTCCGGCTGGCAGGTGATGAAGTCCCTCGCGGCCGCGGAGAGGCACGGCCACCCGCGCTACGTGGCCCACCAGGTGTACTACTCCCTCGTCGGCCGCGACTACGAGTGGGAACTCATGCCGCTCGCCCTCGACCAGGGCCTCGGCGCGATCGTCTGGAGCCCGCTCGGCTGGGGGCGCCTCACCGGCAAGGTCCGCCGAGGCGCACCGCTGCCGCCCGAGAGCCGGCTGCACCGCACGGCCGACTACGGACCGCCCGTCTCCGACGAGCACCTCTACGACGTGGTCGACGCGCTGGACGAGATCGCGGAGGAGACGGGCAAAGCCGTGCCGCAGATCGCCCTCAACTGGCTGCTCCGGCGGCCGACGGTGTCCTCCGTCATCATCGGCGCCCGCGACGAGCGGCAACTGCGCCAGAACCTCGGCGCCGTCGGCTGGAGCCTGACCCCCGAGCAGGTGGCGAAGCTCGACGCGGCGAGCCACCGCCCGGCTCCCTACCCCCACTTCCCTTACGAACGCCAGGAGGGCTTCGCCCGGCTGAACCCGCCGGTGTTCCCCGTGCCGGGAACACCGGCGGGAGAGCCTCAGCGCGCGTAGCGCATGAACGCCCGCACCATGTGACACGTCGTGTCCGACGGCGGGTGGACGCCGATCTGTTCCGCCGCGCCGCGGATCGTCTCGTTACGGGCCTGGTTCGGCATGTAGACGCCGGAGTCGAGCAGGGCGATGGCGAGTCGCATCGCCTTGAGGCGACGGTTGTGCGTGACGTACCACTCGCGCGGCCGGCCCGGCGGCAGCGGACGCTTCTCCACGGGCACATACGGCAGGTCGAGCAGGACGGGACGCTTCGCGGTGGACTGGGTGGGCAACGGCTTCGACTTCAGAGCGGCAGCGGGCACAGGCATCCTCCTGTCGCGGTCGGGCGGCTCACCGAGGTCGTCTGCGACCCCGGCGCCACCCTCGAACACTGCTTACAGTTTACCGCCCGGCACTGACAACGGGGAGTCCGCCGAGAGCCGCAAATACCCTGGTGAGCAGGGAAATTGGCGTCGCGTCACGGCAGGTCCGCGAGGGGCGCATGAGTCGGCAGAAATTCGAACAATGGCGGCAGCGCGTACCGTGACCCCCATGGAGATCTGGATCAATCCGGCCTGTTCGAAGTGCCGTAGTGCCGTGTCGCTGCTCGACGCCGAGGGGGCCGACTACACCGTCCGCCGCTACCTGGAGGACGTGCCGAGCGAGGAAGAGATCCGTGGCGTCCTCGAGCGCCTCGGGCTCGAACCCTGGGACATCACCCGCACCGGGGAGGCGGTCGCCAAGGAGCTCGGGCTCAAGGAGTGGCCGCGGGACGCCGGTTCGCGTGACCGGTGGGTCAAGGCGCTCGCCGAGCACCCGAAGCTGATCCAGCGCCCGATCATCACCGCGGACGACGGTACGGCCGTGGTGGGCCGTACCGACGAGGCCGTGCGGGACGCCCTCTCCCGCTAGAACCGCACCGTGACGCAGGTCACTTCAGTGACTCCTGTAACCGCTGAGTAACCTCGTTCGGTATCTCGTACATAGCGACGTACGCTCCCCTACCTCTTCAGGAGGCGCGCATGTCGCGTAGGAGAACTCTCGGTCCGAAGAAGAAGATCGCGCTGCTGGTGAGCGCGGTGACCGTGGCGGGAGGCGGGGCCTTCGTCATGGCGAGCACGTCGAACGCCACGCCGCCGGCCACCGACACCAAGTCGGCGGCGGAGTCGACGGCCTGCCTGGGACTCGCCACCGCTCTCGGCAACAACGAGAAGTTCATCGCGGACCAGAAGGCCAACCCCGACGCTCAGTCGGAGGCTCGGATCGCCAACCGCGAGGCGGTCGTCGAGGAGATCAAGCGGAAGCAGGAGGCGTCGGGGTGCACGGTTGGGGAGTCGGCTCAGGACTCCCAGGCCGCGCAGCCGTCGCAGCCCGCGCAGGGCGGTGAGCAGGCCGGCGGTGAGCAGGCCGGCGGCGGTCAGGACGCTGCCGGGGGCGCCGAGGCCTCGCAGCCCGCGGAGTCCGCCCCGGCGGAAAACGCCGGCGGTGGCGCCGCTGCCTCCGGGCAGCAGGTGTGCAACGGCTCCACCGTCACGCTCTCCGGCGAGGGCGGTGCCCCTGCCGCGTCCAGCAACCAGTTCCCGGTCGGCACGCAGCTGAAGGTCACCAACCTGGACAACAACAAGTCCACGACGGTGGAGGTCACCTCGGTCTCCGGCAGCTGTGCGCTGCTCAACAACGCGGCCTTCGAACAGGTCCGTGAGCCCGGCAAGTTCCTGATCCGCCGGGCCGTGATCGAGAAGGTGGGGTGATGCCGGACGGCCGAACGGGTCACTGAGGCGGCGGCCCACCCCTCGGCCGCCCCCTCGTACGTGTCACCGGTCCTGCTGCTCCCGGCCAGGAGCAGCAGGACCGGCACGTCCGGGGTCACACGGGCGACGGTCACCGGCTTGACGGAGGGGAGCCGGTGACCGCCACCTCCACGGGCGAAAACGCCCTCTCGGCGTGAAGTACGGCACGGGCACACCAGGTAACACGGGGTTCACATTCGAGCAATGGCCGGGAAATCGCCCGTTGACAGGCTGCCGGACAGTTGACGCGGCGCACCGGTGCCGCAGCGCCGCAGCACCCGCGATACGCGCCCAGACACACCCCCGAAGGATGTGGCCCGTGACCTTCAAGGCTGAGTACATCTGGATCGACGGCACCGAGCCGACGGCCAAACTGCGTTCCAAGACCAAGATCATCACGGGCTCGCCCGCCGGTCTCGACGCACTGCCGATCTGGGGCTTCGACGGGTCGTCCACCAACCAGGCCGAGGGCCACGCCTCGGACTGCGTCCTCAAGCCGGTCTTCACCTGCCCCGACCCGATCCGCGGCGGCGACGACATCCTGGTGCTGTGCGAGGTCCTGAACATCGACCTCACCCCGCACGCCAGCAACACCCGTGCCGCGCTGGCCGAGGTCGCCGAGAAGTTCGCGGCCCAGGAGCCGATCTTCGGTATCGAGCAGGAGTACACGTTCTTCCAGGACGGCTACCCGCTCGGCTTCCCCAAGGGCGGCTTCCCGGCCCCGCAGGGCGGCTACTACTGCGGTGTCGGCGCGGACGAGATCTTCGGCCGTGACGTCGTCGAGGCGCACCTGGACAACTGCCTGGAGGCGGGCCTCGCCATCTCCGGCATCAACGCCGAGGTCATGCCCGGCCAGTGGGAGTTCCAGGTCGGCCCGGTCTCCCCGCTGGAGGTCTCCGACCACCTGTGGGTGGCCCGCTGGCTGCTCTACCGCACCGCCGAGGACTTCGACATCGCCGCCACCCTCGACCCGAAGCCGGTCAAGGGCGACTGGAACGGCGCCGGCGCGCACACCAACTTCTCCACCAAGGCGATGCGCGAGTCCTACGACGCGATCATCACCGCCGCCGAGTCGCTCGGCGAGGGCTCCAAGCCGCTCGACCACGTCAAGAACTACGGCGCCGGCATCGACGACCGTCTGACCGGTCTGCACGAGACCGCCCCGTGGAACGAGTACTCCTACGGCGTCTCCAACCGCGGTGCCTCGGTCCGTATCCCGTGGCAGGTCGAGAAGGACGGCAAGGGCTACATCGAGGACCGCCGCCCGAACGCCAACGTCGACCCGTACGTGGTGACGCGTCTGCTCGTCGACACCTGCTGCTCGGCGCTGGAGAAGGCCGGCCAGGTCTGATCCGCTGAGTTCCTGAGGGGGCGCTCACCGTTCGCGGTGGGCGCCCCCTTTCGCCTGCCTTGCCGTCGTGGCTTTTCGCGCAGTTCCCCGCGCCCCTGACGGGGCGCGGGTGTCCAAGCAGTGAGAGGAGGGTCCCGGTGCGGGATCAGCTCTGCTTCAATGGGGCCATGGCCAGCTACCGGAAGCACACCTCGACGGGTCGTCATGACCTCGAGCCCTTCTGGCCGTCCCGTCAGGACTACGACTTCGACCGGGTGTGTTGCCGCGCGACGAACGCGCCGGCCCTCTAAAGCCGTACACCCCCGGCCTTCGGCCAGCGCGAACCGCGTACGTCCCTCGGCGAGCCCGACCACGAACTCGCGGCCGTCGACCTCTCCGACGAACTCCTCGCGCGAAAGAGCTGACCTCTCATGGCGACCACTCGTTCTCTGTCCACCGCCGCCCTCAACACCACTCCGGCGAACAGCGCCCGGCATCGGCTGCGTGCCGTCGACCGGGACGAGGTGGTGACCGTCGCGGATCTGCTGCCGCCGGGTGCCACCTGGCTTCCGGCGCCGCAGCACACGCTGCCCACACTGCCGGGCCAGCCGCCGATGATCGGCTATCTGGTGCTCGTCCCGGCCGACCAGCAGCCGCCGTTCCCGGTGGCAGTGCCGGACCGTCCGGAGCCCGTCGCCCCCGAGGCCGGCCCCGAGCCGGGCGGCGAGTCGCTGATCCGCGTCGACACCGTGCAGCGCACCGCCCAGGTGGCCGGCCGGCCGCTCGACCTCACGTATCTGGAGTTCGAGCTGCTCGCCCACCTGGTGGCGCACCCGGGCCGGGTGCACACCCGTGACCAGCTGGTCGGCACGGTGTGGGGCTACGGGCACGTGGGCGACGGCCGCACGGTCGACGTCCATGTCGCCCGGCTGCGCCGCAAGCTGGGCGCGGAGCACCGCGACACGATCCGGACGGTACGCCGGGTCGGATACAAGTACGTGCCTCCCGTCAGCCGCTGAACCACCGGCCCCGCCCGCCTGCGAGTCCGCCGGCGGCTCTGCTGACGGCAGACCCCCATTCCCTACCGCCGTTCCACCGGGCAGAGTCAGCGGCATGAGGCTACTGATGCTGGGTGGTACGGAGTTCGCAGGTCGGGCCGTCGTGGAGGCGGCCCTGGGACGGGGCTGGGAGGTGACCGTCTTCCACCGGGGACGGCACGAGGCTCCGGCGGGCGCGCGGTCGCTGCTCGGCGACCGCACCGCGCCCGGCGGTCTCGCCGCCCTCGCCGACGACCCGGGCGAGTGGGACGTCGTCGTCGACACCTGGTCGGCGGAGCCCCGGGCGGTGCGGGACACAGCGCGGCTGCTGCGGGGCCGCGCCGGCCGGTACGTGTACGTGTCGAGCTGCTCGGTGTACACATGGGCCCCGCCCGCCGGGTACGACGAGGACGCGCCCCTGGTGGAAGGTGCCGCCGCCGACGCGGAGCAGACCGCGTACCCGCAGGACAAGCGCGGCGGTGAACTGGCCGTGCTGGACGCCTTCGGCGAGGACCGGTCGGTGCTCGTCCGGGCCGGGCTGATCCTCGGCCCGTACGAGAACATCGGCCGGCTGCCCTGGTGGCTGGGCCGCATGGCGCGCGGTGGTCCGGTACTCGCCCCGGGCCCGCGCGAGCTGCCTCTTCAGTACGTGGACGTCCGGGACCTGGCCGAGTGGATCCTGCTCGCCGCCGAGCGGGAGCTGAGCGGGCCGTTCAACCTGGCCGGTCCGCAGGGACACGCCACGATGGGCGAACTGCTGGACGCGTGTGTACGGGTCACCGGCGGCGGTGCCGAACCGCGGTGGACCGAGCCCGAGGTGATCCTGGAAGCGGGCATCGAGCCGTGGACCCAGCTGCCGGTGTGGGTGCCGCCGGGCAGCGACCTGCACGACGCCCTGCACAGAGCGGACGTCTCCCGGGCGGTGGAGTCGGGACTGAGCTGCCGGCCCGTCGCCGAGACCGTGACCGACACCTGGAACTGGCTCCAGGACATCGGCGGCACGGCACCCCAGCGGCCGGACCGGCCGCGCTCGGGGCTCGACCCGGAGGTGGAGGCGAAGGTGCTCGCGGCCGGCGGAGACGTATGAACCCCCCGCACCGCTGTGCCTCCTGAGGTGTACGTAGCACCACCCCTTGACCGGGTGTCCCGGCCCAGTGACCCCGCTCCCCCGCTCGGCAAGACTGACGTCATGACCATCGACACGAAGAGCGGTTACAGGGGAGCGAAGGGGCGGGGCGTCGCGCTCGCCGCGCTACGGGGGCTGGGGGTGGCCCTCGTCTCGTTGCCGGGGGCGGTGTTGTGCTTCACCCTGTCGTTGGTGTCCATCGGGCTCATCCCGATCGGCGTCGGGCTCGTCACCACGCCGTACGTACTGAAGGGCGTGCGGGCGTTCGCCAACTGGCGGCGGGTGCTCGCGGCGGAGTGGGGCGGGGTGCGGATCCCGCCGGCGTACCGGCCGCTGCCGAAGGACGCCAACCCGTGGGCGGCCACGTTCGGGATGCTGCGCGACCCGGCGACCTGGCGGGACCTGATGTGGCTGCCGGTCGACATGACGGCCGGCTTCCTCACCGCGCTGCTGCCGGCCGCGCTGTGGCTGTATCCGCTGGAGGGCTTGGCGCTCGGGGCCGGGCTGTGGCGGGTCTTCCCCGACGGTTACTGGTACGGCTTCGTCAAGGTCACCGGGCAGGTGTCCGCGCTCGGTGCCGCCCTCCTGGGCCTGGTCGTCCTGTTCTTGGCGCACTTCCTGACCACCCGGCTGCTGGACGTCCACTTCCGGCTCACCCAGGCCGTCCTGGGCTCCGGCCAGGGCGAACTGGCCGAGCGGGTGCGGGTCCTGACCGAGACGCGGCGCGACGCCGTCGACACCTCCGCCGCCGAGCTGCGGCGCATCGAGCGGGACCTGCACGACGGGGCCCAGGCCCGGCTCGTCGCGGTGGGCATGGACCTGGGGACCATCGAGGCGCTCCTCGACAAGGACCCGGCCAAGGCCAGGGAACTGATCGCGCAGGCCCGTACGTCGTCCGTCGAGGCCCTGGCCGAACTGCGCGAGCTGGTGCGCGGCATCCATCCGCCGGTCCTCGCCGAACGCGGGCTCGGCGACGCGGTACGGGCGCTGGCGCTGCGGCTGCCGGTGACCACCGAGGTGAACGTGGACCTGCCCGGGCGGGCGGAGGCGCCCGTGGAGTCCGCCGCCTACTTCGCCGTCAGCGAGGTCCTCACCAACGCGGTGAAGCACTCCGGAGCCGACCGGATCTGGGCCGACCTGCACCACGCCGACGGGATGCTGCGGGTGTCCGTCACCGACAACGGCAAGGGAGGTGCGGTGATCGAAGCCGGTTCCGGACTCTCCGGAGTCGAGCGGCGGCTCGGTACATTCGACGGCGTCCTGGCCGTCAGCAGCCCCGCGGGCGGTCCCACCATGGTCACCATGGAGATCCCTTGCGCGTTGTCCTAGCCGAAGACCTCTTCCTGCTGCGCGACGGACTCGTCCGGCTGCTCCAGGCGCACGACTTCGAGATCGCGGCGGCCGTCGAGTCCGGTCCCGAACTGGCCGCCGCCCTGGCCGAGCTGGAACCGGACGTCGCCGTGGTCGACGTGCGCCTGCCGCCCACGCACACCGACGAGGGGCTCCAGTGCGCGCTCGACGCCCGCCGCGAGCGGCCCGGCCTGCCGGTGCTGGTGCTCTCCCAGCACGTGGAGCAGCTCTACGCGCGTGAGCTGCTCGCCGACGGCAGCGGCGGAGTCGGGTACCTGCTGAAGGACCGGGTGTTCGACGCCGAGCAGTTCGTGGACGCCGTACGGCGGGTCGCCGCCGGGGGTACGGCGATGGATCCGCAGGTCATCCAGCAGTTGCTGGCGCGCCGGTCGGGCGACGACCGGCCGCTGGCGCGGCTGACGCCCCGGGAGCGGGAGGTGCTGGAGCTGATGGCGCAGGGCCGGACCAACGCGGCGATCGCCGGGCGGCTGGTGGTGACGGAACGGGCCATCGCCAAGCACACCGCGAACATCTTCGCCAAACTGGGACTGGAGGTCTCGGACGACGACAACCGCCGCGTGCTGGCGGTTCTGGCCTATCTCGACCAGGGCCGGTGAAAGCGGACCCGCTGGTTCACCGACTGTGGGGGATCAGCAACTGCCGGTACCGAATAGGCTGTTGAGAACACAGAGCCCTCACGAATCTCGCATCAATTTCAGAGACATCTGAACACCCCTGGGACCACCTCCGTATGGAAGGGAGCCGCTTCACTCCTGTCGGGCGCCTCGATGCCCCCGAAAAAGGAAGTCAGAGGAGTTCCATGGGACGCAACACAAGAAAACGCCGGACGCCGATGGCCACCAAGGCCATAGCCGCATCGGCGGCCCTAGCGCTCGGTGGGGGCGGGCTGATCTGGGCAAACTTCTATGCCTCGGCGCATGAGGAGAACTCGGCGAACCAGACGAAGTCCGCGGGTGCGCAGGTCGCCACGATCCAGTGCCCGGACGTCGGACAGAGCCTGACCGACGTGCCGGACGGCGCTCGCCAGGGCGTGGACAAGGAGCTGGCGAACCTCGACAAGCAGATCAGCGAGGCCTACACCCGGCTCGCCTCCACGCGTCAGGCCCAGGCCGGTGACTCCGGCTTCGTCAACAACGCCATCCTCGGCCCGCTGAAGTCGAAGCGGACCGCCGCCATCGACCGGATCGGCATCAACATCAAGCGTGTTGGTGGCCAGGCCCCGGACAACCTCGCCCAGATGGCCGAGTGCCAGGGGATGAACGCCGACGCGAACACCAACGACGGCCAGGCCGGGGGCGATCAGAACCAGGACGGCCAGAACCAGGACGGCCAGGACGGCCAGGACGGTCAGAACCAGGACGGCCAGAACCAGGACGGTCAGGACCAGGGCCAGGACCAGGGTGGTCAGGACCAGGGTCAGGACCAGGGCCAGGGCGGCAACGGCGGTCAGGGCGGCAACGGCCCGGCGGCCGCGGACTTCGTCAACATCGAGGAAGTCCAGCCGAACTCCCGCAACCTGCCGAACGGTCTCGCGGCGAACGGTGACGGCGGCTCCACGGGCACGTTCACCACGCAGTGCGGCACCAACGAGAACGAGAACCGCAACTCGGACAACGTGATCGTGGCGCCCGGCGTGTCCAACGGTGCCCAGCACCAGCACGACTACGTCGGCAACCAGGCCAACAACGCCTTCGCGAGCGACGAGGACCTGGAGAACGGCGAGACGACCTGCCAGAACCAGGGCGACAAGTCCACGTACTTCTGGCCGGTCATCCGGATCCAGGACGGTTCGGACGACATCGACGCGGGTCAGCCCGGCGGTGGCCAGGACGGCAACGTCGGCAAGATCGTCGAGCCCGCGCAGGCGGAGCTGAAGTTCGTGGGCAACCGCACGAGCGACGTCGTCGCCATGCCGAAGGCCCTGCGGATCATCACCGGTGACGCGAAGTCCTTCACCAACGGCCTGAACAACGCCAACACGTCCTGGACCTGCACGGGCTTCGAGGACCGTCAGGTGACGGACAAGTACCCGATCTGCCCCGACGGCAGCAGCATGGTCCGGCTGTCCAACTTCCAGAGCTGCTGGGACGGCCAGAACATCGACAGTGCCAACCACCGCACCCACGTGGACTTCGTGGAAGCGGACGGCAGCTGCTCGAACGGCTTCCAGGCCATCCCGCAGCTCCAGGTCCGTCTGGTCTACGACGTGCAGGCGCCGCAGATCAACAATGGACAGGTCCAGAACGCTTTCGCGGTGGACTCCTTCCCGGAGCAGCTGCACAAGCCGATCACGGACCACAACGACTTCATCAACTTCTTCGACGAGAACGTGATGAACGAGATGGTCCAGTGCATCAACAACGGCGAGAACTGCCAGTAGTCCTCAGCCAGTAGAAAGCCGGCGGTGGGAATTCCCACCGCCGGCTTTCTCACGCTCAGCCGCTGTGGCCGCCACCGTCGTGACCGCCCTTGTTGTGGCTGCCGCCGGGGTTCATGTGCTCGGACCCTTCCTCCATGGTCCCGCCGAGGGTGCTCTGCAGCGCCGTGACCGTCTTCTGCTGGCCCACGGCGACCCACTTGCGGCCGACGAGGTAGTAGCCGCCGTAGTCCTTCGCGCCGTTCAGCCACTCGCGCTGGCCGCGGTCGGTGGAGAAGGTCGCGAGGACGTACTTCTCCTTGCCCTTCTTGCAGAGGGCCTGGCGGATGGTGTCGGCGTCGGTCTGCATGTTCGGCTTGCACTTGGCCTCGGCCGCGATGTGCTCCAGGCTGCCGCTCACCTCCTTCGGCACGGCTGCCTCGTCCTTGCCGCCGGATCCGCAGCCGGCCAGCGCCAGTATCGCCACCGCGCCGCTCAGCGCGAGCATCGGTCGGGTCACCCTCATCTGTTCCTCCGGTCCTTGTCACGGCACGGTCCGGACGCATGCCGCACGGAGCCCCGGCAAGGGCTCTCGCCTTCGATACGGCTGCGGAGCCCATAGCGCTCAATTTCCGCTGCCTCCGTAGGCACGCCTGTGCGAGGGTGGCACGGTGAACCAGGACTGGGAAGATCGCGTAGCCGCTCTGTGGGCCCGCTTCGACGAGTACGCCGAAGAGGAAGCGGACGAGGCGCGCTTCCGTGCCGAGGTCGACGCCCTCGTCGCCGAGCTGCCGGAGGGCAGCCCGCTCGGGCCGTTCGAGCAGGCCTGCGCCTGGGACTCCACGGGCCGCTCGGACCGGGCGGTCCCGCTGTACCAGGAGGCGCTGCGGCGCGGACTCCCCGACGTCAGCCCCTACAAGGCCCGCCGGACGAAGATCCAGCTCGCCAGCTCGCTGCGGAACATCGGCCGGGCGGAGGAGGGCGTCGCCCTGCTTTCGCCCGAGCTGGTCGCCCCGTCCGACGAGCTGGACGACCCGGTGCGCGCCTGTCTCGCTCTGTGCCTGTCCAGCCTGGGCCGGGACCGTGAGGCGCTGTCCTTGGCCCTCGGCGCCCTGGCCCCGCATCTGCCCCGCTACCAGCGGTCGATGGCGAACTACGCCCGGCTGCTCGTGGAGCCGCGGGAGCAGCCGCGGGCGTGACGCTCCGCGGTCAGGTGACCATCCAACCATTCGCTCGTTCTGCTGAACGTGCAGTCACAGGATGTCGCCCAGCGCCCCGCACCCTCCTCCCCCGCCGGCCCGGTCGTCGACGTCGAGCAGGCCGAGGCCGCGCTCGTCGAGCACTACCCGCGGCTCGTGCGGCTCGCCTATCTGGTGCTGCCACCGGGCCTGGGCCGCAGCAGGCGTGTCGTGACCGCCCACGCCCTCACCCAGCGCGCACTCCCCCGCAACCGCACACCGGCACCGGTCATCCCGGCCCAGTCGACCGGCCGTGACGGCGACCCGGGCTACGCCCTGGTCCGCCTCCAGGTGCTGCGTACGGCGCTGGAGGCGGGGCTGCCGCTGCGGCGCAAGGCATGGCCCAAGCGGTCCCAGCTGCCGCCGCTGCTGCCACAGGTGTGGGGCCTGAAGCTGTTCCCGCGGTCGGGCGGCGCCGATGAACTCGCCCTGGACCAGCGGCTGTCCACCCTGTCGGGACCGGCCCGGGCCGCCTACGCGCTGCGCGGCGTGGAGCGGCTCGCGGACGACGGGGTGCGCAAGGTGCTCACGGCCGCGGGTGTCGCCGACGCGGACGGCGCGCTGCTGGAGGCCGACGGGATCCCCGCGCAGTACGGGCTGCTCGACTCCCCCGAGTTCGACCCCTGCTCGCTGCAGGCCCGTCCCACCGACCTGATGCGGCGCCGCCAGCACCTGAAGGCCGCGCTGGCCGCCGGGGCGGCGCTGCTGGTGTGCGGGGCACTGCTCGGTCTGCCCGGCGAGGGCTGGGGTCCCGACGGCGCCGCCGCACCCCCGTACGCGCGCAACCCGGCCGCCCAGGCCGCCCTCGACCCGGCGAAACTGACCCGGGTCGATCCCGCCGCGTGGCAGAGCTCGGCGCGCACCGACTTCTCCGTCTGGCCGGCCCGCGGCGGCCTCACCGGCGACACGGCCCTGCTGCGCCGCGCCCTGGCCGTCTGGGCACGCCCCGGCGAGCGGGTCCAGGTGTCGGCGACGCCCGGCACCCTGTCCGGCGGCCCGGCCGGACCGCCCCAGCTGCTGTACGCGGGGACGGTCGACGCCGCGCGCGTGGTGATCCTCTACGACGGTCTGCGCATCGCCCGGTACGCCGAGCCCGAGGACGGCACACAGGGCGCCGCCCTCGACTTCGCCCGGGTCGACGGCGCGGGCCGGGCCGAGGCGAGCGCGGTGGTCCTGGGCCGGTCCGACGGCAACGTCCGCTATCTGACGGCCCCTTGGGTGTCGAAGGCGGGCGAGCGGGATCTGCTGAAGCCGGGCTCCGGGTCGATGGACCTCGCCCTCACCGACGGGGTGACCACGCCCATGGCCAGCCCGGCCCTCAGGTCCGGTCCGTGCACGTCGTGGAACGTGCTGCAACTGGCCGACGGCAAGCGGACCCGGCTGCTGAGCGACCTCGGCGAACTGGTCCCGGCCCGGCTCACCAGCGGCCGGCCCGGCTCTCCGGGAGAGGCGTCCGGCGCGGCGGCGCTGCGCACCTGGCAGCCGTACGCCTGCTCACTGGGCTCGGTGCGCTCCGCGGGCGTGCGGACGGTCAACGCCTGGGCGTTCAACGAGCAGCCGCTGCCGGACGCGAGCGGTTCGGCGGCGTGGGTGTGCACGCGGGCCGAGACCTGGCGGGGCGGCGGGGCGCGGGTGCTGGCGCAGTTCCACACGCCGGGCGGGAGGTACGGGGCGGTGGCGGCGAAGGCCGAGAACGTCCCGGCGTGCGGGGCGCGTGACCCGCAGGTGCTGGCCGGGGTGCTGTGGAAGTCGGAGGCGGGCACCTGGTACCTGCTGGCCGCGGGCAGCCGTCAGACCGAGTCGATCCGGGCGACGGGCGGGATCAGCGGGTCGGCGCGGGGCAGTCGGCTGACCCTGCCGGGCGAGCAGGGGGCGCGAGCCGAGCTGAAGGGGACGCTGCGGGACGGGCGTTCACTCGGCGGGCTGCGCTGACAGGGCCGTTCTCGTGCCCGCCCGGTGCACCCGGGTGAACTTCCGCGATCGATCCGGTCCGTTCGAGGCTGGAATCGATCGGTAAGGTGTTCGTATGAGTACCGGGGTTCGCCGCAGATTGGGAGTCGAGGAGCGGCGGCAGCAGTTGATCGGCGTCGCCCTCGAACTGTTCAGCCGCCGCTCGCCCGACGAGGTCTCCATCGACGAGATAGCGTCGGCCGCGGGCATTTCGCGGCCGTTGGTCTATCACTACTTTCCCGGCAAACTCAGCCTGTACGAGGCCGCGTTGCAGCGGGCGGCGGACGAACTCGCGGCTCGGTTCGTGGAGCCGCACGAAGGTCCGCTGGGGGCGCGGCTGCATCGTGTGATGGGCCGCTACTTCGACTTCGTGGACGAGCACGGGCCCGGTTTCTCCGCCCTCATGCGCGGCGGACCCGCGGTCGGCTCCTCGACGACCAACGCGCTCGTCGACTCCGTACGGCAGGCCGCCTATGTCCAGATCCTTTCGCATCTGGGCGTGACCGATCCGCCCGCGCGTCTGGAACTGGTCGTCCGTTCCTGGATCTCGCTCGCCGAGTCGACGGCGCTGATCTGGCTGGACGGCCGGCGCATCCCCCGGGAGGAGCTGGAGAGCCAGCTCGTGCACGACTTCGCCGCGCTGGCCTCCGTGAGCGCCGCCTACGACACCGAGATGGGCGCCCTGCTGCGCCGCATCTTCAAGGAGGAGCCGGCCGACGGTCCGTTCGCCGACCTGGCCGGCCGGCTCCTGACGCTGGCGACCTGAGCCCGCGCAGCCTCAGCCTTCGAACTTCCGGTAGGAGGCGTCCAGGTCGCGCACCTCGGCGGAGGCGTGCAGCACGATTCCGTCGGCGGTCTTCAGATACCTGCGCAGCAGCTCCAGCGCGGCTTCGGTGAGCCGGGCCTTGGTGTCCTCGGTGCGGCCGGCGAGCAGTGCGATGTGGACGTGCACATGGGCATGTCCCTCGGTGTCGGGTCCGACCACGATGTCCTCGGTGGGGCGGAACCGGCTCTTGCACGCCGGCGGCTTGGCGGCCGCGATGTCGACGGTCGCCTCGTGCAGCGCCTTGGCGAATCCGGGCCGGTCGAAGCCGTCCGCGAGGTCGGCGGAATAGTCGACGGTGATCTGCGGCATCAGTACTCCTTCTGGGCGGCCAACGGGGTCACCCTAACCGGAGGGCCAGCAGGGCGATGTCGTCCTCTCTTTCGTGGCCGAAGCAGCCGAGGAGCACGTCGCAGAGGGTGTCCAGGGCGGTGGGGGCGTCGGCGGCGGCTGTGCGGAGCTGTTCCAGGGAGGTCTCCAGGGGGATGCCGCGGGTCTCGATGAGGCCGTCGGTGACCATGAGCAGACGGTCGGCGGGGGTCAGGTGGTGCTCGGTCGCCGGGGGGCGTTCCAGGCCCAGGCCGAGCAGCGGACCGCACGCGTCGGTGTACTGCGCGCCGCCCCCGTCGCGCAGGATCAGCGGCGGGATGTGACCGGCGTTGGCGATCCGCACCCGTCCGCTGCCGGGGTCGACCAGGGCCAGGCACACGGTGGCCGTGATGTCGGGGTGGTACCGCTGGAGCATCCGGTCGAGCCGCTCGGCCAGCACGACCGGGTCGCTCTCGTCCACGCAGTAGGCGCGCAGCGCGTGCCGTATCTCGACCATGACGGTGGCGGCGTCCAGCGAGTGCCCGACCACGTCCCCGACCGCGGTGAGCACCCCGTCGGCGGTGCGCAGGGCGGCGTAGAAGTCGCCGCCGATCTCGGTCTGCCGGGAGGCGGGCACATAGCGGACCTCGATGTCGACGCCGGGCAGATGGGGCAGCTTGTGCGGCCGGGGCAGGAAGCTGTGCTGGAGGGTGAGGGCGACGTGCCGCTCCACCTGGTACAGCAGCAGCGGTTCGGCGGCGAGCGCCGCGGCCTGGGCGAGCCGGGCCAGCAGCCCGTCGTCCGCGGGCCCGGTGATCGCCGCGCGCCGGACGGGCGTGGCCAGGCACACCGCCGTACGGCCGTCCTGAGCCGTCGCCACGGTCAGGAGGGCGTCCTCCTCGACGCCCGGCCGGAAGATCCCGGCCGGCCACAGCGGTGCGGGGACGACGGTGCTGTGCACACCCGTACGGCCCTCCGCGAGCCGGGCGGCCAGGCGTGCCGCCGCCTGGTGCGCGCCGCTGTCCGTCGGTGCGGGGCGGCTTCGGGCCGTGCCCTGGTAGGGCTCGCCGTCCGGGGCGATCACGAACACCACGGCGGGCGAGCCGGTGAGGCGTGCGGCGCCGTCGGCGGCCGCGGCGGCGAGTTCCCGGGGGCAGCGCGCCGTCTGCACCGTGATGATGGCCTCGGACAGCAGTGTCAGCCGGTGGACGACGGCCTCGGCGCCCGTGGTGCGGCGCGCTCCGCGTACGGCGGCCCGGACGACGGCCTGGATCTCCAGCGGTTCGGCGGGCACGGTCAGATAGGCGTCGCCGCCCGCGTCGAGCCCCCGGCACCGGTCGCCGGGCGCGGTGGCGGCGGCCGAGAAGTGCACGACGGGCAGGGCGGCCATGGGCGGCAGGGCCCGGAGCCGGCGGCACAGTTCGAAGCCGCTCATGTCCGGCAGGCCCACGTCGACGAGGGCCACGTCGGGCAGGGCGCCGTCGCGGAGCCGGACGTCGAGTTCGACGAGCGCCTCGCCGCCGCTGGCGACGGGCACGACCCGGTGGCCGGCCCGGCTCAGCACCGCGCCCATGGCATACCGGCTGGCCGCGACGTCGTCCACGACCAGCACGGTGGTGCCGGGGGTGTGCTGTGTGCCGTTGCCGTCCATCTCGAGGAGCACCTCGGGCCGTACATGAGGGGGGCGGACCGCCGGTCGCGGCCCGCACCGTCCAACGTAGTGCGCTATTCGGCGGCCCGGGTGAAGACGGCGACCGTGCGCCCCGGAACGGCGAACGTGCCCGATTCAGCCGCGTAGGAGGACGACTTGACGGTAGGGTCCGCCCCCGCCGCCTGCACCGGGTGCAGCCGGTAGCCGGTTCCGGCGAGCGCGGTGACCCGCTGTTCCTGCCGCTCGGGTGTGGCGTTGAAGACGACGACGAGATCGCCGAGCCGCATGGTGATCACGCCGGGCGTCTCCTCCTTGCCGGACAGCGGGAAGGAGAGCCGGGACCGCACCTGTTCGGCCGTGCCGAGGGAGAAGTCCCGTTCGGCCGCCCGGATCCGCAGCAGGTCGCGGTAGGCGGCCGAGGTGCCCTCGATCTGCTCGCAGCCCACCTTGACCCTGCTCAGCAGGGGCTTGGCGTAGGGCCACTTGTCGGCGTTGTCGGCCGCCGGGGGCAGGCCGCGGCCGAAGCCGTTGCCGTCGGCGCAGTTCCAGTGGACGGCGTTGAACCAGTCGCCGCTGTCGTAGGAGTTGCGGTCCAGGGACTTGGAGCGCAGCAGGTCGGTGCCCGCCTGGGAGAGGGCCGGGCCCTGGGAGAGGGTGGCCGTCGCCATGGCCAGGACCTGCATACGGGCGCGGTCGGACGCGCTCGTCGTGGCGGGCAGTTTGAAGGCGAGGGCGTCGAAGAGGGACTCGTTGTCGTGCGCGTCGGCGTAGGCGAGGGCGTCGCCGGGGGCGTCCGCGTAGCCGGCGGGCTGCCCGTTGTAGTCGACCTCGGCGCCGGTGACCTCCTTGCCGTCGGTGTCGGTGAACCGGTAGGCGGCGAGGTTGCCGGAGAGGCCGACCTTGATGAGGTCCTGGTAGTGCAGCAGGCGGGCCTTCTGTTCGGCCGGAGTGCCGTTGTTCTCCGAGGAGTTGGGGTCGGTGTACAGGCCGGACGCGAAGCCCTGGACGCCGGGGTCCTCGTCGAAGGGGCCGCCGCCGCGCACGGCGTCGCGGGCGCGGTCGGAGAAGGTGGCGATGCCGGTGCCGGCCATGTTCTTCTGCGTGGCCTGCTCGAACCGGGCGTCGTCGGCGATCTCGCCGAAGTTCCAGCCCTCGCCGTAGAGGATGATCTTCTTGCCGTCGACGCCGTCCTTCTCCACGGTGAGCGCGTCGAGGGCCTTGCGGACCGCGAGGATATTGGCCTTCGGGTGGTGGCCCATGAGGTCGAAGCGGAAGCCGTCGACCTTGTACTCCTTGGCCCAGGTGACGATCGAGTCGACGACGAGCTTGCCCATCATGGCGTTCTCGGTGGCCGTGTTGGCGCAGCAGGTGCTGTTGGCGACCGAGCCGTCGGCGAGGAGCCGCTGGTAGTAGCCGGGCACGATCCGGTCGAGGACGCTCGTCCGCTCCTGGCCGCCGGCCGCGGTGTGGTTGTAGACGACGTCCATGACGACCCGCAGTCCGTCGTCGTTCAGCGCCTTCACCATCTTGCGGAACTCGACCGTGCGGGCCGTGCCGTCCGGGTCGGTGGCGTAGGAGCCCTCGGGGACCGTGTAGTGGTACGGGTCGTAGCCCCAGTTGTAGGCGTCCTTCGCGGCGATCTTCCCGACGCACTCCTGCTGCTTGTCGGAGTCGGCCGGGTAGGAGGCGAGGTCGCAGTCGACGCTCGCCTGGTCGGCCTTGCGCTCCGGGATGGTGGCGATGTCGAAGGCGGGCAGCAGGTGGACGTACGAGGTGCCCGCCTTCGCCAGCTCGCGCAGATGCTTGGAGCCGTCGCTGTCCTTGTCGGTGAAGGCGAGGTAGCTGCCGGGGTGCTTCGCCGTGCGGTCCTCGACGGAGAAGTCCCGGATGTGCAGCTCCTGGATCTGGGCGTCCCGGAGCGGTACGGCCTCGGGCTTCTTCAGGGCGCCCCAGCCGCTCGGCGCGAGGGCCTTGTCGTCCAGGTCGACGACGAGGCTGCGCTCGGAGTCGGCGGTGAGGGCGAGGGAGTAGGGGTCGGTGACCTTGTTGGTGACGACCTTGCGGACGCTGGGGGCCCAGACCTTCACGACGTACCGGTAGGGCTTGCCCTTCCAGGCTTTCGGGCCGGTGACGGACCAGACGCCAGTGGTGGCGTCGCGCTTCATCGGCACGGTGGCGTCACCGATCTCCAGTGACACCCCTTGCGCGGTCGGTGCCCATACGGAGAGCGTGGGGCGGCCTTGGTAGAACGTCGGTCCCAGGTCTGCCTTGGTCGCACCGGAGTACAGGTCGTCGAGGACGCCGGCGATCTGGACGCCGGTCGCCGCGAGCACGGCTCCGTTCGCGGCATGCTGCGTGGCGACGACCTGGCCGCGCAGGGCCTCGCGGACCCGGTCGCGGTCGCGCGGGTCGACGGTCCAGGCGTCGTACGCCTTCAGGTGCGGGAACCTGGCCTTCTGGGCGTCGGTGAGCTCCGTCTTCGCCAGGCGCAGCCATTTGGCGTCACCGGTGAGGGCGCCGTCCTTCACCTCGATCGAACCGTCGCGGGCGTAGAGCAACTGGGTGGAGGCGGCCGCGTCGGAGCCGTTCCAGGCGAGAGTGTTCCGGTCGACCCAGACCGCCTTGGACGTGGTCAGGTCGAGCGCGGCCGCGGCACCGGCCGGCTGCGGGAGCAGGTACTTCTCCTGGCCGCTCACCAGCCACACCTCGTGGCCGTTGGCCTTGAGGTCGAGCGACTGGTCGGAGGGCAGGTCCTTCTCGTCGCCCTTGTGGAGGATGTAGCTGAGGCTGGTGGCACCGTCGGTGAGCGGTACCTCGAAGACCGCACCATAGGTATCAGTCTTGACCGGCTTGAGGGGGTTCGACCAGTCGGTGGGGTTCGCGGCGCCGGTCCAGACGTGCAGGCCCCAGCCGTCGTAGTTCCCGTCGGCCCGGTGGTAGTGCAGGACGGCCTTGGTCTTGTCGGGCGCCGGATAGTCGGCGGCCGGCTTCTCCGTGCGGACGGTCTCCTTGCCCTGCTCGATCCAGACCTCGCCGGTCTTGGTGACGTCGATGGTGCGGTCGGCGGAGACGTCCTTGTCGCCGTCCTTGTCGATGACGAGGAAGCTGACGTTCGAGGCGCCGGGCTTGAGCTTGACGTAGGCGAAGGCGCCGTAGGCGTCACGGCCGGTGAAGGGGTGGCTTTCGGGCCATGGAGTGGCCTCGCCGTCGGCGAGGTCGCCCCAGGCGTACAGGCCCCAGTCGGCGTAGTTTCCGTCGGTGCGCTTGTAATGGACGATCGCGTAGTCACGGGAGAAGGCGCCGGGCGGCTCCTCGACGGGCGGGGTGCCGGTGGTGGAGGCGGCCAGGGCGCTCGCGGTGCGGCCGGCCGAGTCGACCACGACCGCCTTGTAGCGCAGGGCCGTGCCGGCCGCTACGTCCTTGGCGACCGTGTGGGTGACCTTGTAGGGGGCGTGGTCGGCGGAGCCGAGGGTCTGCCACGTGCCGTTGCCGGTCCGGGCCGCGAAGACGACCCGGTTGAGCCGGCCTCCGTCGACGTCGGCGGAGAGCTCCACGGTGCCGGTGGCGCCGGCCGCCGGGGCCTTCAGGCTGATCGTCGGCTTCGTGGCGGGCTCGGCGAGCTTGCCGGCCGCCTTGAGGACGATCGCCGAACCGGCCGGGACGGTGACGGTGAGCTTCTTGTCGCCGTCGCTCCTCAGAGAGGCGCCGGTGCCGTAGACGCCCTTGAAGGCCATGCCGGCCGAGCCGGTGGCGAAGGTCGCGGTCTTCTTCTCGGCGGCGTTGTTGAAGGCGACGACGTACTCGGTGCCGGTGCGCGCGTCCGTACGGGAGAAGGCGTAGACACCCGGGCCGTCGGCCGCGTACCGCTCCTGCTGGACGCCGTCGGTGAGGGCCGGGTTGGCCTTGCGGAGCTTCGCGAGAGCGCTGATCCGGCGGTAGAGCGGCGCTCTCGTGTCGTAGGCGTCCTCGGCGTGGGTGCGGTCGGTGCCGATCTGCTCGTCGTCGAGGTAGTCGGCGGTACGGGAGGCGAACATGCTCTGCCGGGCGTCCTTGTCGCCGCCCGCGCCCGTGAAGCCCTGCTCGTCGCCGTAGTAGACGACGGGGTTGCCGCGGCTGAGGAACATCAGCTCGTTGGCGAGCCGGTCCTTGGCCAGGATCTGGGCCTTGGTGGCCTTGGGGTTGTCCTGCTTCAGGAAGGTCCCGATCCGGCCCATGTCGTGGTTGCCGAGGAAGGTGACCTGCTCGTAGGCGTTCGCCTTGCCGGTCGTGTACTTGTAGTCGTCGCCGAAGACGCCCGCGAGCCGCTGCGCGCTGCCGCCCTGCGAGGCGTACTGGCGGGCCGCCTCCTGGAAGGGGAAGTCCAGCGTGGCGTCGAGCCGTCCCTGGGTGACGTACGGGGAGGTGACGGCGGTGTCGGCCGAGTACACCTCGCCGAACATGAAGAAGTCGTCGCGGCCCTGCTTGGACGCGTAGGCGTCGAGGGCCGTGGCCCACTGGGTCCAGAACTCCATGTTGACGTGCTTCACGGTGTCGATCCGGAAGCCGTCGACGTCGAAGTCCCGCACCCAGCGCTGGTAGATCTTCTCCATGCCCTCGACGACCTCGGGCCGCTCGGTCCACAGGTCGTCGAGGCCGCCGAAGTCGCCGTGCTCGGAGCTCTCACCGGCGAAGGTGGAGTCGCCGCGGTTGTGGTACATCGTCGGGTCGTTGAGCCACGACGGGACCTTGGCGTTCTTCTTGGCGGCCGGGACGGCCGGCGTGCGCGGGAAGGAGTCGGCGTCGACCGGCGGGAACTTCTTCGTGCCGTCCGCGTAGTCGGCGTCGTCGAAGGGCTTGCCGTCCTTGGTCAGGTACGGGAAGGCGCCCTTGGAGAGGTAGTCGTAGGACTTCTCCTCGTAATCGACGACGTCGGCCGTGTGGTTGGTGATGACGTCGAAGAAGACCTTCATGCCCTTGGCGTGGGCCTTGTCGATGAGGGTCTCGAGGTCCTTGTTGGTGCCGAAGTGCGGGTCGACCTGGGTGAAGTCGGTGATCCAGTAACCGTGGTACCCGGCCGAGGCGTTCGCCCCGGTCCCCTGTACCGGCTGGTTCTTGAAGATCGGGGCCATCCAGAGCGCGGTGGTGCCGAGGCCCTTGATGTAGTCGAGCCTCTTGGTCAGGCCCTTGAGGTCGCCGCCCTGGTAGAAGCCCTTGTCGGTGGGGTCGTAGCCGGTGGACAGCCGGGAGCCGGTCAGTCCGCCCTTGTCGTTGCGCGGGTCGCCGTTGGCGAAGCGGTCCGGGAGGACGAAGTAGAACTGCTCACGGGTCGCGTCGTGCCGGGCGGGCTCGGCGGCGAGCTTCGCGTCGGACGGGGGCGCCGGTGGGGTGGCCGCTTTGGCGGCGAGAGGCTGGACGAGCGCTGCGGCCAGCGCGGTTGCGGTGACCGCGGCGACCCGTCCGGCACGGGAGGTTCGGCGCCTTGAGGGCGCACGCCATCTCGGTATCACTGACGTGGACTCCTTGCGATTGCGGCTCTCACGGGTCCGACCCCGCGCGACCGTATCGCCGCCGAAACACTTACAGCAAGAGTCCTGAAACTGTTGGAAAGAAATTTCAGCAGAACCGTCAGCAGGTCGAGTTGGTCTGCGTCAGCAGACCCAGCCGCCACGGGAGCGTGTTGTAGGGGCCGCTCGCCGAGGGGTTCAGGCCCTGGTAGAGGTACTGGAGCCGGCACGGATTGACCGTGAGTGTCTGGTCGTTGGTGTGACGGACCATCTCGCCGTGGCTGATGTCCTGGCTCCAGGGGGTGCCGCTGAAGGTGACGTTGTTCGAGCGCGCGAAGGGGTTGGACTCGGTGTCGGCCAGCGGGGTCCAGGTGCCGGCGATGCTGTTCGACGTCCAGGAGCGGAAGTATCGCTTGCCGTTGGTGCCGATCGCCTCGTTGAGCAGCAGATAGGTGTTCGAGTCCTTGATCTTGTAGATGTTGGCGGCCTCCCAGAGGCGGTACTTGCTGGAGTCCTGGAGCGCGATGACGGTGTTGGTGAAGCCGTTCGGGTAGCCGGCCAGCGAGGTCTCCGAGCGGTACAGATGGCCGTTGTCGTCGGAGGAGAACAGGTAGCACTTGGCGCTGTCGCAGACGACCCAGAAGTCGACCCAGTAGCCGCTGCCGATGTTGTCCCTGATGATCTGCGGCATGCCGTTCGCGTAGAACTTCTTCGGCGCGGTCCAGGACTTGGGGTTGCTGATGTCCGCCGTGGTCGAGTAGGCGGCGTTGTCGCCGGTCTGGTAGACGAGGTACCAGAGCTTCTGCGGCGCAAAGTAGAACACCTGCGGTGCCGCCTTGTACCCGGCGCCGATCGCCGTCTGGTCCAGATAGTGGTGCTGCGCGGAGGCGGCCTCCTGCCAACTGGCGAAGTTCAGATACACCATGTTGTAGGCGCCGCTGGTGCTGGCGGTGCTGGCGAACACGTGCCAGCGGCCGTTGTGGTAGACGACCGACGGGTCCTTGATGGCGCTGAGCTGGTGACTCGCGTCCGACTTCGGGGAGATCAGCACATTGCTGGAACTCCACTTGAAGCTGCCGGGCAGGGCCGCCGCCCGCTGTTCCGAGGACGCGGCGGACGGCGCCACCAGGGCACCCAGTAACAGGGACGGGGCCTCCGATCAGGACTCCCAAGTGCCTTGTCAGGCGCATCGTCTCTCCTAACGCGTGAGGGTGTAGGTGACGAGCGAGCGGGCCGGAACCGTGGCCTTCAGGGATCCCCCGGCGACCGGCACGGCCGACTGCCGGGCCATGCCCTGGGAGCCGTTGGTGAGGTACGGGGTCGCCGTCCCGGTGGTGAAGCCGAGGTTCCGCAGGCCGAACGAGACCGGGGTGGCGCTGCCGGCCGCGTTGAGCGCCACGACCGTCACCGATCCGTCGGTGTTGCGGAACGCCGACAGCCTGAGGTTGCCGTCGGTCGTGGTGGCGCCGATGCGGGTGGCCCCGGGGCGGATGAAGCGGCTGTAGTTCGCGAGGGCCCACAGGCGCTTGGAGACGCGGTAGTTCGCGCCGTCCATCTGGATCAGCCCACGGGTGGCGCCGGTCGAGGCGCCGTACCAGTACACGTAGCCGCTGGTGTTGCCCTTGGTCAGGGCGTCGTGCACGGCGCCCGCGACCGTGAACCCGTCGTAGCCGCTGCCGTCGTCCCAGGCCTCGTTCCAGGTGGTGCCGTCGGGCGACCACTCCGACATCCAGGTCCGCTTGCCGGTCGGCAGCGGCCCGTCGATCTTGCTGGCGTATGTGTGGCCGGCGTGGGTGTCGACGAAGCCGCGGGCCGTCGCGTCGGCCTCGATCGCGCTGGTGTAGTTCTTCTGCTGGTTCCAGCCGAAGGAGTCGCAGCAGACGACCTGGTACCCGCCCGCTCGCGCCACGGGTCCGAAGACCTTGGTGAACTCGACCGCCTGGGCTGGCGTGAGCCGCATGGAGTCGTAGGTGGCCGTCCAGTCGGGCTCGTTGGTGAACCCGAGGTCGTTGATCCGGATGCCCTCCTGGGCGTAGAACCTGGCGTATTGCACCAGGTAGTTCGCGTACGCCTTGCGCCAGTCGCCGCTCGGGCAGCTCGCGCCCGCCAGGCCGCACAGGGTGCCGCCGTTCGCGTCGGTGCCGTTGGTCTTCATATAGCCGGGGGCCGTCCAGGCATCGGCGTAGAACCGGTTCACTCCGTACGCCTTGGCCTGCTGGGCGAGCCACACCTGGCCCTTGTCGTTGCGGTCCCACACGTACTTGGGGGTCGCGTTCGGACCGCCGGGGTCGGTCGGCTGGATGCCCGAGTCGATGCCGAGGCGCAGGATGCTCAGCCCGACGCCGGTGCCGCGACTGAACAGCAGGTCGAGGATCTCGCGTTGACGCTGGGCGGGCAGGCCCTGCGAGCCGCGCATGATCTCGGCCCGGCCGAAGTGCTCGGAGATGCCGAAGCCGTCGATCGGCTGGTGCCGGGTGGACCCGTCGATGGTCGCCGAGGCATCCGCGCGGGTGTCCGTCGGCGAGGCCCCCGCGGTGACACCGGCGGTGGTCATCAGCACCGCCAGGGATGTCACCGTCCACCGTCTGAGACCTCTGAGTCCGCGCAGCGTGATCCGTCCCGTCATGGGAGCGCTCCCAGTGGTATGAGGTCGCCCCCCGGGGTTTCCGGGGGGCGAGTGTTCGAGATGCTGAACAGCGTTCAGGGAGTTGCCACTGTGGAGGGAACGTAGGGCAGCGTTCCGGAAGCGTCAATCCCTCACGCACCGCACCGGGGCGCTCGCGCTCAGCAGCCCGACCGGCCCGCGTGGAGGGCGAGAGCGGTGTTCGCGCCGAGGGTGGCGGTGAACTGACCAGCGGAGTTCACGGTCACGGTCGTGTTGTTCTGCACGTTGCAGTACGTCCCCGCCGGCAGCGAGGTCTGGTAGGTCCGGCTCAGCGAGCCCGACTCGTGATTGATGGCCACGAAGCCCTTGCTCCCCCGCCCGAACGCGATGGCGTCGCCCCCGTTGTCCCACCAGTCGGTGACGGCCTCGCCCCGCGTGGCATTGCGGAAGCCGACCATCGACTTGATCTCCGGCCAGTTGTGCTGGCACTTCCAGCCGTCCTGCCAGCAGGCGTTCACCTGGCCGCCGCCGGGCGGGCCGGCGTCATGGTCGGAGAACTCGTAGCCGGAGTTGATGTCCGGGGCGCCGTAGGGCCAGGCGAGCATGAAGACGTTGGCGAGGGTGTAGTTCGCGTTGTCCTTGTAGCTCAGGGTGCTGCCGTTGCGCTCGGTGTCGTGGTTGTCGACGAAGACGCCGGAGACGCCGCTGTTCATATAGCCCCAGCCCTCGCCATAGTTCTTCAGATAGGCGAGGTTCTCGTTGTTGAAGACCCGCTTGAGGTCGTAGGCGTAGCGGAACTCCTGGACGTCTCCGTTACTCGTGTATTCAGTGGGCTGGACGGCCTCGCCGGAGCCGTAGATGACCTCCTGCTTCCAGTACACCGACGGGTTGCTCAGCCGGGACTTGATGTTCGCCAGGTCGGCCGTGTCCATGTGCTTGGCCGCGTCGATGCGGAAGCCGTCGACACCGAGGGAGAGCAGGTCGTTCATGTACCCGGCGATCGCGCCGCGCACGTAGTTCTCGCCGGTGTCGAGGTCGGAGAGGCCGACCAGCTCGCAGTGCTGGACGTTCCAGCGGTCCTGGTAGTTGGTGATCTGGCCCGTGCAGTCGTCGAAGTCGGGCGCGGAGTACAGGCCCGGATAGTTGTACTTGCTGTACGACGAGCCGCCGGTGCCGGTGCCGCTGCCCGCCGCCATGTGATTGATGACCGTGTCGGCGACGACCTTCACACCGGCCGCGTGACAGGTGTTCACCATGTCCCGGAAGGCCGTGCGGTCGCCGAGCCGGCCGGCGATCTTGTAGCTGACCGGCTGGTACGACGTCCACCACTGGGAGCCCTGTATGTGCTCGGCGGGCGGGGAGACCTGGACGTAGCCGTAGCCGGCGGGCCCGAGGGTGTTGGTGCACTCACGGGCGACGGAGGCGAAGTTCCACTCGAAGAGGACGGCGGTGACGTCCTTGGTGCCAGGTGGGGAGGCCTGCGCACTGGTTGGGTTCATGACAACCGAAGCCGCGGCGAGCGCGACGGCGGAGGCGAGGAATCTGCGTGCCATGTGGGGTTTCCTTCTTCGTTGAAGGTTCTTGCTGCAAGGTTCAGAAACCTTGCGGTGACGCAGATGTTAAAGGCCCGCCGCCCGAAAGGGCAGCGGGCCGTACGAAATTCAAAGGAAAATCAGGCGGTGACCCCGGTGGTCCACCACACCGTGGTGTCGGCCGGCACCTTCGACTCGTCGTCGACCAGGACGACCTCGCCGCTCGCGACCAGCACCCGGCCGTACGCCGGCATCGCCACCGACTCCCCGGTGGTGTTCGCGACGCACACGAACTCACCGCGCCGGAAGGCGAGCACACCCTCGGGCGCCCGCAGCCACTCCACGGACGTACCGGCGCCGAGGTCGGGCTGCTCGCGGCGCACGGCGAGCGCGGCCCGGTACAGCTCCAGGGTCGAGCCGGGCTCCCCGGTCTGCGCCTCGACGCTCAGCTCGCCCCACCCGTCCGGCTGCGGCAGCCAGCTGCCCCCGTCACCGAAGCCGTACGACGATCCGGTCCGGGTCCACGGGATCGGCACCCGGCACCCGTCGCGGAAGCCGTCCTGGCCGGCGCCCCGGAAGTACGCCGGGTCCTGACGCACCTCGTCCGGCAGGTCGACGACGTCGGGCAGCCCGAGCTCCTCGCCCTGGTAGACGTAGGCCGAGCCGGGCAGCGCCAGCATGAGCAGGCTCGCGGCGCGGGCCCTGCGCAGCCCCAGCTCCCGGTCCCCGGCCAGCCGGATCTGGGTGCCGAGCCCTGCGGGGTTGGCGAAGCGGGTGGCGTGCCGGGTCACGTCGTGGTTGGACAGGACCCAGGTGGCGGGGGCGCCGACCGGGCGCATGGCGTCCAGGGTGCGGTCGATGACCTCACGCATCTCCCCGGCGTCCCAGTGGGTGCTGAGGTACTGGAAGTTGAAGGCCTGGTGCAGCTCGTCCGGGCGGACGTAGTGGGCCGTGCGCTCGATGGTCGGCGTCCAGGCCTCCGCGACGAAGATCCTCTCCCCCGCGTACTCGTCGAGGATGAGCCGCCACTGCCGGTAGATCTCGTGCACGCCCTCCTGGTCGAAGAACGGCATGACATCGTTGCCCAGCAGCTTCACCTGGTCGTGGGATCCAAGGTCGGGCAGCCCCTCCGCCTTCACCAGACCGTGGGCGACATCGATACGGAAGCCGTCGACGCCCATGTCCAGCCAGAAGCGCAGGATGGAGCGGAACTCGTCGCCGACCGCCGGGTGCTCCCAGTTGAAGTCGGGCTGCTCGGGGGCGAAGAGGTGCAGGTACCACTCACCGGGCGTGCCGTCGGGTTCGGTGACCCGGGTCCATGCCGGGCCGCCGAAGATCGACTCCCAGTCGTTGGGCGGCAGCTCGCCGTCGGCCCCCTTGCCGGGACGGAAGTGGTAGCGCTCCCGCAGCGGGGAGCCGGGGCCCTCGGCGACGGCCCGCTTGAACCACTCGTGCTGGTCGGAGGAGTGGTTCGGGACCAGGTCGACGATGATCCTGAGGCTCAGCTCGTGGGCGTCGCGGATCAGCGCGTCGGCGTCCAGGAGGTTGCCGAACATGGGATCGACGGCCCGGTAGTCGGCGACGTCGTAGCCGGCGTCGGCCTGCGGCGAGGCGTAGAAGGGGCTGAGCCACACGGCGTCCACGCCGAGGTCGCGCAGATACGGCAGACGGGTGCGGACACCTTCCAGGTCACCCATGCCGTCGCCGTTGCTGTCGGCGAAGCTGCGCGGGTACACCTGGTAGATCACCGCGTCCCGCCACCAGTCGCGGCGCTTGACGACGGTGGGGGTCATGGCAGGGGCGGCGGAGTGCTGCTGGCTCATGTCGTCCTTGATGCGTAACAGGATGTCGGTCATGGAAGGCGTGGGCGGGATGTTGGGGCGGCCGCGGCACAGCGGGGTCGGATGGGCACCACGGCCGCCACACCCGCGCCCCCGAGGGGCGCGGGGAACTGCGCGACCGGCCACGACGGCGCCGCGGCCGATCGACGGAGGGAGGTCACCCCTTCGTGCCACCGGCGGTAAGGCCCGTCACCAGGTTCTTCTGCACGAGGTAGAAGAAGATGGCGGCCGGTATCGCGATCAGCACAGCCGTCGCGGCCATCAGGTTCCGCTGAGCGTCGTGCTCGCTCACAAAGGTCTGCAGACCGACGGCAAACGTGTACTTGTCGTCGCTCAGCATGAACGTCGAGGCGAACGCGACCTCACCGAAGGCCGTGAGGAAGCTGTAGAACGCCGCGACCGCGAGGCCGGGCTTCGCGAGCGGCAGGATCAGCCGCGCGAACGTGCCGAAGGGGGTCAGCCCGTCGACGCGCCCCGCCTCGTCGATCTCGAACGGGATGGTGTCGAAATAGCCCTTCATCAGCCAGGCGCAGTACGGCACGATCGTGGTGCAGTTGACAAGGATGAGACCAAGGTAGCTGTCGATGAGCTGGAGATCCGAGAGGATCTGGTACATCGGCACGATCAGTACCGCGATGGGGAACATCTGGGTGACCAGCAGCACCCACATCAGCTTCCGGTAGCCGGGGAACCGCATGCGGGAGACGGCGTAGCCGGTGGACGCCGCGACGACGACGCCGATGAGCGTCGTGCCCAGCACCACGACCAGCGTGCTCGTCAGCCAGTCGAAGAAGCTCGTGTCCTGGAGGACGAACGCATAGTTGTCGAGCGTCATCTTGCTCCAGATGCGCCCGGGGTGGAGGTAGTCGTCCTTGTCCGGGCCGAGGGACAGGAAGACCAGCCAGGCGATCGGGAAGAGCGCGGTCAGGCTCGCGCCGATCAGCACGGCGTGCGAGGCGAGGGAGGCCGCGCGGCTCTGTTCGCCGCGGCGGCGGGCCTTGCGCGGGTCGCCGGCGGGGCGCCGCTCGGTGGCCGCGGCGGGGGTCTCGACGGTGGTCGTACTCGTCGTACTCATGGGGACTCCTGCCTCAGATCGCGAGCTGCTGCTCGTTGCGGTTCAGCCAGCGGCGGTAGAAGGAGGTGAAGACGATCAGGAGGGACAGGAGCAGGATTCCGTAGGCGGCGGACTGGGCGTAGTCGCGCGGCTGCTGCCCGAAGCCCAGCTGATAGGCCCAGGTCACGAGGATCTGGGCGTCGGGGGCGGTGTTGCCGAACAGCAGGAAGATGATGGCGAACTGGTTGAAGGTCCAGATCACGCCGAGGAGGACGACCGTGGTGCTGACTGACCTCAGGCCGGGCAGGGTGACGTAGCGGAACCGCTGCCAGGCGCTGGCGCCGTCCATCTCGGAGGCCTCGTACAGGCTCGCGTCGATCGACTGCAGGCCGCCGAGCAGCGAGACCATCATGAACGGCACACCGCACCAGGTGTTGACCATGATCGCGGCGAACCGCTGCCAGAAGGTGTCCTCCAGCCACGACGGCGTCGGCAGGTGCAGGAGGTCCAGGCCGGAGTTGATGATGCCGCCGTCGGCGAGCATGAACCGCCAGCCGAAGACGGTGACGAAGGTCGGCACCGCCCAGGGCAGCACCAGGATCATCCGGTAGAGGGTGCGGCCGCGCAGCTTCTGGTTGAGCAGCAGCGCGAGCCCGAGACCGATGCCGTAGTGCAGGGCGACACAGGCCGCCGTCCAGAAGACCGTCCACAGGAAGTGCGACCAGAAGCGGTCGTACGCCGTCGGGCCCCACAGGATGTCGGCGTAGTTGTCCAGGCCGATGAACTTGTAGGTGGCGTCGATCTCGTTGACGCCGATCGTGCGGGCGGTGTTGAGGCTGGTGGCGTCGGTGAGCGTGAGGTACAGGCCGTACGCCAGCGGGTACAGCACGAGGACCCCGAGGACGATCGCCACCGGGGCGACCATCGCGTAGGCGTACCAGTGCTTGTGGAAGCCGTTCTTCAGCCGCTGGGCCGGCCCGGGGCGCGGCTCCCGCTCACCGCGCCGCTTGCCGGTCGCTCGGTCGATGACGACTGTCATGGTTCGACACCTTCTGGAGGTTCAAGGAGGTCAGGGAGGCCAAGGGGAGCTGCCCGGGCTCAGGCGCAGGCGCGGACGGCGGCCGCCGGGTCCCCTCCCCCCGAGGGGACCCGGCGGCCACGCGGCGGTCACTTGGAGAAGTCCGGCACCAGCTTGGTGATGGCGGTCTCGGCGTCGCCGAGGCCCTTGTCCAGGGACTCCTTGCCGCCGGCGATCTCGATCAGCTCGTCGTCCAGCGGACCCCACAGGGAGCTGTACTCGGGCAGCGCCGGGCGCGGCTGGGCGGAGGACAGCACGCCCTGGTAGCCCGCGATGCCGGGGTCGGCCTTGACCTCGGCGGTGTAGGCGTCCTCGCGGGTGGGGAGCGTGGAGTTCTTCAGCGCGATGGTCTCCTGGGCCTTCGCCGAGGTCATGAAGTTGACGAACTTCAGCGAGGCCTTCTGGTGGGCCGCGTCGGAGCCGGCGTAGACGGAGAGGTTGTGGCCGCCGGTCGGGGCGCCCGCCTTGCCGGTGGAGCCGGCCGGGACGGTGGCGATGCCGAGGTTGTTCTTGTCCTTGAAGGCGGAACCCTTGTAGAAGTTCGTGATCTCCCACGGGCCCTGGACGATCGAGGCGACCTTGCCGCTGACGAACGCCTCCTGGATGTGGGCGTAGGCGTCCGCGGTGGCGTCGGCCTTGTGCAGGCCCTTGCCCTTGAACAGGCCCTGCCAGGTGCCGTAGGCCTTCTTGGCCGCGGGCGAGGTGACGGTGATCTTCTTGGCGTCGACGTCGACGGTGTCGGCGCCCTCGCCGTAGAGGAAGCTCTGGGCGTAGTAGGCCTGGGTGGAGCCCCAGTAGCCGTCGACGCCGGTCTTGTCCTTGACGGTGGCGGCGGCCTTCTTCAGGTCGTCCCAGGTCTTGGGGGCCTCGACGCCGGCCTTCTTGAACAGAGCCTTGTTGTAGACGAGGGCGAGGGTGTCCGTGGTGAAGGGGGCGCCGTAGGTCTTGCCCTCGTACTTGGCCTGCTCGATCAGGCTGGGCTGGAACTTGTCCTGCTCGGCGAGGGCCTCGGTGCCGTCGAGCGGTGCGAAGAAGCCCTTCTTGGCGAAGGCGGGGGTCCAGCCGACCTCGGAACGCAGCACGTCGGGGGCGCCCTTGGAACCGGCGGCGGTGTCGAACTTGTTCTGCGCCTGGTCGAAGGGGACGTTGACGTAGTTGACCTTGATGTCCTTGTGGGCGGCCTCGAACTCCTTGACCAGGGCCTTGTACGTCGGCGCCTCGTTGGTCGCGTTGGAGGTGTCCCACCAGGTGATGGTGACCGGGCCGTCGGCCTCGTCGCCGCTGTCGCTTCCGCCGCACGCCGTCGCCGCCAGGGCGAGGGACGCCACCAGCGCGGTGGCCGCTATGCCACGCCGCATGAGTTCTCCTTGAGGGTCAGCCCGTTCGTGCTGCCGACTGCGCCGTTGGCCGCCGGGCGTCGGTGAGATTAGCCGCGCTTCAAGGACTTGCGAAAGACCTTGCAGCAAAAAGTTGCAAGCGATGCCGATGGTTATCCCGCCGTGACCTCCCCTCGACCGCCCCGCAGCCTTGATTTCCGGCTGTTCGGCGGGCAGTCGGACAGCTGTGCAAGACTCTGCAAGCACTTGCCATCCGTTTCCGTCGGGGGAATCATCCGTTGCGGATCGGACGCCGGCCACGACCTCTTCTCGACTTTTGGGGACCGCGATGACCCAGCAACCCGCAGCCGGCCGTGGGACGGCACGCACCAGGCGTCCCGTCGGTGTGCAAGGAGGTCCCCGGCCGCTACAGTCCAGTGCTGTGACCACACGGCTTGCCGACATCGCCGCTCAGGCGGGGGTGAGTGAAGCGACTGTCAGCCGCGTCCTCAACGGGAAGCCGGGCGTCGCCGCCACCACTCGCCAGTCCGTGCTGGCCGCCCTCGACGTGCTGGGCTACGAACGCCCGGTGCGCCTGCGCCAGCGCAGCGAGGGCCTGGTGGGCCTGATCACCCCGGAGCTGGAGAACCCGATCTTCCCGGCCCTGGCGCAGGTCATCGGCCAGGCTCTGACGAGGCAGGGCTACACCCCCGTCCTCGCCACCCAGACGCCGGGCGGTTCCACGGAGGACGAGCTCACGGAGATGCTCGTCGACCGGGGGGTCGCCGGCATCATCTACGTCTCCGGGCTGCACGCGGACACCACCGCCGACATGCAGCGCTACGACCGGCTGCGCGCGCAGGGTGTGCCGTACGTGCTGGTCGACGGTTTCTCGCCGAAGGTGCAGGCGCCGTTCATCTCCCCCGACGATCGTGCCGCGATGAGCCTGGCGGTCACGCATCTGGTGTCCCTGGGGCACCAGCGGATCGGGCTGGCCCTGGGGCCGAAGCGGTTCGTGCCGGTGCAGCGCAAGATCGAGGGGTTCGTGCGCACGATGCAGGACCAGTTGGGCCTGGGCGCCGAGGCCGTGGAGACGGAGCTGGTCCAGCACTCGCTCTACACCCTGGAGGGCGGCCAGGCCGCGACCACGGCGTTGATCGAGCGGAACTGCACGGCCGTGGTGTGCGCCAGCGACATGATGGCGCTGGGCGCGATCAGGGCGGCCCGGCAGCTGGGCCTGGACGTGCCGAAGGACATCTCGGTGGTCGGCTTCGACGACTCGCCGCTGATCGCCTTCACCGATCCGCCGCTGACCACGATCCGCAAGCCGGTCCCGGCGATGGGCCAGGCGGCGGTCCGCACGCTGCTGGAGGAGATCGGCGGGACTCCGGCCCCGCACAGCGAGTTCGTGTTCATGCCGGAGCTGGTGGTGCGCGGTTCGACCGCCTCGGCACCCGGGGACCGCGGTCGTTCCTGACGTAGTGGCCTGATCTCGCCGTTGGGAGAACATGCGGCCCGGGCCCGGCCGAGGGATGATCGGTGGGGAAGTCCTTTTCTGGCAGACTTTGCGCCTATGGGTGATACGACCGTGACGAAGCCGGAAGGCCGGGAATCGGCCCTTCCGCAGACCGTTACGGCCGAGAGCGGCCCGGGTTCGCAGCACCGTCCGCGCACCCCGCGCCGGCCCCGGTTCTGGTTCGAGATCCTGCTGATCGCGGTGAGTTACTGGACGTACTCGCTGATCCGCAACGCCGTGCCCGAGCAGAGGGCCGAAGCACTGCGCAACGCCGACTGGATCTGGCAGGCCGAGCACCATCTGGGCATCGCCGTGGAGGAGTCGGTCAATCACACCGTGAACGCGGTGACTTGGCTGATCATCGGCATGAACTACTACTACGCGACGCTCCACTTCGTGGTGACGCTGGGTGTGCTCGTGTGGCTGTTCCGTCGGCATCCCGGCCGGTACGCGGCGACCCGGCTGGTGCTGTTCGCGACCACCGCCGTCGCCCTGGTCGGCTACTACCTGTATCCGCTGGCGCCTCCGCGCCTGATGAACGGCAGCGACTTCATCGACACCGTCATGGTCCACCAGACCTGGGGATCGATGGCGTCCGGCGATCTGAAGCACATGTCCAACCAGTACGCCGCGATGCCGTCGATGCACATCGGCTGGTCGCTGTGGTGCGGCCTGACGATCTTCGCGCTGGCGTCGGTCCCCTGGGTGCGGGTGCTGGGCCTGCTGTACCCGACGCTCACCCTGGTGGTCATCGTCGCCACCGCGAACCACTTCTGGCTGGACGCGGTGGGCGGCCTGCTCTGCCTGGCCTTCGGATTCACGGTGGCGAGGCTCTGGTACGGCACCCAGCCGTACGCGCTGCCGCGCCTGGTCCCGACGAAACCCACCTCGCCCGGGCACCGCGTGCGGGTGGGGGCCGGCCGGGGGCCGTCGGACTAGGGCCCCGTTCGGATCACCCCGCGTCTGCGGCGTGATCCGAACGAGGCCCTAGCGCTCTGCCACCCCGTAGAACAGTTCCTCCACCACGCCCCGGGCCCTGCGCGCCGTGCGACGGTAGGCGTCGAGCATGTCGCCCGCGTGGCCGGGGCCGTACCCGAGGTAGCGGCCGACGGCCGACAGTTCGCGGGGCTCGGTGGGGAATGTGTCGCCGGCCCGGCCGCGGACCAGCATCACCGCGTTGCGGACGCGGGTCGCGAGGACCCAGGCCTCGTCCAGGGTCGCGGCGTCCTCCTCCGTGATCAGCCCGGCCGTGCGGGCGGCGGCCAGGGCCTCCCGGGTGCGGGTGGTGCGCAGGCCCGGCTCCGCCGAGCCGTGCCGCAGTTGCAGCAGCTGCACGGTCCACTCCACGTCGGACAGACCGCCCGGGCCCAGCTTGGCGTGGAGTTTGGGGTCGGCGCCGCGCGGCAGCCGCTCGGACTCCATCCGGGCCTTGAGCCGCCGGATCTCGCGTACGGCCTCGTCGTCGAGCCCGTCCGCCCGGTAGCGCAGCGGGTCGATCAGCTCGATGAACCGGCGGCCCAGGTCCTCGTCCCCGGCGACGGGCTCGGCCCGCAGCAGCGCGTGCGACTCCCAGGTCAGGGACCACCGGCGGTAGTACGCCTCGTACGACTTGAGGGTCCGCACGAGCGGCCCGGACTTGCCCTCGGGGCGCAGGTCGGCGTCGATGAGCAGGGGCGGGTCGGCGCTGGGGATCTGGAGCAGGCGGCGCATCTCCGAGACGACCTTGTTGGCGGCCTGCCCGGCCTCCTGCTCGTCGACGCCGTCACGGGGCTCGTGCACGAACAGCACGTCCGCGTCGGAGCCGTAGCCCAGCTCGTGCCCGCCGAAACGGCCCATGCCGATGATCGCGAACCGGGTGGGCAGACTGTCGCCCCAGCCCTCCCGCACCACGGCCCGCAGGGTGCCGGCGAGCGTCGCCGCCGTCAGGTCCGACACCGCGCCGCCGACCTGGTCCACCAGCGCGCCCTGGTCGGCCTCGGCGGGCTGCTCCTCGGTGCCGTAGGAGCCGACGATGTCGACGGCGGCCGTACGGAACAGCTCGCGGCGGCGCACCCCGCGTGCGGCGGTGACCGCCTGGGCGGCCCCGTCGGCCCGTTTCACGGCGGCGAGTATCTCCTGCTCCAGATGGGTGCGGGAGCGCGGTTCCAGACCGCCGCCGTCCCCGTCGCCGAGCAGCGCCACCGCCTCCGGGGCGCGCATCAGCAGGTCGGGCGCGAGCCGCCCGGCGGACAGCACACGGGCGAGGTTCTGCGCGGCGGCGCCCTCGTCCCGCAGCAGCCGCAGGTACCAGGGCGTCTTGCCGAGGGCGTCCGACACCTTGCGGAAGTTGAGCAGGCCCGCGTCCGGGTCGGCGGAGTCGGCGAACCAGCCCAGCAGGACGGGCAGCAGGGTGCGCTGGATGGCGGCCTTGCGGGTGACGCCGGAGGCCAGCGCCTCCAGGTGACGGAGGGCCGAGGCCGGGTCGGCGTAGCCGAGGGCGACCATGCGCTCCCGGGCCGCCTCGGGCCTGAGCCGGGCCTCTCCGGAGGCGAGTTGGGCGACCGCGTCGAGCAGCGGCCGGTAGAACAGCTTCTCGTGCAGCCGGCGTACGACGGTGGCGTGCCGGCGCCACTCGCGGTGCAGGTCGGCGACCGGGTCGGCGCGCAGGCCCAGGGAGCGGCCGATGCGGCGCAGCTCGGCCTCGTCCTCGGGGACGAGGTGGGTCCGCCGCAGCCGGAAGAGCTGGATCCGGTGCTCCATGGAGCGCAGGAAGCGGTAGGCCTCGTCGAGCTGGGCGGCATCCGCGCGGCCGACGTAGCCGCCGGCGGCGAGGGCCTTGAGCGCGTCGAGGGTCGTACCGCTGCGCAGGGAGGTGTCGGTCCTGCCGTGCACGAGCTGGAGCAGCTGCACGGCGAACTCGACGTCCCTGAGGCCGCCCGGGCCGAGCTTGAGCTGGCGGTCGACCTCGGCGACGGGGATGTTCTCCACGACCCGGCGGCGCATCTTCTGCACGTCGGGGACGAAGTTCTCGCGCTCGGCGGCCTTCCACACCAGGGGCTGGACGGCGGCGACGTACTCCTCGCCGAGGCCCAGGTCGCCGGCCACCGGGCGGGCCTTGAGCAGCGCCTGGAACTCCCAGGTCTTGGCCCAGCGCTGGTAGTAGGCGAGGTGGCTGGAGAGGGTCCGCACGAGCGGACCGTTTCTGCCCTCGGGCCGGAGATTGGCGTCCACGGGCCAGATGGAGCCCTCGACCGTGGTCTCCGAGCAGATCCGCATCATGTGCGAGGCGAGCCGGGTCGCGGCCCGCACGGCCTTGGTCTCGTCGGCCCCCTCGGTGGCCTCCCCCACGAAGATGACGTCCACGTCGGAGACGTAGTTCAGCTCGTGGCCGCCGCACTTGCCCATCGCGACGACGGCGAGCCGGCACAGGGCGGCGTCCTCGGGCGCGGCGGCCTCGGCGAGAGCGAGGGCGGCGCGCAGGGTGGCGGTGGCGAGGTCGGCGAGCTCGGCCGCGGACTCGGCGACGCCGGTCGTGCCGCACACGTCCCGGGCGGCGATGGACAGCAGACAGCGCCGGTAGGCGACGCGCAGTGAGACCGGGTCGGTGGCCTCCGCGAGGCCGGCCTCGAACTCCTCCACCCCGGGGTGCAGGTCGTACGCCTCGTACATGACGAGCGCCTGCCAGTCGTCCGGGTGCCGGGCGAGGTGGTCGGCGAGGGCGGTGGAGGCGCCGAGCACTCCGAGCAGCCGGTCGCGCAGCGGCTTGGCCGCGATCAGCGTGTCGAGCAGTTCCCGGCGGGCGCCGGGGTTCGGCTGGGACTCCAGCAGCCGGACGAGTCCGAGCAGCGCGAGATCGGGGTCGGCGGTCCCGCCCAGCGCTTCCAGCAGCACCGGGTCGTCGCGCAGGGGCACGAGTTCGGCACTGTCCAGGAGCCGTTCGGCGGCGGAGGCGTCGGTGAAGCCGTGCCGCAGCAGCCGTGTGAAGGTACTGCTCCTGCGCCCCGGCGCCGCCGTCATCCCGGGCCTCCCTCGGACTCGCGTCGGTTTGCTTCGGTCTTGCTTCGGTCCTGCTTCGCTTGCTTCGGTCTTGCTTCGTTCTTCTTCGGATCAAGGTCTTACGGCTTTGAGCCTAACCGCAGAGCCCGGGTCAGGCTCCGATGAGTTCGGCGGGCGGACGGGGTCTGCCCTGTGAAGAGAGGGGAGCGAGAGGCCGGGAGGACACTCATGACCACCATGCACCCCGAGACCAGGCTGGACCGCCGCTACAGCGACGAGAACGCCACCGCGACCGACTGGCAGGAGGCCGAAGCGCGGCTCACGGCGGCGGAGCTGTTCTGGATCACGACGGTACGACCGGACGGGCGCCCGCACGTCACCCCGCTGCCCGCGATCTGGTCTGACGGCGCCCTGCACTTCTGCACGGGCCCGGAGGAGCGCAAGGCGAGGAACCTCGCGGAGAACCCGAACGTCGTGCTCACCACCGGCACGAACACCTGGGACCAGGGCTACGACCTGGTGGTGGAGGGCGAGGCGAGGCGCGTGACCGACGACGCCCGGCTACGCGAACTGGCCGCCGGGTGGGAGGCCAAGTACGGCAGTTTCTGGCACTTCGAGGTACGGGAGGGCTATTTCCGCCACGGCGCGGGGCGCGCGGCCGTCTACGCGGTGGCGCCGGGCACGGTTTTCGGCTTCGGTAAGGGGGAGCCGTTCAGCCAGACGAGGTGGCGGTTCGCCTGAGCCGCAATCCGACGCCCGACGGATGCCTGACGAAACGGATGCCTGACGAAGGAGTCACGCCATGGACTTCACTCTCGAAGTGATCCCGCTGCCCGTCACCGACATCGACCGCGCCCGGGACTTCTACCGGGACAAGGTCGGCTTCCACGTCGACATCGACCAGGAGGTCATGCCCGGGATGCGGATCGTCCAGCTGACCCCTCCGGGCTCCGGCTGCTCGATCGCCCTCGGCGAGTCGATCTGGGAGATGACACCGGGCCCCACCCCGGCCCCCGGCTCGTACCAGGGCCTCCAGCTGTGCGTCGCCGACATCAAGGCGGCCCACGCGGAGCTCGTCGAACGAGGCCTCGATGTCTCGGAGCCGGTCCAGTACGCGCCGGACGACGGTGCCACGTTCATGCACTTCACCGACCCGGACGGCAACGGCTGGGCGGTCCAGGAGTACCGCCGCCGGGCGACGGAGCCGCTGCACCGGTTGCTGGCGGACCTCAAGCGCCAGGAGGCGTGACCGCGGCGGTCGTGAGGCGCGTGACCGCCAGCCGCGTCAGCTCGCGGCTCTGCGGTTCGGTGTCGAGGGCGCGGTGCAGGGTCAGACCCTCGATGAGCGCGTCCAGCTGACGGGCGGTGTCCGCGTCGAAGTGCTGCTCCAGGAGCAGGCGGCTGCGGCGCATCCACGCGTGGGTGAGTTCGCGGTACTCCGGGCGCCGGGCGGCCAGCGTGTACAACTCGTGGGCGAGGACGAAATCGCGGCGAGGCCCCTCGGAGAGGGTGTGCACGAGGTCCGTGACGGCCTCACGGGCCTCTTCGGCGGTCCCGGCACTACCGAGATGCCGCTCGAAGACGGCCACGATGTGGTCGGCGAAGCGGGTGAAGGCCTCGCGCAGCAGATCGTCGATGCCGGTGAAGTGATAGGTCATCGAGCCGAGCGGCACCCCGGCCCGGACGGCGATCTTGCGGTGGGAGACGCCGGCGACTCCCTCGTCGGCGATGTGGTCGAGCGTGGCGGCGAGAATGCGTTCGCGCCGCTGCGGGTCCGTGTGTCCGGTGGCCATGGGCGTGCGCCGGTCAGAAGTTGCGGACGGGGCGGGCGGGGTTGCCGACGGCGACGACATTGGCCGGCACGTCCTTGGTGACCACCGCCCCCGCGCCGATCACCGCGTTGTCGCCGATGGTCACTCCGGGACACACGATCACTCCGCCGCCGAGCCAGACGTTGTCCCCGATGACGATCGGCCGGGCGGCCTCCAGCTTGTCCCGGCGCGGCTCCGGTTCCACCGGGTGGGTGGGCGTGAGGAGCTGGACGTTGGGGCCGATCTGGCAGTCCTCGCCGATGGTGATCCGGGCGACGTCCAGCGCGGTCAGGTTGTAGTTGACGAAGGTGCGCGCCCCGATGGAGATGTTGCTGCCGTAGTCGACGTACAGCGGCGGCCGCACTTCGGCTCCCTCCCCCACCGAGCCGAGCAGCTCGACGAGCAGCGGCCGCGCCGCCTCGGCGTCCTCGGTACAGGCGGCCAGATACCGCCCGGCAAGCCGCATCGCCCGCTGCTGCCGCCGGGCGATCTCCGGGTCGTCGGCGATGTAGAGATCGCCCGCGAGCATCCGCTCCAGGTTGGTGCGCGGGTCGTTCGCGAAGTAGTCGATGGCCATGCGTACGATCGTACACTCGTGAATGTACAGACGTACACTCCTGCTCGTCTCCGGGTCCGTCACATGCGATGGGGCTTCGCCCGGGGCATGCCGTCAACGGCCGGCCGGGTGTGTCGCTCGGCGGCGTCGAACGCGGGCGCGAGCGGGGCCAGCGCCGCGCGGAGCTGGTCGGGCAGTGAACCTGAGGGCACGACCAGCCCTCCGGCACCGAAATCCCCGGCGATCCCTGCGGTCTCGGCCGGCCGGAGCCAGCCTTCCAGTGCGATGCGAACCGCCGCGGCCACGCTCGCCGCGAGAACGCGGGCTGTGTGCGCTCCGGCGTCGCCCAGGCGTTCGGCGATCACCGCCGTGAGAGGGAGCTCGATGTCGGCGGTGGTATCGAGGAACGCGTCGCGGAGCGCGGTCCGGGTGGTGATCAGCAACAGCGCCTGCTGTTCGCGCTCACCGGTGTTCGCGTACTGCTCGACCACTGCTTCGGTGACGGCGTCAGCCAGGCGCACTCCTGCGGGCCGGGCCGCGACCGCCGCCGCGATCCGCGCCTCCCGGTCCGCGGCAACAGCGGAGACGATCGCCTGCTCACGGCTGGCGAAGTAGTTGTTGTAGGTGCGCGGCGAGACCCCGGCCGCCTCGGCGATGTCCTCGACCCGCACCTGATCCGGTCCGCGCTCCACGGCCAGGCGCAGAGCCGCCTCACGCAGCGCCTCGCGAGTGGCCCGCTTCTTCCGCTCCCGCAGCCCTGGTGGTGGTGTCGTCACGGTGTCAGCGTTCCACACAGAGCTGCGTGCACGCAAACTTGCGTGCACGCACTTTTCTTGTCAGTCTCGACCCGACCGAGACCGAGGGAGAGGACGTCACCGTGCGAGCAAGAGGGATGACCTACGACACCGGATTCGTCGTGCACGGCCAGATATCCCGCGAGCACTTCGACCCGGCGGTGGTCCGGCGCGAGCTCGCCATCATCCGCGACGACCTGCACTGCAACGCGATCCAGATCATCGGCGGCGCCCCGGACCGACTGGAGCTGGCCGCCGGTGCCGCCGCCGAGCTCGGCCTGGAGGTCTGGTTCTCGCCCTATCCACTGGAGCTGGATCCGGAGCAGATCCTCACGCTCCTCCGCGACTGCGCCGAGCGAGCGGAACGGCTCCGGCAGCAGGGGGCCGCGGTCGTGTTCGTCGCAGGGGTCGAGCTGAGCGTGATGAACCGCGGGTTCCTGCCCGGAGGGAGCCCTGAGGAGAGGGTCGAGCAGCTGATGAGCCAACCCGAGCGGCGGGCCGAAGCGATGCGCGAGCTCGGCGTGCGCATCAACGCGTTCCTCCGCGATGCCGCGGCCACGGTCCGCGAGCGCTTCCAGGGCAAGCTCACCTACGCATCCATCCAGTTCGAGCAGGTCGACTGGACTCCCTTCGACGTTGTGACGTTCGAGCTGATCCGCTCCGCCGAGGTCGCCGACCGGTTCCGGGACGCGGTGCGCACCCTGGCCCAAGGCCCGAAGCCGCTCGCCATCACCGGGTTCGGCACCGCGGCCTACCGCGGCGCGGGAGACCGCGGTGGGCGGGTGCTGGACGTGGTCGAGCACGACCCGGAGACCAAGGCTCCAGTACGGCTGAACGGCATATACGAGCGTGACGAGGCCGGCCAGGCCGCATATCTGAGCGAACTGCTGGAGATCTTCGAGACCGAGGGCGTGGACAGCGCGTTCGTGTTCCTGTTCGCCTTGCCCGGCTACCCGCACCGCCCCGACGGCGACCCCAGGGACGACCTGGACCGGGCCGGCCTGGGCATCGTCAAACTCCTCGAAGGGCGCCGGGGGCAGACCTACCCCGACATGGAATGGGAACCCAAGGCCGCCTTCGCGGCAGTGGCGGGGCGGTATCGGAGATGACAGGCCTCGTGCACGGTGACCACGCGGATCAATGATGTCGGGCGTTGCGGGTAACTGCTGGTCGATCGCGGAGGCAGTCGGCCTGGACCGGCCATGACGCCAACGTGATCGTGGCGGTGTATACGACGTACGCGATCGAGCGGGGCCACGCCGGACCGGGACCTGTACGTGCAGGCCGCTTGGTTCGCCGATGCGGCGCGGATGGCGACGGCCGGTTTCCCCAAGGCTCACGCATTCGCCACCAAGCCGGCGCCCGCCCTCGCGCAGGCGAAACGGGCGCTGGCTGCCAAGGCCCGGCCATCAGTCGAGGTTCCGGGCTTCGTTGGCGTGCAGGAGATCGACCAGTTGCCCCGACACTTCCCGCTTGATGGCAGTGAAGTCCAGTCGCGGCAGGAACTCGCTGTGATCCTTCAACATGGCCTGAACGTATGTCGTGAACGGCACGAAATCACCGTACGGAGATCCGTTCCTACCCTCTAGTGGCCGCCTCGGGTTGTACGGGCCGAGCCAGACACGTCACGGTTGAACTCGATAGGTCACCCAGTGAGCAGATCGCTAGGGAGGTTGCGCCTTGCCTCGTCGTATCAGACCGGCCCGACGCAGCGAGACATCTCCATCAAGCACCGAACGGTTGTCTGCCAGGGCAGCCGTCGCCAGCACTGTCATCGCCATGCTGTCCGCCATCGCTGCCACACTCTCCGCCCTCTACGGCGTCAGCGCTTCGAGAAACCTCGCCGATGCGCAGGGGCAAGACCTGGCCCGTAGAGAAATCTCCCAGTACGTCGTGCAGATGAGTGATTTCGACCGTACAGGCGGTAACGCTCGCCGAAACGAAATCGTCACCCTAGCCACCCAAATAGACGCACTTATTGCACAATACGGCCAAGAAAAACTCCACCTGAGCGCCTCAACATATCGACTAATAGGCCTGTTTCTAACCCTCTCGACCACCGACCTCGAACTCGCCGAACGCATGAGCCGGCAAGCATTGAAATTATCCACCCGGATGGAGTCCGACGGAGCTGGCGGCTTGCGGATGGCGGATCCACTGGAGGCATTGCAGGCGCATCGAGTAATTGCTGATATTGCCGCCCAAAACCTTCATTTAGCCAAAATGAACAGAGAGTATTCAGCAGCACTCAACATAACCGATTCGGAAGGAGCGAGAAACATATACATCAGGAAAGAAGCGCGCCACTTCACTCGCATCTACTGGGCACTGAGCGCGATGCTGCTGGCTGACACTGAAGACAATCCGGATGCACCTCTATGCGAAGAAGTGCGGCGCCATGCCGATGCAGCACGCGCCGACTTCGCGGCCGTGGGTAAAAGTCCGGAGATCGTTCGCCGAGCAAGACGAATCAAGAACAACAGATGCGCGACTTGGATAAATCTGACAAGTTGGCAGAAATATTGATCTTCTCCTTCGCTGGACCAACGCCGCACCCGCGCCCCACCATTCCTGGACTACCTGAGCGACCGCACAACAGCATGGTGGACACCAGGGCGTGAGAAGTACTTCTCTTGGCATCGTGCACACAGCCCGCCCACTTCCCGCGCTAAGGCTCCCCAGAACGGCGCCACCACGGTCGTTAATCACGTCGGGATATCGAGTGCAACCAATTGGTATAGGTGATCCGCCTTCTCTGACCAGCTAACCAACATGGCACGGTCAATCAAATGGATGCCATGCACACTCCCCCAGGCGGCGGCATCCTCCGTAAAGGTCCCATTGGTCACGACGATTGATTCTTTCGCGCTATACACTTATCTCACTGTGCCGATTATCTGATACAGCACCTGAGACCCCACCTTGCGCCCGGCGCCACCCAAACGCCACCGGCGCTCAACCCCTGCGACCCCGAGGTGGCATCCCGGAGTTGCCGCCTAACTCTCCAGCCGTAGATCGTGATCATGGATACGGAGGCTGCTCGCCGGTAGCCTGCCTGCGTGGCTGAGATCTGGGGCGAAGAGCAGTTGATCGCGGACGGCTTCGAGCCTGTGTACGCCGAGTCGGAGTGGTACGACGGCCCGTGGGCTGGCCTTGCTGACATCGGCGGGAAGCCTCACTACTTCGAGATGCACGTCTACGACCACAGCCATGAAGTCGATGAGTACCAGGTCTGGCCCGCAAGCGAGGCGGTGACGGAGCTGGAGCGCGAGCAGTGGGCGATCTACGCCAGGTGGTACGAGCGCCGTGAGGCGGGCGAGGTCGGACAGGAGAGCCATCCGGGCCACGGCGGGGTCGACGCCCGCTATGACGAGCTGGAGCTGCTGTTGGCGCCGCACCGCTTGGCGCCGGACGGCGCCCGTCGGCTCGTGTGTGAGCTGCGGTTCGTTGCCGGTGTCGACGTTCGCTACCGAGTCGAGGGGCCCGACTACTGGCTTCGGTGGCGTCCGAGGCCGCCGTTGATCATGGGGTGTTGTGTGGGCAAACCAATGATCACGCGGCGGCCTCGGACGCCGACGTAGTGCCTGCCCACTGGCAGGAGGCATTCGAAGGACTGATGAGCCGGATCGCCGGCCGGGTTTCCCGAGTTGAACCCCGTCGCCGGGTGCGGCGGTTGGTCTCCGGGCTGCTGTCGGACCTGCCGAGGAAGAACTGCTGGACCCTGGCCGAGCACGCGGGCGATGCCACTCCGGACGGCATGCAGCACCTGCTCCACCGGGCGAAATGGGACGCCGACGCGATTCGTGACGACATACGCGCCTACGTGGTCGAGCACCTGCGCGACACCGAGGCGGTGCTCGTGGTCGACGGGACGGGCGATTTGAAGAAGGGCACCGCGACCGTCGGCGTCCAGCGTCAGTACACCGGCACGGCCGGCCGAGTCGAGAACGCCCAGGTCGCCGTTTATCTCGTGTACTCCGCCGCCCGCGGACACGCCGCCATCGACCGAGCCCTGTATGTGCCGCGCTCGTGGACCGAGGCACCGGACCGCTGCCGGAGCGCGGGCATCCCCGACGGCCTGGCCTTCGCCACCAAACCCCAACTTGCCGCCCGCATGGTCGAGCGGGCCTTGGACGCGGGAGCACCCGCGCGCTGGGTCGCGGGCGACGAGGTCTACGGCGACAACCCGCACCTGCGGACCGCCCTGGAACATCGTCGGACCGGCTACGTCCTGGCGGTGTCCAGCACCCACTCCGTCATCACGCCCGCCGGTAAGTTCCAGGCGAAGACTCTGGCCGCGCGGATCCCGAAGCGGGCCTGGCAGCGGCTGTCGGCCGGAGCAGGCGCGAAGGGTGAGCGGTACTACGACTGGGCCCAGATCGACATCCACGACGCCGCCGGTTGGCCCGGCCAGTGGTGCCTGTTGGTCCGTCGCAACCGTCGCACCGGTGAACTCGCCTTCTACCGCTGCTTCTCACCGCGTCCGGTGCCGATGTCCGAGCTGGTGCGGGTGGCCGGACGGCGCTGGACGATCGAGGAGACGTTCCAGGCAAGCAAGGGCTTGACCGGCCTGGACGAGCACCAGGTCCGCCGCTGGACCTCCTTGCACCGCTGGGCCACCCTCGCCATGCTCGCCCACGCCTTCCTCGCCTGCACTGCAGCCACCGAACGCCGCGACCGACCCGCCCCCGACGGCCTGATCCCCATGACCGGCAACGAGATCCAGCACCTGTTCGCGGCATTGATCCGCCCAGCCCACGACCTCGCACACCGCCTGCGCTGGTCACACTGGCGACGTCGGCATCAAGCCCGCGCCCGCCGGTGCCACTACCGACATCAAGCGGCCGTCCAGCCATGAAGATCACGATCTACGGCTGGAGTACTAAGCCATAGACAGCCGCGTGCGGTCGCTTGGCGACAAGCCGAAGCGTGAGCCGAACTTGCTCATCATGTCTGCGCCGTCGCACATGATCTGAGCAGCAGGATTCATGACCCGGTTCCCGTCGCGCCCTCTACCAGGGGGCCGCGCTCGGCCAGGACAAGCCGCGTTTCCTCGGAATTCGCCCACACTGAGCAGTAGGCAATGAGGTAGGCCCGGGCAATGACCGTGGCGAGACGGAGGCGAAGCAGCTCGGGAACAACGCGGTTCCACTCAGCGAGTGCTTCCCCCTCGAAGTCGCCCGGCGGGGCGAGAGCCCCCGTGGCCGGCTCAGGCTCAGCTTCGTTCAGCTTCTTCTTCGACGGGTTGCCGCGAAGCTTGTCGAGCTTCGCAGCGTCTCGACGCTGCGACGTCCCAGAGACGGCCCAGAGGCAGTGAGACACCATGGGGCCGACGATCCACAGCCGTCAGCCCCATGCAATGCATCAGCGGAGAACCCGCCTTGAGCTGCGCTTACAGCGCCGGCAAGTTCTTCCGCAGCTCGAACGCCGTGACCTCGCTGCGGTACTCCTCCCACTCCTGCCGCTTGTTGCGCAGGAAGAAGTCGAAGACGTGCTCCCCGAGGGTCTCGGCGACCAGGTCGCTGCGTTCCATCAGGGTCAGGGCCTCGCCGAGGTTCTGCGGGAGGGGTTCGATGCCCATCGCGCGGCGCTCGGCGTCGGAGAGGGCCCAGACGTCGTCCTCGGCGCCCGGCGGGAGCTCGTAGCCCTCCTCGATGCCCTTGAGACCGGCGGCGAGGAGAAGCGCGTAGGCCAGGTAGGGGTTCGCGCCCGAGTCCAGGGAGCGGACCTCGACCCGCGCCGAGCCCGTCTTGCCGGGCTTGTACATCGGCACGCGGACCAGCGCCGAGCGGTTGTTGTGGCCCCAGCAGATGTACGACGGGGCCTCGCCGCCCGCACCCGCCGTGCGCTCCGCGCCGCCCCAGATGCGCTTGTAGGAGTTGACCCACTGGTTGGTGACCGCGGAGATCTCCGCCGCGTGCCGCAGCAGGCCCGCGATGAAGGAGCGGCCCACCTTCGACAGCTGGTACTCGGAGCCCGACTCGTAGAAGGCGTTGCGGTCGCCCTCGAAGAGCGACAGGTGCGTGTGCATACCGCTGCCCGGGTGCTCGGAGAACGGCTTCGGCATGAAGGTCGCCTGGACGCCCTGCTCCAGCGCCACCTGCTTCATCACGAGGCGGAACGTCATGATGTTGTCGGCCGTGGAGAGCGCGTCGGCGTACCGCAGGTCGATCTCCTGCTGGCCCGGGGCGCCCTCATGGTGGGAGAACTCGACCGAGATGCCCATCGACTCCAGCATGGTGATCGCCTGGCGGCGGAAGTCCATGCCGACGTTGGTCGGGGTGTGGTCGAAGTAGCCCGAGTTGTCGGCGGGCGTCGGACGGCTGCCGTCCAGCGGCCGGTCCTTCAGCAGGAAGAACTCGATCTCCGGGTGGGTGTAGAACGTGAAGCCCAGGTCGGAGGTGCGGGCCAGGGCGCGCTTGAGGACGTAGCGCGGGTCGGCGAAGGACGGGGAGCCGTCCGGCATGAGGATGTCGCAGAACATGCGGGCCGTGCCCGGGGCCTCCGCACGCCAGGGCAGGATCTGGAAGGTCGACGGGTCCGGCTTGGCGATCATGTCGGACTCGTAGACCCGGGCGAAGCCCTCGATCGCGGAGCCGTCGAAGCCGATGCCCTCGTCGAAGGCCTGTTCCAGCTCGGCCGGGGCCACGGCGACGGACTTGAGGAAGCCCAGCACGTCCGTGAACCACAGCCGTACGAACCGGATGTCGCGCTCCTCCAAGGTCCGGAGCACGAACTCCTGCTGCTTGTCCATCTTCCGCTTCCCCATCCTTGCTGGTCAGGCCGCCTTCTCTTCCGTACCACGGGAGGCGGTCGGGCACCTGAGCATCCCACCACACCACCATTTCGTACGCGTTGCGCACCATGATCGCCCGGCCGGCCCTGGGCCGAACGCCTCACGTACGGCAGGTGAACTGCTCTTCCGCCCATAGTGCCTGCTGACGGCGACATCCGTAACGGCCGGTCCGCTCCGCTGCTCCACCCGCTTAATTTGCATCTCAGATGCAACTTTAAATACCGTGCTCCCAGTCGAGCACCGAGGAGCCCCGATGCTGTCCGAGCAGTCCGCCGCCACCGTCCGCGCCACACTCCCCGCCGTCGGCGGGGCCCTCGGCGCGATCACCGAGCGCTTCTACGCCGGCCTGTTCGCGGCCCGCCCCGAGCTGCTGCGGGACCTGTTCAACCGGGGCAACCAGGCCGCCGGCACCCAGCGGCAGGCGCTCGCCGGCTCCGTCGCCGCCTTCGCGACGCACCTGCTGGACCGCCCGGAGCAGCGGCCGGACGCGATGCTGCACCGCATCGCCCACAAGCACGCCTCGCTCGGCGTCACGCCCGAGCAGTACGAACTCGTCCACGAGCACCTGTTCGCCGCCATCGCCGAGGTGCTCGGCGACGCCGTGACGCCCGAGGTCGCCGCCGCCTGGGACGAGGTCTACTGGCTGATGGCGAACGCCCTGATCGCCGTCGAGAAGCGGCTGCGCGAGGAGAGCGGCGGGCCCGCCTGGCGGACCTGGGAGATCGTCGAGCGCGTCACCGAGACCGAGGACGTCGTCACCTTCCGGCTGCGGCCCGCCGACGGCTCTGAAGTGCGGGACTTCCTCGCGGGCCAGTACGTCTCCGTCCGCGTCGCCCTCCCGGACGGCGCCCGGCAGATACGGCAGTACAGCCTCTCCGGTGCGCCCGGTCCGCTGCTCCGGCAGATCAGTGTGAAGCGCGTGCAGGGGGACGGCGCCCCCGACGGCGAGGTCTCGAACCACCTCCACGCGCGCGTGCGGGAGGGCGACGTCCTCGAACTGTCGGAGCCCTACGGCGACCTGGTCCTGGACGCCGGCCCCGGCACACCGCTGCTGCTGGCCTCGGCGGGCATCGGCGTCACCCCCATGACCGCGATGCTGGCGCACCTCGCCGGCTCGGGGCACCGCGCCCCGGTCACCGTCGTACACGGCGACCGCTCACCCGCCACCCACGCCCTGCGCACCGACCACGAGGCCTACGCGGCCAAGCTTCCGGAGTCGGCCGTCCACCTCTGGTATGAGCAGGACGCCCCGGCGGGCACCCACTCCGGTCTTGTCGACCTCGCCGGCGTCCCGGTCGCGCCGGGCACGCGCGCGTACCTGTGCGGGCCGCTGCCGTTCATGCGGGCGGTACGGGCCCAGCTCATCGCGAAGGGCGTGTCCCCGGCCGACATCCACTACGAGGTGTTCGGGCCGGACCTGTGGCTGGCGGGGCAGCCGTAGGGGCCTCGGCCCTCAGATGGGGCGCTGGTCTCCCCGCGAGATCCCCAGCAGCAGCGCCCCCGTCGGCTCCGCCACGATGTCCCGGACCGTGACCGGGTCCAGTGAGGTGAAGAACGCCTCCTGGGCCCGGCGCAGGGCGCCGCGCAGCCGGCAGGCGGAGTTCAGGGGGCAGGGGGTGGGGCCCTCGCAGTCGACGACATCGCCGTCGCCCTCGAAGGCGCGCACCACGGCACCCACCGACGCCGTGCGGCCCTGCTCCGTCAGGGTGAGACCGCCGCCGCGGCCGCGGCGGGCCTCGAGCAGCCCCATGTGCTGGAGTTCGGCGACGACCTTCGCCAGGTGCGTGTACGGCACGTCCATGCCGTCCGCGACCTCCCGGGTCGTCGGACTCGACTCGCCCGCGACGGCGAGCCGCATGAGGACCCGCAGGGCGAGGTCGGTGGAGCGCAGCAGCCGCATACACGCAGCGTAGGTAATGGGAATCTGCGGTTCAAATTATCCGCGGACGGGAGCGGGGAAGGGGCTCGAAGCTGTCGGGCACCTGTCGGTGCCGTATCGATTCAGCCCATTCCCGCCGCCGCCCTACGAGGCGCCCTGTTCCCCCCATTACGATCAGGCCACCCGACCGTCCCACCATTCCCACGAAGGACACCTCATGGGCTCCGCCAACAAGAGCAGCACGGCACGCAAGGCGCGGATAGAGGAGATGCGGCGCGCCGAGCAGTCCCGTGAGCGCCGCAACCGGATCCTCGTCATCGCGGCCAGCGTGGTGGTCGTGTGCGGTCTCGTCGGCGGCGGTGTCGTGCTCGTGCGGTCCCAGTCCGACGACGGCGGCAGTGACACCGCCGCCGCGAGCGACACCTCGGGCAAGGGGAAGTTCGTCACGGGCAAGGACGGCGTGAAGACCTGGGAAGGGAAGCTGGCCCGCAACCACGTCACCAAGGCCGTGAAGTACGCCTCCGAGCCGCCGGTCGGCGGTGACCACAACCAGGTCTGGATGAACTGCAACGGGGACGTCTACACCAAGGAACTCGACAACACCAACGCCGTGCACTCGCTGGAGCACGGCGCGGTGTGGGTGACGTACAACGCCGACGCGAAGAAGGCCGACGTCGACGCGCTCGCGGCGAAGGTGAAGAAGACGCCGTACACGCTGATGAGCCCGATGGACGACCAGAAGGACCCGATCATGCTCTCGGCGTGGGGCCACCAGCGCACGGTGACGGGTGCGAGCGACCCGAACGTGGACAAGTTCTTCGAGAAGTTCGTCCAGGGCGAGCAGACGCCCGAGCCGGGTGCCGCCTGCACGAACGGGCTGTCGCAGTGAGGCACGCCGGTCTGGTCGCCGGTGCCGCGGCGACGGCGCTCGTCGCGGCCGGTGCGATCACCTACGCCGTCGCCGGGGACGAGGGCAGCAGCCGGACCCCCTCCGCCGAGTCCGCGGACGCCGGGTTCGCTCGGGACATGGCGGTGCACCACCAGCAGGCCGTGGAGATGTCGTACATCGTGCGCGACCGCACCGAGGACGAGGACGTGCGGCGCCTCGCCTACGACATCGCGCAGACGCAGGCCAACCAGCGCGGCATGATGATCGGCTGGCTCGATCTGTGGGGGCTGCCCAAGGTGTCCTCCGAACCGATGGCCTGGATGGACATGGGAGGCATGGCCTCCGGCAAGGACGGCGCGCTGATGCCGGGCATGGCCACCAACACCGAGCTGAAGAAGCTCGGCACGCTGAACGGCAAGCAGGCGGAGATCTTCTACCTCCAGCTGATGACGGACCATCACAAGGGCGGCGTCCACATGGCCGAGGGCTGTGTGGAGAAGTGCACGGTCGGGGTGGAGAAGCGGCTCGCCCAGGGCATGGTGGAAGCGCAGCAGTCGGAGATCGGCCTGATGGCGGACATGCTGAAGGAACGGGGCGCCGCGCCGCGCTCCTAGCGCGGAATCCCCTTGGGGGCGTAAGCCTCAAATCGCCCTGCCTTACGGCGTCTTGGGCACTTCTTGGCCTGCGCAGGGCGCTTCTTGGGTTTCGCATTCCCCTGACATGAACGGTTCGTCGCGAGAGTGGCCACCGTCGAGTGATCACTCGCCACGAACCGCACAGGGGGTTCCATGAGATCCAACCGCGCCAAGGCGCGCACTGGAGTGAGCATCGCGGCGACACTGCCGATGCTCGCCGGTGCGCTGGCGCTCGGCATACCCGCGGCGCACGCCGCCGACCACCCGCTCCGTGACCTGCTGGCCGGGACCCGGCCCGCCTGGGCCACGGCCAAGGCCGACAAGGGCGCCACCTCCGACGGCACTCAGTTGTCCGCCCGCGTATACCTCCGGGGCCGCGACGCCACCGGTCTCGCCGCCTACGCGAAGGCCGTGTCCGACCCGGCGTCGGCCTCGTACGGCAAGTACCTGACCGCCAAGAAGGCACAGGCCCGCTTCGGCGCGACCAAGGCCCAGGTGGCCGCGGTGACGTCCTGGCTGACGGCCGCCGGCCTGAAGGTCACGGGCGTCACGCAGCACTACGTCTCCGTGACCGGTGACGTGGCCGCCGCCGAGAAGGCGTTCGGCGCCCAGCTGCACAACTTCGCCAAGGGCGCGCAGACCTACCGCGCCCCGGCGAGCACCGCCTCCGTCCCGGCGAGCCTGGCCGACGCCGTACTGACCGTCACCGGCCTGGACAACGCGCCCCACATGGTCACGCACGACGACCAGCTGCCGCCGCCGGACACCGTGTTCCGCAACGCCGGGCCGTTCTCCTCGTACTACGGCTCGAAGACCGCGACCACGCTCCCGGACGCCTACGGCACGAAGATCCCGTACGCCGTCAAGGGCTACACCGGCAAGCAGCTGCGGGCCGCCTACGGCGCGGGCAAGCGCACCGGCAAGGGCGTCCGGGTCGCCATCACGGACGCGTACGCCTCGCCGACCATCGCCTACGACGCCGCCACCTACGCCAAGCGCAACGGCGACGCGGCGTGGAAGACCGGCCAGCTGCACCAGGTGCTGCCCAAGAAGTACACGAACACCGAGGACTGCTCGGCCTCCGGCTGGTACGGCGAGGAGACCCTGGACGTCGAGGCCGTGCACGCGGTCGCGCCGGCCTCGGACGTCACCTACGTGGGCGCCGCGTCCTGCACCGACGCCGACCTGCTCGACGCGCTCGGCAAGGTCGTCGACAACCACCTGGCCGACATCGTGTCCAACTCCTGGGGCGAGGTCGAGGCCGCGCAGACGCCCGACCTCGCGGCGGCCTACGACCAGGTCTTCCAGCTGGGCGCGGTCGAGGGCATCGGCTTCTACTTCTCCTCCGGCGACGACGGTGACGAGGTCGCGAGCTCCGGGACGAAGCAGGTCGACTCCCCGGCCAACTCGGCGTGGGTCACCGCCGTCGGCGGCACCTCGCTGGCCGTCGGCAAGGACGACCGGTACCTCTGGGAGACCGGCTGGGGCACCGAGAAGGCCAATCTGTCGGCCGACGGCAAGAGCTGGACGGACTTCCCCGGCGCCTTCACCTCCGGCGCGGGCGGCGGCACCAGCAAGACGGTGGCGGAGCCGCCCTACCAGCAGGGTGTCGTACCGGACGGGCTGGCGAAGGCCAACAACGCGGCCGGCAACCGGGTCGTTCCGGACATCGCGGCGATCGCCGACCCGAACACCGGGTTCCTGGTCGGCCAGACGCAGACCCAGCCGGACGGGAAGACGCAGGCGTACAGCGAGTACCGGATCGGCGGCACCTCGCTCGCCGCGCCGACCGTCGCGGCCGTCCAGGCCCTGGCCCAGGAGGCCCGGGGCGGCGAGCCGATCGGCTTCGCCAACCCGGCGATCTACGCCAAGGCCGGCTCGAAGGTCTACCACGACGTCACCGACAACCCGACGGGCTCCGGCCTCGCCGTGGCCCGCGTCGACTTCGTGAACGGCTACGACGCCACCGGCGGTCTGGCCACGTCCGTGCGCAGCCTGGGCAAGGACAGCTCGCTCGCGGCCGTGAAGGGCTACGACGACGTCACCGGCGTGGGCTCGCCCGCGAGCGGCTACGTCGAGTCGTACCGGCGCCGCTGATCTCCGATGGTGCACGGGGTGGTGTGGGGTCACTCACACCACCCCATTGTGTCGCTCTGACGATTACACTGGGCCCGTGCCTCAACTACGTCTCGCCCTGAACCAGATCGATTCGAGCGTCGGCGACCTCGCCGGGAACACCGAGTCGATCGTCCGCTGGACCCGGCACTCCGCCGAGCAGGGAGCGCATCTCGTGGCGTTCCCCGAGATGGTGCTGACCGGGTATCCCGTCGAGGACCTGGCCCTCAGGTCGTCCTTCGTGGAGGCCTCCCGGGCGGCGCTGCGGAGTCTCGCCACCCGTCTGGCCGACGAGGGCTTCGGCGAGCTGCCGGTGATCGTCGGCTATCTCGACCGCAGCGCGACCGCCCAGCCGAAGTACGGCCAGCCGGCCGGCGCGCCGCAGAACGCGGGTGCGGTGCTGTACGGCGGCGAGGTGGTCCTGAACTACGCCAAGCACCACCTGCCGAACTACGGCGTCTTCGACGAGTTCCGCTACTTCGTGCCCGGCGACAGCATGCCGGTCCTGCGCGTGCACGGCGTGGATGTCGCCCTGGCCATCTGCGAGGACCTCTGGCAGGACGGCGGCCGGGTCCCGGCGGCGCGCTCGGCGCGGGCGGGCCTGCTGGTCTCCATCAACGCCTCCCCCTACGAGCGCAACAAGGACGACACGCGCCTGGACCTGGTCCGCAAGCGGGCCCAGGAGGCCGGCTGCACGACCGCGTACCTGGCCATGATCGGCGGCCAGGACGAGCTGGTGTTCGACGGTGACTCGATCGTCGTGGACAAGGACGGCGAGGTCGTGGCGCGGGCGCCGCAGTTCGCCGAGGGCTGCGTGGTCCTGGACCTGGACCTGCCGGAGGCGTCGGAGGACGCGCCCACCGGTGTCGTCGACGACGGTCTGCGCATCGACCGCGTGATCCTCTCGGAGAAGCCGCTCGCCCCCTACGAGCGCGAACTCCCAGGTGGTTACGCGGACCGCCTGGAGGACGACGAGGAGGTCTACTCGGCGCTGGTCGTGGGCCTGCGGGCGTACGTCGCGAAGAACGGCTTCAAGTCGGTCCTGATCGGCATGTCGGGCGGCATCGACTCGGCGCTGGTCGCGGCGATCGCGTGCGACGCGGTGGGCGCGCAGAACGTGTACGGCGTGTCGATGCCGTCGAAGTACTCCTCGGACCACTCCAAGGACGACGCGGCGGAGATGGCCCACCGCACGGGCCTGAACTACCGGACCGTGGCCATCGAGCCGATGTTCGACGCGTACATGGGTTCGCTGGGCCTGACGGGCCTTGCGGAGGAGAACCTCCAGTCGCGCCTGCGCGGCACGCTCCTCATGGCCATCTCCAACCAGGAGGGCCACATCGTCCTGGCCCCCGGCAACAAGTCGGAGCTGGCGGTGGGCTACTCGACGCTCTACGGCGACTCCGTCGGGGCGTACGGTCCCATCAAGGACGTGTACAAGACGTCGGTCTTCCGCCTGGCCGAGTGGCGCAACAGGGCCGCCCGGGAGCGCGGCCAGACCCCGCCGATCCCCGAGAACTCCATTACCAAGCCCCCGAGCGCGGAACTCCGCCCGGGCCAGGTCGACACGGACTCGCTCCCCGACTACCCGGTGCTGGACGCGATCCTCGACCTGTACGTCGACCACGACAAGGGCGCGGACGAGATCGTGGCGGCCGGCTACGACCGGGAGCTCGTCACGAAGACGCTGCGCATGGTCGACACGGCGGAGTACAAGCGACGCCAGTACCCGCCGGGCACGAAGATCTCGGCGAAGGGCTTCGGGAAGGACCGCCGGCTGCCTATCACCAATGGGTGGCGGGAGTCGGTCTGAGGGCGCGACTTCCAGCAGCCCGCCTCTTCTAGCAGCCCGCCTCGACGCCGCTGTTCACGAACGAGTCGACGCCGATCGAGTAGCCGGCCCCGGTCGTGAGATCGGGGCGGCTACCGTGGCCCTCCTCCGCGAGGCCCTCGGCGGTGAGGAAGTCGATCCGCAGGGACTTCCTCTCCTTTGCGAAGCACAGGTCATCGGGCGAGGCGTCACGGGCCGGCGGAGTCCATCCGTCTCGTTCCGCCGCCGCCCGGTAGTGTGCGGCGACTTCGGCCCGCGTGCCGGGAAAGGCGTAGGTCCGGTTGGCGTACACCGAGACGTCGCCGCTGTCCGCCCAGCAGCCGGCGTCGACCTCCTCGAAGCCCCGCGCGACGGTCGCCCCGGCGGGCCGGGAGTCGAGGATGCCGAGCGCGGCCAGCTCCTTCACGCGGTCGTCGGTCCCCCCGCAGTCCCTGGCGAGTTCCTGCAGCGCGCAGCCGGTGAGCGCCCCGGCGGCGAGCACGATCGACAGGAGCAGGGGTATGGGGCGGGTGGTGCCTGTCCGTAAAGGCATGCGGGCTCCGGGATCAGGGTCAGAGGCAGGGCGGGGCCGTCATCCTCGCATCGCTCCTGGCGTAAGGCGTGACACCTTGACGATCCTCCTAAGGCCCCACAGGCCCCACAGTGTCGCCAGCTCCCCGTCTCCGCGCCCGATAAGCCGCCGCCTTGACGCGATTCCCGCACTCCTCCATCCCGCACCAAGCGCGCCGCGCACCCCGTGAGCGGTCGAGGTAGACGCGGGTGCAGCCCGGGCGGCCGCACTCCTTGAGGCAGGCGTGGGGGTCGGCCAGCAAGGTGATACCGCTCCGGGCCAGTTGGGACAGTGTCGCGGGGAGGTCCCCGGAGGTGTGCAGGCCCGCGTCGCCGAGCTCGATCACGCACGGCGGCCCGGCAGCCGTGCCGTTGACGAGGTCGAGACTGCCCGGATCGAAGGGGCGGTCGAGCACGCGGTCGAGGGCCAGTCGGTGGAGCGCCTCTCGCAGGGACAGCGCCGACGCGAAGGTCTGCCCGTCGGCGGTGACTCGGTCGGGCAGCCCGTCACACGCGGCCACCCACCGTTCGAGATCCGCGGGCGCGGTCAGGAGGTCGACGGGCTCGTCCCGGCGGCTCAGCACGGTGCCGGTCAGGTCGAGGGCCGGGTCGCCGCTCACGAAGGTGAAATCCACGTCACCATCTTGACCGGTGACAAGCCGGATGGGCAATATCGTCACCAGTTGAAGTGGTGACGGCAGGCTGAGGGCAGGAGGTCGTATGAGAGGGATCCGCGACATCGAGGTCGTCGTCTTCGATGTCCTCGGAACACTCGTCGATGAATCCAGCGGGCTCAGGGCAGCGATGCGCGAAGCGGCCCCCGCATCCGACGAGGCGGCCGTCGACGAATGGGTCAGCCTGTGGCAGCAGCACGGCGAGCGTGAGCAGCGGCGCATCCAGCAGGGGCACCGCCCGTACGCCAACACCGAGATCATCGACGCGGAGGCTGCCCGTCACATCGCCGAGCGGGCCGGGATCACCGATCCGGCTGCCGTCGCCCGGCTGGCCACGGCGGGACAGCGCCTGCCCCCGTGGGACGACTCCGTCGCCGGGCTGGAGCAACTCGCGCGGCGGTTCCCCGTGGTCGGGCTCTCCAACGCCAGCCGCACCGCCCTGCCGCGACTCAACGCGCATGCGGGGCTGCGCTGGCATCAGGCCCTGTCCGCCGAGACAGTCCACGCCTACAAGCCCGCACCGGAGGTCTACCGGCTCGCCGTCGACACCGCCGGATGCCCACCGGAGCGCGTCCTCATGGTGGCCACGCACGCCTGGGACCTTCGCGGAGCGCAGGCGGCGGGCATGCGGACCGCCTACGTCCGTCGACCGGCAGGGGATCCGCCGACCAGCTCCGACGCCTTCGACGGGCGGTTCGAGGGACTCGATCAACTGGCCGACGCGCTGACAGCGGGTCAGGTAGCGTCAGGCCCACCGTGAAGGGGGGCCCGATCGTGGCAGGGCGTGAGGTTCCGGGCCGGGTGGTTCTCGCGGAGCGTCTCGCCGCCGAGGCCGGGTTCGAGAAGAGCTGCATTCCCGAGGTGGGCAGGCTGCTCCGTATGGTCGCCGCCTCGAAACCGCACGGGGTCGTCGCCGAGAGCGGCACCGGCTCGGGCGTGGGAACCGCCTGGCTGCACAGTGGGCTCGGGGCCGATGCCCGTCTCGTCACCGTGGAGCGTGACGAGGAGCTGGCCCGTCGAGCTGCCGGTGTCTTCACGGGCGACGACCGTGTGAGTGTGCTGGCCGGGGACTGGCGGCTGCTCGAAGAGCACGCCCCGTTCGACGTCTTCTTCTGCGACGGCGGGGGCAAGCGGGACGATCCCGGGCGGGTCGTCGAATTGCTCGCTCCCGGTGGGATTCTCGTCCTGGACGACTTCACCCCGTCGGCCGACTGGCCGCCCGGGTTCGAGGGTCAGGTGGACGAGCTGCGGCTGTTCTACCTCACTCATCCGGGCCTCGACGCCACCGAGGTCCTCACCACGCCCACCAGTTCGGCGGTGGTCGCGGCGCGGCGCCAGACCCCCCGATGAGCCGCCAGACCCCCCGATGAACAGAGCGGCAGCCCGTGGGACCGACCCACGGACTGCCGCCCGAGTCACCGCGCCGGCGTACCGGCAACGATCAGTGGTGCACCGTTTCCGCCTCCTGCGGGACGTGGCTCGCCACGATCCGCTCGCGTCCGGCGGCGGGCGCCCGGCGCCGGTCCACCGTGTACGCCAGCGCCGCCACGGCCAGGCCGAGGACGGCCAGGGCCGCGCCCGCCAGGGCCGGGGAGGTGACCCCGAAGCCCGCGGCCAGGGCGAGGCCGCCGATCCAGGCGCCGCCCGCGTTGGCCAGGTTGAAGGCGGCCTGGTTGGCGGAGGAGGCCAGGGACGGGGCCGAGGCGGCCTTCTCCATGACCATCAGCTGGAGCGGGGAGCCGGTGGCGAAGGCCGCCATGCCGAGCAGGATCACGGCGACGGCCGCGGTCAGCTCGGTCCGCATCAGCAGCGGGAAGAGCGCCAGCACCACCACGAGGGACGCCAGGCCGCCGAACAGCGTGCCCCGCAGGGAGTGGTCGGCCAGCCGGCCGCCGAGCAGGTTGCCGGCGGTCGCGCCGACGCCGAACAGCGCCAGCAGCAGGGTGACGCTGGCACCGGCGTAGCCGGCGGCGTCCGTGAGCATCGGCGTGATGTAGCTGTACGCCGAGAAGAGGGCGCCGAAGCCGGCGACCGTCGTGCCGAGCGACAGCCAGACCGGGAGGGAGCGCAGGGCGGCGAGTTCGCCGCGCAGGCCCTGTGCGGTGGTGTGCTCGTGGTCGTGCGGGATCAGGAACGCGAGCGCGGCGATCGCCGCCAGGCCGATGGCGCTGACGCCGAGGAAGGTCGCCCTCCAGCCGAGGTTCTGGCCCATGAGGGTCGCCACGGGCACACCCGCGACGTTCGCGACCGTCAGGCCGAGGAACATCAGGGAGACCGAGCGCGCCTTGCGCTCCGGGGCGACCATGTTGGTCGCGACGACGGCGCCCACACCGAAGAAGGCGCCGTGCGGCAGGCCGCTCAGGAAGCGGGCCGCCAGCAGCCAGCCGTTGTCGGGCGCCAGGGCCGACAGGGCGTTGCCCGCGACGAACAGTCCCATCAGGCTGATCAGGACCGTGCGGCGGGACATCCGGGCCGTGACCGCGGCCAGCAGGGGGGCGCCGATGACGACGCCCAGCGCGTACGCCGACACCAGATGGCCGGCGCTGGGTATCGAGATGTGCAGGTCGTCCGCGACATCGGGCAGCAGCCCCATCATCACGAACTCGGTGGTACCGATGCCGAAGGCGCCCACGGCGAGGGCGAGCAGGGCCAGGGGCATGAGGAAGCCTTTCGAGTCTTGCTGGGGATCCGTACTTTCGTATGTTCAAGTACGGAACAAAGTCTCTCAGGCCTGCTATTCCGCCTACGGCCCTACTCAGCCGTCTGTGGCGACCTTCACACGGGCAGCGATCGGCAGATGGTCACTGCCCGTCTCCGGCAGGGTCCAGGAGCTCTCCGGATCCATGCCCCTGACCATGATCTGGTCGATGCGCGCCATCGGGAACGACGCCGGCCAGCTGAACCCGAAGCCGTTGCCGGCCGCGCCCTGCGTGGAGCGCATCTGGGAGGTGACGGCGTTGAGCGCGCGGTCGTTCATGGTGCCGTTCAGGTCGCCGAGGAGCACGACGTTCCGCAGCGGCTCGTGGGAGATGGCCTCGCCCAGGAACTCCGCGCTCCGGTCGCGCTGCCGGGCCGTGAAGCCGGCCTCCACCTTCACGCGCACCGACGGCAGGTGGGCGACGTAGACCGCGACCTGCCCGGCCGGGGCGGTCACGGTGGCGCGCATCGCCCGGGTCCAGCCCATGTCGATGTCGACGGCCCGCACACCGGTCAGCGGGTACTTGCTCCACACCCCGACCGTGCCCTCCACCGAGTGGTAGCGGTAGGTCGACGCCAGCGCCTTCTCGTACGTCGGGACGGCGGAGGCCGTCAGTTCCTCCAGGGCCAGTACGTCCGCGCCGGAGGCAGCCACGTTACGGGCGGTGCCGGCCGGGTCCGGGTTGTCGGCGTTGACGTTGTGCGTGGCCACGGTGAGGTCGCCGCCGGTGACGGTCTTGTCGCTGAGCTGGCCGCCGAAGAGGTTCAGCCAGACCAGCGACGGCAGCAGCAGCGCGATCAGCGCGGTCGCCGACTTGCGGATGACGGCGAGCAGGAGCAGCACCGGGACGAGGAGCCCCAGCCAGGGCAGGAACGTCTCGATGAGGCTGCCCAGATTGCCGATGGTGTTGGGGATGTGCGAGTGCACCAGCATGACCACGGCCAGCAGCACCGCGCAGAGGGCCACGAACAGACCGCGCCGCCACATCCTCGGGTCGCCCCGCCGGCCGCCGGTCATACGGTCGAACAGGCGGCGAAGCCGGTTTCCCCGGCGCTCGGGTCCCGAGCCGCCGTTGTCCGTCTCCGTCATGTACGCCTGCTGCGCCATACCGTCGCCTCACTGCCTGCCGTGCACACCATCGCCCCCGTGTCATTACGACCCTAGGGGATGATCCGTTCCGTTCCCGCCGTCCGTCGACGGCCGTACGGGGGCGAGGACGAACGAGTCCGCGCGGTGAGTTCCGGTCACCGCCTGTGAAAGCGCCCTCTGTGACGAAACGCGCACACTAGGAGGGCCGCGGGACCGAACTGACGGACGGTGAGCCGCCGGGACGCAGCCCTTCGAGCAGCGTGTCGACGACCTGTTCGGCGAGGCCCTCCGGCAGGTCGGCGTCCGGGTGCAGGACGGCGCGCAGGAGCAGCGGGCCGACGAACAGGTCGTTGAGCAGGTCGAGGTCGATGTCCGTGCGCAGTTCGCCGTTCTCCTGGCCGCGGCGCAGGACCTCGAGACCGCGCCGACGGCGCGGCTCGATGACGGTGGCGTGGTACGCCGCCCAGATCTTCGGGCTGCTCTTCATCTGAGCCTGCGCGTTGTGCAGGATCGCCGACGAGCGGCTGGCCAGGCCCCGCCGCCGCACCTGTTCCAGCAGGACCACGAGGTCGTCGCGCATGGAGGTGCCGGGGAGCGGCGGGTCGGGGAGTTCGGCGGCGCGCAGGACGTCGACGAAGAGTTCCTCCTTGCCGCTCCAGCGGCGGTAGATGGTGGCCTTGCCGACGCCGGCGGTGCGGGCGACGCGCTCGATGGACAGCTCCGCGAGGGGCACGCCCTCCTCAAGGAGCCTCATCACGCCCTCGATGATGGCGCGTTCGACGGCCTCGCTTCTGGGGCGGCCCCTCGGAGGGCCGTCGTTCGGGGGGTGCCGTTCGGCGAGGCTCACGTCGCTCCGTCCTTTGCTGGCTGGGGAGATGCATTGTCGCGCAGGGTCACGACCGCGCGTCCGACAACTCCTTCTCCTCCTCCTGCTCGGGTGCCGAGGGCTTCCCGGGCAGGAACAGCGCCACGACGACCGTGCCGATCAGGGCGACGCCCGCGCCCCACAGGGCGGTGATGTGCATCGCGTGGAGGAAGGCGTCGTAGGCGGGGGTGACGAGGGCCTTGCCCTCGGGGCCGAGCTTGGCCGCGACGCCGAGCGTGGCCTCGATGGACTCGCCCGCGGTGTGGCGGAGGGCGGGCGGCAGCACTCCGAGCCTGTCGTCGATGCCGGTGCGGTAAGCCGTGGACAGCACCGAGCCGAGGACGGCGATGCCGAGGGCGCCGCCGAGCTGCCGGAAGGTGTTGCTGAGCGCGGAGGCCGAACCGGCCTTCTCGCGGGGCAGGGCCTGCATGATGACGACGCTGACCGGGGTCATGATGTGCGCCATGCCGGTGCCCATCAGGAAGAAGATGACTTCCAGGATCCAGATGGGCGTGTCCGCGTCCAGGGTGGCGAAGGCGGCCAGCATCGCGGCGATGACCAGCATTCCGGCGGTCGTGGTGGCCTTGTTGCCGAAGCGGTCGACCAGCAGCCGGGCCCGTGGCGCGAAGATCATCTGGGCGGCGGCCAGCGGCAGCATCAGCAGGCCGGTCTGCAGCGGCGAGTAGCCGCGCACGCTCTGGGTGTAGAAGACCGAGAAGAAGGTCACGCCCATCAGGGCGAAGAACACCAGCGCGATGGCGGCGATGGCGGCCGAGAAGACCTTGTTCTTGAAGTACGTGACGTCGATGGACGGATGGTCGCTGCGCTTCTCGAACACCACGAAGGCGACGAGCACGGCGAGACCGGCGCCGATCGTCGACAGCACGGTGGCGTCGGTGAAGTCGGCGAGCTGGCCGCCCTTGATGATGCCGTAGACGAGCAGGACCAGGCCGACGACGGAGAGCACGACGCCGACGGGGTCGACACGGCCCGGCTTCGGGTCGCGGGAGTCGGGCACCAGCCACAGCATCAGCGCGAGGGCGAGCAGCACGATCGGCACGTTGATGAGGAAGACCGAGCCCCACCAGAAGTGGTCGAGGAGCACGCCGCCGGTGATGGGCCCGATGGCGATGGCGAGGCCGACACCGCCGGCCCAGATGCCGATGGCCTTCGGCTGCTCCTCGCGCTCGAAGACGTTCATGAGGACCGCGAGGGTGGCGGGCATGACGAACGCGGCGCCCAGGCCCATCACGGCCCGGAAGCCGATCAGCTCCCCCGGCGAGCCGGAGAACGCCGCGAGCGCGGAGCCGATGCCGAAGACGGCGAGGCCGCCGAGCAGCACCTTCTTGCGGCCGAGCCGGTCGCCGAGCAGCCCGGCGGTGAACAGCAGGCCCGCGAAGACGAGGGTGTAGGCGTTGATCGCCCACTCCAGCTCGCTCTGCGTGGCACCCAGGCCGGTCGGGGCCGGGGTGGAGATCGTCTTGATGGCGACGTTCAGGATCGAGTTGTCGAGGACGACGATCAGCAGGCTGAGCATCAGCACACCGAGGATCGCCCAGCGGCGCCGGTGCACCGCTTCCGGTATCCGGGGGCCGGTGGGGGCGGCGCGGTCGGCAGGAGTAGTCATGCCGTCGAGCGTAGAACCATTTCGATACGAGACCGTCTCGTATTGGAATACCCTTACCGAGCTCTTACTCGCACGGCCGCTTTCGGGGCGCCGGGCGGAACTCACAGGGCCTCCCCTAGCCCTGACTGGCACGAGGTGCCACCATGGACGTGGTCCGGGGACGCCGTCAGGGCGCCTCGAGATGACGTGTGAGGAGCCGTGCAATGACGCAGCTTTCGGCTGCCCAGAGCGCCAAGACGCTGTACGGGGGCAAGGGCACCCGCCGTATCACCGTGCGCGACATCGCCGCCGCCAAGGAGCGGGGCGAGAAGTGGCCCATGCTCACCGCCTACGACGCGATGACCGCGTCCGTCTTCGACGAGGCCGGCATCCCGGTCATGCTCGTCGGCGACTCGGCGGGCAACTGCCACCTGGGGTACGAGTCGACCGTGCCCGTCACCCTCGACGAGATGACCATGCTGTCGGCGGCGGTCGTACGGGGCACCTCGCGCGCCCTGATCGTCGGCGACCTGCCCTTCGGCTCCTACCAGGAGGGTCCCGTGCAGGCGCTGCGCTCGGCGACCCGGCTGGTGAAGGAGGCGGGCGTGCAGGCCGTGAAGCTGGAAGGGGGCGAGCGGTCGCACGAGCAGATCCGGCTGCTCGTCGACTCCGGCATCCCGGTCATGGCGCACATCGGCCTGACCCCGCAGTCCGTCAACGCGATGGGCTACCGCGTGCAGGGGCGGGGCGAGGAGGCGGCCCAGCAGTTGCTGCGGGACGCGAAGGCCGTGCAGGACGCGGGCGCGTTCGCGGTGGTGCTGGAGCTGGTCCCGGCGGAGCTGGCGGCCGAGGTGACGCGGGTGCTGCAGATTCCGACGGTGGGGATCGGGGCCGGCCCCGAGACCGACGCGCAGGTGCTGGTGTGGACCGACATGCTGGGTCTGACCGGCGGGCGCGTTCCCAAGTTCGTGAAGCAGTACGCCGACCTCCGTGAGGTCATGGGCAGCGCGGTGAAGGCGTTCGCCGAGGACGTCGTCGGCGGAACGTTCCCGCAGGAGGAGCACTCCGTCCACTAGAGCCACAGCGGTACCACGGACGGCCCGCCGACCTTCCCCCAGTCGGCGGGCCGTACCCGTGTCGGGGCCCCGACACCGGTCTGTCGGTTGCTTGTCGGTGGTTTGTCGGTGGGCCCTGAGACCGTCTGTCTCATGACGCGAATCGACACACACGCCGGCGGCGCCGCGGTCACCGTGCGGGGGCTGGTGAAGCACTACGGAGAGACCAAGGCACTGGACGGGGTCGACCTGGACGTGCGGGAGGGCACCGTCATGGGGGTGCTCGGCCCGAACGGGGCCGGGAAGACGACCCTGGTGCGGATCCTGTCCACGCTGCTGGCCCCCGACACGGGCCGGGCCACCGTCGTCGGCTACGACGTCGTACGGCAGCCCCGGCAGCTGCGCCGGGTGATCGGGCTCACCGGGCAGTACGCCTCCGTGGACGAGAAGCTCTCGGGCTGGGAGAACCTGTACATGATCGGGCGGCTGCTCGATCTGCCACGCAAGAGCGCCCGGGGCCGGGCCGACGAACTGCTGGAGCGGTTCTCGCTCACCGAGGCCGCCAAGCGGCCCGCGGCGACGTACTCCGGAGGCATGCGGCGGCGGCTGGACCTGGCCGCTTCGATGATCGGCCGGCCTGCCGTGCTCTTCCTGGACGAGCCCACCACCGGGCTCGACCCGCGCACCCGCAACGAGGTGTGGGACGAGGTCAAGCGCATGGTCGGCGACGGCGTCACCGTGCTGCTCACCACCCAGTACATGGAGGAGGCCGAGCAGCTCGCCACCGAGCTGACCGTCGTCGACCGCGGACAGGTCATCGCGGGCGGTGCCATCGAGGAGCTGAAGGCGAAGGTCGGCGGCCGTGCGCTGCGGATACGCCCGGCCGATCCGGAGCACCTGCGGCCGCTCGCCGCCGCGCTGGACGAGCTGGGGATCACCGGGCTCGCCACCACGACCGTGGACACCGACCGGGGCGACGTCCTCGTGCCGATCCTCAGCGACGAGCAGCTGACCGCCGTGGTCGGCGCCGTCACCTCGCGCGGCATCACGCTCTCCTCCATCACCACCGAACTGCCCAGCCTGGACGAGGTGTTCCTGTCCCTCACCGGCCACCGCGCCAGTGCCCCGCAGGACACCGTGCCCGCCGACGACCGTCAGGAGGTCGCCGTATGAGCGCCGCCACCGCACCCCTCCACGAAGGCGAGGCGGACGCCCGGATCTCGCCGCGCGCGCATCTGCGCCACACGGGGGCCCTGGTACGCCGCAATCTGCTGTGGATCCGCAAGGACCCGGAGTCGATGGCCGACGCCCTGCTGATGCCGGTCATCTTCACCCTGCTGTTCGTGTTCGTGTTCGGCGGCTCGATCGGGCAGGCGCTGGGCGGCGGGCAGGACCAGTACGTGCAGTACGTGATCCCCGGCATGATCGCGATGATGAGCATGACGCTGTCCCAGGGCGTCGGCACCGGCTTCAGCCAGGACTTCAACTCCGGTGTCATGGACCGCTTCCGGTCCCTGCCGATCGGGCGGGGCTCGGTGCTCTTCGCGAAGATCTCGGTGGAGCTGCTGCGGATGCTGTTCGCGACCGCCGTGCTGATGATCGTCGCCGTCGCGGTCGGGTTCGAGATCACCAACTGGCTCGGTCTGTTCGCGACCGTGGCCCTGTCCACCGCGTTCGCCTCGTCGATCATGTGGGTGTTCCTCACCCTGGGCGTGATCATGAAGAACGCGCAGTCCGTGCAGGCGATGGGCTTCCTGGTGCTGTTCCCGCTCCAGTTCGGCTCGTCGATCTTCGCGCCGACGACCTCGATGCCGGGCTGGCTGCAGGCCTTCACCGACTACAACCCGCTCTCCACGCTGGCGGACGCCGCGCGCGGTCTGATGGTCGGCGGGCCGGTCGCGCACGATCTGTGGGTGACGCTCGGCTGGTCGGTCGCGATCACGGCGGTGATGGCACCCATCGCGATCCACAAGTTCCGCACCAAGAGCTGACCCCGGGGGGGCGCCTCGTGTCAGACCAGGGCGGTGGCCTCCTCGGGGGAGAGGCCTCCGCCTTCCGCGTACGCGCTCTCGTACGCGGCGTCGCCGAGCACCGCCCGGGCCCGCCGCTCGGCCTGCGCGTGCGCCTCGCGCTCCTGCCGGGCGGCGACGTGGCCGGGCGGCAGCAGGACATGGGCGGCGCCGAGGCAGCGGGCCGCGTCCCGGGCGCGGTGCCCGCCGTCGAGGCCGGCCAGGGAACCGGCGGCGACGGCCAGGTACAGCGAACGCATATGGGGCGCGATGGCCGTCGAGAGCGGGTCGCCGGCCCGCTCCAGAGCCCTGCGGATCCGGTCCAGGCACTCCTCGTGGCGCTCCTCCACGGAGTCCAGCCAGGCCTCCGCGCCCAGGATGAACGCGTCGAAGACGACGAAGTGAGCGATACGGAAGTCCTGGCGCAGCCGCCGCAGGTGCTCACGAGCCTCGGGGACGCGGCCCGTCATGCCGAGCCAGACGGCCAGGAACAGCCGGGCGGCGGGCATGGCCTCGCTGTGCGAGTCCTCGCGCTGTGCGATCACCTCGCGCAGCAGCCGCTCGCCGCGCTCGCCCTCGCCGGCCTCCAGCAGTGTGCTGCCCAGCCGGGCACCGAGGACGGCCGCCTGGGCACGGGCGCCGACGCCTTCCGCGTGCGCGATGGCCGCCTCGTAGTCGGCGGCGGCCAGGTTGTAGTCGCCCCTGCGTTCATGGGCCTCGGCGCGTGCGGAGAGGGCTTCGGCGGTGCCCCAGGCGTCGCCGAGGCTCCGGTAGATCTCCAGCGACTCGTCGGCGTCCCGGGCGGCGTCGCCCGCCCAGTCGGTGCGGTTGGCGAGGAAGTTGGCCCGCATCTGGAGACCGGAGGCCAGCTCCCACTCCAAGCCGGGGGTCTCCCGGCAGGTGCGGATGGCCGCTTCCATGATGACGCGCAGCCGGTCCATGTCGCCGGTCAGCATCACGGCGAAGAACCAGAGCAGGCCGGGGAGCCGGCAGTTCTGCGGGAGGCCGGGCTCGTAGGTCTGGGCGATGGTCCGCAGCTTCCGCTGGGCCTCGGGGCTCTGCCAGGCGTCCAGTTCGGTGTCCATACAGGCGAGATGGGTCAGGTGGACACCCCGCCGGGCCTCCAGAAGGACCTCACCGGTCATCGGGGGCGGTGCGTCGGTGCAGCGCTGCCAGACGGCTACGGCGCGGCGGACGGGCTCGGTGAACGGGTCGGGGCCGAGGGCCATGACCTCGCGGCACCAGTTGCGGGCCTCGATGCGCAGATCGCGCATCTGCCAGTACCAGACGAGGGACAGCGCCAGGCAGAGCGCCTCCTGCTCGTCGCGCAGGGCGACCGCGTGACGCAGGGCGGTGCGCAGGTTCTCGTACTCACGCTCGAGCCGGTGGATGGCGGCGAGCTGGCCGGGGCCGCGCAGCAACGGGTCGGTGATACGGGCGAGTTCGCGGAAGTACGTCAGATGGGCGCGCTCCGCGCCGGCGCGCTGTCCGACCTCGTCGAGCCGCTCGGCGGCGTACTCGGCCACGGTCTCCAGCAGCCGGTAGCGCATCTCGCCGTCGGCCGACTCGCGGGGCGGGGAGGCCACCACCAGGGAGCGGTCGACGAGCGAGCCGAGCGCCTCCAGGGCGACCGGTCCGCACACCGCCTCGGCGGCGGGGAGGTCGCAGCCGCCCGCGAACACCGACAGCCGCCGCAGGACGTCCCGTTCGTCCTCGTCGAGCAGGTCCCAGGACCAGTCGACGACGGCCCTGAGGGTCTGCTGGCGGGGCAGGACGGTGCGGCTGCCGGAGGTGAGCAGGCGGAAGCGGTCGTCGAGCCGGTCGGCGATCTGGCGGGGCGTGAGCATCCGCAGCCGGGCGGCGGCGAGTTCGATGGCCAGGGGCAGGCCGTCGAGGCGCCGGCAGATCTCGGCGCACGCCTCGGGGTCGTCCTGGACGCGGAAGCCGGGCCGGGCCACCGCGCCCCGGTCGGCGAGCAGCCGCAGCGCGACCGGCTCGGGCAGCGGCTCCACGGGCCGCAGCAACTCCCCCGGCACACCCAGGGGTTCACGGCTGGTGGCGAGAACGGTGAGCCCCGGGCAGCGCTCCAGCAGTTCCTCGGCGAGCCGGGCGGCGGCGTCGGCGACGTGCTCGCAGTTGTCGAGGATCAGCAGCATGCCGGGGCGGGAGCAGTGCTCGGCGAGCCGCTCGACGGGGTCGTCGAGCCGGTCGGCGACGGCGGCCCGGATGCCCTCGGCGCCGGCGCCGTACAGCACGGTCTCGCGGGCGCCGACGGCGGTGAGCACGGCCTCCGGTACGGCGGCGGGGTCGTCGACCGGGGCGAGTTCGGCCAGCCAGACGCCGCCGGACATGGCGGGCCGTACGGTCTCGGCGGCCTCCTGCGACAGCCGTGTCTTGCCGGCCCCGCCGGGCCCGAGCAGGGTGACCAGCCGGGCGGTGGTGAGATCGCCGCGGATGGTCTCGATGTCGCTCTCGCGGCCGATGAAGGAGGTGAGCCGGGCCCGCAGGTTGCCGACGGGCTGAGGCTCGGCGGCGGGTGCGGCTGCGGGCTTGTCTCCCAGGCTCAGCAACTCCGCGTGCAGGGAACGCAGTTCGGGCCCCGGGTCGGCCCCCAGCCGGTCGGCGAGCAGCCGCCGGACCTCCTCGTAGGCGTCCAGGGCCTCCGCCGTGCGGCCCGCGTCGCGCAGGGCGCGCAGGCGCAGGGTCTGGAGGGGTTCGTCCAGGGGGTGGCTGTCGCACAGGGCGGTCAGCTCCGGCAGGGACTGCTCGGCCTGGCCGAGGGCCAGGGCGGCGGTGTGGCGGGCGCGCAGGACGTCCAGGCGGCGGGTGTCCCGGCGGGCCGCCTCGGCGGTGCGGTCGGGGAGGTCGGCGAGGGCCGGGCCGCGCCACAGGGCGAGGGCGTCGTCGAGGATCACGGCGGCCTTGGCGGGGTCGCCGTCGGCCAGGGCCCGCAGTCCCTCGCCGGCCAGCCGCTCGAACCGGTGCAGATCGACGTCGTCGGGCGCGGCGGCCAGCCGGTACCCGCCCTCTGCGGAGGCGACCGCGTCCGCCCCGAGCGCCCGCCGCAACCGCCCGACCAGCGCCTGGAGCGCCGCCGGCCCGTCGGCGGGCGGGGCACCGTCCCACACCTCGTCGACGAGCAGCCCCACGGGCACGGTACGGCCGGCCCGCAGAGCGAGCACGGTCAGCAGCGCACGCAACCGCGCCCCGCCCACCGAAACGACCGTGCCGTCGGTGCGGAGCGCCTGCGTGGTGCCGAGGATGCGGTAGCGCACGGGGTCCATTGTCTCCGGTGGTACGAGGACGGGTCACACGGTTTCTACGGCGCGGCGGGCAAGGTCGTCGCTCAGCTGCGGGCATGCGTGCCTCCCTCAGTGCCTCAAGGGCCTGGGAGGTGCCCCCAGGGCGGCGCCCGTCCCACGGAGAGCGGCGCCCCGCTCCGCCGGGCTGCGGACCCACCCGGCCTCAGCCCCGACGCCGCCCGGCGACCCTCGACCCAGGTGGGACCGCGACGGTGCTCAGGGACTCCAGCAAGGCCGACAGCGCCTCCGCCGGGACACCCTCCGTCTCCGCCCCGGGCTCGGCGCCCTGCTGGGGCAGGCCCAGGGCATCGCGGACGGCGTGCGAGAGCCAGGAGTCCGTGCCCGGTACCTCCAGGGTCACCACCACCCCGGACTCCCGCCGCCGGCGCCCCTGCTCCGCGGCGTCGTCGGCGAACCACTTCGGGCACTGGTCGACCGCCCTCAGACTCCGCTCCCCCGGGACCGGTTCCCAGGAGCGCGAGCCGGGTGGGGTCTCGGCGTAGCCCTGGGTGAGCACCTGTACGGCCCGTACCCGCCCGGTGGCCTGGGGCCAGGAGGCGCCGTGCCGCTCGACGGAGAGCAGCCCGACCGACCGGATCCACCCCTGGGGCTCCCCGCCCAGTGCCACCGTGAGGCCCGTCTCCTCCCGCACCACCCGGACACCGCCCACGTGCTCCACCGGCCCGGCGACCTTGGTGAGCTGGTCGTGCCAGCCGCCGCCGTACGCGTCGTCCGCGTCCAGGAGCAGCAGGGGCCAGCTGACCTCGTCCCCCACCGAGAACGGCGTGCCGCAGCACTCCATCTGCCAGTCCGCGTAGAACACGTGCCAGAGCCCCATGCCCCCACCCTCTCCGGAACCGACCGCCCCGCGCGAGACGTTTTCCCCGTGCGCCCGGTACGGTCGGGCAGTCCCATCGCGTGTCCGAAGAGTGCAGGGAGCCCCATGACCACCGCCACCAGCCGCCACAGCGAGCGGCGGATCAGTCCCGTGTTCGTCGGGATCATGGCCGTGACGGCGGTCACGGGCTGGGCGACCTGGACCGGTTTCGCGGAGCAGCCCGGCGTCGCCGTGTTCCTCTTCGTGACGGCTGCCTGGATCGTCTCCCTGTGTCTGCACGAGTACGCGCACGCGCGCACCGCCCTGCACAGCGGCGACATCTCGGTCGGCGCGAAGGGCTATCTCACACTGAACCCGCTGAAGTACACGCACGCGCTGCTGAGCATCGTGCTCCCGGTGATCTTCGTGATCATGGGCGGCATCGGCCTGCCCGGCGGCGCGGTGTTCATCGAGCGGGGGCGCATCCAGGGGCGCTGGCGGCACAGTCTGATCTCGGCCGCGGGTCCGCTGACGAACGTGCTGTTCGCGATCGTGTGCACGGCCCCGTTCTGGCTGGACGCCCTGGACGGCGTGCCGAGCGACTTCCGGCTCGCGCTGGCCTTCCTCGCCCTGCTCCAGGTGACGGCCGCGCTGCTGAACTTCCTGCCGGTGCCGGGCCTGGACGGCTACGGCGTGATCGAGCCGTGGCTGTCGTACAAGATCCGGCGCCAGGTGGAGCCGTTCGCGCCGTTCGGTCTGCTGTTCGTGTTCGCGCTGCTGTGGCTGCCCGCGGTGAACGGCGTGTTCTTCGACGTGATCGACACGATTCTGAAGTCCCTGCAGATCAGCGACTTCGAGACGTACTGCGGTCAGGAGCTGTACCGCTTCTGGCAGGGCGGCAACGAGTTCTGCTCGGTCAGCCCTTGACCGACTTCCGCGCCTTGGCGCGCTTGAGGTAGTACCAGGCCATGTTGGACGACAGCCCGGCGAGCAGCACCCAGACGATCCCCAGCCAGCTGCCCTGGACGAAGGAGACCACGGCCGCCGCCACGGAGAGGACGCAGACAATCAGGGCGTAAACGGCAAGGCGGGGCATTTCGGTCGACTCCTGTCGGGGGACACTGCTACGACGACCAGTGTCCCCCATCCGCCTCACCCGCTCACACGTCGGTGACGCGCAGCCCGGCGTGTGCCTTGTAGCGGCGGTTCACGGAGATCAGGTTCGCCACCAGCGACTCCACCTGGTGGGCGTTGCGCAGCCGCCCCGCGAAGATGCCGCGCATACCGGGGATACGGCCGGCCAGCGCCTGGACGATCTCGACGTCGGCCCGCACCTCGCCGAGCACCATCACGTCGGTGTCGATCTCCTCGATCTCCGGGTCCTGGAGCAGCACGGCCGACAGGTGGTGGAAGGCGGCGGTGACCCGGGACTCCGGCAGCAGGGCGGCGGCCTGCTCGGCGGCGCTGCCCTCCTCGGGCTTGAGCGCGTAGGCGCCCTTCTTGTCGAAGCCGAGCGGGTTGACGCAGTCGACGACGAGCTTGCCGGCCAGTTCCTCGCGCAGGGATTCGAGGGTCTTGCCATGGCCGTCCCACGGCACGGCGACGATCACGATGTCACTGCGGCGCGCGGTCTCGGCGTTGTCGGCGCCCTCGACGCCGTACCCGAGTTCCCCGGCCGCCGCCTGGGCGCGCTCGGCGGCCCGCGAGCCGATGATCACCTTCTGGCCGGCCCGGGCGAGCCGGTAGGCGAGGCCCTTGCCCTGGGGCCCGGTTCCGCCGAGCACACCGACGACGAGTCCGGAGACGTCGGGCAGGTCCCAGGGGTCCTTGGCGGGGGCCTTCTGGGCGTTGTCGGTGGCAGCACTGTCGGTAGAGGTCATGGCCCCGACTTTACGTCCGCGCCGCCCTCGAAGGTTCAGGTGAGCTCCGTCACGGGCAACCGTCGGAAGGTGATCGTCTCGTACGCGCCGAAGTCGCCGGTCTCGTACAACAGCCCCACGGTGTCCGGGTCGACGCGGACCAGATCGGAGTACGCGGCGGGCAGGCCGTCCACGGTGAACGCCGGGCGCCAGGTGGTGCCGCCGTCGGTGGAGGCGCGGATCGTCATCAGGGCGCGGAAGCCCGGGTCGGCGGGGCCGGAGTACAGGAGCACATCGGGGTCGCGGAGTTGCAGGACGCTCGCCTCGCAGACCGGGGCGGCGAGGCCGGCCTGCGGGCGGAAGGGCTTCACCAGGGTCTGTCCGCCGTCCGCGGAGTGGGCGTCGGCGCGGGTGCCGGGCGAGGTGGAGTCGTTGCGGGTGTTGAAGTAGACGCGGCCGTCGGGGAGTTCGGCGGCGGTGGTCTCGTTGGCGTTGATGTAGCCGTCGGTGTCGTCGTCGACGTACCCGATGCGCCAGGTCGTGCCGCGGTCGTCGCTGAGCAGGCAGTGGCCGCCGTTGTACCGGCCCTCCGTGCCGTTGTCCGTGCCGGTGGGCGGCAGGGAGTGGTTGGCGGGGACGACGATCCGGCCGGTGCTCAGCTGGATCGCGTGGCCGGGGGCGGTGGCGTACCAGCGCCACTGCGGCTTCTTCGTCTCCTGGGTGATCTCCTTCGGCGCCGACCAGGTGAGGCCCTCGTCGTCGCTGTGCCGCACCCAGACGCGGCGCCCGTCGGCCGCGCTGACCTTGCCGCGCCGGATGGCGTCCTCGGTGGCGAGGGCCGCGTTGCGGACGTGCACGAGCAGGACGCGGCCGGTGTCGAGGACGACGGGGGCCGGGTTGCCGGCGAGGGCGTCGCCGTTCTCCGCGGCGACCTGGAGCGGGCCCCAGGTGCGGCCGCCGTCCGTGGAGCGTTTGAGGACGACGTCGATGTGCCCGAAGTCGTCCCGGGAGCCGACCCGGCCCTCGCAGAAGGCGAGCAGGGTGCCGGTGGCGGTGGCGACGACGGCGGGGATCCGGAAGCTGGCGTATCCCTCACGGCCGGCGCGGAAGGGGACGCTGGTCTCGGTCATCGGCGGGTTCCTCCGGTCGTTCGACAGCGGCACGCGTGACCGGTCCCTGTGCCCAAGCCGGGCGAATTCGTGGTGAATTCCACATCACGAGTGACCGGTCGGGGCAGGATGCGGTCGCATGGATGCCGTACGGGTCGCGCTGCTGCGGGAAGTGCTCGCCGGGACCGAGTGGCTGGGCGCCACGCGGCGGTTCGCCGGGGCGCTGCGGGGTTCGGTGGTGTCGCACGGGGGCGGGCTGCTGCTCGTCGGCACGCCGGATTACGAGCCGTGGCATCTGGCGGCGCACCTGGTGGACGAGGCCGCGTGGTCGGGCACCCCGGAGCTGGCCCCGACGCTGGTACGGCACGACGCGCGCCCTTGCGACCCGGCGCATCTCGCGGTCGGTCTGGGGCGGCTGGAGGCGGCCCGGCGGGGCGAGACGCTGCTGGTGGTGTCCCCCGAGGGACCTGCGGCACCACTCCTTGAACGGGTGTCCGACGCCCGGCGCGCCGGGGCGAGGGTCCTGGCCCTCGGCACCGGTGCGGGGGAACTGCCGGCGATGGCCCATGAGTCCCTGGCCGTCCCCGCCGGCTCGGAACTGGACCTGGACACGGTCCAGCACCTGGTCAGCGCGGCGGCCGGAGAGAACGCCCTGCCGACCCCCCGGGGCCGCCGCCGCTTCCGGGACAGGGTGTCGAGACTGGCGGAACACCTGACGGCCCCACCACCCGCGCGCTGGTGAGTCCGGGCCCGGGGAGGGCCCGCCGCCCGCACGGCGCGGGAGCGCGGCCGACGCGTTTCCCACGCCCTCGCGCCGGCGCGTCAGTCGGCCCGGAGGTGTCGTCTCGGGCGCGACGCACGCGGTCGATCGGTCGCGCCGGCCCGGGCCACCCGCCAACCTGACACGAGACGGCATCGCCGAACGCCGCCCCAGGACCCGGCGCCAAGCCGGCGCGCCGCTGCCGGCGCCAAGGCACGACGCGCGCCGTCAGTCATCCCAGCCCAGGCCGGCCACGCCGCATCGGCCACCCGCCGACCTGACACGAGACGGCATCGCCGAGCGCCGCCCCGGGACCCGGCGCCGAGCCGGTGTGCCGTGCGGGCGGCGTCGGCCGGAAACGCACGGCGTCCGTGGGCGGCACGCGCAGCTGCCCACGGACGCCGGGGTGCGTACTCAGGCGGTGTCGTCCCGGCCGCCCGTCGGGGCGTCGTGCCACTTGGGGTCGTTCTCCCACTGGAGGTTGCGCTCGCGGGCGGTCGCCATCGCGTGTTCGGCCTCCGTGCGGGAGGCGTACGGCCCGAAACGGTCCTTGTTGGGGCACTCCGGCCCCTCCTCGACCTTCTTGTGCTCCAGGCAGTAGTACCACTCACCCGGCTTGCCGACCGTGCGCTTCTTGAACAGGGCCATGACCAGCTCCTCTCGCCATCGACATGTTCCCCCATGGGCGCTGGTTAGACTCGCTGGCATGTCTGGCCAGTCGCTGCTCGCACCGGGGGAGCTGTCCCCCACCCGTTCCGTGCCCGGAAACATCCGCCGCCCCGAGTACGTCGGCAAGCCCGCGCCGACGCCGTACACCGGACCGGAGGTGCAGACCCCCGAGACGATCGAGGCGATGCGCGTCGCCGGCCGGATCGCCGCCCGGGCGATGGCGGAGGCCGCGAAGCTGATCGCCCCCGGGGTGACCACGGACGAGCTGGACAAGGTGGCGCACGCGTACATGTGCGACCACGGCGCCTACCCCTCGACGCTGGGCTACCGCGGCTTCCCGAAGTCGCTGTGCAGCTCGGTCAACGAGGTCATCTGCCACGGCATCCCGGACTCCACCGTCCTGCGCGACGGCGACATCATCAACCTCGACGTGACGGCGTACATCGGCGGCGTGCACGGCGACAACAACGCGACGTACCTGGTGGGCGAGGTCGACGAGGAGTCGCGGCTGCTGGTGGAGCGGACGCGGGAGTCCCTCGAGCGTGCCATCAAGGCGGTCCGGCCGGGCCGCCAGATCAACATCATCGGCCGGGTCATCGAGTCGTACGCGAAGCGGTTCGGGTACGGGGTGGTGCGGGACTTCACCGGCCACGGCATCAACAGCTCGTTCCACTCGGGCCTGATCATCCCGCACTACGACAGCCCGCACGCGACGACCGTGATCCAGCCCGGCATGACGTTCACGATCGAGCCGATGCTGACGCTCGGGACGCACGAGTACGACATGTGGGACGACGGCTGGACGGTCGTGACGAAGGACCGCAAGCGGACGGCCCAGTTCGAGCACACGCTGGTGGTGACGGACACGGGCGCGGAGATCCTCACGCTGCCGTAGCACCGCCCGCACGCACACCGTCGAACGGCCCGCTCTCCCCGGAGGGCGGGCCGTTCCTCATGTCCGCATCTTTTTGTCCGCATGTTTTTGCCGACGCCGCGTCGGGAAGTTTACCGACAACAGGTCGGCAAGGCTATTGACTTAGGTTAGCCTAACCATAGAAAGTGTCGCCATGGAATCCTTCTCGACCCTCATTCGGACCGCTTCCCGAGAGCAGCACGAGGAGGTCAGGGGCTCGACCTTCATGAGCGACCTGCTGGGGCACAAACTGGGCGTCGACGCGTTCGCGCGCTACACGGAGCAGCTGTGGTTCGTGTACGGGGCGCTGGAGTCGGGGGCCGCGCGGCTGGCGGCGGACCCGGTGGCCGGCCCGTTCGTCCGCCCGGAGCTCTTCCGGATGGCCTCGCTGGAGCAGGACCTGGAGTATCTGCGCGGTCCCGGCTGGCGGTCGGGCATCAGCGCGCTGCCCGCCACCCTGGAGTACGCGGAGCGGATCACCGAGTGCGCCCGCGCCTGGCCGGCCGGCTATGTCGCCCACCACTACACCCGCTACCTCGGCGACCTCTCCGGCGGGCAGATCATCCGCGACACGGCCGAGAAGGCGTGGGGTTTTACGAAGAAGGGCGACGGGGTCCGCTTCTACGTCTTCGAGCAGATCCCCAACCCGGCCGCCTTCAAGCGGGGTTACTGCGCCCTGCTGGACGCGGTGCCCGGTGACGAGCTGGAGCGGCAGCGGGCCGTGGCCGAGTGCAAGCGGGCCTACGCGCTGAACAACGCGGTGTTCCAGGCGCTGGGCGAGGAGTTCCCGCTGTCGGCGTAGGGCCGCGAGACCTCCGTCCGTTCAGCGTTCGAGGTGGACCCGGCCGCCGACCTCGGTCCAGCCGCCCGGCTGGGGCGCGGTCAGCAGCTGGGAGCCGGCGCCCTGGGTGATGTTGAGGGCCCGGCCAAGCCGGTCGGTGAGCAGCAGGGCGGCCGCCCCGGTGGCCTCGTCCTCGTCGATGCCGTCGCCCCGGCCGGGGAAGGCCCGGGCGCGGACCCGGCCGGCGGGCTCGTCCTCCCAGGCCCAGGCGTAGACCCACTCCCCCGGCGGCGGTACGGCCAGATCGTCGACCTCGGCGGCGCTGCCGTACTGCCGCAGAGTGCGCGGCGGCACCCACTCCGCCCGCGCCTCGATCCAGCAGAACTCCCCGTCCTGCCGGGCACCGACCACCCCGGCGGGGACGACCAGTTCGGGCACGTCGAGCAGCCACGCCGTCCCGACACAGGGATGCCCGGCGAAGGGCAGCCGCAGGGCCGGTGTGTAGATGTCGATCACGCCGCGCTCGGGATCGTCGACGAACACGGTCTCGCTGAAGCCGAGTTTCGCGGCGAACTCCTGCCGCTCGCTCTCCCCGGACATCACCGAACCCTCGCGGACGACCCCGAGTTCATTGCCGTATCCACCGCGCGGCCCGCAGAAGACACGGAGTACGTCGTAGTCAGTCACGAGGGCAATTCTGCCTTGAACCTTTCCACCGCCACGACGACCGACAGAGAGCGCAGGTAAGGCTGGATGACCGTCCTGGAGAGGCCCACCACGAGCGCCCCGGCCGAGAGCCCGCCCCGAAGACCCCGTACGACGGCGTGGCTGCTGACCGCCGGACTGATCGCCGCCCTTCTCGTCCTCGTCCCGGTCGCGGCCGGCACCGGCGCCTATCCCGTCCCGGTCGGTGACGTCCTCGCCTCCGTGCAGCACCGGCTGGGGCTGGGCGGCGGGGAGCTGGACCGGGTGGCCGAGTCGGTGCTGTGGAACGTACGGTTCCCGCGGATCGTGCTGGCCCTGCTGGTCGGTGCCTCGTTGGGCTGCGCGGGCGCGCTGATGCAGGGCGTGTTCGGCAACCCGCTCGCCGAGCCGGGTGTCATCGGCGTCTCCTCCGGCGCCGCGGTCGGCGCGGTCGGGGCGATCGCCCTCGGTGTGAACGTCCTCGGCACCTGGACGGTGTCCGTCTTCGCCTTCGCCTCCGGCCTGGTGACGGTGCTGCTCGTCTACGCGATGTCGCGTTCGGGCGGCCGCACGGAGGTGGTGACGCTGATCCTCACCGGCATCGCGGTGAACGCCTTCGCGGGGGCGCTGATCGGCCTGTTCCTCTTCTTCGCGGACACCGCCGCGGTCAACCAGATCACCTTCTGGCAGCTCGGCTCGCTCTCCCAGGCGACCTGGCCGAAGGTGCTGGCGGTCCTGCCGTGCGCGGCGCTCGGCCTGGCGGTCGCGCCCCTGTACTCCCGCCGCCTGGACCTGCTGGCGCTCGGCGAGCGGCCCGCGCGGCATCTGGGCGTGGACGTGGAGCGGCTGCGGATCGTGCTGGTCCTCGTCATCGCGCTGCTGACCGCGGCGGCGGTGAGCGTCTCCGGGATCATCGGGTTCGTGGGCCTGGTGGTCCCGCACCTGCTGCGCATGCTCGCGGGCCCCGGACACCGGTTCCTGATCCCGGGCAGCGCGCTGCTCGGCGCGCTCGTCCTGCTGGCGGCGGATCTGACGGCCCGTACGGTCGCCGCGCCCGCCGAACTCCCCCTCGGGGTGCTGACGGCCCTGCTCGGCAGCCCGTTCTTCTTCTGGCTGCTGCGCCGCACCCGGCGCCGACAAGGAGGCTGGGCGTGATCCGCCTGCGTACCCGACGTCCCACTCCCCCTCCCCCGCCCGCTCCCGGCGACGTCCTGGCCGAGACCCGGGGTCTGGGTGCCCGGCTCGGGGCCCGCGAGGTGCTGAAGGGGGTCGACCTCACGGTGCGCGCCGGTGAGGTCCTCGCCCTGGCCGGCCCCAACGGGGCGGGGAAGTCGACCCTGTTGAGCGCCCTGGCCGCCGATGTCCCGGCCGCCGAGGGGGTCGTACGCGTCCACGGCCGCCCGGCGGCGGACTGGCCCGCGCCCGATCTCGCCCTGCGCCGGGCGGTCCTGCCCCAGTCCGCGGCGCTCTCCTTCCCCTTCACGGTCGAGGAGGTCGTCCGCATGGGCCGGGCCCCGCACGCCGCGTCCCCCGCCACGACCCCGGCCGACGACGACCGGGCCGTCGCCGAGGCCATGGCCGCCACCGAGGTGACCGGCTTCGCCACGCGCCCGTTCTCCGCGCTCAGCGGCGGCGAGCGGGCCCGGGTCGCGCTGGCCCGGGTGCTCGCCCAGCACGCCCCGCTCCTGCTGCTCGACGAGCCGACCGCGGCGCTCGATCTACGGCACCAGGAACTGGTGCTGCGACTGTGCCGGTCAAGGGCGCACGCCGGTGACGCGGTGGTCGTGGTGGTGCACGACCTGGGGCTCGCCGCGGCCTACGCGCACCGGGTGGCGCTGCTGTGCGCCGGTCGCGTCGCGGCGGACGGCCCGCCCGCCGAGGTCTTCACCGAACGACTGCTGACCGAGGTCTACGACCAGGCCGTCGAGGTCCTCCCGCACCCCCGGACCGGAGCGCTCCTGGTGACCCCCCGGAGGGAGCCTTGACCCCTCCTTGACTCATTCATGGCGGCGATTTTGAGCCACTCAGGCCATCCTTATGTGGCCCTTAGGTGAGCCTCACCTTCCCTTCCCTGGAGCCCTCATGCGACCCGCCAGACCCGCTTCCCTCGCGATCGCCGTCGCGGCGGCCCTGACCGCCGTCACCGGCTGCACCGAGAAGAGCAACGCCAAGGACGGCGACCACGTCGTCCACGTCACGGCGACGGACGACAAGTGCGAGGTGTCGAAGAAGGAGTTCCCGGCCGGGCACGTCGAGCTGGCCGTCGAGAACAAGGGCTCCAAGGTCACCGAGGTCTACGTCCTCTTCCCGGACGACCGCGTGGTCACCGAGCGGGAGAACATAGGCCCCGGCACCAAGCAGCGCGTCACCGCCGAGGTGAAGGCCGGCGACTACCAGATCGCCTGCAAGCCCGGCATGAAGGGCAACGGCATCCGCCAGGCCGTCAAGGTCACCGGCGGCAAGGCCGTCAAGCGCGATCCGCGCCTGGACAAGGCCGTGGCGGCCTACCGCGCCTACGTCCAGGCCCAGGCCGACGAGACGCTGCCCAAGGCCGAGGCGTTCGCCCAGGCCGTCAAGGACGGCGACCTCGAAGCCGCGAAGAAGGCGTACGCCCCCTCCCGCATCGGCTGGGAGCGCACCGAGCCGGTCGCCGAGTCCTTCGGCGACATCGACCCGAAGGTCGACGTCCGCGAGGACGGCCTGGAGGACGGCCAGGACCCGGCCACCGACTGGACCGGCTGGCACCGCCTGGAGAAGGCCCTCTGGCAGGACAAGAAGATCGGCGACCGCGAGAAGGAACTCGCCGGCACGCTCATCACCGACCTGAAGGACTGGCAGAAGCGGGTCGGCAAGGCCGAGATCACCCCCACCTCCATGGCCAACGGCGCCAAGGAACTCCTCGACGAGGTCGCCACCGGCAAGGTCACCGGCGAGGAGGAGCGCTACTCGCACACCGACCTGGTCGACTTCAAGGCCAACGTCGAGGGCGCGCAGCAGTCGTACGAGCTGCTCAAGCCGGTCGCGAAGGAGAACGACGCGGCCCTCGTCAGCGAACTGGACAAGCAGTTCACGGCGCTGGACAAGCTGCTCGACCGGTACCGCCCGAACACCACCTCGTACGACTTCACCTCCTACGACAAGGTCGGCAAGGCGGACCGCAAGGAGCTGTCGGACGCGGTGAACGCCCTCGCGGAGCCGCTGTCCAAGCTCGCCGCAGCGGTCGCCAAGTAGCGGGGCGCCACGATGACGGACACCAACCCGGCGTCTCCCTCCCGCCGTTCGCTGCTCGGCTGGGGCGGTGCGGGCCTCGCGCTCGGCGCCGCCGCGGCCGGCGGAGCGGTGGCGATGGCCCGCGACGACGACGAAGCCCCCGCCGGTGCCGGAGCCGCGGTTCCCTTCCACGGCGCGCACCAGGCGGGCATCGCCACCCCGGTACAGGACCGCCTGCACTTCGCCGCGTTCGACGTGACGACCGACGACCGCGCGCAGTTCGTCCAATTGCTGAAGGACTGGACGGAGGCCGCCCGGCGGATGACGGCCGGGCATCCGGTGGGTGAGGGCGCCTACGGCGGCCTGCCCGAGGCGCCCCCGGACGACACGGGCGAGGCCCTGGGCCTCAAGCCCTCCCGCCTGACACTCACGATCGGCTTCGGCCCGGCCCTGTTCGAGAGGTTCGACCTCGCGGACCAGCGCCCCGAAGCCCTGGTCGATCTGCCGAAGTTCGCGGGCGACAACCTCGACGGCACCCGCAGCGGCGGCGACCTGTGCGTCCAGGCCTGCGCGGACGACCCACAGGTCGCCGTGCACGCCATCCGCAACCTGGCCCGCATCGGAATGGGCACGGTGGTCATCCGCTGGTCGCAGCTCGGCTTCGGCAAGACGTCGTCGACGACGCCCGAGGCGCAGACCCCGCGCAACCTGATGGGCTTCAAGGACGGCACGCGCAACATCGCGGGCACGGAGACGGACCGTCTGCGGAAGTTCGTATGGGTGGACGGGAAGGCCGGCGGCCCGGCCTGGATGACGGGCGGTTCCTACCTCGTCGCCCGGCGCATCCGTATGCACATCGAGCCGTGGGACCGCACCTCGCTCCAGGAGCAGGAGGACATCTTCGGCCGCGACAAGGGCGAGGGCGCCCCGGTCGGCAAGGCCAAGGAGCGCGACAAGCCGTTCCTGAAGGCGATGAAGCCCGACGCGCACGTCCGGCTCGCGCACCCCGACTCCAACCAGGGGGCGACGATCCTGCGCCGCGGCTACTCCTTCACCGACGGCACGGACGGCCTGGGCCGCCTGGACGCGGGGCTGTTCTTCCTGGCCTATCAGCGGGACGTCCGCGAGGGCTTCATCCCGATCCAGCGCAATCTGGCGACAGACGCGCTCAACGAGTACATCCAGCACGTGGGTTCGGCGCTCTTCGCGATCCCGCCGGGCGTTCGTGACAAGGACGACTGGTGGGGCCGGACGCTGTTCTCCGGGGAGGCGTAGACCCGATGTTCTCCAACTACCTGATCGGTCTGCGCGAGGGCCTGGAGGCGAGCCTGGTCGTCTGCATCCTCATCGCCTACTTGGTCAAGACGGACCGCAGGGACGCCCTGAAGCCGATCTGGATCGGCATCGGGGTGGCGGTGGCCCTCGCGCTCGGCTTCGGCTGCGTGCTCGAATTCGGCTCCCAGGAGCTGACGTTCCAGGCCCAGGAGGCGCTCGGCGGCTCCCTGTCGATCGTCGCGGTCGGCCTGGTGACGTGGATGGTGTTCTGGATGCGCCGCACCGCCCGCCATCTCAAGGCGGAGCTGCACGGCAGGCTGGACGCGGCGCTGGCGATGGGCACGGGGGCGCTGGTCGCCACGGCGTTCCTGGCCGTGGGCCGGGAGGGCCTGGAGACGGCCCTGTTCGTCTGGGCCTCGGTCCACGCGGCGAGCGACGGCACACCGCGGCCTCTGGTCGGTGTGGGTCTGGGCCTTGCCACGGCGGTGCTCCTGGGCTGGCTGTTCTACCGGGGCGCGCTGCGCATCAACCTGGCGAAGTTCTTCACCTGGACCGGCGGCATGCTCGTGGTCGTGGCCGCGGGCGTCCTGGCGTACGGCTTCCACGACCTCCAGGAGGCCGACTTCCTGCCCGGCCTCACGGACAAGGCCTTCGACATCTCCGGCACGATCCCTCCGGACAGCTGGTACGGCACCCTCCTCAAGGGCGTCTTCAACTTCCAGCCCGACCCGACGGTCCTCCAGGTGACGGTGTGGCTCCTGTACCTGATCCCGACCCTGGCGCTGTTCCTGGCACCGACGGGCCTCGGCCGACGCCGGACGGCGACGGCCGAGGTCCGGGACAGCTGACGCACACCCCACCCCGCCCCAACCGCCGGAGGCACCCGGTAGGGTTCGCCTCCGGAAAGGGGAAGGTGAAGGCACCCGATGATCAGGGATCGCGACCCTCGAACGCTCCGCCCGCTTGGCCGGAGGACCCTCATATCGGCCTCGGTGACCGCTTTGTCGTTGACGGCGAGCGGATGCGTCGTCGTGCACGGCGAACGGGAGATCCTCCCGTCCACCACCCGCGCCGAAGCCGCCAAGGCCCTCCAGGAGTTCACGACCGCGTACAACGACGCCGACAAGGCCTACGACGCGTCCCTGGACGCCGAGCACACCACCGGCGCCCTCGCCGACATCGACTCGGCCCGGCTGAAGGCCGGCCAGAAGAACAGCCCGGGCGGCAACCCGAACCACTCGCCGCTGAAGCTGACGGACGCGAAGTTCACGATCCCGAAGAAGGCCGGCTGGCCCCGCTGGTTCGTCGTCGACGCCGCCGGCAACAAGGGCGGCACCGCCCGCTGGCTGCTCGTGTTCACCCGCAGCAGCCTCGACGACCCGTTCCAGGTCGCGTACCTGACCCTCGTCGCCCCCGGCAAGGTCCCGGAGTTCAAGAAGGACGCGGACGGCTGGGCCGAGTCGGTCCCCGTGAACTCGACCGGCCTGGCGGCAGACCCCGGCGACCTGAGCCAGACCTACACGACGTATCTGAAGAACGGCGGGCCCGTCTTCGCGGACGGCGCGCACACCAGCCAGTGGCGTGCCCTGCGCGAGAAGAACACCAAGAGGCCGGGCCTGGTCACCCAGTACATCGACGAGCCGCTGACGAACGGCGACTACGGCCCGCTGGCGCTGCGCACGACGGACGGCGGGGCCCTGGTGTTCTTCACCACGCGGCACTACGAGAAGCAGACGGCCTACGCGGGCACCACGTTCCCGACCCCCGACAAGGACGTGCTCGCCCTGACGACGGGCGAGATCAAGCAGTCCCTCACGCTGGAGTTCGTCTCCAACGAGGTGGCGCTGGATCCGAAGGGCCAGGGCAAGGTGACGATCCTGGGCCGGATCCAGGGAATGACCTCGGCGGAGGGCTCGTAGCCCAAGGGCTTCGGCCGGCTCAGGGCCTCAGCGCCGCGAGGGCCACGCCGATCCCGCGGAGTCGGCGTCGACGTACCGGCCGCAGACCTCCGTGAGCACCTCGAGCAGGCTCAACGGGTCCGGCAGCTCGTGCTCGGGCCCGCGTACCCACCGCACCGCCTGGCCGTCACCGGGCAGCCGGGCCGGCGGCACGAGGACGTACGAGCCACGGCAGTGCCAGCGCAGCCCGGGGTGTTCGTCCGCCGTCTCGGGGTGGCAGTCCAGCTCGCACGGCCACCACTCGTCCTCGTCCTCGGGCGTACCGCGGGTGAGGGTGAAGAGGAGCATGCGGCCGTCGTCGCTCTCGGCGACCGGCCCGACCTCGACGCCCTGGGCGAGCAGCCGCTCCAACGCGTCGCGACCGGCATCCAGGGGCACGTCGAGGACGTCGTGCACCATGCCGGTCGCGGTGATGAAGTTGGCTTCGGGCTGATGGCGGGCCCAGCGCTCGATCTGGGCGCGGTCGGTGGTGGACTGCGTCTGCCAGGCGAAGGACACGGGGTGCCGGGCCGGGGTGGGGCAGCCGACGCGGTCGCAGGAGCAGCGGTAGCCGGCCGGGTGGGCGGCGGGCGCCAGGGGCAGTCCCGCGTCGGCGGCGGCGAGCAGCAGGGCCTCACGGCCGCCGTCACCGGCGGTCTCCTTCGGCCGGCGCCCGGCGCGCAGCCACTGGGTGAGTTTGCCCTGCAGGCCGGTCCGGCCGCCGAACTCCGCGCTCATCTATCCCCTCGCCTCGCCGTCGTGCGGAACAGCATGCCCTATGGTCCCATCTTCCCGCGCACCGGGGGGCCAGTGCCCACATCCGGGGCAGGAGCTATGAGACGGGTACCGGTGGGGCGAGCGAGGCATATGCCGCACCGAGATCGGTGTCATTGCCCGCTCTGACCCGATATGGCGCCCTACCGTATCGCCATGGTCACAACGATCGCGCTGACGGGCCTGGCCACCGCGGCCTCCGTGGCCGCGCTGACCCTCGCGGGACACGGCACCGCCCCGATGCCGCTGGAGTGGGGCACCGGCCCGCTGACGGTGGCGGCACTCCCCCGGATCACATACGTCGCACACCGCGGCGGCGCCCACGAGGTCCCCGAGAACAGCATGGCGGGGCTGATGACCGCCTACCGGCGCGGTACGGCGCAGGTGCTGGACTTCGACACGCGGCTGTTGCGCGACGGCACGCCGGTGGTGTTCCACGACGAGACCCTGAACCGCACCACCTACCTGGGCGGCGCGGTGCGCGGCCTGGACACCCGGGAGTGGCAGGGCGTACGGCTGCGCCCGAGGGACGTGCTGCCCGGGAGCTGGCGGTCGGAGCGGCCGCCGACGGTCGCGGAGGTCCTGGACCGTTTCGGCGGGCGGATCGTGCTGATGCTGGAGGCGAAGGATCCGCGGAGCCTGGACCGGCTGGCCGGCCTGATCCGGGCCCGTGGCCTGACCCGCTCGGTCTTCGTGAACTCCAACGACCCCGGGGTGGCCCGGCGCGCCCACCGCCTAGGCCTGCTCACCCAGGTGTGGCGCTCGGCACGGCAGCTGCGCACGGACCGCCCGGAGCGCTGGCGGTCGTACGTCGATCTGCTGGACGTGGACCACCGGGCGCGCGACGCGGACCTGGTGCGGGCCGTGAACTCGGGGATCGCGCGGGTGTGGGCGCACACGGTGATGACGGACGCGCAGCGGGACCGGGTGCTGGAGCTGGGGTGCACCGGGGTGATCACGGACGCGCCGGAGCGGCTGGCGCGCATCGCCGAGCGGGAGGCCTGGCAGGTCCGGGAGGCCCGGGACGACGCCCAGCGGGACGCCCGGAGGGCCCTTCAGCGGGGCGCGAGGCCGTGAAGGGCGTAGTCGACGAGGGTGTCGGTGTACTCGTAGGAGATCGGGCCGGTGTACTGGAGCCAGCGCTGGGCGAGGGGGGAGACCCAGAGCTCGAGGGCGATGCGCGGGTCGACGTCCGGGCGGACCTGGCCGGCCTCCTGCGCGGAGCGGACCCGGTCGGCGTACATCTGGAGCGACGGTTCGAGAAGATTGGCCACCATGACGCGGCCCAGCTGCTCGTCGACCACTCCCTCGGCGGCCAGGGCGCGGGACGGGCCCTCGAAGCGGGGGTCGTGGAGCTGGTCGACGGTGAGGCGCAGGACGGCCTTGAGGTCGGCGGCGAGGTCGCCGGTGTCCGGGATGGCGAACTCGTACTCCGGGCCCGCGTCCCGGGACGCCTGTTCGCTCAGGTCGAGGAAGGCCTCCAGCAGGACGTCGGCCTTGGAGGACCACCAGCGGTAGATCGTCTGCTTGCCGACACCGGCCCGGGCGGCGATGCCCTCGATGGTGGTCTTGGGGTAGCCGACCTCCGCGACCAGCGTGAGGGCGGCGTCGTAGATGGCGCGACGGGACTTCTCGCTGCGCCGGGTGGAGTCGGGGGCGGGCTGCGCGGACTTCTTCAGGCTCATGGCTCGAATTTATCAGGTTGACAAGACGGTGCGTCTCGTCGGACAGTGTTGAGGTAAGCGCGAGACGAAACGTCTCGTCGCATCATTGCACTCAGGAGAGGAGCCCCGACATGACCCGAGGCGGAGCCGGAAACATGCTGGGTGTCGGCGGATCGCGCAAGAACCTCGGCCGCAAGGCGCTGCGCGGCGGTGGCCGGGACGGCCGGATCGGCAGCGGTCTCGACCCGCAGGCCCAGAAACGCGAGCTGCTGCGCAAGCTTCAGGAGAAGCGACAGCAACAACAGGAAGGGCAGGAGGGCGGTACGACCGACCGGTCGTCGTGAGCCTCCCCCGCCCGGGGGAGACCGTCCCCTCGCGCGCGGGATCCTCCCGGGACGTCCGGCGGATGTACTGAAGCGGTCGCGGACACCGCGACCGAACGGCACCGACGGACACCCGGGAGGAAACACGATGGGCGTGTGGACGAGACGACGGCTGCTCACCTCGGCGGTCTCGGCGGCGGGCCTCGCCGCCACGGCGGCCGTACCCGCGCGGGCGGCGGCCGGAAGGCCCGGGGCGGGAGACACCGACATCGCGGACACCCTGCGGGCGCTGCCCGGACTGCGGCTGATCGAGGAGCGGCAGGACGCCGAGCCGGGGTTCCGGCACTTCGTCCTGGGCCTGCGCCAGCCGGTGGACCACACCGACCCCGCGGCCGGCACCTTCGAGCAGCGCCTCACCCTGCTCCACACCGCCGCCGACCGGCCCACGGTGCTGTTCAGCACCGGCTACCACGCGGTCCTCACCCCCCGGCGCACCGAACCGGCGACGCTGCTGGGCGCCAATCAACTCCAGGTGGAACACCGCTACTTCGGCACCTCACGCCCGGCCGGACCCGGCTACGCCCACCTCACCATCCGCCAGGCCGCAGACGACCATCACCGCGTCGTCCGTCTCTTCCGCCGGATCTACCCCGGCGCATGGCTCTCCACCGGCGGCAGCAAGGGCGGCATGACGAGCCTCTACCACCGCCGCTTCCACCCCGGTGACGTGGACGGCACGGTGGTCTACTCGGCCCCGAACAATGTCGACGACCGCGAGGACTCCGCCTGTCTGCGCTTCCTGGAGACGGTCGGCACCGCCCCGGATCGCGAGGCCGTCAAGGCCGCCCAGCGCCGGATGCTTGAGCACCGGACCGAGATGGTCGCCCGCTACGAGGCCTGGGCCTCCACCACCGGCGACACCTTCCGGATCATCGGCAGCGCCGACAAGGCGTTCGAAATCGCCGTGCTGCGGGTGCTGTTCATGTTCTGGCAGCGCGCGACTCCGGCCGACACCGCCGGTATCCCCGGCCCGGAGGCGACGACCGACGAGCTGTACGCGTGGCTGGACAACTGGGCGGGGCTGTCCCTGTACGCCGACACAGCGGCCGGGCGGTACATCCCGTACTGGTACCAGATCGGCACGCAGTTGGGGTACGGCGACGTCCCCACCGCCCACGTGGCGGACCTGCTGCGCCACCCGGACGGCATCGCGGCGCGCAACTTCGTCCCCCGGGACATCCCCATGGTCTTCGACACGGCCGCCATGCCGGACATCGACCGCTGGGTCCGCCGCCGCGGCAGCCGGCTGCTGTTCGTCAACGGCGCCCAGGACCCGGCCGTGGCCGAGCACTTCCGGCCCGGGGGCGCCGACTCACGGCTCCTGTGGGTGCCGGGCGGCAATCACAGCGTCGACATCGCGAACCTGTCCCCCGCCGACCGGGCGTCGGCGGAGGAGGCGTTGTTCCGCTGGGTCGGTCAGGAGTACTTCACGCAGACGTTGGGCACGTAGCCCACGGTGCCGCGGTAGTTGACCTTGCGCCAGTAGTGGTAGCTCTTGATCCCACAGGCGTTCTTGTACGAGCCGCCGTCGACGCCCTTGATGTCACAGCCCTTGGTGCCCTTGTACCAGAGGCGCAGGATGGTCGACTTGGTGCTGGCCGACTTGCGCACATTGACGTTCGACAGCGCCGTGAGGCTCTTGCACTTCGCCGTGGCAGCGACGGTGGTCATGTCGTCGCTCGGCACGGTCGCCGTGCCGGAGGCGCTCGGCACGAACCCGGCCAGGGCCAGGGCCGCGACCGCCACCGGGGCGATCAGAAGCTTCTTCAAAGGTTCCTCCCGTTTTTGGTACGTCATGCTCACGCCCAGAGGCGCGAGTTGATCTTAGGCGTACCCGGCGGGAGGCCGTGATCAGGGTGCGGGCGGCCAGGCGTCTCCCCAGTCGGCGTCGCGTGCGGCCTTGTACAGGTCGCCGTGGCGCTTGGTGACGGTGGTGCGATTGAGGGACGGTTCGGTCTCGCAGAGGTCGAGGAGGACCTGGCCCTTGCGGATCTGGGGCTTGCGTACGACGCGTGCGGGGGCCGGTTCGACGGGGAAGCGGGCGGCGGCGACGTAGCTGAACTTCTCGTCCTCGTAGGGGAGGGAGCCGCCCTTGACCTGGCGGTGCAGGGAGGAACGGCTGACCCGGGCGGAGAAGTGGCACCAGTCCGTGCCCGGGGTGATGGGGCAGGCCGCGCTGTGCGGGCAGGGGGCGGCGATGCGGAAGCCGGCGGCGATCAGCCGGTCGCGGGCCTCGATGACACGGGCGTAGCCGTCGGGGGTGCCGGGTTCGACGATCACGACGGCCTGGGCGGCGGCCGCGGCGGCGTCGACGAGGGCGGTGCGGTCGGGGGCGGTCAGCTCGTTGAGGACGTAGGAGACCGTGACGAGATCAGTGCTCTCGAGAGTGAGCGCCGCTCCGATCCGAGAGCGCTGCCACCGCACGTCCCGCAGGGCCGGGTTGGCCTCGGCGATCTCCCGGCCCAGGGCCAGCGCGGGCTCGGCCCAGTCGAGCACGGTGACGGGCCGCTCTCCCTCCCAGGTCGAGGCCACGGCCCAGGCCGCGGCGCCGGTACCTCCGCCGACGTCCAGATGGCCCTCGGGCGCCCACCCGGGCACGGCATCGGCGAACGCCTCCAGCGCCGACCGCACCGCCTCGAAGGTCGCGGGCATCCGGTAGGCCGCGTAGGCGGCGACATCGGCCCGGTCCCGAAGAATGGGGGCGTCGGTGGGCGTGGCCCCGCGATAACTGGCGATCAGCCGCTCGACCGCCCGCGAGGCCTGCCGGGCCGGCAGCCCGTCGAGCAGACCGGCGAGAGCGGTACGGAGGGTTTCGGCAGCCGGGGGTGCGGGGGCGTTCACCCGGCGATTCTACGAGGGGGCGAGGGGGGGAGAGAGCGGTGCTCGGGTGGCAGGGGGGTGCTCGCGTGGAGAGCGGGGCTCGGCGTGGGGAACCGGCCGAGGTGGGAAGGCGGTGCCCGCGGGCAGAGCGCCCCCGGCCGGAGAGCAGACCTCGCAGACTGGCCCGCCGGTCATTTCCAGGGGCGGTGCTCTCAGATCCCCCGTACCGCTCGGGCCACCCGGGTCCCCGCCGTCGCCCTCGGGGCGTTGTCCGGGCGGCGGCGGCGTGGGTGGACCGTGTTGGTGAGGAGGATCAGGAACGTGTCCGTCGCCGGGTCGAGGACGAGGGACGTGCCGGTGAAGCCCGTGTGGCCGGCCGCGCCCCGGCCTGCCAGGTCGCCCATGAACCACGGCTGGTCCAGGGAGAAGCCGAGGCCGGGCGGGGTGAAGAGGAGCTCGACGAAGTCGGGGCCGAGGATGCGGGCAGGACCGTAGGAGCCGCCGGCCAGGAGGGTGCGGCAGAACACCGCGAGGTCCCGGCCCGTGGAGAACAGGCCCGCGTGGCCCGCCACCCCGCCCAGCGCCCAGGCGTTCTCGTCGTGGACCTCGCCCCGCAGCATGCCCCGGTCCGCCTTGGCCCACGGCCGCCGCTGGTCCTCCGTGGCCGCCGCCCCGGGGCAGGGCCCGAACTCCGTCGCCGTCATGCCCAGCGGCCGGGTGACGCCGTCGCGGACGAGGACGTCGAGGGTGCGGCCGGTGACGCGTTCCAGGACGTACTGGAGGAGGATCATGTTCAGGTCGGAGTAGCAGTACGTGCCGGGCACGGCGACCGGCGGCTCTGCCTGGAGCATCGCCAGCCGGTGCGCGGCGTCGGCGCAGTCGTACAGCGGGAGTTCGGGCCGCAGCCCGGAGGTGTGGGTGAGCAGCTGCCGCACGGTGAGGCCGTGCCGGGCCGCCGCCGTGAAGTCGGGCAGATACGCGCCCACCTTCGCGTCGATGCCCAGCGTGCCGCGCTCGATCTGCTGCACGGCGGCCACGGACGTGAACAGTTTCGTCAGGGACGCCAGGTCGAAGGGTGTACCGACGGTCATCGGGACCCGGTCCCCGGCGGGCAGCTCCACACCGGCGTCGGCGTCCTCGTCGTAGGCCGCGTACCGCACGGCCCAGCCCGTCGCCTCCTCCACCGCGATCACGGGGCCGCGCCCGACGACCAGGACGGCGCCCGGTGCCCAGGGGCGCTGCCCGGTGGTGAGGACGTGGACCTCCCGGACGAGCTGACGCAGTTCCGCGGGGTCGAGTCCGGCCCGTTCCGGCGTGCCGTCGCGCAGTCTCGGTGCGCTCAGCTGTCTTCTCCCTCCACGCTCACGCGCGTGCTCTCCGTCTTCCAGGGTCGGCACATTCCCACGAAGCAGGCCACTGCCACCAGTGCGGCGGCCAGTTGGACGACGGCCATCGGGACGGCGGTGTCCTCGCCGGCGACGCCGACGAGCGGGGAGGCGACGGCGCCGATGAGGAACGACGACGTGCCGAGCAGGGCGCTCGCGGAGCCCGCGTTGTGCTTGGTGCGCATCAGCGCGAGGGCCTGGGTGTTGGGCAGGGTGATGCCCATCGCGGACATCAGTACGAAGAGCGCGGCGGCGACGGGCACGAGACCGACCTCGCCGAACACGCCCGTGGACATCAGCAGCAGCGCGGTCGCGGCGGTGATGACGATCGTCAGGCCGATGCCCAGCACCCGGTCCAGGCTGACCCGGCCGACCAGGATCTTGCCGTTGATCTGGCCGACGAGGACCAGCCCGACGGAGTTGACGCCGAACAGCAGGCTGAACGTCTGCGGGGAGGCGCCGTAGATCTCCTGGATGACGAACGGGGACGCCGAGATGTAGGCGAAGAGCGAGGCGAAGGCGAAGCCGCCGGTGAGGGTGTAGCCGGCGAAGGACCGGTCGGCGAGCAGGCCGCGCATCGCGCGCAGGGCCTCGCCGACGCCGCCGCTGTGGCGCTCGGCGGGCGGCAGGGTCTCGGGCAGCTTCGTCCAGACCAGGACGCCGATCGCGATGCCGATGACGGTGAGGACGACGAACACGCCCCGCCAGTCCGTCACGCGCAGGACCTGTCCGCCGATCAGCGGCGCCACGATCGGGGCGACCCCGGAGATCAGCATGAGGGTGGAGAAGAAGCGAGCCATGGCCATGCCGTCGTAGAGGTCGCGGACGACGGCCCGGGCGATGACGATCGCGGCGGCGCCCGCGAGGCCCTGGGCCAGCCGGAAGGCGACCAGGAGCTCGACGGTGGGGGCGAGGGCGCACAGGACGGTGGCGACGACGAAGACGGCGAGCCCGGCGAGCAGCGGCCGGCGGCGGCCCCAGCGGTCGCTCATCGGCCCGACGACGAGCTGGCCGAGCGCCATGCCGGCCAGGCAGGCGGTGAGCGTGAGCTGGACGGTGGCGGCGGGCGCGTGCAGGGAGCGGGTGACCTCCGGCAGCGACGGGAGGTACATGTCCATCGCCAGCGGCGGTACGGCCGTCAGGCTGCCGAGGAGGAAGGTGACGAGGAGCCCGGTGCGGCGGTGCGATGTGAGGTCGGGCCGCTCCGTCCCGGCTGCGGCCCCCTGCGCGGTGTTCGATATGGACGCCCCACCCTCGGGCATGAGTCCCTCCCTGTTCGATTCGATCGCCCCCTATGCTCTCAGCTCGTACGGACTGCTCGGGGTCACAAGGTGAAGGCGGGTCGGGAATGACGGCGGACACGGTGCGGTGGGGCATCCTGGCGACCGGTGGGATCGCGGCCGCGTTCACGGCGGATCTGATCGACCTGCCGGACGCGGAGGTCGTGGCGGTGGCGTCGCGGTCCGAGGACTCGGCGAAGGCGTTCGCGGAGCGGTTCGGGATACCCCGGGCGTACGGCGACTGGAACGCGCTCGCGCGGGACGAGGACATCGATGTCGTCTACGTCGCCACGCCGCACACCGCGCACCGGACCGCCGCCGGTCTGTGTCTGGCGGCCGGGCGGAACGTGCTGTGCGAGAAGCCGTTCACGCTGAACGTCGGCGAGGCGGCGGAACTCGTCGCGCTGGCGCGGGAGCACGGGCGCTTCCTGATGGAGGCGATGTGGATGTACTGCAATCCGCTGGTGCGGCGGCTGAAGTCGCTGGTGGACGACGGTGCGATCGGCGAAGTGCGCAGTGTGCAGGCCGATTTCGGGCTGGCCGGCCCCTTCCCGCCCTCGCACCGGCTGCGGAATCCGGAGCTGGGCGGGGGCGCGCTGCTCGATCTCGGCGTGTATCCGGTGTCGTTCGCGCAGCTGCTGCTCGGGGAGCCGTCGGACATCGCCGCGCGAGCGGTACTCTCGGAGGAGGGCGTCGATCTCCAGACGGGAGCCCTGCTCTCCTGGGAGAGCGGCGCTCTCGGTTCCGTGCACTGCTCCATCGTCGGCGGTACGGCGACCTCCGCCTCGGTCACCGGCTCGCGGGGCCGGATCGACATCCCGGACGGCTTCTTCTTCCCCGACCGTTTCGTGCTGCACCGGGACGGCCGTGACGCCGAGGAGTTCACGGCCGACCCGGCGGACGGGCCGCGCAACAGCCTGCGCCACGAGGCCGCCGAGGTGATGCGCGCCGTGCGCGCCGGCGAGACCGAGTCGCCGCTCGTCCCGCTCGACGGCACGCTCGCCGTGATGCGGACGCTCGACGCGATCCGCGACCGCGTCGGCGTCCGCTACCCCGGCGAGACGGGCGAGCCTCGCCTCACGCCGGCTTGAGCCCCTGCTCCCCCATCTCGGTCACGAAGGACGCGGCCGTCGTGACGGGCGCGCCCTGCGTGGTCACGTACGGCACGGTCTTGAAGTCGGCCCGCGCCGACTCCTGCCCCAGGGCGACCGTCACATAGCCGCGCCGTCCGTTGAAGAACTTCAGATGCGGGTTGGCGCCCATGTAGGTGTCCCAGGTCGGGGGCTTGTCGGCGCCGTCCCGGCCGCTGGAGATCGAGGTGGCCACGATCTCGGTGCCGAGCGTGGCCGAGGTCTGGTCGGCGAAGTCGTCCTTGATGTCGAAGGCGTACGCCGAGTGGACGTCGCCGCTGAGCACCATCAGGTTCTCGACGCCGGCGGCCTTCGCCCCGTCGAGGACGCGCCGGCGTGAGGCGCTGTAGCCGTCCCAGGCGTCCATCGACACCCGTGACGGGGTGGTCGCGTCCATGTGCCGCCGGGCGAACATGACCTGCTGCGGTACGACGTTCCACAGCGCCCGCGAGGAGCGCCAGCCGTCGAGCAGCCACCGTTCCTGCGTCGCGCCGGTCATGGTGCGCGCCGGGTCGTCGGACTCGGGTCCTGGGACGTGCGCCTGGTCGCCGTAGGCCTGGTCGGAGCGGTACTGGCGGGTGTCCAGGACGTCGAACTGGGCGAGCCGGCCCCAGGTCAGGCGGCGGTAGAGCCGCATGTCCGGTCCGGCCGGGCGCTGCGGGCTGCGCAGCGGCTGGTTCTCCCAGTACGCGCGGTAGGCGGCGGCGCGGCGCAGCAGGAACTCCTCCGGCGGGACGTCGTTCTCGGGGATCTCGTCGGCGTAGTTGTTCTCGGTCTCGTGGTCGTCCCAGGTGACGACGAAGGGGTGCGCGGCGTGTGCGGCGCTCAGGTCCGGGTCGGACTTGTAGAGGGCGTACCGCAGGCGGTAGTCCTCCAGGGTCAGCGTCTCGCGGTTGAACAGGTCGGGCAGGGTGCGGTCGGTGTACTTGCGCTGGCCGCCGACGGAGTTGACGGCGTACTCGTAGAGGTAGTCCCCGAGGTGGAAGACGAGGTCGACGTCGTCGTCGGCGAGATGGGCGTAGGGCGTGTAGTAGCCGTCGTGGTACGCCTGGCAGGAGACGGCGGCGAGGGTGAGTCCCGAGACGCGGCTGCCGGGGTCCGGGGCTGTGCGGGTGCGGCCGGCCGGGCTGACCCAACGGCCGACGCGGAAGCGGTAGTAGTAGCCGCGGCCGGCCTCCAGGCCGCTCGCCTCGACGTGGACGGTGTGGTGGAACTCGGGGTGCGCGGTGACGGTGCCGCGCCGGGCGACGCGGCGGAACCGCTCGTCGTGGGCCAGCTCCCACTGGACGGTGACGCGTTCGGCGGGCAGTCCGCTGTCGGCCCGGAACGGGACGGGTGCGAGGCGGGTTCACAGGATCACGGAGCCGGGCAGCGGGTCGCCGGAGCCGACGCCCAGCGTGAACGGGTTCTCGGTGATCCGCGCGGCGTCGAGTTCGGCGGCGGCCGCGACTCCGGCCGAGGGCAGATTGGTCGCGAAGGCCAGCGCGGCGGCGGCCCCGGTGGTGGTGAGGAAGCCGCGGCGACCGATGTGCCGGGCGGCCGCGCGGAGTTCGGGGGCGTGCTGGGACGGGCGTGCTGCGGGTGTCATCCGGTCCTCCCCTGGCGAATGGCTGCAAGGGGCATTGGAGTGGCCGGGGTCGACACCTGGTCGACGTGTACACCGCACCCACGTGACGGACGGATGAGTTCCGGATGGCGGGGCCTCCCGTACGCTGCGGGCCCATGAATGCCAAGGAAAATGCAGTCGCGGTGGTGACCGGGGCGGGTTCCGGTATCGGCCGGGCGGTCGCCGTGGAACTGCTCCGCGCGGGTTGGTCGGTGGCGCTGGCGGGCCGGCGCGTCGAGACACTGGAGGAGACGGCGGCCCTGGCGCCCGAGGGCGCGGCTCTCGCCGTACGGACGGACGTCTCACGGCCCGAGGACGTGTCCGCCCTCTTCACCGACACCGTCGGACGCTTCGGGCGGGTCGACCTGCTGTTCAACAACGCGGGCACGTTCGGGCCCGGCGGCGTGCCGGTCGAGGAGCTGCCCTACGACGCGTGGCGGCACGTGGTGGACACCAACCTCAACGGGGCGTTCCTGTGCGCGCAGGCGGCGTACCGGCAGATGAAGGAGCAGGACCCGCGGGGCGGGCGGATCATCAACAACGGCTCGATCTCCGCGCACACGCCCCGGCCGCACTCGGTGGCCTACACGGCGACGAAGCACGCGCTGACGGGCCTGACCAAGGCGCTGTCGCTGGACGGGCGGCCGTACGGGATCGCGGTGGGGCAGATCGACATCGGCAACGCGGCGACCGACATGACGTCCCGTATGCAGACGGGAGCGCTGCAGGCGAACGGTGAGGTGGCGCCGGAGCCGGTGATGGACGTGGCCGATGTGGCCCGCACGGTGCGGCACATGGCGGAGCTGCCGCTGGAGGCGAACGTGCAGTTCGCGACCGTGCTCGCTACCGCGATGCCGTACATCGGGCGCGGCTGAGCGCCGGTCCCGCGGTCGTCAACTCGTCAACCTGCACAACCGGAATAACAACGTCCGCACTATTGCGGCCGGTCGGGCGCTTATGCTCAACTTTCCTACACCAAAGCTTCACACTTGGAGCAAAGAGCTTCCGTCGACCACATCCAGGGGGGAGGCGGCAGTCGTTCCACGGCACCGGGTGGGGGTGGACCCCGCGTGGGACCGCGGGGTACGCACCGGTACGTGGAACGACTGCCGCACAGCGTGCGGCGCGAAGAACGGGGCGGTGTCCTTCAGGCCTGTCCGGTCTCGAAACGGGAGATCCTGCCGTCGTCGTCGACCGTGAAGCTCCAGCGGGTGCGCATCTCGCCCCAGGTGTCGTTGTTGTAGTGGGCGACGAGGGAACGGCCGTCGTTGGACTCGCTGTCGACCTGCATATGGCCGTGGGACAAGAAGATCTCCCGGTCCACCCAGTCGGCGAGGTCGCGGTCGGAGCCGTCGTCCGCCATGGTCGCGCCCGGCGCGAGGAGCTCCATGAAGCCCTCGCGGTCGTGGTTGTTCACGGCGGTCACGAAGGCGCGGACGGCCGGGTCACTGAGGCGCGTGGTCTGAATCGTCATGCCAGTCAGCCTCGTACCGGCCGGCGGACCACGCCACCCGTGCCACCCGAACGGCGTCCCGGGCGGCTTGGCCGGGTGTCGCGGCGGGCCGGCGGTGCGACGGTGGAAACGGACGAGTGCTCCGCAGTTCCTGCTGTCTGCTCCGGGAGACGACGTGAGGCGTTACCACCGACGTGATCTGGGCCTGCTGCTGCTCCGGCTGGGGACGGGCGGTGTGCTGGCCGCCCACGGCACGCAGAAGCTGTTCGGCTGGTTCGGCGGGGGCGGCATCGAGGGCACCGGGCAGTTCATGGAGTCCGTCGGCTACGTCCCGGGCAAGGTGAGCGCGACGGCGGCCGGCCTCGCGGAGACCGGCGGCGGCACACTGCTGGCCCTGGGCCTGGCCACTCCGGCGGCCGGTGCCGCGGCGGCCGGCGCGATGGCGGGGGCGGCCGCGGTGCACACGCCGAACGGGTTCTTCAACCAGGGCGGCGGCTACGAGTACGCGGCGACGCTGGGCCTGACGGCCGCCGGCCTCGCCGTCACCGGCCCGGGGCGGCTCTCCCTGGACCATCTGCTCGGGCACGCGGTGAACCGGGGCTGGATGATTCCGGCGGCGTTCGCCGTGACGGCGGCCGGAACCGTGCTGGTCGTGGGGGCGCGCACCAGCCGGCTGCGGAAGGCGAGGGAAGGCGAGCAGGACCCGCTGTTCGACGAGGAGTACCTGGAGTAGGGCGGCGGACCGGGCGTTGTCAGACCCTCGTGGCAGGCTGCCGCCCCATGAACGATCAGACATCGCCCGGACCCGATCTGTGGGCCACCATCGACACCCTGTGGGAGTGGCTCGACACCAACGGCCCCGTCGAGGGCCGCGAGGGTGTTCTCCTGCGCATCCTGAAGCTGTCGGAGGAGGTCGGGGAGGTCGCCGAGGCGGTGATCGGCGCGACCGGCCAGAACCCGCGCAAGGGCGTGACCCACGGCTGGGACGACGTCCGGTCGGAACTGTGCGACGTGGTGATCACCGCACTGGTGGTCCTGCGGACCCTGTCGCCGGACGCGCGCGAGGTGTTCGCCCGGCATCTGGAGCGGGTGGCGGAGCGGTCGCAGGCCTCGCCGGGCTGATCACCCGATACTCGACAACACCCCGCCCCCGCCGCTTCGCCGGGCTACGCTGCGAATGAATATGCCGAGCGGCCGAATCCTGGCCCTGTCGGGTTGAGGAGTTTGGTGACGGGGGTGGACTTAAGGTTCCGGTCCCTGGTGGTCGCGCACGCCGTGTCGGCCTACGGGACCTACCTGAATCTGATCGCGCTCAGCCTGTTCTCGTACGAGGTCACCGGTAGCGCCCTGGGCGTGGGCGCGGTGATGGCGGTGCGGCTGCTGGCCGGTGTCACGGCCGGTCTCACCGCCGGGGCCGTGACCGCCGGGCTCACACGCCGGACCGTCATGGTGGCCACGGACCTCGCCCAGACCCTCGCCATGGTGCTGCTCGCCCTCTGGGCGTCGCGCACGCCGCTGTGGGTGCTGCTCGCGGCGGTGGTCGTGCTGGGCGCGGGGAACACGTACTTCAACGTCGCCCTGCGCAGCGCGGTTCCGGTCATGGTCGGGCAGCACGACCGCGCCCGGGCGAACGGGGTGCTGGTCACAGCCCGGTCCGTCGCCACGGTGCTGGGCTTCGCGTCGGCCGCGCCGGTCATCTCCCTCGGCGGTTTCGGCGTCGCGTTCGGGGTCAACGCCGCGAGCTTCGCGGTGTCCGCCGCGGCGGTGCTGATGCTCCGGCCGCGTACCGACGGCGAGGGCGTCACCGGCGGCGACGCGGTGAGCGGCCCGGGGCCTGCCGAGGGCGGCGGGGGCGGGTCCGCGTCGAGGCGTGGCGGGCGGCTGCGGCGCCGAGTGGCGGGCCTCGCGGGCCCGTTGCTCGGCCTGATCGCGCTGCGAGGGCTCGACGCGCTGGCGTCCGCTTCGCACAACGTCGCCCTGCCACTGGCGGCGCACGCGGCCGAGCCGTCCGATCCGGCGGTGTTCATGGCCCGGTTCTGGGCGGCGTGGGCGGTGGGCACCCTCCTCGCCCACCAGGTCCTCAAACGCCGGTCGCACGGGACGTCCTGGGGCGAGCGCGCGTTCGCCGTCGGCACCTGCGCGATGTCGTTGTGCTTCGTGGCCGCTTTCACCGGACTGCCCTCCCCGGCTCTGATCGCGGCGGCCGTGGCGGCCGGGTTCGCGGACGGCTGGACCGAGATCGTCTACACCTCGCGCCTCCAGGCGGCACCCGACCGGCAGCGCGGCCGGCTGTTCGGACTGTCCGCCACCGCCGAGCAGTCCGGGTTCGCCCTGGGCACGATCGCCGCCGCGGCCGCGCTCGAGGCCCTGCCCGCGCTCGCCGTCGTGGGTGTCTTCCACGGGGCGGCGGCGTGCGGGGCGCTGACTCTGCTGCTGCTCACCGTCCGGCGGCGCGACGCGCGTAGAGACCAGGACCACTCAGACCGATCGTCCATCAGCGGGGAAAAGGAAGAGGACACGCATGGAACGTCTACGGGGGCACGCCCTCTGCCGGGGCCCTGAGCCCGAGCGCACCGAGGCCGATCCGGTCGACGCCGTGCGGGCGCTGCTGAGCGCCGCCCGGTCCGCTTCCGGCGGAGCCGTAGTCACCGTCGCCGCCGACGGCACGACGGCCTCGCGGTCGTATCCCGAACTGCTGGACGCGGCCCGCCGTATGCTCGCCGGCCTGCGGGACCACGGGCTGCGGCGCGGCGACACGGTGGTGCTGTGCGGGCTGCCCCTGGCCGAGTTCTTCCCCGCCTTCTGGGCCTGTGTGCTGGGCGGTGCCCTGCCGGTGGCCATCGCCGAGCATCCCGCGCCGCGCTCCCCGGCCTTCGAACGCCTGCGGCAGGCCTGCGCGTTATTCGACCGGCCGCTGGTCCTGACCGACGCGCCCGGCGCCGCGGCACTCGCCCACGCCACGCCCGCACCGCGCGTCGCCCTCGCCGGGGACTGCCTGAACGCGCCGGCCGGGGACACCGACGACGACCATGTCACGCCGGACCCGTCCGACACCGCCCTGCTGATGCTGTCCTCGGGCAGCACCGGCGCACCGAAGGCGGCGCGGCTGACGCACGCCGGGCTCGCCGACTTCGCGGCGAGCAGCCGCCGGATCCTCGACGTCCGCCCGGACGACACCATGGTGAACTGGCTGCCGGTCGACCACAGCGGCGCCTTCCTGCTCTACCACCTGCTCGCGGTGTTTACCGGCTGTACCAACGTCCACGCGCCCACCGAGCGGGTGCTCACCGACCCGCTGCGCTGGCTCGACCTCCTCCACGAACACCGGGCGCGGCACAGCTGGGCGCCCACCTTCGCCTACCGGCTGGTCGCGGACGCGCTCGCCGAGCGGCCCGACGGCCACTGGGACCTGGGCGGCCTCAAGTCCCTGCTGTGCGGGGGCGAGCGGGTCGTACTGCCGGTGCTGCGCCGATTCCTCGACGCGACGGCCCCGTACGGGGTGCGCGAGGAGCACATCGCCCCGGCCTGGGGCATGGCCGAGACGGTCACGGCCGTCGCCTACGGCCGCCTGGACCGGCCCGGGACCGTGCACCGCCTGCTCAAGAGCAGCCTGGGCGGCGACCTGGTCCCGGCCGGTGCGGACACCCCGGAGGCCGACTGTGTCACCTTCGTCGCGTCCGGTTCGCCCGCGCACGGCGTCACCCTCCGCGTCGTCGACGACCACGGCGACCTCGCCCCGCCGGGCCGGATCGGCCGGCTCCAGGTCCACTCACCCGCGCGGCTCACCCCCGGCTACGTCGACAACCCGGAGGCGGACGCCGCGGCCTACCCCGCCGGGCGGGACTGGCTGGACACGGGCGATCTGGCCTTCCTCGACTCCGGACAGGTCGTCATCACGGGCCGGCGCAAGGATTTGATCATCCTCAACGGCCACAACGTGTACTGCCACGAGGTGGAGGAGACCGCCACCGCCGTCGACGGCGTCCGGCAGGGCGAGATCGCCGCCTGCGGCATCCCGCATCCGGAGCGGGGCACGGAGGAACTCGCCGTGTTCTTCGTCAGCCGCGGCGCCCCCGAGGACAAGCGGATCACCACGGAGCTGAAGGCGGCGCTGTTCACCCGCCTCAGACTCACCGCCGCGCACGTCCTTCCCGTACCGGCGGACGAGTTCCCGCGCACCCCGGCGGGCAAGGTGCGCCGCGCCGAACTCCAGAGCAGGCTGATCGACGGTGGCTTCGGCGGCACGGCCCCGGCTGCCCGGCCGGACGCGGACACCGTGACCCGGGCCGTCCGAGAGGAACTGGCCGCCGTGCTGGGCCGCCCGGTCGACGCGGACGTGCCGTTCTACGAACTCGGCCTGACCTCCGTACTGCTGGTGCGCCTGCGGAACCGGCTGGCGGAACGTCTCGGCATGCCGATCGCGCAGACCGCGTTCTTCGAGCATCCGACGGTCACGGCACTCGCCGCGCATCTCGCGAGCGGGCCGGCGACGGCAGTCGCGCCGGACACGGAGGCTTACGACGGCACGACCCACTCCCCCGAGCGACGGGTCGCCGTCATCGGACTGGCGCTGCGCTTCCCCGGCGCGCACTCGGCGGAGGGGTTCTGGGCCAATCTGCGGGACGGCGTGGACAGCGTCCGGGTGTTCGGCGAGCCGCAGCCCATGACCTCCGGCCACGTGCCCGTCGCCGGAGTCCTCGACGGCGTCGAGGAGTTCGACCCGGACTTCTTCGGGTTGAGCCCCAAGGAGGCCGGGCTCACGCATCCCGCGCACCGGCTGTTCCTGGAGTGCTGCCACCAGGCCCTGGAGGACGGCGGCCACGCGGCGACCGCGCCGGGCGTCAGGGTCGGGGTGTTCGCCGGGTCGGGCATGAACCTCTACGACCACCAGCAGCCGTCCGTCACCGGCTCGCCGTACGACCCGTCCGACCCGGCCGCCGGAATGCAGACGGCCATCGGGCAGGAGCCGGACTTCCTCGCCACCCGGGTCGCCTACCGGCTCGGTCTCACCGGCCCGGCGATCGGTGTGCAGACGGCCTGTTCCACGTCGCTGGTCGCGGTGCACCTGGCGGTCCAGGCGCTGCTGACCGGCGAGACGGACCTGGCGCTGGCGGGCGCGGCGGCCGTGCATCTGCCCCAGGAGACCGGCTATCACAGCCACCCCGGCTCCATCCTGTCCCCCACCGGGCGGTGCCGTGCCTTCGACGCGGAGGCCGACGGCACGGTCGGCGGCAACGGTGTGGCCGCCGTCCTGCTCAAGCGCCTCGACCGGGCGCTGGCCGACGGCGACACCGTGCACGCGGTGATCCTGGGCTCCGCGGTCAACAACGACGGAGCCGCCAAGGTCGGCTTCAGCGCCCCCGGAGTCGAGGGACAGGCCGATGTCGTACGGCAGGCCCTGCGCAGGGCCGGTGTACCCGCCGAGACGATCTCGTACGTGGAGGCGCACGGCACGGGGACGCGGCTGGGCGACCCGGTGGAACTCACGGCGCTGGCCCGGGTGCTGGGCGAGAACGCGGGGCGCTCGCGCCGTTCCGGCGGTTGTGTCGTCGGCTCGGTGAAGCCCAACATCGGGCACCTCGACAGCTGTGCCGGAATGGCCGGGCTCATCAAGACGGTCCTGATGCTGCGCCACCGCACCCTGGTGCCGACACCGCATCTGAACCGGCCCAACCCGGAACTCCCGCTGGCGGACGGCACGTTGACGCTGGCCACGGAACTGCGGCCCTGGGCGGTGCCGGACGGTGTGCCCCGCCGGGCCGGGGTCAGCGCGCTCGGCGTCGGCGGCACCAACGCCCATGTGGTGCTGGAGGAGGCCCCGTCCGCTCGCACCCGGCCCGCTCTCGATCTTCCCGTCCTGGTCCCCGTGTCGGCCCGCGATGCCGAGGCCCTCGCCGAACTCACGGCCGGGCTCCGCGACCGGCTGCCGGCCCGGCCCGACCTCCCGGCCGCCGATGTGGCCGCCACCCTGGCGCTCGGCCGGCCGCATCGCGCGGCACGTACCGCCGTGGTCGGCCGTACGGCCGGCGAACTCGCCCGCGCGCTGGAGGAGGACGACCACCTCGAGGTCTCCCCTGCGGGACCGGTCGCCTTCGCCTTCCCGGGCCAGGGCAGCGCCCGCCACGGCATGGCGAGCGGCCTCCACGCCACGCAGCCGGCCGCACGGGCCACGCTCGACCGGTGCGAGAAGCTCTATGCCGGGGAGTTCGGCGGAAGCCTGCTGGAACCGCTCCTGGCCGCCCCAGGTCTCGCGGGTCCCTCCGCGGAAGACGACATCTGGCCCACCGAGACCGCGCAGGCCGCCCTCTTCGCCCATCAGGCGGCGCTGGCGGACGCCTGGCGGGCCGCCGGAATACGCCCCGGGCTTCTGCTCGGCCACAGTGTCGGCGAGTACGCCGCCCTGTACGCGGCCGGCGCCCTGACCCTGGAGGACGGGCTGCGGCTCACCGCCTGGCGCGGGCGCCTCATGCAGGCTCGCTGCCCGGCCGGGGGCATGCTCGCCGTCCGGGCCGACCGGGCCACCGCCCGACGGGTCGCGGACGCCGCCGGTGCGGAACTCGCCGCCGTCAACGGCCCGCGCGCCCAGGTGCTCTCGGGCCCGCCGGAGGCCCTGAAGGAGGCGGCACGGCTGCTCGACCTGGACGGCCTGCGGTGGCGTGCGCTGCCGGTCGACCGGGCGTTCCACTCCGCGGACATCGACAGTGCCCTGGACGAGTTCCGGACCCGTGCGCGCGACGTGACGTACCGGCCGCTGCACACCCCCTTGGTGACCACGGCCGACGGCGAGCCGCGTCCGGCGGGCTGGACGGTCGACGTGGACTACCTCTGCCGGCAGGCCCGGCAGCCGGTCCGCTTCGACCTCGCCATGGACACCGCCGTCGAGCAGGGGTTCCGGGACTTCGTGGAGATCGGCGCCGGGCGCACCCTCACCGGGCTCGGCCGGCACTGCGTTCCCGGCAGCCGCTGGCTGAGCGGCCAGGGCGAAGGGGACGGGGCCGCCGAGCAGGCGCACGGTTTCCTGACGGCGCTCGGCTCGCTGTACCGCGGGGGCGCCGACCTGGACTGGCGGGCGCTCCTCGGCGACGACGCCGGCCGGGTTCCGCTCCCCGGGCATCCCCTGCGACGGAGCAGGGTGCCGTACCGAACGGAGACACCGGTGGCGGCACCTGAGCGGCCCGCACCTCGCTCTGATGAAGTAGTGGACTTCATACGGCAGTTGACGGCGGACAAGCTGGGCCGCCCGACCGCCGATGTCACCCCCGACAGTTCCTTCTTCGAACTCGGCGCCGACTCGCTCTCCCTGATGAGCATGACGACCGAGCTGGAACAGCGGTTCGGCGTCCGGGTCCCGGTCCGCGAGGTGTTCGACTCGGCCGACACGCCGCGCCGGCTGGCCGAACGGGTCGCGCGGCTGCGGGGCGACGCGCCGGTGGTGCGGGAGCAGGTGGTGCGGGAGCCCGTCGCCGAGGAACCACCGGCGGCGCCCGCCGCTCCCCAGGAGGTCTCCCAGGACCTGCACGCCCTGTTCGGTCAGCAGCTACGGCTCGCGGAGCAACTCGTCGACCAGGTCGGCGACATGATCTCTCGCCAGCTGGACGTCCTCGCGGCAGCGCCCGGCACCACGACGGCACCGGCCCAGCCGCCGGTACCCGTCGCCAAGCCCACCCTGGCTCCCTCCCCCTCGCACTCAGAGACGTTCGACTTCAGCCTCTACTTCTTCGGCGACTACCCCGAGCACACCGACCACGACAAGTACGGCCTGATCATGGCCGCCGCCGACTTCGCCGACCAGCACGGCTTCCACGCCCTGTGGTTCCCCGAGCGGCACTTCAACTCCTTCGGCGCGCTCTTCCCCAACCCCTCCGTGCTGGCCGCTGCCCTCGCCGCCCGGACCAGCCGGGTCCGGCTGCACGCCGGTTCCGTGGTGCTGCCGCTGCACCATCCCGCCCGGGTCGCCGAGGAGTGGTCGGTCGTCGACAACATCTCCGGCGGCCGTACGGGCCTGTGCTTCGCCAGCGGCTGGCACGCCACCGACTTCGCGCTCGCCCCGGAGCACTTCGGCCGGCACCGTGAGGTGATGTACGAGCACCTGGCGGCCGTACGGGACCTGTGGTCGGGGCAGCCGCTGCGGACGACGGCGGGCGACGGCACCCCGGTGGAGGTCCGCCTGCATCCGCGCCCCGTGCAGGAACGGCCGCCGATGTACGTGGCCGTCGTCGGGAATCCGGACAGCTACCGCCGGGCGGCCGCCGAGGACCTCGGCGTGGTCACCAATCTGATGACGCAGACGGTGGAGCAACTGGCCGAGAACATCGCCCTGTACCGGCGCTGTCGTGCCGAGCACGGCCTTGACCCGGCGGCCGGGCGGGTCGTGGTGCTGGTGCACACGTATCTGGAGGACGACGCGGAACGGGCGCGGGCCGAGGCGTACCGGCCGTTCCTGTCGTATCTGCGGTCTTCTCTCTCGCTCTTCGACCAGGTCACCAATAGTCTCGGCTTCCAGGTGGACCTGGAGAACACCCCGGAGGAGGACGTGGAGTTCCTCCTGGGGCGCGCCTACGAGCGCTACTGCGGCTCCCGCGCGCTGATCGGCGACGAGCAGACGGCGGCGGAGACCGTAGGGCGGCTGCTGGCGGCCGGAGCGGACGAGATCGCCTGCTTCGTGGACTTCGGCGTACCCAGGGAGAAGGTGCTGGCGTCACTGCCGGTCCTGGACCGGGTGCGGCAGGCGACCCCTCGGGCGACAGCTCGGGCCCTGCCCGAGCCCCGCCGTACGCCCCGCACCCCCCTCACCCCGGCCCAGCGCCGTATCTGGTTCCTGGAGCAACTGCACCCGGGCACCGCCATGTACCACGAGCCCAAGGCGATCCGGCTGGACGGCCCGCTGGACGTACCGGCGCTGCGCTGGGCGCTGGACCGCGTCGCGGACCGGCACCCGGCGCTGCGCACGGTCTTCGGTGACACGGCCGGTGTCCCGTACCAGGAGATACGCGACCGTATGCCGCTCGACTGCCCGGTGGAGGATCACACGGGGTCGACGCAGGAGGAGGCGCTACGGGCGACGCTCACGGCGGACCACGGACTCGGCCTCTCCTCGGGCCCTCTGGTCACGGCCCGCCTGCTCCGCCTGTCCCCGGAGCACCACCTGCTGTTCCTCATGGCACACCACATCGTCTTCGACTCCTCCTCCACGGCCGTCCTGGCCCGCGACCTGGCCGCGTACTACCGCGCCCGGCGAGGCGGAGGTCCCGCACCGGGGCCGCTGTCCGCACCGCCAGCGGCGGCCGAGCCGGATCCCGCCTCGCTCGACTTCTGGCGGCAGCGCCTCGGCGGCGCACCGGAGCTGGCCCTGCCCACCGACCGGCCCCGTCCGCCGGTCAGGTCGGGAGCGGGCGCGAGCCTCACACATGCCCTCGACGCCGAACTGACCGCCGGGCTACGGGCGTTCGCGGCCCGTCAGCGCGCCACGCTCTTCATGACGCTGACCGGCGCGATCGGCGCGGTCCTCGGCCGGTTCAGCGGGCAGCGGGACGTGGTGATCGGCACCGCGGTCGCCGCGCGTCCCGCCGGCGCCGAGGACCATGTGGGCCTGTTCCTCGACACCGTGCCGCTGCGCCTGGACCTCACCGGGGACCCGGACTTCCCGGCCCTGCTGCACCGGGTCCGCGAGAGCAGCACCTCGGCGTACGAACACAGTGGCGTCCCCTTCGACGAGCTTGTGGGCGCCCTCAACCCGCGTCGCGACCCGGGCCGCAATCCGCTGTTCCAGGTCATGGTGGAGTACGAGAACGAGGGCGAGGCCCCCTTCGACCCGCCGAGCCTGACGGCCACCCTGCTCGACGTGCCGAGCGCTCGCGCCCCGTTCGACCTCAGCGTCTACCTCACCCATCACACGGGCGGCGTCCGGTTCATGGTCGAGTACGACACGGCCCTCTTCGACGAGGCCACGGTGCGCCGTTTCGTGGACTACGTCGAGCAGGTGCTGCGCCGCGCCCTGGCCGCCCCCGACGCGTCCCTCCCCGAACTGACCGCCCTCACCGCCGCCGACCGCGAGTCCCTGGCTCGCTGGGAGCACCCGGCGGGCGTGGACGACCCTTCCTCCCCCGGCACCCTGCACGGCCTGTTCGAGCGGCAGGCCCGCCGCACCCCGGACGCCGTAGCGCTGATCAGCGAAGACCAGCGGCTCTCCTACGCGGACCTGGACGCGGCGGCCGACCGCCTCGCCCGGCAGCTGCGGACCCGGGGCGCTGCACGCGGGGAACGGGTGGCGGTGCTCCTGCCGCGCGGCCCGCATCTGATCACAGCGCTGCTCGCGGTGCTCAAGAGCGGCGCGGCGTACCTCCCCCTCGACCTGTCCCTCCCCACCCCCCGTCTCTCACTGCTGCTCGCCGACGCCACGCCCGTCCTCCTGCTCACCTCCGACGCCGCCCTCGCCGCGCACCCGGACCTGGCGACCGGACTGCCCGTCCAGCGGGTGGAGCAGGTGGACGACACGCTCCCCACCGGGCCCGTACCGGAGGGAGCCCGCCCGGAGGACCCGGCGTACTGCATCCACACCTCGGGCTCGACCGGCCGGCCGAAGGGCGTCGTCGTACCCCATCGGGGCCCGGCGAACCTGGTCCGGGGGCAGCTGAGCCGCCACCCGGCGCTCCGCACCCTGCAGTGGACGTCACCGGCGTTCGACGTCAGCGTGCAGGAGATCTTCACGACGCTGGCCTCGGGGGCCGCGCTGGTCCTCGTCGACGACGCCGTACGGCACGACCCGGCGGCGGTGGCCGAGGCCGTGCGCCGTCACGAGGTGCAGCGGATGTTCATGCCCTGCACCCCGCTGAAGTACCTGATGGAGACCGCCCCCGAACTGCCGTCCCTGCGCGAGCTGTTCTCGGCCGGTGAGGCGCTCCAGCTCACGGCCGCGTTCCGCCGGTTCCTCGCCGCGCACCCGCGCTGCGCGCTGTACAACCAGTACGGCCCCACGGAGACCTCGGTCATCGTCACCTCGCACCGCGTCGACCCGGACGGCGGGGAATGGCCGCCGATCGGCACCCCGGTGCCGGGAGCACGCGTCCTGCTGCTGGACGGCACAGGCCGGCAGGTCCCGGTCGGGGCGGTCGGCGAGATCCATGTGGGCGGGACGCCGGTGGCGTACGGCTACCACGACCGCCCCGCCGAGACCGCCGCGGCCTTCCTCGACGACGGCACGGGCGGGGTGCTGTACCGCACGGGCGACCTGGGCCGTCTGCGTACGGACGGCACCCTGGACTATCTGGGCCGGGCGGACGACCAGGTCAAGATCCGCGGCTACCGGGTCGAACCCGGCGAGATCCAGGCTGCCTTGACGGCTCTGCCCGCCGTCCGGGACGCGGCGGTCCTCACCCGCCGCGACCGCCACGGCGACACGGAACTGGTCGCGTACGTGGTCCCCACCGACCCGCGAGCCGGCCTCCACCCCCTGCGCGCCGCACTCGCCGCCGACCTGCCCGACCACCTGGTGCCCCGACGCTGGGTGTCCCTGGACCGCCTCCCGGTGAACGCCTCGGGCAAGCTGGACCGCACGGCCCTGCCCGAGCCGGGCGACGGCTCCGGCGGGGACCCGGACGCCACGCCGGCCACGGCCCTGGAGAAGACGCTGCACGACCTGTGGTGCGAGGAACTGGAGACGGACCCGGTCCCGGTCACCACGTCGTTCTTCGAACTCGGCGGCCACTCCCTGAGCGCGATCAGGCTGCTGAACCGCATGCGGGACGAGGCCAGCGTCGACCTCACGATGGCCGACTTCTTCCTGGATCCGACCGTCCGGGGCATCGCCGCACGGGGCCGTGTCGTGGACACCGCGCCGATGCCGTCCACCCTGCGCCGGCTGTGGCGCCGCCACCACGCGCTCCCCGACCCGAGCGTCTACAACATCGCCCACCGCATGGACCTGCGCGGCGAGGTGGACCCCGGAGCCCTGCACCAGGCCCTCACCGGCCTGGTGGCCCGCCATCACGCCCTGCGCAGCCGCTCCGTACGGCGGCAGGACGGGGAGTACGCGGTGGAGGTCCTGGCGGAGATCCCGGTACCGCTGCCGATCACCGACCTCGCGGGTGCGTCGGCGGACGCGGTGGACCGCTGGTGCGAGGAGCAGGTGTCCACCCCCTTCGCGATGGACCAGGCCCCGCTGCACCGCTTCCGCCTGGCGAGGGTCGCCCCGGACCACTGGATCCTGGTGACGGTCTTCCACCACGCGGTCTGCGACGGCTGGTCCCTGGGCCTCATCCGGCGCGACCTGGAGGAGTTGTACAACGCCCGACGGGCGGGGCGGACTCCTCAACTACCCGGCGACGTACAACAGTTCACAGACTTCGCCCGATCGGAACACGCACTGCCGGACGACCGCCGGGCGGCCCTGGAACGCTTCTGGCGCACGGAACTCGAAGGCATCCCCCTGCGCCCGCCCCTCCCCTACGACCACCCGCACCCCGGCACGCTGTCCGGCCGGGGCGCCCTGCACACCTGGGTCATCGACGACGACACCCCCGCCCTCCTGGCCGACACGGCGACCCGCCTGGGCACCACCACCTACACGGTCCTCGCGGCCCTGTTCGCCAGGTGGCTGGGCGACCTGTGCGGCGAGAAGAACGACATCGTCCTGGCGGCGTCGAGCGCGAACCGTGTCCGACGCGACCGTGCGGAGATCGTGGGCATCCTGGGTGATGCCGTACTGCTGCGGGCCCGACTGGGCGAGGCAGAGGCCTTCGGCGACCTGGTGGCGCAACTGGGCGCTTCCCTCTTCACGGCCCTCGACCACCAGGAACTCCCCCTGACGGACGTGGTGTCCCTGGTCTCACCCGACCTGAAGGGCGCCCTGTTCCCGACGGTCCTGTTCACGGTGATCACCACGGAGCCACCGGCCGTGGACCTCCAGGGCGTGGCGGCTTCCGTACACGCCCTCCCCGTCCAGGGCGTGGCGCGCAACGAGCTGTACGTCGTGATCGCCCCGGAGGCCGACCGCGTCACGGTCACCTTCGAGTACTCGACGGACCTGTTCACCGGGGAGACCGTGGAGGCGTGGGGCAGGTCCTTCACCCGGTTCCTGAGGGGGGAGGCCGGGCGTCACCGCTGAGCGGACTCCGCGTACTCCTCCTCCCGGTCGGCTTCCGCCGCCGGTTCGGCCTGGCTGTGCCGGCCGGCGGCCTTGCGGCCGGGCAGCACGGCGATGACGATCATGGTTCCGGCGGCCATGATGACGGCGCCGACGAGGCTGGTCTGGGCGATGGCGTGGGCGAAGGACTCGTGCACCGCGTCGATGAGGGCCTGGGCCTGCCGGGCCCCGCCGTCGGGGTTCTTCGCGACCTGCTGGGCGACCGCGAGGCCGCCGCCCACCGAGTCCTGGGCGGTGTCCATCGCGGTGGCCGGGAGGTGGCCGCCGACCAGGTCGGACAGCTTGTCCTTGTAGGAGGTGGCGAGGAGCGAGCCGAGGACAGCGATGCCGAGGGCGCCGCCGAGCTCCAGGGCGGTGTCGTTGGCGCCGCCGCCGACGCCCAGTTCCGACTCCGGGAAGGAGCCCATGATGGTGTCGGTGGCCGGGGAGAGGCTCAGGCCGATCGCGAAGCCGAGCAGCAGCAGTGGCGCCAGGAAGTCGGTGAACGTGGAGCCCGACTCGATCCGCGTGAGCAGCAGGACGCCCACCGTGCCGAGCGCCATACCGGTCCCCACCACCAGCTTGACGCCAAGCTTCGGGGCCAGCCGGCCGGTCACCGCGGCCCCGGCGAAGACGGCTCCGGCCAGCGGCAGCAGCCGTACGCCGGTCTCCAGCGCGCTGTAGCCGAGGACGAACTGCAGGAACTGGGTGGAGTAGTAGATCGAGCCGAAGGTGCCGAAGAAGAAGAACAGCACCGCGAGCATCGACCCGCTGAAGGGGCGCTCCCTGAACTTGCGCACGTCCAGCATGGGGTTGGGGTGGCGGAGCTCCCAGGCGACGAAGGCGAGCAGGCCGAAGCCGGCGACCACGGCCGCGGCGATCGGGCCGGTGCCCCAGCCGAAGTGCGGGCCCTCGATGGCCGCGTAGACCAGGGAGCCGATGGAGACGATGGAGAGCAGCCCGCCGACGTAGTCGATGGCGCCCATCCGCTCCGCCTTCGACGGCGGCACGAGAAGCAGGGCGCCGACGACGCCGAGGACCGCGATGGGGACGTTGATCAGGAAGGTCGAGCCCCAGGCGTGGTTCTCCAGCAGCCAGCCGGCGGCGAGCGGGCCGGCGGCGATGGCGAGGCCCGAGGTGGCGCTCCAGGCCGTGATGGCCTTGGCCCGCTCGGCCCTCGGGAAGATCGCGACCAGCAGGGACAGGGTGGCCGGCATGACGACGGCGGCACCTATGCCCATGATCGCGCGGGCGGTGATGACGAGGGTGGTCTCGTCGACCATGCCGCCCATCACCGAGCCGCCCGCGAAGATCAGCAGACCGAGGATCAGCGCCCCGCGGCGGCTGTACTTGTCGCCGATCGCGCCCAGGACGAGCATCAGCGCGGCGTACGGGACCGTGTAGCCGTCGACGACCCACTGCAGATCGCTGCTGGTCAGGCCCAGGTCCTTCGTCATGTCCGGCGCCGCCACGATCAGCGAGGTGTTCGCCATGACGACGATCAGCAGGCTCAGGCAGAGCACCAGCAGGGCCCACCAGCGCCGTGGATAGGGGGCTGTCGTCTTCTCGGCGGGTGTGTCGGCAAGCAGCGGCATCGGAGGCTCCTCGGGGGTGAAGCGACGGGCAAAGCAACGGGGCAGTTATTTGCCCAACGATGTGCAGACTAGTTTATTGCCCATTGGTGTGCAAATATCGAGCCGCCCTCCCCGTCGCCCGAAGGTCCGATCCGTCATGACCCGCTCACGCCGCCCGGCCCGCCCCACAAGGGCCCGCATCCTCGAAGCGGCGCGGCGGGAACTCGGCCGCGACCCCGACAGCAGCCTCACGGACATCGCCGAGGCCGCCGGGGTGGTGCGCCGCACCGTCTACGGCCATTTCGCCGGCCGGTCCGCGCTGGTGGAGGGCCTCGCCACGGAGGCCGCGGAGGCACTGCGCGGCGCCTTGGCGGCGGTGGTCCCCGACCCCGACGCAGTCACCGCCCTGACGCGCTTCGTCCAGGCGCTGTGGCCCGTCGGCGACCGCTACCGCATGCTGCTGAGACTCGGGCCGCAGAACCTGGAGACGGCACGCGTCGACGAAATCCTCGCCCCCGCCCGAGACATGGCGACGGCGATCATCGAGCAGGGGCAGCGGCAGGGCGCCTTCCGCACCGGCATCCCGCCGGTCCCGCTCGGCAGAGCGCTCGAGAGATTCCTCCTGGCCCTCCTGGAGTGCGTGAACGCCGGCACGTGGAGCGACGACGGCACGCGCAGCGCGAGGGCCGCACTGATCGCGGTGGGGGCGGACACCGCCGCGGGGCCCGCGGGATGAACTCACACACAGGTCAGCGGCTCACCAGTGCCGCCGCGATCAGCTGTCGGACGCGTCGACCCGCTTCTCCGACGCCACGTCCCCGACGATCGTCGTAGCCGCCTCGTCCGACACCCCCGCGGCGACCAGCGTGGCCACCGCCGTCCGGGTCCCGTCGTCCTCCCACGCACCCGAGTTGACGCTCTCCAGCAGGGAAAGCGTGACGGCTTCCAGCGCGGCGCTCAGCACCGCCGCCGGCAGATGGTCGTGGAACACGCCCGCGCGCTGGCCGCGCTCCAGGATCGCGGTGGCCTCGTTGCGGGCCGGGGCGAGGGTCTCGGACACCCGTTGCGTGCCCAGGTCCTGGCGGGCGAGGGAGAGGAGCAGCCGGTAGCGGTCGCCGACGGGCCAGATCGACAGGACGAACCGGGCCAGGGCCCGCTCCGGCGCCTCCTCGGCGTCGGGGACTCCGGCCGCGATACCGCGCAGGGTCTCGGACGCCTCCTCGGCGAGCGCCTCCAGCAGGGCCGCGCGCCCCGGGAAATGCCCGAAGAGCGTACGGCGGACCACCCCGGCGGCCCGGGCGATCTCCTCCAGGGTCACATCGGGGTTCCGGCCGAGCTCCTGCCGGGCGGTGGCGAGGATGCGGGCCCGGTTGGAACGGGAGTTGCGGCGCAGCGGTTCGCGGGCAGCGGGTTTGGTCACGGCGCTCAGCCCCTGTCAGTCGAGGTCGGGCAGGGGGCGGCGGGCGACGTCACGGGCGTCCTCGGGCGGCACTCCCAGCATGCGCAACAGCATCTCGGCCAGGTTGGACGCGGCCTCGTCGCCGTCAAGCTCCGGCCGGGCGAACCGCAGCTCCACCAGCGCCAGCAGCGAGCCGCCGAGGGCGGTCACCGCGACGGTGGGATCGGCGGCGGTGAACCGGCCGGAGGCGATACCGGCCTCCAGATCACGCACCGCGCGCGGAGCCAGCCCCGATTCCGAGTGGATGTGCCCGAGGCCGCGGTGGCGCAGCACCTGCATCAGCTCGGGCCGGGAGTCGGCCAGGCGTGCACTGAGGCGGAAGCCGGCCGCGACGAGTTCCGCCGGGTCGTCGACGCCCCGCAGATGCTCGTCGAAGGCCTGGCCGAGCTCTTCGAGGGCGTCCCGCACCGCCGCGTCGAACAGTTCCGTCTTCGACTCGAAGTGGTTGTAGAAGGAGCCGAAGCCGACGTCCGCGCGCTCCGCGATCAGCTGGATGCTCGCGCTGGTGTCCCCGGTCTCGGCGAGGATCTGCCGCGCCGCGCGGACGAGCGCCTGCCGGGTCTCGGCACGACGCCGTTCGAAGCGATTGCGGGGCGGAGCTGACGACGGCATGCGCGCGAGTCTAGTCAACACAGTCCTGATGAAATCCTCAGTTCACTCAGGGCCGACTATTGACGATTGAATGGTCAATGCTGATGATTTCCTCAATACAGATTTCCTCAATAGAGCGATGTCGCATGGAGGACGTCATGTCCAAGACGGCTCATCAGGACCTCCACAGCGAGCGGGGCGCCCTGCGCGGCGAGCACCCCGGCCGCTCCCGGAACCCGGTGATCAAGGTGCCCGACCTGGCCTGGCTCGAGTTCGAGAAGCCCGATCTGGACCGCGCCGAGGTCTTCGCCCGGGACTTCGGCTTCGGCGTCGCCGCCCGCACCGAGCGGGAGCTGTGGCTGCGCGGCACCTTCGCGGGCTCACCGTGCATGGTGATCCGGCGCGGTCGTACGTCCCGCTTCATCGGCCCGGCCTTCCGCGCGGCGGAGCGGGCCGACCTGGACCGGCTGGCCCGGGCGACGGGCACGGCCGTTCGGGACGCGGATGTGCCCGGCGGCGGAAGGGCGGTCGACCTGCTCGACCCCTCGGGCTTCCCCGTGCGCGTGGCGCACTGCGGCGAGGACCTGCCGCCGCTGCCCGGACAACGGCCGCTCCTCCTCAACACGGGCACCGAGCAACGCCGTACGAACGCCACGCAACGGCCCCCGCGCGAGCCGTCCCGAATCCAGCGGCTGGGCCACGTGGTGCTGGAGACGCGGGAGTTCACCCGGGCCCTGGACTGGTACCTGGACACGCTCGGCATGATCGTGTCCGACTTCCTGTTCCTGGACGGGCAGCGCGACCGCGGCCCGACGATGGCGTTCATCCGCTGCGACCAGGGCGGCCTGGCAGTGGACCACCACACACTGGCGATGCATCTGGGGCCGGGCACGGGCTACGTCCACTCCGCCTACCAGGTGACCGACCTGGACTCCATCGCCGCGGGCGGCGAGTACCTGACCGAGCGCGGCTACCGGCGCAGCTGGGGCATCGGCCGGCACATCCAGGGCAGCCAGCTCTTCGACTACTGGCGCGACCCCGACCGCCTCATGCTGGAGCACTACGCCGACGGCGACCTGTTCTCCTGCGACATCGAGCCCGGCTGGGCGCCCATGTCGACGAGCGGCCTGGCCCAGTGGGGCCCACCGGCCACCCGCGACTTCCTCGGCGCGAGCCCTTCCCCGCAACGGATCCGCGACGTCGTCCAGACCCTGCGGGGCGACAACGAACTGGACCCGGCACGCCTGCTGGGCCTGCTGAAGGCCGCGAACTCCTGACCCCCGTTCTTGAACCTCTTCTCACCAAAGGCAACCGACATGAGCACTAACGTCCTGCGCACGGCCGACGGCTGGTGGGTCGCCCTCGGCGACCGAGCCGTCCCCGTCGACACCAAGGCCGTCACCACGGCCGAATTGCTGGCCGACCGGACCGCCGTACGCGAGGCGGCTCTGTCCGGCGAGACAGGCACACCGGTCGCCGACCTGGTCCCCCTCTCCCCCGTCACCACCCCCTGCCGGGTAGTCGCCCAGATGGTCAACTACCGCAGCCACGCCCGCGATTCGGGCTTCACCGGCGATATCCCGCCCGCCTTCTTCCGCAAGGCGTCCGGGTCGGTCAGCGGCCCGCACGACACCATCGTCCGCCCGCAGCACGTCCGGCTCCTCGACTACGAGATAGAGCTGGGCCTGGTCCTGGGTTCCCCCCTGCCCGTCGGCACAGTCGTAGAGGACGACGACCTGCCGTCGTACGTCGCCGGACTAGTGATCACCAACGACGTCAGCGCACGCGACGTACAGCTGACCAGGACGCAGTTCTACGAGAGCAAGTCGTACCCGACCTTCACACCGACCGGCCCGGTCCTCTGCCTGCTGGAGCCGGAGGACTTCGCCCATCTCCCCGACCTGCGGCTGAGGTTGTCGGTGAACGGCGAGCCGCGTCAGGACCGCACCCTCGCCGACATGATCGTCCGTCCGGCCCGGGCACTCACCCTGCTGGCCCGGTTCCAGACCCTCGACCCCGGCGATCTGCTGCTGACGGGCACGCCCGGCGGCACCGCACTCAAGGCCCCGCCGAAGCCCGTCGAGAAGATCGCCGCGCTGTTGCCGCCCGCGATGAAGTGGAGGGCGTTCTTCAAGGGCCAGGCGAAGAACCCCCGCTACCTGCGCCACGGCGACGTGGTGACCGCGACCATCGCAACGCCGGACGGGCGCATCGACCTCGGGGAGCAGCGCACGCCCGTGACTCACGCGGAATGACCCGCGCGACCGAGACCGAACACCCAGACTCCGAGACCCGAAAGAGCCGCACATGACCGTCGAGTCCCCCTCGGCCTCCGCACCCGTGGTGATCGTCGGAGCCGGACCCGTGGGCGTGACCAGCGCCCTCCTCCTGGCCCGGCACGGCGTGCGTACCGTCGTCCTCGAACGCCACCACCGCGTCTACCCCCTGCCGCGTGCCGTCGCCGCCGACGACGAGGCCCGCCGCATCCTCCAGGCCGCCGGCGTCGAGGCGGAGTTCGCCGCGATCGCCCGCCCCGCACGCGGGCTACGGCTGCTGGACGCCCGGCACCGGGTACTGGCCGAGTTCCCACGCGCCGCGCAGGGCGCCCACGGCTTCCCGCAGACCAGCATGTTCGACCAGCCCGAGCTGGAGCGGGTCCTGCGCGAGGCCCTTGCCCGCACGCCGGAGTGCGAGCTGCGCGGCGGCGTGGAGGTCGTCGCCGTCGAGCAGGACGACGACGGTCCGGTCCGCGTGACCTACCGCGACGACACGGGCGAACACCTGCTGCGGGCGGACGCCGTCCTCGGCTGCGACGGCGCCAACAGCCTCACGCGCGAGGCCATCGGCGCCGGCTGGCAGGACCTGCGCTTCGAGGAACGCTGGACCGTCGTCGACGTCCGTACAAGCCTCCCGGTCCGCTGCTGGGAAGGCGTAGAACAAATCTGTGACCCACGGCGCCCGGCGACGTTCATGCGCATCGCCGAGGACCGCTACCGCTGGGAGTTCCGGCTCCGGGACGACACGGAGCCGACTGCGGAACTGTTGCGGGAACTGGTAGCCCCGTGGGTGGACCTCACGTGTGGTTCCGAGTTCGAGGTGCTGCGCCAGGCGCGGTACACCTTCCGGGCGCGGATCGCCGACCGCTGGCGCCGGGGCCGGGTCTTCCTCCTCGGCGACGCTGCCCACCTCACCCCGCCGTTCATCGGGCAGGGCCTGTGCGCGGGCCTGCGGGACGCGCACAACCTGGCCTGGAAGCTCGCCGCCGTCCTCCGGCGGGGCGCGGACGAGCGGTTGCTGGACACGTACGAGGGCGAACGCAAGCCGCACGCCCGCCACATGATCCGGCTCGCGGTCGCGATGGGCTGGGCGATGACCGGCGGCCAGGACGACGCCGCGGCCCTCCGCCGCGGTGCCCTGAACGCGGCCGCCCGCATCCCCGGGCTGAGCACGGCCGCGGCCCGCGACCTCAGTCCGGGGCTGACGGCGGGCCCGCTGGTCTGCCGCCGCCCCCTCGGGGCGGGCCGCCGTCTGTTGGGCCGCGTGCCCTCAACCGTGGGTAACGGCGGCCGGGCCCCCGGAACACCGCACCCGCCTGGACACCCTGCTCGGCGACTCTTTCGCGGTCCTGATGACGGGGCCACCGTCCCCCTCCCTCCAGGCGGTAGCCGACGCCCTCGGCTCCCGGACGGTCCTCACGACAGACCTCGGTGACGACTGCCGAGTACGGGGCCTGCGACGTGAAGCGCGGAAAGGTAATCGACAGCACAGGTGAAGAACGTGAGGTCGCCGACCGAACAGCATCGGCAGGCATAGCTCAACTTGAATATCGCCGCCAGGCTCTGAGATTCCCACCGACGCCGCGGGCGCTGTCGCATGGACCGCAGCCACCGGCGTGCCCCCTCACGCCACAGACAGGCAGGATCGAAGAGCTGCTTCTTCTCACCGGGTGTCCGGCCGTCGGCCCCTACGACACCTCGAGTTCAACCTCAGCAGGTCACTCCCCATCCCCGTCATCGAGGTCGAAGTCGAGGGTCAGCTGGCCCGATGGAGCCCGATCCGACGCGGCCATGGCCTGGGGCTCCGTCGGGTCGATGACATCCTCGTTCTCGTGAGGCAGAGCGTAGTCGTCCGCGAGTTTCGCAAGATGCAGAATCAGAGGCAGAGCCAGCCCATCGCGATAGTCTTCGCTGAAACGCTGCTGGTGGACCAACGCGGCCCATGCCTCCGCGTCGTCTCCGGGTTGGAGGCATGCAACGGTCAGTTCCAGGAGGTCCGGGTTCCAGGCGTTCGCCGTCGGCCGGTAGGCGTTGTTGCCCGAAGCGTTGGTGTGTGAAGTCAGTTTGGCGTCATCGTTGGTGAGCTTCGTCTGCGTGCCGGACTTGCCGATGGTGCTGTAGAAGACGCGGTCCGAGTCCCCCCGCGCTCCGGGCCGCCACAGCCCCATCGCGATGCCCCCGCTCTGCTTGCCCTCCAGCTCGGGAAACAGTTCCTCCGCTTCGGCCCAGCACTGTGCCGTCTCGTCCCGGCTGCCGTCGGCGATCCGGACGACACGGAGCTGCTTGCCGTACAGACCGATCCGCTGAACGGGACCTCCGTCGAGGCCGAGCCGGTCCCGTTCCAGAGCGTCGTTCCTCAGCCACGGCCAGCGCTTCCGGACGTCCTGGGCATGAGCCAGGACGAGCGTCGGGGTGCTGCGCAGCTGCGCGAGGGTCTTCTTGACGAACGCCGCCGTGAGGGCCGACTGCTCCGCACTGTTCTTCCTGCCTTCGACCCGTCCCGTCAACGACTTGAGGAGTTCGGGGTACGGCACCCATTCGTGCATGTCGGCCGACTTGCCCAGCACGCATTTCGCGCCCGGCCGGATGAGCACCGCGATGGGCGTGAACTGCTGCTTGCCCGTGGGCCCGTCAAGGCGGCGTTCCGCGAGGTGGAAGGCCACCTGGTTCAGGTTCGCGGGGATGAGCGTGTCACCGAGCCGGTGCTGAGGCACCAGCCGCATACCGGTCTGGCGGAGGCCGTCCGACCAGGCCGCGGCGGCACGCAGACCTGCGTCGGCGAGAGCCTCCTCCGGCTCCGCGTCCGGGTCCGGTGGACGGATGAACTGGGTCACCAGGCCTGCGTCCGCGCAGCCGAGGCGGATCGCGTGCTTGGGGTCGGCCCGTCGTTTGGCGTGGCGGAAGGCATCCTGCCCGTCGAGTTCCACGAAGGCCAGCCGCACGCCGGGGACGGCTTCCCGCAGGGCGGCCGTAGCCCGCGCGACACCGGTACGGCGCTCCTCGATTGCCTTGTCGTGTTCCTGTCCCCGGCGTGGCACGCTGTCGCCCCCCAGCGGTGCACCGAGAGCGCCCAGGGGCCGCGCATGCAGCCGGACGGTCAGCTCCTCCGCCTCCCACACCCAGGTATCGGGGCCCTGCTCACGCCGGTGTCCGGCAAGCCCCAGCCCCGTCTCCGCCGCGGCGATCATCTGATCGCGAATGGCGTCGTTCTGGTGGAGCACGACCGCAGTGAGGTCTTCCCCTTCGAGTGCCTCGGCCAGGCGTGCCCGCAGAACCTGAGCGTTGTGGGCCGCGTCCAGCTCACGCTTGTCCAGGATGACCGCGAGGTCTTCGGGATCCTTCTTTTCCATGTCCTTGGGAATGGACGGCAGCTTCTTGAGCTGCTTCTTCGGCGGCCGCGCGTAGGCACTGCGCTCAAGCTTGGGAACGGGCACGAACTCGGGAGCGATGGCTTCCTCCGCCCACTCGATCAGCCGTCGGCGTTCACTGGGCATCAGTCCGGTGCCGATCGTGTGCCTGCCCATGGCCGCCTGGTGCCCGATCGCGATCCGGATTCCGTCCCGACCGTGGATCCAGTGGTCGGCCTCCTTCACCAGCCGGTCCGGGGACGGCAGTGCGTCAAGGGCGCTGATCCGGGCGAGCATTCCTTCTGCTCCGCCCTGACGCCAGTCCGTGGTGCCGTTCTTCCAGTCCAGCATGGCGACCGCGAAACGCTGGGGCTTCGGACCGTCGTGGACGAGGGAGTCGTCCGGGAGCAGGTAGGCAGACACGCCCTTGCCGTACGGCATATAGACCTTGCCGGTGACGAACCGACGCACGCCGGCGGCCACGTGGACGCGAGGGACGGGTGAGAAGGGAACAGTGCGCACGGTGATGCGGAGGGTAGCCGCATAGTAGGCCGGCCTGCCGTCGCCGCCACCGCGCCGCCTGGGTACGTACTCGATCACGTTCGACATCAGCTCGGCGCCCCCGCTCCCCTGCCCCCGGGCTCCTGGGCGGCCGGCGACCTGTCGGAACGTCAGCTGCCGCCCCTGGTGTTCGTACGGTCCCTGGCGCGCGATCCGTTCGGCGAGGAGGTCGGGAAGCAGCCGGTAAACGTGGGGCACAGGCAGAGCGGTTCCTCCGGACGACACCTTCTGCTCGAGGAGGTCGACCCTGCCGGGCCGCCAGCTGAGAGCCGCCGTGTCGAGGTCACGGAAGCAGTTCATCAGCAGGGCCGTGGTCTCGGGATCGTCGGTATTGCTCGGGAGGCCCTTGAGCCAGGTGGCGATGTAGAGGTTCGTCACCGCCATCGTGTACGCCTCCTGGCAGTACAGCCAGGGGTTATCCGAGCCGAACCGTGCCGTGGAGTCGACCGTGACGATGTCCGGCGCGGTGGCGCGCAACAGCTGGTTGACCGCCGCTGTGGGTACGCGGCGCCGTCGCTCGGCCTGCCCCTCGGGCATACCGCCGTGGTAGAGGCGCAGGAGTGGTTCTTCCCAGTGGGCGGGCAGGGAGAGCGTGTGCATCGGGACGATGAAGGGGCCCTGTGCCGGGTCGGGCAGGTACGCCGCCGGGCGGTTGTACTGGTAGGCCATGGTGCCGTTCTCCTCGGGGCAAGGCGGGAAGTGTGCGGACGCGACGCGGACACGGCGCGAATGTGGTGCGGTGTGGTGGCAGATGCCGTCAGCCCATGTCCACCAGGGCGCGGTAGAGCGGTTCGTACAGCTCACGGACGAGGGACTTGTCGATCGGGGCGGGATGCTGCCCCGCCGGGTTCCCGTCCTCGAAGTAGGGGGCCAGCACCTCACGCATGCTCGCCAGCAGGCTGGTGTCAGGGGTATCCCTGTCCTGGAATCCGGCTTCTCGGGGGGAGAAAGCCGCGTCGACGAAGACCACGCGGGCCGGCACGCCGCCGCGTACCAGGCGACCGATGACCTGCCACATGACGACGAGCTGGTCCCAGGTGAACGCCGCCTTCTCCTCGTCCCGCAGGCTGGACCAGGCCAGCCGCCGGGTGAGGAAGCGGTTCCACTGACGGCGTGCGCGGCTGCGGAACCCCACAGCTGCCTGGTCGGGTGTGGCGGCGGCGAGCGCGTTCTGGCGGAAGGACCCGTCGACATCGCGGAGTTGGCGTACAGCCCAGTCGTTGATGGACTGGATGGCCAGTGAGATGTCGTCGGGCCGTGGGTGGGGGCGTGCCAGGAAGTAAACGGTGCCGATGGCCGCCTTGCCACCGCGCAACACGATGTTGTGTCCCCGCTCGACTGCGAGCAGCGGCGCGACGAGAATCTCGCCGCCGACCGAGGGGAATGCCTTCACGTCACCGCGGGGCAGGGTCCGTGCGGCGGCATCCTCCGGCAGCCGAGTCCAGGCGGAGTCTGAGTCGGCGTCGTCGGACACGAGTCGGGTGACGCGGCCGGTCCATTCGGGGATCTGGTTGAGGTACTCGGCGGCCCGGCGTGCCTCGTCGTAGCTGCCGACGAGCAACAGGATGCGGCGGCGGTCCGGATCGTCGATCTCCTTCAGCTCGGAGTCCAGCATGCTCTCGGCGTCGGGCAGGCTCCGGTCGGGCACCGCGAGCTGGTGCAGCATGTGCAGAAGGGCCTGCGGTCGTTCTTCGGGGTCACAGCCGGACAGGCGTAGCGGCTTGGGCCGGTCGTTCCCGGGCCAGTACAGGAACTCCTTGCGGAACTCGCTGCCCAGGACGGCTTCGACTTCCTCGTCGTGAGGACGCAGAACAGCACCGACCTCGGCGTGCACGTGGTACCTGCTCGAGGTACCCGCCCAGCTCGTGGCAGACATGAGCAGGACGTGCGGGCCCGGGCGGCCGTCCACGGCGCACAGGTCGCCAAGTCGCATGAGCAGTTCGCGGCCCACGCCGTTGCAGTGGAAGAAGCGGAGTTCACCGCTGCGGTCACCATCCCGCTCACGGTCGTCGTGGCGGAACTGGAAGCCGAGCACGTTGCCCATGGGCGACTCGGGGATGACCGCCTCATAGTCCTTGGGGGGCCTGCGGGAGAGCACGTTCGAGGCGCTCTCGAGATTGAGGGCGGCCTCGACGCGCGGCCACAGCGTGGTCATGAAGTCGAGACGGCTGTGCAGGGCGGAAAGGAGCAGGGTGAACTCGAAGCGCCGGGCCTGCAGATCGGCGTCCGCGAGCACAGTGCTGTCGTCTCCGACGATGCCGGTGAGCGTCTCGCGCAGCCTCTCACGCGTCCGTGCTCCCTGGGGCGCGTGCAGGAGCTCCAGGGTGAGATGGACGAAGGTGTTCACCAAGGGTGTCACTTCATCGTCGTCGCCCGTGCTCTGCTGCTCGTGCAGCGGGTCGTCGCGGAACCGGCCGAGCGCACCGTCCAGCGTCCGGGCCGCCACAGGCGGGCGTTCGCCCTCCTTCCGCCCCGGGAACCAGCTGTCCAGTAGCAGGTTGTGGAGGGTGAAGGCGCTGAAGTAGTCGACGCTGATCCACCGCCTGAGCTTGTCGTCCTTGACGAGCAGGGCGAAGAGGCGGTCGGTGGCTGCGCTGACCGTGTTGACGGCGTTGGTCCAGTCGTCGACGTCCCGGGCGGACAGCTGGAGCCGGCCGTCCCGGGCCATCTGCTGGAACTTGTGGACGGCGACCTCGTCGAACCAGGAGTTCGGGGCCTTGCCCACCAGAGTGCTGGCCGGCGCGAAGGCCGTGTCGAGCTGCATCTGCACCCGGTCCGCCTCGTCGACGATGATCAGGTCGCTGAGCCGGCACGCGAGCTCCAGGTACCGGAGCTGTTCCTGGTGCTGGTGCAGGGGGACGGAGCTGTGCACCAGACCGGCCGGCGTGGCGACCCACACCTGCGCGTCGACCAGATCGCGGGCCCCGCGGTGGCGCGGGCAGCGGTTCCACAACGGGCACAGCCGCCTCTGCGGCTTCGGGCCTTGGGAGTCTCGCTTGGCGCTGGTCTCGTCGTCGAGGAGTGGATCTCCATCCATGGACTCCTGCTCGGGGACGGTGTACATCGCCAGGCACGGTGCTTCGCGGATGCCGAGTGGACGGCGCGCTTCCAGTCCGCGCAGCACGTCGACGGGGCAGGCGCTGCTGAGGTGGGCGAAGCCCGCGCGGTCGTGGCCGAGCATGGTGGCGGCGCCAGCCGTGGCAGTGCGGCGATGCAGCCGGTTGATGTTGCGTTCCCTGGTGGAGTGCCCGAGGATCGGCGCCGCCTGCACACCGAGCCGGTTGAACTGTTCCACCACGGCGAGCGTCTCGGCCACGTCACCGACGACGATGGTGACCCGGCGAGGTGTCCGGGTCACGAGGTGGTAGGTCAGGATGTCCCGGAGGGTGGACTTGCCGGCTCCCACCATCCCCACGAGGTGCAGCAGCCGGTCGATCCTCAGCCGTCCCTGTTCGGTGAAGCGGCCGAGTTCCGTGTCGCGCACGAGCAGTTTCACCCGCCGGAGCCGCCCGGCCCAGCCGTTGCGCGGCCTCTCCGGCGCCGTCGCCTCGACGGCGTCCATCTCGTCGGCGGCCTTTTCGAGCTCTTCCCAGGTGACGTCGACGGGCTCTCCGTGCCCGGCCGGTAGTGCGTCCAGGGCGTGGGCGCGCGGCAGGGTGTCCGTCAGCAGTTCCTCGTCGAACACCACGGAGTGGGTCCGGTCCTGCACCCGGAAGGTGTGCTCTCCCTCCTCGGCGAACGGAATGGACCGCGTCGCGAACCGCGGAGGAGCGCTGAGCAGTTCTTCGAAGATCTCGAAACGGCGTGCGGCGCGCGACGGCTCGCGACGGCGCGGCACGGAGCCCGGGCCGTCGATGTCGTATCCACGCAGATGCTGGGGGACCTTCAGGTAGTCGGCCAGCGCCTCCGACCAGGCGTGCCGTCGCCGCATGTCCCACAGGTAGTGGCGAGCGCGCAGAACGCGCAGCCGCTGCTCGTCGGTGCGGACGTCTCCGAACACCTCGCTGTACGGGTACCCGCCCAGCAGCGGCCAGACATCGGCGGCCGTGCGGGTGGGCGTCACGTCCTGCAGGAGGTACAGGCCCAGTTCGACGTCGAGAAGGTCGCCAGGGCGGAAGCTGCCGAGGTTCGCCGACCACACCTCGGTGAGCTGCTGCGGTGAGCAGCGCCGGTGCCATCCCCTGCGGTCACGCATGGCGTCCTCCTTCGGTACGCGGGTCCCCCGCCTTGTCTCGCGGGGTGGAGATCTCATCGGCGACCAGCCGCAGGAAGGCCCGGTCGTCAAGGAGGGTGACCCGGTCGGCCAGGTCCTCCGGCAGGTTGCGGCGGAACTGCCGCCCATACGCCTCGTTGTCGCGGAAGCGGTAGCGGGGCACGACGAGGAACGCCCGGTCGTACGGTGGCTCGTTCCTGAACGGCGTGAGGGAGCGCGCCAGGAGAACGGGGTTCACCCGGTCCTTGACGTCCACGGCCCAGTGCCGTCGCCCCGACAGGGGGACGCGCAGGTCGTACGCGTCGTAGTTGGGCCACATCTCCGCGGTGATCCCGAACTTCTTCTCCAGGGCGGCCTGCAGATCAGTCTCCGCGAGCCCGGGGCTGGTGATGAACATCCGCAGCGGGCGGCTGAGCTGGAAGACCCCGCCTTTGTCGGCACGGAGCGGCGTGCCGTCGTCGGAGGTGCCGTCGCGACGGCACCGGTCCAGTTCGCATCGGTGGCCGCCGTGCAGCAGCGGCACCATCAGGCAGCTGCAGCGAGCGCACTGCCGGTACGAGCCGCGCTGCTGGTAGGAGGCGGGCACGGGTTCATAGCAGCGCTTGATCACGTCGTGCAGCAGCATCCCGCAGTCGGGATCGCCGCCGAGCAGCGCCAGCTCGGCGCCGGTCAGGACGGGCCTGGAGGTGAGCAGAGCCCGGAACGCGGTGTACGCCTGCGGGGCCTTGGCCGCACGGCACACGGCGAGGGCTTCCCGGATGCGTTCGTTCTCGAAGAGCTCGGCGGCCGGGTCGGACGCACTCACCTCCCACTCCAGGCACAGCTGATGCGGCAGCCGGGTCTCCGGGTCGACGAGCAGGGCCGCTCCGGGAAAGTTGTCGGGCGGCAGCTCCAACGGCCACTCGATCAGGGGCAGTTCACAAGCCCAGCGGACCATCTGCGGCACGCTGCCCGGTGGTTCCTCGCCCCGGCGCAGGCAGTGCAGGACGAGGCGGTTGTACGCGTTCTGCACCTTCGCCGGGTAGACCGGGTTGGGCACGGTCCTCTGCCGGGACAGGCACGCCAGGGCGCTGGCGATCTGGCGAAGCAGCCCCTCGTCCGTGCCGGCTGCGTCCTCGGACCGTGCGTCCCTCATGCCGGTCGTGGCCATGCCTCCCCCTCTCCCGCGACGGTGCCGTCGGGCGCGGCAGCGGCGCTCGGACACCACCGGGACACCGGGCAGAACCGGCAATGCGGTCCGGGGCGGGGGTCCCATGTCTCGTCCTCCCGCCACGGTCCGGCGTACCGCCGCAGAATCGACAGCGCCTTCCGCTTCTGGCCGGGGTCCGTCGGGTCGATCACGTGCGGCTCGGAACCGTCGGGCCGGAGGATCTCCACCTCGACGCGCGAGCCGTCCGGATCGCCGCCCAGCGCTCCCTGCGCCAGGAGTGCGACAGCCAGGGCGAGTTGGGGGTAGGTGTCGAGAGGGTCCTCATGGTGACGGCGCCGCTTCCGGGTCGTCTTGAGCTCCCGCCACACCCACGAGCCGTCCTCCTGGTAGAGCAGGTCGGGTTTGGCGATGACGACGGCCTGCGCCGCGGTGTCGTGAACGACGCGGAGGGCTTCGGGCTCGACCCGCTGGATGAGGGCGGCGTCCTGGAAGGGACAGGCGTCGACGTGGTGGAGCAGCATGTCCCGACCGGTCGCGGCGTCCTCGTCCGAGACCCGCCAGCGTCCCTCTGTCCAGTTCTCCCCCTCCGGGGGCATGTCGCCGGCCGCGCACGGCAGCGGCCCCGGGCGCCGGTGCAGCTTCTCGATCCAGCCGTGCACCGCCTGGCCGAGCCTGGCCGCGCTGCCGTACTCGTCGGACTTGGGCAGGTGCAGGGCACGGATGAAACCCTGAGCGGGGCAGGCCGCGTGATAGCGCAGATCGCTCACCGACACCTTCCTCAGCGGTGCCACCCGCGAGGAGAGTCCGAGGACACCGGGCCTGCGGGGCACGGCCTCGCAGCCCGTGAACTGCTTGCAGTCGACGCAGGACGATCCGGGTACCGGCCTGCCGCCCGCCACGACACGGGCCACGTGCGCGTGCCCGTGCTCGGCGTAGTACGCCTCGGCCTCCTCGGCCGTCCCGTCGAACTGCACGCGCGACCGTCCGTCGGCGAGCCCGACTTCGACGACACGCACCCGCTCGGGCCGGACGGCGGGCCCGTACGGCTCGAAGGCACGCGCCCACTTCCGGGGCCAGGCCGCCTGGCGCCCGTGAACGGCCACGTACACGGCGATGGCGATCTCGCCGGGTTCGGAGTCCTTGGCCTCGCCGTGCCGCAGCCGCCGGTACTCGCGCAGTCGTCCGTCGCCCGACTCGTACCTGCGCCACCAGGCGTACATCTCCCAGAACTTGCCGTTCTCCCGCTGCGCCACCCAGTACGGGCGGACCGGCTGGAGCCGTTGCTCACCGTCGTCGGCGCACGCTGCCAGGTACGTACGGAGGGCGTGCTCGGCATACGTCAGATGGCCGGGGTGGAGGGCGGGGGTGCGGGAGCGCAAACCCGCCAGGGCCTGGTCGGGCGTCTCACCGTGGAACTCGACCCGGTCGACGGCATCCGTCACCGGCCCGAGGGTGAACATCTCGAGCTCCGGCTTCGGCAGCCGGAGACGCCGGACCGGCGCAAGACCCGGCCGGGCCTTGGCGGCGGCGTGCGAGGGGCAGGTGTGCTCCTCGCTCCCGCCCGTACCGGGCCCCACGCGAACGAGGCCGTCGTTTCCGGTCAGCCAGTGCGGCTTGTGCCATGCCGTCGTGTCGTGACTCATTGGCTCCCCCTTGCCTCGGACAGACGTCACCTGTCTCGGAACAGACATCACCCTTCGGACCGGCCGGGTGCGCCGCCGTATTCGACCGTAGCAGGAATCTTGGAACTCATTGGAAGTTATTGGCACAGGTTGGTTCCTGCGCTAAGCTGCCCCGCATGGCGGCATCACTGGAGGAGCTCGAACAGCGCCTGTCCCAGCTGCGCACCGAGCTGCGCGGTGCTGTACGCGCACGGGACAAGGCCGAAACCGCGCGCATCCGTGGCGCGCTGCGTGAGGCCGAGGCCGTCTGGGAGCAGGCCCTCGAGTCGGAGGCGGGACCGGACGGCGAGGCACTACTAACCGAGCCCTCGCCCCCGCAGGCGCCGGCGACCGCAGGCGAGCCACACCGCGGCGAACCACGCCGCAAGGAGCGCCCCACGCACGGCTCCATCCCGATCCGCGAACAGGTCCACCAGGCGCTCACCCTGCTGGGCGCCCCCGCCTCGCCGAAGCTCATCTCGTCCGCGTACGAGGCGTTCTTCACCGAGTCGCTGGTCGCCACCAAACTCGCTTCCCTCCGCCGCGACGAGGAACGGTCCTTCACCGCGCAGGGTTACGCCCGCCCGTACTACATCTGTGCGGCACTGACCCACGACCGCCTCGTCCCCGCACGCGGACTCCTGGCCCTGTCAACCTGGCCCGTGGAACGGCGGATCATCGGCCCGCTCAGCCCGCGCGCCGACTTCCTCACCCACACGGTGGGAACCGCCGAGCAGATCCAGCGACTCACCACCGCGGGGCACCCGGCCCCCGAGGCTGCCTGGCGGCTGTTGCGCCGTTTCGCCCTCACGATCCCGGGCGCCTACGATGCCGCGGCCCCGGAGCTCGACCCCGCCCGCGTGATCGCGGCCGCCCGCGCCGAAGCGGCCGTCCACCAGCAGGAGGACGATCAGCAACGGCAGTCGGCGGCGCAGCGCGCCTGTGCCCAACTCGCCGACGCACAGCAACTGTTCGGTGCGGCACCGATGCGTGACGCCCTGCGCGACGCGAGTGGCACCCTGTCCTGACGACCCTTACCGACGGCGATGACGTGGTCAGGCGCCTCGCACGCCGGTGAGCTCCCGCTGACCGTCCGAAGACGTTCCCTATGACCGTCCCGAAGTCGTTCCCGAAGTAGAGACGATGCCCTCGCAGCAGTCCGAACCCCCCGACGGCCGACTCGCGCGCCTGCGTGGTCCGCAGTCCCCTCAGCCGTACACCGCCCGCAAGATCACCGCCCTGACCGCCAATCCCGCCTGCGCCCGCCGCGCTGTCCTCGACGCCGCCGGAGTGGACAAGGCACTGCTCGCTCAACGGGTCGGGTACGAGCCGCGCTTCGGCCAGTCACCCTTCGCCCTCGCCCGCGAACGGGCGTTCCACGACCTCGTGAAGTGGGGCGGGTACGCCGAGCTCATCCGGCTGCTGCGCGAGCAGCTCTCCGTCCCCGTGGCGGAGGCCCACGTCACCGACCTCAACGAGGTGGGGGGCAACAAGGCCCTGCACGTTCGCGAGCGGGAGACCCGCCGCCTCATCGCTCACGTGGCCTCCGGCCAGGACGTACGGCTCATCCTCGACCGCCCCGTACTCACCCTCGAAGTCGCCGGTCAGACAGCGTACTTGGAGCCGGACGCGCTCACCCACCGTATCGAGGGGAAGTTCCACGTCGTCCTGATCCGCTCGTTCGCGGCGATCGACGGCCAGGCCAACCCGACCGCCGTCGCCGAGGCGGCCAAGCAGGCCGCTGTGTACGTCCTCGCCCTGCGCCGCGCCTTCGACACCGCCGGCCTGCCCACCGAACAGATCTCCCACAAGTTCCTGCTCGTCTGCCCCAAGGACTTCTCCAATCGCCCCTACGGCCGCCTGATCGACCTCCGGCAGGAACTCGACGCCCTCCAGTTCCAACTCTCGCGCTTGCGGCGCGCCGAGGACATCGCGGACGGGCTCCCCGAGACGGCGACCCTGGACACGACCCGAGACACGGACGAACTCTCCTCCTCCATAGAGGCGTTGGACGCGTCGTACACGCCCTCCTGCCTGTCCTTCTGCGAGATGGCGCGCTACTGCCGCGACGAGGCCGACGGATGCGCCTCGCCGGCCCGCCTGGGCAACGGCGTGCGCAACGACCTGCCGGGCATCGACTCCACGCGCACCGCGCTCGACTACCTGGACGGCGTGGCCGCCCCCGGAGAGGCCGAGGCGGAAGCCGCCGACCTGCTGCGCGCAGCCGCCCGGCTGCGCCGACTCCGCCGGGGGGCCGCATGAGCGTCCTGTCCACCGTCGCGACGCTCACGGCGTCCCGCACCGGCCGTGCCGAACCGCTGACGACCGTCCGCCACCAGCACCTGGACGAGAAGCCGTTCGTCCTGGTGCCGCTCACCCTCGCCGGCGAGGCGTGCGCACCCCTGGCCGCGCTCGCGGGCACGGACCCCGAGCACCCGACCCTCCTCACCGTCCGCCAGCCGCGCAACCGCGCCGAACGCTTCCGGTTCGCCGAGCGCCTCGCCGCACTCCTCATCGCGTACATCGAGGGGTGCCGGACGGAGACGGAGCCCTACACCGTCGGCCGCGGCAAGGAGAAGGAGGAACGCCTGCGCTCCCTGCGGGCCCCTCAGCTCCTCGTACCGAACGGCGAGGGCATCGCGTACGTGCGCCTGCTCGGCCGGCTGACCAGACTGCGCGCCACCGAGGGGCCGTACGCGGTCGACCCGTCCGTGCCCGCCCTCGGCAAGTGGCTGACCTGGTTGGCGGAGCTGTCCGAGTTCCCGGACTCCGGTGTGCTCCTCGCGATGACCCGGCTGCTCGCCGCGCACTGGGCCACGGGTCAGAGCTCTTCCGAGGACTCCCACCTCGCGTCCCTGCTCGCCTGGATCGACCCGCCGGAGGGCAGTGACGGCGCGCGGGCGGCGCGGGCGACCGAGGACCCCGCCGTGTGGCCGCCGCCCGGTCCGTCCACGGACCCGGTCTTCGACCGGACGCTCCACGAACTGATGACGCGCTACGACGAGGCGTCCGACGACCGCGGACGTGAGGCGGTCGGCCGCCAGATCGACCGTGAGCTGAACGGCCAGATGCTGCCCACCTGGCGGCTGATGTGGCGTGGCGTGGAGCTGCTCCGCGATCTGCCGGAGGGCGCCCACGTCCCCGGCCGCTGGGCCCTCGACCGGCGCTGGTTCTCCGAGTACGCCGAGTACCTGGACGCCGACGGCCGCCCGCAGGCCCGCCGAGACCAGGCCGTCCGAGCCGCCCGCCGCCTGGCCCGCCTGGAGGACGCGGTCGCCCGCTACGAGGCGCAGCGCGCGTACGACGACCCGTTGGTGATGGCGGAGTACGAGCTGACCGGCGACGCGTTCACGGGCACGGTGACGGCCAGGGAGGAGGACCGCTTCGTCCCCGGCGACCGTCCCGGCTCCCAGGTGTGGCGCCCGACGATCACCCTCCGCACCAGCACCGACACCCGCGTCGGCCTCGAGGTCGGCACGGAGGTGAAGTCCCCCGCCCGGCCCGGCCAAGGAGCACGGATCCTCGAAGTACGGCAGGAGGACGACGGCAGCCACACCGTGGTGCTCCAGCTCGAGCGCGGCTTCGCGAGGAAGCGCAAGCCTCCGGCCCCGGTCGGCACCCTCGCGGAGACCGGCGAGGAGCTGACGTACACCACGCTCAACCCGACAGCCATGCCGTCCGCCTTACCGGACGAGGAGAACACCCCCTGGACCCATGGCGGTCCGCCCCAGCCCTACGAACCCACTGACGAGGACGCAGAGGAGACCTGGGAGTGACCACCCTCCTCCCCGCCACCGGGGAGCCCAAAGCCCTCACCCCCGGCGAACGCGCGGACCGGGCGGTCGCGGGAATCTTGACCAGCCTCGACACGGCGCCCGGCCGTGGCGTCGTCGTGGACTCACCTCCCGGAGCCGGAAAGTCCACGCTGGTGGTGCGGGCCACCGGACACCTGACGTCCGCAGGCCACCAGGTCATGATCGTCGCGCAGACCAACGAACAGGTCGACGACCTCGTGGACCGCATCGCGCGGGAGTACCCCGGCCTGGCGCTCGGCCGCCTCCACGCCAAAGGTCATATCCTCCCGCCCCGCGTCACCCGGCACCCCAACGTCACGGGGAGCAAGGAGGTGACGGACCTGCGCGACCTACCCGTCGTGGTGTCCACCGCGAAGAAGTGGTCGTTCGTCACCCCCGAGAAGTGCGCGCCGTGGCGGTGGGCCATCGTCGACGAGGCGTACCAGATGCGTTCGGACGGACTCCTGGCGACGGCCCCGCTGTTCGCCCAGGACGACTCACAGGTCCTCTTCGTCGGCGACCCCGGCCAGCTCGACCCCTTCGCCACCGTGGAGACCGACCGCTGGCACGGCCTGACCTGGGACCCCCTGCGCAACGCGGTCGACGTCACCCTCGCCCACAACCCCGACCTCGTCCGCCACCAGCTCCCCGTCTCCTGGCGCCTCCCGGAGACGGCGGCGCCCCTGGTCGAGCGGGCCTTCTACCCCTTCTACGAGTTCGTCCCCGGCACGACGGCAGCGGAGCGCGTCCTGTCGTACGGCAGCCTGCCTCACGGCTCGGGTCCGCTGGACAACGTCCTCGCCCGGGCCGCCGACTCCGGCTGGGGCCACCTGGAACTCCCCGCCCGCCACACCCTCGACCAGGACCCCGAGGTGGCGGACGCCCTCGCGGCGACGGCGGCGCGGCTGCTGGAGCGCGGGGCGCTGGTCAACGGGGAGCGGCTGACCGAGGCACGCATCGCGATCGGAGCGGCGCGCACCGTACAGGTGGAGGCGGTCCGCGCCCGCCTCGCCGCCCGCGGCCTGACCGACATCACCGTGGACACCGCCAACCGCCTCCAGGGCCGCGAGTTCGACGTCACCCTCGTCTGGCACCCGCTCTCCGGCCGCCAGGACGCCTCCGACTTCCACCTGGAGACGGGCCGCCTGTGCGTCCTGCTCTCCCGGCACCGCTTCGCCTGCATCGTGGTGGCCCGCGCCGGCATCCGGGATCTGCTGGATCGACATCCGCGGAGCAGTCCTGTGTACCTGGATGTGCCGCCTAAGTTTCCGGATGGGTGGCGGGCGCATCAGGTGGTTATGGGATGGTTGGAGCGGGGAGAGCATCGGGTGCGGGCGGCTTGAGAACCCCTGAATTCCAATTATCACCACGATGTGAAATGTCTGCGGAGAAAGTGGTTGAATGCTACATGTGCAGCGCCTTGGCAGCATTCGTCAGCGACGTCGGGCACTCGTAACTACGCTCCGATGAAGCAGCAACGTCCAAGGCGGTCGGCGCCGAGTTTCTCAGCGCCTGGTTGTGGAGGGGGAAGGGTCCTATGCACGCCGATGATGTCGAGCCTGGGGTCCGCTTGACCGGATTGGCCTCGGGGTCGGTCACCGTCGTGGCTGCCACGCCGGTTGGTGACGCTCTTCAAATTACGGCGCGCGACGACTCCGGACACCTGTTCGATCAGGTACTTTTCCCCGAAGACATCACTGGTCTACAGCGTGAAGCACCGAGGTCCCGGTGGACGTTCGACGCCGCCCCTGAACAGTTCCGTCTTGCGGCTGAGGCGCTGCGCATGCAGCACGCGGGCCTGTCGGATCCGATGCTGGCAGTGGAGACCAGCGACATCGACCCGCTGCCACACCAGATCCGCGCCGTCTACGGCACGCTGCTGGCCCACGCCGGCTCCCTGCGCTTCCTGCTGGCAGATGATCCTGGCGCAGGAAAGACGATCATGGCGGGTCTCTATCTCAAAGAGTTGCTGCTACGCGGGGACGTGCAGCGTTGCCTGATCGTCGCTCCCGGCGGGCTGGTCGAGCAGTGGCAGACCGAACTCGCGGAGAAGTTCGGGATCGAGATGGCGATCTTGACACGCGATCTCGCGGAGGCCGACCGCGACGGCGACCCGTTCCGGCGCAACCCGATGCTGATCGCGCGCATGGACCAGCTGGCCCGCAACGAAGAGTGGCAGACCGTCCTCGCGAAGTCGGAATGGGACCTCATCGTCGTGGACGAGGCCCACCGCATGAGTGCCTCCTGGTTCGGCAACGAACTCAAGCGAACCCGCCGCTACGAGCTCGGCCAACTGCTCGGCAGGATCACCCGGCACTTCCTGCTGATGACCGCGACCCCTCACTCGGGGTCGGAAGCCAACTTCCAGACGTTCCTCGCTTTACTGGACCCCGACAGGTTCGCCGGGCAGTACCGCCCGGGCGTGCACTCCACCAACACCACCGGACTGATGCGCCGGATGATCAAGGAGGACCTGCTCACCTTCGAGGGCAAGCCACTCTTCCCCGAGCGAGTGGCCGAGACTGTTGAGTACACGCTCTCCCCACTGGAGATGCACCTGTACGAAGAGGTCACCGAGTACGTGCGAACGGAGATGAACAGGGCCGAGCGAGCCGAAGGCAGGCGGCGCACCGTCGGCTTCGCGCTCACGGTCCTGCAGCGACGCCTGGCGTCGAGCCCGGAGGCGATCTACCAGTCGATCCGGCGCCGTGTCGCGCGCCTGCGCGCCTATCGTGAGCAGATCCTGGCGGGCCCGTTCGTTCCCCCACCCGAGACGCTGTCGTTCGACCCGGACGACTTCGACTCCGACGAGCTGGGTGCCGCAGAGCTGGAGCAGCTGGAGAACGAGGTCCTGGACGCCGCCACCGCCGCGCGCACGGCAGCTGAGCTGGACGCCGAGCTCGCGGTTCTGGCACGTCTTGAAGAGATCGCCCAGCAGGTCCGTACCTCGGGTGAGGATCGCAAGTGGCAGGAGTTGCGTTCCCTTGTCCTCAAGGCTCGCGAAGACGGTCTGAACAGTGACCGCCACGCCCCGCACAAAATCATTATTTTCACCGAGCACCGCGACACCCTCGACTACCTCGCAAACCGGATTACCACCCTGGTCGGCGGCGACGAGTATGCCGTGTGCACCATCCACGGTGGCACCGCGCGACAGGCTCGTCGGGAGATCCGCACCAAGTTCACCAACGACCCTCGCTGCCACGTTCTGATCGCCACCGACGCCGCCGGCGAAGGACTGAACCTTCAGGCCGCGCACCTGATGGTCAACTACGACCTCCCCTGGAACCCCAACCGAATCGAGCAGCGCTTCGGTCGTATCCACCGCATTGGCCAGCGCGAGGTCTGCCGCCTGTGGAACCTCGTGGCCTCCGAAACCAGGGAGGGCCAGGTCTTCCAGCGCTTGCTGACGAAGATCGAGCAGCAGCGCCGCGCCTACGGCGGCAAGGTCTTCGACGTCCTTGGTGAGAACGCCTTCGCGGAAGAGCCGCTGCGTGACCTACTCGTGCGAGCCATCCGTTACGGCGAGCAGCCCGAGGTCCGCGCCTACCTGGACCAGGTCATCGACAAGTCCGTAGCCGACGGCCTCCACGAGCTGATCAAGGAACGCGCCCTAGCCACACCGGAGATTGGACTAGAGGAGCTGGCCGAGCTGCGCCGGCAGATGGATGAGGCCCGTGCCCGGCGCATGCAGCCCCATTTCGTGCAGGCTTTCGTCATGGAGTCCCTGCGTGCCCTGGGTGGGCGTGCCTCCAAGCGGGAGAAAGACCGATTCGAGCTGACTCAGGTGCCCGCCACTCTGCGCGAAGGTCGGCGCACCATCAGCCCGCGCTATGGGCGCATCACTTTCGAGCCCTCAGCTGTGGTGATGCCCGGCCGCCCGGACGCCGAGCTCATAGCCCCAGGTCATCCGTTGATGGACGCGATCATCACCGAGATCCTGAACAGGTACGGCGACACCGTGACCCGTGGAGCAACCTTCCTGGACCGGGCCGCCGGCACCCCGCGGCTGGTGTTCGCCCTGATGGAAGAGCTCTCGGACGGGCGCGGCACCGCGATCAGCAAGAGGTTCGAGTATGTTTCCGTGCTGCCGGACGGAACCGCACAGCCGGCCGGCCCCGCCCCGTACCTCGACCTGTCCCTGCCTGCAGACCTGAACCTGGAGCAGCAAACCGCACTGGCCCTTGCCATCGACTCCGAACTGTCCTCGCCCTGGCTTGCCGAGGGCGTTGAGAAGATCGCCCAGGGCTGGGCGATCCGGCACGGCCTGCCCGAGCACCGGGCCGACGTCGTCGCACGCGTCGTCCCGGCTGTCGAGCGGACGCGCAAGCTGGTACGTCAGCGGCTGCTGGCTCAGATGAACTACTGGGACGGTGAGTCGATCAAGCTTGCCGAGGCACAGGCGGGAGGCAAGAAGATCCGTATCTCACCGGCCACCGCACGTGATCGCGCGCGTTCCCTGGAGGCCCGACTCGCGCGCCGCCAAAGCGAGCTTGACCTCGAGACGCAGGTCACCGTGCACCCGCCGAAGATCATCAGCGCCGCGCTTGTCCTGCCTGCCTCGGTTCCGAGCCTGGTCGGCGAACAGCCGACGCCGGACAGCGTCGCCCTGGACACCACCGTCACCGAGCGTCGTGCCGTAGATGCCGTGCTGGCTTCCGAGCATCGGCTCGGACGGGTGCCCGAGGAGATGGCACACTCCAACAAGGGCTTCGACATCCGTTCCCGCAAGCCCGACGGCCACCTGATCTTCATAGAGGTCAAGGGGCGTGTGCTGGGCGCTGACAACTTCACCGTCACCACCAGCGAGGTCGGCTACGCCAAAAATGCCGAGCCCGACTACCGGCTCGCGCTCGTCGCCGTGGACCCCGACACCCCAGACGGGTCGAACGACCAGGTCCGCTATGTGCTCAACCCCTTCGCCGACCTGGTCCTGGACAAGTACGTCGACGACCTGCGCCGCAAGTGGAAGGCCGAGTGGGACCGTGGTGTAAAACCTCTCTGACGCACAAGGCCCACAAGCTTTCATCCGCTCGAACGCCACCCGAGGCACGGTTCGAGCGCCTCGGATTTTAGATTGAGTAGGTGAACACCGCAGTGCAGCCCGTACCGCCGTCAGGTTCTGTCCCTCGACGCAAGCTCATCGAGGTCTCCCTCCCGCTGGAGGACATCAACGCAGAGTCCGCCCGCGAGAAGTCGATCCGCTACGGGCACCCGTCCACACTGCACCTGTGGTGGGCCCGCCGACCGCTGGCGGCCGCGCGGGCGGTTCTGTTCGCCCAACTCGTCGATGACCCGTCTTCGCATCCCGAGCTGTTCGCCACCGAGGAGGAACAGAAGGCGGAACGCGAGCGCCTGCACGGGATCATCCGGCGTCTGGTGGTCTGGGAGAACATCAACGACGAGGGTCTGTACCGAGAAGCCCGTGAGGAGGTCCTCAAGAGCACGGGAGGGAAGCCCCCAGCAATCGTTGACCCGTTCGCGGGCGGCGGCACCATCCCCTTGGAAGCGCAGCGCCTGGGCCTGGAGGCTCACGCCAGCGATCTAAATCCGGTACCTGTACTGATCAACAAGGCCCTGATCGAGATCCCGCCGAAGTTCGCGGGGCAACCGCCCGTCTTCCCGGGTGCTGCGGAGAGTCGATTGGGACCTTGGCCGCGCGCCACTGGTCTAGCGGAGGACGTGCGCCGCTATGGGGCCTGGATGCGTGACCGCGCCCAAAAGCGCATTGGACACTTGTACCCCGAGGCACAGGTGCCTGTGCTGGGGGCTGACGGGGAGCCCACCGGGAAGACCACAGACGCCACTGTCATCGCGTGGATCTGGGCTCGGACGGTGATTTGCCCGAACCCCGCCTGCGGCATCCGCATGCCACTGGTACGTACCTGGTGGCTTGGCAAGAAGAAAGGCAAAGAAGCGTACGTCGTCCCGACGGTGGTAGACGACACGGCGGCGCCCGGCGGACGGCGCGTTGAGTTCAGCATCGGGCACGACCCGAAGAAAGCACCAACGAAGACTAACGACGGGACGATGTCTGGGCACTCAGGCGCCACGTGCATTGCTTGCCAGACATTCGTGAGCGCAGCCGAAGTGCACCTTCAGCATGACATGCTAAGCGAAAAGAAACCTGCGCCTGAGCTGATTGCAGTCGTTGTGGTGGGGCGCAGGCGGCGCATCTATCTCCCCCCGTCGGAAGCCCACAGAACCGCTGCGAAGAACTCTGATGAGCCTGCCTTCGACATCAGACAGAGCGACCCTGCACTGCACGCTCAGGCCCGAGGTACATTCGGTGGTAACGCACAGGGACGCCGCTGGGGATTTTTCTCCTTCGCCGACTACTTCACTAACCGACAACTCGTTGCACTGACCACGCTTAGCGACCTGGTCAATGAGGCTCGCGAGATTGCATTCACTGACGCCCTTGCCGCCGGAGTTCCTCGGGGTGAGCGTCTGACTGATGGAGGTGACGGCGCCCATGCGTACGCAGACGCCATTGCCACCTACATCTCATTTGCAATCAGCCGCACCACCAACAAGATGTCTTCGATCAATTCTTGGGACAGTAGCCCTAAGATGGAAGCAGTCCGCGGATTGTTCGCCCGACAAGCAATTCCTATGGCGTGGGATTTTGCAGAAGCCAACCCGTTCGGGGAATCCTCAGGCGACTTCTTCGAAGATCTCACTTGGGTGTGCCGATCCCTCGAAAAGGTCCCGGCCCTAAAGAACGGAGCAGCCAAACAGGCAGATGCCGCGGCGCGCGGATATGAAGGACTTCTCATCTCAACCGATCCGCCATACTACGACAACATCGTTTACTCAGATGTATCCGACTACTTTTACGTATGGCTACGCCGATCCCTTCGCGGAATCCACCCGGACCTTTTCGAGACCATGCTCGTCCCTAAAGCAGAAGAACTGGTCGCCAATCCTTATCGGCACGGCAACAAGGAGCGAGCCGAGAGGTTCTTCGAAGAAGGATTCGAAAACGTTTTTGCTCACGCACGCCAGTCGGCGTCCTTGGATTACCCCATCGCCGTGTTCTACGCTTTCAAACAAGCGGAACTCGAAAAGGATGGCGTCGCTTCCACGGGATGGTCAACCTTCCTGGAAGGAATGATTCGCCAAGGGTGGAGCGTCACCGCAACCTGGCCCGTGCGTTCTGAACTTTCCAATCGAATGGTTGCATCCGGAACCAATGCCCTCGCGTCCTCTATCGTATTGGCCCTGCGACCGCGTGCAACTACCGCCATGGCGACAGATCGCACGGGTTTTCTGATGGCATTGCATGCGGAGCTGGAGGAGGCGCTGCCACGCATTCGTGAGGGTGCGATCGCTCCGGCTGATCTACGTCAGACGATCCTGGGCCCGGGCATGGCCGTATTTTCCCGTTACTCCCGTGTTTTGGAGGACGACGGCTCGACGATGAGCGTAAAGACCGCGCTGGCTTTGATCAACCAGACGTTCGATGCCATACAAAACGAGCAAGATGCCGATCTGGACTCCAGCACCCGATTCTGCCTGGATTGGTATCGCTCCTACAGCTGGAATACCCGTCCCTACGGCAATGCTGAGTCTCTGGCCGTGCCCCTGGGATTGTCGGTCGACGGAATCGCTCGTGGGGGAATCATCACTTCCGGTGGCGGCAAGGTCACGCTCATCAAGCCGCAGAACCTTGATCCCCATTGGGACCCGGCCCGTAACGACCGGCTGTCGCTGTGGGAGGTCACCAGCCACCTGGCACGTGCGTACGCGACCGACGGACGCGAAGAGGCCGCCAGGCTCATGGCCGGGGTAAAGGGAAAGGTGGATTTGGACGAAGTCAACCGCCTGGCCACCCGCATCTATGAGCTGATGGAGTCTCAGGACTCCACGACTGCCAGCCTGTTCAATGGGCTTGGAGGAGCGTGGGCCGATGTTTGTGCGACATCGACCACGATCCGGCCAGCCGCTGTGGCTGAAACGCTCTTTGGGGAGGAAATCTGATGGCGCTGACGAACAACGAGAAGGTGTTGCGCGGACTCGACCACCTCCTCGAGGGGATGCGCCCGTGGGTCGACATGCGTATGTCCGCCCAGACTCCGCCCGGCAAGGACTGGATTGAGCTGGTCGCCACAGAGGACGAGGCGAAGTTCGGCGCGGCAAAGATGTACTCACGGGACGACGTGCGGTTCCTGCTGCGCATGGTCACCGAGCGATGGAAGGTCTTCGAGAAGGACCTCTCGCGCCCGCAGTCCGCGTTGGCCTCCGAGCTGCGGGAGACTGCGAACGCAGCGCACCACGGGCAGAAATTCTCCTCAGACGACACCTACCGCGCACTGGACACGATCGAGCGTCTGTTGACGGTGATCGGTACTGCGGACGAGACCGATGCGATCGCGAAAATGCGCATGGAGCACCAGCGGGAAGTCTTCGAGAAGCAGACTCGCAACCGGCTGACGCGTGAAGCGCAGGCGGTCAAGGTGGCCGGTATGCAGGCTGGTACGGCGATCAAGCCATGGCGTGAGGTCATCCAGCCACACGGCGATGTGATCCGCGGGCAGTTCTCCGCCGCAGAGTTCGCCGCAGACCTGTACGCGGTGGCCCATGGCCACACTGCGGCGCCGGAGTACCTGAACCCGGCTGAGTTCTTTTCCCGTACCTATCTCACCAGCGGTCTGTCCGACCTGCTGACTCGTGCGCTCAAGCGCCTCTCCGGAGATGCCGGGGCAAGCCCGGTGATAAACCTTCAGACCCAGTTCGGTGGCGGCAAGACGCACTCGATGCTGGCCTTGTATCACCTGTTCTCCGGCGGCTTGACCACAAACGCGCTGCCTCAGGCCGTCCAGGATGTCGTACATGCCTCCCTGCCGACGGCCGAAGACGATCCGCTGAAATCTCTGAACGTGAAGCGGGTCACCTTGGTGGGCACAAAGCTCTCCCCGAGCCAGCCGATCCCTAAGGACGACGGCACGCAGGTGCGCACGCTTTGGGGGGAGTTGGCCTGGCAGCTCGGAGATCGCGAGGCGTTCGATCGCGTCGCGATGGCTGATGCGACCGGCACCGATCCCGGCGACGCGCTGGACGCCGTCGTACGGGACGTCGTCGCGAGCGGCAAAAGCGTGCTGATTCTGATCGACGAGTGGGTGGCCTACGCCCGCCAGCTCGTGGGCCGCGACGACCTGCCCGGCGGAACATTCGCAACGCAGCACACCTTCGCCCAGCACCTGACCGAGATGGCCAAGTCCATCCCGGGGGTCATGCTCGTGGTCTCCATTCCCGCAGCCGACTCCCTGGACAACGGAGGCGGCGGCTCGGCGCTGGAGGTCGGCGGCCCCAACGGGCACGTCGCGCTGGAAACCCTGCAGCACACCATCGGCCGAAACGCCGACGACTGGCGACCGGCAAACAACATCGAATCCTTCGAGATCGTGCGGCGGCGCCTGTTCGAAGAACCCGACGCCGTGGCTCTGGCGGACATCGCGGCGGTGGCCAAGCAGTACGTGAAGTACTACCAGGAGAACACTGGGTTCTTCCCCCGCGAGTCGGCCACCGGCGCGTACGAGCAGCGCATTCGAGCGGCCTACCCGATCCACCCTGAGCTGTTCGACCGGCTCTACGAGGACTGGTCGACGCTGCCGAAGTTCCAGCGCACCCGCGGCGTGCTGCGTCTGATGAGCGTGGTCATCAACTCACTGTGGGCCGCTCATGACACAACACCGCTCATCACCCCCGGCGCCGTGCCCGTCCACGACACCCAGGTATTCAGCGAGATCACCAAGTATCTCGACGACAACTGGAAGCCTGTGGTGGACAAGGACGTCGACGGCGAGGGGGCCACTCCTGTTCAGATCGACCGTGAGCGTCCCTCGTTCGGTCAACGCGCCCTCACCAGGCGTGTCGCGCGATCGGTGTTCATGGCGACCGTCCCGACGCTTCGCTCGGCGCACAAGGGCGTCGACATTCAGCAGCTCCGCTTGGGCACCGCGGTTCCCGGTGACGTCATCAACCACATCGGTGACGCCCGCGCCCTGCTGGGCCAGCGCGCCACCTACTTCTACGAGGACGGCGACCGCTCCTGGTACGACCTGGCTGCTTCTGTCTCCCGTGTGGCCGCCGACCGTGCGGCCGGCTACAGCGAGGCCGACGTGCACGCCACGATCGTCGAACGCCTCAAGGCCACGGCGAAGACATCCAAGGCTTCGTTCGGTGCCGTGCATGCTGCGCCTCTAGACACCGGGGACATCCCCGATTCCGAGGTGCTCAAGCTCGTGGTCCTGCACCCGAAGTTCACCTGGGGCAAGGACGCCTCCGCCGCCACGGATTTCGCCGCGCGTCTCCTGCGGGAGGCCGGTGCCGGGCAGCGGCAGCGCCGCAACATGCTGGTCATGGTCGCCGCTGATCGCGATACCTACCCCGAACTCGATGGAGTGGTGCGAGAGTACCGGGCCTGGAAGTCCATCGCGGACGAGGCCGAGGAGCTCGAGCTGAGCGCCCAGCAGCGCAAGCAGTCCGTCACCCGAGCACGTCAGTTGGACGCAGCCGTCGACGACCGTGTGCGGGCGGCATTCACCGCAGCGCTGATCCCGACCGAGCTGCCCGGCCAGAAGCCCACCATCTTCTTCACTCGTATCGCCAAGGACGGTGGTTACCTCGCCGAGCGCGTCACCGCGGCGCTCAAGGCCAAGGGCTGGATTACCCCGGTGCTCGGGGCCACGCTGGTGCGTATGGCCCTCGAAGGTGCCCTGGCCAACGCCTGGGGCAAGGGGCATGTGAGGTTCGGCGACCTATGGTCCTGGTACACCCAGTACCCCTACCTCAAGCGCCTGCCCAACCGGCAGGTACTCGAGCAGGCTGTACTTGGTGCTGCCGACGTCCTCCTCTGGCAGCAGGACGCCTTCGCCCTCGCCGACGGCTACGACGAGGCCACCGACGAGTACCAAAACCTCTGGATCCACGGCGACAAGCCCGATCCCAGCTTCGTCACCGACGACACACTCCTCGTCCAGCCAGCCCGAGCCGTCGCTCAGCGCGCCCGGGTTGTGGCCACGCCGCAGATCGAACCGGTCCCCCCTGCGGACGGCAGCGATAGCGGTGAAGGCATCAGCCCGTCTCCCAGTCCCGGTGCTGTCACGCCTACGCCGGGCCCCGGCTCTCAGCCTTCGACTCCGCCGGCGAAGAAGGTCACGCGCAGGTTCTGGGGTGTCAAGACTCTCAACCCCAACCGTCCCGCTGCCGACTTCGCCAATATCCAACAAGAGGTGCTGGCTCACCTGGAAGCCGCCGACGGCGTCACGCTCGAAGTCCGTATCGAGATCACCGCAAGCACTCCCGACGGATTCACCGAACAGCAGGTACGTACCGTCCGAGAGAACGCCGCCCAGCTGAGGTTCGAGGACACGGGTTTCGAAGAGGACTGAGTGGGCCCGACGATCCGCGTGCACTCGTTCTGAGGGTCCGTGAGGGTTAGCCCGGGAGAGTGGCATTGTGTGTGCGGCCTATCGCTCGCGATGTCACCGATGGACCTGGGTAAGGCTGACGCTACATACTGCTGGTGGGGTAGGCACAGAGGTCTCCCCCACCAGCACTGAGCGATGCGGGGCGGAGGGCGTTACCACCACACCGGTCACCGGCCGTCGGCGCCCCTGCCCCTCACACCTCTGTCGCGAACCGCACGAATCGCAACCACTCCACACGGCCGACGGCGAAGTGAGGACGCGACACGTCCTTGGAGTCGCGTACGCACACGGCCTGTTCGGTGAGGGCGACCTCCACGCAGCTGTCACCCTGGGTGCCGCTGTAGCTGGACTTGAACCACGCCAGTTCCGTCGTGTTCATAGCTCTCCTCGGAGTCGCTCCAGCAGGCCGCGCGAGTCCTTGGGGTTCAGGGCCTGCGAGCGCAGTGTGTCATAGCGCTGGCAGAGGAGGCTCACCTCTTTGGGGTCGGAGATCAGGCGGCCGTTCTGCTGTCCCTCCGAGTACGCGAGGCGCCGCTGTCGCGGCGTCTCCAAGAGCTGTACAGGACCGTCCAGGCAAGCGTGGAACTCAGTGCTGAGCTGCATGATCTGAAGTGTCACGTTACGGGGAGCAGTCAGCTCCAGTACGTGGTCGATCAGCTCTCTCATGACCTCAGGCCCGCCCAGCTGACGCCTGAAGACAAACTCCTCGACGATGAAGCTGAACACGGCATTCGGCCGCTCCCTGAGCAGCTTCTGGCGCTCAAGACGTGCCGTGACCTGGTCCTCCAACTGCCCGTCCGTCAGAGGCGGAATGGCATTGTCGAACACCGCGCGCGCATACCCCTCCGACTGCAACAACCCAGGCACCAGCCGGCACTCGTACGTACACAGACTCACCGCCACCCGTTCCAGCTGAGCCCACTGCCGGAACCAGGCCGCGAGCCCGACGTCCCCACGCCCCCGCGTCACGTACTTCGACGACTTCCGCAGCGCCCCCGTGTTTCCCAGCGCATCCTCGGCCCGCTCCACCAACGCGAGGTCGGGCATCCGACGCCCCAACTCCACGGACTCCACCGTGTGCTTGGAGAAGCGCACCAAATCCGCGAACTCGGTCCGGCTGTACCCCACGTGTTCGCGCAGCGCCTGCATGACGGCCCCGAACGTCCGCAGGCTGTCCGAGGGATCGGGCTCCCGGTCTGCCTCGCCGCCCGGCATGTCCTCGTCGTACCCCACGCCGCCGTCGGTCATCCGCGGCACCTCCGGTTCCGTATCCGCGCTGTTCGCTGTCCCCACCCGGCGACACCCAGCGTGACGCATGAACCGTCGTACCGTCCACGGAATGTGCTCGTACGCTGACGCAGCGTACGGACCGCACCTCTGGAACGCGCCCACCCGCACCCGTCACCGTGGCCTCATGAGCGCAACCACACCCCAACTTCCCGTCACCGTACACACGTTCACCCAACTCCTGTCGTCCACGCGCCGCGGAGCCCGGCTCGCCCGTCTCCTCGCCGCCGAGCAGCTCCGCGCATGGCAGGTGTCACCCGGCGTTACCGAACGCACGGAGCAGATCGTGGCTGAACTCGCCTCCAACGCCGCCCTTCACGGCCGTGTTGGCAACCGCGACTTCCGGCTCTCCCTCACTCTCGACTCCACGGCCGGCCTGCTCCGCATCGCCGTCACCGACGCCCGGGGCGAGCGCCTCCCGTCGCTGCCTGCGGACTGCGGAACGTCTCTGGACGCCGAGTCCGGCCGCGGCCTCCTCCTGGTCGCTGCCCTCGCCGACCGCTGGGGCGTGGAGCCGTACCCGCCCAGTGGCAAGACCGTCTGGGCCGAGTGCGCCTGCGAGACCCCCGATCCGGACAGGATGGGGCGGACCGCAACGGCTCCAAGCCCGGACAGGTAGGAGCTGTCGGGGGAAACACCCCCAGAACCGGCAGCCTGAGTGGGAGACTTGGGACCTATCGAACCTAAGGAGACCAAGGCATGGCAACAGGTGCCCACGACGGACCGGTTCCGGAAGCAGACGTACGTGGGCAGCGCGTCCTCGACCTCCTGGACAAGGCAATCGACAGCCAGAGCCAACTGGTTCGCAAGAACATCGTCCGGGCCCGCCAGCGGAACCCGGAGGCGACACCAGCACAGGCGATCCGCAATCTGGAGCGGATGTACGTCAGCGCCTTGACCGGGACGGGTGCTGCGGTTGGAGGAACCGCGGCCGCACCCGGCGTCGGTACCGGAGTCGCACTGGCTCTGTCGGCAGGCGAGGCTCTGTCATCTCTTGAGCTGAGCGCCCTCTTCGCGCTTTCGCTCGCCGAAGTCCACGGAGTCCCCATCGATGAGATCGAGCGCCGCCGAACGATCGTGATGGGAATCATGCTCGGTGGGAGCGGCTCCGCCACCATTACCAAGGTCGCCGAGCGTACGGGGCAGCACTGGGGGCGTCAGGTTGTCGCCAAGGTGCCCGTCGAGACGTTGCGTCAGATCAACAAGATCTTGGGGAAGAACTTCGTCACGAAGTACGGGACCAAGCAGGGAATCATCGTTCTCGGTCGAGTGGCACCCTTCGGTATCGGCGCTGTGATTGGCGGTGGCGCCAACGCTGCCATGGCCACTCTGGCGGTGAGGGCCGGTCGTCGTGCATTTGGCCCACCTCCGATGTCGTGGCCAGGACTGACGTACAGCACACCGCCAACGTCCGAGAACTCGCCTGGCTGACCCTCGACGTACTGAAGGGCGTCGCCCCCCCCTCTCGGCCTCAGACGGCGACCACGTGCACGTCTGTCGGCGCGAGGACCGTCAGGTAGGCGTGAATGTCCCCCGGGTCGGTCGTGAAGATCACCGCGCTGCCGTGCCGGGCCGCTGCCAGTGTCACCCAGGCGTCCACCGCGTCCGGCCGCTTCTTCGCAGGCAGGGCCGCCCGCCCCAGTGCGGTGCCGATGCGCCGCCAGTCCGCGAGGTCCGGGCCCGTCGCACAGGCCAGACACTCGGGACGGCCCGCCTTCGTCTCACGCATGGGCGGCTCGGACGTACGGGCCTGGGGGACCGTGCAGTCCTTCAGGACGCCGGACAGGGCGTGCACCAGCGCCGGCTGGGGGCGCCACACCTGGGCGAGGACCGGGCCGAGCACCAGCGCCCGGTGCGGGACCGTGCGCAGTCCCTCGTGGAGAGCGACCGCCTTCGCCTTGCGGTCGGCGAGTGCGATGAGCATGCCGGTGTCGTAGACCGGCACTCGCGAGCTCACGCGGCGTGTCCCGGACGGCGGTCTTGCCGGTCCCGGCCGTGGACGAGACCCAGGGCTTCCTCCACCTCGCGGCGTTCCTGCTCCGTCAGTTCCGCAGCAGGTTCGGGGTCGGGTTCGGCGGGGAGCCCGTCCGCCGCTTGCTCCGCCCGGGCGATGAGTGCGTCCACCTCGGCGAACTGTTCCTCTATGGCGTCGCTCTCGGCCATCTGGCGCGTTGCGGCGTGAACCAGGTAAGCCGAGACGTCCATGCCCGCCCGTTCCGCGTGCTGCCTGATGCGCTCGGCCTGGTCCTGCTCCAAGCTGATGCTGATGCGCGTCTTCGCCATGAAGGCATCGTAATACGCGTATGACGGCAGCGCGAGTGTGGTCGGTCGAGGTGGGTAAGCGGGCACGCTCCTCTCCCCGGCGCCTCGTCCCGTACCGCCTCCGCCGACCAGCGTCCGCCTCCCGCCGCCCGCCCCGCGCGGCGGGTCTGCGGTCCGGCGGCGATCCATCACTGAGTCCGGGGCGCCAACGCCCCGATCACCCGGTCGACGTCGTCCCGCCACCCACACAGCTCCCCCTGCGTGGGCGCCAGCTCGTACCCGTGGTAGTGACAGGCGCGGCTGAGGCCGGCCCAGGTCGCCGACCAGCGGCGGGCCGTGTCGGGGTCGGCATAGGACTCCAGGCACAGGGCCTGGGCGTGCGGCGGACAGTGAGCAAGCTGCGGTTTGCGGGCCTGCCAGTAGCGGCGCAGGGCCTCCTCGAGGGCGTGGCGCAGCAGCAGTGCCACGGCGCGTGGCCAGACGCCGGTGGTGGAGGCGGTGGCCGTGCCGAGCAGCCGGTCCGCGCCCGCGAGCAGTTCCTCGGGGGTCGAGGTGGGCGGCGGCGGAGGCGGGAAGGGCGCGGGGAGCTGGGGCGGGCGCGCGGGTGGGATGGGCGGGGCCGGGGGGATCGTGGTCACAGGGCTCGCACCGCCTTCGCGAGGTCCGCGGTGCGGCGGATGATCTCCTCCGCGTCGTCGACGGGTACGGCTTCATGGGAGCCCTTGTTGCACCACCGGATGTGGTCGGTGGCCTGCTGGCCGTAGGCCCGGGTGAGGTCGGTCATGGCCTCGCCCACCCGGTCGGTCTCCCCAAAGAGGGCGAGGGAGGCCAGTTCGGTGAGTCTGTGGGCCTTGGCGATGCGCTGCTCGATCTCGGCGTGGGGCAGGCCCGTGCCGAGGAGCCGGCGCCGGGCCGGTCCGGGGAAGGCGGCCTCCAGGGCGGTGCGGCACAGGCCGGGCAGGACCCGGGTGACCACGTCGCCGGGCAGGTCTCGGGTCCTGGCGAGCGCCCTCGCGTCGTGCAGGGCCTGCTTGACGGGGTCGTCGCCGGAGCGGGCGCGTACGGCGGAGCGCTCGCGACGGTCGACGGTGAGGACGGTGGCGGGCAGCCGCAGGTACTTCAGGGCCTGGGGCAGGCGGGTGTCGTGGGTGAAGACGACGACCTGGCGGTGTTCGGCGAGGAGGGCGAGGACACGGGCGAGGCCGTCCACCTTGGCGGGGTCCATGGACTGCACCGGGTCGTCGATGACGAGGAACCGGAAGGGGTTCTCCGGCAGGAAGGTACGCGGGAGGAAGAGGGACAAGGCGAGGGCGTGGAGTTCCCCCTGGCTCATCACGCCGAGCGCGGGGGCGTCGATGCCGTCGACGGTCACGTCGAGGGCGACCTTGCGCTGGGTTGCGGAGCCGCTCAGGCGGACTGGGCCGAGGGCGACATTGCTCTGCTGGCGCAGGTTGGACCAGATGCGCTGGGCGTCCTCGGCGATGGGCCGCATCCGGTCGGCGCGGATGTCGTCGTGAGTAGCCTTCAGCCATTTCTGGGCGGCCTTGACGCGGGCCAGGTACGGGGCCGCCTGCTCGGCTGCGTGGGCCTTGTCGAGCCAGGCGGCGAGCGCCCGCGCGGTATCGCGCCAGGTGTCGTCCTGGTCGGCGAGGCGTGCCGCGGCCTCCTGACGGGTGATCCGTGCGGCATCGGCGGCGGTCCGTGCGGCGTCGGCGGATACGGTTGCCAGCACGGCCGGGTCGGAGACGGTGCGGCAGCGCAGCCAGTCGTCCCAGGCGGCGGCAATCTCGGACGGCAGCCAGTCGGGGGGCGGGACGGCCAGGTCGCGGACGGCCTGCGCGGCCGCGTCGAGGTCCCTGCGGGTGGTGAGGACCTGCTCGGCCTCAGCGCGCAGCAGGCGTTCCTGCTCGGCGGCTTCCCGGGCCCATTCCTCGTCGAGGCGGGCCGTGCCGCCGCACACCGGGCAGGTGCCGAGGGCGGGGTGGGCGCGGTGGTGGGCGAGCGCGCGGGCGAGGAGTTCGGCGCGGCGCAGCGCGTCCTCGGCGAAGGTGCCCCGCATGTCCTCGGCGGAGGCGATGGCTTCGCGCAGCCGGGTCACGGCCGTGGCGACCGCCTCGGTGTCCGGGCCGGTCAGGGTGGCGCGGCGGCGCAGGTCGAACAGGAGGGACTCGTCCGCCGCGCCGGTCCCGGCGGCCAGCTCGGCCGCCCGCGCGAGGTCCGGGCGGCGCCCGCTCAGTGCGGTGTGAGCGGCCCGGGCGCGGGGGTCGTCGGTGCCGTCCAGGAGAGTGAGCAGGGCGGGCAGTTCGGCTTTGGCTTCCTTGGCGGGTGCCTCGTACTCGCGGGCCAGCTCGCGCAACTGCTTGTCGGCGGCGGCGAGTTGCTCCAACCCCAGGATGGAGGCGACGGCGTCGTACATTTCGCTGGGCTTGCCGCCGATCACCTGGCCGAGCTCGGAGTACGACAGGAAGGGGCGGTAGGTCGCCAGGTCATCTTGCCAGCCGAGGTCCTGAAGGGGGACGGGGGCGTGGCCGGGCCGGTCGAGTTCGGCGGTGGAGTCGGCGACGTCGCCCCCATGCCAGGTGCGCACCACAGTGGCGGGCTCCGGATCACCGTCGATGCGCAACTCCACGGCCACCTGCGGATCCTGGCCGTGGTGGAGGTTGCGCCAGCTCTTGCGCCAGATGTCGCTGCGGCCGCGCCAGCGGGCGTTGTCGCCGGTCAGCGTGATCTCGACGGCTTCCGCGAAGCTTGACTTGCCGGAGCCGTTGCGGCCGGTGACCAGGGTGAGCCCTGGGCCGGGGGTGAGGGGGAGGCGTGCGGTTCGGCCGATGCCGCGGAAGCCGCTGACCGTGACGGACTGCAGGTAGGCCCCCGGCATGCGGCCACGCGCCGGGGCCTCGTTCTGGAAGGCGGTGAGCAGGACAGCCCGGGTCTCCTCGTCGAGGTCCGAGTCGGCGAGCCACCCGGCGATGAGGTGGGCGAGGGTGCCGGCGGGCGGATCGAGAGCGGGCGGCCTCGTGGGAGACGTGTCCGGTGCGGGATCGGCTGATACGGACATGCGGGGACTCCCGAGGAGGCGACGGCTGGGAAGCGCGAGGCCGGGCAGGCCGGCGGCGACTGAGCGACACGGAACACACGGGCACGACGGGGTGACTCGCAGCCAGTGATCCGCGCGCTGTGGACGACGACCATAGCCCAAGCGGCGACAATAATGGAACTCTTTGGAACACCATGGAGTTGCTTGGCTATCGTGGTGACCGACACTGACTTCCCGGCCCCGCACTCACAGGCGCCACTCCTCAGCAAGCAACCCCAGCAGCTCCTCCTGCCGGGCCTTGAGCAGTTCGGGGGTCCACTCGGCGTGCTGGAGCACCTGACTGGTCAGAGCGAAGGGGACCACTCCCCCGCGGCCGGTGAAGTACTTGATCTTCTTTGCGGCGAAGTCGTAGTTCTGGGCCGTCGAGTTCTTGTAGCGGTTCAGCAGAACCAGGTTTCCCAGGCGGTGCGTCCACTGCACTCGCTGCTCCTCGTCGAACAGCTCGACCCACTGCGAGTCGCCCCCCGGGCTCTGTGGCAGTACGTGTTCCACAGTGATGAGCGGGTGGTCGTACGTCACTCCCTGCCCGCGGGCCAGCAACTCGTCGAGGCGAAGCAGCACGTACTTGCGGACCCTGCGGACGAGATAGAGATCGCCGTCGAGCAGGTTGAGAGTGTCCGCCTTCTCGTCGTCCCTCAGTTCGAGGGCCGGAGAGCCGAGGCCCTGGCCTTCGTCGAGCTGCCGGAGCAGTTCGGCATAGCGTGTGACGCGAGGTGTCGTGTAGACGCGCCGGATGAACATGCTGGCCGACAGGCGTTCCAGCGCCCGCATGAACGCGTCGAGCCATGCCGGGTCGCTCTCATGGTGACGCAGCGCCCAGAGGGCGGCCGGTCGCCAGTCATAGTTGTCGATCTGGTGGAGCCTCCTGAACCAGCCGTTGACCGCCTCCGCGCCCGAAGCCGACTCATAGCGGGCTTCCTTGATCTGCGCGTAGGCCTCGGCATAGGGCCGAACGACGTCATGGACGAACGCCTCGGCCCGGTCGGGGAGGTAGTGGCTGAGTACCTGCTCCGGAAACTCCTTGAGCAGCTCCTGTTCCGCCCGCTTCTTGGCGAAGATCAACCGCAGATGGAGGAAGAGCTCCGCGAAGTCGTCGCGCCCCAGCATCTCCTCCGCGTCCTCCCAGGTGGTGGCGCACGCCTCGGACGCTTCCCGGTCGAGGTCACCGATGATCTGCGACTTGAAGATGTCGGTGGGCGACAGGTCCAGACCGCGGGAGTTCATGACACTGAAGATCCGGTGAGCGCTCTCGAGGTCGGGTGTGCTGACGACGACCAGGAACGTCCGCTCGGCAAGCATCTGCGCCAGTTCCAGCCGGCGCTCCTCGGTGAGCGCGGTGAGGCTGCGGTGCAGGACCGTCGCGTTGCGCAGGATGGCCTTCTGCGCGTCGGTGTGCAGAGCGTCCTCCTGGAGCGCCAGTAGCGTGTCCACGGCGCCTTTCGTCTGCACGTACTTCTCGAAGAAGTCCTTGTCGCGGCTTCGCAGCGTAATTCGTGGCCTCGGCGCGAGGCCACGGATCTTGGCGCCCGGCTCCACCACCAGCCGGTCGAGGTCACCCCGCAGTTCCGCGTCCTCTGTGAGGTCACGCAGGACCGACAGGAGGATGGTGAGGGTGGTGAGCCGCTGCTGGCCGTCGATGACCTCCGCCTTCGGGGCCCCGCCGTCCTTGACGAGCACGACGGACCCGAGGAAGTACGGCTCGTCCGCGCTGCGGTCCAGAGCCTCCTGCAGGTCGATCAGCAGCTGGGACGCCTGCTCCTCCTGCCAGGCGTACGGGCGCTGATAATCGGGGATCTGGAAGTCGTAGTCGCTGCTGAACACCTTGTGCAGGGGCATCTCGTGCGCCTCGAGTTTTTGCATGCTTCGATGATGACGGAGGGAGGCGAAGGCACTCAATCGTCGCAACTTGCCGGTTTTCAATAGCGGTTACGAGGACACGGTGCCCGGACCGACCTGCGCTGATGCCCGTTCAGCAAACCTGTAAGGCCGGCGAACAGCGAGTGGTATTCACTGAGCTGGTGGGCGGGGTGTCAAACGGGGCCGGCGATCCATCGACGTACACGAGATTCAGCCGTCGCGGCCTCCACACAAGGCGATGCCGTGCGTGAAGCGTAGGAAGCCCGTCGGGCCGCGACCGGTTCGAATGATCTCAGTGTCCGGCCGCGGGTGCCGATGTCACGTCGCGACCAGGTTCCGCGTCGGCTGTCCCCCGAGCTCCCGCAGCTTCTCCCGCGTCTCCGGGTCCGTCGAGTACACGATCGTGCCGACCATGCCCCGGGTCAGCAGAACCTTGTACGTATTACGGATCAGGCGGTCCACGTCGGTGTCCGATGTGGACTTCTTGAAGACCGGGTCCTTGGAGGCCATGCGGTCGGTGATCCAGCGGTCACCCCGCCAGACCAGGTCCGCGCCGATGATCACGCCGGACCAGTCGTACTCGAAGCCCTGGGCGGTGTAGACGCAGCCGACCTGTCCGAAGCCCGCCGGGTCGGTGGCCCACAGGGCGGCCGGGGGCGCGCCGGAGACGGAGCGGTCACCGCGAAGGTTCCAGGGGCGGGCCCAGTCACCGATGGTGATGTCGGGCGGGAGCGGGTCGCCGGGCTTGGGCTCCGGGGACCAGCGCCAGCAGTACCCCGCGGACATACGGGCGCCGTAGCCCTGGGTCCGACGGGTCTCGAGGAAGGCTTCCATCTCCTGCGGGCTGTCGGCGACCAGCAACTGCATGCGGCCGTCGGGCTCCCATCCGACCGGCCCGCCCTTCTCCAGGCCGAGGAGGCGGACCACCCAGCGCAGGTAGGCGTCACTGCCACCGCAGCGGAACTGACTGTCCAGGGGTACGACGCTGCAGGGGATGTCCCGCTTCGCCGCTGCCGCCTCGATCTCGGCCACGGTGCCCATCTCGCCGGGGCGGACGACCTGGTGCTCGTCGAGGAAGAAGACGGGCACGTAGGCGACGTCGATGAGTTCGTCGATCTGTGCTCTGCCGGTACGGTTCTCGGCGCGCGTGAAGCGGTTGGCCGAGGTCTCCCGGATGCGGTGTGCCTCGTCGCAGATCAGGGCACCCAGGCTGTTCTTCTCGGCCGTCATGAAGCTGTTGAAGTACTTGAACAGGTCCTGGACTTCCCGCTTGCGGGCTCCGGCGACCTTTCTCATCGTCTTCGTGAACGACTGCGAGCCGGTGGCGTGCAGTGCCGGAACCCCGCGCCGGTACAGCTCGCCCAGCAGTTGAAGAGCAATCACGCTCTTGCCGGTGCCGGGACCGCCCGTGACGACGACGACCTCCTTGCGATCGGCGTGCTTCGCCTTCTCCACCGCGTTGAGCACCATCCGGTAGGCGACCTGCTGCTCGTCGAGCAGGACGAACTGTGTCCGGTCGCGCACCTCCTCAGCGGCCACGGACATGAGCTGCTTCGACGGCACCGTGGCGCCTGCACGGAGTGCGTCCGCGGCCTGGGCCCCCGGGTGCTGGGAACTCAGCCTCGTACGAAGGTGGTCGAGGAAGGCGCCGCGGCGTTCCTCGGTGAAGAGCAGTCCGTGGCCGTCACGCTCGATCTCGCGCAGCCCGTTCACACCGAACTCGGTGGCGTTGTGCAAGTAGGCCGCTCCGGCCACCCTGTGCCCGTGTTCGGCCACCGCACCGTTGAAGTTGACGAGGTACTCGCAGTAGCGGCGCACCTGCTCGATGGGGTTGAGGACCGGGTGGGCATAGGCGTCGACGTGGCACAGGGTGAGGTCGTCCTCGTGAGGCAGGGCCTGGCTCCACTGCTTCAGCTCCACCACGACGTAGGACGGCTCCCCCGTGGCCGGGTGCACTCCGGCGAGGACGACGTCGGCGCGCTTGCTGTTCAGCGGGAGCGAGTACTCCAGCATGACCTCCACGTCGCCCAGGCCCGCGTCGTTGAGTGCAGATGCCAGGACGGGGATGCTGCGCTCCCAGGAACGCACCTCCGAGGCCCCGGGCCGATAGCCGTGCGTGCGGACGAACTTGTCGGTGAGGTGCAGGAACAGCGAACCGTCTAGTGCCATGACGGCGACCGTTTTCGCGGACGCGCGGAACAGCAAGGACTTCCCCCAGGCAGCACGAAGAGACTCGTGCGGGTGGGGGCATGTCCTTCGAGACTCCACCGGAGTGGAGCGGAAGCCCGTCGGGCCGCGTTGACGATGTGTTCGAGGGTATCTGGCGGCACGGACAGTCGTAGCGGTGGTCGGGGGTGGCGGCAGCGGTCGCCCGTGTCTCCGCAGCCGGCTCAGCGGGTGTTCCGTGCGATACGAGGAGAGCCCACCGCTGTGGACCAGGAACCCTCCGCCGGCATCAGTCCGCCCTCCGACTCGATCATGTCCCGGTGGCGATCAACGCGTCGATGTCGCCGGACAGCGCGTCCCGGATGTCGGCTCCGAGCCGCGCCCACCCGAAGAAGCGACCAGTCTCCCGCTGCAGGCACTGAAGATCTCCAACGCCTTCTCCTCAGCCGAAAGTTCCACCTTCAGCGGGTGCCGCCTGGTGACGTTTCCCGCCGACAGGTTCCTTCTGCTGGTCACGAGCACCGAGCAGCTGGCCCCCACGGGCAGAAGCGGCTGGATCGGTCCGTGTTGTGCGCGTTATCGAGCACAACCAACAGGCGCATGGCATTCGTGAGGCTGCGGAAACGGGTGGCACGGTCGTCGACGCGGCGGGGGATGTCTTACTGCACCGTCCCCGGGCTCCGGAGGAATTCCTCCAGGGCCTCTCCACTGTCGCGCGGCGTGGCCGTGCCACCTCTCAGGTCGACGTACAGCTGACCATCGGGGTAGCGCTCCTTGTCGCGGTGCGCCGCGTGCAGGGCGAGAGCAGTCTGCCCGGTGCCAGCCGCGCCGTGGACGACGGTCACGGCACACTGCCCGGTGGAGGTATCCGCGGGAAGTGTGCCGCTCCTCGGGGTAGGTACGTCCCGGAGCCGCTCGATGAGGCTGCTACTGGGAGTCTCCCGGCCCACCAGTAAGTGCTCCAGCGGGAGTTGGTAACGCTGCGCCAGCCAGGTCGTCCGCCGAGTGGCGATACAGGAGCACGGTCAGACCGGTCACGACAACGGCATCGCCGGCAAACGCACCGAGCGCTCACTCGTCTTCAGCGCACTGAAGATCAGGGTTCCGGTCATCCCGCAGACGGCCGCGACCGCCGTGGCACTCCCGAGCAGGAGCCGCTTGCGACGGGTCTGTACCTGAACCGACACCCTGTCTCCCCCAGAGTCGATGTGGGCGGATGATGGTATGTAGCAGCCGCCCGTGACCTACGGAAGAACGGAATCGGGACAGTCGGTCCACCTGCCCTCCCCGTCCCGCGCAGGCCGACAACAGGTAACGGTCAACCGGGGCTTTCGACAGGCCACCAGATCAAGCCACTTAGACCCCTTTTGCGTTGCACCCTCAACGTGAGGTGCGGAAAGATGTTCGACAGATTGTGAGTCACACGTGACGAGTGACTACTCTGTGGTGATCGTGCAGCGCCACTGCACAACACACTTACGGGGGTGGGTTGATGAAGTTCGACATGGGTTCGACGACCCTGTCGGAGCTCGGGAAGAGCACGGTCGGCTCGAGTGAGGATCTGGGCACGTTGATCACGTGGCTGATCCAGGCGGCGGAACCGTTGGAGGGGAAGTTCAACGGGGCGGGCAAGGCCGCGTTCGACACCTTCAAGCTGAACGCCGACGAGATCACGTCCGCTCTCAACGGTTCGCTGAGTGCGATCCTCGGCGGCCAGTCGGGCATGGACACCGCGTTCGGGACCGGTGATGTGGAGTTGGAGGGCAACGCCCACCAGAACATGGGCGCCGCCAACTTCGACGCGGCTCGCTTCGGCGCACGGTAGCCACGGAAGCGACCACTTTCACCGTCACCGTTTCAAGGGGGAACCGACCATGGGGCAGAACCAGGACCGCCGTTCGTACGACACCGATGCTTCCGGCGAGGTGCAAGTCAGCCTGCACACCGTCATCGGGCAGTTGGAGCGCGTACTGACCGACCGCGACCGCGCGGTGAAGGCCGCGATGGCCGACTTCACCGCGGACGGCGTCGCCGACGAGTACCACGGCAAGGAGAACCGCTGGCACACAGCCGCCAGCGAGGTACGCGAGATCATCCGACTGGTCCGCACCACGATGGAACAGAACGACGGAACCGCACAGACGACCCTGGCCAAGGCACGGGCGGCCGTCGACAACATCGGCTGACGGCAATAGCAGGGAGAGGGAAACGGGGGCTGACGCATGCCGGCGTGGGACATCTCTCCGTCCGGGGTCCAGAGTGTGGTCTCGAACGTGGGCGACGTCATGAAGGTCTTGGACGAGATCGTCCAGGCGTACTCGGGCGATGTGCAGGGTGCGGCCACATCGGCCGGGACGCTCGCCCCGGGCGGGGCGGGCGGTGAGCACAAGGGGCAGACCGGGCTGGTGGTCGCCGCGCTCGCGGAGTTCATGGAAGGCACGTCGGACGAGCTGAAGTTCATCGGCGTGCGGGTCGGCAAGTCGGTCAACGGCGCGGTGGACGCCACGGTGGCGTACCGCGACGGCGACCTGGAGATGGCCGCGGAGGCGCAACAGCGGGCGGCCGGACTGGTCAGGCCCGACATGCCGGACGGCTGGAAGGCCGGGCGACTGTGATCAAGCCGGAGTCCATCCCGCTGTTCACCGGCGATCTCGCCCAACTGGAACAGCACACAGACGCCCTGCGGGACGAGGCGGACGGCATCCGCCAGGCCGGCGGCGAGGCCCACCGGCAGTTCCAGGGACTGTCGGCCTTCTACCAGGCGCCGGAAGCGGAGGACCTCTTCGCCTCCACGGCCCCGGTACGCGACGCCGCCGACGTCTTCGGGGACAAGGTCGCCACGGTGGCCGACGCGCTACGGACGTACGCGGCCGAAGTCGCGCCGATCGCACAGCGGTTGGAGCAGTTACAGAGCCAGGCGACCACGTTCGTGGCGGGGCTGAAGACCGACAGCGGGGCGTTCGACGAGAACTGGACCGACGACGCCGACAAGGTCTCCGAGCACCAGGCCCTGATGCATGACGTGAACGTCGCGCAGGAGCAGTTCGCCGCTGCCGAGATCGCCTGCAACAACAAGATCACGGCACTGGTCGGCGGCACCCAGTACGTGATGAACACCGGCGACGAGCAGTTCATACCGCGCGGCGCGGAACTCTACGGCTACAGCGCCGAGGTTCTGGACCAGGCCAGGGAACTTCCCTGGGGCACGCCGGTCACCCAGTCCCACGACTGGTACGACCCGGACGACCTCGGCTACTACGCCAAGAGCTTCTTCTGGGACGGGATCATCGTCGACAACGTCTGGGGCACCCTCGACGGCCTCGCGACCCTCGCCGGGTTCCACGGCTCGGACAGCGCGGGCCAGGCCTGGGAGGGCCTGGTCCGGGCGGTGGTCGGGGCGGAGACCTACCTCATGGAGTCCGGCGGCCAGAAGCCGACCGGAATCTTCGCGTCCGACTTCGCCCAGGACAGCAAGGCGCACGCCAAGGAGTTCGCCAAAGGCTTCGTCGCCTGGGACATGTGGGAGGAGAACCCGTCCCGCGCCGCGGCCACCGTCGTCTTCAACGGACTCACCCTGGGCGTCGGACCGCTCAAGGTCGCCTCGGCGGGCAAGGCCGGCGCGGCGGCCAAGACTGCTGCCACGGTCGCCAAGGTCGGCGAGGTCATCGACCCGATCGGCGCCGCGGTCAAGGTGACAGGTCATGCCGTCCCGAGAATCGCCCAGGTGACGGAGAGCCTGCGCGGCGTCAACAACGTTCCCGCATTGCGCACCCCACACAGCGTCCTGGAGTTCTCCGACGCCTCCGGGCCCTCCGTACTCATCCTCAAAGACGGTGAGTTCGTCGTCCTCAAGGACGGCAAGGTCGTTACCGACACTCCTGTGCCGGAGCGCCCCGCAACGGCGCAGGGCACACCGGAGCCGGTTCCGGTCAGGGAACGGGAGCTCGCCGGGGTCAGCGCGACGTCGCGAGGCCCTGAGGCGGCTGCCCATGCCGGGGGTGACCTTCCGCCTCAAGCCGGTCACGATGTCGGCGGCACGGGCATGGGGGGTGAGGAGGCCACGCCGGGACGGCATGGCCATTCCGCTGAATCCGGCGACGGACCCGCCATCGGGCATGAGGGCGCTGATGGCCGACACGGCGACGCTGGTGACGATGGAACGAACAGCCCGAATCACGGACCTGGATCTGGAACTGGCGGCGGCCATGGCGGGGCTGACGGCAATCCCCCCGGGGCGCCGCAAGGACCCTCGCCGGATGGGGAGGGCCAGCCCATGGTTCGCGGAGGCGAGACTGAGCAGCAGATCCGCGACGCGGTCAAGGGCATCCCAGGCAAGAAGAGGCCGAAGCCGAACGTCCTTGAGAGGGTCCTGGAGAGGCTCGCCACGGAACCCGACGGCCAACGGATCGCCGACATCATCAGCTCCGGGCAGTTCAATCTGAGCGACGAATACGGACAGGTCGTGTCGTCCTTGGGAGCGAATAGAGCCCAAATGTTCCAGCCAGGGGCCGACCAACTCATGTTCGCGGATGACCTGGTCAGGAGCGGTGTTCCTGCGCACGCCATCGACTTCGAGCAGAAGTCCTCATCCGGCGCCGATATGGACATTCGCATCGCTGACGAGTCCGGCGTCTACGCCTACCAGATGAAACACCTCAACGACCCGCAGGATCCGGTGGGCGAAATTACGAGAGGCAAGTACTTGCTTCAGCTGGCGAAGTCGGAAGCCGACCACCACATACTGCTCGTGGACGGGGGCCGGGGGACGCTGGCGGACTGGATGTCCAACGGATCCTACGATGCCCTCATGGACATCCACCGCGGTGGGCGCGGGCCGAAAGGCGAAGGCATCACGTTCGTCGTACGTCTTGAAGGCGGAAACCTCGTCGTCCCGCCCGGAAGCAAGCTCGACCCCAAGGACATGCTGTGATCACCTCTGCACCCATCGGCGACTGGACTTGGGAAGCCACACGGGGCACAGACGAACTCCGTCCCGTGCGGGCCGCGGAGACCGCTCTCGCGGTCTGGCGTGTCCTGACCGGTTATGAGCTGGCTACTCCCGTGAGCAAGGCCAGTGTTGCCGTCCGCTCCGTGCATGACACCCGGGATCTGCGTGTCCGGGTCGACGGTCTGAGCCTGAAATCGGAGCAGCTGTCCGCGGAAGCGACTCTGTCACGTGCGGTGGCCGAGGCCGATTCACTCGAAGGGGATTTCGTCGTCGGCGTTCGAATCAATTGCCCCGGCTACTGGCTGGAATCAGGAGTCAAGTACCGGGCGGAGAAGCTGTTCGCCATCCAGGTGGATCTCTGGAAGAACAGTCTGCTCGTGGTGACGCTGGAAACCTACGTGGACGCATGGCTGACGATGGACACTCGCGACCGGGAGCAGCCCGAGGTCTACGCGGAGAACGCACCCCGGCTCGCCACTGCACTGCACGGCATTTCAAGCTTGCTGGGCTGCGCTCCGACCCCGGGCGATCCGAACCGCCACGCGACTCCTACAGAGACGGGCTTCGAGGACCCCAGGATCGACGGACCCGCGTACGACGATTCCTGGGGGACGTTCGAGATCGCGACCCGATCACGTCTGCTTCGTTCCAGAATTCCTGCCTCCGAGGACGAGTACCAGGAGATTACTGAACACCCTGTGCGTTACTTCACGATCCGACGGGACGGACAAACCATGGGCTACGTCTGGGCCTCGGTGGGGGACGAGGCTGCAGGATACGAGCCTCGAACCGCCGCCGGGGAGGCGGCATTCGAGGAAGGTGCCGAGTGGTTGCTACGCCTGCGGGACGCCCACGGCCGAGGGCTCAACGCCCTCGCAGCGCTAGATTGGGTAGCGCAAAGCCCACCACGGCCGGAGGGCGGCCTTGTTGTGGAAGACACCCCTCAAATGGCTCCGTCCTTGGACGCCCTCGAAGAGCTCTCGGGCCGGTACTGAACCCTCATGGCTCCGCTGCTCCAGCGATCAGCACCCGGAGGGCGATCGAGTTGACTCGTATCCGTGACGTGCGACGAACCGTCCGCGTGATGCCGCCTGATGCGGAAGCCACTGCCGTCCTACAGACGTGGGTCGAGCAAGCGGACTCGCTTCTGGACGTCTCGGCCCTCGACCTGTCCCGGGCCGACCTGTCAGGTGCGGACCTCGCCATGGCGCTTATGTCGCAGACGGTTCTCAGGGGCTCCAGGCTCGTCGGCACCGAACTCTATCGGGCGCATCTGGAAGGTGCCGTCCTCGATGACGCCGACCTCACCGACGCGTCGCTGGTCAAGGCTGAACTCGACGAGGCTTCCCTGCGTGGAGCCGCTCTGGACGAAGCGGACCTGGGAAGCGCCCGCCTCTACGCGGTCGATGCGCGGTCGGCTCGCTTCCGGGCTGCGAAGCTCCATGGCGCTTCCTTGATCGACGTCAGGCTGGAGGGTGCCGACCTCACCGACGCGTCGGTGCGTGAGGCGTCCTTGAAGGCGATGCTCGACGAGCACACAGTCGTACAAGGGCTCTCCGGCACGCTCTTCGGCCCTGCGGTCATCGACCACGCGGGGGTGCGGCGCGAGATCAGCGGAGTGGACCTCGAGCGGTGGCTGAACAGCCGCGGAGCGAAGGTGCATGTTCTCGAACCACGCTCCGGTCACATCACCTACTACGCCAAGTTCGGCGAAGGTTACTCGCGCAGCAATCCTCAAGGCATCGTCAGACGCCGCATGGTGAACGGCGTAGCGCATGACGAGGCATTCACCAGAAACCTGCGCTGGGAGCCGACCGAGTATCTCCGGCTCTACGCACTGGGGCACAACGAGGTCGACCACGTGGAGATCAGCGAAGCGGAAGCTGTCGCGTTCATCGAAGAAGTCAAGGGACAGAACACGTAGCCGGCCCAGCAGGAACGAACAGCGACAGCCGGAAAGCGAAGGGTGGATTGCGGGTAACCGTGACAGCACAGGATTACGACAGTCAGCTCCTCGAATCGGTGTCGGTCCGCCGCCGTCGCCTCCGCGACGCTCTCCTCTTCGGCACGCAGCGGCAGCGGAGGTCGCTGGACGAACGGCTCGGAAAAGTATTCGCCGGAGTGGTGATCGCGGCAGTGGTCTGTGCCGGATGTGTGGGGTGGTCGTTCGTGTCGCACAGGGTCATCGGAAAGAGCCCGTACGGCGCGTCTGTGCCGTCCTTGGGTCAGAACTCCCCCGCCTCTGCCGCCCCAACTACCTCTTCGTCTCGATGATAGGTTCGAACGCGTGAATTCCACGGGGTCCTTAAGTCGTTCGGCTCCCGGCGGCCGCACGGCGCTGAGCCGGGTCACCCTGGTCGGTGAGCGGCGTCGGGTCGACCTCGTACTGCCGTCGCGGGAGTCCGTCGGGGTTCTGCTGCCGGAGGTCATGCGGCTGTTGGACGACCGTGTGGGGGCCCGGCCCGAGTTGCGGTATCTGGTCACTCCTGACGGATCCGCGCTCGCGCACGACAGCACCCTGGAGTCGGCCGGTGTGGCCGACGGTGCCGTGTTGCGGCTCGTACGGGTGGAGGATGCCCCTTCCGCGCCTGTCGTCCATGACGTCACCGACGAAGTCGCCGACGATCTCGGCCTGCGGGTCTGGCGGTGGCGGCCTGCGGCGCGGCGCGTTGTCGCCGGGGGTGCGACCGTCCTCTGGGCCTTGACCGCCGGGCTTCTGGCCCGGGACCAATTCACCTTGTCCGCGGTCGGCGCGGGGCTTCTCGCCGTCGCCGTGGGATGTGCCGTAGCCGGTGCCCTCCTCGGGCGCGCCCGGCGGAACGCACTCGCCGCCACCCTGATCGTCACGGCCGCCGCCCTGGCCGTCCTGGGCGCCTGGACCTGCGCCGACGCCTACGGCTGGGACGGCGCGGTGCGCCTGGCGGCTGTCGCGGGCGCCGTGACGCTCGCGCTGTTGCTCGCCGGATGGCTCACGCCGTCGGGGCGGGGGGCGCTGATCGGCGCCGGGGCTGTCGCCGGCTGCCTGGTGGTATGGGAAACGGCCCTCGGGCTTCAGGGCGGGGCAGAGACCGCCGCCCAGCAGGCCCGGGCGGGTGCGTTGCTCGCCGTCGTGTCCGTCGTCGTGCTCGGGATGCTGCCGCGGCTCGCGCTGATGGCGTCGGGGCTGACCGGGCTGGACGACCGGCGCACTGGCGGGGTGTCGGTGAGCCGGTACCAGGTGGGTACGGCGCTCGCGGCCACCCACCGTGGGCTGGTGCTGGCGACGGTCGCTCTCGCCGTCTCCGCGGGTGCGGCCGGCGTCCTCGTGCTGCGCACGGTGTCAGTGTGGACGGTGTCGCTCGGCGTCGTCGTGATGGTGGTGCTCGCGCTGCGGGCGCGTGCCTTTCCGCTCACCGCCGAGATCGTGGTGCTGCTCGTCGCGGCGGCCGTCGTCGCCGTGCGGCTCGTCGTGGTGTGGTCGGAGCACACAGCAGCCGTGGGTCCCGTCGCCGTGCTCGGCCTCCTCGCCGTCGTCCCGCTGGTGGTGCTGGCCGTGGAGCCGGCCGAGCATGTGCGGGTGCGGCTGCGGCGGGCCGGTGACCTGCTGGAGTCCGTGGCCGTGATCGCCCTGTTCCCCTTGGTGATCGGCGTGTTCGGGGTGTACGGGCGGCTGCTCGACACTTTCGCGTAGGGCGGGGTGACCGGCATGACAGAGGGAGGGGACTGGCAGCACGACGTGCTGCGCGAGCTCACCGACGGCCAGGCGGACCCGGTTGCCCCGGCCGCAGCCGAGCCGTCGGGAATCCAGTCTGCCCCCGAACCGCCCGACCCCACGCCACCCCCGGCGCCGGTTCCTCACCGGACGCGGGACCCCCGTGTCCCCGCCCCGGTCCCCGAGTCCCTCCCCACGGTCGATCCGCGCCTCGCCCTCGCCCTGGGCAGTCCTCACCACGGCGACTCGGCCGCACGCCGCGCCGGGACGTCCTTGCGCCGCCTCACCGCCTCCGCCGGCCAGGAGGTCGCCGAACAGACCCGTTTCGCCCAGGAGGTGCAGCAACCGGTCACCACCGGACGGGTCATCGCCGTCACCTCGATCCGCGGCGGCGTCGGCAAGTCCACGGTCGCCGCGCTGCTCGGCCGTACCTTCAACCACTACCGGCACGACCCGGTGCTCGCCCTTGAGGCCGACGCGGCCCTGGGCACCCTCCCGGTGCGGATGGGCGCGGACACCGTGCGCTGGTGTTGCGCCGACCTCGCCCGGATCCTGACGCCTTCGATGCAGCTCACGGACATCACGGGCTACCTGGTGCCGGTGGCCGACGGTGGCTGGCTGCTGCCCGCGAGTCAGGGGCGGGTCGGCGCCCCCATGGACATGCGCACCTACCGTACGGTGACGCTGGCCCTGCGCCGGTACTTCGCGGTGACGGTGGTGGACTGCGAGACGCTGCCCGGCGAGGTGGCACGCACGTCCATGGACACCGCCCACGCGCGAGTCGTCGTCGCCCCGATGACCGCCGAAGGCATTCACGGCACCCGCCAAGTCCTAGACTGGCTGGGCCAGTTGCCGCACTCCGCGCTCGCCACCACCGTGGTCGCCCTCAGTGCGAACGCCCCCGACACCACCCTCGACCCGAGGGCGGCCGTCGCGCACCTGCGCGAGCCCGGCGTGCCCGTCGTCCTGCTTCCCTACGACCGTCATCTCGCCCAAGGAGGCCCCATCCACACCGCCATGCTGGGTCGGAGTACCCGGGACGCGGCCGTCCGCCTGGCGGCCGAAGTGATGCGGCGGGCGGTGAGGGTGCGATGACCCAGCAGGTGATCCACCGGCCGGCCCGCAGCACCCGCCCCCTCGATCCCGGCGAACCCCGCACCGTCGAAGCGCCTCCGAACCTCCCGGAGGGCAAGGTCGGTAACGCCGCCACCGCGCTGCTGCCCATGGCCGGTGTCGTCAGCTCCATCGTGCTGATGACGGTCATCCGCAACAGCCAGTTCGCCGCGATCGGTGCGATCGTGCTGGTCGTCGCCCTGCTCGGAGCGGTGGCGCTGTTTCTGTCCCAGCGCGGCAAGGCGCAGCGCACCCGGCGCGTGCAGCGTGAGCGCTATCTGGAGTATCTGGAGGAACTGCGCGAGGAACTGGGCACCGCCGAGCGGGAACGGCGGCAGGCGGAGCGCGAGCTGAACCCGCCGCCCGAGGCCCTGTACGACCTCGTCAGGGAGCCGGCCCGGCTGTGGGAGCGCCGCCGTCGGGACGCCGACTTTCTGCACCCTCGCCTGGGCACCGGCGACGTTCCGACGCGCCAGCCGGCCATCGCGCAGAACACCACCGGCGGCGTCCTCACCCCGCCGGACCCCTTCATGCTCAACGAGGCCCGCGCCCTACAGGGCCGCTTCGCCACCGCCACGGACTTCCCGCTCACCGTGCCACTGGACCGGGCCGGGAACGTCAGCGTCATCGGCGGCCGGGAGGACGTCCTCCGCGTCGCCCGCGCGCTGCTGCTGCAGACCGCCGTGACGCACGCGCCGGACGACGTCGCCTTCGCCCTCGGCACCGGCGACGAGCCCGAGTGGGCCTGGGCGAAGTGGCTGCCCCACATCCTGGATCCACAGACGTACGACGGCCCCGTCCCCGCCCGTCGTATCGCCCCCGATCTCGCGGAACTGGCCCGGCTGTGCGGCCCCGACCTTCGGCAGCGCGCCGCCTACTCGGCCGAGGTACGCCGCGGACTGTCCGGCAGGACCAAGGACGCGCTGCGCCTGACCTCCCGCATACTCGTGATCAGCGACTCCTACGGCGACGTCGCCACCGAACTCCCGCGCCCCGACTCGGCGATCGGACTGCAGGACATGGGTGTCACCGTGCTGCACCTGCTTCAGCGGCAGGTGCACGAGCCCGATCAGGTCAGCGTGCGCATCACCGTCGACGGCGACCGGATCGTCATGGACGACCTGCGCGCCCCGAACGCTCCCTCCGCTCACGGCACGGTCGACGCCGTGACCACCGCCGGAGCCGAGGGCGTCGCCCGCATGCTCGCCCCACTGCGCCTGTCGGCCGAGTCGGCGGCCGAGGGCACGCCCGTGTCCGGCCCGGTCGACTTCCCCGCGCTGCTGGGCATCGACGACCCGGCCGCCCTCGACCTGAGCCGCCTGTGGGCGCCCCCCGGCGGGGGGAGGGACTTCCTGCGCGTCCCCATCGGCCTCACCGACCGCCACGAGCCGGTGCTGCTGGACCTGAAGGAGTCCTCACAGCTCGGCATGGGCCCGCACGGACTGTGCGTGGGCGCCACCGGCTCCGGCAAGAGCGAGCTTCTGCGCACCCTCGTCCTCGCCCTCGCCGCCACCCACTCCCCGGAAGATCTGGCCCTCGTCCTGGTCGACTACAAGGGCGGCGCGACCTTCGCCCCCTTCGCCGAACTTCCCCACGTCGCCGGCGTGATCACCAACCTGGAGAACCAGGCCGGTCTCGTCGAACGCGTCCACTCCAGCCTGGCGGGCGAGGTCAAACGCCGCCAGCAGGTCCTCAAGGACGCCGGGAACATCGCCGACATCGGCCACTACGCCACCCTGCGCGCCACGACCCGCGCCGACCTGGAGCCCCTCCCCCATCTGTTCGTCGTCATCGACGAGTTCGGCGAACTCATCACCGCCAAACCGGACTTCATCGACCTGTTCCTGTCCATCGGCCGCATCGGCCGCTCCATCGGCGTCCATCTGCTGCTGTCCAGCCAGCGCATCGAGGGCGGCAAGCTCAAAGGCCTGGACACATACCTCTCCTACCGGCTGGGCCTGCGCACGTTCTCCGCCGACGAGTCTCGCACCGTCCTCGACACCACCGACGCCTTCCACCTCCCGCCGTTGCCGGGCTTCGGCTACCTCAAGGTCGACACCTCCACCTACGAGCGCTTCAAGGCCGGATACGTCTCGGGGCCCTACCGCGGACCGGCCCGGCACGACCGACACGACGACGAGCCACTCGCCCGGCCCTACCCGGCGTACAACACTCCTCAAGAGACCGAGGCGGTGGAGGAGCCCGTCACCACCCAGCGGGAAACCGGCCTGACCGTCCTGTCCGTCATGGTCGCCCAACTCGCCGCGGCGGCACCGCCGGTACGCCGCGTCTGGCTGCCCCCGCTGCCCGACGCCACCACCCTCGACACGGCCGCAGGCCCTCTCCACGCCAGCCCGGACGGTGTGCGCCTCGCCCGCACGAGCGGCCCGATGAGCGTCCCGCTCGGCGTCCTGGACGACCCGGCCCGCCAGTGGCAGCGGCCATGGCTGCTGGACCTGACCGTCGCCGGCGGGCACGCAGCCGTCATCGGCGGCCCGCAGTCCGGCAAGACCACCCTGCTGCGCACCCTCGCCCTCTCCCTGGCCCTCACCCACTCCCCCTACGACGTCGCCGTGTACGGCCTCGACCTGGCGGGCGGCGGGCTGTCCGCCCTCGCCGGGCTCCCGCATGTCGGCGGCATCGCCTCCCGCGCCGACCACGAACGGACCGCCCGCACGGCCGCGGAAGTGCGCGGCATGCTGGCGCGACGCGAGGAACTGTTCCGCGAGCACGGCATCGACTCGATCGGCCAACTGCGCCACCTGCGGTCCAAGGGAGGGCTGCCCGAGCTGGCCGCCACCGACATCGTGCTGATCGTCGACGGCTTCGGTGCGCTGCGCGACGAGTTCGCCGACCTCGACGACGCGGTGACCGACCTACTCAAGCGCGGCGGAGGCTACGGCATCCACATCGTCGCCGGCATGCTGCGCTGGAACGACGTCCGCATCGCCACCCAGTCGATGTTCGGCACCCGCGTCGAACTGCGCCTGAACGACCCGGCCGACTCCTCCATCGACCGCAAGCTGTCCGAGACCCTCGCTCCGGACGCCCCGGGCCGCGTCCTGACGGACGGCAAGCTGTTCGCGCAGGTCGCGCTGCCCCGCATCGACAACCGGCCGAAGACAGCCGACCTGGGCCCCGCCCTCGAACGCGCAGCCCGCACCATCCGCGCCTCCTGGCACGGCGAACTCGCCCCACCCGTACGGGTCCTGCCCATCCGCCTGTCCGCAGCCGAACTGCCGACACCGGCAGCCGAACCGGCGATGACCCCCGTGGGCGTCGACCAGGAGGCCCTGGCGCCGGTCCTGCTGGACCTGTTCAGCGCCGACCAGCATCTCCTGATCCTGGGCGACAACGAGTGCGGCAAGACGAACCTGCTGAAGCTCATCGCTACCCAGCTCGTCCGGCGACACAGCGACAAGGAACTCGTCTTCGGCGTCTACGACCCCCGCCGCGGTCTGCGCGGCGTGGTCCCCGAGCCCTACCGCGGCGGCTACGCCCACAACGCCAGGCTCGCGGGCGCACTGTCCACCGGCATCGCCACAGAGCTGGAGAAACGCCTGCCGGATACGGCGGACCCCGATGCCCCGATGACCGACGAGCCCACCTTCACCGGGCCCCGCATCGTCATCCTGGTCGACGACTACGACATCCTCACCACGGCCGGCCAACAGCCCCTGGCGCCCTTCCTGCCGTACGTCTCCTCCGCACAGGACATCGGCCTGCACTTCGTCATCGCCCGCCGCACCGCAGGCGCCTCCCGCGCACTCTACGAACCCCTCTTTACCACCCTGCGCGAAACCGGCGCCACCGCACTCGTCATGACCGGCGACCGCACCGAAGGCCAGCTCTTCCCCGGCCTGTACGCGTCCCAACAGCCACCCGGCCGCGGCACCCTCGTCCGCCGCGGACGCCCCCACCAGCTCATCCAGACCGCCCTCGCAGATGAAGAAAGCCCGTGACCAAGGACGTCATCGCCCTCACCCCCAAGATGCCAGACCTGCCCACCCTGCTCGCGGGCCTCTACGCCGGCGGGCCCGACCTCGGCGTAAACACCGCGGCCGACGGCGCCGTCGTCCAGCTCTGCGCACCCGACGGCCGTCCTCTGGTCTCGGTGGAGACGCCCATCCTCGTCCAGGTCCCCGGCGAGACCACCCGCCTGCTGGACCACGCGGTCGAGGACGGACCGTTGTGGTGGACCGAGGCCCGCGCCTCCACCGCCGTCGCCGAAGCCGGACGACTCGCGGGTTCCTTCGCCGGACGTCTGGCCACCGTGCTGGGCGGGACGGTATGGCCACCGGAGGCCGCCACGACCGACGTCGTCCCCCTCACCACCGACGTCTCGGCCATCCCGGCTCCCGCCACCACCGCCCCTGCCGTGGACGTCCTCACCGACACCACCGCCGTGGTCATCCAGGACCGCCCTCTGATCGCCATGACCAGCTGGCTGTCCGACGCCCTGCGTACCGCCACCAGCACTGACCGCGCCCTGCAGATCGTCACCCCACCCACAGCACGCCTCACCCTCCCCACCCGCACAGCCCTGCGCGGCCTGCCCAACCGCTGGGTCGTCCAAGACCCTGAGCACGGCTACTACGACGGCCTGTCCGGCGCCGTACTCCACTGGAGGAACGGCACCTTCACCCCAGTACAGGACGAGCAAGGCGCGACCCGGATCGCCGAGGCGTTCACCCCCACCCCCGACACCGGTGACCGCCAGCTGATCCTCACCCTGCGCACCCGCCACCCCGCCGACGAGAACCTCGTCCTCGGCGGCGCCCTCGAAACCGCCTTCCAGCACCTCACCGGCACACCGCCCGCGGGCTGGAGCACCGCCGAACCCGTCAACCTCCCCTGGTCCACCCGCCAGTTGACCGACCTGGCCCGAGCCCGCGCGCCCCAGCCCACCTGGCTCGTCGCCGTCGGACACCCCGACCGCCCGGCCCTCGCCACCGTCCGTGTACAGCGCACACCGGCGGGAGTCGAGGAGGACATCACCCTCGCGCTCGGCTACGGCCGAGCCGAGGCACCGCCCCTGAACACCATCGAGGAACTGGCGACCGCACTCGACGCCCAGCACCGTCTCGTCACGCTGCTCATGTCACTGCGCGCCGCCCGGCGCGACCTCACGGTTCCACCGTCGTTCGAAGCACCACCCATTCCCGTCGCGTTCACACTCGGCGGCGGGGAGGCAGAAATCATCGGTCAAGCCCGGGCCACCCACCCGCCTGGCGGCCCCCTGCCCGAGCGGCTCGGTCCCGGAAGCGATCCCGCCCTCCACTACTCCCTGGGCGACGGAACCGACCCCCGTGCCTGGAGCGTGTTCGAGCGCCTCGTCCAGGATCTGAAGCGCGTGTGAGGTCCGGCCGGTAAGGGGCCGCAAAAGGCGACAGACGAGTCGGGCTGTACGCCGGGTTCTGTTCCGAGGGGTCCTCGCGGACCCCTCGGCGACGGCCATCCATCTAGGGCCGGCGTTACCACCGACCTCCTGCGGTCTACCCGCGGACTCGGGCGGGCAGCCCTCGAACATCCGCGCAGGGACACCTCCGAAAAGGCGGCCCCTCTTGACCTTGCTCCGGGTGGGGTTTACCTAGCTGCCCAGGTCACCCTGGGCACTGGTGGTCTCTTACACCACCGTTTCACCCTTACCCAGTGCCGAAGCGCTGGGCGGTCTGTTTTCTGTGGCACTGTCCCGCGGGTCACCCCGGGTGGCCGTTAGCCATCACCCTGCCCTGTGGAGCCCGGACGTTCCTCGGGAAGCTCCCCGTCAGGGGGACTCCACGCGGCCGTCCGCCCGGCTCGTCTGCCGTGTCGACCATGGTACCGGGCGGGAGAGGCTCCTCCTGCCGGGTCCGGCCGTCGCCAGTACCGAGCCCGCGAGGATCAGCGTGAACGCCGCCACGATGCCCGCCGTCAGCCGCTCGTCCAGGAAGATCGCACCCGCCGCCACCGCGACCGCCGGATTGACGTACGTGAAGACCGTCGCCCTGGTCGGGCCCGCCTCCTTGATCAGCTCCAGGAAGGCCACGAAGGCGATCGCCGTGCAGATGACGCCCAGGGCCGCCAGCGCCGCCAGGACAGAGGCGGAAGGCATGGCCGATGGCCAGGTCAGCGCCGCCGCCGGGGCGTAGACCAGCGCCGCCAGGGCCAGGCAGGGGGCGATGAGCTGGAGGGTCGGGACGTTCTTCAGGTGGCGGGCCGCTATCAGGGGCGCCGTCGCGTAGCCCACCACCGTCACCAGTACCTCGGCCAGCGACTTCGCGTCGCCGCCCGTCAGGTGCGGGACCGTGAGGACCCCTACGCCGGCCAGGCCCAGGCCGAGTCCGGTCATCCGCCTCGCCCCCAGCCTCTCCGTCTCGCCGAAGAAGCGAGCCAGGGCCACGCCCACGATCGGGACGCCGGCGATCAGCAGGCCCGCCGTCGAGCTGGAGAGGTGGCGTTCCGCGTCGGTCAGGGTCCACCAGGGGCCGATGATCTCGATGCACGCGAAGGCCAGCATCGGGCGCCAGTGGGTGCGGATCGTGCGGGGCAGGCCGCCCTGGCGTATCGCGAAGGGGAGCAGGAGTGCGGCGCCGAGGGCGCAGCGTGTGAACACCACCATGGACGGGGACACCGCGTCCACCGCCACCTTGATCATCAGGTAGGGGACGCCCCAGACCACTCCCATCAGGGAGAACAGGAACCAGCCGCGTGCAGTCATGCGGCGAGTCTCGGCCGCCTCACCCCGCCGTGTCTTGAACGCTGTTGCGGTACGCCGCCGGGGTCACCCCGAGGACCCGGCGGAACCAGCGGGTGAGGTGCGCCTGGTCGGCGAAGCCGACGAGTCCGGCTACCTCGGCGGGGCGCAGGCCGGTTTCCAGGAGTCCACGGGCCCTGGCGACCCGGTGCTGGGCGAGCCAGGCGTACGGCGGTACGCCCATGGTCGTGCGGAAGGCGCGCAGGAGCTGGTAGCGGGAGAGGCCGAGGTCGGTGGCGAGGGCGGCCAGGGAGGGAGGGGCCAGCAGTTCGTCGGCGAGGCGGTCGCGTACGGACCTGGCGATGTGGTCGGCGCCGGGCAGGGTGTCGTCGCTCGCGCGGGCCGTTGAGTGGCGGCGGGACAGGGCCGTGAACAGCCAGGGCAGCCGGGACTCGGCCTCCAGCGGGTCGGGGCAGGTGCTGATGTCCGTATGGGCGCGGCGCAGGGCGGTGGCCAGGTCCGGGTCGTGGAGGACGGCGTCCCGGAAGTGCGGGAGGCCACCGCCGAGGGTGCCATCGGTAAGGAGGGCCGGATCGGCGTAGAGGGCGCGGTAGGCGTATCCGTCGGAGGCGGCCGGGCCGCCGGTGTGCATCTCGCCCGGCTCCAGGACGACGATCGAGCCGGGGTAGGAGTGGATCCGCCCGCCCCGGTAGGCGATGACCTCCGAGCCTCCGACCGTGACGCCGATGGTGAACTCGGTGTGTGCGTGCGGCGCGTAGACGTGCTGGTCGAAGTGGGCGGTGAGGAGGTCGACGGGCGGGCCGGCGCGGCCCAGACGTGCCCTGGTCCAGCTGGCTTGTTCGCGGATCCGCACGTCTGTGGTCACCTCCCCCCTCGCTGCCCATAGAGGCTCAGAGGAGATCCGCGGTGTCCAGTTCGAAGGCGAACGGTTCCGGAAGGGTGATCGGCTTGCCGAAGGGACGGGCACAGTGCTCGCGGTAGTCGTCCTCCTTCGGCTCGCTGAACACCGTGACCTGAGCGATGTCCCGGTCGACAAGCAGGTAGAAGGGGATGCCGGCGCGGGCGTAGCAGCGGCGCTTGACCTCGCGGTCGGCCTTCGGCTTGGTCGATGTCACCTCCAGCACCATGGCGACGCCGTCGCAGGGCATCCAGGAGTCGGCTCCCCGATACAGGCGCAATTCCATAGGAGCGAACGTGCCGTCCGGAACCACGTGGTCCTTCAGGCATGTGCCTCCTCTGCGCAGTCTCAGTCCCTTGTTCCCTGAGAACTGCATGTCGGTCCGGGAACGCCTGATCACCTGGTTCACGATCAGTCCGATGTAGTCCTCGTGATCCCCGTCCGGCGGCGGCGTCACAACGATCTCCCCCTCGATCAGCTCCGCCCGGAAACCCTCCGGGGTGTCCAGGGAGAGAAAGCCCTCCAGCAGAACCTCTTCCTGCGAGAGCGGCTCATGGGCCATGGCATTCATGTCACGCCCCTCCTTCTGTCGCCCGTCAGACTGGGACATCGGAAGATCACCTGTCCGGGAGATCGGGAATCGTCCCTCGATCGTGGCACATGGGCGATGCCTCCGACAGGCGGCAAGCCGTTCGCTTGACCTTGCCGCAACGTCAACGTCTTCACTGGTGCCATGCGGATCGGAGAACTCGCCGTCGCCGTCGGCGTCACCACGCGGGCTGTGCGGCATTACCACCAGTTGGGGCTGCTGCCGGAGCCGGAGCGGCGGGCGAACGGGTATCGGGAGTACGGCCTGCGGCACGCCGTGGTGCTGGCGCGGATCCGGCGGCTGACCGAGCTGGGGCTCGGGCTCGCCGAGGTGCGGGACGTGCTGGCGGACGAGGCCGGGAAGGACCTGGTCGAGGTGCTGACCGAGCTGGACGAGGATCTGGCGCGGCAGGAGGAGGCCATCCGGGAGCGGCGGGGGCGGCTGCGGATCCTGCTGGAGGCGGAGGGCGGGTTGCCGGTCGAAGGGCCGGTGTCGCCGGAGCTGGCCGCGCTGTTCGCCGGGTCGGCGCAGCTGTCGGACTCGCCCATGGCCGCCAAGGACCGCGAGATCATGGCCTTCCTTGAGACGGCCATGCCGGACGAGGCACGGGAGCAGCTCGTGTCGTCGTTGGGTGAGGCCCTGGGGAATCCCGAGGCCGTGGCGCGGGCCCATGAGGCGTACGCGCTGCTCGACACGCTCGCCGAGGCGGATCCGGACGATCCCCGTGTCGCCGAGGCCGCCCGGGCCCTGGCCGACTGCATTCCCCCGGGGCTGTTCCCGGAGGTCGGGGATCTCGACCACGACGACAGTGTGCTGCGCGCCTTCTACGACGACCTGGCACCGGCCCAGGCGGAGGCGATGCGCCGGACGCTCCACATCCTCACCGAGGAGCGACGATGAGGATCGCGCGGCTGCTGGTCCGGCACGAGGTGCGCGTGCTCGTGAGTCTTGTGCTGTGGGTGGCGCGGCGTACGCAGGGGGCCGGGGGTGGTGGTCAGGCGTTCGGGTATGCGCGCGGGCAGGGCGCGATGATGTTCGGGTTCGGCTTCGTGTGTGTCGTCGAGACCGTGGCGATGTCCGTGCTGCTGCGGGACTGGCCGACCGTGCACGCCGTCTTCCTCTTTGTGGACGTGTACAGCCTTGTCTTCGTCGTCGGGCTGCACGCCTCGTCGGTCGTACGTCCGCACGTACTGGATCCGGCCGGCGGTGAGCTGCGGATCCGGCGGTACGTCCATGTCGATCTGCGGGTGCCGCTGGAGCTGATCGCCTCGGTGCGGCGCGAGCTGCGGATGACGCACGAGCGGGCCGACGGCGAGCTCAATGTCGAGGTGGGCGCCCAGACGACCGTCACGATCGAGCTGACGGAGCCCGTCACCCATCTCACCTTCTTCGGGCGCCGGCGGGCGGTGCGTGTCGTCCGTTTCCACGCCGACGATGCTGACGACCTCGTACGTGCCCTCGGCCGGGCGCGCGTCTGAGGTCGACGCAGGCCCCCGTACGCTGTCGGCGGAGTTCGATCGAAGGAGTACGCGTGCTTGTCCTGCTGCCGCCGTCCGAAGGCAAGGCCTCTTCCGGCCGCGGTGCCCCGCTGAAGCCGGAGTCGCTGTCGCTGCCCGGGCTGGCCGACGCCCGGGAGGCCGTCCTCACCGAGCTGGTCGAGCTGTGCGCCGGCGACGAGGACAAGGCGCGCGAGGTGCTCGGGCTCAGCGAGGGGCTGCGGGGCGAGGTCGCGAAGAACGCGGAGCTGCGGACGGCGGGAGCGCGGCCGGCCGGGGAGATCTACACCGGCGTGCTCTACGACGCCCTCGGCCTGGCGACCCTGGACGCCGCCGCCAAGCGGCGGGCGGCGCGCTCGCTGCTCGTGTTCTCCGGGTTGTGGGGTGCGGTGCGGGTGACGGACCGGATTCCGTCCTACCGGTGCTCGATGGGGGTGAGGCTGCCGGGGCTCGGGGCGCTGGGCGCGCACTGGCGTACGGCGATGGCGTCGGTGCTTCCCGAGGTGGCCGGGGGCGGGCTGGTGCTGGATCTGCGGTCCGCCGCGTACGCCGCCGCCTGGAAGCCGAAGGGCGAGATCGCCGGGCGGACGGCGTCGGTACGGGTGCTGCACGCGCCGACGCGGAAGGTGGTCAGCCACTTCAACAAGGCGACCAAGGGGCGGATCGTGCGCGGTCTGCTGACCGCCGGGGCCGATCCGAAGAACCCGGCCGAGCTGGTCACGGTGTTGCGGGAGCTCGGGTACGTGGTCGAGGCCGAGGCGCCGGGCAAGGCGGGGCAGGCGTGGGCGCTGGACGTACTGGTGGACGAGGTTCACTGACCGCCGGACGATGTCTGTTGCAGCATACGCAATGAGCTTTGCGCATGCTGCTGAGTCGGCGGCAGGATACCGCCATGGTCTCTCCCCTGCCCGCCTCCGTGCTGGACCTCGCGCCCGTCATCCCTGTCGTCGTCATCGAGGACGCGAGCGACGCCGTACCGCTGGCGCGGGCGCTGGTGGCCGGTGGGCTGCCCGCGATCGAGGTGACGTTGCGGACGCCGGCGGCGCTGGAGGCGATCCGGGAGATCGCCGGGCAGGTGCCCGGGGCGGTGGTGGGTGCCGGGACGGTGATCAGTCCCGGGCAGGTCGAGGAGTCGGTGGCCGCGGGCGCCCGGTTCCTGGTCAGTCCCGGGTGGACGGAGCTGCTGCTGGACGCGATGCGGGCGTCCGGGGTGCCGTTCCTGCCGGGGGTGTCGACCACGTCCGAGGTCGTGGCGCTGCTGGAGCGCGGGGTGCGGGAGATGAAGTTCTTCCCGGCCGAGGCCGCGGGCGGTACGGCGTATCTGAAGTCGCTCTCCGGGCCGCTGCCGCAGGCCCGTTTCTGCCCGACGGGCGGGATCGGTCCGGCCTCCGCGCCGGACTACCTCGCGCTGCCCAACGTCGGCTGCGTGGGCGGGAGTTGGATGCTCCCGCAGGACGCGGTCGCGGCCCGCGACTGGGGGCGGGTCGAGGAGCTGGCCCGTGCGGCGGCGGGGCTCAGCGCAGGTGGGACGTGTCGTTGAGGAGGCGGACGCTGGCGTTGCCGTCCGCGTAGTACGCCACGACCGACAGGGACGCGGCCGAGAGCTCCATGCGGAACAGGGACTCCGGCGGGGCGCCGAGGGCGAGCCGGACGAGCGTCTTGATCGGGGTCACGTGGGTGACGAGCAGCACCGTGCGGCCCGCGTACGCCGCGACCAGCTTGTCGCGCGTGGCGGCGAGCCGGGTGGCCGTCGCCGCGAAGCTCTCGCCGCCGCCGGTGGGTTCGGCGTCCGGGGAGGCCAGCCAGGCATTCAGGTCGTCGGGATGGCGCTCGCGCACCTCGGCGAAGGTGAGTCCCTCCCAGGCGCCGAAGTCGGTCTCGCGCAGCCCGTCGTCGATACTCACGTCGAGCCCGAGCCGGGCGGCGACGATACCGGCGGTCTCCCGCGTGCGGGTGAGCGGCGACGAGACGACGGCCTGGATGGTGCCGCGCCTGGCCAGCAGCGCGGCGGCCCGCTCGGCCTGTTCCCGGCCCGCGTCGGAGAGGGAGGGGTCGGTGCCGCCGCTGCCGGAGAAGCGCTTCTGCGGGGTGAGGGGGGTCTCGCCGTGGCGCAGGAGCACGAAGGTGGCGGGGGCACCCATGTCGGCGGGGGCCCAGCCCGGCGCGGCAACGGCCTTGGCGGCGCGGGTGTCGGCTTCGGCCTTCGCCGAGCGGGCGTCGGCATCGGCATCGGCTCGGGCATCCTGCGCGGCGGCGCCGATCCCGGCACGAGCACCCTGCGAGTCGGCGTCAGCCTCGGCCGGGCCGGCGTCGCCCTTCGCGGCACGGACGTCGGCATCCGCCTTCGCGGAGGGCGCACCAGCTCCGGTCGATGCGGCTTCGCCGGCCGGCCGCTCCGCCAGAGCTCCACGCACCCGTGCCGCGCCCGCCGCCGCGTCACCGGGCGGCCCCGAGGGGGCAGCCGCCCCGGCCGAAGCGTCCAGCTCAGCCGTCGACGTCGACTCCGACCACTGTTCTCCCCTGGCCCCCGCGTCCATCGCCTCGTTGGCCAGCCGGTCCGCGTGCTTGTTCTGCTCCCGCGGCATCCACTCGTACGTGACCCGCCCCGGCGGGAACACCCGGGCCGCCTCCGCCGCCAGGGGCTTCATGTCGGGGTGCTTGATCTTCCAGCGGCCCGACATCTGCTCGATGACGAGCTTGGAGTCCATCCGGACGTGGACCGTCGCGGCCGGGTCCAGTTCATGGGCGGCGCGCAGGCCGGCGAGGAGGCCGCGGTACTCGGCGACGTTGTTCGTGGCGACGCCGATGTACTCGGCCGCCTCCCGCAGGGTCTCCCCCGTCGCCGCGTCGCTCACCACGGCCCCGTAGCCCGCGGGCCCCGGGTTGCCCCGCGACCCGCCGTCGGCCTCGACGATGAACTCCCGCACGGCCACCGCCCCTGTCGCCCTTACAGACCCGACTCGGACGTGCGCACCAGGATGCGCCCGCAGTTCTCGCAGCGGATCACCGTGTCGGGCGCCGCCTTGCGGATCTCGGCGATCTCCGTGAGGGCCAGCTCCTGCCGGCAGCCCTGGCAGCTGCGCGCGTACAGCTTCGCCGCGCCGATGCCGCCCTGCTGCTCGCGCAGCCGGTCGTAGAGCTTGAGCAGATCGGCCGGCACCGACCCGGCGACGACCTCGCGCTCCTTGGTCGCCGTGGCGGCCTCGCCGTCGAGCTGCTCGAAGGCCGCGTCCCGGCGCGCGGTCGCGTCGTCGATCTTCGACTGGACGGAGGAGACCCGCTCGGTCAGCTCGGCCGCCCGTTCCTGCGCGGACTCCCGGCGCTCCATGACCTCCAGCACGACGTCCTCCAGATCGCCCTGCCGCTTGGCCAGCGAGGCGATCTCGCGCTGGAGGTTCTCCAGGTCCTTGGGCGAGGTGACGGCGCCGGAGTCCAGGCGCTGCTGGTCGCGGGTGGCGCGCTGGCGCACCTGGTCCACGTCCTGCTCGGCCTTGGTCTGCTCGCGGGCGGTGTCGCTCTCCTCGGTCTGCGCGGCCACGAGCAGGTCGCGCAGCTGGATGTGGTCCTTGGCGAGCGACTCGATCTCGGCGTGCTCGGGCAGCGACTTCCGCTTGTGCGCGAGCTGCTGGAGGCGGACGTCGAGGTTCTGGACGTCGAGGAGTCGGATCTGGTCAGCGGGCTCGGCGTTCAGTTCGGGGCTCCCAGGGGTTCGGAAGTGGCGGAGGCCGCGTGCGCGGTCCAGGGGTCGGTGACCGTCTTCGAGACGTGGACGCGCAGGTCCCATCCGTGTCGGTCGGAGATCTCGTCGAGCTGGCTCGCGGCCAGCTCGCACCAGGGCCACTCGGTGGCCCAGTGCGCCGCGTCGAGCAGCGCGAGGGGGCTGTGGGCGCGATCCGCCAGGAACTCGGCGGCCGGGTGGTGCCGCAGGTCCGCGGTGAGGAAGGCGTCGACGCCCGCCGCGCGCACATGGTCGAAGAGGCTGTCGCCGGAGCCGCCGCTGACGGCGACCGTGCGCAGCACCGCCTCGGGGTCGCCTGCGACGCGGATGCCCTGCGCGGTGGCGGGCAGCCGCTCGGCGGCGCGGGCGGCGAACTCGCGGACGGTCAGCGGGTGGTCCAGCGCGCAGACGCGGCCCAGACCCCGGCGGCCCTCCGGGTCGGTGGGGTCCGGGACGAGCGGTCCGGTGACGCGCAGGTCCAGGGCGCCCGCGAGGGCGTCGGAGACACCCGGGTCGGCGGTGTCGGCGTTGGTGTGGGCGACGTGCAGCGCGATGTCGTTCTTGATGAGGGTGTGGACGGCGCGGCCCTTGAAGTGGGTCGCCGCGACGGTCGTCGTGCCGCGCAGATAGAGCGGGTGGTGGGTGACGAGCAGGTCGGCGCCCAGCTTCACCGCCTCGTCGACGATCTCCTGGACGGGGTCGACGGCGAACAGCACCCGGGTGACCTCCTGGTCCGGGTCGCCCACGACGGTGCCGACCGCGTCCCAGGACTCGGCCCGCTCGGCGGGCCACAGGTTCTCGAGCGCGGCGATGACTTCAGACAGACGGGGCACGGGAGCAAGGCTACCCGTCTGATCTGTGGCGTTGAACCGCCACCGCCGCCGCCCTTGCCACCGCCCCTGCCACCGTCGCGGTCACCGTCACTGCCACCGTCACCGGCCCCGTAGGCCGCCGGTCGCCCCACCGAGCACAAATGCCCCTTTTCCTCAGGCGAATCGTTCCTGGAACACCCTTATGTGTGAAGCCGGAGCGCCCGGATTCCCCACGTGTGGGACGAAAACTACGTTCGTCACTGGAGGTGACCGAACGATGACTGCCTGTGCGATCGAGCCTTCGGCGGGACACGAGGACGGGGAAGGGGCGGAGCCGACGGGCTGCGCCCTCTCCGCGGACGGTGCCTACGCCGCACGCCTGGCGTCGGCCGGCGACTCCTGGTTCCCGGAGCGCTGGACCCTGGACGGCCCCGAGCCGTACGCGGTGCCGCTGCCCCGCAATCAGCCGGAGGAGCCGGGCACCGAGGTACAGCCGATGGCCGACGGGCGGGTCCTCATCCACCGTCTGGTGGCCGGGCGGCACGCGTTCTCACTGCTGTACCCGACCGGGCCCGGCACCGGCGAGCTGCCCCTGGGCGCGATCGAGTGCCCGGACGCGGCCGCCCGGCTGAGGCTGCTGCCGCCCGCCCCCGGCGGCGAGCGGGCGTACGCCCTGGCGGTCGGCCGGCGTTCGACGGCGGTGTGGCGGGTGGCCGGCGGCCCCTCCGGGCCGGAACAGCTGGCCGAGCTGCCCGGCCGCTGCTCGGGCGGGGTCTGGCTGGACCCGGCGGGGCGGCTGCTGGCCCTGGACCGGGAGACCGGCGGCCGCACCAAGGCCGTCGTGGTGGATCTGGAGCGCGGCGGCCAGGTGTCCCCGCTGCTGCAGATCACCGCCGACAGCGACGACCGGCTGCTGCTCGCCGACCACGACAGCGGGCTGCTGATCGTCCGTTCGGACGCGCCGTCGCCGGGCCAGGACCGGCTGGGCTGGGGCGTCCTGGGCAGCACCCTGCCGGTGCGCTTCCCTGAGTGCCTGCGACTGCGGGACTGCGCGGTCACGCCGTTCGCGATCCAGCCGGGGCAGGTGCTGACGCCGGAGAGCTGCGCGGTGGCGCTGCGCGTGGACGGGCCGGCGGGCAGCTGGGTCGGCGTGTGGCGGCCGGCCGAGCGGCGGGTGCACCATCTCCCGGCGCCCGAGGGGTGGTTGGCGGGCACCGGCCTGTGGACGCCGGAGGGAGTGCTGCGGCTGCCGTACGCGACGGAGGTCGTGCCGTGCGGAGTCGCACAGGTGAGCCCGCCCGGGGCGGCGGTGCCGGAACCGGGCAGGGAATCAGGGCAGGAGACGGGCGCGCGGACAGCCGGCACGACCGCCGCACCGGGGCATCCCCCTGAACCGGGACCGGGACCGGGAGCGGAACCGGGAGCGGAACCGGTACCCCCGACCCCCTCCGCCCCTCGCCCGGTGCCGCTGCAGCAAGCGCCATTGGGACGGCTTGTAACGAACTAGTGCCGGTTGGCGTGGCCGCCTGGATCCCGGGTGCGAGGTGCCGGATACACTCACCCGGCTGTAAAAAAGATCATGTTGACGGGGTGAATTCCATCCGATGAGCGACGCCAGCACGAACCAGCTGCACGCTGACGACGTCCAGGAGACCTCCGCCGGCCACGGCCGGCACCGTGGCGAGGTCTCCGCGCACGACGGCGAGACGGCTCCGCGCGGCCGCCACCGTAAACCGGCGGCGGAGAGCGAGCAGACCGAGACAGCGGCCTGACGGACCGTCAGTGGCCGAACGGCGAACGGCCCCACCCCTCGCACGAGGAGTGGGGCCGTTCAGCGTTCCTCAGCCGCGTCTCAGTCCCAGCACCTCCGCCGCCGCGAAGGTCTCCCCCGCCGGCCGGTCCGCGTAGTATGGCCCGAGGACGGCCTCCAGCTCGTCGTACGTGAAGGTGTCCTGCTTGCTGTCGAACTTGGCCGCGACCCGCGGCCGTTCGACGACGGCGACCATCCCGCCGTGCACCACGAGGAGCTGCCCGTTCACGTGGGCGGCCGCGGGTGAGGCCAGATAGCCGACGAGCGGGGCGACATGCTCGGGGGCGAGCGGGTCGATGGCGTTGCCGGAGGGCTGCTCGACGCCCGCGAAGACGTCTTCGGTCATCCGGGTGCGGGCGCGGGGGCAGATCGCGTTGGCCGTCACGCCGTACTTGCCGAGGGCGAGGGCCGTGGAGGTGGTGAGGCCGACGATGCCGCCCTTGGCCGCCGCGTAGTTGGGCTGCCCGGCGGAACCGGCGAGGAACGCCTCCGAGGAGGTGTTCACGATGCGCCCGAACACCGGCTTCCCGGCCCGCTTGGACCGCTCCCGCCAGTGGGCGGCGGCGAACCGGGTGGTGTTGAAGTGCCCCTTGAGATGCACCCGGAGCACGGCGTCCCACTCCTCCTCGGCCATCGAGAACACCATGCGGTCGCGCAGGATGCCCGCGTTGTTGACGAGGATGTCGAGCCTGCCGAACGCGGCGACGGCCGACTCGACCAGCTCGCCCGCCTGCCGGAAGTCGGAGACGTCACCGGTGTGCGCGAGGGCGGCCCCGCCCGCCGCCCGGATCTCGGCGGCGACCTCCTCGGCGGGCCCGGCGGACGCCTCGCCGCTGCCGTCGCGGCCCGGCTGCCCGTAGTCGTTGACGACCACGGCGGCGCCGAGCCGGGCGAGTTCCAGCGCCTCGGCCCGGCCGAGCCCGCGGCCCGCGCCCGTGACGACGGCGGACAGTCCCTGGAGAGGCAGCGGCATGGTGGACGTCCTCACATCTCGATGCACGTACGCAGGGCGGTCCCGGTCCGCATCTGGTCCAGGGCCTCGTTGACGTCGGCGAACGGAACCCGGTGGGTGATCAGGCCCGCCAGGTCGACCCGGCCCGCGCGCCACAGGGCGATGGTGCGTTCGTAGGAGCGCAGGACGTCTCCGCCGCCGTACATGGAGGGCAGGACGCGCTTCTCGTCGAAGAACAGCTCGAACATGTTGAGCTGGAGGAAGTCGTCCATCGCGCCCGCGCCCACGACGACGAGGGTGCCGCCACGCCGGGTGGTGTCGTACGCGGTCCGCGCCGTGGCCGACTTGCCGACGACCTCGAAGACGTAGTCGAAGCCCTCGCCTGCGGTGACCTGCTGTTTGGCGTCGGGCAGTTCGTCCGGGGAGACGGCCCTGGTGGCGCCGAACTTGAGCGCGATCTCGCGGCGCGAGGCGATGGGGTCGACGGCGACGATCTCGGCGGCTCCCCGCAGCCGGGCGCCCTGGATCACCGAGATGCCGACGCCCCCGCACCCGATGACCGCCACCGACGAACCGGCCTCCAGGTCCGCCGTGTTGAGCGCGGCGCCCAGTCCGGTCGTCACACCGCAGCCGATGAGGGCGGCGATGTCGAAGGGCACATCGTCGGGTATCGGCACCGCGCAGCCGGCGTCGACGACGACCTCCTCGGTGAAGGTGCCGGTGCCGGCGAAACCGAAGACGTCCCCGCCGGGGCGCTTGAAGTTGGGCGTGCCGGCGTTCATGAACCCGGCGAGGCACAGTTCGGTCTGGCCGCGCTTGCAGGCGGGACAGGCGCCGCAGGCGGGCAGCCAGCACACGACGACCCGGTCACCGGCCTTCAAGTGGCCGACGCCCTCGCCGACTTCGAGGATCTCTCCCGCCCCTTCGTGCCCGGGCACGAACGGCGCGGGCTGCGGCAGCACCCCGCTCATCGCGGACAGGTCCGAGTGGCACAGCCCGGTGGCGCGCACCCTGATCCGCACCTTGCCGGGTCCGAAGCCCACCGCCTCGACGTCGTCGAGGACCTCCAGTTTGTCCTGGCCGATCTCGTGCAGTACGGCTGCGCGCATGGTGCGGCTCCCCTCGTACGGCGTTCTGGACTCAGGTGTGTTCGACGATGGTGTCGGCGAGGACGGGCGCGTCGTCCCGGTCCGCCGCGCCGACGGCGACCCTGGTGGACTCGCGCGTGTGCCACATGCGGATCCGCAGGGTCTCCCCCGGGTACACGACCCCGGCGAACCGGGTGGTGTAGGTGCGCACCCGGGTCACGTCCCCGCCGAGCAGCGTGTCGACGACCGCCTTGAGCGTCATGCCGTAGGTGCACAGCCCGTGCAGGATGGGCCGCTCGAACCCGGCGACCTTGGCGAACTCGGGGTCTGCGTGCAGGGGGTTCCAGTCGCCGGAGAGGCGGTAGAGGAGGGCCTGGTCCTCACGGACCTGCCGCTCGACGACCCGGTCCGGCTCGCCGGCGGGCGGGTCGAGCCGAGCGGACGGGCCCCGGTCGCCGCCCCAGCCGCCCTCGCCGCGGATGAAGATCTGGGCGTCGTTGGTCCACAACGGGCCGTCGGCGTCGCCGACTTCGGTACGCAGCACCAGGACGGCCGCCTTGCCCTTGTCGTACACGGCGGCGATCCGGTTGGTCGCGGTGGCGGTGCCCGTCGCGGGGAGGGGCCGGTGGATGACGAGGCTCTGGCCGCCGTGCAGGACACGGGCCAGGTCGACCTCGATGCCGGGCATGGACAGCCCGCCGGTCACCCCGGGCTTTCCGCCGCCCGCGACGGTGGCGAAGCTCGGCAGGACGTGCAGCCGGGACTCCAGGGTGTAGCGCAGCTCGTCGGGGTCGGTGGCGGGGGTGCCCGCGCCGATGCCGAGGTGGTAGAGCTGCACGTCCTTGTGGTCCCAGGTGATCTCGCCGGTCCGGGGTTCGGCGGCGAGCGCCTTGGCTGCGTCGATGGGCATGGGGCTCCTGATCGCCGTAGGAAGACCTCGGCATCGCCGTGGAAGAGACCTCGGCACGGCCGTCCGCACCGTCGGCCGCACCGAGGCCGTCTGGGACCGAACCGGAACGGACCCGAATTCAACTGGAACGCGTTCCAGTCCCGCGCCCTCTGTATAGCCCAGGCCACCAGACTTGTGAAGCCTCCTGACGCCGTGTCAGATACGGGGCTCCGGGAGGGAGGCCACCGGTGACATTTGTCCTGCCGAACTCCGTACAACCGCATCTGCCGCCCATCGCGCCGGATCCGTAGCGTCACTGATGTGACCACGATCGAAGGCGGGGACATGTCCTGGACAGGCAAGGTCAGGTGCCACGTCGAGGCGACACGGTCGGCCGTACGGCAGGCCGGGGAGCACCGGCGGTACTACAAGGCGAACAAGACACGGCTCAAGGCCGAGTGGCGGGCCGCCCGGAAGTCGGGCGAGCTCCCCGAGAACCCCGGCCCGCCGCCCAGCGGTTTCACGCTGCTGCCGTGGCTGCTGATGGGGATGGGCGCGTTCTCCAACCTCTTCCAGGACCGGACGACGGACCCCTGGATCGGCGGGCTGGGCCTGTTCACGTTCAACTCGCTGTACATCTACGTGGCGTTCCGGGCGTTCGACCGGGAGAAGCGCGAGGCTCTCTCCACCCGGGTGGCACTCGCGGTGCTGGCAGCCGTGACCTGCGCGCTCGGCGCCGGCTACGGCGGCAGCTGGCTGCTGTTCTTCCCCCTGCTCGGGCTCGCGACGGGCGCGGCCCTGCGGCTGTCGCATCTGCGGCCCGCCGGTACGGCCGTGGCGGTGCTGGCGGGTGCGGTGTCCTGCTTCCACGACGGTTGGGGCGGCCTCGACATCGCGTACGCCACGTGGATCTCGGCGATGGTGACGGCCGCGATCATCCGCCTCTCCGAGGCGGTACGGGAGCTGCGCGCCGCCCGCGAGGAGCTGGCCCGCCGTGCGGTCGAGAAGGAACGGCTCCGCTTCTCCCGCGATCTGCACGATCTGCTCGGGCACACGATGTCGGTGATCGTCGTGAAGTCCGAGGCGGCCAGACGCCTGGCAGCCCGCGACCTGGACGCGGCGCTGGCCCAGATCACGGACATCGAGGCCGTGGGCCGCCAGGCCCTCACGGAGATCCGCGAGGCCGTGACCGGCTACCGGCAGGGCAGCCTCGACACGGAACTCACCCGCGCGCACTCGGCCCTGACGGCGGCAGGCATCACCCTCACCGTCACCCGAACCGGCCCCCCACTCGGACCGCAGACCGAGGCCCTGCTGGGCTGGGTGATACGGGAGGCGGTCACGAACGTCGTACGGCACAGCACGGCGGAATGTTGCGAGATCACGCTGGCGGGGGTGGACGGGGAGCGGGTGCGGGTGACTGTGGCGGATGACGGGGTGGGGGTGGTTGCCGTGGGTGGGGCAGGGGTGGTTGCCGTGGGGCAGGCGGGGGTGGTCGCCGAAGGCAGGGCCGGGGTGGTCGCCGAAGGCGGGAAGGGGGTGGTTGTCGTGGGCGGGGGCGGCACGGGCGCCGTGGGCGCGGGCGCCGTGGGCGGGGCAGGTGCGGGCGCCGTGGGCGCGGCCGGGGTGATCGCCGGAGGCAGGAACGGGGCGGGCGCCACGGCCGGGGGCGGGGTGGGTGCCGAAGGCGGGGGCGGCGCGGGCGGTATGGGCAAGGCCTGTGCCGCTGGCGAGTTCGGAGCCTCGGGCGGGCCCTGGGGTTCCGGTGGGCTCGGCGGGACGGGGCTGACCGGGCTGACGGAGCGGCTCGCGATGGTGGGTGGGGTGCTGACGGCGGGGCCGCGGGCGAGGGGCGGGTTCGCGGTGACGGCGGAGCTGCCGCTCGACGTCGATACGGCGGACGCAAGCCCGGCGGTGGCGGAACCGGCGTGACAGTTCGCCCGCCGGCGGCAGGGGCTTGAGAGCAGGCCGCCGGCGGCAGGCGGCTGGGGTTTGGGAGCCGGCGGCATACGCCCAGCAACTGCCGTCCGCCCCCGACGGCCCGAGCCCCGCGAGGAGCGGCCCGGCAGGCTCCCTACGGCGGACGCGCCACCGGCAGTGGCCGAACCGGTGTGGCCATCCGCCGTCCGATGCCGGGCCCCCCGACAGCCCAAGCCAGGCCCAAGCCAGGCCCAAGCGCTCCACCGCCCCCTCCCCCTCCCACCCGGGGGCAGGCCCCCTACGGCAGGACACCCCCGTGTACGTTGGCCGACGGGTCGCGTCGTAGTACGACCGCGTTGGCAACGGCTGGGGGAAATGGAGCACATGGGACGCGTCGCCGTCATCACCGCGCCGAACATCGGGTACCGCAACACGGGCATGCTGACCGTGGACTTGGCGTTCGAGTCCCTGCTGCGGCGGATGACCGCCGAGGGCGGCGAGGTCGACGCCACCTGGTTCACCCTGCACACGCCGGAGACCGTGCCGCTGCGCGAGTGCGCGCGAGGCACCGGCTTCCCGTTCCGCTTCCTTCCGCTGGCCGAGCACCTCGACACACTCCGCGACCACGACGCGGTCGTCTTCTGGGGCGACTTCCTGCACACCCGGCACTATCTGGCGCAGGACGCGACGAACCGTCTGCTCGACTTCGGCATCGCCGCGGACCGGGACGCCGCCCGGAACCTGCTGAATCGGACCCTGCTGTTCGCGGACCAGCCCGACGAGCTCCTCACCCGGACCCTCAGCTACGGCGGGACCATCCTGCACAACACGCAGTCCGACTACGAGGACAAGGAGTACGGCCCCCTGTTCGCCCGACTGGTGACGCGCAACCACCGCACCTGGGTGCGTGACCCGCTCTCGGCCGCGAAGATCGCGCACCTGCGCGGGGACCGTACGACCGACTACTTCGGTTCGGACGCGGCGCTGCTGTCCCGCCCGGGCGACCTCGACCACCTCCCGACGACGGACTGGTCCCGGTCGGTACCGGACGGCGGTGCGATCGGTGTGTTCCTGGGCGCCAGGACACCCGTCCCGGCGTGGCTGCCCGCCGCCTGCCAGGACCTGTCCGACCGCCTGGGCGCTCCCCTGGAGTGGCTGCCCTGGTTCGACCGGGACGTCCCCGCTCCGGTCGGCCACATCGCGGCCCGCCCGGGCGACCACACCATCGGCGACCTGGTGGGGGTCCTGCCCCGCTACCGGCTGGTCATCACGGACACCTACCACCTGGCGGTCAACGCCTGGGGCGCCGGCACCCCGGCGGTCTGTGTCGGCGCGCCCGAGCCGACCCCCAAGACCCACGACGACTACCTGACGCTGAGCGATGTGAAGAAGCACGTCTTCCACATGGCGTACGACGCGACGGACTTCTATCTGTCCACCCAGGATCCGCACGAGCAGAGCATCGACCGGATCGTGCAGCTGGTGGAGGGCGGCGGGGCCGACGCCGTGGCGACCCGCATACGCGAGCACGCCGACCACTCGGCGAAGGCCTTCACCGCAACACTGGCCTCGCTGCTCGACTCGCCCCGCCCTACCCTGGGCGCGTGACCGACAGACCCATCCGCGTGCTGCTCGCGGAGGACCAGGGCATGATGCGCGGCGCGCTCGCGCTGCTGCTCGGCATGGAGGACGACATCGAGGTCGTCGCCCAGGTGGCGGCCGGTGACGCGATCCTGGACGCGGCACTCGCCCACCGCCCCGACGTCGCCCTCCTCGACATCGAACTCCCGGGCAGGAGCGGTCTGGACGCCGCCGCCGACCTGCGGACCCGGGTACCGGACTGCCGCGTGCTGATCCTCACCACGTTCGGCCGCCCCGGCTATCTGCGCCGGGCGATGGAGGCGGGGGCCACCGGCTTCCTGGTGAAGGACGGCCCGGTGGAGGAACTGGCCGCCGCCATCCGCCGTGTCCTGGCCGGCGAGACCGTGGTCGACCCGGCCCTCGCCACCGCCGCGCTCAGCGCCGGCCCCAACCCGCTGACCAGCCGCGAGAGCGACACCCTCAAGGCATCGGCGGACGGCGCGACCGTCGCCGACATCGCCGCCCGGCTCCGTCTCTCGGAGTCCACCATCCGCAACTACCTCTCCTCCGCCATCGGCAAGACAGGCACCCGCAACCGCACGGAGGCCCTGCGCGAGGCCCGCAGCCAGGGCTGGCTCTGAGCCCGGCGCCAACGCCGACGCACCACTCCGCCCCGCCGACGCAGCACGCCCCCTCGACGCACCACTCCGCCCCGGCCCGAAACAAACCGCGCGGGCCCTACCGCTCCCGCGGCATCCGCGGCAGCCAGACCCACATCAGCAGCACGCCCGCGATCAGCACCCCGGTCCCCACCCGGAAGGCCAGCGCGTAGCCCTCCGTCAGCGCTGCCGGTGTTCCGCTGCCCGCCGTCCGGGCCGCCGCGAGGGTGGACAGGACGGCCAGGCCCAGTGAACCGCCCATCGTGCGGGAGGTGTTGACGAGGCCGGAGACCAGGCCGGCCTCGCCGGGGGCCGCGCCGGAGGTGGCCAGGGCGGCGAGCGGTGTCGACGCGAGGCCCGCGCCGAGCATCATGAGGATGCCGGGGACGAGGATCGCCGTCGCGAACGAGCCCTCGGCGGTCATCCTGGACTGCCAGGCGAAGCCGGCCACTGCGACCAGCGTGCCCATGACCGCCACGGTGCGCGGGCCGGCCGCCCGCATCAGCCGGGGCGCGAGCTTGGAGCCGAGGACGACGGCCAGGGAACTCGGGACCAGGGCGAGTCCGGCCTCCAGGGGCGTGTAGCCCAGGACGTTCTGCGCGTACAGGGTCATGAAGAACCACATGCAGAACATCGCGAAGCCGCACAGGAACATCGAGACGTTCGCCGACGCCACCGACCGCAGGCGCAGCAGCCCGAGCGGCATCAACGGGCTCGCGGTGCGGGCCTCGACCGCGAGGAACAGGGCGATCAGCACGAGCCCGGCGAGCAGCGGCAGCAGCGTGGCCGCCGCCGTCCAGCCCTCCGCCTCCGTCTGGGAGATGCCGTAGGCGAGTGTGCCGAGCCCGGTCGTGACGAGCAGCGCGCCCGGCAGGTCGAGCCGCCGCCGGTCCCCGGCCCGGCCTTCGACGAGGAACCAGGCGGCGGCGCAGAGCACCACGACACCCACGGGCACGTTGATCAGCAGCACCCACCGCCAGGACAGCGCCTCCACCAGGAGCCCGCCGGCCAGACCGCCCGCCGCGCCGCCGGCGCCCCCGACCGCCGTCCAGGTGCCTATCGCCCGGGCCCGGGCCGGGCCCTCCGGCACCGAAGAGGTGAGGATGGTCAGCGTCGAGGGCGCCAGCACCGCCGCGCCCAGCCCCTGTACGGCCCGTGCGACCAGCAACTGCCAGTCGTCCTGCGCCAGTCCGCCCGCCACCGAGGCCAGGGTGAACACACCGAGCCCGACGAGGAACATCCGCTTGCGGCCGTAGAGGTCTCCGGCCCGCCCGCCGAGCAGCATGAACCCGGCGAAGGCGATGGTGTAGGCGTTCACCACCCACTGCAGGCCCTGCTCGCTCAGCCCGAGCCCGGTCCGCATCGAGGGCAGCGCCACATTGACGACGGACACGTCCAGCACGACGAGGAACTGGCCGGCACAGGTGAGCGCCACCACGAGCCAGGTGGGGGGCGACGCGGTACGGCGGGGTATTCGGGTCCTTTCTGCGGCTTCAAGCATGGGTGTCATGCTCTCAACCACTCCATGCTCCTGGCATCGGGATTTCGGCCTAGGCCCAGGGCCCTCCCGGGGACCTGACCCATGGCCCCTGGCCCCCCTTCCCCAAGAGAAGGTCAAGAATTCGTTAGAGTGCCAAAGCAACGGAATAGTTGCCTGCACATACAAGTTCAGTCACCACGTAACCCCGTCCCCTGTAGCTCCCGTAGCTCCCGTAGCTCCCGCACACCCTTCCGGCCTGGAGGCCCCTCTCAATGACGCAGACGACGACAGACCGTCCCGCCGGCAGAGCGAGCGGGGCCGTGGTCCCGGTGCTCGCCTTCGCGGGCATCGTTGTCGCGGTGATGCAGACCCTGCTCGTCCCGGTCATCAAGGATCTGGCGCAACTGCTGGACACCGACCCCGGCAACGCGACCTGGGTCCTGACCTCGACCCTTCTCTCGGGTGCGGTGGCCACCCCGATCATGGGCCGCCTCGGCGACCTCTACGGCAAGCGGCGCATGCTGATCCTCAGCCTCGCCGTCATGGTCGTCGGCGCGCTGCTCAGCGCGCTCACCAGCGATCTGCTGCTCATGATCACCGGCCGTACGCTCCAGGGCTTCGCGATGGGCGCGATCCCGCTCGGCATCGGCCTGATGCGCGACATGCTCCCCCGGGAACGGCTCGGCTCGGCGATGGCCCTGATGAGCTCCTCCATAGGCGTCGGCGGCGGCCTCGCCCTGCCCGCCGCCGCCCTGGTCGCCCAGCACGCCGACTGGCACGCCCTCTTCTACGGCGCCGCCGGCCTCGGTGTGCTCTCCATCGTCCTGACCCTCCTCGTCGTACCGGAGTCCCCGATGCGCGCCGAGGGCTCCTTCGACCTGCTGGGCGCGCTCGGGCTGTCCGCCGGTCTCGTGCTGTTCCTGCTGCCGATCACCAAGGGCAGCGACTGGGGCTGGACCTCCGGCACCACGCTCGGCCTGTTCGGCGCCGCCGCGGCCGTCCTGCTCCTGTGGGGCGTGATGGAACTGCGCCTCAAGGCCCCGCTGGTGGACCTGCGCACCACGGCCCGCCCGGCCGTCCTCTTCACCAACCTCGCCTCGATCATGGTCGGCGTCTCCTTCTACGTCGTCTCCCTGGTCCTGCCGCAGCTGCTCCAGCTGCCGAAGTCCACCGGCTACGGGCTCGGCCAGTCGATGGTCGTCGCGGGTCTGCTCGTCGCGCCGCTCGGCCTGACGATGATGTTCACGGCGCCCGTCTACGCCCGGCTGTCCGCGAAGTACGGCCCCAAGGTCACCCTGATCCTCGGCCTGCTGATCATCGCGATCGGCTACGGCGCCGGCCTCGGCCTGATGAGCGCCGCCTGGCAGAGCCTGGTCATCGCGGTCCTGCTGGGAGCGGGCATCGGCCTCGCCTACTCCTCGCTGCCCGCGCTGATCGTGGGCGCGGTCCCAGCCTCGGAGACGGGTGCGGCGAACGGCCTCAACACCCTGATGCGTTCCATCGGTACGTCGGTGTCCAGCGCCGTGATCGGCATGGTGCTGGCCAACACCGCCAACAACGTCGGCGGGGTCGCGATCCCGACCATGCACGGCTTCCGGGTCTCCTTCCTGATCGCGACCGCCGCGGTCGCCGTGGGCCTGCTCTTCGCCCTCTTCCTGCCCGGCCGCCGGCCGGCCGCGCACCCGCAGCTGCGGGCGAGCAGCGAGGAGGACGCCAACCTGGAGCACGCCGAGGCCGTCCTGCGCGGCTTCCGCGGCCGGGTCCTGGACGCGGACGGCGCACCGGTCGCCCGGGCCAAGGTCACACTGATCGACCGGCGGGGCCGCCAGGCCGGCGCGACCCTCTCCGCCGAGGACGGCAGCTACGCGCTCGCCGTCCCCGACCGGGGCTCCTACGTCGTCGCCGCCCGGGCCCCGGGCCACGCGCCGCTCGCCTCCTCGGCGACCCACACGGGCGACGACCGCCCGGTCGACCTGGACCTGCCCCTGCCGGGCGAGACGGTCCCCGCCTGACCGGTCCGCGCTGCTCCCCTACTCACCAGTACCCCCTGTCGCCCGACGGCAGGGGGTACGGCACCATGGGCGCCCGTAACCGTCGTACGACCGGAAGGACCCCCATGCCGCCCGCGGCTCCGAAGCCCGAGATCCTGGCCGCGTTCGAGGCGGCGAAGGGGTTCATGCCCGTGGACGAGGGGCTGGCCCTGTACGCGGCGGCGGTGGAGGCCGGGCGGCTGGGGCTGCCGTTGCTGGAGGTCGGGACGTACTGCGGCCGGTCCACGGTCCTGCTCGCCGACGCGGCCCGTGAGGCGGGGGTGAGCGCGCTGACCGTCGACCACCATCGCGGCAGCGAGGAGCAGCAGCCGGGCTGGGAGTACCACGACCCCGAGACGGTCGACCCCGAGATCGGCCTGATGGACACGCTGCCCACGTTCCGCCGCACCCTGCGCAAGGCGGGCTTGGAGGACCACGTGGTGGCCCTGGTCGGCCGCTCCCCGCAGATCGCCGGGTTCTGGCGCACTCCCCTGGCCCTGGTCTTCATCGACGGCGGCCACACGGACGAGCACGCCACCGCCGACTACGAGGGCTGGGCACCGCACATCGCGGAGGGCGGCCTGCTCGTCATCCACGACGTCTTCCCGAACCCCCAGGACGAGTTCACCGGCCAGGCCCCGTATCGCATCTACCTGCGCGCCCTCGCCTCCGGCGCGTTCAGCGAGATCTCGGCGACGGACTCCCTGCGCGTACTGCGGCGCACGGGGCCGGGCATCTGAAACGAGCGCCGGCCGCTGCCGGCCGGAGGCACTGCGCCGACCGACACCCGGCGGCGATGGCGGGGGCGGCTGACAGCGACGGCGGGGCGCCGACTGCCCGCACCGGGCACCGGGCCGAGCGCCGGGCGTCTGCGGAGCTCGACGGCTGGCCGAACGCGGGGCGCGTGGCTCGGCGGCTGGCCGGGCCCCCGGCGCGACTGGGCGGGTGGCCGGGCACCGGGCGTCCGCGGAGCTCAGCGGCTCGCTGAGCGCCGGGCGTCTGTGGCTCGGCGGCTGACCGAACGCCGACCGTCCGCGAGCTCGGCGACTTGGCCCCGGGCCGGACCCCGGGCGTCTGCGGAGCTCGACGGCTGAGCGCCTGGCCGAACGCGGGGCGCGTGCGGCTGGCCGGGCCCCCGGCGCGACTGGGCGGGTGGCCGGGCACCGGGCGCCCGCGGAGCTCGGCGGATCGCTGAGCTCCGGGCGTCTGTGGCTCGGCGGCTGACCGAACACCGACCGTCCGCGAGCTCGGCTACTTGACGCCGGGCCGGACCCCTGGCGTCTGCGGAGCTCGGCGACTGGGCGCCTGGCCGAACGCCGGGCGCGTGGCTCGGCGGCTGGCCGGACCCCGGGCATCTGCGGAGTTCGGCGGCTGGCCGGGTGAACCGCACCCCCCGTGCCCCTCCCGGTCGGCCCACGGGCGGCGTGGCGTGTCGGTGGGGGGCGGTTGCTGTTCGAGGATCCGGGCGCGTGGCACACACCATCGCATTCGCAGAGCTCGTGGAGAAGCAGCGCGCGGCGGACGAGGCGCACGCCCGTATGCGGAAACTGCGGGACGCCTACGGTCCGCCCACCCAGACCAAGTGGAGCGGCCGGCAGACCACGACATGGGAGACCGCCTGGCGGGCCTGGCGCGACCTCGCCCGTGACGTACAGGCGGCGGTGACGGCGTACGCGAAGCAGGAGGACACCCCCCGCCAGGAGGTCGAGGCGGAGGTGAAGGAGGCGGTGCGGCGCGAGGGCCCCGACGGGAACGAGGGGTAGCCGCCACCCGCCCGGCCGTCCTCCGCCCGCGGTCGCTCCGGGACGGCCGCTAGGGTGAGGGACGTGTCGTACGTAGGCCCGGACTTCGAACCGCCCCAGCCCCGCCGCCCCCGCCGCGGCCCCCTGACCGTCGCGCTCGCCGCGCTGGTGCCGGGGGCGCTGCTCGGCTGGCTGGTGTACGAGACCGTGGGCGGCTCGGGCGACGACGGCGGCTCGGGTCAGGCGACCGTACGGTCCTCCCCGCCCGCCGCGTCGAGCCCGCCCGCCGACGACGCCACCGACGACGGCAAGAAGCCGGGCGCCGACCCCACGCCCAGCGCGCCCTCGGCCTCCGCACCCGCCGCCTCCGGCCCGCTCAAGGGCAAGGTCGTCGTCATCGACCCCGGCCACAACCCGGACAACTTCCAGCACCCGTCCGAGATCAACCGCAAGGTGAACATCGGAACGAACTGGAAGGAGTGCGACACCACGGGTACGTCCACCAACGACGGTTACACCGAGGCCAAGTTCACGCTGGACGTCGCGCACCAGATGCGCGCACTCCTAGAAGCGCAGGGCGCCACGGTGAAGCTGACGCAGGACGCCGACCGGCCGTTCGGCCCGTGCGTGGACGAGCGGGCCCGGATCGGCAACGAGGCGAAGGCCGACGCCGTGGTCTCGATCCACGCGGACGGCTCGGGCGCCGGCAACCGCGGCTTCCACGTCATCCTGCCCGGCGCGGTCCACGCGGGCTCCGCCGACACCCGCGCGATCGTCGCGCCCTCCCGCGACTTGGGCGAGCGCGTCGCGGGCCGCTTCGTGGCCGTCACCGGCAGCGCGCCCTCCAACTACATCGGCGACGGCTCCGGTCTCGTCACGCGTAAGGACCTGGGCGGTCTCAATCTGTCAACGGTTCCGAAGGTGTTCATCGAGTGCGGCAACATGCGCGATAGCAAGGACGCGGCATCACTGACCAGTGGCGCATGGCGGCAGAAAGCGGCGCAAGGGATCTCTGAGGGAATCGTGAGTTTCCTGCGCGGGTAGTTCTCGACGGGCGGATCCCGGCGGACACCCTGACAGGGCGGACGATAGTGTCATCCCTACGATGAGGGGCCACCCCCGCGCTTCACACAGGGGCCTGACGGCGACATGGTGACAGCGACGCCTCTACCGACGATGAGACGACCTACGAAGGACCTGAAGTGAATATCCGCTCCCTCACTCGAGGCGACGGCGTGGTGATCGGAGCAGCGGTGTTGCTCTTCATCGCGTCGTTCCTCGACCTGTACTCGTTCGACAATGTCCCCGACAGCGTCGACCTCCCCATGCTGTGGGGCAGCGGCCCGGTCGTGTTCAGCGTCGTGCTGGCCGGGGTCATCGGCGCCGCGCTCGTCGTCGTGGCCCGGGGCCTGCCGCAGGTCCCGAAGATCGCGGGGCTCGACCTCGGCCAGTTCGGCGCCGCTTTCACGGTGTTCGCCGCGTGGAGCGCGCTCGGCAACATCGTCGACGTGCCGGGTGGCTTCGACAACATCGGTGAGAACGCGAGCGAGGGCGCCCCGAGCCCCGGCATCGGCATGATCCTCGCCCTCGTCGCGACGCTGCTCATGGCCGGCGCCGCCATCGCCACCCCCCTCGTCCCGGCCCTCAAGGGCGCCCTCCTCCCGGCCCCCCGCCCGGCCGCCCCGCAGCCCTACGGCGCCCAGCCCCCCGGTGGCTACGGCTACCCGGGCGCCCAGCAGCCCGGCGGCTACGGTCACCCGCAGCCCGGGCAGCCGGGTCAGCCCGGCCAGGCCGGTCAGCCGGGGCAGCCCGGTCAGCCGTTCGGCGGCCAGCCCCAGCCGCAGCAGGCGCAGGCGCCGCAGGCTCCGGCCGGGGACTTCTCGCCGTTCTGGTTCGCGGTTCCGGTGCCGCGTCCGCTGTTCGCCGAGGACGGTTCGCCGACGCCGATCGCCGAACTCGCCCCGGGTACCTGGTACCTGGCCGTCGAGCAGCGCGGCCCGTCCCTGGTCGCGCAGACGCAGGACGGCCGTCGCGGTGTCCTGCAGGACACGTCGGGCATCCAGCGCGGCTGAGCCCACGCCCCCTTCACGGCCCCTCGCCCTTCCGGGCGGGGGGCCGTTGCCGTACAGTCGTCGCCCCAGTCGGCTGACACACCGTCAGGAGGCAGGAATGCGGCTCGGTCTCGCACTCGGCTACTGGGGCCGCGGCCCCTCCCCCGACCACATACCGCTCGCGCGGGAGGCCGAACGGCTGGGCTACGACTCCGTGTGGACGGCGGAGTCCTGGGGCTCGGACGCGTTCACACCGCTCGCCTGGATCGCCGCCCACACCTCCACCATCAAGCTGGGCACGGCGGTTGCCCAGATGGCGGCCCGCCCGCCGACCACGACCGCGATGCACGCCCTCACCCTGGACCATCTCTCGGGCGGCCGCATGATGCTCGGCCTCGGACTGTCCGGACCGCAGGTGGTGGAGGGCTGGTACGGCCGCCCGTTCCCGAAGTCCCCGCTCACCGCCACTCGCGAGTACGTCGACGTCGTACGGCAGGTGCTCCGCCGCGAGGCCCCGGTCGAACTGTCCGGCCGCTTCCACTCCCACCCGTACCAGGGCCCGGACGCCACCGGCCTCGGCAAGCCCCTCAAGCCGATCACGCATCCGCTCCGCGCCGGCCTGCCGGTCCTGCTCGGGGCGGAGGGGCCGAAGAACGTCGCCCAGACGGCCCGGATCGCCGACGGCTGGCTGCCGCTGTACTGGTCGCCGACCCGGCCGGAGGTGTACGGCCCGGCCCTGGCCGATCTGCCCGAGGGTTTCCTGGTCGCGCCGATGGCCCAGGCCCGGGTCTGCGACGACGTCGCCGAGGGCCTGCTGCCCGTCAAGATGATGCTCGGCTTCTACATCGGCGGCATGGGACACGCGGCCCGCAACTTCCACGCCGACCTGATGGCACGCATGGGCTACGAGGAAGACGCCCGCCGCATCCAGGACTTGTTCCTCTCCGGCCGCCGGGAGGAGGCCGTCCGCGCCGTCCCCGACGCCTTCGCCGACGAGATCTCCCTGGTCGGCCCGCGCGAACGGATCGCGGAGCGGCTGGAGTCGTGGCGCAAGGGCCCGGTGACGGACCTGCTGGTGCTCAGCCCGGACCGCCACACGCTGCGCGTACTAGCCGAGTTGAACGCCTGAGCGAATCCCCGGGTTTCATCCAGAGTTCAAGGGCAACCCGAATGACATGTCCCCTCGATATCGCAACGGTGCGAATCAGGCCGGCACGATCGTCGCGGTCGTGGCCGACGTCATGGCTCTCATCCTGGGTCTGTGGATCCTGATGTACCTGCTGGACGCCAACCAGGCGAACAGCTTCGTCCAGTTCATCCACGACGCGGCCCGCTGGCTCGCAGGCTGGTCCCACGACCTCTTCACCTTCGACGAGGCCTGGGCCCGAGTGGTCTGCGGCTACGGTCTGGCAGCGGTGGTCTACCTGTTCGTGGGCCACGCCATCGCCAACAGGGCCCACCGCCACTGACTCTCCTGAACCCCTAGGCGCAGCAGTCCGAGTCCAGCCCCACGGGCAACTCATCCCCACCGAACACCTGGCACGTGGCCTCGTGCCCGCCCAACGCGGCCACGGCCAGCAACAACGACCCCGCGGTCCACGTGGTCAGCTCCCGCGGCCAGATCGCGTCATCGTCGAAGACGTACCCCGTCCAGTACAGCCCGCTCTCCGCGTCCCGCAGATGCTGGATCGACTGCAGCACCTCCAACGCCCGGTCGGACTCGCCCATCGCCCAGAGCGCGAGGGCGAGTTCGGCGGACTCGCCCCCCGTCACCCACGGGTTGGGCACGACGCACCGCACCCCGAGCCCGGGCACCACGAACCGTTCCCAGTCCTCCTCGATACGCGCCTTGGCCTCGGCCCCGGTCAGCGCACCCCCGAGCACCGGGTAGTACCAGTCCATCGAGTACCGGTTCTTGTCGAGGAACCGCTCCGGATGCCGCCGTATCGCATGCCGCAGGGCACCCGCCGCCAACTCCCAGTCCGGCTGCGCCTCTTCCCGCTGCTCGGCGATCGCCAGCGCGCACCGCAGCGCGTGGTGGATCGAGGAGCTGCCCGTCAGCAGGGCGTCCGCCGTGTCCGTGCCGTCGTCGTCGCGCCGCCAGCCGATCTGCCCGCCCGGCTGCTGCAGGCGCAGCACGAACTCCACCGCCCCGTACACCGCCGGCCACATCCGCTCCAGGAACGTGTCGTCGCCGGTGGAGAGGTAGTGGTGCCAGACGCCCACGGCGATGTAGGCGACGAAGTTGGTCTCCCGGCCCCGGTCGGTGACGTCGCCGGACTCGCCGTCTGCGTAGGCCGCGTACCAGGAGCCGTCCTCGTTCTGGTGCCGGGCCAGCCACACGTAGGCCCGCTCGGCGGCCTCGTGCTCGCCGGCCGTGTCGAGGGCCATGGCCGCCTCGACGTGGTCCCACGGGTCGAGGTGGTGCCCCCGGAACCACGGGATCGCACCGTCCTCGCGCTGCACGGCGAGGATGCCGGCGACGGTCGCGGCGGCCTGCCCTGCGGTGAGGACCCCGGGCAGGACCAGATGTTCCGTCCGGGGAGTGGTCACTGGGCGTCCGCCCCGGCGCCGGAGAGACGCGGCAGGTGCGGCTTGGTCGCGTACGCCACGAAGCTCTTGCCGATCAGCGGGTTCAGCGCCTGCTCGGCGACCCGGGTGGCCAGCGGCTTCTTCATGATGTCCCAGACGAGGAGCTTGTGGTACGCCCGCACCGGCAGCGCCTTGTCGTTGTCGACGCCGAACGCGCACTTCAGCCACCAGTAGGGCGAGTGCAGCGCGTGGGCGTGGTGGGTGCCGTAGGGCTTGAGGCCGGCCTCGCGGATGCGGGCCAGGAGTTCGTCGGCCTTGTAGATGCGGATGTGGCCGCCCTCGACCTCGTGGTAGGCGTCGGACAGGGTCCAGCAGACCTTCTCGGGGCCGTAGCGCGGGACCGTGATGGCTATGCGGCCGCCGGGCTTGAGCACCCGCACCATCTCCGCCAGGACGCCCTTGTCGTCCGGTATGTGCTCCATCACCTCGGAGATGATGACGACGTCGAAGGACTCGTCGGGGAAGGGCAGCGCCAGGGCGTCGCCCTCCATGGCCGTGGCGGTGGCGCCCTCGGGGGCCTCGCCGGCCTCCTTCATCGCCGCGAACCACTTGGCGACCTCGCGGATCTCCTCGCCGTTCTGGTCCAGCGCCACGACCTGCGCGCCGCGCCGGTAGCACTCGAACGCGTGCCGGCCGGCACCACAGCCGAGGTCCAGGACGCGGTCGCCCGGGGCGAGCGGGAACCGGGAGAAGTCGACGGTCAGCACGTGGCCCTGCTTTCGGAGTTGACGCCTTGTTCATCTGTGGGGGCCGCGGACACCGCACCCGTGGGAGCCGTGGGCTCAGCCCCTGTCGAGACCGCGGAGCGGTCGGAAGCCAGGGACGCGGAACCGGCAGAGGCCACCGGCGCCGAGCGGTCACGACCCGCCGAGCCGGAAGAAACCGGAGCCCCGGAACCGGCGGAGGCCACTGACGCCGAGCCCTCACGCCCCGCCGCCGAGGTGCCCGGGGCCCGGGTCCCTGAGCCTCCGTCGACCGGAGCGGAGCGGCCCGCTTCGGCGCTCCGGGACCTGGCGATCGCCTCGCGGTACCTGGCCACCGTGCCCTCCGCCGCCCTGGCCCAGGTGAAGTGCCGCAGTACTCGCTCCCGACCGGCCGCTCCGAGCCGCGCACGCAACTCCGCGTCGCCCAGCAGCCTGCCCAGGCCGGCGGCCAGCGCGCCCGCGTCCCCCGGGGGCACCGCCAGGCACGTCTCACCGTCTCGGCCCGCGACCTCGGGTATGGCGCCGCCGGTCGTGGCGAGCAGGGGCGTGCCCGTCGCCATGGCCTCCGCGGCCGGCAGCGAGAAGCCCTCGTAGAGCGACGGCACGCACGCGACCTGAGCCGAGCGCACCAGGTCGACGAGTTCGGCGTCGGAGATGCCCTTGACGAAGTCGACGGCGCCGGCGAGGCCGTACCGCTCCATCGCCTGGGCGACGGGCCCCTCCGTGGGCCGCTTGCCGACGACGACGAGGTGCGCGCCGGGGTGCTCCGTGCGCACCTTGGCGAGCGCCTCGACCAGATGGACCAGGCCCTTCAGCGGCACGTCCGCGCTGGACGTCGTGACGATCCGGCCCGGCACGACGGGCACCGAGGGATCCGGCGAGAACAGGTCGGTGTCGGCGCCGATGTGGACCACGTGGATCCGGTCCTGGCGTACACCGAGGTGGTCGACGATCTCCTGCCGCGATGTGCCGGAGACGGTGAGCACGGAGGGGAGCCGGCGGGCGACGCGCTTCTGCATGCGGGTGAAGGCGTACCAGCGGCGCACCGACAGGCGCCGCTTCCAGCCGTCCGCCGCGTCCAGCTCCAACTGCCGGTCGACGGTGATGGGGTGGTGGATCGTGGTCACCAGGGGCGCGCCCACGTCTCCCAGCAAGCCGTACCCGAGCGTCTGGTTGTCGTGGACGACGTCGAACTCGCCCCGGCGGGACCGCAGATGGCGGCGGGCGCGCAGCGAGAACGTCATGGGCTCGGGGAAGCCGCCGGTCCACATGGTCGCCACTTCGAGCGCGTCGATCCAGTCGCGGTACTCGTCGCGCTTCGGGGTGCGGAAAGGATCCGGCTGGCGGTAGAGGTCGAGGCTGGGCAGCTCGGTGAGGCTCTGGCCGTCGTAGCCCTCGTCGAGGAGGGGATAGGGCTGGGCACCGATGACCTCGACGCGGTGGCCGAGGCGGGACAGTTCGCGCGAGAGGTGCCGGACGTAGACACCCTGGCCGCCGCAGAACGGGTTCCCTTTATAGGTGAGGAGCGCGATGCGGAGCGGTCGCAAGCCGTCGGCGGCGGGGTCCTCCGAGGGCCCGGCCTCCCTGGCCTCAGCGGTCACTCTGGCCCCCTTCTCCCTGCACTGTCCCGCGAGATTACGCCGGGACGCTAATCTAGAACAAGTTTCAGACTTGATCGTTCGGAGGCTCTGAATCTACCGGCAGGTAGGGGCGCTGTGACCAGTGGATCAGGTGATTCACGCCACGGCCGTGCCGTGCCATGCTGTCTGATCACTTGCCCTCACGGACCGTCACGGAACGGGACCCGAGCCCCGCGGAAGCCAAGGTGAACACAGTGGCCAAGGTGGAAGCCAGAGCCGCAGCCCCCGCCTCCCCTCCCCTCACGGAGCGGCAGGAGGCCCGCCGTCGCCGCATCCTGCACGCGAGCGCGCAACTGGCCAGCCGGGGCGGTTTCGACGCCGTGCAGATGCGCGAGGTCGCGGAGTCCTCACAGGTGGCGCTCGGCACCCTCTACCGCTACTTCCCCTCCAAGATCCATCTGCTGGTCGCCACGATGCAGGACCAGTTGGAGCACATGCACGGCACGCTGCGGAAAAAGCCGCCGCAGGGCGAGTCGGCGGCCGAGCGGGTCGCGGAGACGCTGATGCGGGCCTTCCGCGCCCTGCAGCGCGAGCCGCATCTGGCCGACGCGATGGTCCGGGCCCTCACCTTCGCCGACCGCAGCGTGAGCCCGGAGGTCGACCAGGTCTCGCGGCAGACGACGGCGATCATCCTGGACGCGATGGGGCTCGAGGACCCGACGCCGGAGCAGCTCTCGGCGGTCCGGGTCATCGAGCACACCTGGCACTCGGCGCTGATCACGTGGCTGTCGGGCCGTGCCTCGATCGCCCAGGTGCGGATCGACATCGAGACGGTGTGCCGGCTGATCGCCCTGACGAAACCGGAGGGGCAGGGGCCGGAAGGGCAGAAGTAGGACCTACGAGACGGGTTCCCTTCGCCGGCATGGTCCGGATCAGGTACTGGGGGTCGCCTTCCGGTCGCTCGGCCTCTCGGCCTTGCGTCCTTCCGGCCTCTCAGCCCTACCGTCGCAGTCGGCACCGGCGGAAACCCATACCTCCTGGCTTCCTGCCACCGTCGGCTACTCCGGTCGGACTCCCTCACTCGCCTCGTAGGCCAATTCCAGGCTAGAACTTCCGCCCGCAGAAGAAACCCCCTTATGCGATATTTTTCGGAATTGTTCCGATTGGCGGATCATAAGAGGTAAGAGCGACCGCTGAGACATACCGGACGTGGAGGTGGCCTCATGTCGAAGTACCTCTTCAAGGTCAAGCTGACCCCGGAAGGGCTGAAGGGTCTGCTGAGCGAGGGCGGCACCGCGCGGCGTGAGGTCGTCGGACGCATGGTCGAGGGCCTCGGGGGCCGGGTGGAGACGATGTACTGGGCGTTCGGCGACGACGACGTCTACCTCACGGCGGAGCTGCCCGGAAACACCTCCGCCGCGGCCATGAGCATGGTCGTGTCGGCCGCCGGCGGGGTGCGCACGAGCACGATCGTGCTCCTGTCGGCCGACGAGGTCGACGAGGCGGTCCGGCAGAAGGTGCAGTACCGGGCCCCCGGCGCCTGACCCCCGCACCGCCCGGCGGGCGGCGGGCACTATTCCTCCGGCGGGAACACCGCCTCGCCGCCGCCCCCCAGCGTGATCACGATCGCCTCCACCGGGCAGCTCTCCGCCGCCTCCAGGACCCGTTCGTTCGCGTCCGTGTCCGGGGCGAGCGGATGGGACTGGCGGGCCGGGTCCAGGCGGAAGCCGTCCGGGGCGTGGTGAACGCACTGGGCACTGCCGATGCACAGGGAGCGGTCGACCTCGACGTGCCAGCGGTCGCCCATCTCTACGCTTCCGCCGGGAGATGGATCATCTTGTGCTCCAGGTACTCCCCGTACCCCTCGGGTCCGAACTCCCGCCCCAGGCCCGAGTTCTTGTAGCCGCCGAAGGGGCCCAGCATGTCCAGGCTGAAGGTGTTCACGGAGTACGTGCCCGTGCGGACCCGCCGGGCGATGTCGATGCCGTGCTCGACGTCCGCGGTCCAGACGCTGCCGCTCAGCCCGTAGTCGGAGTCGTTGGCGATCTTCACGGCGTCGGACTCGTCGTCGTAGGGCAGCAGGCAGATGACAGGGCCGAAGATCTCCTCGCGGGCGATGCGCATGGAGTTGTCGACGTCGCCGAAGAGGGTGGGCTCGACGTACCAGCCGCGGTCCAGGCCGGCCGGGCGCCCGCCGCCGGTCAGGATCTTCGCGCCCTCCTCCTGCCCGATGCGGATGTAGTCGAGGTTGCGCTGCTGCTGCCGCCTGGCGACGAGCGGGCCCACCTGGGTGGCGGGGTCCAGCGGGTCGCCGACCACGAGCGCGCCGGCCGCCGCGGCGAGGGCGTCGGCGAACTCGTCGTAGCGGGAGCGCGGGAGCAGGATGCGGGTCTGGGCGACGCAGGCCTGGCCGTTGTTCATCCAGGCCGCGGGGGCGATGCCCGCGACGGCCGTCTCGACGTCCGCGTCGGGCAGGACGACGGCGGCCGACTTTCCCCCCAGTTCGAGCGTCACGCGGGTGAGATTGCGGGCGGCCACCTCCATCACGCGCTTCCCGGCCGCGACCGACCCGGTGAAGGACACCTTGTCGATGCCGGGGTGCCCGACCAGGTACTCGCTCACCTCCCGGTCGGCGGGCAGGATCGACAGCACGCCCTCGGGCAGCCCGGCCTCGCGGGCGATCTCGCCGAGCAGATACGCGTCGAGCGGCGACTCGGGCGAGGGCTTGAGGACGACCGTGCAGCCGGTGAGCAGCGCGGGGGCTAGCTTGGCGGCGGCGACGAACTGCGGGACGTTCCAGGGCACGACGGCCGCGACGACCCCGACGGGCTCGCGCCGTACGAGGATGCGGCCGAGCACGCCGTCCCGGCGCTCCTCGTAGGTGAAGTTCCGTGCGACGGTGATCGCCGAGTCCCAGACCATCACCGCGCCGAAGGCCTGGGCGAGGACGCTCCAGGAGTACGGCGAGCCGTTCTGGCCGGAGATCACACGGGCGATCTCCTCGTGCCGGGCGACGATCCCGTCCTTGATCCGGCTCACGACCTCGATCCGCTCGTCGAGGCTCATGCGCGGCCAGGGCCCCTCGTCGAACGCCCGCCGTGCCACCCCCACGGCCCGGTCGACATCGGCGGTCGAGGCGTGCGGGACGCGTCCGATGACCTGTTCCGTGTGCGGCGAGATCACCTCGATGACGTCCTGGCCCAGGGGGTCGGTCAACTCCCCGCCGATGAACAGCTGTCCGTGTTCCACGAGTTCGGTCATGGCCGACTGCCTTCGCATCTGACGGTGTTTCAGAAACTGATACCAGTTCTAGTTATAGTGGGCAATGGCCGTGGGACGGACGGAGGGCAGATGACGAGCAGCCAGGACCGCGAACCCACACCGGCGGTGTACGACCACGGCGGAGGCGTCCGGTCCCTCCGGGTCCCCATCCCGGACAACCCCCTCGGCCACACGCTCGTGTACGTCGTGGACACCGACCGGGGGCCGGTGCTCGTCGACACCGGCTGGGACGACCCGGAGTCCTGGGACACCCTGGCGTCCGGCCTCTCGGCGTGCGGCACCTCGGTGGCCGAGATCCACGGTGTGGTCATCACCCACCACCACCCGGACCACCACGGCCTGTCCGGCCGGGTCCGCGAGGCGTCGGGCGCGTGGATCGCGATGCACGCGGCGGACACCGCGGTCGTACGACGGACCCGTCAGGCCCGTCCCGAGCGCTGGTTCTCGTACATGACGGCCAAGCTCACCGCCGCCGGAGCCCCTGAGGAGCACATCGCCCCGCTCCGCACACCCCGGCCCCGCGCCCTGCCCGGCCTCTCCCCCGCCCTGCCCGACCGCGACATCGTCCCGGGCGAACTCCTCGACCTCGCCGGCCGCCGGCTGCGCGCGATCTGGACCCCGGGGCACACCCCGGGCCACGTCTGCCTCCACCTGGAGGAGGACCACCCGGCCCGACTGCCCGGCCACGGCCGCCTGTTCTCCGGCGACCATCTGCTCCCCGGGATCACCCCGCACATCGGCCTCTACGAGGACCCCGACGACGCCACCGTCACCGACCCCCTCGGCGACTACCTCGACAGCCTCGAACGCGTGGGCCGTCTCGCCCCCGCCGAGGTGCTCCCGGCCCACCAGCACCCCTTCCCCGACGCCCCCGCCCGCGTACGCGAACTGCTCGACCACCACGAGGCCCGTCTCACCGCCCTGCGGGCCCTCCTCGCCGAGCCCCTCACGCCCTGGCAGCTCGCCGAGCGCATGGAATGGAACCGCCCCTGGGACCAGATCCCGTACGGCTCCCGCAACATCGCGGTCTCGGAGGCCGAGGCCCATCTGCGCCGCCTGGTCAAACTGGGCCGTGCGGAGACGGTGCCGGGGAGCGAGCCGGTGATGTACGTGGCCGTCTAGGTGCCGGCTACCGGCCGTCCGGAGACGCACACGGCTGTCCGGGTCGGGTGCTAGGTCGTGTCCGTAAAGTCAGGGGAACCATAGGCGTAGGCAGGCGAGGGTGACCAGGGCTTCGTAGTGACGGGCGCGTTTGTCGTAGCGAGTGGCCAGAGCTTTGTTGTGCTTGAGCTTGTTGAAGCAGCGCTCGACGAGGTTGCGGCGCCGGTAGGCGCTCCGGTCGAGTCGGCAGAGGCTTTCGCCGCGGCG
>NZ_JBHURZ010000013.1:0-165438 GCF_042673825.1 Streptomyces sp. NPDC057002
GGGCGCTGGCCACGGGCGCCAGCCCCGCCTAGCTGCGGGCAATCGTGCCGCTAAGGGCGGCACGGGTGGGCGCAGCGGCACCCCGTTCCGCCGGGCTGCGGACCCACCCGGCACCAGCTCGAACGCTGAGTGCCTGGAAACCCTCGCTTGACCTCAAGCTTGGTTGAGATTGAAAGGTGGTGTGCACGCATTCGGCGAACCGTGACTGGAGTGTGCAATGAGCCGTCGGACCGAGCAGCACCCCGATCTCACCGACCCGCGTATCGGTGCTCCCCTCTTCAGTACCTGGCGTGTGGGGACGCCCGAGCGGCAGGTTCGGACTGTGGAGGCGATCGGGAGTACGTGGGAGCGGCGGCCCTGGCCCGCTGATGGGCTGCTGGGGTATCACGTGTACGCCGGGCATGACGGGTCCACGCTGATGCACCACTCGCAGTGGAGCGGTGAGCATGCCTTCGAGGCGTTTGTGAAGACCCATCGGCAGGAGCGGGTCGACGAGATCGACACAGCCGTGCCGGGAATCGAGCGCGTGGGGCTCGGGAGGTACCGGCGGTATCGCAGCCTGGAGAGGGCCGTCGGGGACGTGCGGGTGCCGGGGTTGATCGTCACCGTGCGGATCGACTTCGAGGACGGTGCAGGTGCCGGGGCGGGGCCGGAGGAGTGGGTCGACCTGGTGGTGAAGGAGGGGCACGCCGGGCTGATCTCCGCTCACTTCCATCTGAGTACCGATGGCGGGCATGTGCTGAATTACGCCGAGTGGGAGAGCGACCAGGCCTATGACGATGCCTTGGCTGTGTCAGGGAGTGATGGGGCGACGAGCGGGAGCCGGTATCGGCATGCTCTGGGGCTTGTGCCGGGGTGAGTGAGATGGGGTGGGCCGGCTGAAGCGGTTGTTCAGCCGGCCCTTGTGGGTTACGGGCGGAAGCGCAGGACCTGGGGGTCGTGGTCGCTGATCTGGTCGTTGAACTCCGCGTTGATGTGCACGCTGTCGTACTCGAAGTCGCAGTCGCGGCGGATCGACGGGCTGATCAGGATCTGGTCGAGGACCTGGCTGTTGCCCTGGTAGACGTACGAGTAACGCTCGTTGCGAGGGAGCGACTTGACCGCCGACCAGAGTTCGCCGCGGCCCTCCAGGAGCTTCGCGGTCTTCGAGAACTCGAAGTCGTTGATGTCGCCCAGCGTGATGACGTCCGCGCTCTTCTGGGTGTCGAGGATGTCCTTGACGAACCCGTTCACCAGCGTGGCCTGCTGGTGGCGCTGGGTCTCGGAGCTGCGGGACGGCGGCTGGTACTGGGAGGTCAGGCCCTGGTCGCCGCCCTTGGAGTTGAAGTGGTTGGCGATCACGAAGACCGTGCGGCCGCGGAAGGCGAACTCGCCCGCCAGCGGCTTGCGGCTGTTCTTCCAGGCCTCGTCGGCGGGGGCGATGCGGCCGGGGCTGAGCGTGAGCTGCGCCTTGCCGCGGATCTTCGTCACATCGGTGGCCGTCGTGGCGTCGCCGCCCGCGCGGTCGGTGAAGGAGACCCGCTCCGGGTTGAACAGGAACGCCTGGCGGATGTTGCCGCCCGGCTCGCCGCCGTCGGCGCCGTTGACCGGGTCGATCGAGCGCCAGTCGTACTTCGGGCCGCCGGCCGCGACGATCGCGTCGATCAGCTTGGTCAGGGTCTGGTCGGCGGCGACCGTGCCGTCGTTCGTGGCGCCGTTGTTGTCCTGGATCTCCTCCAGGGACACGATGTCCGGCGACTTCAGGTTGTTCACGATCGCGGCGGCGTGTTCGGCGAAGGTGCCGTCGGACGGGTCGAGGTTCTCGACGTTGTACGTCGCGACCGACAGTTCGCCGCCGCGCTGCTTGCGGGTCGTCTCGCGCTTCAGGTCGCTGGTCTTGAGCGTGCCGAGTTCGCTCGCGACCAGGGTGTAGCCGCCGAACTGGTTGTAGTCGAGCGGGCCCGCCGTCGTGCCGGTGAGGGTGTCGCCCACGTTCGCCTTCGGGAAGTCGGCCGTCGATCCGAGGGACTGGATCTGGAGGCGGCCGGCGTTCTGGGCGTCGTAGGAGCCGTAGACCGTGCCGCCGTTGCGGTTGCGGTTCTCGTGCGGCTTCACCGTCACCCAGAGTTCGGTGTACGGGTCGGTGGCGCCCACGACACGGGTGTCGGAGACGCTGACGGTCATGCCCTCCAGCGCCTCGTAGTGGTCCAGGGCGTACTTCGAGGGCTTGAGGGGCAGGGCGTTGATCGAGCCGTTCGCCGCGGTGTCGCCGGCCGGCGCGTAGGTGGCGGGGACCGACCGTGAGGTGATGGTGGTGGCGGCGGGGAGCTTGTTGCCGCTGGAGAGGACCGTGAACGTCGGCTTGGTGATCTCCGTCAGCGACTGGTTGCCGGAGGCGGTGCCACCGGGGACGTACTCCGAGACCGTGCCGCTGACCGTGACGGAGTCACCGACGGCGACCCCCTTCGGCGTCGAGCTGGTGAAGACGAAGACGCCTTCGCTGGTCGCCGGGTCGGCGTCCGGGTTCGGGTCCTGGATCCAGAAGCCGCGGGAGGAACCGTACGTCCGGATGCCGGTGACGATTCCGGCCACGTCCGTGACCTGCTTCCCGGCGTACGGGGAGGTCCGGGTGCTGCCCTGGACGTCGTGGACGCGGACCGAGTCCGCGTGCGCGGGGGTGGTGAGGACGATCGTGGATGCCGCGGAGCACACGGCGGCGACGGTGAGCGCGGCGAGACGCGCGGACGACTTGCTCGGCAACGGGATTCCCTCCGGGGACATGACAGGTGCCGGGACGAGGGTGGTGCGTGGACTGGCTGCCGCTACCTGTGGGGCGGGCGGTGTGACGCGCGTAGCGGGCGGTGGACGGGGGCGGGTGGGGCCGGCCCGGTGAACAACTGTCCGCCGACTTCTACGCGCGTCAATCTCCAGCCTGGTCACGTCACTTGTCAAGGTTTCGGCCATGTACGGCGGCTGACGGTGAGATGAAGTGGGCGGCATGGGTGGAAATCCGTCTAGGCTGAGCGGCTGAGTCGTATGAGGCGCCCTAGGAGAATCAGCCGATGTCAGACAGCTCCCCCCTGCCGCCGGTGCGGCTGCACTCCGAAGCGGAGCTGGCACGTGCCGCACTGTCCACGCCGTTGCTGTCCCGGGCCGCCCGGCTCGCCCGCTGGGCCGGGCCGGACACCCGCGTCGACGCCGGGGGAGGGCTCGTCGACGAGCAGCTTCCCGCGGCGGCCGAGACGCTGGGGCTGAGCGGGGACGATGCCGCCGCCGACGCCAGTGAGGCGTGGCGGGTGGCCGTGGATGCCGGGCTCGTCGAGGTCGTCGACGAGGAGGAGGGCACCGTCCGGGCGGGCGAGGACCTGGCCCTGCTCACCGGTGGCTCGCCGCAGGACGTGCTCGCCCTGTGGCTCGCGGCCCTGGAGACGGTGCTCGCCGACGCGAGCGTGCCCGACCTGGAGGGGCTCGCGGATCTCGTCGACGAGAACGACGAGCTCGACCTCTCCTCCGTCGACTGGGATCCCGAGGCCGAGGCCGAGTTCCTCGACGGAGTGCTCGGCAACCTCTATCTGCTGACCGTCGGCGAGGACACGCCCGGCGAGGCGCCGGTGCCGCTGCCCGCGCTGGCCGCGTCGGTGATCGTGCCCAGCGACATGGGCGAGCCCACCAACGACGTCCTGGAGCAGGTGTCCGACGCGATGATGCGGCTGGACGACCAGTTCCGGATGCTGGAGCCGGTGGGGTTCATGGAGTACCAGCCGGTGGACGAGGCGCTCATGGCCGACGCCGACGAGGAGCCCGCGGCGCCCGTCGACGACACCGACGTCTCCCGGTACGGCATGGTCCGGCTCACCCCGCTCGGGCTGTACGGGATGCGTGCCCGGCTGCTGGAGGCCGGGTTCGAGGCACCGGCGGTCGGGGACCTCGCGGACAAGGGGGCCGACGCGCTGCTCGACGGCACGGCGGCGTTCCCGCCGGCCGCGGCGCAGGCCGAGACCGAGCAGTGGCTGGCCCGCCGTGACTCCCTCGCCTCCGCGCGGGAGCTGCTGGCGGCGGCCCGTGGCGCGGACGCCGGTGCGCCCCTGCGGCGGCTGCGGTGTCAGCAGGCCCTCTCCCTGGTGGGCGTCTCGGCCGAGCCGGCGCTGCGGGAGGTGCTCGACGATGCCGAGCTGGGCGGGCTCGCGCGGGTGTGGCTGACCGAGCACGGGGCGGCGGATGTGCCCGCGCCGTCCGAGGCGATGGTCTACTGGCTGACCATCGACACGGTGGCCGCGCAGCTTGCCGCCGAAGGGAACTCCGAGGAGTTGCGGGCGCTGGTTCAGGGGCTTGCCCAGCAGCACAGTGGGTTCTTCGCGGCTGTGTGGCGGGTGGATCATCCTGCTGTGGCTGATGTGCTGGAGGCGATGGGGCGGTTGCATCCGGACAAGAAGGTCGCCAAGGAGGCTCGGAAGGCTGCGTTCAAGGCGCGGTCGCAACAGAGTGGTTGACCTTGCCTTTGCGGGTGCGGCGCCGTCTTGGCTTATCGCGCAGTTCCCCGCGCCCCTGGGGTGTTGTTCAACCGGCGTTCATGGCTGAACGGCACGGTGTCGCCCGAACGAGGTCCGCCACCCTCCACGGCATACTCACCGTCACAGGAGACACCATGTCGCTCACCCGCAGGGACTTCGCCAGAACCTCCGCGATCACCGGTGCCGGTGTCGCGCTGGCGGGCAGTGTCGGCGCCCTCGCCACCGCACCGAACGCCCTCGCGTCCTACGACACCGACACCGACACCGACAGCGCGGGGGACGCGTCCGCGGACGCCCGGCACGGAGTCGGCTACGGGGCGCTGGTCGCGGACCCCAAGGGCATCCTCGCCCTGCCCGCCGGCTTCACGTACCGGATCCTCACCTACAGCGGCAGGACGAAGCTGGAGTCCGGTGAGTTCACGCCGTCCAACCACGACGGCACCGCCACCTTCGACGGTCCCCGCGGCACCACCCTGCTCGTCAACAACCACGAGCTGAAGGGCCCGCGCGCCAACTGGGAGCACCCGGTGCCGCTCACCGAGGGCCTCGTCTACGACCCGGCCGCCGCCGGTGGCTGCACCGTCGTCGAGGTGCGCCCCGACGGACGGGTCGCCGAGTGGGTCGGCATCGCAGGCACCTCCACCAACTGCGCCGGCGGCAGCACCCCCTGGGGCACCTGGCTCACCTGCGAGGAGAACTCCGACAAGGCCGGCGTCAACGGCATGACCAAGGACCACGGTTATGTGTTCGAGGTCGATCCGTGCGACCGGCGCGCCAACCGCAGCCCCAAGCCGCTGAAGTTCTTCGGCCGCTACGACCACGAGGCCGTCGTCATCGACCCCAGGCGCGGCCACGCCTACCTCACCGAGGACGCCTCCGGCCCCAACGGTCTCTTCTTCCGCTGGACCCCGCCCAAGGGCTTCGAGTACGGCCCCGGGAAGTTCCGCAAGCTCGCCGACGACGCCGGTGTCCTCCAGGCGCCCAAGTGCTTCGACTCCGGCGGCAAGTTCGTCGACGACCTGTCCCGCGCCACGAAGATCGGCACCGTGTACGGCGTCGACTGGCTGGACGTACCGGACCGCGACGCCCGCACCACCCCCGTGCGCAAGCAGTTCAAGGACGACCAGGTCACCCGCGCCCGCAAGCTGGAGGGCATGTGGTGGGGCGACGGCGGGGCCTACATCGTCTCCTCGTACGCCCGTGAGGAGAGCCCCGTCCAGCACGACGGGCAGGTCTGGTTCTACGACCCCAAGCGCCGGACGCTGACGCTGAAGGTCCTGCTCGGCGTGAACCCCGACCCCTCCAAGGACGGCGCCTTCGACGGCCCGGACAACATCACCGTCTCCCCGTACGGCGGCATCGTCCTCGCCGAGGACGGCGAGGGCGTCTCGCACCTCTTCGGTGCCACCGAGAGCGGCCGTACGTACCCGATCGCCCGCAACGACCTGAACATCGGCACCGAAGAGGAGCCCGAGTACAGCGAGTTCGCCGGCGTCACCTTCTCGCCCGACGGCCGGACGCTGTACGCCAACATTCAGACCCCGGGCATTCTGCTCGCCATCACCGGCCCCTGGAAGCGCCAGAAGCGGTAATTAATTCGGTCGCAAGGCCCGCGCTGCGCCTCCTACAGTGAGATCACAACGTCACGCACCTCCCGGTGCGATGGCAGCGGCTACTTCTCTTCCAAAGAATCCGACGCCGCCGCCGACTTGATCTCGGGAGGCGCAGCATGTGGTGGGTGCCCGGTGCGCAGGCAACGGTTACTTCCTGGGATCGGAGGGTTGCGGGTTCGAGTCCCGCCGACGACTTCGGGTCGCCGTAGCTCAATGGGTAGAGCATCTGAATAAGTCCGTCGCCGACTTCGGTTCTCGGGCACCCACCTCTTTTCTCGCATGCAGCGTCTCCCCCGGAAATAGATAAGCAAGAACGAATTCGGGGGAATTCATCATGGCGCGATTCAACTCCAAGGCAGCCCGCGCGCGTCCCGTCTCGCGCGTCACGTCCACCGGGCGTGTGCTGCGCACCTACGAGGGCGGCCGAGGCCGGGAGCGGGATGCCCGCTCCGAGCTCTTCCTGCTCGCCGTCTCGAACTTCGTCTCCCAGCAGACCTTCTACGAGTCCGGCGCCGACCGCGACGACCGCTTCGCCAAGCTCGTGCGCCAACTCGCCGTCACCGACCCGGCCTGGACGGCCGGCCTGCTCGGCTGGCTGCGCGGCGAGGGCAACCTGCGCACGGCCTCCGTCGTCGGCGCCGCCGAGTACGTCAAGGCCCGCCTGGACGCGGGCGCGACCGACGGCCCGTCCAACCGGCAGGTCGTCGCCTCGGTGCTCCAGCGGCCCGACGAGCCCGGCGAACTGCTCGCGTACTGGACCGCGATGTACGGGCGGAACGTGCCGAAGCCGGTCAAGCGTGGGGTCGCCGACGCCGTGCGCCGCCTGTACCACGGCAAGGCGCTGCTGAAGTACGACACCGCCTCCAAGGGCTACCGCTTCGGCGACATCCTCAACCTCGTGCACGCGGCCCCGGACCCGGACAAGCCGTGGCAGGGCGAGCTGTTCCGCTACGCCCTCGACCGGCGGCACAACCCCGACACCGCGGTACCGCCCGCGGCGGACCGTGTCCTCGGCGCGCACCGCGAGCTGATGGCGCTGCCGGTCGAGGAGCGGCGGGCGGTCGTGACCGCCGAGGGCGGTGCCGAGCGGCTGGCCGCCGCCGGAATGACCTGGGAGACGCTGGCGGGCTGGCTCCAGGGGCCGATGGACAAGGCGGCCTGGGAGGCCGTGATTCCGTCCATGGGCACCATGGCGCTCGTGCGCAACCTGCGGAACTTCGACGAGGCCGGGGTGTCCGACGAGGTCGCCGAGCGGGTCGCCGCGCGGATCAGCGACCCGGCGGAGGTCGCGCGCTCGCGGCAGTTCCCCTTCCGGTACCTCGCCGCGTACCAGCACGCGCCGTCGCTGCGCTGGTCGTACGCGCTGGAGCGGGCCCTCGGTCACTCGCTGGCCAACGTGCCCGCGCTGCCCGGCCGGACGCTGGTGCTCGTGGACCGCTCGGGCTCGATGTTCTGGTCCCGGCTGTCCGACCGCTCGGAGCTCAACCGCGCCGACGCGGCGGCGGTCTTCGGTACGGCGCTCGCGCTGCGGGCACAGCGCGCGGACCTGGTCGAGTTCGGCTCGACGAGCGACCGCGTGCGGTTCCGCGAGGGCGAGTCGGTGCTGAAGATCCTGGACCGCTTCGGCGACCTGGGCGGCACCGACACGACGGAGGCGGTGCGCCGGCACTACCGGAAGCACGACCGGGTGCTGATCGTCACCGACGAGCAGTACACGCATCACCGCATGGGTGACCCGACCGAGCAGATCCCGGCCGATGTGCCGGTCTACACCTGGAACCTCGCCGGATACCGGGCGGGCCACGGCCCGTCGGGGAAGGGCAACCGGCACACGTTCGGGGGGCTCTCGGACGCGGGCTTCCGCATGGTTCCGCTGATCGAGGCCTCCCGGGACGCCGACTGGCCCTGGGCGGCCTGAGAGGCCGTGGCCCGCACCGCGAGGGGAGTGCGGGCCACGGTCTTGTCCGGGCTGCGCTCTCGCCCCTGCCTCTTGTGTGCGGTGGTGGCTGACATCTAACATTTCAGTTCATGGAGGCCATCAGGCCGGTGTCCCGGACCCTGCTCAGGGACCGGGCGTACGCGGCGATCAGGGACGCCATCGTGGCCGGGGAGATCGAACCCGGTGCGGTGGTGCGGGACGCCGAGCTCGCGGAGCGGCTCGGGCTGTCCCGGGCGCCGGTGCGGGACGCGTTCTCCCGGCTGGTGGACGAGGGGCTGCTGGAGAGCAAGCCGCAGAGCTACACACGGGTGACGCCGCTCGTGGCCTCCGACGTGCGGGACGCCGCCGCCGTGGTCGGCGCCATGCACGAGCTGGTGACGCGGGTCGCCGTGCCCCGGCTGAAGGCCGCGGACATCGAGGCGATGCGCGCCGCCAACGAGCGGTTCGCCGCCGCCGTCGGCTCCGGAGACGTGGACGCGGCCCTGCGTGCCGACGACGCGCTGCACGAGGTCCTCGTCCGGGTGAGCGGCAATCGCGCGGCCGCCGCGACCGTCGCCCGCTACACCCCGCTCATCCGGCGCCTGGAGCGACGGCGCTTCGGCCAGGGCGGCAGCTGCCGTTCGGCCGGGCTGCACGAGCGGCTGATCGGGGCCTGTGCGGCCGGTGACGTGGCCGAGGCGGTCCGCGTCACGGCGGAGATCTGGCGGGGCCTGGAAGAACTCGCCGACTGAGACCGACCCCCGAACCCGGGAGGACCCATGCCCCTTTCCTCGTACGAGCGGTACCCCCTGCTCTTCGGGCCCTCGCCCGTCCACCGCCTGGAGCGGCTGACCGAGCACCTCGGGGGCGCCTCCCTCTGGGCCAAGCGCGAGGACTGCAACTCCGGTGTCGCGTACGGCGGGAACAAGACCCGCAAGCTGGAGTACCTGGTCGCCGACGCGCTCGCCCAGGGCTGTGACACGCTCGTGTCGATCGGCGGGGTGCAGTCCAACCACACCCGCCAGGTCGCCGCCGTCGCCGCCCGGGCCGGACTCAAGTGCGTGCTCGTCCAGGAGAGCTGGGTGGACTGGCCCGACGCCGTGTACGACAAGGTCGGCAACATCCTGATCAGCCGGCTCGCCGGGGCCGATGTGCGGCTGGTGAAGGCCGGGTTCGGGATCGGGTTCAAGGAGAGCTGGGAGCAGGCGCTCAGGGAGGTCGAGGAGGGCGGCGGGAAGCCGTACGCCATCCCGGCCGGTGCCTCCGATCATCCGCTGGGCGGCCTCGGCTTCGCCGCCTGGGCCCATGAAGTGGTGCGGCAGGAGCGGGAGCTGGGCGTCTTCTTCGACACCGTGGTCGTGTGCTCGGTGACCGGATCGACGCAGGCCGGCATGGTCGCGGGGTTCGCCGCGCTGGAGGAGGCGGGCGGGCGGCCCCGGCGCGTGCTCGGCATCGACGCCTCGGCCAAGCCGGCCGCCACCCGTACGCAGATCGCCCGGATCGCCCATAACACCGGGCAACTCATCGGTCTCAAGCGCGAGGTGACCGAGTCCGACGTCGAACTCGACGAGCGGTACCACGCGGGCACGTACGGCGTCCCCGACGAGACCACCCTGGCGGCGATGCGGCTCGCCGCCCGCACGGAGGGCATGGTCACCGACCCCGTCTACGAGGGGAAGTCCATGGCCGGAATGATCGACCTGGTCTCCAACGGCGAGATCGGCCGCGACTCCACCGTCCTCTACGCCCACCTCGGCGGGCAGCCGGCACTGAACGCGTACAGCGCGCTGTTCTGAGGGGCCCTTTCGGGCCGGGGCGGCGCCGGGTGGCAGTTGCCCGGCCTCGCGGGCGGGGCGGCGCCGGGTGGCGGTCGCCGTTTGCGGCGGATCCGGCCGGGCTCGGAGGGTCGGCTCGGGCTCAGTGGATCGGCTGGACTCGGAGGGTCGGCTGGACCCAGGGGTCCGGCCGGGCAGGCGACCCGACTTGGTGATCCGGCTCGGCGGCCTGGCTCGGCCGGGCGATCCGGCGGGCTTGGCGCCGCTGTTCGGCTATGCGGCCTGGCCCGACGGCCCGGCCCAGCTCGGCCGGGCAGCTAGCTCTGGCTCGGCAGTCCGGCCCGAGGCGGTGATCCGGTCCGGCCGCTGCTCACGCTCGCGCCGCGGTGGAGAGGCGGGCTGCGGCGGCGCGGGGTGCCGCCCAGGCTCGCCGAGGCGCTGGCCGCCGCTGCCGCCGCACAGGCTCTGTGCGCGCCCGAGGTCACTGTGGTCATCCGGTCCGGCTTGCCCTGCGATCCGGCTGCGCCTGCACTCGGTCAGGCCTGGTCGTCCCTCGGCCCGATGGCCTGCCTGGCCCGGCGGCCCGGCGGCCCGGCCCGGCTCCCCCTGGATCGGCAGTCCGATCCGAGCATGCGGCCTTCACGAGGTCGAGGTGGACGGCCCCGTCTCCGTCACGGCGACAGCTGGCCGCCGCCGGAGCGGAGGTCGTCGCCGAGCCGACATGCACCCCCTGGGAGTCCCTGAACTCCCGGCTGGAAGCCCCCGGCGCCCTGCGGCTGACGCTGTTCAGCGGGCTCGGTGACCGAGCGGCCCGCCCCGCTGCCCCTGCCGGGCGGTGTCCGGCGCCGGATAAGGTGCTCAGCGTGTGGACCGACAGACAACGGGTGGAGCCGGGTGACGAGCGGCCCGACGGTGCCCGGCGCCGGGCCACGATCCATGACGTCGCACGCCTGGCCGGGGTGTCACGCCAGACGGTCTCCCGGGCGGTCAACGACAAGGGCGAGATCGACCCGGGCACCAAGGAACGGGTGCTGGAGGCGGCGCGGCTCCTGGACTACCGGCCCAGCCGGTTCGCGCGCGGACTCGTCCAGAAGGGCGCGGTGACGGCGGGCCTGGTCATCCCGGACCTGCGCAACCCGTTCTTCCCCGAGGTGGCCGCCGGGGTGCTGGAGGCGGCCGAGCAGCGCGGCTGGCAGGTCGTCGTCTGGGACTCCCGGATCGACGAGGCCAGGGAGCGGCAGGCGCTCGACGTGCTCTCCCACCAGACGGACGCGGTCGTGGGCTACTTCAAGGATTCGGACGAGGTGCTCACCCGGCACCTCGGGGGCGTGCCGCTGGTGCTCCTGGAGCGCGGCCCGCAGCAGACCCGGTTCGCGGCCGTCGGCATCGACGCCTCCGCCGGTGTCGAGCAGGGCATCGCCCACCTGGTCGGGGCCGGGCACCGCCGGATCGGCATGCTCGACGGCGAGCGTGAATCCGGTGCCCGCAAGCAGGCCTTCCTCGAGCAGGTCCGGCGGCACGGTCTGCCCGTCGACGACAGCTGGATCGTGCTGTGTCCCGAGCACAGCGTGACGGGGGGCGAGGCCGGCATGGAGCGGCTGCTGGACGCACGGCCGGAGATCACCGCGGTCTTCGGCTTCAACGACCTGATCGCGGTCGGGGCGATGCGTACCGCCCGGCGCCGTGGCCGCGCGGTTCCGGACGATCTGGCCGTGCTGGGCTTCGACGGTCTCTCCCTGGGCGAGCTGGTGGACCCCGCCCTGACCACCCTGCACATCGACAAGCGGCAGCTGGGACGGCTGGCCGTGGAGCAGATGGCCCGGCTGTGCGCCGGTCAGGAGCCGCTGCGCGGCGCCGACGCGTGGGTGACACCCGAACTGGTCGTGCGCGAGTCCGCGTGACCTCCCGGGCCGTCGTGCCCGTCGGCAGATCTGCCGCGCAGTTCCCTTGACACCGGTTTTCGGCCGCCCCGATACTCAACGGCAACGCTCACGTGAACGTTCACGACCCCCCAGAAATCCCCATCGCGAGTCCGTCGGCCCGACTACCACGCGCCCGCCGACATCGTTGTCTTCGCTTCCTCATCCCAGAAGCGTCCCCCCATCCCCTGTGAGAACGGGCCCGCGGCAGCGCTGTCCCCCGGCCGCGGTACGCCCGGAAAGCGAGTGCGCGCCCATGGAACACCGAACGATGTCCCGCAGACGCCTTCTGGGGGCCTCCCTGGGGGGCGCGGGAGCGGGCCTGCTCGGACTGACCGGATGCGGGACCGCGGCGGGATCGGCCTCCGCCGGCACGGACCACCTCAGCCTCTGGTACTGGAAGGGCTCGCTCAGCGACAAGCTGCTCGCCACCGCCAGGCGCGGCGTCCCCGGCGTACCGGGGCTGCGGGTGAAGGGCTCCCAGATCCCGGACGGCGAGATCGACTCCAAGGTGCGCACCAGCCTCGCCGCCCGCGCCTACGTCCCCGACCTCACGGTCGTCAACAACGACAACCTGGCCACGTTCTTTCCCGACGAGAACGAGTTCCTCGACCTGCGCACGCTCGGCGCGGAGTCCGTCCGCGACCAGTACCTCGACTGGAAGTGGAAGGCCTGCTTCACCCCGACGGGCAGGATGATCGGCTTCCCGCTGGACGCCGGCCCCACCGCGCTCTACTACCGCAGGGACCTCTTCGAGAAGGCGGGACTGCCCCGCGAACCGGCGGATGTCGCCGAAGGGCTGCCCACCTGGGAGAAGTTCATCGCCGCCGGGCGGACACTGCGGGCGAAGGGGCCCGGCAAGCCCTACCTGGTGAGCAACATCGGCAACGTCTTCCAGCAGGTCCTGCTCCAGAGCCCCAAGCAGTTCGTGGACGCCGACAACCGCTTTATCGGCGACCAGGAGCACGTCCGGCGCGCCTGGGATCTCTCCGTGGAGATCCTCCGGCAGAAGCTCAGCGCCCGGATCACGGACGGTACGCCCGACTTCAACGCGGCCATGAGCGGAGGCCGGGTCGCCACCATGACCACGGCGGTGTGGGCCATCTACGGTCTGAAGGACACCGCCCCGAAGACCTCCGGGGCCTGGCGGCTGACCACGCTGCCCGACGGCCCCTGCAACTACGGCGGTTCCTACGTCACCCTGACCCGCTACTGCCGGGAACCGGAAGCGGCCTTCGCCTTCCTGAAGTGGCTGCTCAGCCCCGCGAACCAGCTCAAGAGCTACCAGGAGATGGCCCTGTTCCCCACCACTCCGGCCGCCTACGCCGACCCGGCGATGCACAAGCCCGACCCCTTCTTCGGCGGTCAGCAGCCCATCGACGTCTTCGGCCCGGCCGCCCAGAAGGCCCCGGTCGTCTACTTCAGCCCCTACGAGGAGACCGCCAACACCCCGTTCTTCCAGGAGCTGACCAATGTGGAGATGCTCGGCAAGAACCCCGACCGGGCGTGGCGGGACGCCGTGAACACGGCCGAGACCACGCTGTCCCGGGTGGGGGTGAGCTGACATGGCGACGGTTCTCGACCCGGCCGGTGCGCCGGCGGCCGACGAGCGGCGGCCTGCCGGCCGTACCAAGTCGACCACCCCGGGCGGACGCAGGCGTCACATCCCGCCCCTGCTGGCCATCTCCCCGTTCTACGTGCTGTTCGCCGTCTTCGGCGCCTTCCCGATCGTCTTCTCCGTCTATCTGTCCTTCCAGGACTGGGACGGCATCGGGGAGATGCGCTTCGTCGGGTTCCAGCAGTACGGCTGGCTGCTTCAGGACTCGGTGTTCTGGCACTCGGTGCTCAACACCTTCGAGATCTGGTTCCTGTCGACGGTGCCGATGCTGTTCCTGGCCCTGGTGCTGGCCTTCCTGCTGCATTCGCAGGTCCGCTTCACGGGTGCCTACCGGGTGGCGTACTTCATCCCCAACGTGACCTCGATGGTCGCCATGACCGTCGTCTTCGGCTCGGTCTTCGCCCAGGCGGGCCTCGCCAACGCGGTGCTGCGGGCGATCGGCGTGGACGGGATCGGCTGGCTGTCCTCGGAGTGGGGCATCAAGTCGTCCGTCTCCCTGATGATCATCTGGCGGTGGGTCGGCTACAACGCGCTGATCTTCCTGGCGGGCCTCCAGGCCATCCCCACCGAGCACTTCGAGGCCGCCCGCGTCGACGGCGCGAACAGCTGGCAGATCCTCTTCCGGGTCGTACTGCCGCAGCTGCGGCCCGTGGTGCTGTTCGCGGCCGTCACCTCCACCATCAACGGCTTGCAGATCTTCACCGAGTCCCAGGTGCTCTTCCAGTCGACCGATGTCGGAACCACGGGCGGTCCGGGACAGGAAGGGATGACCATCGTGCTCTATCTGTGGCAGAAGGCCTTCAAGGAGCACCAGTTCGGCTACGGCGCCGCGATGGGCTGGGTCCTCTTCGCGATCATCGCGATCTTCACCGTCATCAACTGGCGGCTGGTCGCCGGCTCGGACGACGACCGCCGTCCCGGCCTCGCCGGTCTGCTGCGCCGCAAGGGGGCTCGCCATGGCCGCTGACGACAGGACGACCGGCAGCGCGGGCCTGGCCATCGGCTCCGGCAGCAGGCTCAGCCGTATCGGAGCGCGGGCGACGCTGCTGTTCGGTGTGCTGGTCTCGCTGTTCCCCTTCTACTGGCTGGTGGTGCTGGCCTCCGGCACCACGCAGGACATCTTCCGCTACCCGCCCAAGCTGCTGCCGGGGCCGCATCTGCTGGACAACATGGGGCGGGTGCTCGACACCGTCGACTTCTTCGGCTCGCTGTTCAACACCGTCGTCGTCGCCGTGCTCGGAACCGTGCTGGTGCTGTTCTTCGACTCGCTGGCCGCGTTCGCCTTCGCCAAGTACGAGTTCCCGGCGAAGAAGTTCCTCTTCGGCATGCTGCTGGTGACGTACATGATCCCGGCGCAGCTCTCCCTGGTGCCGCAGTTCGTCACCATGGCCGAGTTCGGCTGGGCGGGCTCGCTGAAGGCGCTGATCATCCCCAGCGCGGCGAACGCGTTCGGCATCTTCTGGATGCGCCAGTACGCCCAGAACTCACTGCCGGACGAGCTGCTGGACGCGGGGCGGATCGACGGGGCGGGCTTCTTCCGCCTCTACTGGACGGTCGCCCTGCCACTGTTCCGCCCGGCCCTGGCCTTCCTCGGCATCTTCACCTTCATCGGCCTGTGGAACGACTACATCTGGCCCCTGGTGGTCATGATCGACCCGGACGAGGTCACCCTCCAGGTCGCCCTGGCGAATCTCAACGTCCTCTACAACACCGACTACTCCCTGGTGATGGCCGGCGCCTTGATGAGTGTCATCCCGCTGATCCTGGTGTTCCTGATCGGCGCGCGGCACTTCCTGCGGGACCTGGCGGCGGGGGCGATGAAGATGTGAAGTGCCGGTTGGCCAGGGGCTGTTGTCGAACCGTCGTCTCGCGGAGTGCAACCCTGGCCAAACCGTGGAGACCAAGGAGGACATCAAGGTCGCGCAGCAGACCCGGGCCCGCCTCAGGGGCGTCAGGGCAGCAGCGCCTCCGCTTGAACTACCACCCACCTGGAAGGAGGTCTGCGGCCGGTCGGCGATGTCCGGATGGATCAACTCCACCTCCATGAGCCGCTTCTCCTCGTTCCAGCAAGCTGCGGCTGCTCGACCAGGATCTGTACTTTGTCAGGACGCCGGGCTTCGGGAGGTGTGACGCGAGCAAGGCGATCGTGAAGTGCGACGGAGTCGTCCTCCGCCGCGCAGGAAGGAGGGGAAGTGAACGACGGAGTAGCGTGGCTGGCCCGCGAAAACCTCACCTGGCTGGGGTACTGCGTCACCCTGGCCCGGGGCATGGAGCCCGAGGAACTGGTGCGGCGTCTCAGCGGTGACGAGGCCCCCGAGGAACTCGGCGACCACGGAGCGGAGGAACTGGTCGGCTTCCTGGCCCGGCGCGACCGGGACCGCGGCCGGGGCGACAGTGTCGCGGTGCGGTACGGCACGAGCGGGGATCTGTCCTTCGCCGTGGCGTACGGGCAGTGGCCGGGCTCCGTGGGCCCCGGCTGCACCGATGGCCTGTCCGTGCGGGACGATCACGTGTTCCAGCTCTCCTACGAGACGCAGAACCCGAAGCTGCCGCCACCGGAGTTCAACTACTTCCGTGACGGCGTCCACGTATGCGGCTTCCAGATGTACATGCACACCTGGTCGCACGAGATCACCGGTCTTCGCCCGGAGCTGCTCAGCGACGCGGTTCAGGCCGTGGGCATCCCGGACGAGGACGACAGGGACGCGGCCCACGCCAAGTCCCTCGCCGTCGTGGAGCAGGCTTTCCGCCTGACTCTCCCTCGCGACCGGCTGCTGCACCAGGCCGTTCCCGCCGCTCTGATCAAGGGGCAGACACCGGCGTGACATGCCGGCGTTCTCAGCTCCGACTCCGATCTAAGGTACGGAGAGGGTTCGAGCGGGTTCGATCGGGTTCCCCGGTTCGTGAGGAGTGGCTGCGTGGCGCAGGTCAGGCCCATGCGGGCGGATGCCCGGCGTAACTACGAGCGGTTGCTGGAGGCGGCCGTGGCGGCCTTCGGCGCGCATGGGGAGAGCGCGTCGCTCGACGACATCGCGAAGCGGGCCGGGGTGGGCTCCGGCACGCTGTACCGGCACTTCCCGACCCGGCACGCGCTGCTGGAGGCCGTGTACCTGGACCGTATCGAGGCGATCGCGGCCCGGGCGGATGTGCTGGCGGCCGAGCTGGCGCCGGGTGAGGCGCTGGTGGAGTGGCTGTACGAACTGGGCGCCGGGCTGATCGAGGTGCGCGGCCTCAAGGCGCTGCTGGGCCCGGCCGTCACGGACACGGGTTCCCCTGTGGGGACGGCCTGCGGCGACTCGGTGAAGGGCGCGGCGGGGCGGCTGGTCCGGGCGGCGCGGGAGACAGGCACGCTGCGGGGGGATGTCGAGCCGGTCGATGTCCTGCGGCTGGTCCATGGTGTCGCCGCGGCGGCGGAACTGGCGGAAGCGGAGTGTGCGTATGTGCGGCGCTATCTGATGCTGTTGGTGGAGGGGTTGCGGCCGAGGGGTGTGTGAGTGGCCTTGCCGGTCGGTGGTCCCGGGCGCCGTAGGGGTGCGGGAGCTTTGCCGGGTGCGGGAAGTCTGTGGCTTGTCGCGCGGTTCCCCGCGCCCCTGAGGGCGCGGGGGAGAAGGTTGGTTACAGGGCCTGGGCTGCCGGCTTGACCATGCCCCTGACCGTGCGGGACTTCACGAAGTCGCCCATCGCCGTCATGTCCCACTCGCCGGAGAACTGGCGGATCAGCTTGGCCATCATCACGCCGGTCTGCGGCTCGGCGCTGGTGAGGTCGAAGCGGACCAGCTCCTCGCCCGTCGTGCCGTCCAGGAGGCGGCAGTAGGCCTTGGCGACCTCCGTGAACTTCTGGCCGGAGAAGGAGTTGACCGTGAAGACCAGGCCGGTGACCTCCTGCGGCAGCCGGCCGAGGTCGACCATGATCACCTCGTCGTCACCGCCGCCCTCCCCCGTGAGGTTGTCGCCGGAGTGCTTGATCGCGCCGCCCACGATCTGGAGCTTGCCGAAGTAGCAGCTGTCGATGTGGTTGCGCTGCGGCCCGTAGGCGATGACCGAGGCGTCGAGGTCGATGTCCTTGCCGCGGTACGCCGGCTCCCAGCCGAGGCCCATCTTGACCTGGGAGAGCAGGGGGCGGCCGCCCTTGACGAGGGAGACGGTCTGGTTCTTCTGGAGGTTGATGCGGCCCTTGTCGAGGTTGATCTTCCCGGTGCCGGGCGCGGGCGGCGGGGGAGGCGTGGCCGGGGCCGGGGGTGCCGCGGGAGTGGTGACGGGCGGGGCCGGCGGGGCCACCGGCGGCTGCATGGGGGCAGGCGGCGGGGGAACCGGCTGGGCCGGGGCGGCCGGTTCCTCCACCGTCACACCGAAGTCCGTGGCGATGCCGGCGAGGCCGTTGGAGTATCCCTGGCCGACCGCGCGGGCCTTCCACTGGCCGTTGCGGAGATAGATCTCCACGATCACCAGGGCCGTCTCGCTGCCGAGCTGCGGAGGTGTGAAGGAGGCCAGGACGGAGCTGTCGTCCGCGTTGCGGATCGTGGCGGTCGGTTCGACGCCCTGGAAGGTCTGGCCCGCGGCATCCGGGCTGGCGGTGACGATGATCTTCTCGATGCCGGGGGGTACGGCCGCTGTGTCGACCGTGATCGCGTCGGGCGCGGTGCCGCCGCCGGAGCGGTACGTCACGCCCGGGCCCGACGGCTGGTTGTAGAAGATGAAGTCGTCGTCGGAGCGCACCTTGCCGTCGGCGGTGAGCAGCAGGCCCGATACGTCGAGCCGCACCGGGGCGGCGACGTCCACCGTCACGCGGGCGGCGGACAGGGGAATGTTCGAGCCGGGGGTCATAGCTGTCATGCCGGGTGAACGAGCGAGGCGGTTTTGCCGTTCCCTTACCTTGCGGCCAATCGGCTCAGCGGCGATTGCGGGGATGGTCGCGTGCGGTGCGTTCGTTGCCCCGCTTGTAGTTGCCGGTCCAGCGGGCCATGACGAGCTGGGGGTCGGAGGTCTCGACCTCGGTGAGGAACTGGGCGGCCCGGGTGCCGTTCAGGGTGGTGGCGGGGCGGCCGTGGTGGGTGATGCGGACGGTTCCGCCGCTGTGCTGCTCGTAGCTGAATCCCTGGGGTCGTGGCATGCCGTGAGGGTAGAGGGCGGGAGACAGGTGTTCCCAGCGAATTTCTCCGGCACCCATTGATAGGTATTCCGCTATCAATCTGTCGAGGATTGGCATCAGGCGGATGTTCCCCTGGGTGGTCCGGCTGCACAAGACTGGCGCGGAAGGATCTTGCATGTCGGCCGTGTTCGGGGGACGCGTGGGGTGCGGCCGGAGAGGGTCGCACCCCACGCGCGGTTCGGTCCGCAAGGTCTGGCTACGGCACCACGACGATCTTCCGGCCCACGCCGGCCGCGAACTGCTCCAGCGCCTGCGGGTACCGCTCCAGCGGGATGCGGTCGCTGATGAAGACCTCTGGGTCCAGCACCCCGTTCGCGAACAGCTCCGCCGCGCGCTCGAAGCTGTGCAGCACCGCCATCGAGCCCGTGATGGTGATCTCCTGGTTGTAGATGCGGTACGGGTCGATCGTCACGCGGGTCGCGTAGTCGGCCACGCCGAACTGCAGGAACGTGCCCGCCTTCGCCACCCGGTCCAGGCCGTCCTGGATCGCCGCCGCGTTGCCCGTCGCGTCGACGACCAGGTCCCAGCCCTGCGGCCGGTCCAGCTCGTCGGGGTTCGCCGCCGACGCCGAGACACCGAGGCGACGGGCCGTCTCCAGGCGGGCCGCGTTCACGTCGACGACGTCCACGCTCGCCGCGCCCGTGCGCTTCGCCAGTTCCAGCATCATCAGGCCCATCGTTCCGGAGCCGTAGATCAGGACATGCGCGCCGAGGCGGGACTGGAGGACGTCGTAGCCGCGTACCGCGCAGGACAGCGGCTCCACGAGGGCCGCGTCCTCCGTGCGGACGTGGTCCGGGAGCTTCACGCAGTTCGCCACCGGGGCCACCGCGAACTGCGCGGCGCCACCCGCCGTCGTCACGCCGATCGCCGCCCAGCGTTCGCAGAGGTTGTTGTGGCCCGTACGGCAGTAGCGGCACTCGTAGCAGTAGAGCGAGGGGTCCACCGCGACCCGGTCGCCCACCGACACCTCGGTGACCTGGGTGCCGACCCCGACCACCTGGCCCGCGAACTCGTGCCCGGGCACGATCGGCAGCTTCGGCGCGAACTCGCCCTGCAGGATGTGGAGATCGGTTCCGCAGAGGCCGCAGGCGGCCACCTCGACGACGACCTCGCGCGGCCCTGGCGTCGGGTCCGGGACCTCGGCGACGACGGCCTTGCCCACGGACTCGATGACGGCGGCCTTCATTTCACGGCTCCCAACGACAGGCCCTGGACCAGCTTGTCCTGGGCGGCGAACCCCGCGGCGAGCACCGGCAGGGAGATGACGAGCGACGCGGCGCACACCTTCGCCAGGAACAGGCCCTGGCTGGTGATGAAGCCGGTCAGGAAGACGGGGGCGGTCTCGGCGACCACGCCGGTCAGCACCCGTGCGAAGAGCAGTTCGTTCCAGCTGAAGATGAAGCAGATGAGGGAGGTCGCGGCGATGCCGGGCAGGGCGATCGGGGCGACCACGCGCGCGAGGACGGTCGGCAGTCTGGCCCCGTCCACCTTCGCCGCCTCGATCACCGCGACCGGGATCTCGGCGAGGAAGGACTGCATCATCCACACCGCGATCGGCAGGTTCATGGATGTGTAGAGGATGACCAGCAGCCAGATGTTGTCGAGCATCCCGGCGTTCTTCGCGAACAGGTAGATGGGCAGCAGGCCCGCCACCACCGGCAGCATCTTCGTGGAGAGGAAGAAGAACAGGACGTCCGTCCACTTGCGGACCCGGTTGATCGACAGCGCGTACGCCGCCGGGAAGGCCAGCAGCAGCACCAGCAGGGTCGAGGCCAGCGACGCGACCGCCGAGTTGATCAGCGCCGGCCAAGGGCTCGCGCCGCCGCCCGCGCCGAAGAACTCGCGGTAGCCGTCCAGGGTCAGGGAGGCCGCGAAGGAGGGCGGGTTGGTGGCCGCGTCGGCTTCCGAGTGGAGGGACGTCAGGGCCATCCAGGCGATGGGCAGGAAGAACACGATCCCGGCCAGCCAGGCCATGAGGCCCATACTGTTGCGGCGTACGACGTTCATGCGCGGGACACCTCCTCGCGGAACAGGGACGACACCACGCGCAGGGCGAAGGTCGCGATGATGATCGAACCGATGACGACCAGGACGCCCGCGGCCGAGGCGAGGCCGTTCTCGTGGGCCTGGTAGAAGCTCTGGTAGACGGTGTAGGGGAGGTTGGCGGTGCCGAGGCCGCCGGACGTGATCGTGAAGACCGCGTCGAAGTTCTGGACGATGTAGATCGAGCCCAGCAGGGCGCCCAGTTCGAGGTAGCGGCGCAGATGCGGGAGCGTCAGATGGACGAAGATCTGCCAGTCGCTCGCGCCGTCGACGCGGGCCGCCTCGATCTGCTCCTGGTCGCGGCTCTGCAGGCCCGCGAGCAGGATCAGCATCATGAACGGCGTCCACTGCCAGACGAGGGATGCCTCGACCGCGAGCAGCGGGGTGTTGGAGATCCAGTCGGGCTGTGGACCGCCCACATAGTGCAACAACCCATTGAGCAGGCCGTATTCAGGGTTGTAGAGCACATGCTTCCAGAGCAGGGCCGCTGCCACCGGGACCACCAGGAACGGCGCGATCAGCAGGGTGCGGACAATGCCCCGGCCCCGGAACCTCCGGTCCAGCAGCAGGGCGAGGACGAGTCCCAGCACCAGGCTGGCCAGGACCACCGCCACCGTCAGCAGTACGGTCGTCCACACCGAGTGGCGCAGGTCCGCGTCGGTGAGGACCTCCTGGTAGTTGTCGAGGCCGGTGAAGTGCCGGGCGTCGGGGTAGAGGGCGTTCCAGTCGAAGAAGGAGATCACCAGCGTGGCCACGAAGGGCAGCTGGGTGACGACGACCATGAAGATCAGGGCGGGGAGCAGCGGGGCCCGGGTGGCCCACGCGCGCAGCCGGGCGGAGGGTCGGCGGACGGGGTTGCGTATCTCGGGGGAGGCCACGGGGGCCGTTGTCGTGGCGGTCATCGTCCCTCGTACTCCTCGGAGATCTTCTCGGCGAGCGCCTGAGACTTCTTCAGGGCCGACTCGACGGACTGGCGTCCGGCGATGGCCGCGCTGATCTCCTGGGAGACCTTGGTGCCGAGGTCGGTGAACTCGGGGATGCCGACGAACTGGATGCCGGGCGCGGGCCGCGGCTGCACTCCGGGATCCTCGGGCCGGGCCCCCTCGATGGCCTCCTTGGTCATCTCCTGGAAGGCGGCGGCCTCCTTGCGGTAGTCGGCGTTGGCGTACGTCGACGCGCGCTTGCCGGCCGGGACGTTCGACCAGCCGGCCTTGTCCCCGACCAGTTCCTCGTAGCCCTTGCCGGACGCCCAGGAGACGAACTTCCAGGCGTTGTCCGGGTTGCGGGAGGACTTCTGGATGCCCCAGGCCCAGGTGTAGAGCCAGCCGGACGACTTGGTCTTCTCGACGGGGGCGGGGGCGTAGCCGACCTTGCCCTTGACCGGGGAGTTCGCCGCCTCCAGGGATCCGGCCGCGGAGGTGGCGTCGTACCACATGGAGACCTTGCCCTGGGTCATGTTGTTCAGGCACTCGGCGAAGCCGGACTGGGCGGCGCCGGACTCGCCGTGCTCGCGCACCAGGTCGACATAGAACTTCGTCGCCTTCTCGAAGGCGGGTGAGTCGAGCCGCGCCTTCCAGTTCTTGTCGAACCAGGTGCCGCCGAAGGTGTTCACGACCGTGGTCAGGGGCGCCATCACCTCGCCCCAGCCGGGCAGACCGCGCAGGCAGATGCCCTTCATGCCGGGCTCGGCGCCGTCGGCCTTCGCCGCGAGGTCCGCCACCTGCTGCCAGGTGGGCTGCGCGGGCATCGTCAGGCCCTTCTTCTCGAACACGTCCTTGCGGTACATCAGGAACGACGACTCGCCGTAGAAGGGCTGGCCGTAGAGCTTGCCGTCGTCCGCGGTGAGGGACTGGCGCATCGGCTTCAGGACGTCCCGCTCGTCATAGGCCGGGTCCTTGGCCACATAGCCGTTCATCTCGTGCAGCCAGCCGTTGCGGGCGTAGATCGGTATCTCGTAGTTGGACAGGGTGGCGACGTCGTACTGGCCGGCCTGGTTGGCGAAGTCCTGGCTGATCTTGTCGCGGACGTCGTTCTCGGGCAGGACCGTGAAGTTGACCTTGATGCCGGTCTCTTCGGTGAAGTGGGCGCGGGTGAGCTTCTGCAGCTCGACCATCTGGGGGTTGTTGACCATGAGGACGTTGATGGCGTCGCCGCCGGATCCGGCCCCGCCCGCGCCGACCCAGCAGCCGGAGAGCAGCGGGGCGAGCAGCGTCCCTGCGGCGGCCGCGGCGAGCGTGGCTCGCGGTGGCCGTCGTCGGCTCTGGGTTCGCATGGATCGCTCCTGGATGTATGGGGAGATAAGGGGCAGCACAGGGTGTGACCGCGCCCGCTGGGGGACGAGGGGAGGTGTGGTGTCAGACCCGGATGACCTGGGGTCCGAGCAGTGAGTAGCGGTGGGCTTCGGCCGTCGGCAGCAGGGTGCTCGTCACGATCGTCTCCAGCGCGCCGACCTCGGCGAACCGGCAGAAGCTGACCGCTCCGAACTTGGTGTGCACGCCAGCGAAGACCGTGCGGCGGGCGGCCCGGATCGCCTGTGTCTTGACCTCGCTGACGGCCGGGTCGGGGGTGGTGAGGCCGTGTTCGCGGGAGATGCCGTTGGCGCCGATGAACGCCAGGTCGACGACGAAGCCGGCCAGCATCTTCGTCGTCCAGTGGTCGACGGTGGCGAGGGTGCCGGAGCGGACCCGTCCGCCGAGCAACAGGACGGAGACGGTGTCGGTTTCGGCGAGCGCGCCCGCGACCGGCAGGGACGCGGTGACCACGGTCAGCGGCCGGTCCCTGGGGAGTGCCTCGGCGATGAGCTGCGGGGTGAAGCCCTCGTCGACGAAGACGGTCTCGGCGTCCCCGAGCAGTTCGGCCGCGGCGGCCGCGATCCGGCGCTTCTCGGGGACGTGGCTGGTGGCCCGGAAGGCGAGCGTCGTCTCGAAGCCGGCGCTCTCCACGGGGTAGGCGCCGCCGTGTGTGCGGCGGAGCAGGCCGTGGTCCTCCAGGACGCGCAGATCCCGCCGTACGGTCTCCTTGGCCACGCCCAGCTCGGTGGCGAGGGCGGTGACGTCGACAGCGCCGTCACGCCGTGCGACGAGCACGATCTCGCGCTGACGTTCTTCCGCGGTTCTGTTCATGGCCGTCACCCGCCTCCTGCTGTGCTGCCCGTTCGGGCCCTCGGTCGGGCCATGGGGGAAGTTCTACAGCGGGTGTTCGACGGTGGCCAGGTCTGTTGCGGGAGCGATCCTGCCCGTCTGTGCCCGTTCGGTCTTCGGCCGGCGCGGTGGGCCGGGGGGAGGTCGTAGCTGTCTGCGGACGCATTGTGGCTGGTCGCGCAGTTCCCCGCGCCCCTGGCGGCGTTGCCCGAATGCCCGAGCGGGCGGGTCCGTTTTCTGCCCGCCCGCCGCCGGAGGTGATGTCTTCCGGTCAGTACGGCCAGATCGGCGGGTCCGTCACGAACGGGCCGCCGAGGTAGGCGTGGGCCTCGTTGCCGGTCTCCAGTTCGCCCTGCTCGGCGATCAGCTTCTCGGCGAAGGGCTCGGAGTCGTCCTGGGGGTCGTAGCCGAGTGCCCGTGCCGTGGTGAGGTCCCACCAGAGCCGGGTGTTGGCGGAGGAGCCGTAGACGACGGTGTGGCCGACGTTCTCGGCGGTCAGGGTCGCGTGGAAGAGGCGGGCGCCGTCGGCCGGGCTCATCCACACCGACAGCATGCGGACGCTGGTCGGCTCGGCGAAGCAGGAGCCGATGCGCACCGAGACCGTCTCGATCCCGTGCTTGTCCCAGTAGAACTGCGCGAGATCCTCGCCGAAGGACTTGGACAGGCCGTAGAAGGTGTCCGGGCGGTGCGGGGTGTCGATGGGGATGAGCGGGTCGTCGCCCTGGGGGCGCGGGGTGTAGCCGACCGCGTGGTTGGAGGAGGCGAAGACGATCCGGCCGACGCCCTCCTCGCGGGCGGCCTCGTACAGGTGGTAGGTGCCCTCGATGTTCGCCTTGAGGATCTTCTCGAAGGGGGCTTCCAGGGAGATGCCCGCGAGGTGGATGATCGCGTCGACGCCTCGGACGGCCTCGCGCAGGGCGTCCTTGTCGCCGAGATCGGCGACGATCGCGTCCGGCGCGTCCTCGATGGGGCGCAGGTCGAGCAGGCGCAGTTCGTAGCCGTAGTCCGGGAGCAGGTCCCGCATCAGGGTGCCGAGGCCGCCGGCGGCGCCGGTGAGCAGAACGGTGCGGGGAGCGGGCATCCTCGGTCTCCTTGAATCGGCCACCGTGTACATGGGCGCACGGCATTCATATTCGTGGACACGCTAAGGAGCCGGGGTGGAGCCCGTCAAGTGTGTCGCGGCGAGGGCAAATCCGCTGGTGCGTCGCGGGTTCGTGTGCTTGACCGGCACCGCGGCGGCGCCTTAGCGTGGAGGTGTTCAGAAATATAGACGCCAATCATGAATATGGAACCGGGAGAGCTCGTGACGTCAGCCCCTCTCGCCGCTCGACTCAGCCTTCCCAGCGGGCCGCTGTTCTTCCCGGTCACCGCGTACGGCCCCGACGGCTCCGTGGACCTCGACGCCTACCGCACGCATGTGCGCCGCGGGGTCGAGGCCGGAGCCGCCGCCGTGTTCGCCTGCTGCGGCACCGGCGAGTTCCACGCGCTCACGCCCGAGGAGTTCGAACAGTGCGTCCGGGCGGCCGTCGAGGCGGCCGAAGGGCGGGTGCCGGTCGTCGCGGGCGCCGGGTACGGCACCGCGCTCGCCGTGCGCTACGCCCGCCTCGCCGAGGCCGCCGGGGCGGACGGGCTGCTCGCCATGCCGCCCTATCTCGTCGTCGCCGGGCAGGAGGGGCTGCTGCGGCACTACCGGGAGGTGGCCGCCGCGACCTCCCTGCCCGTCGTGGTCTACCAGCGCGACAACGCTGTCTTCACCCCGGAGACCGTCGTCGAACTGGCCCGTACGGACGGGATCATCGGCCTCAAGGACGGGCTCGGCGACCTCGACCTCATGCAGCGCGTCATCAGCGCCGTGCGCTCGGAGGTCCCGGGCGACTTCCTGTACTTCAACGGCCTGCCGACCGCCGAGCAGACCCAGCTCGCCTACCGCGCCCTCGGTGTCACGCTCTACTCCTCCGCCGTGTTCTGCTTCGCCCCCGAACTCGCCCTCGCCTTCCACCAGGCCCTCGCCGACGGCGACGAACGGACCGTGGGGAAACTGCTGGACGGCTTCTTCCGCCCGTTCGTCGAACTGCGCGCCCAGGGCCGCGGCTATGCCGTCGCCCTGGTCAAGGCCGGTGTACGGCTGCGCGGCCTCGACGTGGGCGAGGTACGGCCCCCGCTGCACGAGCCGACCGAGGATCATGTCAAGCAGCTCGCCGAACTGATCGAACGCGGCTATGCGCTGCTGGAGGAGGCCAAGTGAAGGCGTCGGCATTCGTCTACCCCTGGGATGTCAACGGGGACCCGGAGGCGCCCGCGCGGATCGCCGCGCTCGGCGTCGAGCAGGTGACGCTCGCCGCCGCCTACCACTCCACGCGTGCCCTCACGCCCCGCCATCCGCGCCACCGCATCGTCACCGCCGAGCACGCCTCCGTGCTGTACCCGTCGGACGACCGCTGGGCGGGGCGGGAGCTGCGCCCCTACGCGGCCGGTGCCTGGGCCCCCGGGGACGCCTTCGGGGAGGCCGCGGTCGCTCTCGTGGACGCCGGTCTGGAAGTGCACACCTGGGTCGTCCTCGCGCACAACTCCAGGCTGGGCGCCGAGCACCCGGACACCTCGGTCGTCAACGCCTACGGCGACCGCTACCCCTGGGCGCCGTGCATCGCCCAGCCCGCCACGCGCGGGTATCTGACCGACCTGGCGGCGGAGGCGGCCGTACGGCCCGGGGCGCGGGGCACCGAGCTGGAGTCCCTCGGCTGGTACGGCCTGCAGCATCTGCACGCCCACGACAAGACCGGCGGCGTCGGCCTCGGGGACGCCGGGGAGTACCTGATGGCGCTCTGCTTCTGCCCGGCCTGCCGGGAGGGCTACGGTCGGCACGGCCTGGACCCCGACGAGCTGGCCGCCGCCGTACGGACCGCGCTGGAGCCGGTCTGGCAGGGGGCGGCGCCCTCCGACGGGGGCTGGACGGGCATCGAGAAGCTCCTCGGCGAGACCCTCGCGCACACCACGCGCGCGTGGCGCGACGACACCGCCCGCACGCTCCAGGAGGAGGCCGTGGCGGCCGTCCGGGCCGCCGCCTCCGACGGTTTCCAGGTGCTGCTGCACGCGGACCCGGTGTCCTACCACGTCGGTGCCAACCCCGGCGTCGACCCGGCGCACATCCTGTCCGTCGCGGACGGCGTGGTCGTGCCCTGCGCGGGCGGCACCGGCACCCTGACGCCGTTCGCGAGCCAGGGCAAGGAAGGCGCCGTCATCGCCGCCAACTTCCCCGTCGTCTCCGGCATGGGCGGCAGCCCCGCCACCCTCGCCACCGACGCGGCCGAGGCCCACCGCCTCGGCGCCACGGAACTGCGGCTCTATCACGCCGGGTTGGCGTCCGACGGCGACCTGGAGGCGGTCCGCGCCGTGCTCGCGGGACGCTGAAGCAGCAGGGCAGCCGTCGCCAGGAGGGCCGTGCCCAGGGCGATCAGCACCAGCCGGTGGCCGGTCAGCTCGACCAGGGCCGCTCCGGTGGCCAGTCCGATCACGTTCGGGGCGTACACCAGGGTGTGGGCCGTGGCGGTGACCCGGCCGAGCAGCGGGCCGGGGGTCTCGCGCTGCACCGAGGTCAGGGCGGCGATCAGTACGGCGGGCAGGCCCGCGCCGATCGCCGCGCCGCACATCAGCGCCAGCGGGTCGGACGGCACCGCCCGCAGGGCCACCGCGACGGCCAGCAGGCCGATGCCGTACGCCGCGAAGCGCCGCTCGCCCAGGTGACGCAAGGCCGTGCCGGACAGCAGGCCCACCGCGACCGACCCGGCGCCCTGCACGGCGTACAGCACACCGGCGTACGCGGGGGAGCGTCCGAGGTCGTCGACGACGGCGTAGATCATCGCCCCGTTCACTCCGGCGCACAGCATGGTCGCGCCGCCCGCCAGGACCAGGGGGCGCAGTACGGGGTGCGCCCACAGATGGCGGGCGCCCTCGGCGGCCCGCTTCCGCCGGCTTCCGGTGGGCGGCGCGGGCCTCTCCTCCCGCGCCCGGAGCAGCGCGTACAGCCCCGTGGCCAGCACGAACGTCGCCGCGTCCAGGAGGGCGACGCCCGCACCGCCGTACGCCGCGTACAGGCCCGCGCCCGCCAGCGGGGCCAGGAGCTTCATGCCCTCGGAAGCCGTCATGCGCAGGCCGTTGAAGTCGCCGAGCAGGGACGGTTCGACGGCGGTGGCCACGAGCGCCGACTCGGCCGCGTCATGGACGACGCCCGCCGCGCCGTACACGAACAGCACCGCGTACAGCAGCCACAGGTCGCCCGGGGCGTCGACGCTCACCAGGGTGAGCAGGAGGGCGCCCAGGAGCACGTTCACGCCGATCAGCAGCGGCTTGCGGCGGCCCCGGTCGGCGAGGGCGCCCAGCAGCGGGCCGGCCAGGGTCGGCAGCCACATCGCGAGCATGCACAGCGCGGCCAGGCCGTCCGAGCCGGTGAGGTCCTTGACCCATACGCCGGACGCCAGCCACAGGGCCGAGGTGCCGAAGCCGGAGACCACCACCGAGGAGAGGCAGAGCCCCGCGTCGCGGTCGCGCAGGACGCGCACGAGAGGCCAGGTCGTCATTGTCGTCATGCCTGGCCATCGTGGGACTAAGGACCGGGCGGAGAGATCGGGAGGGTGCCCTAATTCCCGACCGGAATCCCAGGAAGACGGCGTCCCGGCGATGAGTTCTGTGGTCGCCGCCGGTCTACCTCCCAGGAACCAAGACGTGAGGAGCAGCGGATGACCGACACGACCCCGACCCTCGACCTCGGCCCGCAGACGGCGGTCGTGGCGCGCCTGGCCGAAGGTGTCACCGACGAGCAACTGGCGGATCCGACACCCTGCCCCGAGTACGCGGTGCGCAACGTGCTGGCCCACCTGGTCCACCTGACCGTCGCCTTCCGCGACGCCGGCCGCAAGGACCTGGGCGTCACGACCGACACGAACCCGGGCTCCACCCTGCCCGAGCTCGGGCAGGGCTGGCGCGAGGAACTGCCCAAGGTGCTCGGCGAACTGGCCGAGGCCTGGCGCGACCCGGCCGCGTGGACCGGCATGACCCGCGCCGGAGGCGTGGACCTGCCCGGCGAGATCGCGGGCCTCGTCGCGACCGACGAGCTGGTGATCCACGGCTGGGACCTGGCCCGCGCGACCGGCCAGTCCTACGCCCCCGACCCGGCCGCGCTCCGGATCTGCCACGACTTCCTCGCGGCGGCGGCCGACGACCCCGACCGCGGCGAGATCTTCGGCCCCGTCGTGCCCGTCGAGGAGGACGCGGCGCTGCTGGACCGGGCGGTGGGGCTGAGCGGGCGGGAGCCCGGGTGGACGCGCGTGTCCTGAGGAGCCGGGACCGGCTCGCGGCAGCCGCCGGCGGGCCGCTCCCGCCGCGGATGCGCCCGGCCCGAACGGCGTGACGCCCGCGCCCGCTTCACCGCCCCGCGCCCCGTTCGGCGCGGCAGAATGGCCGGGGGAGACGGCACACGGAGCGGTGGTCGGAACGGGGTGGGGCATGGCGGGCTCGGGGCGGCGCAGCCGGTCGCGGGGGGAAATGATCCGACAGCGCACACGGGCACGCTTCGTGGGCCGGCGGGCGCAGCTGTCACTGTTCGCGGAGAACCTGGGGAGGGACCCGCATTCGGAGGAGGACCCGGCCGAGTTCCTGTTCCATGTGCGCGGCGTGGGCGGCGTGGGCAAGTCCACGCTGCTGCGCCAGTGGCAGGAGGCCGCCCGGCGCGCGGGCGCGGTGACCGCGGTGGTGGACGAGGGCGACGTCCACGGCGTGCAGCAGGCCCTGTCGGAGCTGGCGCGGCAACTGGCCGCGCAGGCGGGGCCGCTCAAGGAGTACGACCGGGCGGCCGAGCAGTACCGCCGGGAGCAGGAGGCCGCCGTCGAGCCGGTGCCGGCCGAGGGGGACGCCTCGGTGTCCAGCAGGGTCGTGGCGCAGGCCGCCTTGGGGGCCGTGTCGCTGATACCGGGCGCCGCCCCGGTCGCCGCGCTGGCCAGCCCCGACGCCGCGGCTCAGGGACTCGACCGGCTCCGCTCCGGTGCCCGGACGCGCACCCGCCGGGCCCGTGTGAGCGACGCGGCCGAGGTGAGCCGGGCGTTCGTCTCGGAACTGGGCCGGCTCTGCGGCCGGTACCCGTGGGTCGTGCTGTTCCTCGACACCTGGGAAGTGACCGGCCGCTACCTGGACGGGTGGCTGCGCGACCTGCTGGAGGACGCGTTCGGGCCGTTACCCGTCAACGTGATGGTGGTACTGGCCGGACGCGACGAGCTCGCGGAACGGGAGTGGGCTCCGCTGCGGGCCCTGGTGGCGGACGTCCCGCTCGACGTGTTCACCGCCGCGGAGACGAGGGCGCTGCTCGCCGCCCGGGGCGTGACGGAACCCGATGTGGTGGAGGCGGTGCTGCATCTGTCGATGGGGCTGCCCCTGCTGGTGGAGCTCCTCGCCCTGACCCGGCCCGCGGCGGCCGAGGACGTCGCCGCCGACGGGAACGTGGCGGACGTGGCGGTCGAACGGTTCGTGCGGTGGATCACCGACGCGCGGCAACGCGAGACGGTACTGGCGTGCGCGTTCGCGCCGCAGCTGAACGAGGACATCTTCGCCACCGCCGTACCGGCCGAGGCCCACGGGCTCTGGCAGTGGTTGTGCGAGCAGCCGTTCGTCAGCGGTCGCGGCGACTTCAAGCAGTACCACGCCGTGGTGCGCGCGAGCATGGTCCGTCAGCAGCGTGCCCACTCTCCGCAGCGCTGGACCACCGCGCACACGCGGCTGGCGGACGCGCACGCCGCCTGGCGCGCCGCCGCCGAGCGGGGGCTGCCCGAGGCCAAGCGCTGGGGTGACCCCAGATGGCGCAGGCACCGTCTGGACGAGACGTACCACCGGCTGTGCGCGCACCCCGCCGCCCAGCTGCCGGCCACGCTGGAGGAGGCCGTCCACGCCGCCGGCCAGGACGCCGAGATCCTCCGGCAGTGGACCGACGGGTTCGCGCAGGCCGCCCGCGACAGCGCCGATCCGGCCCTTCTCACCTGGGCCGAACGGCTCCAGAGCGCCGCCGCGGACGCCCAGCCCCTGCTCACCGCCCTGGCCGCCCTGCTGGCACACGGCGGCCTGGACACCTCCGCCCGTGCCTGGGTCCACGCCTACCGCGGCCGGCAGCTCTATCTCGCGGACCACGACGACGAAGCCGCCCAGGCGCTGGACCTGGCCGTCGCCACGGATCCGCGCAACGCCCGGGCCTGGGCCTACCGAGGCGACCTGCATCGCTGGCTCGACCACTCGGACCAAGCGGTCAGCGACCTCACGACCGCGCTCGCACTCGATCCCACGGATGCCTGGTCCCTGGCCCGGCGGGGCGAAGCCAACGGCCAGGCGGGCCGCAACGAGGAGGCCGTCGCCGATCTGACGGCCGCCCTCGAACTCGACCCGACCATGGCGCGGGCCCTCGCCTCCCGTGGTGAAGTCCACCGTGCGGCGGCCCGTTACGGGGAAGCCCTGGCGGACTTCACGGATTCCCTGGGCCTCGATGCCGGCCTCGCCGCGGACGTCCTGCCCCACCGCGCGCTGGTGCACTCGCAGGCCGGTCGCCACGACGCCGCGATCGCCGACTTCACGGCTGCTCTGGAGATCGATCCCACCTACGCGTGGGCTCGCGCCCAGCGCGGGCTGGTCCACGCGGCGGCCGGGCGTCACGAGGAGGCCGTCGCCGACTTCACCGCGGCTCTCGAACTGAACGGGACCCTCGCCTGGGCCCTGGCCGAGCGGGGTGTGGCCCATCGGGCGGCGGGCCGCCCGGCCGAGGCCGTCAGCGACCTCACGGCCGCCGCGGAACTCGACCCCCCGTACGCCTGGGCCCTCGCCCAGCGGGGCGAGACCCACCGCCTCGACGGCCGATACGACCTGGCCGTCGACGACTTCACGGCGGCCATGGCCATCAACCCTTCCTACGCCTGGGCCCTCTCCCACCGTGGCGAAGCCCACCGGGAGGCCGGCCGCTTCGAGGAGGCGGTCACCGACTTCACCGCCGCACTGGACATCGACGCCGCTTCGATGTGGACCCTCGCGTCCCGGGGCCAGGCACACCGTGAGGCCGGCCGCCTCGACGACGCGATCGCCGACCTCTCCGCCGCCCTCGCGGTGGACCCCACGCTGGACTGGGCCTTGGCGGAGCGGGGGGCGGCGCATCGTCAGGCGGGGCGTTTCGAGGAGGCGGTGGCGGATTTCACGGCGGCGCTGGCTCTTGATCCGGCCTATGTGTGGGCTCTGTCCCGTCGGGGTGAGGCGCATCGGCAGGCCGGTCGGTTCGACGAGGCGGTGGCGGATCTGAGTGCCGTTCTGGAGGGTGAGCCGCGTAACGACTGGGTTCTGGCGGAGCGGGGGGCGGCGCATCGTCAGGCGGGGCGTTTCGAGGAGGCGGTGGCCGACTTCACGGCGGCGCTGGCTCTTGATCCGGCGTATGTGTGGGCTCTGGTGTCCCGTGGACAGGCCCATCGTCAGGCGGGGCGTTTCGAGGAGGCGGTGGCGGATTTCACGGCGGCGCTGGCTCTTGATCCGGCCTATGTGTGGGCTCTGTCCCGTCGGGGTGAGGCGCGTCGGCAGGCCGGTCGGTCGGAGGAGGCGGTGGCGGATCTGAGTGCCGTTCTCGAGAGTGAGCCGCGTAACGACTGGGTTCTGGCGGAGCGGGGGGCGGCGCATCGTCAGGCGGGGCGTTTCGAGGAGGCGGTGGCCGACTTCACCGCGGCGCTGGCTGTAGACCCGGCCTATGTCTGGGCTCTGATGTCCCGTGGGCAAACCCATCGTCAGGCGGGGCGTTTCGAGGAGGCGGTGGCCGACTTCACCGCGGCGCTGGCTCTCGATCCCGCCTCCACCTGGGCTCTGTCCGAGCGTGGCCAGACACACCGCGAGACCGGCCGTCTCGACGAGGCGATCGCCGACTACACCGCCGCGCTGGAACACGACCCGACCCTCGTGGAGGCCCTGGCGGAACGCGGGGAGGCCCACCGTCAGGCCGGCCGCCACGAGCAGGCCGTCGCCGACTTCACGGCCGCGCTGGAACACGACCCGGATCTGTCCTGGGCCCTCGAACGCCGGGGGATCGCCCGGCGGGAAGCGGGCCACTACGCATTGGCCCGGCAGGACCTCGAGCAGGCGATCGCGGCCGAACCCGGCGACCGCGGAGCCCTCTTCGAACAGCTCATGCTGGACACGGTGACGTCGGGACTCGAGACCTGCCGAGACCGGTGGACGGCCCTGCTGGCTCACCCGGCCGACACCCCCGGCGACGACGCGACCAGGTACTTCGCCCTGTTCCGGGTGCTGCTCCTCGATGCGGAGGACACCGTCGCGGAGGCCATACGGTCGTTCCTCGACAGTGGTCCGGACTTCGACGCGGTGACGGACCTGCTGCACTACCTCGCCGAGCTCTCCGACGGGGACGGCACCCTCGCCGAGCGTGCGGGACGCAGCCGCCGGCTGGTCCTGGCGCACACCGGCGCATGAGGTCCGCCGACAACCATCTCTGTCGAAAGCATTGACGAACCACACGCGCCCTCCTACCGTCATCGCGTCGTACTTCGTACGTCATATATGAGACGCGATACGCGAGATCCGAGAGGCGCGCATGACCTCTGTGCCCACGCCGATCCCCTCCCGCACGCAGTTCGTGCTGGAAGGGATCAAACACCGCATCCTCACCGGGCAGTTGACGCCGGGTCAGGCGCTGGTCGAGACCGAGCTCGCCGCACAGTTCGGGGTGTCGAAGACCCCGGTGCGCGAGGCGCTCAAGACCCTCGCCGGGACCGGCCTGGTCGTGATGAACCAGTACAAGGGCGTCACGGTGCGCCTGGTGGACGCGGACATGGCGCGCGAGGTCTACGACGTACGGCTGCTGCTGGAACCCGAGGCGCTGAAGCGCGCCGTACAGCGCGGGGCCTCCCTGGACGCCGCCCGTGAGGCGCTGACCAGGGCCGACGCGGCCATCGACACCGCCGAACGCTCCCTCGCCAACCGGGAGTTCCACCGCGCCCTGTACCTGCCCTGCGGCAACCCGCTGCTCGGCCGGATGCTCGACGAGGTCCGCGACCAGGCCGCCCTGGTCTCCGCCGTCGCCTGGGCCGCCTCGCCCTCCTGGGAGCGGGAGGCCGGCGAGCACCGCGAGATCCTGCGGCTCGCCCTCGACGGCGACGCCGACGGCGCGGCCCGCGCCCTCCACTCGCACATCGCGTCCTTCGTGCGGCGCGCTTTCCCCGAGGCAGGACTGGAACAGGAAGGTCAGCGATGAGCAGCGTGGCGTTCGAGACCCAGCGGGCGGCCCTGGCCGACGTGGTGGCGATCCCGGTGACGCCGTTCGCCGAGGACGGCTCCGTCGCAGGCGACACCTACCGGGCCCTGCTGCGCCGTCTGCTCGACGGCGGCATCACGACCCTCACCCCGAACGGCAACACCGGCGAGTTCTACGCCCTGACCCCCGAAGAGCGCCGTCTGGTCACCGAGTTGACCATGGACGAGGCCGGGGACCGGGCCGTCGTCCTGGTCGGGGTCGGACACGACGTGCCGACCGCCATCGCCTCCGCCCGGCACGCCCGTGAGCTCGGCGCCCAGATGGTGATGGTCCACCAGCCCGTCCACCCCTACGTCTCCCAGGCCGGCTGGGTCGACTACCACCGTGCCGTCGCCGAGGCCGTGCCCGAGCTGGGCGTCGTCCCCTACGTCCGCAACCCGCAGCTCACCGGTGCCCGGCTGGCCGAACTCGCCGACGCCTGCCCGAACGTCATCGGCGTGAAGTACGCCGTCCCGGACGCCGCCAGGTTCGCGGGCTTCGCCCGGGACGCCGGCCTTGAGCGGTTCGTGTGGGTGGCGGGGCTCGCCGAGCCGTACGCGCCCTCCTACTTCTCCGCGGGCGCCACCGGCTTCACCTCCGGCCTGGTGAACGTCGCCCCGGCCGTCTCCCTGAACATGATCGAGGCGCTGCGCTCCGGCGATTACCCGGCCGCCATGAAGGTCTGGGAGCAGATCCGCCGCTTCGAGGAACTGCGTGCCGACAGCGGCTCCGCCAACAACGTCACCGTCGTCAAGGAGGCCCTCGCCTCCCTCGGACTGTGCCGCCGCGAGGTCCGCCCGCCGAGCAGGCCGCTGCCGGAGGGCGAGCGCGCCGAGGTCGCCGCCATCGCCGCGGGGTGGTCGATATGACCGGCAGGCTGCGTCCCGAGGAGCTCAGGAGCCATCAGTGGTACGGCGTCGAGGGCCAGCTGCGCACCTGGTCGCACAACGCGCGTATGCGGCAGCTCGGTTACGAGGCGGAGGAGTACCGGGGCCGCCCGGTGATCGCCGTCCTGAACACCTGGTCCGACATCAATCCCTGCCATGTCCATCTGCGCGAGCGCGCCGAGGCGGTCAAGCGGGGGGTGTGGCAGGCCGGCGGCTTCCCGCTGGAGTTCCCGGTCGCCACGCTCTCCGAGACGTACCAGAAGCCGACCCCGATGCTCTACCGCAACCTGCTCGCGATGGAGACCGAGGAGTTGCTGCGGTCGTACCCGATCGACGCGGCGGTGCTGCTCGGCGGTTGTGACAAGTCGACGCCCGCGCTGCTCATGGGCGCCGCCTCGGCCGACGTACCGGCGATCTTCGTGCCGGCGGGGCCGATGCTGCCGGGTCACTGGCGCGGTGAGACCCTCGGGTCCGGCACCGACATGTGGAAGTACTGGGACGAGCACCGCGCGGGCAACCTGACCGACTGCGAACTCAGGGAGCTTCAGGGCGGACTGGCGCGTTCTCCCGGTCACTGCATGACCATGGGGACCGCGTCGACGATGACCGCGGCGGCGGAAGCCCTCGGTATGACGCTGCCGGGCGCCTCCTCGATCCCGGCGGTCGACTCCGGGCACGAGCGGATGGCCGCCGCCTCCGGGCGCCGTGCCGTGGAGCTCGCCTGGACCGCGCTCAAACCGTCCCGGATCCTCACCCGCGAGGCTTTCGAGGACGCCGTCACCACGGTGCTCGGACTCGGCGGCTCCACCAACGCCGTGATCCACCTGATCGCGATGGCGGGGCGCTGCCGGGTCGAACTCACCCTCGACGACTTCGACCGCATCGCCCGCACCGTGCCTGTGCTGGCCAACGTCCGGCCCGGCGGACAGACGTACCTCATGGAGGACTTCTACTTCGCCGGTGGTCTGCCCGCCTTCCTCTCGCGGATCACCGACCTGCTGCACCCGGACCGGCCCACCGTCAACGGAACCCTGGGCGAGCAGATCGCGAACGCCGTCGTGCACGACGACGACGTCATCCGCAGCCGCGAGAACCCGGTCGCCGCCGAGGGCGGAGTCGCCGTGCTGCGCGGCAACCTCTGCCCGGACGGTGCCGTCATCAAGCACATCTCCGCCGAGCGGCACCTGCTCAAGCACACCGGCCCCGCCGTCGTCTTCGACGACTACAAGACCATGCAGCGCACCATCAACGACCCGTCGCTCGGCATCACCCCCGAGCATGTGCTCGTGCTGCGCAACGCCGGCCCCAAGGGCGGTCCGGGCATGCCCGAGTACGGGATGCTGCCGCTGCCCGACTACCTGCTCAAGCAGGGCGTCCGGGACATGGTCCGGATCTCCGACGCCCGGATGAGCGGCACGAGTTACGGCGCGTGCGTGCTGCACGTGGCACCCGAGTCGTACGTCGGCGGACCGCTCGCCCTCGTCCGCACCGGCGACGCCATCACCCTCGACGTAGCGGCGCGCACCCTTCAACTCCACGTGGACGACGAGGAACTGGAGCGGCGCAGGGCGGACTGGACGCCGCCGCCCACCCGGTACGAGCGCGGCTACGGCGCGCTCTACAACGAGCAGATCACGCAGGCCGACACCGGCTGCGACTTCGAGTTCCTGGCTCGCCAAGGCACAGTGCAGGACCCGTACGCGGGCTGAACCCACGCCCCGGACACGCACCACGGCACGGCACAGGCTCCACGCACCACCCCGCACCTCAGCACGACCCGGCACGACCCTGCCCGGGAAGAAAGCGCTTCCCGCGCACGCACCGACGCACGACGTACCACGACGTACTGAGAACGGAGAACAGTCATGGCCCAAGCCGCAGCCGTGGCGAAACCGCCCGCGCCACCCCGGCGGCGCCGGGCCTCCGCCACGCCGCGCAGGCTCCCGTACCTGCTGATCGCCCCGGCCGCCCTGCTCATGCTGGGTTTCATCGCCTACCCGGTCATCAGCGTCTTCTACTACAGCCTGCAGAACTACAACCCCACCAAGCCATGGCGGAACGGCTACGCGGGCTTCGACAACTTCGTCCACGCCTTCACGAAGGACCCGGTCTTCTGGGACACGCTGGTCTTCAGCGCCAAGTGGGTCTTCGTCGAGGTCGGACTCCAGCTGCTGTTCGGTCTCGCGCTGGCCCTCATCGTCAACCAGACCTTCGTGGGCCGGGGCCTGGGACGCGCCCTGGTCTTCTCCCCGTGGGCCGTCTCCGGCGTGCTCACCTCCGCGATCTGGGTGCTGCTCTACAACTCCCAGACGGGCATCACCCGTTACCTCGCGGACATCGGCATCGGCTCCTACGGCACGAGCTGGCTGTCGGACACCTCCACGGTGTTCCCGGCGGCGGTCGTGGCGGACCTGTGGCGCGGTGTGCCCTTCTTCGCGATCCTCATCCTCGCCGACCTCCAGTCCGTCTCGAAGGACCTGTACGAGGCCGCCGAGGTCGACGGGGCCAGCCGCATCAAGCAGTTCTGGCACATCACCCTGCCGCATCTGAAGGACGCCATCATCCTGTCCACGCTGCTGCGCGCGGTGTGGGAGTTCAACAACGTCGACCTGCTCTACACGCTGACCGGCGGCGGCCCGGCGGGGGAGACCACGACCCTCCCGCTGTACATCGCCAACACCTCGGTCGACGCCCACAACTTCGGCTACGCGTCCGCCCTGACCACGGTCGCGTTCGTGATCCTGCTCTTCTGCTCGATGGTCTATCTGCGGCTGAGCAAGTTCGGAGGCGACAACAAGTGAGCGTCAAGGAAGCCACCAAGGCGGCGCCCGCTCCCGTGCGAGACACCCCCGAACCGCCGCGGCCCACGAAGAGGAACCGCGCCTGGGACGAGGCACCCCGCTGGCAGGTCTATCTGCCCCTGGGGATCTACCTGGTCTTCACCCTCATCCCCTTCTACTGGATCCTGCTCTTCTCGCTGCGCCCGGCCGGCTCGACCTCGCTCGTGCCCTGGCCGATGACCTTCGAGCACTTCGAGAAGGTGTGGACGGAACGCAGCTTCGGCACCTACTTCACCAACAGCGTGCTCGTGGGCGTCGCCACCCTGCTCATGACGACGCTCGTCGCGCTGGCCGGCGGCTACGCCCTCGCCCGGTTCGACTTCAAGATCAAGCGTGCGTTCATGCTGGCGCTGCTGTGCTCCCAGTTCGTGCCGGGCGCGCTGCTGCTGGTGCCGCTGTTCGAGATCTTCGCCGAGCTCCAGATGATCAACTCGCTGGGCAGTGTCATCCTCGCCGAGACGGTCTTCCAGCTGCCGCTGTCGATGATCCTGATCAGCAACTTCATCAAGAACGTGCCGTACTCCCTGGAGGAGGCGGCCTGGGTGGACGGCTGCAACCGTATGACGGCCTTCCGGATCGTGGTGCTGCCGCTGCTGCGCCCCGGCCTGATCGCCGTCGGCTCGTTCGCCTTCGTCCACTCCTGGAACCACTTCCTGTTCGCCCTGATGTTCCTGAACAACCAGGACAAGCAGACGATCCCCGTCGGCCTCAACTCCCTGATGAGCGCGGACAGCGTCGACCTGGGCGCCCTCGCCGCGGGCGGCATCATCGCGGCCGTCCCGGTCGTGATCGTGTTCGCCTTCATCCAGAAGTGGCTGATCACCGGCTTCAGCGCGGGGGCGGTGAAGGGATGAGAGTCAGACAACTGGCTGTCGCGGCCGGGCTGTTGGGGCTCCTGTGCGTCCCCGCGCACGCCGAGGACCGGGACATCGGCCGCGACACCCTGCCCGCGAACGACGGCTGGGCCTCTGAGGGAGACGGCACCACCGGGGGCGCCGCCGCCGACGCCGAGCACGTCTTCACCGTCACCGACCGCGCCGGGCTGGTCCGAGCCCTCGACGGCGGCAGCGACACCCCGAAGATCATCAAGATCGCCGGGACCGTCGACGCCAACACCGACGACGACGGCGACCGGCTCGACTGCTCCGACTACGCCACCGGCGGCTACGCCCTGAAGAAGTACCTCGCCGCCTACGACCCCCGCACCTGGGGCTCCGCCAAGCCCGGCGGCCCGCAGGAGGAGGCCCGCCAGGCCTCCGCCGCCCGGCAGGCCGAGCGGATCGTGCTGCCCGTCGGCTCCCACACCACGATCGTCGGCCTCGGCGACTCGGCCGTCCTGAAGGGCGCGAGCCTCCAGGTGAAGAACGCCGACAACGTGATCATCCGCAACCTCGAGGTGCGGGACGCCTACGACTGCTTCCCCGTCTGGCAGCCCAACACCGGCGGCCTCGGCGACTGGAAGGCGGCCTACGACACGATCTGGCTGACCGGCGCCACCCATGTGTGGATCGACCACGTCACCGCGTCCGACCGAGGCCACCCGGACGCGAAGGAGCCCACCCACTTCGCCCGCAACTACCTGCGCCACGACGGTCTGCTGGACATCACGAACGGCTCCGACCTCGTGACCGTCTCCTGGAGCCGGTTCGCCGACCACGACAAGGCGATGCTCATCGGCAACGGCGACACCGCCACCGGCGACCGGGGCAGGCTCCGGGTCACCCTGCACCACAACGCCTTCGAGTCGGTCGTCCAGCGCGCCCCGCGCGTCCGCTTCGGGCAGGTGCACGTCTACAACAACCGGTACGAGATCACCGACGACTACCGCTACTCCCTCGGCGTCTCCACCGAGTCGAGGATCTTCGCCGAGAACAACGCCTTCCACGCCCCCGGCCATGTGGAGGTCGCCGACCTGGTCAAGAGCTGGAACGGCAGCGCCCTGCACCAGAGCGGCACCCTCTTCAACGGCTACCCGGTCGATCTGCTCGCGATCTACAACGCCTACAACTCGGGCAGTGAGCGCGATCTGACGGCCGACGTCGGCTGGACCCCCACCCTGCACGGGCCGGTCGACAGCGCGGCGGCGGCCGACCGGGCCGTGGCCCGCGGCGCGGGAGCGGGGAGGATCCCGTGACCGGTCGCATGATCGACGCCATGAACGACTCCATGAACGTGCCTCTGCCTGTCGTCCTCGCCGGCGCCCGAGGCCACGGCCGCTGGCACGTCGAGAACATCCGCCGGCTCCAGAAGCAGGGCATCGTCCGGCTCGTCGGTGTCTGCGAGCTGACGCCGCTGACCGAGGAGGAACTCGGCGACCTCGGCACGCCCGAGCAGTCCGCCGACTTCGGGGCCCTGCTGGACTCCACCGGCGCCCGGATCGCCGTGATCTGCACACCGATCCCGACGCACACCGACCTCGCGCTCACGGCGGCCGAGCGGGGTGTGCACATCCTGCTGGAGAAGCCGCCCGCCCCCTCCTACGCGGAGTTCCGCCGCATGGCCGACGGGGTCGCGGCGGCCGGTGTCGTCTGCCAGATCGGCTTCCAGTCGCTGGGCTCGCACGCCCTGCCCGCCATCCGCGAGATGGTCGCCGAGGGCGCGATCGGCACGCTGGTCGGGCTCGGCGGGGCCGGTGCCTGGGTGCGTGACGAGGACTACTTCCGGCGGGCGCCCTGGGCGGGCAAACGGCGGCTGAACGGCGTCGACGTGATCGACGGGGCGCTGACCAACCCCCTCGCCCACGCCGTCGCCACCGCCCTCGCCCTCGGCGGCAGCACCCGCGCCGAGCACGTCACCGGCATCGAGACCGAGCTGCTGCGCGCCAACGCCATCGAGTCCGACGACACCTCCTGCGTCCGGATCACCACCACGCAGGGCCACCCGGTGACCGTCGCCGCGACCCTGTGCGCCGAGGAGTCGGACGAGCCGTACGTCCTGGTGCACGGCAGCAGCGGCCGGATCACCTTCTGGTACAAGCAGGACCGGGTGCTGCTCCAGCGCGCGGGGCACGGCCCGGAGGAGTCCTACCACGGGCGCAGCGACCTGCTGGAGAACCTCGTCGCGCACCTCACCACCGGCGCGGCCCTGCTGGTCCCGCCGGAGGAGACCGGTGCCTTCATGAAGGTCGTGGAGGCCATCCGCACCTCTCCCGACCCGGCACCGCTGCCGGAGACCGCCTGGCACCGGATCCCCGGCGAGAACCGCCGTGTCGTACCCGGCATCGACGGACTTGTCGCGGCCGCCGCCGACACCCTCTCCCTCTACTCCGAACTCGGCGCCCCCTGGGCGCACGGGCACTTCTCGAACGAGGTGAGCACCAGATGACGAGCAACGACACCGCGGTCCTGCGCGTCGCGGGCCGGCCGGTCGGCCGGTACGTCACCCGGCCCGAGCTGCCGGTCCGGCTCTCCCCGCGCCCGTATCTGCATCCCGTCACCACTCTGTCCGGTACGGCGGTCACCGAGCTGAGCCCCGCCGACCACGCACACCACCTCGGCGTCGGTGTCGCCGTTCCCGACGTCGAGGGGTTCAACTTCTGGGGCGGGCGCACCTACGTCCGCGACCAGGGCCCGACCGAGCTGGACAACCACGGCTCCCAGCGGCACGTCGCGTTCCAGCTGCGCGACCCGGACGGCTTCGTGGAGGAGCTGCGCTGGGTGGCGGCGGGCGGCGAGCTGCTGCGCGAGCGCCGTACGGTCGCGGCCACCGAACTCACCGATCAGGCCTGGGCCCTGGACCTCACCTTCTCCCTCACCAACGTGACCAAGGACCCGCTGTCGATCGGCAGCCCGGCGACGAACGGGCGTCCGGGCGCGGCCTACGGCGGCTTCTTCTGGCGCGCCCGCAAGGAGGCCGCGCCCCCGGACGTCTTCACCGCCGGCACCGAGGGCGAGACCGAGGCGCACGGCAGGCGCGCCGACTGGCTCGCCCTGGCCGGCTCCAACTGGACGCTGGTCTTCGCCGGAGCCACCGTACAGACCCGCCGCGACCCGTGGTTCGTACGGACCGGGGAGTACCCCGGGGTGGGTTCCTCACTGGCCCACGACGCACGGCTGCCGATCCCGCCGGGCGAGACCGTCGTCCGCCGGGTCGTGACCGTCGTCGCCGACGGCCGTCTCGGCCGGGACGCCGCGGCCGCCCTGGTCCGCAAGGCGGTGAGCCCGTGACCACCGAGACCTACCGCAACCCGATCCTCGACGCCGACTGGTCCGACCCGGACATCGTCCGCGTCGGCGACGACTTCTACCTGACCGCCTCCAGCTTCGGCCGCGCCCCCGGCCTGCCGTTACTCCACTCCCGCGACCTGGTGAACTGGACCCTGGTCGGCCATGCCCTCGAACGCCTCGAACCGGCGGAGGCCTTCGAGCGGCCCAGGCACGACTGCGGCGTCTGGGCCCCGTCCCTCCGGCATCACGACGAACGCTTCTGGATCTTCTGGGGCGACCCCGACCAGGGCATCTTCCAGATCAACGCCCCCGAGATCAGGGGCCCCTGGACCCGGCCGCACCTGCTGAAGGCCGGCAAGGGCCTGATCGACCCCTGCCCCCTGTGGGACGACGAGACCGGCGAGGCCTATCTGGTGCACGCCTGGGCCAAGTCCCGCTCCGGCATCAAGAACCGCCTCACCGGGCACCGGATGCGTCCCGACGGCACCGAACTCCTCGACGAGGGCAAGGTGATCGTCGACGCCGACCGCATACCCGGCTGGTTCACCCTCGAAGGACCCAAGCTCTACCGGCACGACGGCTGGTACTGGATCCTCGCCCCCGCCGGGAGCGTCGAGACCGGCTGGCAGGGCGCCTTCCGCTCGCGCGGCTTCTTCGGGCCGTACGAGGAGAAGATCGTCCTGGAGCAGAAGGACACCGACGTCAACGGCCCCCACCAGGGCGGCTGGGTGCGCACCCCGGCCGGCGAGGACTGGTTCCTGCACTTCCAGCAGCGCGGCGCCTACGGCCGGGTCGTGCACCTCCAGCCGATGCGGTGGAGTCCCGACGGCTGGCCGGTGATCGGGGACGACGGCGCCCCCGTCGCCGTACACGAGCTGCCCGATCTGCCGCCGCAGCCGCCCGCCGCGCCCGCCACCGACGACGACTTCCCCGGCGGACGGTACGGCCGCCAATGGCAGTGGACGGCCAACCCGGGCGACGGCTGGGCCACCCAGCACTCCGGGGACGGGCTCAGGCTCACCTGCGTCCGCTCGGCCGACGCCCACGACCTGCGCAAACTGCCCAGCGTGCTCACCCAGCGGCTGCCCGGCGTGCCCCGCACGGTCGAGGTGGAGCTGCGGCTCGACAGCGACGAGCCCGGGGCCCGGGCCGGACTCGCGGTCCTCGGGGACGCGTTCGGCTGGATCGGCCTCCAGCGGGGCACCGACGGGACCGTGCATCTCGTGCACCGGTTCGCGGAGGGGGTCGCGGACACCGAACGCGACGCCGCCCACCCGCGGCTCGCGCCCGAGGGCCGGGCCCGGCTGCGGATAGAGATCGGAGCGGGCGCACGCTGCCGCTTCTCGGCCGACACCGGCGACGGCTTCCGGCCCTCGGGCCCGGTCTTCGCCGCCACCCCGTGGCGCTGGGTCGGCGCCCTGCTCGGCCTCTTCGCCCTCGCGCCCACCGGTCAGGGACACGCCGGGGCGGCGACCTTCACCCGGTTCCGGATCAGCCCCTCGTAACGCACCCGCCGTCGTACGCCTGTTGGGAGCCGCAATGACGCACTTCCGTAGCAAGCGCTTGTCGAGACCGGGGCACGGAAAGGTCGTGGCCGCAGTGCTCGGCCTCGTCGCCGCGCTGAGCCTCGGGGCGATGGGGGACGCCCAGGCGGCCCCGCCGTCGAAGACCGCGCCCGCCGCGGACCGCTGGACCGACCGCCCCCACGGCTTCGCCTCCCTCGCCGGCGGCACCACCGGCGGGGCGGGCGGCAAGGTCGTCACCGTCACCGACCAGGCCGCGCTGGCGAAGTACGCGGCTGCCGAGGAGCCCTACGTCATCCGTGTCAAGGGCGCCCTGAAGATGGACCCGTTCGGCACGGAGATACCCGTCGCCTCCGACAAGACCATCATCGGCGTGAGCGACACCGCCGAGATCGTGCACGGCGGCTTCACCCTCGACCCCGGCACGCACAACGTCATCATCCGCAACCTCACGATCCGCGACACCGCCATCGAGGGCAACTGGGACTGCAAGGACACCGACTACGACGGCATCCGCCTCGACACCGCCCACCATGTGTGGATCGACCACATACGGTTCTCGCGGATCTGCGACGGCCAGCTCGACATCCGCAAGGACAGCGAGTACGTCACCGTCTCCTACAACCGGTTCACGAACAACAACAAGACCTTCGGCATCGGCTGGACCCCGAACGTCAAGACCCAGATCACGGTCGACCACAACTGGTTCACCGGCACCAAGCAGCGCAACCCGTCCGCCGACAACTGCGCCTATGCGCACCTCTACAACAACTACCTGTCCTCGCAGCTCTCCGACGGCGACCCCGTGTGGACCTACGGCAACTGGTCGCGCGGCCGGACGAAGATGGTCATCGAGAACAGCTTCTACGACGGCGTCCAGCACCCCTACCAGGCCGACGCCACCGCTGAGCTGGTGCAGCGCGGGTCGGTCCTGCGGAACACCACGGGCCGGCACGACGCCTGGGGCACGGCGTTCGACCCCCGTGAGTTCTACGCCTACCGCCTCGACCCGGCCGCCGCCGTGCCCGCGCTGGTGAAGAGGTTCTCGGGGCCGCAGAAGCGGATCGGCGGCCCGGTCGAGCTGAACGTACCGGCCGACCACCCGACGGTGCAGTCCGCCGTGGACGCCGTGCCCGACGGCAACGACATCCCGGTGACCATCGCCGTCGCGCCGGGCACCTACCGCGAGAAGGTGTACATCCCCGCGAACAAGCCACAGCTTGTGCTGCGAGGGACCGGACGCGACCGCTCCGACACCGTCATCGTCTTCGACACACCCGCCGCGCAAGGGGGTTCGACGGGGAGCGCCACCGTCCGCATCGCCGCGAACGACGTCACCGCACGCAACCTCACCTTCAGCAACGACTTCGACGAGGCCGCGCACGAGCTCAACGGCGAGCAGGCGCTGGCCATGAAGACCACCGGCGACCGGATCGTCTTCGAGGACACGGCGTTTCTGGGCAACCAGGACACCCTGATGACCGACAGCCCCAAGCTGACCACCGTCAGCCGGGTCTACATCCGCGACTCCTACATCGAGGGCGACGTCGACTTCGTCTACGGCCGGGCCACGACCGTGATCGAACGGTCGGTCATCCGGGCGCTGAGCCGCGGCTCGGACACGAACAACGGCTACATCACCGCCGCCTCGACGTGGACGGGAAACCCGTACGGGTTCCTGATCAGCCGGTCGAAGATCGTGAGTGACGCGCCCGCAGGGACCTTCCACCTCGGACGGCCCTGGCACCCGGGCGGTGAGCCGGACGCCGTCGCCCAGGTGCTGATCCGGGACACCGAGCTGCCCGCCGCGGTCAAGTCCTCGCCGTGGACCGACATGAGCGGGTTCTCGTGGAAGGACGCGCGGTTCACCGAGTACCGGAACCACGGGGCCGGGGCCGGCGTGACCGCGGACCGGCCGCAGATGGGTGACGCGGACGCACGGACCCACACCGTCGCGCACTACCTCAAGGGCACGGACGACTGGGCTCCGTACGCCCGCCACCACTGACCCCCCACACGTTCACAGCCAGTTGGATCCAGAAGAAGAGAGCCGACCAATGAAGATCAGCATTCGCAGAAGCAGGCGAGCCGCCACGGCCGTCGCCCTGGGGGCCGCGCTCGCCCTGACCGTCACCGCCTGCGGCGACGACGGCAGCGGGGCGGGCGGTGACAAGGGTTCCGAGGGGAGCGGCAAGGGCGAGATCGTCTTCTGGGACAACAACGGCGGTGTCCGCACCGAGATCTGGAAGAAGATCATCGCCGACTTCGAGAAGGCCAACCCGGACATCAAGGTCGAGTACGTCGGGATCGCCGCCACCGAGTACCAGTCCAAGGTCGACACCGCCCTCCAGGGTGGCGGTCTGCCGGACGTCGGCGGTGTGGGCGCGGCGATGCTCGCCGGGTTCGCCGCGCAGGGCGCGCTGGAGCCGCTGGACGAGCGGCTCGGCGATTCGTCGCTGAACGGCAAGCTCAACAAGGACATGGTCGAGTCGCTGAAGGCGGCCGGCGGTGGCGACGACAAGTTGTACTCGATTCCGACCTCCGCGAACAACGGTGTGCTGTATTACCGCACCGACCTGTTCGAGAAGGCGGGCCTGGAGGAGCCCACGACGTGGGAGCGGTTCTACGAGGCCGCGGACAAGCTCACGAACAACGGCAAGAACGAGTTCGGCTACACCATTCGGGGTGGCTCCGGGTCCATCGCCCAGGCGCTGGACGCCATGTACGGGCAGTCCGGGATCACGTCGTTCTGGGACTCAAGCGGTGACAAGACCACGGTCAACGACCCGAAGAACGTGGCGGCGCTGGAGAAGTACGCGGCGCTGTACAAGAAGGTCACTCCGGCGGCCGACCTCAACAACGACTTCACGAAGATGGTCGCGCAGTGGGACTCCGGCACGATCGGGATGCTGAACCACAACCTCGGGTCGTACCAGGACCATGTGAAGGCGCTGGGGGTCGAGAAGTTCCGGGGTATTCCGCAGCCGGTGGGCGCCGGTGGCAAGCGCGTGCAGGTGTCCAACCCCGTGGACGGGCTGGGGCTGTTCAAGAGCGGCAAGAACAAGGAAGCGGCCTGGAAGTTCATCGAGTTCGCCACGTCCAAGGCGGAGAACTCGCGGTTCAACGAGGCGGCGGGGCAGGTGCCGGCGAACACGGACGCGGCGTCGGACGCGTGGATTTCGAAGGCCGAGCCTACGAAGCTGGCCGCTGACGCGTTGTCGGACGGGTCCACGACGATTGTGCAGTTGCCGTACTACCTGCCCGACTGGAACACGATTTCCAAGGCTGACAATGAGCCGAACTTCCAGAAGGTGCTGCTGGGGAAGATGAGTGCGAAGGAATTCTTGGACACGATGGCTGAGCAGTTGAACGCTGCTCAGGAGGAGTGGGACCAGCAGAACGGTTGATTTTCTGGGATTCGCCGTGGGACGGCCTGTGGATTGCAGGGTGCGGGCCGTCCCGTGGCTGGTCGCGCAGTTCCCCGCGCCCCTAAAGACAGGGAGTTGGTCTGGATGTCTCTTAGTCGAAGACAGGTTGCCGTCGCCGCTGTTGCCTCTGTGCCGCTCGTCTTGTCCGGTGCCAATGCGGCACTCGCCACCGGGCATCGCAGTCGCACCCTCTACATCGCCGGTGACTCCACCGCCGCCCAGAAATATGCTGCCGCCGCGCCCGAGACCGGGTGGGGGATGGCGCTTCCGTTCTTTCTTCACCGCTCTCGGTCCGTCTCCAATCACGCCGTGAACGGTCGGAGTTCCAAGAGCTTCGTGGATGAAGGGCGGCTCGATGCGATTCTCGATGTGATCGAGCCCGGGGATTTCCTTCTCATTCAGTTCGCTCACAATGACGAGAAGGCGGAAGACCCCACCCGCTACACCGAGCCCTGGTCGACGTATCAGGACTGTCTGCGGATGTACGTCGACGGTGCCCGGGCCCGTGGCGCGCGGCCCGTGCTCGCCACCGCCGTCGAGCGGCGGAGGTTCGACGCGGGCGGGAAGGCCGTGCCGACGCACGGTGAGTATCCGGCGGCCATGCGGGCGCTCGCCGCCGAGGAGCGGGTGGCGTTGCTGGACCTCCAGGCGCTGTCGCTCGCCCTGTGGCAGGAGCTCGGGGTCGAGGAGACGAAGACGTACTTCAACTGGACCGCGACCGAGCAGGACAACACGCACTTCAATCCGCCGGGCGCGATCGCCGTGGCCCGGCTCGTGGCACGGGAGCTGCTTCGGGCCCGGGTGCTCGGGCCGCGCGATGTCCGCCGGCTGGAGGCGGAGATCCCGGAGTCCTGGATCAGCTGGCCCGAGGCCGCCGCGTAACACCCCTCGACGCAGAAGGAAGAGAGCCGCACCATGAAGATTCAGAAGTGTCATGATCATGTCATTGGAAGAGTCGCTCTCCTGGCCGGGTGCACCGCGCTCGTGCTGTCCCTGGGCGGGACCGGCGCGCAGGCCCAGGCGCGGGACGTGGCGCGCCAGACCCTCGGGGCGAACGACGGGTGGGGTGCGTACGGCACCGGCACCAGCGGCGGTGCCGCCGCCGATGCCGCGCACGTCTACACCGTCAGCACCTGGGAGCAGTTCAAGGCCGCCCTGAAGGACGGTGGTTCCGCGCCCAGGATCATCAAGGTGAAGGGGATGATCGACGCCGTTTCCCAGGGCTGCGAGGCGTTCGAGGCCGAGGGCTACGACTTCCAGAAGTACCTCGCGGACTATGACCCCGCCGTCTGGGGGCACGACAAGCCGGTCAGCGGTGCGCAGGAGGACCTGCGGGCCGCGTCCGCCGCCCAGCAGGACAAGGCCATCAAGGCGAGCGTGCCGGCCAACACCACGATCATCGGCGTGGGCAAGAACTCCGGGATCCTCGGCGGCAGCCTCCAGATCAAGGGCGTCGACAACGTCATCGTCCGCAACCTCACCATCGAGGCCCCGGTCGACTGCTTCCCGCAGTGGGACCCCACCGACGACAACAAGACCGGCGCCTGGAACTCCGAGTACGACGGGGTCGTCGTCTACGGCTCCACCCATGTGTGGATCGACCACAACACACTGACCGACGGCCGCTACCCCGACAGTTCCCTGCCGTCCTACTTCGGCAAGACCTACCAGCAGCACGACGGGCTGGCCGATGTGGTGCGCGGCTCCGACCACGTGACCGTGTCCTGGAACTCGTTCAAGGACCACGACAAGACCATGCTGATCGGCAACAGCGACAGCGCCACCGCCGACGACACGGGCAAGCTGAAGGTCACGCTGCACCACAACCGCTTCGAGGGCATCGTCGAGCGGGCGCCGCGGGTGCGGTTCGGGCAGGTCGACTCGTACAACAACCACTTCGTGGTCACCAAGGGCCAGAAGTGGGGCTATGTCTACGGCATCGGCAAGGAGTCCCGGCTCGTCGCCGAGCACAACGCGTTCACGCTCGCGCAGGGCATCAGCCCGGGGAAGATCCTCAAGAAGTGGAACGAGGCGCCGGTCACCGCGAACGCCAACCACGTCAACGGCAAGGCCGTCGACCTGATCGCCGTGCACAACGCGGAGATCCCCGGGGAGACGCTCCAGTCGGGCGCCGGCTGGACACCGACGCTGCGTGCCGGTGTCGACCCGGCGAAGGCGGTCCCGGGCATCGTCAACGCAGGCGCGGGCGCCGGCCGCGTGCGCTGACCTGACCGGCCCCTCCTGAACAGGCCGGGGCGGCCCGCATCGCACCCCCGCCCCGGGGTGCGCCCGCCCCGGCCCTTTCCCCCGCCCGTACCAGCCGCACCGCGAAGGAGCAGCCGCATGCTCTCGCAGCCCCATGTCTCCCTGTCCCGCCGGGGGTTCCTCGTCGCGAGCGCCGCGGCGGGCGCCGCCCTCGGCCTCGCCGCCGGCCCCGCGCGGGCCGGCACCCGTCCGCGTCCGTTCGGCCGGTACGGCTCACCGGCCGCCCGCCGTGACCCCAAGACCCTGTACGTCCACCCGGGCGGCGCAGGGGACTTCACCACCGTCCGGGACGCCGTGGCCGCCGCGAGCGGCACGGGCCACACCCTGGTCATCGCCCCGGGCGTCTACCGGCAGACCGTCGCCGTCGACCCCGCCCGTACGGAGATGACCTGGATCGGGGCGAGCGAGGAACCCCGTGACGTCGTGATCGTGTACGACAACGCGGCCGGGACCCCGAAGCCCGGCGGCGGCACCCACGGCACCACCGGCTCCGCCACCACCACCGTGCAGGCCGACGGCTTCACCGCCCGCTGGATCACCTTCGCCAACGACTGGCTGCGCGCCGACCACCCCGACATCACCGGCACCCAGGCCGTCGCCCTCAAGGTCCAGGGCGACCGGTCCGCCTTCCACCACTGCCGGTTCCTCGGCCACCAGGACACCCTGTACGCCGACTCCATGGCACTGGGCACCTTCGCCCGCCAGTACTTCGCCCACTGCTACGCCGAGGGCGATGTCGACTTCGTCTTCGGACGGGCCACCGCCGTCTTCGACCACTGCCACTTCCGGACCCTGAACCGCACCGACCTGCCGGCCGCCCCGTACGGCTTCGTCTTCGCGCCGTCCACTGCCGGTGCCAACCCCCTCGGCTACCTGGTGACCAGGAGCCGCGTCAGCAGCGAGGCCCCCGACGGCCACTTCAAGCTGGCCCGGCCCTGGGTGCCCAGCTCCGACACCACCGCCCGCCCCATGCTCACCGTCCGGGACACCTGGCTCGGCCCGGGCATCGACGCGGTCGCGCCCTACACGAACATGGCGAGCGGCCATCCCTGGCAGTCGATGCGGTTCGCCGAGTACCGCAACGCCGGGCCCGGTGCCGTCGTGTCCGTGCCGGAGAACCGGCCCCAGCTCACCCGGGCGCAAGCCGCGTCGCACACCGGGCAGACGTACCTCGGCGACTGGCGGCCCTGTGCGTAGGGCCGCGGCGCTCCTTCTCGGCGTGTGTCTGCTCTGGCCGGCTCCCACGGCCTCCGCCGCCGAACGCGGACCCGTCGGCTGGGCCTCGACCGGCACCGGAACCGACGGCGGGGCGGGCGGCAGGACCTGGACGGTGGACAGCCGCGCCGAGCTGAAGCAGGCCCTGGCGAACGACGGCGATCCCACCGCGCCCAAGGTGATCCGGGTCGTCGGCGACATCTCCGGACACGAGGCCGACGACGGTTCGCTGCTCGGTGAGCAGGACTACGCGCCCGGATACGACCTCGGCAAGTACATGTCCTGCTTCGGCGAGGACGGCGCCGCCTGGTCCGACACCCGCTTCGATCACTGCAAGCAGCAGCGGCAGCTCCGCCAGACCGGCTCGAACAGGGAGAAGGCGCAGATCCAGCTCACCGTGCCGAGCAACACCACGCTGGTGGGCGTGGGGCGCGACGCCCGGCTGCTCGGGGTGTTCCTGACCGTCAACACCGGCAGCGACATCATCGTGCGCGACCTCCATCTGGAGGCGCCCGTCGACCACTTCACCAGTTGGTCCCCGGACGACGGCACGAGCGGCAGCTGGAACGCCCGCTTCGACGCGCTGACCGTGATCACCGGCAAGAACATCTGGGTCGACCACTGCACCTTCACCGACGGCCGCTTCCCGGACCGCGAGGCGCCCCTCGGCTTCCACGGCGAGCGCGTCCAGCGGCACGACGGGCTGCTGGACGTCGAGGACGGCTCCGACTTCGTCACCGTCTCCGACAGCCGCTTCGACGACCACGACAAGGCGATCCTCATCGGGTCGGGCGACGGGCGCGGCGACCGGGACCGGGGGCATCTCAAGGTGACCTTCGCCCGCAACCTGTTCAGCGGCATCGTGCAGCGCGCCCCGCGCGTCCGCTTCGGGCAGGTGCACGTCGTCAACAACGTCCACCGGGGGCGGGCGCCGCTCTACGCCCTGGGCGTCGGCGTGGAGTCCGCGATCTTCTCCGAGCGCAATGTCTTCCGCTACCCGGGCGGTCTGCCGTCCGCCGCCGTCGCGGACTACGGCGGAGAGCGGTTCCATGACACCGGCTCGTGGTTCAACGGCCGGCCCGCCCGGCTGAACGACGTGGCGAGCGGTCTCGGCCTCGGGAGCGAGGTCGGCTGGGACCCCGCCGACGTCTACGACTACCGCGCCCTCACGTCCCCGGCGGCGGTCGAGCGGTATGTGCTGCGGCACGCCGGATCCGGGAGGCCGTATGGACACCCATGAGCGGCTCGGACGGCGGACGTTCGTGGTCGGGGCGGGTTCGGCGCTGCTGGCCGGGGGAGGGGTGACCGGAGCGGAGGCGGCGGTCGTGGACGGGCCGCTGCCCGACTTCCATCCGGCGCTGAAGGAGCGGCTGACCTTCCCGCTCGCCTGGGGGACGTCCCCGACCCGCGACTTCCGCGCCTGGCGGCGTACCGCCCGGGCCACGGTCGAGGAGCACCTCCTCGTCGAACGGCAGGACCGGGTGCCGTTCGCGCCGGAGTACACCGGGCGGACTCAAGGGCACGGCTACACCCGTGAGTTGGTGACCGTCTCCCTCACCCGGTACGAGCGGGTGCGGGGCGCCCTGCTCACCCCGCACGGGGAGGGGCCCTTCCCCGCCGTGCTGCTCCTGCACGACCACGGATCCAAGTTCGACATCGGGAAGGAGAAGCTCGTCCGGCCCTGGTACGACGACACGCGTCTCGCCTCTGCCCAGGCGTGGGCGGACAAGTACTTCAGCGGGCGGTTCGTCGGTGACGAACTGGCCCGGCGAGGCTATGCGGTGCTGTGCCTGGACGCCCTCGGCTGGGGCGACCGCGGGCCCCTCGCCTATGAGCAGCAGCAGGCGCTGGCGTCCAACTTCTACAACCTCGGCTCCTCGCTCGCCGGGCTCATGGCCCGGGAGGACCAGAGGGCCGCCGCCTTCCTGGCGGGGCTCGACCGGGTGGACGCCCGGCGGGTCGCGGCCGTCGGCTTCTCCATGGGCGCCTACCGCGCCTGGCAGACCGCCGCCCTCAGCGACCACATCGCGGCCGCCGCGAGCGTGTGCTGGATGACCGGCCTGAAGGAGATGATGGTGCCCGGCAACAACACGCTGCGCGGGCAGTCGGCGTTCCACATGCTCCACCCGGGGCTCGCCCGCCATCTCGACATCCCCGACGTGGCGAGCATCGCCGCCCCCAGACCGATGCTGTTCATGAACGGCGGGCTCGACACGCTCTTCCCCGCCGAAGGCGTACGGGTCGCCTACGACAAGCTGCGCGCCGTCTGGCGCTCACGCCGCGCGGAGGGGCGGATACGGATGAAGACGTGGCCGGAGCTCGGCCACGTCTTCACCCACGCGATGCAGGACGAGGTCGTCAGCTGGCTCGACGAGGTCCTGTGAGACTCACCGCCGTACCGGCTGTATCCCCTCCAGCGTCGGCACCACCGGCTTGATGCTGCCGTCGGCCGCGAACTCCATGCGGTCGATCGTGGTCTCCCGGTGCATGCCGTCGCCGCCCGGGAGGCCCGGGCCGTTGAGGGCGAAGCGGTGGTAGACCATGTACCAGTCGTCGGTGCCGGGCGTGTTCACCACCGAGTGGTGACCGGTGCCGAGGATGCCGTACTCGGGCCGCTTCTGAAGGATCGTCCCGCGCTTGGTCCACGGGCCGAGCGGGGACGGACCGGTCGCGTACGCCACGTGGTAGTTCTCGCTGCGGGTGTCGTCCTCCGACCACATGAAGTAGTACGTGCCCTTCCGCTTGATCACGAAGGAGCCCTCGCGGAAGTTGTCCGGGGTGATGTCCTTCACCTTCGACGCGTCGAAGGACACCATGTCGTCGTTGAGCGGCACCACATACCCGTGGCCGTTGCCCCAGTACAGGTACGCCTGGCCGTCGTCGTCCGTGTAGACCGCCGGGTCGATCATCTGGCCCTTGAGCGCACCGCCCTTGGCGACCAGCGGCTTGCCGAGCGCGTCCTTGAAGGGGCCGGCGGGGGAGTCGGCGACCGCCACGCCGATCTGCTGCTCGGCGCAGAAGTAGAAGTAGTACTTGCCGTCGCGCTCGGCGATCGCTGGCGCCCAGGCGTTCTTGTCGGCCCAGCTCACGTCCGGCCCGAGGTCGACGATGACGCCGTGGTCCTTCCAGTTGACCAGGTCCTTCGACGAGTACGCCTTGAACTTGGTGCCGCTCCAGCCCTGGAAGCCGTCCGTCGTCGGGTAGATCCAGTATCTGCCGTCGAGATAGTGCACGTCGGGGTCGGCGTTCAGGCCGGGGAGCAGCGGGCTGCGGGTGCGGACCGCCTCGACCGTCCAGGTGCGCTTCGTTCCGTCGGCGGCCGTCACGGTGTACTTCTGCGGCTTGCGGAAGTCGCGGCGCGTACCTGACTTCGGGCTCAGCGTGGCCCCCTCGCCCACCCAGAGCTTCGGGGCGAGGCCCCGCAGGTCGGCCTTGGGCTCCATCGGCAGGACGACCTTCGAGGCGCTGTCCGTGACGATCGAGTAGCCCTTCTGGTGCTTGGCCGTCGCGTCCACCACCGAGGTGGACGTGGACGGGTAGGCCGCCAGCAGCCGGTCGTACTCCTTCTGCGTCACCGGGAGCACCGTGCCGTGCCGGGGGCTCGCCGGGAGCTGGTAGTTCGTCGACGGGGTCCACTTGCCCGAGGCGAGGTCGGTGGTCTCGAACGGCAGATAGCCGCGGCCGCCGTACTCGTCGATGAACAGGTACCACTTCTTCTCGGTGTTCGACTTGAACACCGTCGGGCCCTCACCGCGGTCCATCGCGCCCTTGCCGATGCAGTCGGCCACGAAGTCGTACTTCGTCGAGGTCAGGGAGGTGGACTTCTCGCCGGTGATGAACTTCGAGCAGGGGCTGGAGCTCGTGGGGTCCCGCTCGTCCTTGGTGTAGCGGTAGTACTCGTCCTTGTACTTCACGACCGTGGAGTCGATGACCGAATAGCCGGGGTCGTTCCAGACCTTCGGCTCGCTGAAGGTGCGGAAGTCCTTCGTGGTCGCGTACATCATCTTGTTGTACGTGTCGCCCTTGTGGTCCGGGTCGTCGTCGGCGTACAGCTTCGACGCCCAGAAGACGACGTACTCACCGAGCTTGTCGTCCCAGTAGGCCTCCGGGGCCCAGGTGTTGCCCGCGGTGTCCGGGGAGACCTTCACCAGGCGCTGGTCGGTCCAGTGGACCAGGTCGGTGGACTCCCAGACCATGATCGACTTGCTGCCGTGCCGCTGGACGTCGTCCCAGCTCCCGCTGGAGTTCTGGTACATCCTGAGGTCGGTGGCGATCAGATAGAACTTGTCGCCCTTCGGGGAGCGGATCACGAACGGGTCGCGCAGCCCCTTCTCGCCGGTCGTCGACGTCAGGACCGGCTTGCCGGCGTTCAGCTCACGCCAGTGCAGCGCGTCGTTGCCCCGGCTCAGGGCGTAGCGGATCTGCTCGCCGTCGGCGGTGCCCTCTCCCGTGAAGTAGGCGAAGAGATAGCCGGCGTACTTGGATTGCTTCACGGGTGGTGCTCCGGGGTCTGCGGTGCTGGGCGGCGCCGTGAGGAGGGTCAGGAGAAGGCCGGTCAGGGCCAGGAACGGAAGCAGGAGCGTGCGGGGGCGCATGACACTTCCTGTCGGAGTGTGGGGGATTCTGTTGGGTATCGGCCCTCGGAGTTTCACCGGACGGGTGCAGTGCGTCAACGGGTGTGCATGAGGCCGGTGGTTCCGAAAGTTTCGGAACCCGGGCACACCTGTGCACGTGACGGCGGCAACCCTTTCCCGGCACGGCGGCGACTGCTGGGCGGAAACGGATCGGAGCGGGCCCCTCCGAACCGTTTCCGTCCCTCATTCCCCAGGAAAGGAACGCTCCGTGCTGCTCAGCACCGGACGCCACCGCAGGACCCGTACGCTCACCATCGCCGCGGCCGTGGCCGTCGCCGCGGGGGCGGGCGGTGTCTACCTCGGGCTGTCGAGCGGCGGCGCGCAGGCCGCCTCGGCGGCGGTCACCGTCTCCACCGCGGCCCAGCTCGAAGCGGCCGTGAAGAACGCCACCGCCGGCACCGTCATCCAGGTCCGCGGCGGCACCTACTACCCGGCCGCCACCCTCAAGTCCACGGCGAACGGCACGAGTGCGGCACGCATCACCCTGCGGCCCTACGGCAGCGAGAAGGTGCGCATCGACGGCTCCAAGCTGCCCGCCGGCTCCTGGCTGGCCGGCCTCTACGGCGACTACTGGACCGTCCAGGACCTGGCCTTCGTCAACGCCCCGGCCCAGGGCTTCGTCGCCACCTCCTCGGCCGGCGGCGTGTTCAGGAACCTGGTCACCGCGGACAACGGCGACTCCGGCTTCACCCTGCGCGGCGACGGCACCACCGGCAACCTCGTACAGAACCTGGACAGCCACGGCAACTACGACCCGGCGGGACACGGCCAGAACGCCGACGGCATCGCCGTGAAGTTCGGCTCCGGGACGGGCAACCGGATCACCGGCGCCCGGCTGTACAACAACTCCGACGACGGCCTCGACCTCTGGCAGTTCTCCTCGCCGGTCACCCTCGAGCACTCTTGGGCCTTCGGCAACGGGAAGAACCGCTGGGACGACCCGGCCTTCGAGGGCAACGGCAACGGCTTCAAACTGGGCGGCGGGGGAGCCTCCGTCGCCCATGTCGTCAACAACAACGCGGCCTGGGACAACACGCTGCACGGCTTCACCGAGAACTCCAACACCGGCGCCATCGCCCTGAACCGCAACACCACGTACGCCAACGCCCAGAACGGCTTCTACTTCGCCACCGGCAAGGCCCGCCTCGGCAAGAACCTCGCCGTCAAGGACAAGGGCGGCCCCGTGAAGCGGGGTTCCTCGACGGTCTCCGCCGGCAACAACTGGGACAGCGGCGTCGCCACCCCGAGTTTCAGGTCGACGGACGCGACCGGCGCGTACGGGGCACGCAAGGCGGACGGCTCCCTCCCCGCCACGACGTTCCTGACGACCGGCTCCACGACCATCGGCTCGACGATGGACTAGGCAGTTGTCGTACGGCTGCCCCGGGCGGCGTAGAGGAGCAGCCCGCCGACGGCCAGCGCGGCGGCGGCCACCGTGGCGGCCGTGCTGTCCGACGGCTGCACCGGCCAGGTCAGCAGCCGCAGGATCCCGGGCTCCGTCAGCGGCGGCACGACCGCGGCGGCTCCCGCCCAGACGGTCGGCAGCGTCCAGGCCAGCTGATGGCCGAGCACGGCGGCCGCCAGCGCGGTGAGTCCGGCGAGGCCGGCCGTGGCGCGCAGGACGACACCGGCCGGGGCGGCGCTCGCCACGGCCGCCACCGCGCACACCGCGCCGGCGACCGCCACGAGATGCGCCGTGCGCCAGCCGGCCCAGCGGATCGCCGCCGTCCGCTCCAGCGCGGCGGCGGCCCCGCCGAGGCCGTTGCCGAGTACGCCGAGACCGAGACCGAGGGCGAGCACGGCGAAGACGCGGATCTGCCACTGCTGTGCGGAGGCGTTCCCGAGCAGGGCCACCAGGGCGACCCCCGACGCCGCCACCGCCAGGGCGGCGGGGATCCGGCGTGAGCGCAGGTAGAGCGAGACGGGCCGCAGGTTCGGTGTGTACTGCCGCATCAGGACGCCCCCTTCGCCAGCAGTTCGTCCACGTCGCCGCGGCAGTTCAGCTCCGCCTCCCGGACGGCCGCGATCCGGCGGGTCTGCTCCTCGGCGGGCAGGGCCCGCAACGTCCGCCACGCCGCGTTCCGTGCGTCCGCCTCCTCGCCCGGCGGGATGTCCTGGCCCGGTGCCGGATACCGGCCGTACAGCCAGGCGGCCGCGATCGCACGCGTCCCGTAGGCGACCGGCTCGCACGGCCGGGTGCCCGCCCCGGCCAGGATCCGCGCCACCAGGGCGTCGTCACCGTCGGCGACCCAGCCGCGGCCGGGCGCGTAGGTGTCCGAGTGCAGCCACACCTCGCGCGCCGGCTGCGGCCCCGGCCGGTCGCCGGTCACCTCGTGGACCGAGGTGGGGGCGTCGGGCAGCTTCGCCAGCAGCTTCAGGGCGCGGCGGGCCGGTCCGGCCAGCTCGGCCAGGCCCCGCTCGTGCGCCTTGGTCACACAGACGGTGGGGCCGTCGTCCCGCGTGCAGACCTCGGCCGTGGCGCCCGCGTCGCGCTGGAGGCCGGAGGCGGGGGCGGCGCCCAGCAACGGCATGGCCAGGGCCAGGCCGAGCAGCGCGGGCAGCGGAGCGGCGGCGGCCGTACGACGCCGGGCGGCCATGAGCAGGACCAGCCCCGTGCCCGCCAGGCCGGTGAACCACAGGGCCTGGGCCAGGCTCACCGAACCGGCGATCGTGGTGAACTCGTCTAGGTCCGTGGTGAGGTTGGGCGCCAGCAGCGACGCGGGGCCGGGCCCGGTCGACTTGGACAGCTGCACCGGAAGGAGCAGCACCAGGAAGCCCGCCACCACCAGCACCGGAGGGGTGTAGGCCGAGGGGAGCAGCCGTCCGATGCCCATGCCCAGCCAGCCCGCCGCCACCAGCGTCAGCGCCCCCACGGCGGCGATGTGCAGCCAGCCGCCGGGCAGATAGCCGGTCTTGCCGGCGACCCGGACGGCACCCGCGGCCAGCGTCGCCAGGTAGCCGAGGACCAGACAGACCCCCATCGCGACGGCGGTGGGCAGGGCGCGCCGCCAGACCGGCGTCGGGGTGGTGCCCAGCAACTCCTCCATACCGCACCGCCGGTCACGCCGGGCCTGCCAGGCGCCGCCGCCGAGAGCGAGCGGCCAGAGCAGGACCAGCATGATCCGCTGGAAGGCCGCCAGCATCGTCCACTGCGCGTCCCACAGCTCCGTCTGCCTCGACAGGGCCAGGGACCACAGCCCGGCCGCTCCGAACGCGGCGACCAGCACGCCGAGGACCGCCGCCGTGGAGCGGCGCAGCTCGATGCCCAGGATGCGAGCGGTCACCGGCTCGTCTCCCGTCGCGCGCGGGGACGGGCGAGCAGGGCGGTGTAGCCGCGCTCGATCGGGCTGTCCCCGACGTCCAGCGGATCACCGAGCCCGGCCACCTCCTCCGGGGTCCCCTGGAACACCAGCCGGCCGTCGTCGACCAGCACCACCTGGGTGCAGGAGGCGGCGACGTCCTCGACGAGATGGGTGGAGACCAGGACACACGCCTGCGCGCCGAGATCCCGCAGCAGCGTCCGGAACTCCAGGCGCTGCGCCGGGTCCAGGCCCACGGTCGGCTCGTCCAGCAGCAGCACCTCCGGGTCGTTCACGATCGCCTGGGCGATGCCCGCGCGGCGCAGCATGCCGCCGGACAGCGTCTTCAGCCGGTCGTCGGCGCGGTCCGCGAGCCCGACCCGCTCGATCGCCCGCTGCACCGCTCCGGGCACCTCACGCGCGTCCATCTTCTTCAGCCACGCCATGTACTCCACGAACTCGCGCAGCGTGAACCGCGGGTAGTAGCCGAACTCCTGCGGCAGATACCCGATCCGCTTGCGCAGCGCCCGCAGATCGGTCCGGCCGCCGATCGTCCGGCCCAGCAGCTCCAGTTCACCGCCGGCCGGCCGCAGCACTGTCGCCAGCGCGCGGATCAGTGTCGTCTTGCCGGAGCCGTTGGGCCCCAGCAGGCCGTGCACGCCCTGGCCGAGGCGCAGATCGAGGCCGTCGACCGCCACCCGGCGCCCGGCCCGCACCCGCAGGTCCCGGGCCTGGATGTGCCAGGCGTACGTGGTCGGCTTCAGATCGGCGGGGGGAACCGCTCGCACCATCGAGTTCTCCTCTTGGACTGTCATCGGTCGGTCAGGGCAGTTCCGTGCCGGGCAGCACCGTGAAGGCACGGGCCCGTACGGTCGTCGCGAGCGCGGCCACCACGAGCGCCAGACCCCACACGGGCAGGCTCTGCGGGGCCAGCAGCACGGACAGGCGGGAGGTGACGAGACTGGGCACGATCGCCGCGAGCACCCAGGCCGAGCCCAGGAGCACGGCCGCCCGCCGCAGGCCGGTCACGCTGCCCAGGGCGAGCGTGCCGACGGTGAGGGCCAGACACGGCAGCAGGCACAGGGCCGGCGACACCCCGACCACACCCCCCGCCGCGGCCAGCACCGGGATCACCACCGCCAGCACCACCGCGGTGCGCCGCAGCACCAGCCGCAGGCCCGCTCGCGGTGTGGTCGAGGTCAACTCGCCCATCGGATCCAGCCGCTGGGTCCAGGAGGCCGCGACCCCGAGCAGCGGCACCACGGGGGACAGCAGCAGGACCAGCGAAGGCACGTCCGTCCCCCGGGCGAGCAGGTCGATGCCGAGCGCCGAGAGGACCACCAGCACGCTCATCAGCAGCCAGGGCGACTGCGACGGGGGCGCCCAGCGGCGGACGGCACGCAGCAACGGGGAAGGGGTCCGGGCGGGGCGGTCGGGTGCCGCCGCGTCCACCTCCTCCCACACCCGGTCCAGCAGCGTGTGCACCGCGGGCGCTCGCGTCGTGACCGCCTCGGCCACGAGCCGCCGGCACTCCGCGCAGTTCTCCAGGTGCGCCTCCAGCGCCCACTCGGCGTCCGGGGGCAGTGCGGCGTCCCCCGCGACATAGGCACTGATCAGGTCTGGCCCCGCGTGGGGGCCGGTGCTGCCGGTCATGACATCGCCTTCCGCATGGCCAGCCGCGCGCGCCGGGCCCGCGTCTTGACCGTTCCCTCCGGTATTCCGAGCAGCGCCGAGGTCTCCCGGACGCTCAGCCCGTCCAGCACCAGCGCCCGGAGGACCTGGCGCAGTTCGGGCGCGAGGCCGGCGAGGGCGTCGCCCACGTCACCGGCGAGCGTGGACTCCAGCAGCGTCTGCTCGGCGCTCGGGGTGTCCGCCCCGGCCGGGTCGACGGCGGCCACCGCCTCGACACTCGTCCGGTGCCGCCCCTCCGTGCGGAAGGCGTCGACGAGCCGCCGGGCGGCCACCGTCCACAGCCAGCCCGTCGCACTGCCGCCGGCCGCGGCCCCCGCGAACGAACCCGCCGCCCGCCACACCGTCAGATACGTCTCCTGGAGCACCTCGCCCACGAGTTGTTCGTCGGCGCACCGGCGCCGCAGCCGCACCGCGAGCCAGGGCGAGGTACGGCGGTAGAACTCCTCGAACGCCGCACGGTCGCCCTTGGCGACCCGGCGCAGCAGGCCTTCCTCGTCCAGCCGCCCGACGGCGGCCCCTCTTCTCCACACACCTGGTCGGTCGTCCGGCGGGTCCCCGCGGGTTCACCGCCGGGCTGTGATGCCGGTCACGTGCGCACATGGCGACGCCCCCGCCGGTTCGCACCGGCGGGGGCGTCCTGCCGACTGGCCGAGGGGGGCTCGGCCAGTACCGTCCGACCGTCCGGAGGGGGGCTCCGGAGGGTCGGGTGCCGAAGGTCCGACTGGGGGCCCGGACGTCCGGCATCCGGCCGCCCGAGGGGGGATTCGGGCCGGCCGGGGGTTCACCTGGGGCGTTGCCTCACTGGTAGCTGATGTCGGAGGCCTTGAACTTGCAGGTCTTGCCGTCCGGGCCCGGCGGCTTCAGCTCCGTGGGCTCCTTGCCCGTGTTGTTGCCGGTGAAGCGCACACACGTCTTGATCTTCTTCTTGCTGTCGCCGTGGATGCGGATCTTCGACAGCGTGGCCGTGTCGCCGTAGTTCTGGTTGACGCCGACGATCGAGTTCATCGGCGCCGTCACGTCGATGTCGTTGAGCACGACCGTGCGCTTGTACTGCGTCCCGCAGTTGCCGCAGGAACGGACCAGCTTGCCGGCGTTCTGCACCTGGAAGCCCGACACGTTCAGCGTGCCGGCGCCGTTGAACTGCAGCACCTTGTCGTCGGCGTTCTTCGCGCCGCCGCCGATCACCTTGTACACCGCCGAGGCGGACTTGCCCTTGAAGCTGGCCGCGTCCTCGCCGACGTCCAGCCACCACACGTTCTGCAGCGTGCAACTGCCCTTGCAGTGCACGCCGTCCGCGGCCGGGGTGCCGATGATGACGTTCTTCAGCGTCGCGCCGTCCGCCAGCTCGAAGAGCGGGTCCTGGCCCTCGTCCTGGCTGTCGCCGCCGAGCGCGCCGCTGCCGTAGAACTTCTTCATCCCGCCGTCGTGCACACCGGAGACCGGGATCGTCTTCGGCACGGGCTTGCTGCCCGTGTCCGAGGGCCAGGAGGACGCGGCGCCCGCGGTGGACAGCATCGACGTGGTGACGATCGCCGCTCCCGTGATGCCGAACGCGGACAGCCCGGCGATCAGACCCCGCCGCTTGGCGACGCTGCGGCGATGGCGGACGCGCTGTTCTGCTGGTGCAGTCATGTACCGATTCCTCGAGTGGGGGGACTCTTTGCGCGTTGTGGTCGTCACCGGTGAGGAAAGGGTTGCCATGTCTTCGGATCTTTTTCACACGCGTGCGTCAGACCCGGTCGGCGGCAGGGTGCCATCGATGAGGTGGCGGCTCTCGTGGTCCTGGACGCACCGGCTGGGGTTGATCAGTGCCGTGTGCCCGTACCCGTCGTTGGTGAGCAGCCGGGCGTCGGCCGGTTCGGCGGCCATGACCTTGGCGGCCGTGTACGGGGTGGAGGGGGCGTAGATCGTGCCGACGAAGCGTCCGGCGACTCCGGGTGGACGGCTACGCCGCCGGGGGCGCCGGACGGGTTCTTCACAGCTGTTGTGAGGTCGGCCGGCCGCCGGTGACGGTGGCGTGGGGGGATTCGTCGACGCGGAGGGTGAAGACGTCGGGGCGGGCGTAGTGACCGGTGGTGTCGAGGTCGAAGCGGGCACGGGCGAGGTCGTCGAGGTCGAGTTCGGCGGTCAGGATGCCCTCGCCGTCGCGCAGCGGCCCGGCCAGGACCTCGCCGAGCGGGGAGACGATGACGGAGCCACCGCCGATCAGGACCGTGTCCGGTGCGTCACCCTGGACGGGGTGGAGGTCGGCTGGGAAGGCGTCGCGGCGCAGGTACTGATTGGCGCTGAGGACGAAGCAGCGGCCTTCCAGGGCGATGTGCCGCATGGTGGCCTGCCAGGCGTCGCGGTCGTCGACGGTCGGTGCGCACCACAGGTCCACGCCCTTGGCGTACATCGCGGTGCGGAAGAGCGGCATGTAGTTCTCCCAGCAGATGGCCGCGCCGAGGCGGGCGGTGCCGGTGTCGATGACGGGGAGGGTGGAGCCGTCGCCCTGGCCCCACAGGTAGCGCTCGGCGGCCGTCGGCATCAGCTTGCGGTGCAGGCCGAGGTAGCCGTCGGGGCCGAAGAAGAGCGCGACGCAGTACAGCGTGCCGCCCTGGCGTTCGACCGCGCCGACCACGGCGTGGCAGCGCAACTCGCGGGTGACCGCGGCCAGGGCCTCGGTCTCCAGGCCGGGGATCTCGATGGCCGCGGCGTGGTAGCGGCGGAACAGGTCGCGGCCGGCCGGGGTGCGGCTGCCGACCGTGATGCCGAAGTCCAGTCCCTTGGGGTAGCCGCCGAGGAACGCCTCGGGGAGTACGACGACCTCGGCACCCCGGCCGGCGGCCTCGCGGATGAGTTCTTCGGCCCGGGCCACTGCGGCCCGGGTGTCGAACAGCGGGGCGGCCGCCTGGACGACGGCGACGGTCACGGCACGGCGGGGCTCAGCTGAGGCGGAGTTCATGCGTCGACGGTAGAAAGGAGGTCGTGCATCCCGCCAACCAATCTTCGCGATGATCGACATCTACGGAACCGAATTCCGGAAGGCCGATCTCAATCTGCTGGTCGTCTTCGCCGCTCTCATGCGCGAGCGCAGTGTCACCCGGGCCGCCGCGGCCCTGCATATGAGCCAGGGCGCGGCCAGTGCCGCCCTCGGCCGGCTGCGCGGGCTCTTCGGTGACGAACTGTTCACCCGCACCCGCACCGGCGTGGAACCCACGCCCCGCGCCGTCGAGCTGGCCCGTCGTATCGAGCCTGCTCTCGGCCTGATCCACGGCGCCGTGACCGACGGGGACCGCTTCGACCCGGCCACCGCCCGGCGCACCTTCACCCTGGGCATGTCCGACGACCTGGAAACGGCGCTGCTGCCCCGCCTGCTGCACGCCACGGCCGCACTGCCGGGCATCCGGCTCGCCGTACGGCAGGCCAGCCGGAACACCGTCGCCGGCATGATCGACCGCGGCGAGGCGGACCTCGGTGTGGCCGCCGCCCCCGCGCACGGCGCCGAACACCGCAGCCGCAGCCTGTTCACCTCCGGCTACACCTGCCTCTTCAACCCCCGCCTACTGCCGCTCGAGGTCCCCCTCACCCTGGACGACTACCTGGCCCACCCCCACCTGCTGATCTCCTACGACGGCCGCCGCGGCATCGTCGACGACCTCCTGGAAGCACGCGGCCTCGACCGCCGGGTGATCGCCTCCACCACCCACTTCACCGGAGCCGCCCTCCAGCTCGCCACCCTGCCCGCCCTGGCCACTCTCCCCACCCACGCGGCCACCGTCTACGCCGGCACCCTGGGCCTGGCGACCTCCCCGCCGCCCCTGCCGATGCCCACGTACACCGTCAGCTCGATCTGGCACGGCAGCCGCACCGACGATCCCGCCCATGTGTGGCTGCGCCGCCTCGTCTACGAGGCGGCCCGCACGGGCGAGTTCTGAGAAGAGGAGCAGGCGGACCTCATCGCGCTGTTCAGCCTGGACCGAGACCAGCTCCTGAAACAGATCGATCTTGCCGGCCGCAAGCCCGAGGCCGACCGCGGCGGCTTCCTGAACACCTCCGAGCACGGGGTCCCGCCCTACCCGAAGGTGTACGACATGAAGACGATGGACACCGCCGCACGGCACTACGTGCAGCAGCGGTTCGGCAAGCTCCACGTCAACCGCTCCGACGACGGTGTCGGCATCGACGAAGTGATGACCGTGGTGTCCGGCGGCCCCTGGATCTGGTTCTACCGGCTTCCCGACGGCACGGTGGCGAAGCTGTCGGTGGGCGCAGTGGAGATCGGCGACCTGGCCTGGCGCATCAGCTACCCCGGCATCCGGCCGCACGCCGCCTTCCTGGACGCCGAGCACGGCCTGACCGTGGCCTACGCCCACGGCCCCGAGAAGTTCGTCATCCGCTACGAGGACTCCACCGCCGAAGGGGCGGAGGTCCTGGGCACGAACCCGTGGATCGACTTCACCGGCGACGCCCCCCGGCTGCTGAACGACATCAAGGCGAACTGACCCGCACCGTGTGAGCAGCCGGCTGCCGCCTCGCCCCTGCCGGCTGCTCGGGGCGCGGCTTTCGAACACTCCAGCCGCAACCACGAGCCCAACCCGCCCCGCCGTCACCTCCAGAGATCACCAACAGCCCCAGGCAGAGAAAGAGTCATGTTCTCCACCTTCAGGGCGGCCGCCACGCGCACCCCCGCCACCGTGAGCGACCCCTCCCGCAGCGTTCCCGTCCTCTGGCTGGCGCTGCTCGCCACGCCCGTCGCCGCCGCCAACAACGCGGCCGTCCTGATCCTCGACGACATGAGCCGCTCCCTCGGGATCACCACCGCCACCGGATCGTGGCTGGTCACGGTGTTCGCCCTGGCCTTGGCGATCGCGACACCGCTGATCGCGACGCTGCTGCGACGCCGCGGCACGCGCACCGCCCTGTGGGCCGGCGCCGCCTTCGTCGCCGTCGGCACCCTGCTGGTGGCTGTCTCGCCGTGGCTGCCGCTCACCCTCGTCGGGCGAGCCGCTCAGGCGGCGGGCGGCGCGGGCATGATGGCCATCGCCATGAACCTGGCCGGCACTGCCCGCCGCATGGGCGTGATCAGTGCCGGGTCCGGAATGCTCGGAGCGGTGGGGCCGCTGCTCGGCGAGCGCCTCACCGACGCGTTCTCCTGGCGGGCGGCGCTGTCCATCCTGGTGGTCACCCTCCTGGCCGTCCCCGCGGTCAGCCGCCACACCACGCAGGCACCGCCCGCCGAAGGCCGTTTCGACGCCCGCGGCGCAGTACTGCTGGCCTTCCTGTCCAGCGGGCTGGTCCTGCTGCCGTCGAACCCGCTGCCCGCCCTGGTCGTAGCAGCCGTCGCCGGCATCCTGCTGGCCCTGCACATCCGGCACCGCCCCGACGGATATGTCCCCGCAGTCGCCGTGCGCTCACGCCTCTTCCGCAGTTCGGTCCTGATCGCCCTCGCCCTGTCCGTGTCGTACTTCACCCTGCTGTTCGCGATCCCGCAGCTGATCGCCGATCGGGCCGGCTGGTCGACCGGCTCGGTGGCCGTCGGCCAGATGACCGCCATGATCGCCGGATCCGTGCTCACCCTTGTCTTCGCTGCCGTCGCCGCCCGCCTGGGCCAGACCAACGTGCGGGCGATCCTGCTCACGATCGGGGCGCTCGCCGCGGCGGCGGCCGTCTTCGCCCACAGCGCGATCGCGCTGCTGATGGCAATCGGTATCGCCCTCTTCAGCGCCACCGCAGCCAACGCCACCCAGTCCATGGCCGCCGCCTCCGCCGTCCCCGACCGCCAACGCCCCACCGGCATCGGCCTGTTCCAGCTCAGCTACCTCATGGGCGGAGCCCTCGGCCCGGCCCTCGCCACCATGCTCGTCCTTCACTGACGCCGCACGCACCACCGGCCAGGCAAGCGCCACGCTCATTCGACCCAGCACTACTGCCTGCGACAACACCGCCGAGGGCGTGTGCCTCGGGCACCGCAGCCCAACCACCTGTCCGAAGGACCCCGTCACGGAGTCGAACCGCCCTCGCGAAAGGAACCACCATGTCCTACTCCGACCCGCGCTACCTCAGCGACAGGGGCGAGATCAGCGCGAAGTACCGCCCCGCACCCGACGAACCGGACACCGGCTTCATCGGCGCCTCCAGCATCAGCTACGTGGCGACCCCGGATACCGCGGACGGCGAGTACGGCCTGTACAAGGTCGACATGGGACCGCAGACCATGGGCGCCCAGGAACACTTCCACCGGACGATCTCGGAGTCCTTCTACGTCCTCTCCGGCGAAGTCCAGTTCTACAACGGCGAACGCTGGACCAAAGGCGGGCCGGGCGACTTCCTCTACGTACCCGCCGGCGGCCTGCACGCCTTCCAGAACGACGCCGACGAGCCCCTGTCCATGCTCATGATCTTCTCGCCGGGCGCGCCCCGCGAGGAGTACTTCGAGAAGGCCGCCGAGTACGCGGAACGCAACCGCGAAGAACTCAAAGCCTTCCAGGCGCGACACGACACCTACTTCACAGACATGCCCGACGACTAGATACAACCCCACGCGAGGGCGTCACGGGCTCGCGGTGGTCGAGGGCCAGTGCCGCCTGGTCAGCGGATCCGGCTGCCCTGGACGCAGGGTCTCCAGGCCGGCCTCGGGGTCGGCACCGACAGGGCGGGCCCCTCCGGCCGCGGCGAGGTGCTGCCCGGTCAGCACGGTCGAGCAATCACCAGCGCGGCGACGACCGCGGCGCCACGCCGCCGGCTCACGCTCGGTCCGGATATGTGCATGGTTGTGTCCTCCACGGCCTCGCGCCCGACGCCCGTACGCGCTGGAGGCCTGCACGCATCCGTGTCCACGGCAGCCCGGCCCGGCGCCCCGCGCGAGCCGGCCACGGCCGAATGGCGAACGGGGGACCTACGAGTCGCCCCCGGCGTCGTCCGCGCCGTCCGTGTCGTCCGCGGCCGCGAAGCCGCCGCCCACCGACAGCCGGTCCGACCCCGCGGCGGCCGTCACCGTGTAGCGGTCCCCGCCCGCGTCACGCCCCCCGCGGTCGTGGTCGAACTGGCCCGCGAACACCCACTCGCCCGCCGGGACCTTCCGGCCCTCCTTGAGGGTCCAGGTGTAGACGAGGGCGCCGTCCCGCTCGCCCACCGTGAGAGTGAAGTCGTTCTCGGGCAGCGACCGCCAGGCGCCCGCGTCGGAGACCCCGCCGGTCTGGTCGACGCTCAACCGCACGGTCAGCGCAGTCAGTTCCTCGCGGGTCTTGATCGTGATGTTGCTCTGCGCCCAGAAGTCGTTGCTGTGCGGGTCGACCGAGCCGTCCGACCACAGCGGCCCGTCCTCGGTGGCGGCGGGCGGCCGCGCGGTGACGGAGGCGCTCGGCTTCCCGGAGGGCGGCGGGGCGGACTCGCGGCGCTCCGGCGAGGTGGTCGGCGTGGGATCCACCGGTGGCACGGGGGCCCGGCTCGTCGCCTCCGGCGACGGCGTGGGCGTCGGTGACGTCGCCACCTCCTGCTGCCGCGGTGCGGCCTCGTCCTTCACCGCGGACGCGACGGCGTAGCCGCCCACCGCCAGCACGCCCGCCACCGCGGCGGTCGCACCGGCCACCCGCATCCAGCCGAACACGGGCGGACGCGTGGCCCGATGGGCGGACGCGGCCGGACCGGCCATGCCGCGCTCGACCCGGGCCAGGATGCTCTCCCGGTCGGGCTCGTGCCCCCCGGCCGCCTCGTGCAGCCGGGCGCGCAGCTCCTCGTGCACGTCCCGCCGCATGGTCATCGGTCCCTCCCTCCGCCCTCACCGGTGCGCAAGCCCTCCACGGCGGGCGCGCAACGGGGCGCGCCCAGCGTCGCGTGCATCCGCTGCGGCACTCCCTGTGTGCCCAGCAGCCGCTGGAGTTCGGCCATTCCCTTCGAGGTCTGGCTCTTCACCGTACCCACCGAGACGCCGAGGGCGAGCGCGGTGTCCTTCTCCGACAGGTCGAAGGCGTGCCGCAGCACCACACAGGCCCGCTTGCGGAACGGCAGCCTGCGCAGCGCCTCCTGGACGTCGACCACCCCCGCCACGTCCGGGTTCTCGGTGTTCTCCTCGCGCTGCGACCAGAACAGGGCGATGCGCCGCCGCTCGCGCACCGCGCTGCGGATGCGGGTGCGGGCCAGGTTGGCGACCACACCGCGGGCGTACGCCGCCGGATGGTCGGCGGCGCGCACCCGGTCCCAGCGGTGCCACAGCGCCAGTAACGCGTCCGCCGCCAGGTCGTCGGCGGTGTCCGACTCGCCCGTCAGCAGATAGGCCAGACGGGACAGTTCGGCGTAGTGGCGCTCGAAGAAGGCGTGGAACTCCACGGAGGCGGCGTCGTCGACGACTGTGCCCACGGGCGACCTCTCCTCGCAGCGGCTTCGGGCACTCCCGGACGGGGGCGCCTGTGCGTGTCATGTAGATGACATGTGATCATCCGGGGGAGGCCCGGACGAGATCGGGAAGCGTAGCAGCGTTCGTCAGGATGGTTCGTACGGAGCTTCGAACGGCGTATGGCGGGCCGGACTTCGAATCCGTAACACGAAGAAAACCTGAACGTGGTTCAACGCGAGGAAAATCCAGCCAGCACCCGCACACCGATCACCCAGGCATCAAGGAGCACTCGTCATGTCCGAATCGCAGAAGGTGGCCGACCGGTCCGACGCCGCACCACCACCGGTGAACAGCGTCGACCGGTTCTTCAAGATCTCCGAGCGGGGGTCCACCTTCGGCCGTGAGATTCGCGGCGGCTTCGCCACGTTCTTCACGATGGCCTACATCCTTGTCCTGAATCCCATCATCCTGGGCAGCGCGAAGGACAAGTTCGGGCACCAGCTGGACGCCGTCCAACTCACCACCGCCACCGCCCTGGTGGCCGCGGTCATGACGATCATCATGGGCGTGGGCGGCAATCTGCCCCTCGCGCTCGCCGCCGGACTCGGCCTGAACGCCGTGGTCGCCTTCCAGATCGCCCCGCTGATGAGCTGGGACGACGCGATGGGCCTGATCGTCCTCGAAGGCCTGCTGATCTGCGTGCTGGTGGTGACCGGTCTGCGCGAGGCCGTCATGCACGCCATACCCCAGCCGCTCAAGCAGGCGATCAGCGTCGGCATCGGCCTGTTCATCGCCTTCATCGGCTTCGTCGACGCCGGGTTCGTCAGCCGCATCCCGGACGCCGCGAACACCACCGTGCCCGTTCAGCTGGGCGGCACCGGCACCCTCGCCGGCTGGCCGATGCTCGTCTTCTGCCTCGGCGTGCTGCTGACGATCGGCCTGCTCGCCCGCAAGGTCAAGGGCGCCATCCTCATCAGCATCGTCGGCATGACCGCGGTGGCCCTGGTGATCAACTCCATCGCCGACATCAAGACCTGGGGCCTGACCACACCGTCCTGGCCCGGCAACCTCGTCGACACCCCCGACTTCGGACTCATCGGAGACTTCGACCTGTTCGGCGCGTTCAGCGCCCCCGGCGTCGGCGTCATCACGGTCGTCCTGCTGATCTTCACCCTGATCCTGTCCGACTTCTTCGACACCATGGGCACCGTCGTCGGCGTCAGCGCCGAGGCCGGCCTGCTGGACGAGGACGGCAAGGTCCCGAACCTCGGCCGGGTGCTGCTCATCGACGGTGCCGCGGCGGTCGCGGGCGGCGCGGCCTCCGCCTCCTCGGCGACCTCCTACATCGAGTCGGCGGCCGGCGTCGGCGAGGGCTCGCGCACCGGCTTCTCCAACCTCGTCACCGGCGGCCTGTTCGGCCTCGCGCTGTTCCTGACCCCGCTGCTCACCATCGTCCCGCTCCAGGCGGCCGCCCCGGCCCTGGTCGCCGTCGGCTTCCTGATGATGACCCAGGTCAAGCACATCGACTGGGACCGCTACGACATCGCCATCCCCGCGTTCCTCACCATCGCCGTGATGCCGTTCACCTACTCCATCACCAACGGCATCGGCGCCGGCTTCCTCGCCTACGTCGTCATCAAGACCGTGCTCGGCAAGGCCAAGGAGGTCCACTGGCTGCTGTGGGGGACCTCGGCGCTGTTCCTCGTGTACTTCGCGATCGACCCCATCGAGCAGCTGCTCGGAGCCAAGTGACGTCTGGGCCAAGGCGAAGGGCCGCCCCCGGGGGGAAGGGGGCGGCCCATCTGTCTGTAGAGACGGCTTTCGTACGGCGAAGGTTCAGTCGGAGGATCAGTCCTTGAGCGCCGCTTCCATCATCGCCCTGGCGACCGGCGCCGCCAGGCCGTTGCCGCTGACCTCCGAGCGGGCGGCGTTCGACTGCTCGACCATGACCGCCACGGCGACCTCCTTGCCCGACGAGTCGGACTTCCCGTAGGAGGTGAACCAGGCGTACGGCACCTGGCTGTTGTTCTCGCCGTGCTGGGCCGTACCCGTCTTGCCGCCGACCGTCGCGCCCGCGATCTGGGCGTTCGAGCCCGTGCCCTTGTCCACGACGGTCTGCATCGCCGACTGCAACTGCTCGGCGGTCGAAGAGCTGACGATCTCCTTCGAGTCCGCCTCGTCGTCGTAGTCCTGCAGCACATCACCGCCGCTGTTGGTGATCTGCGACACCATGTGCGGCGAGACCAGCTTGCCGCCGTTGGCGATGGCCGCCGACACCATGGCCATCTGCAGCGGTGTCGCGGTGACGTCGAACTGGCCGATGCCCGTCAGAGCGGTCTGCGACGGGTACATGTCCGACGGGTACACGCTCGTGTAGGCCCGGACCGGCACATCCAGCTGGTCGTCGTTGAACCCGAACTTCTCCGCCATCGCCTTCACCTTGTCCTGGCCCAGCTGCACGGCCATCTTCGCGAAGACGTTGTTGCACGAGTACTGCAGCGCCGTGCGGATCGTGGCGTTCGTGCAGGGCGCGCTCGGGTTCTCGTTCGACAGCTTCTTGCTGGTGCCCGGCAGCGTGTACGGGTCCGGGCTGTCGGTCTTGTCGTCCACCGACTCGTACAGCCCGTCCTCCAGCGCCGCCGCCGCCACGACCAGCTTGAACGTCGAGCCGGGCGGCAGCGGCTGCCGCAGGGCGCGGTTGGTCAGCGGCTTCTCCGGGTCGCTCGTCAGCTTCTTCCAGGCCGTCCCCGCGGTGTTGGCGTCCGTCAGCGACGAGGGGTCGTACGACGGCGTCGACACGACCGCGAGGATCTTCCCCGTCTTCGGGTCGATGGCGACGGCGCCGCCCTTCTTGTCGCCGAGCGCGTCGATCCCCGCCTTCTGCACGTCCGGGTCGACCGTGGTGACCACGTTGCCCGGTTCGGCCCGCTGGTTGGTGACGGTGTCCATCACCGACTTCAGACGGTTGTCCGTGCCGTTCAGGAGGTCGGTGTAGATGCCCTCCAGCTGGGTCGGCGCATACGCCTGCGAGGCGTAGCCCGTCACCGCCGCGTACCGCTCACCGTCCGTGTATGTGCGCTTGTACCTGAGGTCGCCTGTCTTCGTCTTGGCCGAGCCGGTGACCGACCGGCCGCCCACGATGATGTTCCCGAGCGGCGCCGAGTACGTCTCGATGGCGTTCCGCCGGTTGTCCTTGTCGTCTGCGAGCGCCTGGCCGTCGTAGAACTGCACCCAGGTCGCCCTGACCAGCAGAGCGAACACAAGGAGCAGCGCGAAGACCGATGCGCGCCTGATCGTCTTGTTCATCCCGAACATGAGGACGAGCCAGGAGGGGCGGATCGTTCCCGCCCGTCCGTTTTCTCATTCTGTGTTTAGAAAGCCCGCCTCGTAGGCCGCGATGACCGCCTGTGTGCGGTCCCGGGTGCCCGTCTTGGCCAGGACCGCCGCCACATGCGATTTCACCGTGGCGGGGCCGACCTCCATCCGGCGGGCGATCTCCGCGTTGGTCAGTCCGGCGGCCATGTGCCGCAGGACCTCCCGCTCGCGGCCCGTGAGCCTCGCCACCCACGCGGGCGGCGCGGGGTGCGCGCGTGCGTGCTCGGTCGCGAGGGTGCGGACGGCCGACGGGAACAGCAGGCTGTCGCTGCGCGCCACCAGCCGGACCGCCTGCACGAGCGCGTCGGCGTCCGCCCGCTTCAGCAGGAACCCGGCGGCTCCGGCGCGCAGCGCGTCATACACATAGGAGTCGTTCTCGAAGGTCGTCACGACGACGATCCGGGGCGGCTCGTCCAGGGTGGCCAGGATCTGCTCGGTGGCGCGGATGCCGTCGATCTCCGGCATGCGCACATCCATGAGGACGACGTCCGGCCGCAGGTCCCGTACGACCGACACGGCCTCGGCACCGGTGGCCGCCTCGCCCACCACCTCCAGGTCCGGCTCGGCGGAGAGGATGGCGCGCAGCGCGGTGCGCACCATGCGCTCGTCGTCGGCGAGGACGACACGGACGGTTGCCGGGCGGGTCATGCGGGTCCCTTCGTCGCGGGCCTTCGTTCGGGCTCGTCAAACAGGCCCGTCATACAGGCCCTTTCATCGGCAGGCGTACGCGCAGCCGCCAGGTCTGTGCGGAGGTCGGTCCGGCCGTCGACGTCCCGCCCAGCAGCCTGGCCCGGTCCGCGATGCCGCGCAGCCCGTGGCCGCCGCCGGGCCGGGAGGGCGCGGGGCCGGTCACCGGATTCTCCACGGTGATCTCCAGCCCCCCGTCCGCCACCGCGATCCGCACGTCCACGGCGACCCGGTGGCCGGCGTGCCTGAGGGCGTTGCTCAGCCCCTCCTGCACGATGCGATAGGCCTCGCGGGACAGCAGCGGAGGCAGCGCCTCCGGGTCGGCGCCGACCGTGGCCGTCACCCGGGCCCCGCCCGCCCGGGTGCGGGACAGCAGGCCGTCGAGGTCGCCGGCGAGGGTGGGCGCCGGGGCCGTGCCGGGGCCGTCGCCCTCGCGCAACACACCCAGCACGGCGTCGAGTTCGCCGACGGTACGCCGGGTCGTGTCCTCGATCGCGGCGAGGGCCTCACGGACGAACTCCGGGTCGGAGTCGAGGACCCGGCGGGCCGCGCTCGCCTGGAGGGTGACCGCGCTCAGCGCGTGGCCGACCGAGTCGTGCAGCTCCCGCGCCAGCCGGTTGCGTACGGCGAGGTCGGCGGCGCGGGCCTCGGCAGCGGCCAGCCGGCCCTCGGGAGACGGGCCGAGCAGGTCAGGAGCCCAGCGGGCCAGCAGCGCGCCGCCCCCGGCCGCGCAGCCCGCGAGGGCGACGAGCATCACCGCGCCCGCGAGCGGCGCGAGCGCCAGGACCCAGGCGTGGTCGAGGACTTCGGGCACCCCGGACGGCGTGCCGCGCAGCCCCGCGATGAGCGGCAGCACGATCAGCGCGACGGCGAACGGCGGCACGGCCAGCGACATCCCCGCGATGATCCCGCCGAGCCCGAGGTGGAGCGTGAACCAGGCCGCCGTACGCCCTTTCTCGCCCCGCGTCGCGGCCGGTCCGAAGGCGAGCCGGTCCGCGTCGACACCGCACAGCCAGCGCACGGCGGCGGCTTCCAGCGGCCGGGTCAGAGGGAACACGGAGGTGACGGCGGCGATCGGCAGCCCCACCCCGAACGAGGCGAGCTGGAGGGGAAAGGACCCGAAGACGTCGGTGCCGCCGGTGGCCGGGCCGATGATCACCGAGCCCACCAGCACATACGGCATGGCGAGCGCGCCGCCGAGGATCATATGGACCCAGCGCAACCGTGCCCGCCGGCCGAACAGGAGCCGGGCGGCCTGGCTCACGCCGCCTGCCGTGCGGCCCTGGCCGAGCGCTCCGCGAAGTAGTAGACGCCGATGGCGGCGACGAGGAAGCCGACGAGCATCTGCCCAGCGTAGGCGAGGCTCATCAGCGGCGTCGGGCGGTCGGCGAGGTCCTCCACACCGCCGAGCGAGGCCAGCGACAGCCAGCCGCCCCAGCAGGCCACGGCAGCCGAGCCGACCCAGGCGAGCCCGAGCGGCACCGCCACGGGCAGGGCCCGGCCGCGCCGGAACGCCAGCAGGAGACCGCCGGCGACGGCCGCGAGGAGGAACAGTACGTAGACGGCCTCCAGGACATAGAAGTCGGCGGCGCGGTCCGCTGCCCGGCCCTCGCTGAGCCCGGCGGCGACACCGCAGGCCCACAGCAGGTGGACGGTGAGCGGCGGCAGGGCGAGTACGGCGGCCGCGACGGCCAGGGCGCGGTGGGCGGGCCCGACGACTCCGACGGGCAGTTCCCACACCCGGCCGCGCCACAGGTGCCCCCAGCGGTCACGGGCGTAGAGCACGAACAGGGCGCCGAGAGCGATCCCTTGGAGGATGAACCCGGTGTACACCACGGTGAACACCCAGGCGTGGAGGAAGGTGTCATGGCCCTGGGCGGCCGGTGCGGCACCGCTGCCGAACGCCTTCACGACGAGCTGCGCCGGGAACCCCGTCATGATCGGCGCGAGCAGCCCGGTGGCGACCCAGACGGGGAACGCCGGCAGCCACGCGGGCACCTTCAGCCCCCACGGCCGGGTCAGCACCAGCGCCAGCACGATCACCGAGCTGTCCAGCAGCACGGAGAGACCGTTGATCACGGCCATGCCGACACGGTCGTCGAGCAGGGCGCTCCCCTCGGGGATGCCGATGTGGCTCCCGGCGATCCAGGCGGCCTTGAGCCCGAGGTACGGCACGCAGGAGAGGACGGCCACGGCACGCAGAATCCGCCGGGGGCGGCTCGAAGGGACGGCGGGGCGGGGAACCGCGAGGGGAGTGATCGACTGCGTCATGCGATCAGGCTCCCGCGCGGGACGCGGACGGCACGTCCTCAGCGGCGACGATCCGCCTCCGCCGGACGGGGGAGACCCGCGGAGGGCTTCTCAGCCCTCCAGGAGCAGCACCGTCTCGTCGATCTCCGCACCCCGGGCCTGGGCGTACCCCGTGGCCGACGCCACGGCACGGAACCCGCATTTCTCCAGGACGCGCAGCGACCCCACATTGTCCGAAGCCGCCCGCGCGTAGAGGGGACGCTCGTCCACCTCGGTGATCAGCGCCCGCAGGGCCTCGGTCGCGATGCCCTTCCCCCAGTACGCGCGGTCGATCCAGTACGTCACCTCGCGCTCGCCCGGCTCCCCGTACACCGCCGTGCTGCCGACCACGTCGCCGTCGGCCAGCACCGTGCGGATGACGGCGGACGAGGAGCGGATCCTGGCCCAGTGGGCGTCGAAGGCGTCCCGGTCGGAGGGATCCTTGGGGGTGAAGGCCGCCATGTGCAGCGCCTCGGGGTCGTTCATCTGCCGGTAGAAGACCGGCAGATCGCTGTCGTGGACCGTACGCAGCTCGACATTCATGCCTCAGAGCCTACGGGTGGCCAGTGTCAGCCGGTCCCGCGCGTCGAACAGCGCGTCCTTCACCAGCTGTTCGTGCGCCGGCGTGAGCCGGGCCACCGGCACCGAGCAGCTGATCGCGTCCCGCGCCGGAGTGCGGTACGGGATCGCCACGCCGAAGCAGCGCAGCCCCAGCGTGTTCTCCTCGCGGTCCACGGCGAAGCCCTGCTCGCGCACCTGGCGCAGCTCCTCGATGAGCTTTTCCCGGTCGGTGATCGTGTGCTCGGTCAGCGCGGGCAGTGTCTCCGGGAGCATCTTGCGGACCTGCTCGTCCGAGTACGTGCTCAGCAGCGCCTTGCCGAGGGACGTGGAGTGCGCGGGCAGCCGGCGGCCGACCCGGGTGAAGGGGCGCAGATAGTGCTGGGACTGGCGGGTGGCGAGGTAGACGACGTTGGTGCCGTCCAGCCGGGCCAGGTGGATCGTCTCCGTGGTGTCGTCCGAGAGCCGGTCCAGGGTCGGGCGGGCCGACGCGACCACCTCGTCGCCGTCGATGTACGACGTGCCGACCAGCAGGGCCCGGACGCCGATGCCGTAGCGCGTGCCCGTCGCGTCCGTCTCCACCCAGCCCAGCTCGACCAGGGTGCGCAGCAGCATGTACAGGCTGGACTTGGGATAGCCGACGGCCTCCTGGACCGCCGCCAGGGAGTGCATGCCGGGCCGGCCCGCGAAGTACTCCAGCAGTTCCACGGTCCGCACCGCGCTCTTGACCTGCGCACCGCCGCCTGTCTCGCCTGCCGACATCGCCCTTGACCCCTTCGTTCGACGAGAAGCTGGAGATATAGTCTCCGACAGCATTCATCATCAGAGACAGCGTTCAGTATATCGAACATCCCTGGTGATGACGTACATACTGCGGCATTGCATGCGGCAACGAATGTGGAGGGACCCGCGGTGGCAGCAGCACCAGTCTGGAGTGTCGACCCCCGAACCGGGAAGCAGCGCGAGCAGGTTGCGGTGGAGGCCACAGCCCAGGAGGTGGACGCCGCCGTCCGGGCCGCGGACGAGGCGCGGGGCGCACTCGCCGACCGCGCCGTCCGCTCGGCCTTCCTGCGCACCGCCGCCGACGAGCTGCAGGCGGCCAAGGACGGTCTCGTCGAGACCGCCGACGCCGAGTCCGCGCTCGGCCCGGTCCGGCTGACCGGCGAACTCGCCCGCACCTGCTTCCAGCTGCGGGCCTTCGCCGACATAGTCGACGAGGGCGCCTTCCTCGACGTCGTCATCAACCACCCCGACGACACCGCCACCCCGCCGATCCCGGACCTGCGCCGCTACAAGGTGTCGCTGGGCGTCGTCGCCGTCTACTCGGCGTCGAACTTCCCCTTCGCCTTCTCGGTCGCGGGCGGCGACACCGCGAGCGCCCTCGCGGCCGGCTGCCCGGTCGTCGTCAAGGCCCACCCGGACCACCCGGCCCTCTCCGAGTACGTCGCCAAGGTGCTGCGCCGCGCCGCCGCCCGGCACGACATCCCCGAGGGCGTCGTCGGGCTGGTGCACGGCTTCGAGGCGGGCGTCGAGCTCATCAAGCACCCGCAGGTCGCGGCGGCCGGCTTCACGGGCTCGGTGCGCGGCGGCCGGGCCCTCTTCGACGCGGCGGCCGCCCGCCCCGTCCCGATCCCCTTCCACGGCGAGCTGGGCTCGCTGAACCCGGTCGTCGTCACCGAGGCCGCGGCCGCCGAGCGCGCCGAGGCGATCGGCGCGGGCCTCGCCGGGTCGATGACGCTGGGCGTCGGCCAGTTCTGTGTGAAGCCGGGCCTCGTCCTCGCGCCCGCCGGCGCCGCCGGTGACGCGCTGCTGAAGTCCCTGACCGACGCCGTCAGCGACACCGACGCCGGAGTCCTGCTCGACCACCGCATGCGCGACAACTTCGTCGCCGGTGTCGCCGAGCGCGCGCGGCTGTCCGACGTGGAGTCCCCGGTCACGCCCGGCTCGGGCGGCGAGCACACCGTCAGCGCGGGCTTCCTCACCGTCCCGGCGAGCAGGCTGGCCGCGGAGGGCGAGCACGATCTGCTCCTGGAGGAGTGCTTCGGGCCGGTCACCGTGGTGGCCCGCTATGAGGACGACGCCGAGGTGAAGGCGGTGCTGTCGCGGCTGCCGGGGAATCTCACGGCGACGGTGCAGCTCTCCGAGGAGGAGGCGGCGGGGGAGGGCCGGGGGTCCGAGATCCTCGCGGAGCTGACGCCGCTGGCCGGGCGTGTGCTGGTCAATGGGTGGCCGACGGGTGTGGCTGTGGCTTCCGCCCAGCATCACGGTGGGCCCTACCCGGCTACGACCTCGACGTCGACGTCGGTCGGTGGTACGGCTATCGAGCGGTGGTTGCGGCCGGTGGCTTATCAGAACGCGCCGTCTGCGTTGCTTCCCGCGGAGCTGCGGGACGAGAACCCGCTGGGGCTGCCTCGGCGGTTCAACGGGCGTTTGGAGCGGTAGCGCCGTGGGGGTGCGGTGAATCGCGGTCTGCCGGTTCGTCGTGGTTGATCGCGCAGTTCCCCGCGCCCCTGAGGGGCGGACCTGAAAGAGTTGGTTGGATGGATCTGGAACTTTCCGAACTTCCTTTCGGTCTGCGTACTTATGGGCCCGATGGTCACTGGTCGTACGAGGACGGTGTGCTCTCCGGGTGGGCCGGGCCCAGGCAGGATCGGTTCGTGCCGCCCACCGGGGAGGGGCTGGACCCCGCCGCCGACGCGCCGCGGCTGCTCGGGGCGCCCGAAGGGGACTTCCAGCTGATCGCCCGGGTCACGGTGGGGTTCGGTGCCGCCTTCGACGCGGGCGTGCTCTACGTGCATGTGGGGGAGCGGGCCTGGGCCAAGCTCTGCCTGGAGTACTCCCCGGACGTCCCCACCGTCTGCACGGTCGTCACCCGGGGCCACTCCGACGACGCCAACTCCTTCACGGTCGAGGGCAGTTCCGTCTGGCTGCGGATCAGCCGCACCGGCCGGGCCTTCGGCTTCCACGCCTCCCGCGACGGCGAACACTGGACCTTCGTCCGCCTCTTCACCCTGGGCGAGGAGAAGGAGACGGGCGCGGCCCTGGTCGGCTTCATGACGCAGTCCCCGATGGGAGAGGGCTGCGTGGTGACGTACGACCACATCGAGTTCCGCCCGAACTGGCCGAAGGACCTGCGGGACGGCAGCTGAGGCCCGCCGGGGAACCGCGCCGCCACCGGGCACGTCCTCCGCGGCATGATCGAAACGAACCGGACCGCCGCACCCCTGGTGATCAGGACCGCACTGCCCGCCGAAGCCGACGACATCGCCGCGCTGCACCGGCGGGCCCGGGCCACGTACTACCCGGACGGGTTCCCGGACGACGGTGCCGACTGGCCGGGCAGGTGGCGGGAGTCGGTCGGGCGCACCGACGGGCGGGTGCTGTGCGCGGTGCGTGACGGGCGCCTGGCCGGGATCGCCTCCTTCCGCAGGGCGGAGGGGGCTCCCGACGGCACCGTCAAGCTGTTCCAGTTCCATGTCGACCCCGGCCGGTGGCGCTCCGGCATCGGCACCGCCCTGCATGCCGCCTGTGTGGAGGAGTGGCGGATCGACGGGGTGCGCACGGCCGGGCTCGACGTGCATGTGGACAACGAGCGAGCGCGGGGCTTCTACGGTCGCCAGGGCTGGATACCGGACCCGGAGGCGCCGGCCGGCCCAGGCGATCACCACATACGGCTGTGCTTCGCCGTGCCCGTGGAATGAAGCGTCCTGCGGGAATGAAGCCTCCTGCTTGAACGTTCATGCACTCGGCGGAGGGAGCCTCCGTACCCGTACGAGCTGGAGAGAGCCGAGACATGCGCGTCGAGATCTGGAGCGACATCGCCTGCCCCTGGTGCTACGTGGGCAAGGCCCGCTTCGAGAAGGCGCTGCGGGACTTCCCGCACCGCGACGAGGTCGAGGTCGTGCACCGTTCCTTCGAGCTGGACCCGGGCCGCGCCAAGGACGACATCCAGCCCGTGATCACGATGCTCACCAGGAAGTACGGGATGAGCGCCGCGCAGGCCGAGGCCGGTGAGGACAATCTGGGCGCGCAGGCCGCCGCCGAGGGGCTGGACTACCGCACCCGGGGCCGCGACCACGGCAGCACCTTCGACATGCACCGCCTGCTCCACCTCGCCAAGGAGCACGGCCGCCAGGAGCGTCTGCTCGACGCGCTGTACCGGGCCAACTTCGCCGAGGAGCGCTCGGTCTTCGGGGAGGACGAGCGGCTCGTGGAGCTCGCCGTGGCCGCCGGGCTCGACGCGGACGCCGTCCGTGCGGTGCTCGCCGACCCGGAGGCGTACGCCGCCGAGGTCCGGGCCGACGAGCGGGAGGCCGCGCAGCTCGGCGCGAACGGTGTGCCGTTCTTCGTGCTCGACCGCAAGTACGGCGTCTCCGGAGCCCAGCCCGCCGAGGTCTTCGCCCAGGCCCTGACGCAGGCGTTCGGCGAGCGCGCGCCGCTGAAGATCGTCGACAGCGGATCCATCGACGGCGCGGACGGCGCGGACGGCGCGGACGCGTGTGGTCCGGACGGCTGTGCGGTGCCCCAGCACTGAAACCCGCAGGTCGGGGCGTATCCATAAGCGCTTCTTAGCGACATCACGCAGTTATCGGCAATGGACGGGGGGTTCCCCGGGGACGCAGAGTGGTCCCATGGAGACCTTCGAGAACCTCGTCCGTGCCGAGTTCACCCCGAAGCACACCTACCTCAACACCGCGAGCAACGGGCTCCTGCCCGCCCGTGCCGTCACCGCCCTGCACCAGGCGGTGCGGATGCGTGCCGAGGGCACGCCCCTGGGTCCCCTGTACGAGGACGCGGAGGCCGCCCGCGCGTCCTTCGCCCGGCTGGCCGGGGTGCCGGCCGAGCGCGTCGCGACCGGCGCCTCGGTCGCCGAGTACGGCGCGCTGATCGCCGCCTCGCTGCCCGCCGGCGCCGAAGTCCTGACGGCGGAGGGCGACTTCGCCTCCCTGGTGAACCCGTTCCATGTGCGCGGCGACCTCAAGGTGCGCGCGGTGCCCCTGGAGCGGCTCGCCGAGTCCGTCCGCCCAGGCACCGCGCTCGTCGCGGTCAGCACCGTCCAGTCCGCCGACGGCCGGCTCGCCGATCTGCCGGCCGTGCGCGAGGCGGCCCGGGCACACGGGGCCCGCACCTACGTCGATGCCTCCCAGTCCGCGGGCTGGCTGCCGATGGAGGCCGACGCGGACGACTTCCTCGCCGCCGTCGGCTTCAAATGGCTCATGGGGCCGCACGGGGCCGCGTTCTTCGTCGCCCCGCAGGACTTCGGGGGGCTCACGCCGCTGCTCGCCGGCTGGGTCGCCGGCGAGGTCCCCTGGGACAGCTGCTACGGCCCCGTCGAGCAACTCGCCGACTCCGCACGGCGGTTCGACATCAGCCCGGCCCTCTTCACCTACGCCGGGCTGCGCGCCTCACTGGCGCTGATCGAGGAACTCGGCGTCGACGCCGTGCACGCCCACGACCTCGCGCTCGCGGACCGCTTCCGGGCCGGGCTCGACGGGCTGGGCCACGCGCCGGTGTCCGCGCCGGGCTCGGCGATCGTGTCCGTGCCGGGGCTCGGCCACCGGCAGGGGGAGCTGAGCCGGGCGGGCATCGAGGTGTCCGACCGGGCAGGCAATCTGCGGGCCGCGTTCCACCTCTACAACACCCCGGCGGACGTCGACCGGCTCTTGGACGTCCTGTCCGGCTGAAGACATGACCGGGCCGGGCCTCCCGTCCCACACGAGGAGGCCCGGCCCGGTGCTCAAAAGGGGCGTCACCGCACCGGCGTGAACTCCCGGGCCCCGATGAACTCGGGTCGCCGGACCGGCGCCGCGAACGGCTCGACCGCCGTGTTCTCCACGCTGTTGAACACGATGAACACGTTGCTGCGCGGGAACGGCGTGATGTTGTCGCCGGAACCGTGCATGGCGTTGCAGTCGAACCAGGTCGCCGAACCGGCCTTGCCCGTGAACAACTTGATGCCGTGCTGCGAGGCCATGTGGCTCAGCGCCTCGTCCGAGGGCGTGCCCGCGTCCTGCATCTGCAGCGACTTCTTGTAGTTGTCCTTCGGCGTCTCTCCCGAGCACCCGAGGAACGTCTTGTGCGACCCCGGCATGATCATGAGTCCGCCGTTGGTGTCGTAGTTCTCGGTCAGCGCGATCGAGACCGACACCGTACGCATCCGCGGCAGACCGTCCTCGGCGTGCCACGTCTCGAAGTCCGAGTGCCAGTAGAAGCCACTGGCCCCGAAGCCCGGCTTGACGTTGATCCGCGACTGGTGGACGTAGACGTCCGAGCCGAGGATCTGCCGTGCCCGGCCGACGACACGCTCGTCGCGCACCAGCCTGGCGAACACCTCACTGATCCTGTGCACCTCGAAGACCGTACGGATCTCCTTGGACTGAGGCTCGACGATCGACCGCTCGTCGGCCCGCATGTCCGGGTCGTGCACCAGCCGGTTCAGCTCGTTCCGGTAGACGGCGACCTCGTCATCGCTGATCAGCTCGTCGATGGCGAGGAACCCGTCACGCTCGAACGACAGCAGCTCGGCCGGCGCCACCGGGCCCGGGGCATCGGGCGCGCCCCAGACGACCGGGTCCTGTCGCGGCGTCAGCACCTCGGCGGCGCCACGACTCGGATAGAGGTCCGGCATACCGGTGGTGGTGTCGTAGGTGGCGGTCATGAAGCGTCACACCTCCTCGGTGAGCAGCGGGTATACGCCGTTCTCGTCGTGGTCCTCCCGTCCGGTGACAGGCGGGTTGAAGACGCAGAGGCAGCGGAAATCCTGCTTGATCCGCAGCGTGTGCTTCTCGTGCCCGTCCAGGAGGTACATGGTGCCGGGCGTGATCGTGTACGACTTCCCGGTCTCGTGGTCGGTCAGCTCCGCTTCACCCTCCACGCAGACAACGGCCTCGATGTGGTTCGCGTACCACATCGACGTCTCCGTACCCGCGTACAGGACCGTCTCATGCAGGGAGAAGCCGACCTTCTCCTTGGCGAGGACGATGCGTTTGCTCTCCCACGTACCGGACGCCGACTTCACGTGCCGGTCGGTACCTTCGATCTCCTTGAACGAACGGACAATCACGGTGCTGCGATGCCTCCTCGGTGAGTGGTGCTCGGTTGGTGTGTCAGGCGGTCTCTCGGACGGCGCGGGCCAGCGTCCGCAGGCCCTCGTCCAGCTCTTCGGGGGTGATGGTGAGGGCGGGGAGCATCTTGACGACCTCGCTCTCGGGGCCGGACGTCTCGATCAGCAGCCCCAGCTCGAAGGCGCGCTTGGCGACCTTGTTCGCGCGCTCCTTGTCGTGGAACTCCAGGCCCCACACCAGGCCGCGGCCCCGGTACTCCTTCACATCGGCCAGGTTCTCCTCGGTGATGGAGATCAGCGCCTGCTCGACCTGCTCGCCGCGCTTGCGGGTCTGCTTCTCCATCGCGGAGCCGTCGGCCCAGTACGTCTCCAGGGTCGCGGTGGCCGTGACGAACGCGGGGTTGTTGCCGCGGAAGGTGCCGTTGTGCTCGCCGGGCTCCCAGACGTCCAGCTCGGGCTTGAACAGGCACAGCGACATGGGCATGCCGTAACCGCTGATCGACTTCGAGACGGTGACGATGTCCGGCGTGATGCCCGCCTCCTCGAAGGAGAAGAAGGCACCGGTACGGCCGCAGCCCATCTGGATGTCGTCGACGATCAGCAGCATGTCCTGCCGCTCGCACAGCTCGGACAGGGCGCGCAGCCACTCGGGCCGGGCCACGTTGATGCCGCCCTCGCCCTGCACGGTCTCGACGATCACGGCGGCCGGCTTGTTGAGGCCGGAGCCCTGGTCCTCCAGCAGTCGCTCGAACCACAGGAAGTCCTCGACCGTGCCGTCGAAGTAGTTGTCGAACGGCATGGGCGTGCCGTGCACCAGCGGGATACCGGCGCCGGCCCGCTTGAAGGCGTTGCCGGTCACGGCCAGCGAGCCCAGCGACATGCCGTGGAAGGCGTTGGTGAAGGACACGATCGACTCGCGCCCCTTCACCTTCCGCGCCAGCTTCAGCGCGGCCTCCACGGCGTTGGTGCCGGTCGGGCCCGGGAACATGACCTTGTAGGGCAGGTCACGCGGTCGCAGCAGCAGGTTCTGGAAGGCCTCCAGGAACGTGCGCTTGGCGGTGGTCGACATGTCGAGCCCGTGCGTGACGCCGTCACGCTCCAGGTAGTCGATCAGGGCGCGTTTCAGAACAGGGTTGTTGTGCCCGTAGTTCAGTGACCCTGCTCCGGCGAAGAAGTCGAGGTACTCATGGCCGTCCTCGTCGTACATACGGCTGCCCACGGCGCGGTCGAAGACGGTGGGCCAGCCGCGGCAGTAGCTGCGCACCTCGGACTCAACGGTCTCGAAGACACTCAGGTCGGGCTGGGTGATGGTCACGACGGATCGCTCCTCGGTACGTGGGGGAAGAGTGCGGGAGTGGGGGCGGTGCGGGAAGTCAGTGGGGCAGCGGGCCGATGCGGTACAGGACCTCGGGGTCGTGCGGCCCGTCGGGGAACACGGCCGTGTCGAAGAGCACCTCGCGCTCCAGCCGGGCGCTGTGGCGCTCGGCGAACGACGTGAACAGGCGCTCCGAGGCGGTGTTGCCCGGGGTGATGGTGGTCTCCACCGTCGTCACCTCGCGCTCGGCCACGGTCCGGGCGACCAGGCCGTCGAGCATCGTGGCGGCCAGCCCGCGCCCGCGGTGGGCCTCGTCCACGGCCACCTGCCAGACCAGCAGGGTGCGCGGGCTGTCCGGCCGCACGTACCCGGTGATGAAGCCCATCGGCTCGCCGTGCTCGTCACGCGCCACGGCCGACGTCGCCGCGAAGTCGCGGCACCACAGCAGATAGCTGTAGGACGAGTTCAGGTCCAGAACCTTGGAGTCCTTCGCCATCCGCCACAGTGCGGCTCCGTCGGCCACGGTGGGACGGTCGATTTGCGGATCTGCTTGTACGGCAGTCATACCAATTGAATTTACCCAGAGAAATTCAAAATCGCATCGCCGGGCGGGGTTACGTATGAGCCATGACTGTGTTATCGCGCGGGCGCGAGTCTTAAGGTGCGGAGGTGGCCGAATGTCTGGTATTGTCCCGGGAATAACGGGCGAAACGGTCACTGTGTGTAACGCGTCACAGCCATGTAATCCCCACGAGATCTGCCCGAATTTCCCCGCCGGGTGTCCCCAAAATCTCTGGGTTTAGGACCGGGAAAAGCGGGCAGAAGAATACGGGAAGCTGTTCCTTGATGAATTCCTAATTGTGGGACAGCTTACATACGGTAGGCGGCGGAAAACCACGTGTAATTCAGGCCCCGGTCACTCCGTCGATGCTTTCCCGTAGGAGATCGGCGTGGCCATTGTGCCGTGCGTACTCCTCGATCATGTGAATCAGCACCCATCGCAGACTGACCTCCATCCCCGGGACCGGCCCCTCGGCGACCCGCCCGACATGGTCCAGCGGCAGCTCCGCGCACAGCTCCCGCCCGCGTGCGATCTCCCGCCGCCAGATCGTCAGCGCCTCGTCGAGACCCCGCCCCGGCTCCAGCGCGTAACCGGTCGGGTCCTCGAACAGGGGCGGGGCCTCCAGACCGGCGGTGACCCGCTGGAACCAGTTCCGCTCGACCTCGGCGAGGTGCTGCACCAGCCCGAGCAGCGTCAGCGCGGATGGCGCGGCCGACGGGATCCGCACCTGCGCGTCGTCCAGCCCCGCGCACTTCAGCTCCAGCGTGGCCCGGTGGAAGTCCAGCCAGCTCTCGAGCATGGCCCGCTCATCACCGCTGAGGTGCGGCACGGGGCGGCCGTCGGGGAGGGTCGGGGTGTGCTCGGCAGATGTGTCGGTGGTCATGCGGGGAGCATGGCACGGGCCACTGACAACGGCCGGTGTCCCGCATCGCAGCCCGGTCGAAGCGGGGGTCTGGGCGCAGCCCCCAGCGGAGGCTTCAGCGGAGGCCCCAGCGGAGGCCTCAGTCCCCGACTACCGCCACGCCCTCTCCACGGCCCGCAGTGCCCCCTCCACATCCACCCGCAGCCCCTGCTCGGAGAGAGCCACCCCCAACGCCGCCAAGCTCGCCCGCACCGCCCCGCGCGTCGCATCCGCCCCGTAGTGGTTGACCCGGATCATCTCCTTGGCCAGCGCACCCCCGCCGGCGGCGACCGGCAGGGCGGGATCCGACTTCAGCGCCCTGGCCACCAGCTCCGACGCCACCACCCCGGACGGCGCCCGCAGCGTCGTGGCGACGGGCGCCGCGTCCCGGGCCTCGTACACATACGGCTCCAGGCCGCCACCGAGCGCGACCGCCCCGGCCCGCACGGCCGCCGCGGCGGAGGCGTGCCGGGCCATCACGGCATCCAGCCCCGCCGCCTCGATCCGCTCCACGCACGCCTCCAGCCCCAGCATCTCCAGCTGCGCAGGAGCGTGCGGCAGCGCCTTGCGGCCGCCGTCGATCCACCGCTCCTTCCAGTCGAGGAGCGACAGATACGACCGGCGCGGCGCCCGCGGGTTCGCCGCCATCCGGGCCCAGGCCCGCTCGCTCACCGACACCGCCGAGACACCGGCGGGACCGCCCATCGCCTTCTGCGCCCCGATCACGCACAGGTCCACGCCCCACGCGTCCGTCAGCACCGGCTCGGCACCGATCGACGCCACCGCGTCCAGATAGAACAGCGCCCCGTGCGCCCGCACCACCTCGCCGATCTCCGCGACCGGGTTGGTGTTCCCGGTCGCCGCCTCCGCGTGCACCAGGGACACGAAGTCGATCTCCGGATGCTCGGCGAAGGCCTGCCGGATCTGCTCGGCCGTGACCGCCGTGTGGAAGGGCACCGCCAGGTCGACCACCGTGGCACCGCAGTCCCGCAGCCAGTCGCCGAAGGTCTGCCCGTACGGGCCCGTGATGACGTTCAGCGCCGTCGTCCCCGGCCCGGCCGCGGCACGGATCGCGCCCTCCAGCGGCAGCAGCGCCTCGCCCTGCATGATCACGACGTCCTGCTCGGTGCTCAGCAGCCGCGCCACACGGTCCTCGATCGCGGCGAAGCGGTCCGCGCCGAGCGGGGCCAGGTCCAGAAACGGGTGCGTCACGGTGGGGCTCTCTTCATTCACGGGGCGGGCGGCGTCTGCCCGGGGCCGACGGCATCGAGGGTAACCGGCGGGTACGTCCCCCCTCGCAGCCGAGGTCCGCGGCTCACTAGGGTGCGGTGCATGAGCGAACGCACGGTGCTGCACGTGAAGGGACGGGTGCTCGTCGGGCCCGAGGACGTCCGCGACGAACTGTGGGTGGTGGACGGCCGCGTCACCTACGACCGTCCCGCCGGTGCCCGCGACATCCGCACCGTCAAGGGCTGGGCCCTGCCCGGCCTCGTCGACGCGCACTGCCACGTGGGACTCGACCGGCACGGCGCGGTCCCCCAGGACGTCGCCGAGAAGCAGGCCCTGACCGACCGGGACGCCGGCACGCTGCTGATCCGCGACGCCGGTTCGCCCTCCGACACCCGCTGGGTCGACGACCGCGAGGACCTGCCGAAGATCATCCGCGCCGGGCGGCACATCGCCCGCACCCGCCGCTACATCCGCAACTACGCCTGGGAGATCGAGCCGGAGGACCTGGTCGCCTACGTCGCCCAGGAGGCCCGGCGGGGCGACGGCTGGGTCAAACTGGTCGGCGACTGGATCGACCGCGACCTCGGGGATCTGTCGGCCTGCTGGCCCCGCGGCGCGGTGGAGGCGGCGATCGCCGAGGCCCACCGCCTGGGCGCCCGGGTCACCGCGCACTGCTTCGCGGAGGACTCGCTGCAGGACCTCGTCGAGGCGGGCATCGACTGCGTCGAGCACGCGACGGGCCTGACCGAGGACCTCATCCCGCTGTTCGCCGAACGGGGCGTCGCCATCGTGCCGACCCTGGTCAACATCGCGACCTTCCCGCAGCTCGCCGACGGCGGCGAGTACCGGTTCCCGCGCTGGTCGGCCCATATGCGCCGGCTCCACGAACGCCGCTACGACACCGTCCGGGGCGCCTACGACGCCGGCATCCCCGTCTTCGTCGGCACCGACGCCGGCGGCGGCCTCGCCCACGGCCTGGCGGCGGCCGAGGTCGCCGAACTGGTCACCGCCGGCATCCCGCCCCTCGACGCCCTGGCCGCGGGAACCTGGACGGCCCGCACCTGGCTCGGCCGCCCCGGCCTGGACGAGGGCGCCCCGGCCGACCTGATCGTCTACGACGAGGACCCCCGGGCCGACGTACGCGTACTGGCGGCGCCGCGCCGGGTGGTGCTGAACGGGCGCGTGGTCGGGTAGCCGCGAGGGTGACACCGGGGAACGCCTGTGCCGGGAGAATCGAAAACTTCCACGGTATCGCCACGTTGGAGTGAAGAGGCGTCAGATCGCTGACGCCGTACGCCGGTTGCGCGATTCTTTCCGGGTCCCGAGCCTGTCTCTCCTGGAGTCCCCACCGTGAACAGCACTTCCTTCCGCATGCCCGCACGCCGTCTGGCGACCGTGGCGACGGCCACGGCTCTCGCCGCCGGGCCTGTGGCACTGACCGGTGTGAGCCCGGCGCACGCCACCGGCGACCACGGACGCGCGAGCGCCGTCGTTCTGCGCACCGGCCTCGATGTCTCCCTGCTGAACAAGTCGGTCGAAGCCCCGCTCACGCTCTCCCTCAACGAGGTCCAGGCGCCGCGGAGCGCCGAGAAGACGGCACTGACCGCCCGCCTGGACGGGGTGAACGGCGGACAGCCCTTCAGCGTGCTGCGCGCGGACACGGCCGAGGCGAGAGCCACCGCGACCGCCACGAAGGCCGAGGGGAGCACCACCCTGGCCCGCGCCCGCGTCCATGTCCCCGGCCTGCCGCTGCTGTCGGTCGTCGAGATCGAGCAGGTCACCTCGAAGGCCGTCTGCGAGGCCGGGAAGAAGCCGGTCGCCACGACCGAGCTGCCCGGCTCGGTGACCGTGCTCGGCAAGCGCGTCACCCTGACCGCCGGCGGCCCGACGGACGTCGAGGTGCCGGGCGTCGGCGACGTACGCCTGGACCTCTCCAAGACGCGGACGACGTCCCGGACGGCCGCCGCCACCGCCCTCGAACTCAAGGTGTCCGTCAACCCGTTGAAGCTGAACGTGGCCGAGGTGAACGGCACGCTCACCCTGGCCGAGGCGACCTGCGAGACCCCGAAGGCAGCACCGGCCGCACAGGCCCCTGCCCAGCCGTCCGCCGAGCCGTCCGACGCCCCCGCCGAGATCGAGCCGCAGGGTGCCCCCGCCGAGGAGGGCCTGGCCGAGACGGGCGGCAGCTCGACGACCCCGTACATCATGGGCGGCGCGATCGCCCTGCTCGCCGTGGGCGGGGGAGCGGTGGCCCTGGCACGCCGCCGGGGCTGACCTTCCAGGGGCGCGGGGGCGGAGGGCCGTTCCTGGGCGGGCGCAGGGCCCGGACCGCGCGCTGCCCTGCCGACCCGCCCGGACGGTTCCCGGCACACCGACCGAGGCGGAGCCGACGGGGGCCGCCCAGGCCGGGCAGCCGCCTGCCGATGCCGTCCGACAGCTCGGCGAGCCCGACGGGCCGACGCGTGAACCGTCAGCCCGTCACCGCACGCTCCAGTGCCCGCAGGAACCCGTCCGTCGTCGTCCGGTCCCGTACTGCCAGGCGGAGCCACTCCTCGTCAAGGCCGGGGAACGTGTCGCCGCGGCGCACGGCGTAGCCGAGGTCGCGCAGGCGGCGGCGTACGGTCGCCGCGTGCGGGAGACGGACGAGGAGGAACGGGCCCTCCGCCGGTTCGGCCACCCGCAGCCCCGCCGCGGCGAACCGCGCGAGGCCCGCCACCAGGTGGGCGCGGTCCGCCGCGATGCGATGGGCGGCGTGGGCCGCCTCGGCCACGCCCCGGGGGCCCACGCACGCCCGCGCAGCGGCCAGCGCCGGTGTCGACACCGGCCACAGCGGCTGCGCCCGCTCCAGGTCCTCGACGGTCTCGGGCGCCGCCAGCACGTACCCGATCCGCAGCCCGGCCAGCCCCCAGGTCTTGGTCAGGCTGCGCAGCACCACCAGGCCGGGGACGTCGACGCGGCCCGCCAGGGCCTCGCGTTCGCCCGGCACCGCGTCCATGAACGCCTCGTCGACGACCAGCACCCGCCCGGGACGGGCGAGCCCGGCGATGGTCTCGGCCGGATGCAGCACCGACGTCGGGTTCGTCGGATTGCCGATCACCACCAGGTCCGCGTCCTCGGGAACGGCCGCCGGGTCCAGCCGGAAGCCGTCCTCCGCGCGCAGCAGCACCCGGCCGACGGTGTGCCCCGCGTCCCGCAGCGCCGCCTCCGGCTCCGTGAACTGCGGATGGACCACGACCGGCCGCCGCACTTTCAGCGCCCGAGCCAGCAGGACGAACGCCTCCGCCGCGCCCGCCGTCAGCAGCACCCGTTCCGCAGGCAGCCCGTGCCGCTCCGCCACCGCCGCGCGTGCGGCCCGTCCGTCGGGGTAGGCCGCGAGCCCGCCCAGCGACGCGGCGATGTGCTCCCGCAGCCACACCGGAGGTGTGTCGGCCCGGACGTTCACGGCCAGATCGACGAGCGAGCCGCCGTCGTCCCGGACCTCCGCGTCCCCGTGGTGCCGCAGATCGTGCCCGCTCTCAGTGCGCATGCGAGTCCGCCCCCTGGTGGAGGTGCCCGGGCGCGTGGTGGCCCCCGGCGGCCTCCTCGTACCGCTCCCACACCAGGTCCAGCAGCTCCGGCCCCGGACCGATGACGCCGGCCGAGCGCACCTCGATCCCGGGGTGCGCCTCCGCCCAGCCCTCCGTCTGCTGCCGCACCCGGTCCGGCTGGACGCCGGTGAGCAGGAAGTACGGCAGGACCACGATCCGCCGGGCCCCCAGCCGCACACACCTGTCGAGCCCGTACGGCACGTCCGGCGCCGCCAGCGACGCGAACGCCGTCTCGACCCCTGCGTACCCGCGGCCCTCCCACAGCAGCCGCGCCGCCCTGTGCACCTCGGCGTTGGCGCCGGGGTCCGTGGACCCGGGCCCCACCAGCAGCACCGTCACATCGGCCCGGTCACCCGGCCTGCGCCCCGCGGCGCCGCCCAGCGCCTCGTCCACCCGACGTTCCAGCACGTCCAGCAGCACCGGGGGCGAGCCGAGCGGGGGGCCGTACGTGTACGAGATCCCGGGGTGCCGCTCCTGCTCACGGGCCAGGGCCGCCCGGATACCGCCCTGGGTGTGCCCGGCGGGCACCAGCGTCAGCGGAACGGCGGTGAAGTGCCGTACGCCCCGCTCCACCAGTTCGGTGACGGCTTCGCCCAGCGGCGGCCGCGACGGCTCGACGAGGCCCCCCGCGACGGGCAGTTCGGGGCGCCGGGCCCCCAGCTGCCGTACGAACGCGCGGAACGCCTCGGATCCGGTGTCGTCACGGGCGGTGCCTTGGCCGGCGATGAGCAGGGCGGGCGGGGTGGTCACAGGCGCTCCTCGGCGGAAGTGGGCTGGTACGGCGGGACGTTGAGCGCGGCAGGGTACGCGATGCCCGCCGCGGACGTCTCGATGTCGTGTGAGGTGTCCGGGCGGGCACCCGCCCGGAGCCCGTCCACCGCAAGCCGTCGGAGCGCCGGCCGCCGGACGACGGCACAGGTCGCCCGCGCCGGGCTCGCGGCCGACTTCCGCTTGGGGACGAGGAGTTCGCCCCCGCCGGCGAGCGCGGCGGCCTCGGCCACCGACGGGGTGCCGACGGCGGCGAGCGGCGCGTCGGACCGGTTCGGCACGTCGACCTCCGCCAACTCCCCGGCGGAGTACGTCACCAGGGGCACCCCGAGCCGCCGCGCGGCCTCGACCACGCCCGGCTCCCCGGCCTTGGCGTCGACGGTGGCGAGCTCGGCGACGCACGCCGCGGCCAGCCCGGCCTCCCGCAGGGCGTCCTCGACCAGTCCGAGCACCTCCTCGACGGAAGCGCCCCGCGCTGCCCCGACCCCGACGACCAGGGACGGCGGCCTCCGCACCCCCTCGACCCCGACCAGCGTGCCGCTCATGACGTCCGGCACCTCTCCACGAACCGGAGGGCGACACCGGGCTCGGACGCCCAGTGCGTGTGCAGATAGCTCGCGTGCACACCGCGTCGTACGAACCCCTCGATCCGCCGCTCCGGGGAGCGGAATCCCCAGGCGGGATCCGGCCCCGAGCCGGGCTCCACTGCCGTCCGGTGGAATTCGTGCCCCCGCATGCGTGTCCCCGCCGCCGCGAGCACACTGTCGCCGACCGCCACGGCGTCCCGGTACCCCAGGGTGAGCCGCTGCGTCATCCGCGCCCCGGCGTCCAGCACCCCGCACATCGGCTGCCCGTCCAGCTCCCGGCACAGATACAGCAGCCCCGCGCACTCGGCCGCGACCGGGGCGCCGCTCTCGGCCAGGCCCGCGACGGCCTTGCGCAGGGGTTCATTGGCCGACAGCTCGGAGACGTACATCTCCGGGAACCCGCCCCCGATCACCAACCCGCTTGTCTCTTCCGGCAGTTCCTCGTCCCGCAGGGGGTCGAAGGGCACCACTTCGGCACCGGCGGCGGTGAGCAGCTCGGTGTGCTCGGCGTAGGAGAAGGTGAACGCCTCACCGCCGGCCACGGCGATCCGGGGCCGGGGTCTCTCGTGCGACCGCTTCGGCCGGTCGACGGGCGAGGAGACCGCCTCGGCCGCGTCCCAGGGCGCGCAGGACAACGTGCCCGCACCCCGGGCCAGCCGCATCAACGCGTCCAGATCACAGCCCTCGGAAACCTGCGCGGCCATGGCCGCCACGGCACCGAGGGCCTCCTCGCGCCGCTCGGCGACCGGCACCAGCCCCAGATGCCGCGACGGCGTGTCCACCTGCGGCGCCCGCCGCAGCACCCCGAGCACCGGCACCCCGACCTGCTCCATGGCCTCCCGCAGCAGCCACTCGTGCCGGTCCGACGCGACCTTGTTGAGAATCACGCCCCCGACCCGCACCTCCGGATCCCAGGAGGTGAACCCGTGGACCAGCGCCGCCACCGACCGGGACTGCGACGACGCGTCGACGACCAGCACCACCGGCGCCCGCAGCAACTTGGCGACATGAGCCGTGGACGCCAGCTCGCCCTCGCCGGCCGCCCCGTCGAACAGCCCCATCACGCCCTCGACGACGGCGATGTCACACCCCCGCGCCCCGTGCAGGAACAACGGCCCGACCAGCTCAGGCCCGCACAGATAGGCGTCGAGGTTCCGTCCCAGGCGCCCGCTCGCGAGCGCGTGATACCCGGGGTCGATGTAGTCCGGCCCGACCTTGTGCGGGGACACGGCGAGTCCCCGCGCGGCGAACGCGGCCATCAGCCCCGTGGCAACGGTGGTCTTGCCGCTGCCGGAAGCAGGCGCGGCGACGACCAGCCGGGGGACGGACGAGGACATCACCACTCGATGCCCCTCTGCCCCTTCTGACCGGTGTCCATGGGGTGCTTCACCTTGGACATGTCGGTCACGAGGTCCGCGAAGTCGACGAGCTTCTCGGGCGCGTTCCGCCCGGTGATCACGACATGCTGGGTACCGGGCCGGTTCCGCAGCACCTCCACGACCTCGTCGGTGTCGATCCAGCCCCAGTGCAGCGGGTAGGCGAACTCGTCCAGTACATACAGCTTGTACGTCTCGGCCGCCAGGTCACGCTTGACCTGCTCCCAGCCCTCCCGGGCCTTCTCCTCGTTGTCCATCTGCCCGTCGCGCTGCACCCACGACCAGCCCTCGCCCATCTTGTGCCAGTCGACGGACCCGCCCTCACCGGACGCCCCGAGCACGCGCAGCGCGTTCTCCTCGCCGACCTTCCACTTCGCCGACTTGACGAACTGGAACACCCCGATCGGCCACCCCTGGTTCCAGGCCCGCAGCGCGAGCCCGAAGGCGGCGGTCGACTTGCCCTTGCCGACGCCCGTGTGCACGAAGACGAGCGGCCGGTTCCGGCGCTGTCGGGTCGTCAGACCATCGTCCGGAACGACACTCGGCTGTCCCTGCGGCATTACGCGGCCCTCCTCGAAGTTCCCTGCACATCCTTGACCAGACCGGCGATGGAGTCGGCCCGCAGCTCGTCCAGCGTCACGGCGGTGCCGCCCAGCTCACCGGCGAGCTGCCCGGCGAGCCCCAGGCGCACCGGACCCGACTCGCAGTCCACGACGACGGACGCGACGCCCTCGGCCGCGAACAGCCGCGCCGCACGCCCGGCCAGGGCGACCGGCTCCGGGCCGCCGGTGGCCCGCCCGTCCGTCACCACCACGACCAGCGGCCGTCGCGCGGGATCGCGCAGCCGCTCCACCCGCAGCACGTCGTGCGCGCGCAGCAGCCCGGCGGACAGCGGCGTCCGGCCGCCGGTGGGCAGCGACTCCAGCCGGGTCGCCGCCGCGTCCACGGACGAGGTCGGCGGCAGCGCGACCTCCGCGCCCGATCCCCGGAAGGTCACCAGACCCACCTTGTCCCGCCGCTGGTACGCGTCCAGCAGCAGCGACAGCACGGCCCCCTTCACGGCGCTCATCCGCTGCCGCGCCGCCATCGACCCGGAGGCGTCCACGACGAACAGCACGAGATTGCCCTCGCGGCCTTCGCGGGTGGCCTGCCGCAGGTCGTCCCGGCGCACGACCAGTCCCGGCCCGGACCGCCCGCGTGCCTTCTGGTGCGGGGCCGCGGCCTGCACGGTCGCCGCCAGGTGCAGCTTGGTGAGGGAGCCCTTCGGCCGCCGGGCGCCCGTGGTCCGGCCGTGCTCGGTCCGGGCCCGCGAACGCCGCCCGGCGGCACCCTCGCCGAGCCCGGGCACGCTCAGCACCTTGGTCCGGAAGGGTTCGGAGGCGCGTGCGGCCGACTGCTCGCCCGCCCCTGAGGGCTGCGGCTGCTTGTCCTCCCCGGCCTCGGGCCGGGCGCCCGTGTCACCGTCCTGGGGCCCCTCGTCGGGCGCCGGCTGCCCGCCGCCCCCATCGGGCCCGTCAGGACCCGAGCCCGGATCCGGGTCCGGATCCGGGTCGTCGTCCCCGGAGAACTCCTCCAGGGTCTCGTCCAGCTTGTCCTCGTCAAGGCCCGGCGCGTCGAAGGGGTTGCGGCGCCGGCGGTGCGGCAGCGCGAGCAGGGCGGCCTGCCGTACGTCCTCGGCGAGCACGTCCGTACGACCGGCCCAGGCCGCCAGCGCGGTGGCGGTGCGGGCCATCACGATGTCGGCGCGCATGCCGTCCACTTCGAAGGCCGCACAGGTCGCCGCGATCTGCCGCAGCGCGTCGTCGCCCAGCCGCACCGACGGCAGCAGGGCCCGCGCGGCCACGATCCGGGCCCGGACATCGGCCTCCTCCTCGGCCCAGCGGGCGGCGAACCCGGCCGGGTCGTCGTCGTACGCCAGCCGCCGTCGTACGACCTCCACACGCTGCTCGGGCTCGCGCGAGGCCGCGACCTCGACGGTCAGCCCGAACCGGTCGAGCAACTGCGGCCGCAGTTCGCCCTCTTCGGGGTTCATGGTGCCGACCAGCAGGAAGCGGGCGGCGTGCCGCACGGAGACGCCCTCACGCTCCACGTACGAGGCGCCCATCGCCGCCGCGTCCAGCAGCAGGTCGACCAGGTGGTCGTGGAGGAGGTTGACCTCGTCGACGTAGAGGATGCCGCGGTGCGCGTCGGCGAGCAGGCCGGGCTCGAAGGCCTTCACGCCCTCCGACAGCGCCCGTTCGATGTCCAGCGCGCCCACCAGCCGGTCCTCGGAGGCGCCGACGGGCAGCTCGACCATGCGGGCCGGCCGGGAGGCGAAGCCCCCCGGCTCGTGCGGCCCGTCGGGGCAGCCGGGGTCGGGCGAGCCGGGGTCGCAGGAGAAGCGGCACTCGGAGACGACGTCCACCTCCGGCATGAGCGCCGACAGCGCCCGCACGGCCGTCGACTTGGCCGTGCCCTTCTCACCGCGCACCAGCACACCGCCGACCGCCGGTGACACGGCGTTCAGCAGCAGCGCGAGCCGCAGATCGTCCTGGCCGACCACGGCCGTGAACGGAAAGGGGGTGGTCACTTTTCGTCGTCCTCCAAGTCGCCTTCGCGTTGCGGATGGATCAGGCCGGGGATCAGGCCGGGGATCAGGCAGCCGGTCCAGCGTCTCAGGTGGCCCGTGGTCCTCATACGGGTGCTCCCGGCGGGACGAAGGGCAGCCCCGGCGGCGCGCCGGACTCGATGAGCCGCCACAGCGCGTCCGTGTCCGCGTGCTGTTCGATCAGGTCGCCGAGCCGGTCGAGCTGCTCCTCGCGCAGCGCGGCGAACGAGGTGTCCGGCGCCGGTACGAAGCGGCGCCCCGCGGCGGCCGCCACCTCGCGCAGGAAGGCCCGCCGGAATCCGTCCGACTCCAGCGAGCCGTGCCAGTGCGTGCCCCAGGTCTGGCCGGCCCGGCAGCCGTCCAGGAAGGGAGTACCGCCGGTGACGTCGGCGACCCCGTGGTGGATCTCGTAGCCCTCGACCTGCTCCCCGAGGGCCTCGCCCGTCGGCCGGGTGAGGGTCTTCTCGCGGTCGAACCGCACCCGCACGGGCAGGATCCCGAGCCCGTCGACATGGCCCCTGCGGCTCTCGACGTCGTCCTCGATGTGCTCGCCGAGGATCTGGAAGCCGCCGCAGATGCCGAGGACGGGCCGCTGCTCGGCGACCCTGCGCACGAGCGCCTCGGCCAGCCCCCGCTCCCTGAGCCACTCCAGCGCCCGGACCGTCCCCCGGGTCCCCGGCACGATGACGAGGTCGGCGTCGGCCAGCTCCTCCGGCCGGTCCACGAACCGCACGACGACACCGGGTTCGGCGGCCAGCGCGTCGACATCCGTGAAGTTGGACATGAGAGGGACCGCGCAGACGGCGACGCGCAGTACGTCCTCGCCGACGGGCGGCGCGACGACGGACTCCCGGACCGTCCCCCGCAGGGAGACGCGCAGCCCGTCCTCCTCGTCGATCCCGAGCCCGTGCCGGAAGGGCAGAACGCCGTAAGTGTGCCGCCCGGTGAGGCCGTGCAGCATGTCGAGTCCCGGCTCCAGCAGGGAGACGTCCCCGCGGAACTTGTTCACGAGGAACCCGGCGACGCAGTCCTGGTCCTCGCGCGACAGCAGGGCGACGGTCCCGAAGAACGAGGCGAAGACCCCACCCCGGTCGATGTCGCCGACGACGAGCACGGGGAGGCCGGCGTTGCGGGCGATCCCCATATTGACGATGTCCGTCCGCCGCAGATTGATCTCGGCGGGAGAACCGGCCCCCTCACAGATCACCGCGTCATACGTGCCCCGCAACCGCTCCAGGCAGTCCAGCACCGTCCCGAGCAGCTTCTGCTGCCTACCCCCGTGATACCCGCGCGCACTGAGCTCGCCGACCGGCTTGCCCAGCAGCACGACCTGACTGCTCTGCTCGCCGCCGGGCTTGAGCAGCACGGGATTCATCAGCGCGGTCGGCTCCACCCGGCACGCCTGCGCCTGCATGGCCTGCGCCCGCCCGATCTCGGCGCCTTCCCGCGTCACGAACGAATTCAGGGACATGTTCTGCGCCTTGAAGGGCGCGACCTTGACGCCCTGACGCACCAGCCACCGGCAGATCCCGGCGGTCACGACGCTCTTGCCGGCGTCGGAGGTGGTGCCTGCCACGAGAAGCCCACCGCCCGTCATGACGTACGCCCCTTCACGATGTGGCGCGCGGCGACACAGACGCCGAGCGCGAGCCAGCCGACCCGCCTGGACAGCCGTACGGCCCGTTCGATGTCCCGGGTTTCGACGCCGCGCCCCGCGCCGTTGAGGACGGGCCGGTGCTCTACGCGCCCGCCGTAGGACAGGGTCCCGCCGAGCCGCACCCCGAGCGCCCCCGCGAACGAGGCCTCCACGGGCCCGGCGTTGGGACTCGGATGCTTGGCGGCATCGGCACGCCAGGCCGTCACGGCTCCCCGAGGATCGTCCCCGGCCACGGCCGCGAGCGCGGCGGTCAGCCGGGCCCCGGGCCACCCCGCGACATCGTCCAGCCGCGCGGAGGCCCACCCGTAGCACCGGTACCGCGCCGACTTGTGCCCGACCATGGCGTCGAGGGTGTTGACGGCCCGGAACCCGAGAAGCCCCGGCACGCCACCTATGGCCCCCCACACCAGCGCCCCGACGACGGCGTCGGAGGTGTTCTCCGCGACGGACTCGACGACGGCCCGGGCGATCCCGTCGGCGTCCAGGGCCTGCGGATCCCGTCCGCACAGACGCGGCAACCGCGCACGGGCCGCGTCGACGTCCCCGGCCGCCAGGGCGCGCCCGATGGCCTGCGCCTCCCGCGCGAGCGAAGTCCCCCCGACGACGGCCCAGGTGGCGACAGCGGTCAGTCCGACAGCAGCGGGGGCGGATGTACGCACGGCACGCGCGGCGACGGCCCCCAGCGCGACGGCCCCGCCCGCGCACACCACGGTGTGCAGCGCGCCCCACCCCCGGTGGTCCCGCCACAACACCCGTTCCACGGCACCCGCGGCCCGCCCGAACGCGGCGACCGGATGCCCCCGGCGAGGATCGCCGAACAGCAGATCACCGATCAGGCCGACGGCGGCACCGTACGCGTGAACGCGACCGGCACCCATGGGCTCAGCCGGCCACGGGGGCGGACAACGGTGGGGTACTGACCCTCGATCGGCAGCCGAACATGACGATATGTCCTCACTCAGGGTGTCCACGCCCTGGTTCGACGAGACCGGCGGTGAGAGTTCCTGGCTCCCGGGGGTTGTCGCCCCGGTGACAGTGGCGGGACCGCGCCGGACTTCCACCGGCTTCCTCTCCTGCCGCCGTATTGGCCCCGGCAGTCCACCACGGCCGCGAACAGCCGTCAACTTGCCGTTGACCTGCGAGGGGAGAGTGTGGACAAGCCCACACCGCGCTAGCACGACGCGCCGCTCCCGGGGACCGGCTCGGGGCGAATTCCCCTGTGCGGGGCATGTTCCGCCGACCCGCTTGCCGGGTGCCTTGCGCAAACCCTCCAATACCTCGCACGGGGGTGCACACATGCGGAAAGGACAGGCCCAGTGAACGACCGGTTCCCGGAGGGGCTCGGCTCCGCGGTGGCCCGGGTCCGGTCCGCCGACGGCACTCCCGTCGGCTCCGGATTCCTGCTCGCCCCCGGCACGGTGGTCACCTGCGCCCACGTGGTCGCACAGGCCCTGCGCACCGACGCACGGGCCGAATCCGCACCGACGAGCCCCGTGACGGTCGAGTTCCCGCTCCAGCGGGGCAACATCGCCTACGCGGCCTCGGTGTCGGCCTGGCGGCCGGTGGCCGCGGACGGCACGGGCGACATCGCCCTGCTGCGGCTGCCCGAAGACACCCCTGACATCCCCACCACGCCGGTCCCGCTGGCAGGCGCCGGCGACGTCTGGGACCACCGCTTCCGGATCCTGGCCTTCCCCGCCACGGCCGAACACGGCGCCTGGATCGGCGGGCGGCTGCTCGGCGCCGTCGGACAGGGCTGGATCTCCATGGAGGCGGAGGGCACCGCACACCACATCTCCCCGGGGTGCAGCGGAGCCCCCGTCTGGGACGAGCAACTCGCGGCCGTGGTCGGCATGACGGTCGCCACCGACCGCGGCCGCACGGCCGGCACCTCCTACCTCATCCCCGCGGCCGCCCTCCTGGACCTCCAGCCGGGCCTGCGCCGCTGCCCGTACCGAGGACTCGACGCCTTCCGCGAGGAGGACGCCGAGCACTTCTTCGGCCGCGAGAAGGAGACCCGACGCCTGCTCGACGCCGTCGACCGGCACCTCGTCGTACCCGTCGTCGGCCCGTCCGGCAGCGGCAAGACCTCACTCGTCCGGGCCGGCGCGCTGCCCCACCTGCGCGCCGACGGCCATACGGTGTCGGAGATCCGGCCGCTGCCCGGGACACGTGCTTCGCTCACCCTGGCGCGGGCGCTGGCGCCGCTGCTGGAACCGGACGCGGGCGTGGCCGACCAGGAGCGCGGCGCGTCGAAGCTGGCAGCCCTGCTGGACTCCGAGGGCGGCCCGGCGGCCGCCGCCCTCGGTCTGCGACTCCTGCACCGCTGCGGCCCGCGCGGCCATGTCTTCTTCCTCAACCAGCTCGAGGAGACCGTCGCCGCCGAACCGGCCACCGCCCGCACCCTGCTGGCCCTGGTCGTCGCCCTCGCCTCCGTCCCGGCCGACGGCAAACGGCTCCGCGTCCTCGCCACGCTCCGCTCCGCCTGCCTCGACGACCTCGTGGAATCCGCCACGGCCGACATCCTCAGCGACTGCGCCCAGATCGTCGCGCCCCTGGGCCGTACCGGTCTGCTCCGTGCCATCGAGGAACCTGTGGTCCGTGTGCCGGGCCTCACTCTGGAGCCCGGCCTGGCGGAACGCATCGTCGACGAAGCCGAGAATGAGCCGGGCAGCCTGCCCATGGTGGAGTTCCTGCTCACGGAACTCTGGGCGCGGGAGAAGGGCGTCCGCCTCACCCATGCCGGCTACGAGGCGTTGGGCGGAGTGGCCGGTGCTCTGTCCGCACACGCCGAGACCTGGGTCGGCAAGGTCATCGTGGACCATGGCGAAGAGCCCGTCCGCCGCCTGTTCACGCAGTTGGCCCGCCCTGATGAAGCGGGTGGCTTCAGCCGCAAGCCGGTACGCCTGGCCCCGCTGCCCGCGAAGATCCGGTCAGCAGCCGAAGCGCTGGCCACGCGCACCCGCTTTGTGCGGATCACCCACGGTCCGGAGGACGAACCGATCGTGGACCTGGCGCACGAGGAACTGGTCCGGTCCTGGCCGCGCCTGCGGGGATGGCTGGAGGAGTCACGGGACTTCCGATCATGGCAGGAGCGGCTCCTGCAATCCCTGACGCACTGGACGGACACCGGTGAGGAGACGGGTGCACTGCTGCGGGGGACGATGCTGGCCACGTCGCTGGAGAAGGCGGCGAACCCGTCTCTTCGGGTAGGCATCACGCAGCTCGAACTCGAGTACATCGAGGCCAGCCACCGTCATCAGGAACGCGGCCTGAGGCGCTGGCGGTTGGCGGCGGCAGCATTGGTCGTCCTCGCTCTGCTGGCGGGCGTCCTGGCAGGAGAGGCCTGGCGGCAGGGCTCAGCGCTCGAAGAGCGTGGGCGGGCCATCGCCTCCCGGGCGTTGGCGGAGGAGTCGTCCCGTATCGCCGACACGTCTCCCGTGTCGTCCGTACGACTGGCCCTGGCCGCTTGGCGCAACGCGCGGGGCAAGGAGGCGAGACAGGCCCTGCTGGAGGCGTACTTGCTGGGTGCCTCCGTGGTCCGCGGCTACCGGGGTCAGGGGTCGGAACAGATCCGGGGGTTCGACATGACACCGGACGGCGCGATCGCGGTGACGACATCACAGGGGCCGGACGGGGCCGGACACGCTCAGGTGTGGAGCGGGATCTTCGAAGGGCGTGCCCGGCCTTGGCGGGTCCGGGGCGTTCCCCCGGGCATCCCGGAAACGGCCGAACTGAGTGACGACGGGACACTGCTGGCCATCGCGTCCGAAGACGGATCGGTGGCCGTCTGGGACGTACCGAGTCGGACGCGGTTGTGGATGCGCCCGGAACCGGCGCTCGGCGCTCGCGGCCGGCCCGAAACAGCCGCCCTGGACTTCTCCGCGGACGGGCGTCGGCTGCTGCGCGTCGCTGTGAACCGCACCCCCGGCGGGGAGGGCCACGGACAGTCCTCCTCCCTGGTCCAGGTGTGGGGCGCCCGCGGCGGTCGGCCCGTACCGGCATCGCAGAAGGGCGTTCCTCCCGGACCCGAGGTGGGGGACGCGGCGCTTGCGCGGGATGGCAGCGAGATCGTCTACCTGACGCGTGACTTCGACGATCCGAGGGCCGTGGAGGACCCTGTCGCGGAGGTGCGGGACGTGGCGGACGGCACCGTCCGCGAGAAGGTCCCGGAGGCCGAATGGATCGCTCGACGAGGCGCGGCTGTCATTACGGACGAGGGCTACGGCCGCCACTCGGTGAGAGCCGTGAAGGGGTCGGAGGAACATCCGGAGCGACGCTTCCTCGCGGTCGAGTCGGCCGGGCCGGATGTCACGGGTCGGTACGTCGTCGAACTCGTCGGTTCGCTGTCCGTAACGGACCTCGAGACAGGACTGCGGTACGGGGTTCCGGGCGGCCCGGGTGTCGGCGACCTCGTATGGAAGAGGGCGAAGAGTGCCGTGGCCGTCCTTCCGCGCGGTAGCCGCCCTCCACTCGTTCTTCTGGCGCTGGGTTCCGACCTGTTGGTCCTTCGGACGGTGGCCGACCGGGACCCCCCGCTGCCTGATGTGTCTCCGCACGACTGGTCCAGCAGCGACACCTACATCCGCTCCGTCGACGGCGCCTACCGGGCGCAGTTCTCCGGATCGGACGACGGGAGCAGTCTGGTCGTCGCCCGGCGCGGCACCGAAAGCAGAGCAGTTCCCCTCGCGCTGTCCGAGTTCGACGAGTGGCCCGACGGGGCGACGTTCACACACGACAACCGCTACTTGCTGCTCTGGAACAGCGACGTCCTGTCGGCCAGGCGCACCGGCCGGCCGGCCACGGCGGACACCGCCGAATTCCCCGAGAGGATTCACAGGGTGTTGGCCGTGTACGGCAGCACCGTGGTGGTGCTGACGGACAGCCGGCTGATCAGGTATGACGTGGTGAACAAGAAGCGCCAGGTCCTCGCGGAGAACCCGTGCCGGGGTGAGGGCTGGGCCTGTCGGGACGTTGCCGTACGCCCTGGCCACAAGCAGGTCGCGGTCGCTGACGCGTTCGGCAGGGTGCGTTTCTGGAACGTCGCGACACGGGAGGCGCCCCAGGAGACGGGCATCCTGCTGGCTGCCGGGGGTGAACTTCATTCCAAGACCGTGGTGTTCGACCCGAGCGGCACGATGGTCGCCACCTCTCCGGACAAGACCACCGTCGTCCGCCGGCAGGTGGAGAGCGATCGTCGCGTCGGGCGGACCGTCCGAGGATCCGTCACCGTCTCGGCGCGAATGCTGTCAGCCGATGGAACGCTCCTGACCGAGGACATCGACCAGATGGCTCTGTGGCGCCCTGAGGACACCCAGGAGCCGTTCGTCACGCTTCCCTTCAGCGCGGCCACCGACGACCTTCGTCTGTCGCGGCACCATCTCATCGTCGAGCAGGCCGACGCACAGATGCGTATCCCGCTGCGTCCCGACGATTGGCACCACACTCTCTGCCGCTCCTGGGACGGTGCCTACTCGCGAGCCGAGGAGCGCCTTCTCGAGAGAGCCGGGGCGACGCTGGAGTCCCCGTGTCCCTGAAACGCACCCGGGCGGGTACGGAACCAGGTCCCGTATCCGCCCGGCGGAATCGGCCGTGGATCAGGCCACGATCAGATAGATCCCATACCCCACAGCCGCCGCACACGCCGCGAAGCACGCATACGCGCCCGTCACCGCAAGCCCCGCGGACCCGCCCGCCGCCACCGCCCGCTCACGGCGCGACAGGCCGGTGATGCCGAGGGTGAACAGGCCGACGAGGGTCACGGTGGCCACGAGGCTGACGCCGAAGACGGAGCCGAGGGTCGCCCAGTCGATCTTCATCTCAGAGATTCTTCCTTGTCACCGGGTGGGCGGGATCAGACCGAGGTGGTCGTGGTGGAGGGCTTCCGATCGGCCTGGGCCGGGATCGTGGCGGCCAGTTCCTCGGACGGGCCCGCCGGAGGCGGCGTCACCGCGGCGATGGCGGTGGTCACTACGCCGGCCGGCTCCTCGTCGACCTCGTTGACGTTCGTGTGGTCGACGACCTCGCGGCGCGACAGCTTCCAGATCACCCCGCTGGAAGTGATCAGGAAGATCGCCACGACCGCCGTGCCCCAGTTCCCGAAGCCGGTCACGTACTCGGCGAGCGCGCCCACCAGGGCCGCCGCCGGCAGCGTCAGACCCCAGGCGACGAACATCCGCGTCGCCGTCGACCAGCGGACCACGCCGCCCTTGCGGCCGAGGCCCGCGCCCATCACCGCGCCGGACACGGAGTGGGTGGTGGAGAGGGAGAAGCCGAGGTGCGAGGAGGCCAGGATGACCGTCGCCGCGCTGGTCTGGGCGGCGAAGCCCTGCTGCGGCTGGAGGTCGGTCAGGCCCTTGCCCATGGTGCGGATGATGCGCCAGCCGCCGAGGTAGGTGCCGAGTGCGATGGCGATACCCGCCGAGAGGATGACCCACATGGGCGGGTCGGAGTCGGGGGCGACGGCGCCGCCGGCGACCAGGGCGAGGGTGATGACACCCATCGTCTTCTGGGCGTCGTTGGTGCCGTGGGCCAGCGAGACCAGGCCCGCGGAGGCGATCTGGCCGGCCCGGTAGCCCTTCTTGGAAGCGTTGCCGTCGGCCTTCTTGCCGAGGGAGTACGTCAACCGGGTGGCCAGCAGCGCGGCGATGCCCGCGACCAGCGGGGCGGCGACCGCCGGGATCAGCACCTTGGTGACCAGCACGTCACCGTGCACCGCGCCGACGCCCGCCGAGGCGATCGTGGCGCCGATCAGGCCGCCCATCAGGGCGTGCGACGAACTGGACGGCAGACCGACGAGCCAGGTCAGCAGGTTCCAGAGGATCGCGCCGACCAGGGCGGCGAAGATGACCTCGGGACGGATGCCGGCCTCGTCGACGAGGCCTTTGGAGATCGTGTTCGCGACTTCGACGGACAGGAAGGCGCCGACCAGGTTGAGCACCGCGGACATGGCCACCGCGATCTTCGGTCTCATGGCGCCCGTGGAAATGGTCGTGGCCATCGCGTTCGCGGTGTCGTGGAAACCGTTCGTGAAATCGAACGCAAGTGCGGTCACCACCACAATCGCGAGGATCAGCGAGAAGCTTTCCATTTACCCAGGCAATCGTTCGGCGTCGTTGGCGGGACGAACGTAGGTAACCCGAGTGAACGGAAGATGAACTGGGAGGGGCGCAGGGGTGTCCGCAACCGGGGGGCCGTCATTCCGCCCTGGTGCGGCGGCCCTTGCGCCCCAACGATCACGTGCCCCTGGCGAACTTTTTCAGTCGATCGAGTGACCCCCCGAAGAGATTTTGATCACCCGGCAGGGTGCCGTCGCCGTTGTCGTACTGCCAGAAGGTCCAGGAGGACCAGCCGGCCGGCAGTGGCCCCGCGCTCGCCGCGTTGTAGCGGGCGACCCACAGGGGGTGGTTCGCGGCGAACGCGCGGCTGTTGCCCGTGCACGTGTTCCACCAGTGGGTGGTCGTGTAGATCACCGGGCGGCGGCCGGTGAGCCGCTTGACCTCGTCGCTGAACGACTTGATCCAGCTGACCATCCCGGCCTTGCTCAGGCCGTAGCACTTGTGCTTCTTGTCGTACGGGTTGTACTCGATGTCGAGCGCCGGCGGCAGCGTCCAGCCGTCCGCGCTCCAACTGCCGCCGTTGCGGACGAAGTGGGCCGCCTGTGCCCGGCCCGACGACCTGTTCGGCAGCGCGAAGTGGTAGGCGCCGCGGACGAGGCCCGCCGCGCGCGAGCCGTTGTACTGCCGGCTGAAGTAGGGGTTGCGGTAGGTGGTGGACTCGGTCGCCTTCACGTAGACGAATCTGGCGCCCTTCGCCTTCGCGCTCCGCCAGTCGACGTTCTTCTGGTGGGACGAGACGTCGTGCCCCTTGGGGCGGCTCGCCGCCGCGGCCGGGAACTCCGCGAGCGAGGTCCCTCCCAGCGCGAGTGCGGCGGCGGAGACCGCCAGTAAGCGGCCGCGTCGGCGGGTCGATATGTAGTCACGGGCCATGTGGTTCCCCCCGGAATGGCTACGTGCACGGCAAATCCCCCAGAGAGTACTGGAGGGCCGTTGAATGTCCGATGATCTCCGGCCAAGAGAGATCCGCGATGTGTTTGTGCCGGTATGCGCCCTTACGGATGCTCGGTTTCCGGCCTAAAGTGCCCCCGCCCGGCGGCGCGTTGAAGGGCTGCCTGGCAGGATCGCCGCATGGCTGAGCAGCGAGGCGACGCGCGGGACACGGGGGACGTCCGAGGCGGCGGACAGGATGTGACGGAGTCACGGCGGAGGGGTGTGCGCCCCGAGGAGGCGCGCGCCTGGGAAGACCTCGTCGCGACGGCCCGCCGGACGGTCAGCGACGGGCTCGTCGTCGGAACGTCCGGCAACGTCTCGGTGCGCGTCGGGGACATCGTCCTGGTCACGCCGTCGGGCGTGCCCTACGACCGGCTGGCGCCGGACGACGTCACCGGGGTCGGCCTCGACGGCCGGCAGGTCCTCGGCGGGCTCGTCCCGACCAGCGAGCTGCCCATGCACCTCGCCGTCTACCGCACGACCGGCGCCCGCGCCGTCGTCCACACCCACGCCGTGCACGCGACGGCCGTCTCGACCCTCGTGAGCGAGCTCCCGCTGATCCACTACATGGCCGCCGCGCTCGGCGGACCCGTCCGGGTTGCCCCGTATGCGACGTACGGCAGTGACGAGTTGGCCGAGAACATGCTCCGCGCCCTCGCCGACCGCTCCGGCTGCCTCCTCCAGAACCACGGCACGATCACCTACGGCGCATCACTGGACCAGGCCTACGACCGCACCGCCCAGCTGGAATGGATGTGCCGGCTGTGGCTGACCGCCGCATCGGTCCCGGGCCTGTCCCCGAGCCTGCTGTCCACGGAACAACTGACGGAGGTGGAGAACCGGCTCCGCGGATACGGCCAGCGCGGCTGACCCGTCCGCCCCGGCCTCCTGCCCCACCGACCCTCGCCGTCGCCCATCCCCCGGGTGCCCGTCACACAACCCGCCGCTTGCGCAGCCACCGCTCCACCGGCCGCCCGGCATCCCGCCCTGCGGGCGAGGCCACCACCGCCGGCCGCCGGCAAGCCACCCTGCAGGCTCGGCCATCACCGTCGGCCGCCGGCGTCCTGCCCCGTGGGCGCGGCCATCGCTCTGCCGGCCACCTGAATCTCGCCCCGCAGGTGCGGGCACCACCGCCGGCCGTCGGCATTCCGCCCTGATGGGCGCGGCCACGGCTCCGTGGGCTGTCGGCGTCTTGCCCTGCGGGCGCGGCCGTCGTTCTGCCGGCCACCTGAATCTCGCCGCGCAGGTGCGGGCACCACCGCCGGCCGTCGGCATTCCGCCCTGATGGGCGCGGCCACGGCTCCGTGGGCTGTCGGCGTCTTGCCCTGCGGGCGCGGCCGTCGTTCTGCCGGCCACCTGAATCTCGCCGCGCAGGCGCGGGCGCCATCGCCGGCCGCCGGCATTCCGCCCCGCGGCGGCTGTCGGCTCCACCGGCCACCGGCCACCGGCATCCCGCCCCGCGGGCGCGGCCATCGCTCCGTCGGCTGTCCGGGCCCGCCCACCGGAAACCGCCGCCCCGCCGATCACCCGCGCCCCGGCGCTCGTCACCCGGCCGATCACCCCCGCTCCGGCGCACATCACCCCACCGCCCCCGCCCACTGGTCCCTCGCCCGGTCCGCCGGGAGACTGGAGCCGTGCGCACTGTCAGAGCGGCGGCCGCTGCCGCCACCGCCGTGATCGGAGCCGGGGCAGCCGCCGTGGCCGCCGGCCGGGTCGCCAGCGACGCCGCGCTCAAGGCGCCCCCCGGCAGGCCGCTGCCCACCGAACCCCGGCTCACCGTGCACGGCACCGACGCGGGCCAGATCACCCTCACCCGGGACCTGGCCGCCCTGCGGCCCGGCCGCTACGGCCTCTCCGGGGACGGCTCCCACGCGGTGGTCGGTCCCGTGCTGGACACCGCCCCGCACACCGCCGACACCGTCGTACGCCGCCTGGAGAGCGTCACGCACGGCACCCTGAAGGCCGGAGACAAGGCCTGGCTCACCGCGAACGTGTACGTCGGCAACCCGAGCGCCGCCCTCGGCCTCGAACACGCCGACGTCGACATCCCCGGCGAACTCGGCGCCCTGCCCGCCTGGTTCGTGCCCGGCGCCCGGGACACCTGGGTGATCGCCGTGCACGGCCTGGGCACCACACGGGAACTGGCCATGAACGTCATGGAGTTCCTGCACCGCAACCGCTTCCCGGTGCTCGCCCTCGCGTACCGCGGCGACCTGGGCGCACCCCGCCGGCCCGACGGACTGAACCACCTCGGCGAGACCGAGTGGCGCGACCTCGACGCGGCGATCCGCTACGCCGTGCGCCACGGCGCCCGGCAGGTCGTCCTGCACGGCTGGTCCACCGGCGCCACCATGGCCCTGCGCGCCGCCGCGCACTCGGGACTGCGCGACCGCGTCTCGGGGCTGGTCCTGGACTCCCCGGTGCTCAGCTGGCAGACCACCCTGCGCGCCCTCGCCGCGGCCCGCCGCACCCCGGGCGCGCTGCTGCCCCTCGCGGTCCGCGCCGCCCAGGGCCGCACCGGCCTGTACGACGACGGCGTCGCTGGCCCGGCCCCGTTCGACGGGCTCCACATCCCGGCGCTCGTCTTCCACGGCCCGGACGACACGGTGGCTCCCTGGCGGTTCTCCCGCCACCTCGCCGACGCGCGCCCCGACATGGTCGCCCTCTACACCGTCGGCAACGCGCCCCACGGAGCGATGTGGAACGCCGACCCGCAGGCCTACGAGGAGGCGCTGCGACGCTTCCTGACGCCACTCATGTGACCCCGCCACTCGCCCCCGCGCCCCGTCGCGACCATGTCCCGCCCCGCTCCGCACCGACCGGTCGCGATGATTCCGTTTAGCGTCGTACCACTGGCTTGTTTCCGGCCCTCGGCCGCTCGCCGGGCCCGGTGCGTTGGCCATCCCCGTCGCCCGCCGTGACATTCCGTTTGGGTTTTCGGACCGTCAACCGGAAGACTGCACCCGTGACGTCCCGTATCCCGCGCGACTCCAGGCTTCGACTCGTCCGCCCGCGACCCCTGGCCGCCGCCCCCAGAGCGATGAACCAGCGGCGCTCGCGCCGACCCGCACCGCGCCCCCCGGAGGGCACCCCGGCACCGGCGGAGCTGGCCAGAATGGCGCGCTCAGGTCTGGCCGCCGCGGCCCGCGTCGCCCGCTGGGCCGACGCCGCGCTCGGCCCCGGCGGGGACAGCGCCACCGCCGACGGCAAGGCCACCCTCTCCGACGCGACCGCCGAACGGGCCGCCCGCGACCTGGGCCTGACCCCGGCTCAGGTCAGAGGAGACTGGGACACCGCCCGCCTCGCCGGCCTCGTCGAGGTGCACGGCGACAGCGCCCGCCCCGGCTGGCGGCTGCGCGCCTGGGACCGCGACGACAGCGCCGTCCTGCGCGGCTGGGTCGCCCTCTTCGACGCCTGGTCGCTCGCCCATCCGGAGCCCGGGGACCGCGAGGCCGCCGCCGTCGCCGAGGTCGTCTCGGCCATGCCGCAGGCGCTCTCCTTCCTCCAGCTGTCCGCCGGCCCCGTCCCCGTGGAGCAGCTCCTCGACCTCCTGGAGCAGCGCGTCACCGAGCTGCGCACCGCACGCTGCGAGATCCCCTACGGCCCCCGGCCCGAGCCGGTGGCCGAGCCGGAGCCCACCGACGCCCCGCTCGCCCCCCTCCTCGACTGGGCCCTGCGCGCCCTGGCCTCCGTCGGCGCCCTCACCTACGGCGACGGCCAGGCCACGCTCACCCCGCTCGGCAGCTGGGCCGTCTGGGTCAAGCTGGAGCAGATCTGCGTCGCCGCGCAGAGCCCCGCCGGGAACATCGAGCAGGCGGCCGAGGACATGCTCCGCGGCTGCGCCCAGCTGCGCCCGAACGCGGCCCGCGCCGAGTACCGCGCCTGGCTCGCCGCCCGCCCCGTCGGCAGCGCCGTCACCGAACTCCTCGGCGCCGCCCGCGGCGAGGACGCCCTGCTGCGCGGCCTCGCCTTCGAGGCGCTGCGCGTGGTCGGCGCTCCCGCCGAGCCCGACGTCCGCGGCGTGGTCGCCGAGCCGACGCTCAGGCCGTACGCCCTGCTGTGGCTGGCCGAGCACGACGGCGCCGACCCGGAGGACGCCCACGAGGTCCTCACCCGTCAGGAGGCGACCTGGCTGTGGGTGGACACCGCGGCCGCCGTCGCCGACCACGGTGAGGCCCCGCTGCTCGTCCGGCACCTGGAATCGGCGATCCAGCCCACCATCCCGATGCTCCTGGACGAGGTACGCGCCGTCGGGCACCCGCGCACCGTGCAGGTCCTGGTCGCCCTCGCCGCGGCCCACCCCGACCCGGCCCTGGCCAAGGCCGTACGCCGGGCCGCGTTCCAGGTGCACACCGGCGGCAGCTAGAGGGTTATCTCGGGCGTGTACGTCCCGAAGCTCCACACATTGCCCTCGAGGTCCCGGGCCATGTAGTCCCGCGAGCCGTAGTCCTGGTCCGTCGGGGGCATCAGGATCTCCACGCCGTGGTCCACGGCGCGGCGGTGGTGTGCGTCCACGTCGTCCACCACCACGTACACCCCCGTGGTGCCCGCCTCCTTCATGGCCGCGTCGAACAGGCCGCCGCGGCCCTTGCTGCCGACCATCACCGCGCCGTTGCCCTGCGTCAGCTCGGCGTGCATCACCGAGCCGTCCTCGCCCTCGTACACCGAGAGCTCCGTGAAGCCGAAGGCCTCCGTGAGCTGCCGGATCGCCGCTTTCGCGTCCGTGTACAGCAGCGTCGGGTAAATGCTCGGACGTCCGCCGGACGAGCCTGCCATGGCGATCACTTCCTCTTTGTCCCGCTGCCTGACTCAGTCAAAAAGTGCTTGCACGTCCCCGTTAGACTGTCCCCCATGGCCATTCTCCTCGCGCATTAGACGGCGGGAACGTCCTCAGCCGTCCATCCCGCCCCCGTATCCGCCCTGGAGTCTGTCCGTGATCTCCGCCTCCGGTATCGAGCTGCGCGCCGGTGCCCGCGTCCTCATCGAAAACGCCACCTTCCGAGTCGCCAAGGGCGACCGCATCGGCCTGGTCGGCCGCAACGGCGCAGGGAAGACCACCCTGACCAAGTGCCTCGCCGGCGACGGCATCCCCGCCGGCGGCACCATCACCCGCTCCGGCGAGGTCGGCTACCTCCCGCAGGACCCCCGCACCGGCGACCTCGACGTCCTCGCCCGCGACCGCATCCTCTCCGCGCGCGGCCTGGACATACTGATCCGCAAGATGCGCGAGAACGAGGAGCGCATCGCCAACGGCAAGGGCGGCACCCGCGAGAAGGCGCTCAAGCAGTACGAGCGCCAGGAGACGGAGTTCCTCACCAAGGGCGGGTACGCCGCCGAGGCCGAGGCCGCCACCATCGCCGCCGCGCTCAATCTGCCCGACCGTGTGCTCGGCCAGCCCCTGCACACGCTCTCCGGCGGTCAGCGCCGCCGTATCGAGCTGGCCCGCATCCTGTTCTCCGACGCGGACACCCTGCTGCTCGACGAGCCGACCAACCACCTCGACGCCGACTCGATCATCTGGCTGCGCGACTACCTGAAGACCTACCGCGGCGGCTTCATCGTGATCTCCCACGACGTCGAGCTGGTCGAGACGGTCGTGAACAAGGTGTTCTACCTGGACGCCAACCGCTCCCAGATCGATGTCTACAACATGGGCTGGAAGCTCTACCAGCAGCAGCGCGAGGCCGACGAGAAGCGCCGCAAGCGCGAACGGCAGAACGCCGAGAAGAAGGCCTCCGCGCTCCATTCGCAGGCCGACAAGATGCGGGCCAAGGCCACCAAGACCGTCGCCGCGCAGAACATGGCCCGCCGGGCGGACAAGCTGCTGGCCGGCCTGGAGGCGGAGCGGAAGTCCGACAAGGTCGCCAAACTGCGCTTCCCCGAGCCCTCGCCGTGCGGCAAGACCCCGCTCATGGCCGAGGGCCTGTCGAAGTCCTACGGATCGCTGGAGATCTTCACCGACGTCGACCTGGCCATCGACAAGGGCTCGCGCGTCGTCATCCTCGGCCTCAACGGCGCGGGCAAGACGACCCTGCTCCGGCTGCTCGGCGGGGCCGAGAAGCCCGACACCGGCGAGGTCATCGAGGGCCACGGCCTCAAGCTGGGCTACTACGCGCAGGAGCACGAGACCCTCGACCCGGAGCGCACGGTCCTGGAGAACATGCGCTCGGCCGCCCCCGACCTGGATCTGGTGGAGGTCCGCAAGACGCTCGGCTCGTTCCTGTTCTCCGGCGACGACGTCGACAAGCCGGCCGGGGTCCTCTCCGGCGGCGAGAAGACCCGTCTGGCGCTCGCCACCCTGGTCGTGTCCTCGGCGAACGTCCTGCTCCTCGACGAGCCGACCAACAACCTCGACCCGGCCAGCCGCGAGGAGATCCTCGGCGCGCTGCGCACGTACAAGGGCGCTGTCGTCCTCGTCACGCACGACGAGGGCGCGGTCGAGGCGCTCCAGCCGGAGCGGATCATCCTGCTGCCGGACGGCGTCGAGGACCTGTGGGGCGCCGACTACGCGGACCTCGTCGCCCTGGCCTGAGCGTCAGTGCCGCTTGATCGAATACGTGATCAACGGCGTATGGATCATTCGGCCTAGCGGTGATCCATCATCTGTGTGAGATCTCCTCGTACCGAGGTGTGTCCTACATCGATTTCGCGGCCGAGCCCACGATTCTTCCGGGCTCGGCCGTGACGCCTTTCTGACCTGGCATTTCCCGGGACAATCCGTTCGGCCGTACGGACGCCGCTCTTCGGAATTCCGTATTCCGGATGTGGGGATGTGCTCCCGTCGTCACAACCTTGTCTCACGGACCTTGCCGAATGGGTGGCCATCAAGGCCCGGAGGGGTGATCATGAGGAGACCAGAGCGCACTTCCCATGAGGAGGCACGGGTGGCCGAGACTCTGAAGAAGGGCAGCCGGGTGACCGGCGCCGCGCGCGACAAGCTCGCGGCAGACCTGAAGAAGAAGTACGACGCCGGTGCGAGCATCCGGGCGTTGGCCGAGGAGACCGGCCGCTCGTATGGCTTTGTGCACCGCATGCTCAGTGAGTCGGGCGTCACGCTGCGAGGGCGTGGCGGGGCGACCCGGGGCAAAAAGGCCACGGCCTGACCCCGGGTGGCCCCTCGGCTTCGATGGTGGCCACCCGGTCGGTCGGCTGATCGACCGGGTGGTTACTGTGCAGTCACTTAGCTGACCGCACACATCGGAGGCGTCCATGGCTTCGCCCGACAAGGACCTCGTTCCCGTACTCGACAAGGACGGCGTACGGCTCACCGTCGACGACGCGGTCGCCACGGTGACGCTGACCAACCCGGTCAAGCGCAACGCGCAGAGCCCCGCTCTGTGGCGGGCGCTGACCGAGGCCGGTCGGCAGCTGCCGGGCTCCGTCCGTGTCGTGGTGCTGCGGGCCGAGGGAAAGTCCTTCTCGGCCGGCCTCGACCGGCAGGCGTTCACGCCCGAGGGCTTCGACGGGGAACCGTCGTTCATCGACCTCGCGCGTGGTGACGACGCCGAGCTGGACGCGACCATCGCCGAGTACCAGGAGGCGTTCGCCTGGTGGCGGCGCAGCGACATCGTCTCCATCGCCGCCGTCCAGGGGCATGCCATCGGGGCGGGCTTCCAGCTCGCCCTCGCCTGCGACCTGCGCGTCGTTGCCGACGACGTGCAGTTCGCCATGCGCGAGACCAGCCTCGGACTCGTGCCCGATCTGACGGGCACGCATCCGCTGGTGGGCCTCGTGGGATACGCCCGCGCGCTGGAGATCTGCGTGACGGGGCGCTTCGTCACGGCCGAGGAGGCCGTGCACACCGGCCTGGCCAATGTGGCCGTGCCCGCCGGCCAGCTCGACGACACGGTCCGCGACCTCGTCTCGGCCGTGCTCGCCGCGCCCCGCGACGCCGTCGTCGAGACCAAGGCGCTGCTGCGCGGCGCTCAGGACCGCACGTACGAGGCCCAGCGCGGCGCGGAACGCCAGGCTCAGGCCCGCCGGCTGCGGGACCTCGCGGGCATCGGGGACTGAGGCGGAACCTCCCGGCCCAGCAGGGATCCCTCAGCCGATCCCGCTCACCAGGACCGCCACCGTCGGGTGGTCCGGCAGTGTCCTGCGCACCGCCGTGCGGACCGCGCGGGCCACCTCACGGGCCTGGTGGTCCGCGCCCACCGCGAGTTCCAGCCGGACATGACGGTGCGGCAGCGCGGCCTCGCCCGGGAGTTCCTCGATGTGCACCGGGTGGCCCAGCGCGGCGGTGAGGTGGAGCACGCCCGGGACCTCGAGCGCGGCGGTCGCGACGCGGCCCTCGTCACCGCCCTCGGGCCGCGCGGCCCGAGGAGGTTCGGGGAGACGTACGGCGGGCCCGGGTTCCGGCTCCTCGTCCAGCAGCCCCGTCACGCGCAGGTCCACCTCCGACACCGCCAGACCCAGCCCCTGCGTCGCGGCGGTCGCCAGCGTCGCCCGCAGCTGGGACGCCGTCGCCGGCAGCGGCTGCGAGGCCGTGGCCGCGAACTCCGCCGTCACCCGCAGCGGTCCGGGCGGCTGCGCACTCGGCGGGGCCGGTACGGCGGGCTCCCGGGTGTCCGCCGGGTCGGCGAGCGCGACACGGAGCGCGTCGAGGCGTACGCCCGGAGCGTCCTGAGCCGCGCGCCGCAGCACCGCCTCAGCCGCCTGCTCGGCGATCCATGCGCCGTCCCGCGCATCACCCAGCGGCAGGAGCCTGCCGAGGCCCAGCTGATGTCTCACTGTCTGCGTCCACCGGTCACCCGTCATTCCTCCAGCCTGCCGCATCAGAGGCGCGCTACCACGCAACCGTGCTTACGGTGGTCGAAGGACGACAACCGAAAAGGACGTGCGGTGATGACTGACATGACCGAGAACCGGGGCGGGGAGTCCGAGACGTCGGCGGCGCGCAGGAGTCCGCTGGCCAAGCGTGCCGGGGGAGACCCGGGCTCCCGGGGGCGTACGACGATCGCGGACGGCGTGGTGGAGAAGATCGCCGGGCTCGCCGCACGCGACGTGGACGGCGTGCACGCCATGGGCAGCGGCATCTCACGCACCTTCGGAGCCGTGCGCGACCGCGTACCCGGTGGCGCCAAGTCCGTGACACGCGGGGTGAAGGCGGAGGTCGGCGAGGTACAGGCCGCCCTCGACCTGGAGATCGTCGTCGACTACGGCGTGTCGATCGCCGATGTCGCCCGGGATGTACGGGAGAACGTCATCACCGCCGTCGAGCGGATGACCGGCCTCGAGGTCGTCGAGGTCAACATCGCGGTGAGCGATGTGAAGCTGCCGGACGAGGAGGAAGAGGAACCGGAACGGCGGATCCAGTGAGGCACGGGCCACCGGACAACACAGCGGCTGAGGAGCTGAGGAGCGCATGAGCATGGCCGTGGTCGGCATGATCGCCGGCATGGCGTTGGCATTCGCCGGATACTTCGGCGGTTTCGGCGCCTTCCTGCTGGTGGCGGCGCTGGGCGCCGTCGGCTTCGTCGTCGGCCGGTTCCTGGACGGGGACATGGACTTCGGCGACTTCTTCCGTCCACGTCACGAACGGCGGCGGTGACGACCGTGAGCGCGGGGGCCGGTGAGCTCGACAGACCCATGACGGCCGTCCCGCCGGGTGAGCGCGGCGCGACCCGGATCGCCGACCGGGTGGTCGCGAAGATCGCCTCGCAGGCGGCCCGCGAGGCCGTCGGGACACTGCCGCCCGACGCCGGCCGGCCCTCCGCCAGCGTGGTCGTCCACCACGAGGCCGCCCACGTCCGGGTGCACATCGAACTCGACTACCCCTGCGACGTCGGCGACCGTTGCCGCCAGGTGCGTCACCAAGTCGTCGAGCGGGTGGGCACCCTGGCGGGCATGGACGTGCCGGAGGTCGTCGTCCAGGTGGAGCGGCTGCACCTGGTCGCCGGGCCCGGCGCGGCACAGGGGAGGACGCGATGAGCGAACCCCGGGGCACCGGTCCGGCCGAGCCGACCGAACCGCCCGAGTCCGAGGAGGGCACCACCCAGCGCCTGCCGGTCGTCGACACGTCGGAGACCGGCGACGGACCCGACCGGGCCGCGCCGGCGGAAGCCGACGGACCGCCGCCCGCACCCGACGGCGAGGGCGGAAGCGAAGGCCGCTTCTGGTCGGCGCGCCGCGTCCCCGCCGGCATCGTCGCGCTGCTGCTCCTTGGCCTCGCCGGACTGTTCCTGTACGACATCGCGTCCGTGCGCGCCGACCGGCCCGTCATGAGCTGGCGCCGGGAACTCGCCCGGCAGCTCGCCGAACGGCCCCTGGACGACATCTGGGTGCTCGTCGGGGCCGGGGTGGCCGCCGCCCTCGGGCTCTGGCTGCTCGTCCTTGCCGCCACGCCCGGCCTGCGGGCCGTGCTCCCGATGAGGCGCGCGCACGCCGACGTACACGCCGGACTGCACCGCGACGCCGCCGCGTCCGCGCTGCGGGACCGGGCCATGGAGGTGTCCGGCGTGCAGTCCGTGGACGTCCGGGTGCGCCGGACCCGGGCGAGGGTCCGCGCCGCGTCGCATTTCCGTGAACTGGACGACGTACGAACCGAACTGGACGCCGTGCTACCCGACGCGGTCCGCGGACTGGGGCTGTCCCGGCCGCCCGCGGTGTCGGTGCGCGTGCGGCGGCCCGGCCGGAAGGGGTGACGGCGGTGCTCCGGATCGTCAACCGCGTGATCATCGGGCTCGTGGGCCTCGTCCTGCTGGTGCTGGGCGGCTCGGTACTGGCCGTCGGCCTCGGCGCCCCGGCACCGTCGTGGTGGATCCACGACAGCCGGCACGACGTTCTGCTGAGCGACGCGGAACGCACGCGCTGGCGGGAGGACGGCTGGTGGTGGCCGACCGTCATCGCCGTACTCGCCGTTGTTCTGCTGCTCGCCCTGTGGTGGTTCGTCGCGGTGCTCCGCCGGCGCCGCCTCGCCGAGGTCCTCGTCGACACCGGCGACGGTGACGGCGCGCTGCTGCGCGGCCGGGCCCTGGAGAGCGCCCTCGCCCAGGAGGCGGAACGGGCCGACGGCGTGGACCGCGCCGACGCCCGCCTGACCGGCCGCCGTACCGCCCCCGAGGCCCGCGTACGGCTCGCGCTGGAACCGCACGTGGACCCGGGAACGGCTCTGCACGACCTGACGACCGGCCCCCTGGCCCACGCCAGGACGTCGGCGGGCCTTGCCGCACTCCCGGCGGAGGTGAGGCTGCGGGGTGTCAAGCACCGTGCGGAGAGGGTGAGTTGAGTACGGCTTGGTCAGGTCTCAGAACCCGTGCCGCGCTCCGCCGTCCACAGGAACCATGACCCCGGTCAGATAGGACGCCGCCGGCGACATCAGGAACGCGGCCACCCGCCCGAACTCCTCGGGCGCCCCGTACCGCCGCAACGGAATGCGCGACTCCGAAGCCGCCCTGGTCGCCTCGGGATCCGCCGACAACCCGTCCAGCTGGCGCACGCGGTCCGTGTCGATACGCCCGGGCAGCACCCCGATCACCCGGATCCCCCGCGGCCCCAGCTCCTCCGACAACGACTTGGCGAACCCCGCGAGCCCGGGCCGCAGCCCGTTCGAGATGGTCAGTCCCGGAATCGGCTCGTACACCGACCCGGACAGCACGAACCCGATGACACCCCCGGCCTCCAGCTCGGAGGCCGCGGCGCGAGCCAGCCGTACGGCACCGAGGAACACCGACTCGAAAGCCGCCTGCCACTGCTCGTCCGTGTTGTCGGCGACGAACCCGGCCGGCGGGCCGCCCACGCTGATCAGGACACCGTTGAAGCGCCCGAAGTTCTCCCGCGCGGCCCCGATCAGCCGGGCCGCCGCCTCGGGATCGGCGTTGTCGACGGCCACCCCGACCGCGTTCGGGCCCAGCGCGTCCGCCGTCTCGGCGACGCTCTTCTCGTCCCTGCCCGAGACGACCACCTTCGCCCCGTCCGCGACCAGCTCGCGCGCGGAAGCGTTGCCGAGGCCTCGAGTGGCCCCGGTGACGACGTACACCCGGTCCTTCAGTCCAAGATCCATGGTTCCTATCCTGCCCCCTCCGCGCCGAACAGGGCGAGGGCGGTGTTCACGAGGCCGATGTGGCTGAACGCCTGCGGGAAGTTGCCGAGCTGCCGGCCGGTCACCGGGTCGAACTCCTCGGACAGCAGGCCGACGTCGTTGGCGAGACCCACCAGCCGCTCGAACAGTGCGCGGGCCTCCTTCGTGCGGCCGGTCATGAACAGGGCGTCCGCGAGCCAGAACGAGCACACCACGAAGGTGCCCTCGGAGCCGGGCAGTCCGTCCACGTCCGCGTCGTCGGTCGTGTAGCGGAGCAGGAGCCCGTGGTGGTCCAGCTCCGCGCGGATCGCGTCGATGGTGCCGATCACCCGCGGGTCGTCGGGCGGCAGGAAACCGACGCGCGGGATGAGCAGCAGCGCGGCGTCCAGTTCGCGTGAACCGTAGGACTGCGTGAAGGTGTTGCGTCCGGGGTCGTAGCCACGCTCGCACACCTCGCGGTGCACCTCGTCGCGCAGCGCGCGCCAGCCCTCCAGGTCGCCGTCCAGCTCCGGATGGCGTTCCAGGGTGCGTACGGCACGGTCGGCGGCCACCCACACCATCACCTTCGAGTGCACGAACTGGCGCCGGCCGCCGCGCACCTCCCACAGCCCCTCGTCGGGCTGGCGCCAGTGGGTCCGCAGAAAGTCCATCAGGGCCGTCTGCAGCGCCCACACGTCCGGTTGGGCCGACAGGCCCGACTCGCGGGCCAGCGACAGCGAGTCCATGACCTCGCCGTAGACGTCCAGCTGGAGCTGGTTCACGGCGTCGTTCCCGATACGGACGGGCGCGGACCCGGCGAAGCCGGACAGCCACGGCAGCTCGGACTCGGGCAGCCGCCGCTCGCCCGCCAGGCCGTACATGATCTGCAGATCGGCCGGGTCGCCGGCGACCGCGCGCAGCAGCCAGTTCCGCCAGGCCTCGGCCTCCTCCTGGTAGCCCGCCGCCAGCAGCGCGCCCAGGGTGAGGGTGGAGTCGCGCAGCCAGCAGTAGCGGTAGTCCCAGTTGCGCACCCCGCCCGGCTCCTCGGGCAGTGAGGTGGTGAGGGCGGCGACGATGCCGCCGGTCGGGGCGTAGGTGAGCGCCTTGAGGGTGATCAGGGAGCGGACGACGGCGTCCCGGTACGGCCCCTGGTAGCGGCAGCGCGACACCCAGGCCCGCCAGTCCTCGACGCTGTGACGCAGCGCGTCGAACGGGTCGACGAGCGGCGGGCGCGACTCGTGGGAGGGGTGCCAGGTCATGACGAACGCGACCTTCTCGCCCTTGGCGACCGTGAACTCCGCGTGCGTTCCGAAGTCCTCGCCCCAGCTGCGCACCTCGGGCTCGCTGCGCAGCCAGGTGGAGTCCGGGCCGGCCACGGCGACCCGGTGGCCGTCGGCCCGGCGCATCCACGGAATGATCGAGCCGTAGTCGAAGCGCAGCTTGAGGACGCTGTGGAGCGTCACCTCGCCCTCCAGGCCCTCGACGATCCGTACGAGGTCGGGGGCCTGGTCGCGCTGGGGCATCAGGTCGGTGACACGGACCGCCCCCTGCTCGGTCTCCCACTCGGTGTCCAGGACGAGGGTGTCGCGGCGGTAGGCGCGCCGGGTGCACCGGTCCACCCCCACGGGGGCGATGCGCCAGTAGCCGTTGTCCTCGTCGCCGAGCAGCTTGGCGAAGCAGGCGGCCGAGTCGAAGCGGGGCAGGCACAGCCAGTCGACGGAGCCGTCCATGCCGACCAGGGCCGCGGTCTGTTCGTCACCGACGAGCGCGTAGTCCTCGATACCGGTATGCACGGAGTGCGGGTTCCCGGCAAGTCGGGCCTGCAATCAGGGGTGGAGCCGGGTGAGTGACAGGCCCTCGGCGGCGGGGGAGCCGGTGCCGTCGAAGATGACGCCGGGATCCGACGGTGCCTGGTTCAGCACCCACAGGCCGATCAGCGTGGCCAGGGTGAAGACGACCGCGATCAGCACGGCGAGCACGAGCCGCCGCCGGCGTTCGCGCCGCAGCCACTCGCCCCGTGCCGTGCGGTACGCGTCGGGGTCGGGGAGCACCCCGCCGGCCAGCGCCTCGAGTGCCTCGCGCAGCTCGCGCTCGGTGCGGCCTTCCCCGTGGCCGGTCCGGTCCGGGCTCGTGTCCTTCATCGCCGGGCCTCCATCACCTGGGTCAGGGCGGCGATGCCGCGTGCCGTGTGCGTCTTGACGGAACCGCCGGAGATACCCATCGCGGCGGCTATCTCGCTCTCCTTCAGACCGAGCCAGTGCCGCAGCACCAGTGCCTCGCGCTGACGGGGCGGCAACTGCTGGAGCGCGTCGATGAGCACGCGCTGGTCGTCGCGCAGCAGCGCGGCGTGCTCGGCGGAGGCGACCGTCTCGTCCGGCGTGCTCGGCGGGTTCTCCTCGTGCCGGCGGGCGACCTGGAGGTGGCGTATCCGCATCCGCGTCAGATTGCAGACCGTGGACCGCAGATAGGCCTCCGCCGCGGCCGCGTCCCGCAGCCGCCGCCACTTGCGGTAGATCTGGTAGTACGCCTCGGCCACCACGTTCTCCGGGTCGTCGGCGCCCAGCAGGACGGCGAGCCGCAGCATCGAGGAGTAGTGCAGCTCGAAGAGGCGGGCCACGCCGGCCTCCCGCTCCAGGTCGGCCGGGTCGGCGGCCGCCGGGGGCAGGGGCACGGTGGCGGGCGGTGGCACGGGCGGCGCCGCGACGGGGGAGTGCTGTCTGCGTCTCACGGGTTGTTCGCTCCGGTCTCCGGGCGTCGCCGGACGGTCAGGCGGGACGGCAGGTCGGTCGAGTCGGCGCCGCGCGGGACGCCCAGGCGGGTCAGCATCGCGGTGCCGGCCACCGCGACGGCCAGATTGAGCAGCAGGGCCGCGAGCCCGGCGTAGATCTCCAGCGGCCCCGCGCCGGTGCCGAGCGGCACGATCGAGGAGAACCCCTCGCGCACCACTAGGTACGTCCCCGACGCCATGCCCACGGCCCACCCGGCGAGCAGCGCCCGCGGATGCAGCCGCCCGGTGAACAGCCCGACGGCGACGGCCGGGAAGATCTGCAGGATCCATACGCCGCCGAGCAACTGGAGGTTGATGGCGTCCTGGTCGCGCAGCCCGAACACGAACGCCACGGCGCCCACCTTCGCGGTGACCGACACCGCCTTGGCGATGCGCACCTGACGCTTGGGCGTGGCCGTCGGCTGGACGTACTCGACGTAGACGTTGCGGACGAAGCTCGTCGCGGCGGCGATCGACATCACCGCGGCCGGGACGAGCGCCCCCACGGCGATCGCGGCGAACACCAGCCCGGCCAGCGGCGCCGGCATCAGCCGGTCGACCAGCATCGGCACGGCCGCCTCGGCACCGCCGCGCGGCGCTCGCACCCCCGCCGCGAGGGCGGCGAAGCCGAGGAACCCGAACAGCGCGAGCAGCCCGGTCCAGGCCGGCAGCGCCACCGACACCTTGCGCAGGGTGCGCGGCCCGTCGGCGGCGAAACCGGCGGTGAGCACATGCGGGTACATCAGCAGGGCGAGGGCGGAGCCGAGGGCGAGGGTGGCGTAGGCGGGCTGCTGGGCGGGGGACAGGAGCAGCGCCTGGTCGCCCAGCCGTGCCGCGGCGCCGTCGAAGACCGGGCCGGGGCCGCCGAACCGTTCGAGGACCAGCCAGGTCACGGCGGTCAGCGAGCCGAACACGGCCACCGCCTTCAGCGCCGAGATGACCGTGGGAGCGCGCAGCCCGTGCCGGTACGTGGCCACCGCGAGCCCGGCGAACAGCGCCACCAGCACCAGGTCCCCGGCCACACCCCGCGGATGGACGCCCCCGGCCGTCAGCACCGCCCGGATGCCGATCAGTTGCAGCGCCAGGTACGGCATCGTCGCGAGGATCCCGGTCAGCGCGACCACCAGGGCCAGCGGCGGCGACCCGTACCGGCCCCGGACGAAATCGGCGGCGGTGACGTAGCCGTGCCGGCGGGCCACGCTCCACAGCCGGCTCAGCAGCACGAAGGCGAGCGGGCAGACGATCACCGTGTACGGCACCGCGAAGAAGGCGGGCGCGCCGTTGCCGTAAGCGAGACCGGGCACGGCGGTGAAGGTGTACGCGGTGAAGATCGTGCCGCCGAGCAGCAGCCAGGTCCAGCCGGGGCCGAGGCTACGGTCGGCCAGCGCCCAGCCCTCCAGGGAGGGCAGCCGGTCCACCGGACGCAGCCGCCGCGCGGTGACCGCGAGCAGCGACGCCCCGCCGATCACGGCGAGAAACGTCGCGGTCATGGCGCCGTCAGCCATGGGTCACCGTCCTTGGTGTGCCTGTGCCCTTGCGCGAGAGTTGCGCGGACGGCCCGTCCGGAGGACAGGAAACCGGCGGGAAATCTTCCGGGAACGCCGTGTCATCCGGTTCCGGCGGGAGCGCAACTCTTGCACAGACCGACAGCGAGCGGGAGAGGTGCGCAGGTCGGGGAAGCGCCCCCGCACCGGCCCCCGCGCAGGTCCTGTCGCACACCACCGCCACGGTGAGGAGCCGCCATGCCCGTATCAGTCCTGCCCGAATCCGGTCGGCCAGCGCCCGAAAAGCAGCGAATGCACCTTTGGTCCCTCTTGCTCTGGGTCGCCGTCTCCCTGCTCGGCGCGATCGCCTGGGGTGTCCTCGCCCTCGCCCGGGGCGAGGACATCTCGGCCGTCTGGCTGGTCGTCGCGGCGCTCGGCTCGTACGCCATCGCCTACCGCTTCTACTCCCGCTTCGTCGCCCGGCGGGTGCTCCGGCCCGACGACCGCCGGGCCACCCCCGCCGAGCGCCTCGAGGACGGCGTCGACTTCCATCCCACCGACCGCCGGGTGCTGCTCGGCCACCACTTCGCCGCGATCGCCGGTGCCGGACCGCTGGTGGGGCCGGTGCTCGCGGCCCAGATGGGCTATCTGCCCGGGACGCTGTGGATCGTGGCCGGCGTGATCTTCGCGGGCGCGGTGCAGGACATGGTCGTGCTGTTCCTGTCCATGCGGCGGGACGGCACGTCGCTCGGGCAGCTGGCCCGGGACGAGATCGGCCGGTGGGGCGGGGCCGCCGCCCTGATCGCCGTGTTCGCCATCATGATCATCCTGCTCGGTGTGCTGGCCCTGGTCGTCGTCAACGCCCTCGCCCACTCCCCGTGGGGCACCTTCTCCGTCGCCATGACCATCCCCATCGCCCTGTTCATGGGCTTCTGGCTGCACGTCATCCGCCCGGGCCGGGTCGTCGAGACCAGCCTGATCGGCGTCGCGCTGCTGCTGCTCGCCATCGTCGGCGGCAGCTGGATCCAGCAGTCCTCGCTGGCCTCCGCCTTCACCCTGAGCCCCGCGACCCTCGTCTTCTGCCTGGTCGGCTACGGCTTCGTCGCCTCCGTGCTGCCGGTGTGGATGCTGCTCGCGCCGCGCGACTACCTCTCCACCTTCATGAAGATCGGCACGATCGCGCTGCTCGCGGTGGGCGTGGTGGTCGCCGCCCCGGTGCTGCGCGCGGACGCGGTGAGCGACTTCGCCTCCTCGGGCGCGGGCCCCGTCTTCGCCGGCGCGCTCTTCCCCTTCCTCTTCATCACCATCGCCTGCGGCGCGCTGTCCGGCTTCCACGCCCTGGTCGCCTCCGGCACCACGCCGAAGCTGATCCAGAAGGAGTCCCAGGTCCGGATGATCGGCTACGGCGCCATGCTGATGGAGTCGTTCGTCGCGATCATGGCGCTGATCGCGGCCGCGACCCTGGAGCCGGGCCTGTACTACGCCATGAACGCCCCGGCGGCCCTCCTGGGCACGACGGCCGAATCGGCGTCCCACGCGGTCGCCGGCCTCGGCTTCACGATCAGCCCGGACCAGCTGACCCAGGCGGCCGAGGCCGTGGAGGAACAGACGCTGATCGCCCGCTCCGGCGGGGCACCGACACTGGCCGTCGGCATGTCGGAGATCTTCTCCGGGGTCATCGGCGGCACCGCGATGAAGGCCTTCTGGTACCACTTCGCGATCATGTTCGAGGCGCTGTTCATCCTGACGACCGTGGACGCGGGCACCCGGGTCGGCCGCTTCATGCTCCAGGACATGCTCGGCAACGTCTGGAAGCCGGCCGGCCGGGTCAACTGGAAGCCGGGCATCTGGCTGTGCAGCGCCCTGGTCGTCGCGGCCTGGGGCTACTTCCTGTACACCGGCGCCACCGACCCGCTCGGCGGAATCAACCAGCTCTTCCCGCTCTTCGGCATCGCGAACCAGCTCCTCGCCGCGATCGCCCTGGCCGTCTGCACCACGGTCCTGATCAAGTCCGGGAAGCTGCGCTGGGCCTGGGTCACCGGCGTTCCGCTCGCCTGGGTCGTCGCCATCACCTTCACCGCCGGCTGGCAGAAGATCTTCTCGGACGACCCGAAGGTGGGCTTCTTCGCCCAGCGCGCCCGCTACGCCGACGCCCTCGACGCCGGCCAGGTCCTGCCGCCCGCCAAGAACGCGGCCGACATGCGGACCGTCATCACCAACTCCACGGTCGACGGCGTACTGATCGCCCTGTTCCTGCTGCTGGTCGCCGTGGTGCTCGTGAACGCGGCGGTGGTGTGCGTACGGGCGGCCCGGGCCTCGGGTCCGCTGCCGACCACCGAGGCGCCGTATGTCGAGTCCCGCATCGAGGTGCCGGGGGAGCCGGCCGAGTCCCTGACCGGGGCCCGCTCATGAGGGCCGTGCGCTGTGCGCGGGCCGTGGCCTGGTACGTCCGCGAGCTGCTGCGCACGCTGGACCGGGGGTCGGGGCCGCGGGGGCGGTGCTGCTGACGTGCCCCGCGGTCGGCTGCTGCCTCGCACCGTGGGGCGGCCGACCACCGGCGGTCACACGGCCGCCGGCTCCGCCTCCGTCGCGTCCGTCTTCTCGGCCGCCGCCTGCGCCCGGTCCCGGGCCTCGCGGCGGGCCAGGATCACCCAGCCGACCGGGACGGCCGCGGCGAACAGCCACCACTGGTAGGCGTAGGCGTAGTTCAGCGCGGCGTCCTCCTTGCCCGGGTTGCCGAGGAGCTCGGGGGTGTCGCCCTTCGGCTCGGGTGCCGTCTGGGCGATGTAACCGCCGAGCACCCGGACGTCCAGGCGCCGTGCCTCCTGCGCGCTGTTGATCAGCATGATCTGCCGGTCCGGGAGCCCTTCGAGGTTCTTGATGCCGCTCGCCTCGGTCGTCTCGTCGGGCATCAGCCGCCCCGTGACGGTGACCTCGCCGGCCGGCGGTGCGGGAACCTTCGGGAACGTGGTCTGGCTCGGGCCGTCGGAGGGGATCCAGCCCCGGTTGACCAGCAGGACCTTGCCGTCGTCGAGGACGAACGGGGTGAGGACGTGGTAGCCGACCTCGTCGTCGGAGTTGGTACGGCGGCGGACGACGACCTCGTCCTCCGTGTCGAAGTGACCCTTCGCGGTCACGGTGTGGTACCGCTCGGCGCTGGTGACGGTGTGCCCGGGTCCGGTCAGCTTCTCCACGGGCACCGGGTCGGCCGCCAGCGCGTCCGAGACCAGCTGGTTCCGGGCGGTGCGCTCCTCGTAGCGATGCATCTGCCAGATGCCCAGCCTGATCATCGTGGGGATGAGAAGCAGGGCGATCAGCGTGAGGATCACCCACTGCCGGGACATCAGGAAGCGGTACACCCCACGACCGTACAACTCGGTCGTGGGGTGCGATCAGGCGGGTACGGTTTCACACCTTGTCGACAATTCCCGCCTTTCCCTCCGCGCGTGCGCAGTGCGCGCCGCAGTACCAGTGGCCCTCGACCTCCACGCCCTGGCCGATGATCTGTACACGGCAGTGCTCGCAGATGGGTGCCATGCGGTGGATCGCGCAGGAGAAGCAGTCGAAGACGTGCACCGCGCCCTGCGCGTGCACCTCGAAGGTCATTCCGTACTGATTGCCACATACCTCACAGGTCGCCATGCGCCACAGGGTGAGCCGTCATCCCGGCCCGGGCGAGCGGGTGCCGGGCGAGTCGCCCCCCAATCACCCGTCCGTACGGTCACCCCTCCGACGCCGCTCCGCACGCGGTCACCCCTCCGACGCCGGCTCCACATCCGCGAGGAGTTGCCCGAACGCCGCCTCGTCCACGACCGGCGTGCCGAACTGCCGCGCCTTGACCACCTTGGACGTGCCCGAGTCCGGGTCGTTCGTGACGAGCAGACTGGTGAGCCGGGACAGGCTGGTGGCCACGTGCAGCCCGGCCTCGGTCGCGCGGTCCTCCAGCAGATCGCGCTCCACCGAGGTGTCACCCGAGAAGGCGACCCGCATGCCCTGCTTGAGCCGCCCGCCCGCCTCGTAGCGCCCCGGGTTGGGGTAGGGGCAGGCGGGCCGCTTGCGGGCCGGGCGCCAACTGGTCGGCCGGTAGCCGCCGTAGCCCGCCTGCTGGCCGATACGGGGCGCGGGACGGTCCGACCACTCGGTCAGCGGCCGGCACTCCAGCAGCGGCAGCCGCACCCCGTTGGCCGCCGCGGCCCTGAGGCTGGGCCGGAACGCCTCGGCCAGCACGCGCGCGTCGTCCAGCGCGTGGTGCGCCCGCTGCTGGACGACGCCGAAGTGCGCGGCGAGGGACTCCAGCTTGTGGTTGGGCAGCGGGAGCCCGAGCTCCTTGGAGAGCGCGATGGTGCACAGCCGCTGCCGCACCGGAGCCTCGCGCTGCGCCCGCGCGTACTCCCGGGCGATCATCTGCCAGTCGAAGACGGCGTTGTGCGCGACGAGCACCCGCCCCTCGAGCCGGGTCGTGAACTCCTCGGCGATGTCCTGGAAGAGGGGCGCGCCCTCGAGCGCCTCGCTCGTCAGTCCGTGGATCCACACGGGGCCGGGGTCACGCTCCGGGTTGACCGTCGAGTACCAGTGGTCCTCGACCTCGCCGCGCGCGTCGAGCCGGTAGACGGCCGCGGAGATGATGCGATCGTCCCGGGCCAGACCTGTGGTCTCCACGTCAACGACCGCGTACCCCTGGGGATACGCGGCCGGCCATGACGTGGGAGAGGGCACTGCGGTCGTCAGGTCATCGAGCATGGTCCCTGAGGATACGGGCCACGACTGACACCATCGGCCGCCAGGTGCGCTCACTCGGCCCTTCCGATACTCCCTCAGGCGTGTTGTCCGGTCTGTCCGTTCGCGAGGCGTACGTCTGTCCGACGCTCAGTCACTCCGATTGGCGGAGATCACCAAGAAGCAAGCGCGTACCGTCGGTAATACTTGTGGGTAACAACGTCTAGTCGGGGCACGACGGCGGTCCTACGGTGCCTGTATGCCGAACCTGCCCGATGTCGTGCTGTGGTCGATCCCCGCCTTTGTGCTGCTCACCGTGGTCGAGATGGTGAGCTACCGTCTCCACCCCGACGAGGACGCGGAGGGCTACGAGGCGAAGGACGCCGCCACGAGCGTCGGCATGGGCCTCGGCAGTCTCGTCTTCGACTTCCTGTGGAAGATCCCGATCGTCGCCCTCTACACGGCCCTCTACGAACTCACGCCCCTGCGCGTGCCCGTTCTGTGGTGGACCGTCCCGCTGATGCTGCTCGGGCAGGACTTCTTCTACTACTGGTCCCACCGCGGCCACCACGTCATCCGCGTCCTGTGGGCCTGCCACGTCGTCCACCACTCCAGCCGGAAGTTCAACTTCACCACCGCGCTGCGCCAGCCCTGGACGTCCCTGACGGTGTGGCCGTTCTACGTCCCCCTCATAGCCGCCGGCGTGCACCCCGCCGCGCTCGCGTTCTGCTCCTCCGCGAACCTCGTCTACCAGTTCTGGATCCACACCGAGCGGATCGACAAGATGCCCCGCTGGTTCGAGTTCGTCTTCAACACCCCCTCGCACCACCGCGTCCACCACGCTTCCCAGGGCGGTTACCTCGACCGGAACTTCGGCGGCATCCTCATCGTCTGGGACCGGCTGTTCGGATCGTTCGCCCCCGAGACCGAGCGGCCCGTGTACGGACTGACCAAGAACATCGACACGTACAACCTGCTGAAGGTGGCGACGCACGAATACGCGGCCATCGCGAGGGACTTGAAGGCGGCGCACAGCTGGCGCGAGCGTGCGGGACGCGTGTTCCGGGGACCGGGCTGGGGTCCCGCACCCGCACCCGCGCCGACGGCGACCCTTGCTGCGGCTACGGCGACCCTTGCTACGGCTACGGCTACGGAAACGTCTCCGCCGACGGGCCCCGCCACGGCCCCGACCCACGCCGGTGAGAGCACGTCGGCGTGACCCCCGCCCGCCTCCTCCTCGCCGCCTTCGGTCTCGCCGCCGCCGTCGACCTCGTCTCCCTCGCGGCCGGTTTCGACGCCGGGCACACCGTGGCCAAGCCCCTGCTGATGCCGCTCCTGGCCCTGTGGGCCGCCCTGCGCCAGGCGCCCCGGCTGCTCCTGGCCGCCCTGCTGTTCGGCTGGGGCGGAGACGTCCTGCTGCTGTCCGACGCCGAGCCGGCCTTCCTCGCCGGCATGGGCTCCTTCGCCGCGGGCCATGTCTGCTACCTCGTCCTCTTCCGGACGTACGGCAGCCGGAACGCGGTCCCACGCGCGCGTGCGGTTCTCCTCGCCCTCGGCTACGGCGCGGCTCTCGTCACCACCGTCGCGCTGCTGTGGCCGGACCTGCCCGCGGACCTGCGCGTGCCCGTCGCCGGGTACAGCCTCCTGCTCACGGCCATGGCGTACGGGTCCGCCACCCGGCTCGGCCTCTACGCCGGACTCGGCGGCGCGCTGTTCCTGCTCTCCGACACGCTCATCGCGACCGGCGTCGCCGACTGGCCGCAGCTGCCCCGGCCGGACTTCTGGATCATGCTCACGTACATCGCCGCGCAGGCCCTGCTGGCCGGCGGCACACTGGGGGCGCTCAACGCGCGCAGGGCACCGGCCGCGACATACGGCGAGATGCGCGCCGTCTGAGGCTCACCGGCCGGGGCTCCGTCCGGGGCTCACCAGCGGATGGGCACCGGAAGGGCCGTCAGCAGTCCGGACACCGCGACCACCAGGCCCAGCGCGACGACCTCCGCCCGCGCCGGCGCACAGGCGGTCAGCGGATCGGCCGCCCGGCGCAGCCGGCTCCGGGCCCACAGGGCGAGGGCGGCGACGGCGGCCACGAGCAGCACCTTGGCGAGCAGCGCGCGCCCGTAGGCCGTGGCCGTCAGCTGCTCCACGATGGTGCCCGGCGGCATCCGGCGCAGTGAACTCCACACACCCGTCGCGGTGATGGCGGCGAGCAGCACGGCAGCCACGCGCGCGTAGAGGCCCAGCAGGGCCGCGCCCGCCCCTGGGTCCCGCCGGCCGTGCCACAACCGCAGGGTCCGCAGCGCGTGCAGCAGACCGCCCACCCACAGTGCCGCGCAGGTCAGGTGGACGAGCGTCAGCCCGGAGCCGGTCAGCGGGCTCTGCTCGGTCGGGGGGTGCGCGCGCAGCGCCTCGGCGACGATCACGGCGGCCAGCGGCCACACCTGCCTGGCGGGCCGGTGCGACACCGCGCACAGACCCGCCACGAGGAACGCGTTGACCTCGAGCAGGGCGAGCGTGCCGTCCCGGGACGTGTAGAGCCCTCCGATGTCCAGGTCCGACAGACCGCCCGGGACCCGGTTGCCCGTGGCCACGACCGAGGCGAGCGCGAGGGCTGCGACGAAACCGGCGACGGCCGCGAAGGGCGACCAACCGCGGGGCACGTCCGGGGCGTGGCCGGGGGCCGTCTCGGAGCCCGGCACGGAACGCGCCAGCCGGTTCACGAACAGCTCGCCGACCGGTACGCACAGCGCCGCGAACAGCACCGTGCGCAGCAGGGCGATGCCGCCGGCCCCGGGCGCGCCGGCCTCCCCGGTGCCGTGCAGCGCGGTGGACGGGCCGAGCAGCGGGATCAGCGCGGCCAGGGCCACCAGGACCAGGACGGCGACGGCCCGGCCCGCACCGGTGCGCCGTACGGGCCCGCCGCTGTCGGACACTCCGGGCGTGGGTCTTGTCAAGGTCACCCCAAGATCTTCACCAACCTTCACATGGTCGGGCAAGTCCAGGGGGTCGAACTCAGTCGCCCTTCGACGCGGCCGACCACCACAGCCGCACCTCCTTGCCCACGTCCGTGGGGCGCAGCTCCCATCCCTGGGCGAGCGCGACCTCGGCGACGTACCACCCGCCGACACCGCGGTATTTCCGCAGGGGTATCGCACACTCCACGGGCGGTCGTGGCTTCCCCCGCTCCGCCGGGGCCGAGGCCCGGGCGGTCCACTTCGCGACCGCCTTGTCCACGCGCGTCTTGTAGAAGTCGGCGTCACCCTCATGGCGGAGCTCCGGCCAGGACACGCACCAGGAGGCCAGGCGCCCGACGCGCAGAACCGTCCCGCCCGCGGCTTCGATGAAGCGGCGTTCGAGGGTGCTGCTGAAAGCCGTGATCACCTCGGCGAACAGCGCGACGACGAAGAGCACCGCCGCCACCGCCACCCACACCACGCACACCACCGGGAACCACACCACGCTCCCCGCGAACCGCAGGGCCAACTGCCACCGCGGCCGCACCGGTTCGGCGGTCCAGGTCACGGGATCTTCGTACACGTCCATGACAAGAAATCCTGCCGCAGGGGCGCAGCGGGCCGGGCGGGTGCCCCCGCCCGGCCCGGACCGCCTTCACACGAGCTCTACTTGGTCACCGCGTCCAGCGCGTCCGCGATGCCCCAGCCGTAGAAGCCGTTGCGGTTCTTGGAGCCCTCGCACACCGCGTCGATCTTGCCGTCGGCGTCGATGTCGTACGGGTCCGTGCACGGCGTGGCGTCGGCCTCCGCGTACAGCAGGGCCTTGACCAAGGCCGGGGAGGCGTACGGGTGCGTCGACTTGATGAGGGCGGCGACGCCCGCGACATGCGGGGACGCCATCGACGTACCGGCCATGTAGCCCCACTTGCCGCCCGGCAGTGTGCCCAGGATCAGCCCGCTCGTGGCCGGCGCCTCCGGCTTCTGGTAGGCGGTCGAGTCGCCGCCCGGGGCGGCGATGTCCGCGACGCCCAGCCCGTAGTTGGAGAAGGACGACTTGATGCCCTTCGCGCCCGTCGAGGCGACCGTGACGACACCCGGCAGCTGGGTCGGGATGTCGAGGCACTCCGAGGGGTCGACGGTCCGGTCGCCCGGCGTGGTGTCGTTCGGGGACGACGGGTCGGTGATCTCGTCGGCCGAGAGGTCGTAGTTCTCGTTGCCCGCCGCCGCGACGTTGACCGCGCCCTTCTTCTCCGCGTACCGGGAGGCCCGGCCGACCGCGTCCAGGAGCGCCTTCTGGTCCGGGTCGTCGCCGCAGTTGAAGTACCAGGGGTCGGTGTAATAGCTGTTGTTGGTGACGTCGACCCCGTGCTCGGCCGCCCACACGAAGCCGCAGACCACGGCCTCCGTGTAGAAGAAGCCGTCCGGGTTGGACACCTTGATGCCGGAGACCTTCACCCCGGGCGCGACACCGGTCATGCCGACGCCGTTCTTGGCGGCCGCGATCTCACCCGCCACATGGGTGCCGTGCGGGCTCTCCGAGGCACCGGGCCGCCAGGCCCCGTCCGCGGTGTCCGGCTTGCCCGACACGCAGTTGACCGACGCCTTGCGGTCGAAGTTGGGCGCGATGTCGGGGTGGGTGTCGTCGACGCCGGTGTCGATCACGGCGACCGTGACCTTCTTGCTGCCCAGCGACTTCTCGTGCGCCTTGTCCGCCTTGATGGCCGGCAGGTCCCACTGCTGGGGCTGGAGCGGGTCCTGCCCGGCGGGGGCCTCGGCCTCGGCGACCTCGGCCGCGCTCAGCGCCTTCGGCGTGCCCAGGTCGCCCGTCGTCGCCGCGGGCAGCGGCTTGGTGCGGGTGGCACCGGCCGACTGGACGCCGCGCACCTTGCGGACGGTCTTGGCGAAGTCGGGGTTCGAGGAGTGGACGACGATGACGCCTATCTGGTCGTACGACGTCACGATCGTGCCCCCGGCCTTGCCGACGGCCTTCTTCACATACGCCGAAGTGCCGTGCCCCGACTTGACGTTGACCACGTAGCTGAGCGGGGTGGTCGCGTCGGCCGAGACCGCCGCGGGGGCCTCGTCGGCGGCCGTGGCCGTGGTGTTCGGCAGGAACGCGAGGGCCGTGGCCATGGCCATCCCGGCCGGGATCGCGACGGCGCGGCGGTAGCGCGCATGCGGCGCTGTCATGGTGTCTCCAGTAGGTTCGCGGTACGAGCTGACGGAGCTGACGGTGCGTGAACTCTCAGGATGCACAGGTCACTTGACCGCGCGCAGCGCGTTGACGATGCCGTATCCGTAGAAGCCGTTGACGCGCTTGCCGCCCTCGCAGGTGGCGTCCTGGGTGCCGTCGCCGTCCTGGTCGTAGGACTCGGGGCAGGCGGTCCGGTCGGCCTGCGCCTTCAGCAGCGCCTGGAGCTGGGCCGCAGACGCCTTGGGGTGCTTGGACTTCAGCAGCGCGGCGACACCGGAGGCGTGCGGGGAGGCCATCGAGGTGCCCTGGAGGAAGCCCCACGTGCCGCCCGGCATGGTGGACAGGATGCGGCCGTTCTTCGAGGGCGTGTCGGGTATCTGGTAGCGCCCGTCACCGCCCGGCGCCGCGACGTCGACGACGCCCTTGCCGTACGTCGAGAAGTACGACTTGACGCTGTTGACGCCCGTCGAGCTCACCGTGACGACACCCGGCAGCTGGTTCGGCACGTCGAAGCACTCGTGCGGGTCGATGGTGCGCTCGACGGGGGTGGAGTCGTCCGGGCTGGAGTCGTCGACGATCGCGTCCGAGTCCAGGTCGTGGTTGGAGTTGCCCGCCGCGGCGACGTTGAGCGTGCCCTTCTTCTGGGCGTACAGCTGCGCCCTGTTGACCGCGTCGACGATGGCACGCTGGTCCGGATCGTCCATGCAGTTGTACAGCCAGGGATCGACGTAATAGCTGTTGTTCGTGATCTCGACGCCGTGGTCGGCGGCGAACACGAAGGCGCACACGACGCTCTCCGGGTAGAAGAGTCCGTTGGCCCGGTCGGTGACGTTGATGCTGGAGACCTTCACACCGGGGGCGACGCCCGCCACGCCTATGCCGTTGCGGGCGGCGGCTATCTCACCGGCGACATGCGTGCCGTGGTAGTCCTCGGGGGTGTACGGCCGCCAGGCGCCCTCGCTGGTGTCGGGCTTGCCCCCGGCGCAGTTGGCGGACTGCGACGCGGAGAAGTTCGGGGCGATGTCGGGGTGCGTGTCGTCGACGCCGGTGTCGATCACGGCGACGGTCACCTTGCGGCTGCCCGGGTTGATCTTCGCGGCCTTGTCGGCGCCGATCGCCCGCAGATCCCACTGGTCGGCTTCGAGCGGCTCGCTCTCGGGCGTCTTCGCCGAGGCGGCCTCGACCCGCGCGGCCTGGGCCCCGGTCAGATACTGCGCAGCGCCCTCCTCCTTCGTCCCCGCCGCGGTCAGCGGCGTCGTCCGCGTCGCACCCGCCGACTGGACACCGCGCGCCTTGCGCACGGTCTTGGCGAAGTCGGGGTTCGAGGAGTGGACGACGATCACGCCGATCCGCTCGTACGTGGTCACGACCGAGCCGCCGGCCGCGCCGATCGCCTTCTTCACCGACGCGATCGTGCGACGGTCCACCTTGGTGTTGACGACGTACGCCAGCTTCGGCGCGTCCGCCGAGGGCGCGGCGGACTCCACGCGCGGGGCGGCCGACGCGGCAGCCGGCAGGAAGCCCAGCGAGGCCGTCAACGACAGCACGACGGGCACGGCGAGAGCGAGCCGGCGTCTGGAACGCAGCTGAGACATGGGGTCTCCACATCATCCGGAAACGAAACCGGCCCGAGGCACAGGTGGTGCTCGGGCAGGTACATGACGGGGTGGTGCAGGGCGAAGCTATCCCGCGCTCTCGCTGGCCAGCAACGTTTTGTCGAAACGACTTCGGAAAGAACGCCGGGCAGTTGAACCGGTTCTCGCGTGCCGCCGTGACGTTGAGCAGGGAGCGCGAGGACACTCGCCTCCGTCCCCGTCGAAAACCGCTTCCGTCGTCACGAGGAGACTCTCCGTGTCCACCGATGCACCGCCCCCCTCGAAAGAGCAACACAAACTCCCCTCACCCGAGGAGTTCGCCGAGGTGCAGGAGAGCGCGGAGTTCGGTGAACTGCGCCGCTCCTACCGCTCCTTCGCCTTTCCGCTGACCGTCGCCTTCATCGCCTGGTACCTGCTCTACGTGCTGCTGTCGAACTACGCGGGCGGCCTCATGGGCACCAAGCTGTTCGGCAACATCAACGTCGCCTTCGTCCTCGGCGTCGCCCAGTTCATCACCACGTTCCTCATCGCCTGGTGGTACTCGCGGCACGCCGCCGTGAAGCTCGACCCCAAGGCCGAGGCCATCAAGTCCCGGATGGAGGGCGGCGCATGAGCACCGCACAACAGACCCTGCTCGCCGCGAACGAGGCCAGCGAGCACCGGCCGCTGATCATCACCTTGTTCGCGCTGTTCGTCCTGGCCACGCTCGGCATCACCATCTGGGCCGGCCGCCAGACCAAGGACGCCGCCGACTTCTACGCGGGCGGCCGCCAGTTCAGCGCCTTCCAGAACGGCCTCGCGGTCTCCGGCGACTACATGTCGGCCGCGTCCTTCCTCGGCATCGCGGGCGCGATCGCCCTCTTCGGCTACGACGGCTTCCTGTACTCCATCGGCTTCCTGGTCGCCTGGCTGGTCGCCCTCCTCCTGGTGGCCGAGCCGCTGCGCAACTCCGGCCGCTACACCATGGGCGACGTGCTCGCCTACCGCATGCGCCAGCGCCCGGTCCGCACCGCCGCCGGTACGTCCACGATCGTCGTGTCGATCTTCTATCTGCTGGCCCAGATGGCCGGTGCGGGCGTCCTCGTCTCGCTGCTGCTCGGCATCACCTCCGACGCGGGCAAGATCCTCATCGTCGCCCTCGTCGGCATCCTGATGATCGTGTACGTCTCCATCGGCGGTATGAAGGGCACCACCTGGGTCCAGATGGTGAAGGCCGTGCTGCTCATCGGCGGCACCATCCTGATCACCTTCCTGGTGCTGCTGAAGTTCAACTTCAACATCTCCGACCTGCTCGGCACGGCCGCCGAGAACAGCGGCAAGGGCGCCGCCTTCCTGGAGCCCGGCCTCCAGTACGGCATGACCGGCACCTCCAAGCTGGACTTCGTCTCCCTGGGCATCGCCCTGGTGCTCGGCACGGCCGGCCTGCCGCACATCCTGATCCGCTTCTACACGGTGCCCGACGCCAAGGCCGCCCGTAAGTCGGTGAACTGGGCGATCGGCATCATCGGCGGCTTCTACCTGATGACCATCGCCCTCGGCTTCGGCGCCGCCGCGCTGATCTCCCAGGAGGAGATCATCGCGTCCAACCCGTCCGGCAACACGGCGGCACCCCTGCTCGCCCTGCACCTCGGCGGTGTCGACTCGACCTGGGGCGCGATCCTGCTCGCCACGATCTCGGCGGTCGCCTTCGCGACGATCCTCGCCGTAGTCGCCGGCCTCACCCTCGCCTCGTCGTCGTCCTTCGCGCACGACATCTACGCCAACGTCATCCGCAAGGGGCAGGCGTCCGGCGCCGAGGAGGTCCGCGCGGCCCGCTGGGCGACCGTCTTCATCGGCGTCGTCTCCATCGGCCTCGGCGCCCTCGCCCGCGATCTGAACGTGGCCGGCCTGGTCGCGCTCGCCTTCGCGGTCGCGGCCTCCGCCAACCTGCCGACGATCCTCTACAGCCTGTTCTGGAAGCGCTTCACCACCCAGGGCGCCCTGTGGTCGATCTACGGCGGTCTGATCGTCGCCGTCGGCCTGGTGCTGTTCTCGCCCGTCGTCTCCGGCGACCCCAAGGCGATGTTCCCCGAGGTGGACTTCGCCTGGTTCCCGCTGAAGAACCCGGGCATCATCTCCATCCCCTTCGGCTTCCTCATGGGCTGGCTCGGCACCGTCCTGTCCAAGGAGGAGCCGGACGCCAAGAAGTACGCCGAGCTGGAGGTCAGGTCCCTGACCGGCACCGGCGCCCACTGAGCACCAACCCCCTCGCGCGGCCGCCTCGTAGGAACCTCCAGGTCCCTGCGGCGCGGCCGCGCTCCGCGTCGTGGGATCGGGCCTGTGGAGTTGTCAGTGCGGTCACGTAGGCTCGCAGGTGTCGGAGAGGAAGTGCTCCGGGCACGATCCGCGTCGAGGGAGGGGGCCCACGTGCTCATCGACACCTACGGCCGAGTGGCAACCGACCTGAGGGTCTCGCTGACCGACCGGTGCAATCTGCGCTGCACCTACTGCATGCCCGAGGAGGGCCTGCAGTGGCTGGCCAAGCCGGATCTGCTCACGGACGACGAGATCGTCCGGCTGATCGACATCGCGGTGACGTCCCTCGGTATCGAGGAGGTCCGCTTCACCGGCGGCGAGCCCCTGCTGCGCCCCGGCCTGGCCGGCATCGTCGAGCGGGTCGCGGCCCTGGACGCGCGCCCCCAGATGTCCCTCACGACCAACGGCATCGGCCTCAAGCGCACGGCGGCCGCCCTGAAGGCGGCGGGCCTGGACCGGGTCAACGTCTCCCTCGACACCCTCCGCCCGGACGTCTTCAAGACCCTCACCCGCCGCGACCGCCACAAGGACGTCATCGAGGGCCTGCACGCGGCCCGCGACGCCGGCCTGACCCCGGTCAAGGTCAACTCGGTCCTGATGCCGGGTCTCAACGACGACGAGGCCCCGGACCTCCTCGCCTGGGCCGTGGAGCACGACTACGAGCTGCGTTTCATCGAGCAGATGCCCTTGGACGCCCAGCACGGCTGGAAGCGCGACGGCATGATCACGGCAGGGGACATCCTGACCTCCCTGCGCACCCGCTTCGAGCTGACCGCCGAGGGCGAGGAGAAGCGCGGCTCGGCCCCGGCGGAGCGCTGGCTGGTGAACGGCGGGCCGCATGTGGTCGGCGTCATCGCCTCGGTCACCCGCCCCTTCTGCGCGGCCTGCGACCGCACCCGCCTCACCGCCGACGGACAGATACGCACCTGCCTCTTCGCCCAGGAGGAAACAGACCTCCGCGCCGCCCTCCGCTCCGACGCCCCGGACGAGGAGATCGCCCGAATCTGGCGCCTGGCGATGTGGGGCAAGAAGGCGGGAGCGGGCTTGGACGACCCGACATTCGTACAGCCGGACCGTCCGATGTCAGCGATCGGTGGTTAAGGGCTTCAGGGGCGCGGGGAACTGCGCGACCAGCCCCCACGAGCCGGTACCCGAATGACGTCAGACGTCCTTCGTTTCCCACTCATCAAGAAGAACCACGTCCTTCAAAAACCCCCGCACCCCGAGGAACTGCGACAAATGCTCGCGATGCTCTTCACACGCGAGCCACGTCTTGCGCCGCTCCGGCGTATGGATCTTCGGGTTGTTCCACGCAAGCACCCACACCGCATCGACGCGGCAACCCTTCGCGGAACAGATGGGCGTCTCGTCAGTCACAGCTTCTTCTCACCAGAAAAGGCGACGCCGAGCAGCCACGGGGGGAGCTGCCCGGCGTCGGTCCGTCGCTCCGACGGGGGATGCGGAGCGCGTACGAAGTATGTCACGGGTAACCCCGACCCCGGCACCTGAACAACATGATTGATCTGAGCTTTTCTTGAGCTTGGCGGGAAGATGACTTCCGTTTGTGACCGCCCCCGGACGCCCCTACCGCTCCCGCGAATCGGTCTTCGCACCCGGCGCCTGCCCGGACGCGGCATCTTCCGCGGCGGATTCCGCGGAACCGTCCTGCGCATCCGGCGGCGCGATCATCGGACGCGTCGGCGCCGCCACGAACGTCGACGGCAGAGACGGCGCGTTCTCGCGCCCGGCGTTCGCGATCACCACCGCGATGTACGGCAGGACCAGCCCGAGCACCAACGCCACGATGGCGACGTGCCGTTCGACGTTCCACAACGTGGCCGCGAGGATCACGGAGATCGTGCGGACCGTCATCGAGATCACGTACCGGCGCTGCCGCCCGCGTACGTCCTCCTGAAGTCCCGTCCGGGCGCCGGTGATCCGGAAAACCTGGACGTTGCCGCCGCCATGCTGCTTCCGCATCGCATTCCACCATCCGCCCGTATCGAACTCTCCCCGCCCCGTGGCCGCCCCGGACCGGCCGGGGAGCCTGACCAGGACAGCTCCCACGTTACGCCGCGGCTGCGCCCGCTACGAGACCGGGGCCCGTCCGGCCGAGGCGAACGCCGTGCGCCGTGGCGTGTACGGCCATCCCCGGCATGCGGCGTACGGCACCTGGGCCGACACTGGCCCTAGAGCTCACGTCGAGCCGTGCGAGGAGGCAGCGATGGGCTGGTTGTGGGCGATCATCGTGGGACTGGTACTCGGCCTGCTCGCCAAGGCGATCATTCCGGGCAAGCAGCACTTGCCGCTGTGGCTGACCGTCATCCTGGGGATCATCGGAGGCGTCGCCGGCAACGCCATCGCCCGGGCGGCCGGCGTCGACGCCACAGCGGGCATCGACTGGTGGCGGCATGTCTTCCAGCTGGCATTGGCGATCATCCTCGTCGGCCTCGGGGACAAGGCCTGGACGGCGGCACGGGGAGACAGACAGAGGGCGTGACGGCGGGGCGCACGGCGAAGGGGGCCGCCTCCGCAGCGGAGACGACCCCCTTCGCGCGCATGCTCAGCCGCCCGTGACCTCGACCGCCGCCAGGTTCTTCTTGCCCCGGCGCAGCACCAGCCAGCGGCCCTGCAGCAGGTCCTCCTTGGCGGGGACCGCGTCCTCGCCGGTGACCTTGGCGTTGTTCACGTAGGCGCCGCCCTCCTTGACCGTGCGGCGGGCGGCCGACTTGCTGGCCACCAGACCGACCTCGGCGAACAGGTCGACGACCGGGCCGAGCTCGGAGACCTGGATGTGCGGCACCTCCGACAGGGCCGCGGCCAGCGTCTTCTCGTCGAGCTCCGCCAGCTCGCCCTGCCCGAAGAGGGCCTTGGACGCGGCGATCACGGCGGCCGTCTGGTCCGCGCCGTGCACCAGCGTCGTCAGCTCCTCGGCGAGCGCCCGCTGCGCGGCACGGGCCTGGGGACGCTCCTCGGTCTGCTGCTCCAGCTCCTCCAGCTCCGCACGGGAGCGGAAGGACAGGATGCGCATGTACTTCGAGATGTCCCGGTCGTCCACGTTCAGCCAGAACTGGTAGAACGCGTACGGCGTCGTCATCTCCGGGTCGAGCCAGACGGCGCCACCCTCGGTCTTGCCGAACTTGGTGCCGTCCGCCTTGGTCATCAGCGGCGTCGCCAGGGCGTGCGCCGTGGCGTCCGGCTCCAGGCGGTGGATCAGGTCCAGGCCCGCCGTGAGGTTGCCCCACTGGTCGCTGCCGCCCTGCTGGAGCGTGCAGCCGTACCTGCGGTAGAGCTGCAGGAAGTCCATGCCCTGCAGGAGCTGGTAGCTGAACTCCGTGTAGCTGATGCCCTCGGAGGACTCCAGGCGCCGGGCCACGGAGTCCTTCGTCAGCATCTTGTTGACGCGGAAGTGCTTGCCGATGTCCCGCAGGAACTCGATCGCGGAGAGGTTCTCCGTCCAGTCGAGGTTGTTGACCATGACGGCCGCGTTCTCGCCCTCGAAGGTCAGGAACGGCTCGATCTGGGAACGCAGCTTGCCGACCCAGCCGGTCACCGTCTCCGGGTCGTTCAGCGTGCGCTCCGCCGTCGGGCGCGGGTCGCCGATCAGGCCCGTGGCACCGCCGACCAGCGCCAGCGGCCGGTGACCGGCCTGCTGGAGCCGCCGTACGGTGAGCACCTGCACCAAGTGCCCCACGTGCAACGACGGTGCCGTCGGGTCGAAGCCGCAATAGAACGTGACGGGACCGTCCGCGAGCGCCTTGCGCAAAGCGTCCTCGTCAGTGGACAGGGCGAACAGCCCGCGCCACTTCAGCTCGTCGACGATGTCCGTCACGGTTCTCGTATCTCCTTGAGCGGGCCCGTGTGGAGCGGGCCCGATTGATGGGGCTCGTAATCAGGTACGAGGTTATACGCCCTGGCTGACAGAGCTCATATTGAAGTCGGGCACCCGCAGGGCCGGCATCGCAGCCCTGGTGAACCAGTCGCTCCATTCCCTCGGCAGCGTCTTCTCCGTCCGCCCGGCCTCCGTCACCCGGCCCAGCAGACCCACCGGCGTCTCGTTGAACCGGAAGTTGTTCACCTCGCCGGTCACCTCGCCGTTCTCGACCAGGTAGACACCGTCCCGGGTCAGCCCCGTGAGCAGCAGCGAGGCCGGGTCGACCTCGCGGATGTACCACAGGCAGGTCAGCAGCAGACAGGGCCCACGATGGTCCGTGTTCGCGACCATCTCGTCCAGGGAGCGGTCCTCGCCCCCGTCCAGGATCACGTTGTCGATGCCCGGAGCCACCGGCAGACCGGTCAGGCCCGCGCTGTGGCGGCTGGTCGTCAGATGCCGCAGCTCTCCCTCGCGCATCCACTCGGTGCCCGCCAGCGGCAGGCCGTTGTCGAACACCGACTCGTCGCCCCCGGAGGAGTGCGCGATCACGAAGGGCGCCGACTCCAGACCGGGCTCGTTCGGGTCGCTGCGCAGGGTCAGCGGCAGATCGGTCAGCTTCTCGCCGACCCGGGTGCCCCCGCCCGGCTTGGAGAACACCGTGCGGCCCTCCACCGCGTCCCGGCCCGACGCCGACCACAGCTGGTAGATCAGCAGGTCCGCCACGGCCGACGGCGGCAGCAGCGTCTCGTACCGGCCGGCGGGCAGTTCCACACGCCGCTCGGCCCACCCGAGGCGCACCGCGAGCTCCGCGTCCAGGGCCGCCGGGTCGACGTCCTTGAAGTCCCGCGTGGAGCGCCCGGCCCACGCGGACCGGGTCCGGTCCGGTGACTTGGCGTTCAGCTCCAGCGTCCCGTTCGGCTGGTCGTGCCGCAGCCGCAGGCCCGTGGAGGTGCCCACGTACGTCGACACCAGTTCGTGGTTGGCGAACCCGTACAGCTCCCGGCCGCCGGCACGCGCGCGTGCGAAGGCCTCGCCGAGCGCCGGGGCGAAGTCGGCGAACACCGCTGAGGAGGTCTCGGCTGGCGCCTCCGTGAACTCCGGGCTCGCGGCCACGCCCGTGACCAGCGGCTGGGCGTCCTCGGCGGGCCCGGCACCGCGCGCGGCCGCCTCGGCGGCCCGCACCAGGGGCTCCAGCTCGTCGGTGGTCACGGCGGACCGCGACACGACCCCCGAGGCCGTGCCCTCCTTGCCGTCGACGGTGGCGACGACGGTGAGCGTGCGCCCGCGCGTGACGCCGTTGGTGGTCAGGGCGTTGCCCGCCCAGCGCAGGTTGGCGGTGGACTGCTCATCGGCGATGACGACACAGCCGTCCGCCCGGGACAGTTCGAGGGCGCGCTCGACGACCTCGTGCGGCTTGCTGGAACGCGCGCTCATCGACCGGCCTCCTGCGTGGTGTTGAGGATGTTGACGCCCTTGAAGAGGGCCGACGGGCAGCCGTGCGACACGGCCGCGACCTGGCCCGGCTGGGCCTTGCCGCAGTTGAAGGCGCCGCCCAGGACGTAGGTCCCTGGACCGCCGACGGCGGACATGGAGCCCCAGAAGTCGGTGGTCGTCGCCTGGTAGGCCACGTCCCGCAGCTGCCCGGCGAGCCGCCCGTTCTCGATCCGGTAGAAGCGCTGACCCGTGAACTGGAAGTTGTAGCGCTGCATGTCGATCGACCAGGACCGGTCACCGACGACGTAGATGCCCCGCTCCACGCCCCCGATCAGGTCCTCGGTCGACATCCCGGCCGGGTCCGGCCGCAGCGAGACGTTGGCCATGCGCTGCACGGGCACGTGCCCGGGGGAGTCGGCGTAGGCGCAGCCGTTGGACCGCTCGAACCCGGTCAGCTTCGCGATCCGCCGGTCCAGCTGGTAGCCGACGAGCGTGCCGTCCTTGACGAGGTCCCAGGACTGGCCCTCGACGCCCTCGTCGTCGTACCCGATCGTGGCGAGCCCGTGCTCGGCGGTGCGGTCGCCGGTGACGTTCATCAGCTCCGAGCCGTACCGCAACTTGCCCAGCTGGTCGAACGTGGCGAACGAGGTGCCCGCGTAGGCGGCCTCGTAGCCGAGCGCCCGGTCCAGCTCGGTGGCGTGCCCGATGGACTCGTGGATGGTCAGCCACAGGTTGGACGGGTCGACGACCAGGTCGTACAGGCCCGGATCGACACTCGGCGCGCGCATCTTCTCGGCGAGCAGCTCCGGGATCCGCTCCAGCTCGTCCTCCCAGTCCCAGCCGGTGCCCCGCAGGTACTCCCAGCCGCGTCCCGCGGGCGGCGCGAGGGTACGCATCGAGTCGAACTCGCCGGTCGACTCGTCCACCGACACGGCGTTGAACACCGGGTGCAGCCGAACCCGCTGCTGCGTGGTCACGGTCCCCGCGGTGTCGGCGTAGAACTTGTTCTCGTGGACGGTGAGAAGCGAGGCGTCGACATGGTCGACCCCGTCGGCCGCCAGCAGCCGCGCGCTCCAGTCCGCGATCAGCCCGGCCTTCTCCTCGTCGGGCACGGTGAACGGATCGATCTCGTACGACGAGACCCACGTCTTCTCGGCGTGCACCGGCTCACCGGCCAGCTCCACTCGCTCGTCCGACCCGGCCGCCTTGATCACCTGGGCGGACAGCTTGGCCATGGCCACGGCCTGCCCGGCGACCCTGGCGGCGGCGTCCAGGCTGAGGTCCACACCGGAGGCGAAACCCCACGTCCCGCCGTGCACGACGCGCACCGCGTAGCCGAGGTCGGTGGTGTCCGACGACCCGGCGGGCTTGGCGTCCCGGAACCGCCAGGAGGCGCCCCGCACCCGCTCGAACCGGAAGTCCGCGTGCTCGGCGCCGAGCGCACGCGCGCGTGCGAGGGCCGCGTCGGCGAGGGCGCGTAGGGGGAGGGCCGTGAAGGCCTCGTCGATGGTATGAGGCACCGCCGTCTCTTTCTGTCGAGGTGAGGGTGGTCGCCGTACTGCGTGACTGCTCCGATCATGTCGTCCATCCCGCGCGCGGGCCATGAGTTTCCGTACCCCGGGCGCGTGGCTTTCTGTAGAGACCCGACAGTGAGTCCCGTACGCCACTGTCGGTGCCCGATTGTCCGCGGGCGTGCCCGGACCGATAGGTTTTCGATGAAGCCGCCTGTCATCGCCGTCTGTCGTCCAGGCGCCCGGGCGGGCGTATCAGACCGCTATCGAAAGGGTGATCCGTTGAGCCGCTCGGTTCTCGTCACCGGAGGCAACCGGGGCATCGGCCTCGCCATCGCCCGCGCTTTCGCCGATGCCGGCGACAAGGTCGCCATCACGTACCGCTCGGGTGAGCCGCCCGCCGCCCTGACTGATTTGGGCTGCCTGGCCGTCAAGTGCGACATCACCGACCCCGAGCAGGTGGAGCAGGCCTACAAGGAGATCGAGGAGAACCACGGCCCCGTCGAGGTCCTCGTCGCCAACGCCGGCATCACCAAGGACCAGCTCCTGATGCGCATGTCCGAGGAGGACTTCACCTCGGTCATCGACACCAACCTCACCGGCACCTTCCGGGTGGTCAAGCGCGCCAACCGCGGCATGCTGCGGGCCAAGAGGGGCCGCGTCGTCCTGATCTCCTCGGTCGTCGGCCTGTACGGCGGCCCGGGCCAGGCGAACTACGCCGCCTCCAAGGCCGCCCTGGTCGGCTTCGCGCGCTCCCTCGCCCGTGAGCTGGGCTCGCGGAACCTCACCTTCAACGTCGTCGCGCCCGGCTTCGTCGACACCGACATGACCAAGGTGCTCTCCGACGAGCAGCGCAAGGGCATCGTGGCGCAGATCCCGCTCGGCCGGTACGCCCAGCCGGAGGAGGTCGCCGCGACGGTGCGGTTCCTCGCCTCGGACGACGCCTCGTACATCACTGGAGCCGTCATCCCCGTTGACGGCGGACTGGGAATGGGTCACTGATCACCATGAGCGGAATTCTCGAGGGCAAGCGCGTCCTGATCACCGGTGTGCTGATGGAGTCCTCCATCGCCTTCCATGCCGCCAAGCTGGCCCAGGAGCAGGGCGCCGAGATCATCCTCACGGCGTTCCCGCGGCCCACGCTGACCGAGCGCATCGCCAAGAAGCTGCCCAAGCCCACCAAGGTCATCGAGCTCGACGTCACGAACGACGAGCACCTCGGGCGCCTGGCCGACATCGTCGGCGAGGAGCTCGGCGGCCTCGACGGCGTCGTCCACTCCATCGGCTTCGCCCCGCAGGACGCCCTCGGCGGCAACTTCCTGAACACGCCGTTCGAGTCGGTCGCCACGGCCATGCACGTCTCGGCGTACTCCCTGAAGTCGCTGACCATGGCCTGCCTGCCGCTGATGCAGAACGGCGGCTCCGTCGTCGGTCTGACCTTCGACGCCCAGTACGCCTGGCCGCAGTACGACTGGATGGGCCCGGCCAAGGCCGCCCTGGAGGCCACCAGCCGCTACATGGCCCGTGACCTGGGCAAGCAGAACATCCGCTGCAACCTGGTCTCCGCCGGTCCGATCGGCTCCATGGCCGCCAAGTCCATCCCGGGCTTCGGCGAGCTGGCCTCCGTGTGGGACTCCCGCGCACCGCTGGAGTGGGACCTGAAGGACCCCGACCCGGCCGGCCGCGGCATCGTCGCGCTGCTGAGCGACTGGTTCCCGAAGACCACGGGCGAGATCATCCACGTGGACGGCGGTCTGCACGCCATCGGAGCCTGATCTCCCGTACGCCGTCGACGCCCCGTTCCCCGCAGCGCGCGGGGAGCGGGGCGTCACCCGTTCGGCGCAGCCGGCCGGGCGGGGGAGGCCCCTGACCGGGCACTCTGGAGTACGCGTTCACCACGCGGTCCCCTCCCCAGCACGGCCGAGGAGGTCCCCTTGTGCGCTTGTCCCGCCGAACGGCCTCATTGTCCGTCGCCGTCGCTCTCGTGCTGGCCCTGGCGTACGAGGCGGTGCCGCACGCGCGTGTGCCCGCCGGTGACGAGCAGGAGCGGGCCGACCCCTTCGGTGCCGCGTGCCGGATCCGCGTCGACGACTCCAGGGTGACCGCGTACTGCCACAACCCCTACCCGGAGACCGACCGTGTGAGCCTGCACGTCGAGTGCGCCCGCTGGTGGGACATCGACACCGACAGCTCCCCGGTGGAGGCCGGGCCCGCGCAGACCGTGCGCCTCAAGGGACGCTGCTGGAAGGAAGTCGGCGACGCCTGGGTCAGCCACCGGAGGGCGAGCTGATCCCGCCCAGCCGGCACAGGAACGGATAACGGGCCGCCTCCGTCCCCGCCCGGTCCGCGTCACCCACGCGGATCGCGTCGAGCAGCCGCCCGTGGTCCATGTACGTCTCCGGCGTCAGCTTCTCGCCGACGTCCTCGCGCAGCCAGTCCCGCAGCACCTCGCCCAGGTCCGCGTACATGGCGGTCATCACGTCGTTGTGGGAGGCGGAGACCACGGCCAGGTGGAAAGTCGCGTCCGCGGTCACGAACGCCTCCGCGTCACCCGACTCCCAGGCCTCCTCGCGCCGCAGCAGCAGCGCGTCGAGCTGCTTGAGGTCCTTCTCGGTGCGCCGCTCGGCGGCCAGCCGGGCGGCGGACGACTCCAGCGTGGAGCGCAGCTCGGCGATGTGCCGGGGGTCGGCGCCGGCGAACCGCCGCTGCATCACACCGGCCAGCTCACTGGTCGCCACGACGTAGGTGCCGGAGCCCTGGCGGATGTCCAGCAGGCCGTTGTGCGAGAGCGCGCGGACGGCCTCACGGACCGTGTTGCGGGCGACGCCCAGCTGCTCGACCAGTTCCGGCTCGGTCGGGATACGGGAGCCGACCGGCCACTCGCCCGACGTGATCTGGGCCCGCAGCGCGGCGATGACCTGTTCGGAGAGCGCCGAACGACGGGGATGGCTCAGAGGCATGGCTCACCTTCGCACGGCCGGGGCGCCGGACGGCAGCCGAGGAGCGGACGGATTGGACAGTCAATCATCCCATGATTCTATGATGGGCCACATGGCTAGTGAGGAAACCCGGACGATGACGCCCCCGACCGTTCGCAGCTCGGCCGCGCACGACGCCCGTAAAACGGGCGGCCCGTCCACGCGCGCGTGGACGACACGGCTGCTCGTCCTCGGCATCGTGCTGTCCGCCCTGAACCTCCGGCCCGCCATCACCAGCCTCGGCGCCCTCCTGGAGGAGGTCCGCGACGGGCTCGGCATGAGCGGCAGCGTGGCCGGACTGCTCACCTCCGTGCCGCCGCTGTGCTTCGCCGTCTTCGGCGTCATGGCCCCGCGGCTCGCCCGCCGCTTCGGAGCGGGCGCCGTGGTGTGCGCCGGCATGGCCGCCATCGCCACCGGCCTGGCGATCCGGCCGTACGCCGGCGGCACGGCCGGCTTCCTGGCCGCCAGTGCCCTCGCCCTCATGGGCATCGCGGTCAGCAACGTACTGATGCCGGCCATCGTCAAGCAGTGGTTCCCCGACCGCGTGGGTTCCATGACCGGCGTCTACTCCATGGGACTCGCCCTGGGCACGTCCCTCGCGGCCGCGGTCACGGTGCCCGTCTCCGACGCGCTGGGCGGAAGCTGGCAGTCGGGCCTGGCCCTGTGGTCGGGGCTCGCCGTCGCGGCGATCCTGCCGTGGCTGCCGTTCGTACGGCGGCGCCCGGTGGCATCCGGGCCGGGACAGCGGGCCGACGGCGACGGGGCGACACGGGACCCGGAGGCGCCGCGGCTGCGGATCGCCCGGAGCCGCACCGCCTGGGCGCTGGCCGTCTTCTTCGGGCTCCAGGCCACCGCCGCCTACATCACGATGGGCTGGATGGCGCAGATCTTCCGGGACGCCGGTGTGTCCGCCGGCACCGCCGGGCTGCTGCTGGCGCTCACCATGGCGATGGGCGTGCCCCTGGCCTTCGTCATACCCCGCCTGGCCACGCGGCTGCCGCACCAGGGGCCGATCGTGCTGGCCCTGGGCATCTGCGGCCTGATCGGCTACGCCGGGCTGTATCTCGCGCCGGCCGGTGGCGCCTGGGCCTGGGCCCTGCTGCTCGGCGTCGCGAACTGCGCCTTCCCGCTCGCCCTCACCATGGTCGGCATGCGGGCCAGGACCGGCCCGGGCGTGGCCCAGCTGTCGGCGTTCGCGCAGAGCACCGGCTACCTCATCTCCATCCCGGGACCGCTCCTGGTGGGCGTCCTCTACCAGCACAGCGGCGGCTGGGGCCTGCCGATCACGCTGATGAGCGCCCTGATGATCCCGCAGATGGTCGTCGGCTGGCTGGCGGGCCGCGACCGCACGGTGGAGGACGAGGCGGACCGCTGAACCGCCTCCTCACGTCGGCCTCACCCCGGGGCGTACCGCACTCGGGGTGGGTGCGACACTTGCCCCATGCCAGTGCTCGATCCGAATCCCCAGCATGGTCAGAAGAAGATGCTGCTCGTGTTCGGCGCCTTCTTCGCGATCTTCATCGTCATCGCCGTCATCGCGACGCTCGCCTCGCCGTGACCGGCCCCGGCCCCGCCGATGGTGGGGCTAGCCCCCCTGTCCCCTAGGGGGTGAGGGTCAGGGTCAAGTGGGTGGGTCACCGGATGGGTTGGCTGACGCGGATTCCGTAACTTCGAGGTGTGGCCGCGAGACGGGGGGCCACCGGCCACTCGAAGAGCGGAGGCACCCATGTCGGCCCCTACGCAGACCCCGCCCCACCCGGCGACCCGGTCCGGCGTCGACAGCCGGCTTCCCTGGTGGGCCCTGGCCCTGCCGGCGCTTCTCTTCACCGCGCTGCTCGTCCTGATACTGAACCCGTCCGGCGCCCACGCGGCCACCGGTGACCCCGTGGTCACGCACCTCTTCGAGCGACTGCAGCAGCTCACAGCCCGCTGAGCACGGCCGAAGCCGGTGGTCAACTCCTGGCGCCCCATGGCGTGTTTCATGCGAAGCTGGATCTCATGAGCGTCGCAGAACCCCGCACGATTGTCCTCTTCCGCCATGCGAAAGCCGACTGGCCACAGGTGACCGATCACGAGCGTCCGCTCGCCGACCGGGGCCGAAAAGAAGCGGCGGAGGCCGGGCGCAGGCTGGCCGACACCGGTCTCCCCTTCGACCTGGCCCTGTGCTCCACCGCGGTCCGGACCCGGGAGACCTGGAAGCTCGCCGTCCATGAGTTCCCGCATCGGCCGAAAACCGTCTACGAAGAGCGGATCTACGAGGCCTCGCCGGGCGAACTGATCGCCGTGCTCAACGAGACCCCCGACGATGTGCGGAACGTCGTCATGATCGGCCACAACCCGGGCGTCCAGGGCCTCGCCGACATCCTGGCGGGCTCGTCCGAGGACGACGCCCGCGAGCGGATGGACCGCCGCGGGTTCCCGGCCGCAGCCTTCGCCGTCCTGTCGTTCAGCGGCTCGTGGAAGAGCGTGGAGCCGGGCACGGCCGCGCTGCGGGACTACTGGGCGCCGACCGAGTAGACCGTCTCCGCGTGACTGTGGGGACGTGACAGGGGGCCCGGCACCGGTGCGGTGCCGGGCCCCTGCCGCCTGCCTCAGACCACGTCGAGGGTGTCCGCCGCCTCGACCTCTTCGCGCGTGACGCCCAGCAGGTACAGGACCGTGTCCAGGAACGGGAAGTTCACCGCGGTGTGGGCGGCCTCGCGCACCACCGGCTTGGCGTTGAAGGCGACGCCCAGACCGGCCGCGTTCAGCATGTCCAGGTCGTTCGCACCGTCACCGATCGCCACGGTCTGCGACAGCGGCACGCCCGCCTCCGCCGCGAACCGGCGCAGCAGCCGGGCCTTGCCCGCGCGGTCGACGATCTCGCCGGTGACCTTGCCCGTCAGCCTGCCGTCGACGATCTCCAGCGTGTTGGCGTGGGCGAAGTCCAGCCCCAGCCGCTCCTTCAGATCGTCGGTGACCTGGGTGAACCCGCCCGAGACGACACCGACTTGGTAGCCGAGCCGCTTCAGCGTACGGATCAGGGTGCGGGCGCCCGGCGTCAGCCGCACCTCGCTGCGCACCTTGTCCACCACCGAGGCGTCCAGCCCCTCCAGCAGCGCCACGCGCGCGTGCAGGGACTGCTCGAAGTCCAGCTCCCCGCGCATCGCGGCCGCCGTCACCTCGGCGACCTTGTCCTCGCAGCCGGCGTGCGCGGCGAACAGTTCGATGACCTCGTCCTGGATGAGCGTCGAGTCGACGTCCATGACGACCAGGCGCTGCGCACGCCGGTACAGACCGGCGGCGACGACCGCCACGTCGATGCCGAGCTTCGCCGCGTCCGGCGCCAGGGCGGTGCGCAGCGGCTCGGTCTCCACGCCGGACACGGCGAACTCGACCGCCGTCACGGGGTACTTGGCGAGCCGGAAGATACGGTCGATGTTGCCGCCGGTCCTGGTGATCCGCGCGGTGACCGCGGCGGTCGCCTCCGAGGTGAGCGGATGCCCGAGCACGGTGACCAGGGAGCGGCCCAGACCGCGCGGCCGGTTGTCGCCGAGGCCGGAGATGATCTCCGCCTGCATCTTCATCGACTCGGCCCAGCTGTGGACGGTCGCCCGCAGATCCCCCTCGAGACCGGGGGGCGGCTCGGTCACGAGCGCGCACAGCACCATCCGGCCACGGGTGACGACCTGCTCGATGTCGACGACGTCGACGGAGTAGGCGGCGAGGGTGTCGAAGAGGCCGGCCGTGATGCCCGGCCTGTCCTTGCCGAAGATCTTGACAAGGAGGGTGGGGACGTCAGAGGACGAGGTCTGCGATGCACTCATGGTGGTTCCACCGTATCCGGCGGGCAGGTCACACCGCCCGTGAGGTCCGGCTGGCGGACAGCGAACACTGGGTGTCGTGTCGATGGCGTGAATCTTACGCACCGGTACGGCGTCCCTCCGCCCTCGGGATCACCTCCCGCCCCGTGGTTTCCGCGGCGGTGGCGGGGGAGGAGGCGGGGGCGGCGGCCCATCGTCCGGCCGGGGCGGCGGCCCGTTCCCGCCGCGCGGCCCGGGCGGCCGGCGGGGACCTCGCGGAGGCGGCCCGACCGGCCGCGCCACGGTGGGCGCGCCGTACACGTCGCCGTTCCCGGGCTCGGTGGCCCCCGCGTCCGACCGCTCTTCGTCAGGCCCGACCGGGTGCGCGTCACCGGGCCGCCCCCAGGCCTCTCCGGGCCGCCGTTCCTCACCGGCAGGCCGCGCGTCCTCCGGTTCTCGCAGCTCGTCCGGAAGCCGGAGGTACGGATTGGTCGCCCGGTTCGGCGGCCGGTACGGCGTTCCCGGCGCGTAGGGCCCGGCTTCCCTCCCGTACGACGCCCGCTCGCCTCGCGGAACGCCCTGGTCCCAGGACCGCGCGGTCCCCTCGCCCTGCCGGCTGGTGTCGGTGCCGTGCCGGCCCGTGCCGTCGGGCCGGCCGGTTCCCTCGTCGTACCAGCTCACCCCCGACCCGCCCCCCGACCCGCCCCCCGCCCCTGCCGACCCGTCCCCCCGTGCCAACGCCGCCGCCGACCGCCCGGCGGCCCCGCTCGCCCACGCCAGCAACGCCCCCACGGCCCCGGCCCCCGCGCCCCACACGGCGCCCAGCAGCAGGGCCATGCCGAGATGCCCGTGCAGTTCGATGCCCGCGCCGAACGCGTCGAAGCCGAGCACGGACAGGGAGGCGGTCACGGACACATCCGTCAGCCACGCCAGCAACGGCAGGGCCAGCGCGGTCACGGCCCCCAGCCGCAGCGCGCACCGGCCCGCGAAACCGAGGGCACCGGAACCCCGTACCGCCGCCCCCGCCCGCACCTCCGCGACGCTCCCCACCGGCGACCGCACCGCCGTCAACACGCCCGCCAGCAGCATCATCAGCGCCGCCGCCACCCCGAGCAGCCACACCCGCCCGTCCAGCTCGGCCAGCCTTCCCAGCGTCACCTGGCGGCCGGGCTGGGCCGCGAGCAGATCGTCCAGCGGGTCCGGCAGGAAACGGGTCAGTTCCCCCGTAGCCCGGCCGTCCCACGGCACGAACAGGCCGATCGGCACGCCCAGCCACACCCCGTTCGGTGCCCCGAGCAGCGCCGCGCCGGCGATGCGCTCGGGACGGTCGTCGCCGCTCGCGGCGTACGCCGCCGCGGCCAACCCCGCCGCCACGGCCACCAGCAGCACGGTCACCACCGCGGAAACGGCCGGCCGTACGACCCGGTGCACGGCCTCCCACCCCCGGGGCAGCGGTGTGCGGCGCGAGGCCAGCAGGGCGACGAGGAGGATCCCGGCCGACCAGCCGAGACCGCCGAACAGGGTGGGCACGGTGTCGACCGTGAAACCGACCGCCGCCCGCGCGTCGACCAGGTCCCCGAGCCGGTCCGGCAGCAGCCCGCCGATGTCCCCGACCCCGGGAATCTCCAGGCCGCCGCTTCCGCCCCCGCCCCCGCCGGTCAGGTCGTCCAGCCCCAGCGAGCCGCCGTCGATCGTGATGACGTCGTGCCCCGCCCAGGCCAGCCCGCCCAGCATCGCCACGAACAACGCGACCACCGCACCGGCACGCGCGAGGAGTTCGGCCGGTGAGATCACAACTCCCGCCGCCCGCAAGGACCGCAGGAAGAAGTACGACAGCAGCAGTGCCCCGACCAGGCTCACCCCCAGTGGCGTGATCTCGATGGCCGTGTCCGCCTCCGCGCCCGTGAGACCGAACACCGACACATCGCCGGACGGTGTGACCGAACCACCCGCCCCAAGGGCCACCACCGCCGCGGTCATCGGCCCCAACGAGCCCGCCGCGTCCGCCTCCAGCAGCCGCAGCCCCAGCGCCGCCGTGCCCGCCATCCCGATCAACGCCCAGCTCACGGCGGCGACGGCGGACATCACCACGTCCCCCCACGGCACGCGCGTGCCGTCATTCGCCTTCTCGACACCTGCACCGGCACCCATGGCAGACCCCCCGATCCGCTACGCGGCGGGAACACCGCGCATGTCCCCCTCGCGACGAAATACCACTCTCCGGCCCGGTTTCAACCCCGTCAACGGAATCGGCCGAAGCGTCCGTACGCGGTTTTCACAAGGCCCGACTTTCGGTCAGGGGGCCGCTCCTGAAATAGTTCCCCCCGATGTTCGACATCCCTAGACTCCCCATGTCGGGGGTAACTCGGGGGACAACTCAGTGGGGCATGGAGTGCCGGAACTCGTACTGGAATCAAACGGACGTACCTGGACGCTCGATCCGTCCAGGGCATACACCCTCGGACGTGATCCGCAGGGGGACGTCGTCTTCGACGACGCCAGGGTCTCCTGGCGTCACGCCACGGTCAGCTTCAACGGCCGCAGTTGGGTCATCGAGGACCATGGCAGCACCAACGGCACGTTCGTGCAGGGCCAGCGGATCCATCACATGGAGCTCGGCCCGGGCTCGGCGGTGAATCTGGGCAACGCCACCGACGGACCGCGTCTGAGTCTCTCCGGCACCGCGGCCTCCGTCGCCACGCCGCAGGCCCAGCCGCAGCAGCAGCCGTACGCCGCGCAGGGCGCGAACCCCGGCTGGGCCCAGCAGGCGCCCGCCCAGCAGCAGGCTCCGCAAGCGGGCTGGCAGCAGCCGCAGCAGGCGCAGTCGCAACAGCCCGGCGGGCACATCCCGCAGCAGCAGGCCCCCGGCGGCGCCGCGGGGGCGCCGCCGGCCCACGGCGACCGCAGCCCCACCACGTTCCACCAGTTCTCCCTCGGCCGCGTGATGCGCATCGGCCGTGCCCTGGAGAACGAGCTGGTCGTCTCCGACCTGCAGGTCTCCCGGCACCACGCCGAGTTCCACGCGACGCCCGACGGCCGCATGGAGATCCGCGACCTCGGCTCGCACAACGGCACGTACGTCAACGGCCTGCCGATCCCCAAGGGCGGCGGGCAGTTGCTCGGCCCGGCCGATGTCGTCGGTGTCGGCCACTCGACGTTCCGCATCGTCGGCGACCGGCTCGAGGAGTTCGTCGACACCGGCGAGGTGTCCTTCTCCGCCCGCCATCTGACCGTCACGGTCGACGGCGGCAAGCAGATCCTCAAGGACGTCTCCTTCGGCGTCCCCGAGAAGTCGCTCATCGCGGTCATCGGCCCGTCCGGCTCCGGCAAGTCGACCCTGCTCAAGGCGCTCACCGGCTACCGCCCGGCCGACCAGGGCGAGGTCCTCTACGACAACCGGAACCTCTACAAGCAGTTCGCCGAGCTGCGCCAGCGCATCGGTCTGGTCCCGCAGGACGACATCCTGCACAAGGAACTGACCGTCAAGAAGGCGCTGAAGTACGCGGCCAAGCTCCGCTTCCCGGCCGACACCACGGCCCGCGAGCGCGAGGCCCGTATCGACGAGGTGCTGCGCGAGCTGAAGCTCGACATCCACAAGGAGAAGAAGGTCACCTCCCTCTCCGGTGGTCAGCGCAAGCGCGTCTCCGTGGCCCTGGAACTGCTCACCAAGCCCTCGCTGATCTTCCTGGACGAGCCCACCTCCGGACTCGACCCGGGCATGGACCGCGATGTCATGCAGCTGCTGCGGGGCCTCGCCGACGACGGCCGTACGGTTCTCGTCGTCACCCACTCCGTGGCCGAGCTGGCGATCTGCGACAAGCTCCTGGTGATGGCCCCGGGCGGCTCCGTCGCCTACTTCGGCCCGCCCGAGGAGGCGCTGAACTTCTTCGGCTACGACACCTGGGCCGATGTCTTCTCCGCCTTCGAGAACTACCGCGACTACGACTGGGCGGGCCGCTGGAAGGGCTCGCAGCACTACCAGATGTACGCCGCGGACATCGACGCCGTGGCGCCGCAGTCCGTACAGGTTCCGCCCATGCAGGCGATGAAGCCGCCGAAGCCCCAGGGCTGGATGTCGCAGTTCGTCACGCTGGTGCGGCGCTACGTCTCGGTGATCGTGTCCGACAAGGGCTTCCTCGCCCTGATGGTGATCCTGCCGGCCGTGCTCGGCGCGGTCAGCCTGCTCATCGACGCGGACAAGGGCCTGCTGCCGAACCCGGCCAACCCGCAGACCGGCCGGATCATCCCGAACGGCACCGCCACGACGGTCCTGCTGATCCTCGCCGTCGGCGCCTGCTTCGCGGGCGCGGCGAACTCCGTCCGTGAGCTGATCAAGGAACGGGTCATCTACGAGCGGGAGCGCGCGACCGGCCTGTCACGCTCGGCGTATCTGATGTCCAAGGTGTTCGTGCTCGGCATGATCACCGTGCTCCAGGGCCTGCTGGTCGGCGTCATCGGCTTCTCCAGCCGGGAGATCCCCGAGGAGGGCCTGGTCTTCGGCAGTGCCACGCTGCTGGAGCTGTCCGTGCCGATCATGGCGCTGGGCTTCACGTCGATGATGTTCGGCCTCATCATCTCGTCGCTGGTCAAGACCGCCGAGAAGACCATGCCGCTGCTGGTGATGTTCGCCATCATCCAGGTCGTCTTCACGGGCTGCCTGTTCACGCTGCACGGCTCGATCGGCGTCAACCAGTTCTCGTTCCTGATGCCGTCGCGCTGGGCGGTCGCCGCGTCCGGCGCCACGCTCGACTTCAACAAGATCGCCCCGCCGGAGACCGCCGGCGACAACGACCCGCTGTGGGAGCACACGGTCGGCGCCTGGGCCATGGACATGGGCGCACTGCTCGCGCTCGGCGTGCTCTGCGGCTTCTTCGTGGCCCGCTTCCTGCGCCGCCACGAGCCCGAGGTCATGCGCAAGTAGTCTCCGCCGCACGACGCCCGAAGGGCGGCACCCCGTCAGGGGGGTGCCGCCCTTCGGCGTTCTCGTTCAGCGAGCAGAGGTCCGCGCTACCTCAGTACGCGCTGTCGACGTTGTCCATCGAGCCGTACTTGTCGGCCGCGTAGTTACAGGCGGCGGTGATGTTGGCTACCGGGTCGTAGATGTCCCAGGAGGTGCCGGCGACGTGCCAGGTCTTGAAGGTCGGCGGGATGACCTGCAGCAGACCCTTCGACGGGATGCCGTTGATGGCGTTGATGTCCCAGTTGTTGATGGCCTTCGGGTCACCGGACGACTCGCGGATGATGTTGCGGTGGATGCCGTCGTAGGACGCGGGGATGTCGTGCTTCTTCAGGATGTCGAGCGACTCGCGGATCCAGCCGTCGAGGTTGTTCGGGTAGGTCTTGGCGGCGGCCTTCTTGGCCTCGGCGCGCTTGGCGTCGCGGCTCGCGGCCTCCTTGGCCTCGCGCGCGGCCTCGGCCTTCTTCTTCGCCGCCTCGGCGGCGGCCTTCTTCTTGGCGGCAGCCGCGGCGTCGGCCTTCTTCTTCGCCTCGATCTGCTCGGCCTTCAGGCTGGCACCGGCCATCTGGTCGGTGACGCTCGCCTTCACGTCCTTGATCTGCTGGTTGCTGAACGCCACCGGAGCCGACTGAGCGGCTTCCGTCGTGGTCTTCGTCGAAGCACCGCTCGGCACCGCGGAGAACCCGATGGCGGCGGCGCCGAGGGTGGCGACACCCGCCATGGCGATCTTGTGGTGACGGGTCAGGTTACGACTGGGGCCACGGCTGAAGATGTTCTTGGGCATGGTGGTTGGACCTCTTCGAATAGCGCGGGAGTCGCTCGGCGTCCGGCGTTGGACTCGGTGTGTTTCCGACACAAACGCCGCGGAGGTGAACCCACGGCGCTGAGCGACGGCAGCCATTCTTAGCGGCCGCAAAATGGCGTGGCAAAGGTGTGACGTACGAAGGGAGATAGTGGATCAGGGAAGGGCAAATCGGGGCAGACTGGACCGTATGCGCCGCTCAATAGGTGCGGCTTTGTCTCCTACGTCCATTCGTACGTGACGTGGGTCCTATGCGAGGGCTCACATCGGGCGGGGCTCGGTCTCACTGGCAGTTGCTTGAGCAATGCTCTGTGTGAGCGGCCTGTCACGGCCCTGCCCCGGCAGGACGAGGTGCACGTCCCCGAACTCGTGCCACAGGTAACGGCCCTGCACCGCGGCCTCGTAGCCGCGCTCTGTCGCCGCCCGCCCCGCGATCGCCTCCAGCATCAGCAGATGCGAGGCCTCCGGCTCGTGCAGCCCGGTCAGCAGCCCGTCCACCACCCGCACCCCGCGCTCCGGGGTCACCACGAGAGAGGTCCACCCCGCCCGCGCCCGTACGACCCCGTCGGCACCCGCCGCCGACTCCACGGCCCGCACCGCCGTCGTCCCGACCGCGAGGACCCGGCCCGCACCGGCCTTCGCGGCGTTGATCAGCCGCGCCGACGCCGGGGGCACCGCGAAGCGCTCCGGATACGGCGGCTCGTGCGCCTCCGCCGACGCCACCCCCGTGTGCAGCGTGACCGGCGCGAACCCCACTCCCAGGCTCACCAGCTCCGCCACCAGCCGCGCCGTGAAGGGCCGCGCCGCACTCGGCATCTCCGCACTGCCCGCCCCGTCCGCCGACGGCAGCGCGAACACCGTCTGGTAGACGGACAGCGGCTGGTCCCGCTCCGTATAGGAGTAGCGAATGGGCCGCCCGTGCTCCCGCAGCAGCCCCGGAACCCCGGGCCCGGACACCCGCGCCCACCACAGCCGCCCGCTCCGCCCGCCCAGCGGCTCCTCCAGCACCAGCCGGACCCCTCCCGGCAGGCACACCTCCGAACCCGCGGGTCCGCCCGCCCGCGCGCGCGTGGTGCCCCGCCCGTCGGGCTCCCGCAGCTCCACCGCCCAGCGACCGTCGTCCCCGGAGGTGGAGAAGTGCACCACCACGCGCGCGTGCCCGATCCACCCGCCCACGGCCGCCGCCAGCGTGGCCGAGGTGTTGACCACGAGCAGATCCCCCGCCCGCAACAGCCGCGGCAGCTCCGTGAACGTGTGATGCGCCACCCCCGCACCCCGCGACACCAGCATCCGTACGGCGTCCCGGTCCAGCCCGGGCCCCCGCTGCTCGACCGGCACCCGGGCCGACAGCTCCTCCGGCACGCGCACGGCCGGTGTCATCGGGCCACGTCCACCAGAGCCGGAGCCCCGTACCGTCCGCTCGCCGGACGCTCGTCCAGCAGCCGCAGGAACCCCGGCACCACAGCCGCCGGCTCCGGCCGCGGAGCATGATCGTCCGGTACGGCCGCCGCGTACAGGTCCGTGGCCATGTCCCCGGGATCCACCGCCCAGACCCGCAGCCCCGGCTCCTCCACGGCGAGCACCGCCACCAGCTGGTCCAGAGCCGCCTTGGACGCCCCGTAGCCACCCCAGGTCTCGTACGCCTCGGCCGCCGCGTCCGAGCTGACGGCGACGACCGTGCCCGCCCCCGAAGCCCGCAGCAGCGGCAGCGCCTCCTGGACCAGGCCGAGACCGGCCACCAGGTTCACCTCCAGGGCCCGGCGCAGCCCCTCCAGGGACAGCTCCTCCAGCCGCACCAGCGGCTCGGCGCCCAGCGCGCTCGCGTTGTGCACCAGCAGGTCGACGCCGCCCAGCCGTCCCGCCGCCGACACCAGCTCCGCCCGGTGGCCGGCGTCGGTGACGTCCCCGGGCAGGGCGGTCACGCGCGTGCCGTACGCGGAGACGGCCCCGGCCGCCTCCGTCAGCGCCTCGGAACCCCTGGCATCGAGCACCAGGTCCCAGCCACGGCCCGCCAGGGCCTCGGCGAGCGCACGGCCCAGGCCCTTCGAGGCCCCGGTGATGATCGCAACCGGCATGATCGGCTCCCTCGTCGTGATCGCGTGCCCTCAACGTAGGAACGGAGCCGCCCGCACCACCTCGGACGAGGGCCGCAACCCACCGGGTCCCTTCGCCCTAAGCCACAGGCCCGGCGCCCCCGGTCCTACGCCGCGCAGCCCTTCCGACTCGGGCCCGCGACCTAGGACCACCGGACCGGGCACCCGCCGCCACCGGTCCGATCCGCGCTGTCACAGCCCGCCGGTACCGTGAGGACATGAGTCACGGTCCCCGGTCCGGCCTCGCAGCGGTGAGCTCCGCGTTGCTGGCCATGAGCAGGCATCTCGAGGTGCGCGACGTCCTCAAGACGATCACCGCCTCGGCCCGCGAGCTGCTCGACGCGCAGTACGCCGCGCTCGGCGTGCCGGACGATCACGGAGGCTTCGCCCAGTTCGTGGTCGACGGAGTCAGCGAGGAACAGTGGAAGGCCATCGGCCCCCTCCCGCGCCAGCACGGCATCCTCGCCGCGATGCTGCACGAGGCCAGGTCCGAGCGGCTCGCCGACGTCCGCAAGGACCCCCGCTTCGAGGGCTGGCCGAAGGCCCACCCCGACCTGGTCGACTTCCTTGGCCTGCCGATCCGTGACGGCGACGAGGTGATCGGCGCGCTCTTCCTCGCGAACAAGAACTGCGAGAAGCCCGAAGGCGGCTGCGGCTTCACGGCGGACGACGAGGAACTCCTCGGCATCCTCGCCCAGCACGCGGCCATCGCCCTCACCAACGCCCGCCTCTACGAACGCAGCCGCGAACTGACCATCGCCGAGGAGCGCTCCCGCCTCGCCCACGAACTGCACGACGCGGTCAGCCAGAAGCTCTTCTCCCTCCGCCTGACGGCGCAGGCCGCCGCCCGTCTGGTGGACCGGGACCCCTCCCGCGCCAAGGGCGAACTCCACCAGGTGGCGGTGCTGGCCGCCGAGGCCGCCGACGAACTGCGCGCCGCGGTCGTCGAGTTGCGCCCCGCCGCCCTCGACGAGGACGGCCTCGTGGCCACCCTGCGCACGCAGATCCAGGTCCTCGACCGCGCCCACACCGCCCGCGTGACCTTCGCCTGCCGTGGTGTGAAGGCCCTGCCCGCTTCCCAGGAGGAAGCCGTCCTGCGCGTCGCCCAGGAGGCCCTGCACAACGCCCTGCGCCACTCCGGCGCCGACCACGTCGACGTGACCCTGGACCGCCGCGGCGGCGGAGCCGTCCTGCGGGTCACGGACGACGGCTGCGGCTTCGACCCGCAGGCGGTGCGGCGCGCGGGGCGCCATCTGGGCCTGGTCTCCATGCGGGACCGGGCGAGCGGGGCCGGCGGCACGCTGACCGTGGAATCGGTGCCCGGCAAGGGCACCACGATCGAGATGGAGGTCCCCGGTGGCTGACGCGATCAAGGTACTGCTCGTCGACGACCACCAGGTCGTCCGCCGGGGCCTGCGCACCTTCCTCGAGGTGCAGGACGACATCGAGGTCGTCGGCGAGGCCGCGGACGGCGCCGAAGGAGTGGACCGAGCCGAGGAGCTGAGGCCCGACGTCATCCTCATGGACGTCAAGATGCCGGGCATGGACGGTGTCGACGCCCTGCGCAGACTCCGCGAACTCGACAACCCCGCGCGCGTGCTGGTCGTCACCAGCTTCACCGAGCAGCGCACGGTGGTGCCGGCCCTGCGCGCTGGTGCCGCCGGATACGTCTACAAGGACGTCGACCCCGACGCCCTCGCCGGAGCCATCCGCTCCGTCCACGCCGGGCACATCCTCCTCCAGCCGGAGGTCGCCGGCGCCCTGCTGTCCCAGGAGGAGGCCAACTCGGGGCAGGGACGGGCCGGCTCGCTCACGGACCGGGAGCGCGAGGTACTCGGCCTGATAGCGGACGGCCGCTCCAACCGGGAGATCGCCCGCGCGCTCGTCCTCTCCGAGAAGACCGTCAAGACCCACGTCTCGAACATCCTGATGAAGCTCGACCTGTCCGACCGAACCCAGGCCGCCCTGTGGGCCGTTCGCCATGGTATGACCGGCTGACACGCTCACCCCACGGCAACGCGGAAGGTTCCACTCCGGACCGAGATTCATACTGTCGTGGGAATGTCCCTCGCATGGCGCATCCTCGGTGGATCTCCGCCGTTCTCCAGTGCGTGCCGCGGCGCCTGCCGCGGCGATCGCAAGGAGGGCTCAGAAGTGAAGAACCTGAAGAAGGCCGCTGCCGTGACGATGGTGACCGGTGGACTCCTGGCCGCCGGTGCGGGCATGGCCTCCGCCACGAGCGGCTCGCACGCCGACGGCAGCGCCGTGGGCTCGCCGGGCGTCGCCTCGGGCAACGTGGTCCAGGCCCCGGTGCACGTCCCGGTCAACGTCTCCGGCAACAGCGTGAACGTCATCGGCGTCCTGAACCCGGCGTTCGGCAACCTCGCCGTCAACCACTGACTTCACCTCCGCCTCGAGCCGAAGGTGACCCCGGCCTCCCAGGAACACCTGGGAGGCCGTTCGGCTTAGCTACAAACGCCGAGCACCCGGAAACCAGCAGTCACCGCACCCCCCGCTCCCGCTCCTCCACAACGGAGTTGTACGCCGCGACCTGCGCCCGCCGAGCCGTCCGCTCCACCGGCCGCAACGCCTCCCGCCGCGCCCCCATCTCGGACGCACTCACCGCACCCCCGTGCCCACTCTCCGTCGCCACCACGATCAACGTCCCCACCCGCTGCGCCAGCTCCAGCACCCGCACCGCCCGCGACGGATACCCCGGCGCCAGCACCTCCCGCCCCCGCTCGGCCCGCGCCCGATACGCGTCGATCGCCGCCTCGGCCACCGGCCCCGACCCGGCCACATCCAGCCGCGTCAGCACCTCCGTCGCATCCCGAAGGGCCTCCGCCAGCTCCCGCTCGGCCTCACCCAGCGACGGCACATCCGCGGGGGGCGCCTCCCGCACGGGCAGTACATGCCATACGACCTCGACATGCACATCACCCTCGGGCCCGGCCTCGTACACCTCCGGTACCAGCCCGAACGCGGCGCCGTAACAGACCACCGCCTGCTCGGCATCCAGCGCCCGCGCGTTGAACTCCGGCGGCCCGCTCAGCCCCAGCGGATGCCCGGGCGCGGGCAGCGCGAGCCGCAGCCCGGTCACCCCGAGCGTCCGCAGCCGCCCCAGCGCGAGCGTGAGCCCGACGGGCGCCGACTCCCCGGGCAACCCCTCCACCCGGTGCACCGCGTCCTCGCCGACGATGGCGAGCACGGCGTCATCAGGTGAGACAAGTCCGGCCAATAGGGCATTTCCCCAAGCTGCGAGACGTCCAGCACGCGGTTCCGAGAGCATGCCCCCACCCTAAGAGAGCCCAAGACCCGGACCGAGGGAATGCCCGGACCGACCGGTGGCGTAGATTTCATGGAGGGCTGCGCCCACCGGCGCGGCGGACCGAGCCACAGGCTTACGCGACAGCCGAGACCGGCCACACTGCAAGGGGAGACAACGCGCTCATGAGCGATGTTCTGGAGCTTCAGGACGTATCCGTGGTCCGCGAGGGCCGGGCTCTGGTGGACCAGGTCTCCTGGTCGGTCAAGGAGGGCGAGCGCTGGGTCATCCTGGGCCCGAACGGCGCCGGCAAGACCACCCTCCTCAACCTCGCTTCCACCTACCTCTTCCCCAGCTCGGGCACCGCCGCCATCCTCGGCGAGACCCTCGGCAGGCCCGGCACCGACGTCTTCGAGCTGCGCCCGCGCATCGGCATGGCCGGCATCGCCATGACCGAGAAGCTGCCCAAGCGCCAGACGGTCCTGGAGACCGTGCTGACCGCCGCGTACGGCATGACCGCCACCTGGCACGAGGACTACGAGGAGATCGACGAGCGGCGCGCCCGCGCCTTCCTCGACCGCCTCGGCATGAGCGACTACCTGGAGCGCAGGTTCGGCTCGCTCTCCGAGGGCGAGCGCAAGCGCACCCTCATCGCCCGCGCCCTGATGACCGACCCCGAGCTGCTCCTGCTCGACGAGCCCGCCGCCGGACTGGACCTCGGCGGCCGTGAGGACCTCGTCCGCCGCCTCGGCCGGCTCGCCCGCGACCCCATCGCCCCCTCGATGCTCATGGTCACCCACCACGTCGAGGAGATCCCCCCGGGCTTCACCCACGTCCTCATGATCCGCCAGGGCAAGGTCCTCGCAGCCGGCCCCCTGGAGCTCGAACTCACCTCCCGCAACCTCTCCCTCTGCTTCGGCCTCCCGCTCGTCGTCGAACAGGCGGGCGAGCGCTGGACCGCACAGGGCCTCCCGCTGTCCTGAACCGGCCCCACACCGCACAAATGCCAGAGTAAGAACGGCATTTCACACGCTGGGCGCCCTGTCGGCGACAGGGGCGTCGGACCTACCATGACCATGTGGAAATCGACGCATGGCTGTGGTGGCTGATCGGCGCGGCAGCGCTCGGCATCGCGCTCGTGGTCACCGCGATGCCCGAACTCGGCATGCTCGCGGTGGGCGCAGTCGCCGCGGCGGCGGTCACCGGCGTCTTCGGTGGCGGAGCCGTCGCGCAGGTCGTGGTCTTCGCCGTCATCTCGACCGCCGGCATCGCCGTCGTACGGCCCATCGCGAACCGGCATCGCGCCCAGCGGCCCCAACTCGCCACGGGCGTGGACGCGTTGAAGGGCAGACAAGCCGTCGTCCTGGAACGCGTCGACGCCGCAGGCGGCCGGATCAAGCTGGCCGGAGAGGTCTGGTCGGCCCGCGCCCTCGACACCGACCGTGCTTACGAAGTAGGCCAGGAAGTGGATGTCGTGGACATCGAGGGAGCCACTGCGATCGTCATGTGACCTCGCAGGACGTAACTGGAGTGAACTCCTCGCCAGCTACGCGACGGTCTGTCAGACTCGACCAGCAAGATCTTCGACAACCATAAGATCTGCCGAAGTCGCCGAGGCGGAGAAGGGTACGGGGAACGACGATGGAACCGGTCATCATCGTCCTGATCATTCTGGTGGTGTTGGTCTTCATCGCCCTGATCAAGACGATCCAAGTCATCCCACAGGCCAGCGCGGCCATCGTCGAGCGCTTCGGCCGCTACACGCGGACACTGAACGCCGGCCTCAACATCGTCGTCCCGTTCATAGACACCATCCGCAACCGCATCGACCTGCGTGAACAGGTCGTCCCCTTCCCGCCGCAGCCGGTGATCACCCAGGACAACCTGGTGGTCAACATCGACACCGTCATCTACTACCAGGTGACCGACGCACGGGCCGCGACGTACGAAGTCGCCAGCTACATCCAGGCGATCGAGCAGCTCACCGTCACCACGCTGCGCAACATCATCGGCGGCATGGACCTGGAGCGGACCCTGACCTCCCGCGAGGAGATCAACGCGGCCCTGCGCGGCGTCCTCGACGAGGCCACCGGCAAGTGGGGCATCCGCGTCAACCGCGTCGAGCTCAAGGCGATCGAACCGCCCACCTCCATCCAGGACTCGATGGAGAAGCAGATGCGCGCCGACCGTGACAAGCGTGCCGCGATCCTCCAGGCCGAGGGTGTCCGGCAGTCCGAGATCCTGCGCGCCGAGGGTGAGAAGCAGTCCCAGATCCTGCGCGCCGAAGGTGAGGCCAAGGCGGCCGCCCTGCGCGCCGAGGGCGAGGCCCAGGCCGTCCGTACGGTCTTCGAGGCCATCCACGCCGGAGACCCGGACCAGAAGCTCCTCTCCTACCAGTACCTCCAGATGCTCCCGAAGATCGCCGAGGGCGACGCCAACAAGCTCTGGATCGTCCCCAGCGAAATCGGCGACGCCCTCAAGGGCCTCTCCGGCGCCATGGGCAACTTCGGCGGCCTCGGCGGCGGTTCCGGCGGCAACGGAGGCGGATCCGGAGCCGGCATCCCCGCCCAGGAACGCCGCGAGAAGCCGTCCATCGACTGACCCGGCACGCACGAAGGGGCCCGCTTCCCAGAGGAAGCGGGCCCCTTCGTATGTCAGTCAGGCCCTGACAGTCAGTCCCTGACGGCTAGGCAGCGGGCTGCGCCAGCCACTCCGGCAACGCGTCGAAGTCGTCCTGCCCCAGCGCCAGCAGCATCGCGTCCGCCGGTGTCGGCTCGAACGGCTCCCGAAGCAACGGCATACCAGCCTCCACCGGAGTCCGATTCGCCTTGCGGTGATTGTCCTCCGCACACGAGGCCACCGTGTTCAGCCACGAGTCCTGTCCGCCCCGCGACCGCGGCACCACGTGGTCGACAGTCGTCGCCCGCCTCCCGCAGTACGCGCACCGGTTACGGTCCCGGACCAGCACACCCCGCCTCGACCACGGTGCTCGTCTTCGGAAGGGCACCCGTACGTACTGGCAGAGCCTGATCACACGGGGCGCCGGTATGTCGACCGCGGCTCCCCGCATCCGCAGTTCGGGGTGGGCCTGCTCGACGACGGCCTTGTCCTGAAGCACCAGAACGACGGCTCGGTTCAGCGTTACCGTCGACAGCGGCTCGAAGCTCGCGTTGAGTACCAGCGTGTCCCGCATACCAGCCCACCTCCCGTGTGCACCGGCCCACCCCCTGGCGGGCTGGGATCAACTCTGGCCGGGCACGCCGAGATGGACAACGCAATATCTGCTGCTCTCACGGGGGGTGACCCCCGTGCCCCCGGCAACAAAAATGCCCGCTCCTGATCAATTCCAAGACCAGGAGCGGGCAAACGTTCTGTGAACGCTGGGATCGCCGGACGACGGCTCAGCCTTCGGCGGGCACCTCGTACTCACCGATCAGCTGGGCCCGCCCGATGGTGTGAAACCGCAGGTTGAAGCCCACGACGGCAGGCGAAGCCTCCGCATCCGGACCGAGCTTCTCCGTATCCACGGCGTACACCGTGAACACGTAGCGGTGCGGGCCGTCCCCGGGCGGCGGCGCTGCACCACCGAACTCCTTGCTTCCGTAGTCGTTGCGCGCCTGGACCGCGCCCTCGGGCAGACCCTCGAACGCACCGCTGCCCGCACCCACCGGCAGCTCGGTCACCGAGCCCGGAATGTCGAACAGCACCCAGTGCCAGAACCCGCTGCCCGTCGGGGCATCGGGGTCGTAGCAGGTCACGGCGAAGCTCTTGGTCTCGGGCGGGAAGCCCTCCCACCGCAACTGCGGCGAGGTGTTGCCGGCCGCGTAGACCTGAGCGTCCTGGAGCGTCGCACCCTCCTCGACATCCTTGCTCGTGACCGTGAACGACGGTACGGGCGGATGGAAGTCGTGGGGGAGCGGCCGCCGCTTGAGCTCGGTCACCTCGGTACCTCCTGATCGATTTCGTTCAGTCAGCCTCGAGCCTAGAACCAGTTGCGCTTGCTGCCGACCTCGGACAGCCACTGGTTGAGGTACGCGGTCCAGTCGGTGCTCTGGTAGTCCTGCAGCCCCACCTTGAAGGAGCGGAAGGTGTCGCTGCCCTCGCTGAACAGCCCCGGCTTCTTGTCCATCTCGAGCACCACGTCCATGGCCTGCTCGTCGGCCACGAAGCTCAGCTCGACCTGGTTCAGCCCCCGGTACTGCTGCGGCGGGTGGAACTCGATCTCCTGGTAGAACGGCAGCTTCTGCCGCGTACCCCGGATGACACCGCGCTCCATGTCCGCGTTCTTGAACCGGAAGCCCAGCTGAATGAACGCGTCCAGGATCGCCTTCTGCGCCGGCAGCGGGTGCACGTTGATCGGGTCCAGATCACCCGAGTCCACGGCCCGCGCGATCTCCAGCTCCGTGGAGACACCGATGTGCATCGAGCGCAGCGCCTGCCCGTCGATCATCGTGATCGGCGTCTCCCACGGGATCTCCAGCCCGAACGGCACCGCGTGCACCGCGTTCGCCTGGAGCTCGAACGCCCCGCCCAGCCTCGACTTCGTGAACTCGATGTCCTGCTTGTACTCCTGGTCGCCGCTCTCCACCTCGACCTTGGCCTGCAGCCCGACCGAGAGCGCCTCGATCTGCTGGTTCACGGACCCGCCCTGGATCCGCACCTCACCCTGGACGACGCCGCCCGGGACGACGTTGACCTCGTGCAGCACCGTCTCGACCGAAGCCCCGCCGGCCCCCAGGCTCGCGAGCAGCTTCTTGAACGCCATGTCTCTCCCTCTCGCCCACTACGGGTGGATCCTTGATCCATACAAACGCGATCCGGCCGTGGCCGGTTCCATGCCCTCACCCTGGCAAGGCCGGTGCCCGCTGGCCACCCCGCCGCACCACACGTCTTTGAGTACCCTCGGACGGCATGATCGCGACCCCCGACCGTACGCCCCTGTCCAGGGAGTTCTTCGACCGGCCCGTCCTCGATGTGGCCCCTGACCTCCTCGGCCGCACCCTGGTACGCACCACCCCGGACGGTCCGATCGCCCTCCGCCTCACAGAGGTCGAGGCGTACGACGGCTCCGACGACCCCGGCTCCCACGCCTATCGCGGTCGCACGGCCCGCAATGACGTGATGTTCGGTCCGCCCGGGCACGTCTACGTCTACTTCACCTATGGCATGTGGTTCTGCATGAACCTGGTGTGCGGCCCCAAGGACAAGGCGAGCGCGGTCCTGCTCCGCGCCGGCGAGATCATCGAGGGCGCCGAACTGGCCCGCACCCGTCGACTCTCGGCCCGCAACGACAAGGAACTGGCCAAAGGCCCGGCCCGGCTGGCCACGGCCCTGGGCGTGGACCGCTCCCTGGACGGCACGGACGCGTGCACCCACCAGGACACCCCCCTCCGCATGCTGACCGGCACTCCCGTGCCCTCCGACCAGGTACTCAACGGTCCCCGCACCGGGGTGTCCGGCGACGGAGCCGTGCACCCCTGGCGCTTCTGGATCGCCAACGACCCGACGGTCAGCCCCTATCGCGCCCATGTCCCGAGGCGCCGCCGAAGTTGACGCGTCCTCGCAAGGTGCGTAATGTGGCCCGAGCCGCTGAAACGGGTACGGCAATCGCCAGCACCCGGAAGCGGCCAACCCACTACCTAGTCACTCCCCTCAGCGGGGGCGAATTCGGTGTGCCCGCATGCCTGAATTCGATGTCGACAGACTCGATTATGAGTTGGACGGCGAATCGGCTAACGTAGTGAATGTCGAAAGGCCGACAGGCGAAAGTCAAGGCCCCAAGGCAAATCCCACCGACAGGGAATCGGATCGAAAAAGGATCTGATAGAGTCGGAAACGCAAGACCGAAGGGAAGCGCCCGGAGGAAAGCCCGAGAGGGTGAGTACAAAGGAAGCGACCGTTCCTTGAGAACT
>NZ_JBHURZ010000014.1:0-111546 GCF_042673825.1 Streptomyces sp. NPDC057002
CGCCGCGGCGAAAGCCTCTGCCGACTCGACCGGAGCGCCTACCGGCGCCGCAACCTCGTCGAGCGCTGCTTCAACAAGCTCAAGCACAACAAAGCCCTGGCCACTCGCTACGACAAACGCGCCCGTCACTACGAAGCCCTGGTCACCCTCGCCTGCCTACGCCTATGGCTCCCCTGACTTTACGGACACGACCTAGCGAAGCGCCTGGGCCTGCAGGCGCCGAGCCCTCACACCGCGAAGCGGAGGCGAAGCATCACGTGGCCCCGCAGACCGCGGGCGGTGGTGCTCTCTGAGCGGCCGCAAAAGGCCCATTAGCGCCGGCTCCACGGTGTACGGCCCGCCGAGAGCGCCCAGCACGTCGTGAGAGGACCGAAAGGCAGATGGAATCCGCCACCGCCGCCCAGGAACGGCTGCGCGCACGCCAGCGGGAACTTCAGGACGAGCTGGCACAGGTCCAGCGGCAACTGAAGCAACTGGAGACGACGGTGGTCGCCTCTCAGTGGCGGCATGCCCCCAGTGGCGCGAAGGGACGCGGCACCCTCTACCACGCGACAACGAATCGGAGTTGCTTCCCGGCAAGCAGGCCGGAAGAGATCACCCTGTATGAGGCCCTGCAGACGGGACTGGTCCCGTGCTCCAGGTGCTGGCCGAAGAGCGCCTAGCACCAGGCGCCGTGGGGCCAAACCTTTTCCGGCAGCGCTGGACGTTCGCCCACGAGGTACAAAGACGTGCGCGCCCGTCATTTTCCGTCTCGTTCATCGCCGTACACGGCCGTACGGCGCAGTTCACGCTACTCGGCGGGTGCGGCCGTTCGCACGGGGCTGAACGGCGACGGAGACACCCGAGTAGCACTCTGAGCAGCTCCGACAAACCTGCAAAGCGAGTTACGTGGGTTCGAATCCCGCCACGGCCTCCACAGCGTCACCCGGCGTCCGGAAGCGGCTCCCGGGTGGCTTCCTCGTCGGCCTTTCGCCATGCCCGGCGGGCGTTCTCCGTACGTACGGCGTCCAGCCAGCGCCAGAGGCCGATCTCCTCGAGTCTCAGGCCAGGGCAGGCGATCCGGTGCGGTATCCGGCACACGGCACCGGGCGCGGGCTCGTCCGCGCGGCTGTTCCAGGCCGTTCCGTTGGCGTCCACGTACCAGCGGTGCCATGCGGGCACCATGTGCGCCGGCACCGGCATGTCCGGTTCGAGGAGGACGTGCCAGCCGTAGTAGGTGACACGCCGATCGCCTACGAGCCCGCAGTTGGGGCAGACGGGCGGGGCGGGCGGCTCGGGCCCCGTGGCGCCTTCCATCGCGGCCTGGGCCCGGTCGGTCTTCTCCCACGGCTGCGGCATGCCCGGTGGCGCCTGCCGGTGTCCGTCGGGGCCGTGTAACGGGATGATGCTCGGCTCAGCTTTATCCCCCATGAATCGAGCATCAGGGGGTGTCCGGGACCGGGGTAGGGCGCAATCAGGGCGCAACGGGAGCAGTCGGGGCTGCCGGCCGCCTGACGCCGACGTCCGCTTCGAGGTCTCAACGCGGGTTCAGCGCAGCGCCCGCTGCCTTCAGTACTTCCGCACACTCGAGCTCATCAACGTCCGGCCACCCATGTCACGAGTTGGTGGCCGGACGTCAGCGCACGCTCAGTCGTCAGCCCCTCTCACCAGCAATTCATCCCCGGCTGGGAAGCGTGCCGTGCCGCCCTCCGTCCAGGTGACCACGACGGCCAATCCGCCCATCGGCCCCAAGGCGGTCGTAGTCCTCTTCACCGTGCGCCATTGCCCCTCGTAGCCGATCACGTCGCCCTCGCTGATCAGGGCCGCGCACTTGGTGGGCAGGCCTAAGCGTGTGCGTCGGCGGGGCGGATGCGGTTCAAAGGGGTCTCCCATTCGACTCCACCCCCTCTCGGCCGCAGGTACGCGGTTCGGCTGATGAGCCTGTTGGCCTCCTTGGTGCGCTCCTCGATCACCCCTTGCAGCTCGCCCGTTCGTCCCGTTTCTGCGTCCTCGACCAACGTGCCTTGTGGGTAGGGCAGATCACCGTGGCTGAGCGTCGTCGGTGAATAGTCTTGTGTGCTTGCCATGACTCCTCGCCCCACCTGCGCATATGTGTCTCACACAAGAGAACTGCCGCCGGGCGATGCGAACTTGCACACGTCTCGCACAACGCAGCGCACACGTGCGATCACGGTGAGACCATGGGACGTATCGGACGTCGAGCGGGGAAGACGCACAAGATGAGCATGAGCAGGGTTCCCGGGCCCGGAGCGAATGTGGCCGTGTGTCGCAAGGCGCGCGGCTTCAGCCAGGTTGCGCTTGCGCGGCGCGCCGGTGTGTCGGTCTCACTGCTCAGCAAGATCGAGGTGGGCGACCGCGCCCTGACCCAGGGCATTGCCGCCGCTCTCGCACATGCCATGAGCTTGACGCTGGATGAGTTGCTGGGCACGTCCCCGGTCGAACGCGCCGACGAGAACAGCCTCACGGCCCTCAACCACGCCATCCGGCGGTTCGACATCCCCGACCCGCCCCCCGCCCACCCGGAGGACCTGCCCCGTCGGCTGGCCGAGCTGAACCATCACCGCTACCGGACCGAGCTGTCGGCCGTGCTCCAGAAACTCCCGGCGGTACTGACCGACACCACCAACTACGCGCACGCCACCGAGTCGCCCGACTCCTGGACCCGCGTTGCCGACAGCTACAGCGTGGTCTACTGGCTGGCCGCCCGGCACCGCTGGATGCACCTCGCGGAGCTGGCCGTCATGAAGCAGCGGTTGGCCAGTGAGCGTGCTCACCCCATGACCGCCACCGTGGCGGCCCGGGACGAGGCCGGCACCTTCCTCAACTCCGGCGACTTCGCGGGCGGGCTCGCGATCGTCGACCGTGCCATCGTCGAGGCCGAGTCGACGCTCGACGGCCGCGAGCGGGCGTTCGGCCTGGGCCTCCTGCACCTGCGCGGGCTCACGCTGGCCGGCCGGCTCAAGGACAAGACAGCCGTTGAGGAGCACATCAGGGCGGCTTGGCGGACGGCCGAGGAGTACGGCGAGGACGCCGACGAGCACGGCATCCATTTCGGGCCGGACCAGACCGCTACGCACGTCATCTCGACGTTCTCCGACATGGACCAGCACCGCCGCGCACTGGAGACCGCCGACAGCCTCGTCCGGCGCAGCACGGAACTGCCCGCCACCCGCATCGGTCCCCTGCACATGAACCTGGGCCGTTCGCACCTCGCCCTCGGTGACCGGGACTCCGCACTGGCGTCCCTCGAGGAGGCGTGGAAGGTCGCACCCGAGATGGCCCGGGTCCACCCGACGAGCCAAGAGCTGATGCGCGTACTGACCTCACTGCACCGCCGCAGCAACCCCCGGCTGACCAAGCTCGCCAAACGCGCGGGCGTCCCCTTCTGAGGTCCGCTACGACAGTTCACGCGGTTGACCCTGACGCAAGGGCAACCCCCCACCCTGATCCGCATGACTGCCACAAGTGACAGCACCACGCGGCACCTCGCCATTCAGCACCACGGCGTCACCATCGCGGTGTCCCGCGGCGGCCGGGGAAGACCTCTGGTGCTGTGTCCGGGGCTGAACTGCACACAGGCCGACCTGTATGAGCTGATCGATCTGCTGCGGCGCGATCATGATGTCGTGGCCTTCGATCTCCGGGGGCACGGCCTCTCCTCCGCCGCCGAGCGGTACTCCTTCGACGCGTTTCTGGGCGATCTCCGTGCCGTGATGGGGGATCTCGAGTTGCCCTCGGCGCCCCTGCTCGTGGGGTACTCCCTGGGCGCGGATCTGGCCGTGCACTACGCGGCCGAGTGTCCCGACGGCGTCGCCGGGCTCGTGCTCATCGACGGGGCGAATCCGCTGCCCGAGCCGTTCGTCGCCGACGTCGACCTCGCGGAGTTCCGGGAGATGGCGCGGCAGACGGTCGAGCAGAGCAAGGGCCGCGAGCGCGCGCGTCAGGTGTTGCTGAGCGCCGAGGATGTCTTCGAGCTGGGGCTTGAGATGGATGCTGTTCGAGCCGGGATTCTCGGGCGGTACCAAGAGGTTGATGGAGCCGTGCGCATGATCATGTCCCGCGCGATCGCCGGCCGCGGCCCCGCGGGGCGTGCGCCGCGGCACAACCGGCTCTGGCGGGCCGGGGTCGAGAGGCTCGTCCGGGAGCGGGCGAACGTCTCCGTCTCCTGGCTCGACGCCGACCACCGGCTGGTCTTCACCCACGGGCCGGACATCGCCGAGATCGTCCGGAGCGCACACCAGTCCGCCGACGGGCCGGTCGGCCAGCCGGCCTCCTGAGCCAGACTCGGACCATGCTGACGATCGGCGAGCTCGCTGCCTACGCCGGAGTGACCGTGCGCGCCGTGCGGCACTATCACGCCAAGGGACTGCTGCCGGAGCCCGAGCGGGATCACTCCGGCTATCGGCGGTACGACGCCGGGGCCGTGGTGGAGCTGATCAGGATCCGGACTCTCGCCGAGGCCGGGGTTCCGCTGGCGCGTGTCCGGGAGTTGCTCCAGGCCGGCGAGGAGGAGTTCGCCTCGGCCGTCGCGGACATCGACGGGCGGCTGGAAACGGAGATCCGGGTGCGGCAGCTGCACCGCGCGCGGATCGCCCGCCTCGCCTCGGGAGACAGTCTGGCGCTGCCCCCTGAGGTGGTCGGGTTCCTCGACCGGCTGCGGGCGCTCGGCGTCGACGAGCGGATCGTCCGGGCCGAGCGCGACGGCTGGATCCCGCTGGTCGCGCGCTCTCCCGAGCGGGTGCCGGAGTGGATCGCGCGTAAGCGGGAGCAGATCGCCGATCCGGAGTTCGCCGACTTCTACTTGGCCTTGAGTGCGGCCCTCGGGTGGAGCGACAACGATCCGCGGCTGGCCGAACTGGCCGACCGGGTGGCCGTCTACGTCACGAAGCTGGCCGAGGAGCGGGGCGAGGAGTACGTCGGCGACCCGGGCGGCGGCATCGAGCCGGAGCTTGCCGAGTTGATGGACGCGTTCGTATTCGACACCGTGCCGTCCGCCCGTCGGCTCATCGAGCTGCTGAGGCAGCGGGGCTGGGCCGGCTGGACCACCCTCCAGCCCGTGACCCCGCCCGCCCCCTACAGCACTCCACCCGCCTCGTCCCGGAACACGTCCGTCCAGTAATGCCGGCCCGACCTCCCGGCCATGACTCCCGTGGGGTCGACCGCCGAGAGGACCTGGAGCATCGTCATGGCCAGCTGGTCGTACGTGTCGGTCGTCAGCTCATGGTCCGACTGGGAGTCGATGGCGCGTTCGCGGTGCAGGAGCCAGAGGGTGAAGGCGAGGGTCGAGACGTCCGTGTTCAGCGGGTACAGCGTCGCCTCGGACTCGCTCCAGTTCAGGACCGCGCCCGTCTCGCCGTCGATGACCAGGCTGTTGTCGTCGACCAGGCAGCCGAGGCGTATCAAGTGGTCGGCGCGGGAGGGGAGTTGCGTCGGGGCGTCCGCGTCGGCGTAGTACTCGGCCAGTGTCGCCAGTGGTACGTCCGTGTCCAGGGAGAAGACATGGGCGTCCTCGGGCAGGCCCGCCTCGCGGAGGAAGCGGCACGTCGGCTCGTGGGTGAGTGTCGCGGGGAAGTCGACGTCCTCGAAGCGGACCACCTTGCCGGGGCCGAACTCCTGGTCCAGCAGCCGGTGCGGGAGGTCCAGGGAGAGGCCGGATGCGCCGCCGCGGCCCGCCACGAGGGAGAGCGGGCGGATCAGGGCCGCCATCTTCCAGAAAGGGGCCGGTTCGCCGTCCGTGCCGTCGCGGAACACCGCCAGGAGGTGCTGGGACGCCTGTGCGACCGCCTTCGGGCCGTAGCGGCCCGCGTAGGAGGCGAACTGGCCGCGCAGGCCCGCCAGTTCGTCCGTGGCCTCCGCGAAGCGGACCAGGGTTCGCAGCGAGGGGGCCAAGGGGCGGCGGTCCATCAGGTCGGGGCGGTCGTGCAGGAAGGGCGTCGTCGAGATCTCGCCGGTCGCCCCGTCCAGCAGGACCGACTCCGTCTCCAGACCCCCGGGGCCCAGCAGTCCGCCTATCACCAGCTGCTCGCGCAGCTCCGCCGACAGCAGGTCGGCCGGATCGCCCGTCGAGTCCGCCACCGTGCGCAGGCCCTCCCGGCGCAGCTCGGCGAAGCTCAGCACGCCGTTCCCGGAGGGCAGTCCGGGGCCGGTCAGCCAGTGCCGCGTCGACGCGTGCGTCACCCACGGGTCCAGTTCGGACTCGGTCAGGGTGATCACCGCGGAACCGGCGTCGGTCGTACTCATGGGCTCCCCCGCATGTGCTTGCTCAGCGTCCCCTGGCGGAGCACGGCAGACCGCCCGGCCAGGCCCGGCAGCCGTCCCCCACTGCCCAGAACACTACGCCCAGCCACTGACAACGCCCCGGAACAGCGACGCGCGCCCAGCGACTTCACGTCCAGCGAATTCAGGTCGAGCGAAATTCAGGTCCAGTGAATTCAAGTCGAGCGGCTGCGCGTCCACCTCACCAGACGCTCAGACACCCCTCGCGCGTTCCATTCGCGCCGGAATCGCCCCCACGAGAACGACCCGTTCCCGGCAGGGACGTCAGGGCCGTTCCGTGACCACCGCGGCCTGCGGGCGGATCGGCAGCCGGTTCACGGGGCGGCCCGTGGCGGCCCGCACGGCGGACGCGACGGCCGCCGGGGACGTCACCACCGGCACCGCGCTGACCGCCTTCGCGCCGAAGGGGGCGATCACGTCCCGTTCCTCGACCAGCCGGACGATGCGGATGTCCGGCGCGTCGAGGGCCGTCGGGAGGGCGTAACCGGTCAGGTCCGGGTGGCGGATCAGGCCGCGCGGGGTGCGCAGGTTCTCGGTCAGCGCGATGCCCACGCCCTGGGTCACACCCGCCTCGATGCGGGCGGCCAGCTGGGCCGGGTTCAGGACCCGCCCCACGTCCTGGGCGACGGCCAGTTCCACGACCCGTACGGAACCGATCTCGATGTCGACGTCCACCACCGCGCGGATCGCGCAGAAGGACATGCCCACGAAGGCGTCGCCCTGCCCGGCCTCGTTCAGCGGCTCGGTCGGGTGCGGGCGGCACTGGGCGGTGGCCCAGAGTTCCTTGCCGTCCAGGGCCTCGGTCACGGTCGTCGAGAGGACGCCGTCGTACGACGTGATCTTGCCGTCGTTGATCTGGAGCAGCTCCGTGGACATGCCGAACTTGTGGGCGAGCGGCTGGAGGAGCTGCGTACGGACCATCTTGGCCGCGCGCTCCACCGCACCGCCCGACACCCAGGTGTGCCGGCCGTGGCAGGCCGCGCCCGCCGTGGGCTGGTCGGTGTCGACCGGCGCCACGTGCACCTCGTCGACGCCGAGCGTCTCCTGGACGATCTGCCGGGCCAGGGTCGTGAAGCCCTGGCCGGTCTCGACGGCCGCGCACAGGACCGTCGCGACACCGTCGTGGACCTTGACGGTCGCCGTGGAGACCTCGTCCGTGCCCTCCGCGCCGAGCATGTGCACCATGCCCACGCCGTAGCCCACGCCCCGGCGCACCGCGCCCGGTTCGCCCGCGCCCTCGGGGCCGCCGGGCAGCAGCCACTCGTCCTCGGGCGTGTCCTTGGGCAGCGGCGGCAGCGGGAAGTCCCGTACGGCCTGGAGCAGTTCGGCGACCGGGGCCGGGCAGGTCACCGTCTGGCCGGTCGGGAGCACGTCGCCGGTGGCCATGGCGTTGCGCAGCCGCACCTCGGCCGGGTCGATGCCGAGCTTCTTGGCGATCTTGTCCATCTGCGCCTCGTAAGCGGCGCAGACCTGCATGGCCCCTTCGCCGCGTACATGGCCGGACGGGGGGTTGTTGGTGCGTACGGCCCAGCCCTCGATGAAGGCGTTCGGGACGACGTACGGGCCGCAGGCGAAGCCGACCGCGGCGGCGAGGGCCTCGGCGGAGCTGTCGGCGTAGGCGCCCGCGTCGAGCAGGATCTGCGCCTCGACCTTGACGAGTGTGCCCTCGGCGTCCGCGTGGTGGCGGTAGCGCAGGAGTGTGGGGTGCCGGTGGGCGTGGCCGAGGAACGACTCCTCGCGCGTGGCCGTGAGCTTCACCGGGCAGCCGGTCCGCAGCGCCAGCAGGCCCAGTGGAAGCTGGAAGCTCTGGTCCTCGCGGTCGGCCGTGGCGCCGGGGACTCCGGTGACGACGACCTTGACGCGCTCGGGCTCCAGGCCGAAGGCGGCGGCGGCCGCGTCGCGGTCGGCGTGCGGGTCGGTGGAGGCGAGGTACAGCTCCACGCCGCCGTCCGGGCGCGGTACGGCCAGTCCCGCCTCGGCGCCGATGGGCGCGGGGTCCTGGCGGCCGATGCGGTACAGGCCCTCGACGACGATCTCGCCGGCCGCGTCCGGGTCGCCGTGGTGCAGCGGGATGTGCCGGATCAGGTTGCCGTCGGGGTGCAGGGGCTCGGCCTCGAAGGCGTGCTCCGGGTCGGTCACCGGGTCGAGCACCTCGTACTCGACGATGACGGCGGCGGCGGCCATGCGCGCGGTGTCCGGGTGGTCGGCGGCGACGGCGGCGATGGGCTCGCCGTGGTGGCGTACGACCTCGGAGGCGAAGACCGGGCGGTCGGCCGTGCCGCGGCCGGGGAACGGGCTGCCGGGGATGTCCTCATGGGTGACGACGGCGCGTACGCCGGGCATCTCGCGCGCGTGGGAGGTGTCGATCGACACGATGCGCGCGTGCGGGTGCGGTGAGCGCAGGACGGCCGCCCACAGCAGTCCCTCGGCCCACAGGTCGGCGGCGTAGGGGAAGGTGCCCTCCGTCTTGGCGCGGGCGTCCGCGGCCGGGAGGGACACGCCGAGGCCGTGCGGCGGTGCTTCGGGGGCGGGGACGGCCTCCGCGGCCTGCGCGGTGGCTGCTTCGTTGCTCACGCGGGGCCTCCGTCCTGGCCGTAGGGCTGGTCGTGCGCGTCAGGGGAATGCGGGTCCGGGGAACGCGCGTCCTGGGCGTGCGCCTCCGGGGGCGATCCGAAGGCCGAGGGGTGGACGCCGCCGGCGCCCGGGCCCGCCTGACGCGGGATACGGGCCTCGTCGGTGTCGCCCGCGGCGGGCGCGGCGTGTGTCTCGCGTTCGGCGACGACTTCCTTCACGGCGTCGACCACGCCCCGGTAGCCGGAGCAGCGGCACAGGTTGCCGCAGAGCGCCTGGCGGGTCTCCAGCTCGGTGGGCGCCGGGTTGCCCTCCAGGAGGTCGTGCAGCGTCATCGCCATGCCCGGTACGCAGAAGCCGCACTGCACGGCGCCGCAGCGCGCGAGCGCCCGCTGGACGTCCGAGGGCTGCCCTTCCTCGGCCAGGCCCTCGACGGTACGGACCTCGCTGCCGGCGGCGGTCACGGCCGGGACCAGGCAGGACGCGACGAGCCGCCCGTCGACCTGGACGTTGCACGCCCCGCACTCGCCCTGCGAGCAGCCGTCCTTGGCGCCGGCCAGGCCGAGCCGCTCGCGCAGCACGTAGAGCAGGGACTCGCCGATCCACGCCTCGGTGACGGGGCGGTCGGTGCCGTTGACGCGCAGGACGTAGGAGGCGAGGGGGTGTTCCTCCTGCGGGAGGGCGGGCGCGTCCTGGGATGCGGGGGCCGCGTCGTCCGGGGCGCCGGAGGGGTCCTGCGGTGCCGGGTCGTCCGGGGTCTGGCCGTCGGCGGCCTCCGGTCCGGCGTCCGTGTCCGCGTCCGCCATGGCGGGGAGGGGCACGGCGACCGGCTCGGCGGGGCTGTCGGCGCCCTCTGCGGCGCCCGGGGCGTCCTCGGCGGGCCCGTCGGCCTCACCGGTCCCGGGAGCGGCCTGTGAGGCGTCCTGGACGGCCTCCGGGGGCGCGGTGGGTTCGACGTGTCCGGCGTGTTCGGCGTGTTCGGCGTGTTCGGCGTGTGCCTCGTACGGCTGGACGGGTGCGGAGGGCGCGGGGTGTTCGTCCGGGTGTCCGGCGGGGCCGGACGGTTCCGGTGCGTGGCCGGGTACGCCGGACGGCTCCGGCGCGTGCTCGGGGCGGTGCTCGCCCCTGTGATCGGCGCCGTGCTCGACCCCGTGCCCGACTCGATGGTCGGCGAAGCCTGACGGCTCCGGCCCGTGGTCGCCGAAGCCGGACGGCTCCGGCGCATGACCGAGCCCCCCGGGCCGAGGCGCGTGGCCGCCGCCCGGCGTCCGGTGCGTCGGGTCCGTCTCCTGCGGCAGGGGCCCGGCAGGCGGCTGCTCCGGGGCGTGCGCGCTCTGGTCCGGTGCGTACGCGGAGGGCGGTCCGGCGAGCCCCTGCGGTCCGTGGCCCTGCTCGTGCTCCCGCGGGTAGCCGGGCCCGGCCTGCTCCTGCCCCGGGGCGTCCTGCTGGGCCTGCTGCCCCCACGGCTCGCCCGCCGCCTGGGTCGCCCACGGTGCGGGAGCGCCGCCCGGCAGCGTGGCCGGCGGGTTGCCGCCGCCCCACTGCTCGACCAGCGAGGACGTGGTGAACTCGCCCGACTCGTCCGGAAGGTCGCCCCCGGCGACGGGGATGGACCACTGCCCGGTCACGTCATGGCCGGGCGCGGGCTCCGCCGCCGCGGCCTCCTCGAAGTTCCACTGCCCGGTGGCTCCCGGGTTGTACGTGAACCGGTCGTCGGCGCCGTGCTGCCCCGCCCCGGAGTCGGAGCCGTACGACGTACCGGAGCCGTAGGGCGCGTCGGAACCGTACGGCGTGTCGGCTCCGTACGGCTGCTCGGCGACCTCGTGGCCCTGCTGCTGGTGTGCCGCGTGCGGGTCGTGCCACTGGGCGCCGTCGACGGGCGCTCCGGGCACCGGCCACCCGCCCGTGGCGGCCGGGTCGGTTCCGGCGGTCGTGGCGGGGTCGACCGTTATCTGCGGCGGTACGTAGCCGTGGCCGGGCGCGGCGAGGGGGCTGTCGGCGGCCAGCAGGGCGTCGATACCTCCCTCGGGGAGCTCGACGAAGGCGGTGGCGCCGTCGTCGTACTCACCCTGGGGCAGCGGGTCCCAGCGGCTGCCGCCCCGGGGTGCGCCCTGTCCGTGCTGGTCGTCGGTCACGACAGCGCCCTCCCCAGTGCTCGTCGGGCCAGCGCGGCGACGGTGCGCCGCAGGTGCAGTACGGCGGGCGGAAGCTGCGGTACGGAGCCGTCCTCGGCCGGGGCCGCGTCGGGGATGCAGGCCGTGGCGACGTACTCCCCGAAGGCGGTCAGCGCCTCCGGCACGATCGCGCGGTTGTTGTCCCAGTCGATGAGCCGGCCGACCCACTCCTCGGCATCGAGGGGCCGCAGCGCCATCGGCGCTATGGCGCCCACCGCGCAGCGCACACCCCGGCGCGCGGGGTCCAGGACCAGGGCCACGGACGCCACCGCGCGGCCGGGGCCGGTGCGGCCGGTCGCCTTCAGGAAGACCTGCGGGGCGTGCAGCAGCGGCACGCGCACGTAGCCGATGAGTTCACCGGCGCGCAGCATGTCCATCCCGGCCAGCAGGTGCGACACCGGGATCTCCCGGCGGGCTCCGCCCGGGCCCGCGATGATCAGTGTCGCCTCCAGGGCGGCCAGGACCGGCAGCGCGTCACCGGTGGGGGCGGCCGAGGCGATGTTGCCGCCCAGGGTGCCCGCGTTGCGGATGTGCGGCGGGCCCGCGGCGCGCGCGGCGGCGGCCAGGGCCGGGATCAGGGCCGCGAAGTCGGGGCGTCCCATGCGCGCGTGGGTGAGGCCCGCGCCGAGCAGCGCGTGACCGTCCTGGTACTGCCAGCCGCGGATCTCGCTGATCCGGCCGAGTCCCACCAGCGCGGCGGGCCTGAGCTGCCCGGAGTTGACGGAGGCCATCAGGTCGGTGCCACCGGCGACGGGCACGGCGGCGGGCACGGCGGTGAGTGCCGCCACGGCCTCGTCCAGCGTCGTGGGCAGCGTGACGGCCTGCGCCGCCTGCGGTGCGTGCGTGGTCAAACCGGCTGCCCCTTCCCGCTGCCCCACCTGGTCCCACCTGTGCTGCCGTACGGTACGTGCTGACAGGGCGGACGTGGCAACTCTGGCACATCTTGGCGAGAGCCGAAGACACGGGTCCGCTAGGAGGCATTCGCCCACCTCATCGGGGAGATGGTCCGTTTTCGCACGGGTTCACCAGTGCGTACCGATTGGCACTTTCGGTGACCCTTGTGCGCATTTTCCGTGGCCTGTTCGAGCTGTTCGGTACCCGCGAGCGGTCCTACCGGTGCGGCGGCGGGCCGTCGATCGGGCGCCCCAGCACTCCGGGGCGCCGCTGCCAGGGCAGCGGCCCGGCGGGTGACCGGTAGGCGACGCCCAGGGCGTCGAGCCGCCGGTAGTGGGCCGTCATCCGGTGCTCGAAGCCGGCGAAGTCCCGTTCCGCCGGGGCGGGAAGGGCGCTCCAGGCGACCTCGGCGAAGGCCGCGAGCCGGGGGAACGCCTGGTAGTCCACGCGCGCCTGGTCCTCCATCACCTCGGTCCACAGGTTGGCCTGGGTGCCCAGCACGTGCCGGGCCTCCTCGGGCGTCAGCTCCGGCGGCACGGGCTCGAACCGGTAGACGTCCTCCAGGGTGCGCACCCACCCGATCGGTACCGGCTCGTCGGGGCCCGGGTCCTGACGGTGGTCCAGATACACCTGCTGCTCGGGGCACATGACGACGTCGTGGCCGGCCCGCGCGGCGGCGATGCCTCCGGCGTAGCCGCGCCAGGAGGACACGGCCGCGCCCTTCGCCAGCCCGCCCTCCAGGATCTCGTCCCAGCCGATCAGCCGGCGCCCGCGCGCGGCGAGCCACGCGTCGAAGTGCCCGATGAACCAGGACTGGAGCTCGTCCTCGCCCGCGAGCCCGAGTTCCCTGATGCGCGCCTGGGCGGTCTCCGACCGCCGCCACTGGTCCTTGGGGCATTCGTCGCCGCCGATGTGGACGAACTCCGACGGGAACAGCTCGAGGACTTCCTCGAAGACGCCCTCGTAGAAGCGCAGGGTGTTGTCAGTGGGGGCGAGTACGTTCGGGTTGATTCCCCAGGTGTCCCAGACGGAGAGGCTGTTGGTGTCGATGACGTCGGTGTTGCCGAGTTCCGGGTACGCGGCGATGGCGGCCTGCGAGTGGCCGGGTACGTCGATTTCGGGGACGACGGTGATATGCCGCTCGGCGGCGTAGGCGACGATCTCCCGGATGTCGTCCCGGGTGTAGTAGCCGCCGTGCGGCTTCTCCTCCCACAGCGGCGAGGCGCGGTGGCCGGTTTTCGTACGGGCCCGCCAGGAGCCGATCTCCGTCAGCCGCGGATGCCGCTCGATCTCGATGCGCCAGCCCTGGTCGTCCGTCAGATGGAAGTGGAAGACGTTGAGTTTGTGCGCCGCCATCAGATCGAGGTAACGCAGGACGCCTTCCTTGGGCATGAAGTGCCGGGCGACGTCGAGCATCAGGCCGCGCCAGCGGAATCGGGGCGCGTCCTCGATCGTGAGGTACGGCACGGACCGGGCGCGGTCACGGCCGAGCGGGGCCCTGCGGTACGCGTCGGGGCCGAGGAGCTGCCGCAGCGTCTGGGCGCCCCAGAAGACACCGGCCGCGCTGCCGCCCTCGATGAGAACGCCGTTGACGTCGCTGACGAGGCGGTACTCCTCGGGACCGAGTCCGGGGTCGAGCCGGAGCCCGATGCCGTCGCCGCCGGGTTCGGGCCCTTCGTGGAGGGGCAGGCCGGTGGCCTGCCCCAGGGCGGTGCGCAGCCAGCGGCCGACGCCCTCCGTCCCGGGGCCGGCGTGGAGCCGGGAGCGGGCCGTCAGCCGCACCTCGCCGGAGCCGGAGCCGGAGCCGGTGGTGGTGGCAGCGGCGGCGCTGGTGGCGATGTCGCGGGGTGCCGGAATCAGATCGGTCACGTCAGTCCTTCACCGCTCCGCCCAGTCCGGAGACCAGGCGCCGCTGTACGAGTACGAAGAAGACCAGGACCGGGATCGTCATCACCGTGGAGGCGGCCATGACGCCGCCCCAGTCCGGGTCGTCGGGCTTGTAGAAGACCAGCAGCGCCATGGGCAGCGTCGACTGGGAAGTGTCACTGATGATGAACGACTTGGCGAAGAGGAAGTCGTTCCAGGCGGAGATGAAGGAAAACACGCTGGTGGCCACGAGACCCGGCAGGACGAGGGGGAAAAGGATCTGCCAGAGGAATCGCGCCCGGCTCGCCCCGTCGATGTACGCGGCCTCCTCCAGCGCCTCCGGAACGCCTTTCACGAACCCCCGCAGCATCCAGATCGCGAAGGGCAGCGAGAAGGCGATGTGGGGCAGGATCAGCGAGCCGAGCGTGTTCAGCTGACCGAAGTCCCGCATGAGGAAGAAGAGGGGGATCGTGAGGGCTTCCACGGGAACCATCTGGGCCACCAGAAACATGATCAGCAGGGTGGTCCGGAGGCGGAAGCGGAATCGTGTCACGGCGGTCGCGGCGAGAAACGCGATCAGCGCGGAGGCGATCACGACACAGCTCGCGACGACGAGGCTGTTGAGGAAGTAACGGCCGAATTCCTGCTGCCCGAAGACGCGCCGGAAGGAATCCAGGGAGGGCGCGAGAGTCCACGGCCGGGGCTCGCTCGACTCGATCTCCCCGGCCGGTTTGAAGGCGCTGAGCACCATCCAGTAGAGGGGGAAGGCGACGACGACCGCGATCAGCAGGACCGAGGCCTCGGCGGCCAGCCGCCCCGGGCGGCGGACCCGGGCGCGTAGAAGATTCACAGTTCCTCCCCCTGCCGGCGCAGCAGCCGCAGGTACACCAGCGTGACGGCGAGCAGGATCAGCAGCATCACGATGCCGATCGCCGAGCCGAGGCTGTACTGCGAGGACGCGAACGCCTGCTGGTAGGCGTAGACGTTGAGGACCAGGTTCTGGCCCGCGATGCCGCCGCCGTTCGTCATGACGTAGATCTGGGTGAAGACCTTGAAGTCCCAGATGACCGACTGGATGGTGACGACGACCAGGATCGGCCGGAGCATCGGGGCGAGTACGGAGCGCCAGATACGCCACTGCGAGGCGCCGTCCAGGGCGGCGGCCTCCAGGACCTCGGAGGGTACGGCGCGGATACCGGCGTACACGGTCACCATCACGAACGGGAAGGAGCACCACACCACTTCGAGCAGGACGAGGAAGAAGGCGCTGATCCGCCCGTACGTCCATGAGTGGTCGCCGAGGCCCAGCATCCGGTTGACCGGGCCGAAGTCCGGGTCGAAGAGGAACAGCCAGACCGTGGAGCCGGTGACGGCCGGGGTCGCCCACGCGCCCAGCGCGGCGAGCATCAGCGCGAGCCGCGGTACGGCCCGCACGCGGGTGAGGAGCACGGCGAGGGCGCAGCCGACCGCGAGTGTGGAGACGACGCAGGCCGCCGCGAACAGCACGGTGGCGAGCAGCACCTGCCAGAACTGCGGGTCCCCGAACAGCTCGGCGTAGTTCCCGAACCCCTGGAACGTGGCCGGTTCGCCGCCGCTGACCTGGGCCTGGGTGTACTCGAAGAACGAGATCAGGCCGAGTTGATAGATGGGGTAGACGAGCAGCCCGCCGAGCACGACGAGCGCGGGCGCGAGATACAGCCAGGGCGTCCAGCCGCCGGAGGCGCCGACGGATCTGCCGGGTGCGGCCCGTCGTGACCCCGGTCGCCCGCTCCGCGCCCCGGCGACCTTGCCCGAAAGCCGGCGCGGCGAACCGCCGCCCTCCTCGGCGCGGGCCTCGCGGGAACGATCCCCGGTCGGCCCGGCCGGGCCGACGGGCGCTGCGGCGACGCTCGCGGAAGCGGGCGCGGGCGCGGCATGGCCGCCGGTCAGCTCACGCGCGGCTCCCGCCGAGATCTTCCCGCCAGGACGGCCCGCCACCCCCGCAGGCCCCGGGCGATCGACTCCCGCCCCATCAGTCCCGGCAGGACCGCCCGCCGCCCCCGCAGTTCCCGCCGAGCCGGCACCAGGCGAATCGACCCCGGCGGCGTCGGTCCCGGCCAGGCCGGCTTCCGCCGATTCCGTGCGGTCGTTCATCCGGCTCACCCGGCGGAGCCGAACGCGGTGTTCATCTTCTGCGCGGCGGCTTCGGAGGCGGCGGGCACGTCCTTCTTGCCCGCGATGACCTCCTGGAACATCGTCGGCAGGACGAGCGAGGAGTCGATCTGGGCCCAGGCGGGTGAGGCGGGGACGAACTTGGTGCCGGCCGAGAGCGTCTGCACGAAGGGCTTCACGAAGGGCTCCTCGGTCGCGACCTGCTGCCGTACGTCCGTGAAGGTCGGCAGGAAGCCCATCGCGCCGAAGAGCTCGGTCTGCGTCTTCTTGGAGGCGAGCTGTTCCATCAGCTCGACGGCGAGCGTGCGGTGCGAGGTGCTCTTCAGGACGCCGATGTTGTTGCCGCCGGCGAAGGCGGGAGCGATCGAGCCGGACTTCACACCCGGCAGCGGGACGACGGCGTACTTGCCCTTGACCTTCCCGGCCTCGACGGCGGTGTGGCTGAAGTCGCCGCCGATCGCCATCCCGGCCTTCCCGGCGGCGAAGGCGGAGATCGTGTCGTTGCCGCCCATGCCCGCGCACTTGGCGGCCGGACAGTTGTCGTCACCGAAGAGGGACGTGTAGGCCTTGATGCCCTTCTGGGCCTCGGGGCTGTCGATGCCGGAGGCGTACGAACCGCCCTTGCCGTTGGCGAGTTCACCGCCGTTGGCCCAGACGAACGGCATCGCGCCGTAGGTGTAGGCGCCGCCGACGACGAGCCCGTAGAGGTCGGGCTTCGCGGCGCGGATCGCGCGGGCGGTGGAGGCGAGTTCGTCCATCGTCTTCGGGGGCTTCAGACCCAGCTCTTCGAAGACGTCCGTGCGGTAGTACAGGGCGCGGACGCCGACGTAGAACGGGGCGCCGTACATCTTGCCGTCCACCGTCACGGACTGCTTCGCGGTCGGGTCGGTGTCCTTCGCCTCGCTCCAGTCGCCGAAGTCCTTCGTGACGTCGAGGAGTCCGCCGTCCTTCACATAGCCGGCCGTGTCGGTGTTGCCGTACTCCATGACGTCGGGAGCGGAGGCGGGGTCGTTGAAGGCGGCCTTGACGCGCTGGGCGCGGGTGTCGATCGGGATGTACTCGACGTTGACCTCGGTGCCCTTGTGGGCCTTCTCGAAGGCGGCGACGACCGAGTCGACGACCTTCTCCTTGGGGGCGTTGCCGACCTCCTGGAAGAGCCAGACACGCAGCGCGCCGGTCTTCTCGTCCTTGTCGGAGGAGGAGTTACTGGAGGTCTGGGGTGCGCAGGCGGTGGCCAGCAGGGCGGCGAGCGCCGTGAGCCCGGCAAAACGGACGGACAGCTTCATGAAGTGCTCCTCCGAGGGAGTGTTGCAACATGCGCAATGAAGGTTTCGCTGTGCACAACACATCGGAGGCTAGGGACTGCATGAACACGACCACAAGAGGTCTCAACCACTCTGTGACCGGCAGAAGCGTCCCGCGCAACGCCCGGACAGCACAAAAGCCTCCAGGGCACGCAAAACGCACCCTGGAGGCCTTACGCCGCACAGGCCGGGCGCTACTTGTCGCCCTTGCCCTTGTCGTCGTCGCCGGAGCTCATCGACTCGTAGATCTCCTTGCACATGGGACACACGGGGTACTTCTTCGGGTCGCGGCCCGGCACCCACACCTTGCCGCACAGCGCCACGACGGGGGTGCCGTCGAGGGCGCTCGCCATGATCTTGTCCTTCTGGACGTAATGGGCGAAGCGCTCGTGGTCACCGTCACCGTGCGAGGTCTGCGGCGTCGGCTCTACGAGGGTCCCCGTACCAGTCCCGCGCTCGGGCTCGAGAGTGCTCATACGCCCCAGGGTACTGAAGCTCACACGCATCAGTTGAGCGAAGGGTCGTCCGGATACGTCGCCACCATCGCCAGCTCGTTGCGCTGGCGGCGCAGGACCTCGCGCCAGAGCCGCTCGGGACACGGGGACGAGACATCGCCGGGCTCCGACTCCACGACGTACCACGCGCCGTCCACCAGCTCGTCCTCCAGCTGTCCCGGGCCCCAGCCGGCGTATCCGGCGAAGATCCGCAGGGAGCCGAGGGCGGAGGCGAGCAGCTGCGGCGGGGCCTCCAGATCGACCAGGCCGATCGCGCCGTGCACCCGGCGCCAGCCCAGCGGGCCTGCCTCCCCGGTCGCGCCGCCGGGTACGACCGCGACCCCGAGGGCCGAGTCCAGCGAGACCGGACCGCCCTGGAAGACGACGCCCGGCTCGCCGGCGAGGTCTCCCCAGCCCTCCAGGATGTCGTTCACATCCACCGGGGTGGGGCGGTTGAGGACGACACCGAGGGAGCCCTCCTCGTCGTGGTCGAGGAGCAGCACGACCGCGCGGTCGAAGTTCGGGTCCGCCAGGGCGGGGGTGGCCACGAGCAACCGCCCTGTGAGCGAGGACACCTCGGTCATGCCAGACATGATCCCGCATCTTCCCTCCGTGCGGGGAGGCAATGGGGGGACGCGAGGGTACGCAGCTCAGGGCGCACCGGTGCGTCCCACGCGCGCGAAAGTGACCGTGACCCCATGTGCCCGGCACGGAACGGTTCGTGTTGTGACAGAGCTATGACGTGTCTGGGTCTGACTCAGGCTTACAGAAGGGGGGTGGTGGGCGATTACCCTTTCCCTTCTGGCCCCTGCCCGACTCCACGGAACGCGAGATTCATGACCGTCAACGACGATGTCCTGCTTGTCCACGGCGGAACCCCGCTGGAGGGCGAGATCCGTGTCCGCGGTGCGAAGAACCTCGTACCGAAGGCCATGGTGGCAGCGCTGCTGGGCAGCGCTCCGAGCCGGCTGCGCAATGTTCCGGACATCCGTGACGTACGGGTCGTGCGGGGTCTGCTGCAGCTGCACGGTGTGACGGTCCGTCCGGGGGACGAACCCGGCGAACTGGTGATGGATCCGACGCGCGTGGAGAGCGCCAACGTCGCTGACATCGATGCCCACGCCGGTTCGAGCCGTATCCCGATCCTGTTCTGCGGTCCGCTGCTGCACCGTCTCGGCCACGCCTTCATTCCCGGCCTCGGCGGCTGTGACATCGGCGGCCGGCCCATCGACTTCCACTTCGACGTGCTGCGGCAGTTCGGCGCGCGGATCGAGAAGCGGGAGGACGGGCAGTACCTGGAGGCGCCGCAGCGGCTGCGCGGTACGAAGATCCGGCTGCCGTACCCGTCCGTCGGCGCGACCGAGCAGGTGCTGCTGACGGCGGTCCTCGCGGAGGGCGTCACGGAGCTGTCCAACGCGGCCGTCGAGCCGGAGATCGAGGACCTGATCTGCGTTCTGCAGAAGATGGGCGCGATCATCGCGATGGACACCGACCGGACGATCCGCATCACCGGTGTGGACAAGCTCGGCGGGTACACCCACCACGCCCTGTCGGACCGGCTGGAGGCCGCGTCCTGGGCGTCGGCGGCGCTGGCGACCGAGGGCAACGTCTACGTCCGCGGCGCGCAGCAGCGCTCGATGATGACGTTCCTGAACACCTACCGGAAGGTGGGCGGGGCCTTCGAGATCGACGACGAGGGCATCCGCTTCTGGCACCCCGGCGGCCAGCTCAAGTCCATCGCGCTGGAGACGGACGTCCACCCCGGCTTCCAGACCGACTGGCAGCAGCCGCTGGTGGTGGCCCTGACCCAGGCCACGGGCCTGTCCATCGTCCACGAGACGGTCTACGAGTCCCGCCTCGGCTTCACCTCCGCGCTGAACCAGATGGGCGCGCACATCCAGCTCTACCGCGAGTGCCTGGGCGGCTCCGACTGCCGCTTCGGCCAGCGCAACTTCCTCCACTCGGCCGTCGTCTCGGGCCCGACCAAGCTCCAGGGCGCCGACCTGGTCATCCCCGACCTCCGCGGCGGCTTCTCGTACCTCATCGCCGCCCTCGCGGCCCAGGGCACCTCCCGAGTCCACGGCATCGGCCTCATCAACCGCGGCTACGAGAACTTCATGGAGAAGCTCATGGAGCTCGGCGCGAAGGTCGAGCTGCCGGGCAAGGCGCTCGGGTAGCACACGCAGTGATGCCAAAGGGGCGGCCACCCGGTTCGGGTGGCCGCCCCTTTGGTGTCGCTGTGCCTCGTACGCCGTCCGGGGCGTACGAAGAACAGGGATTACTTGCCCTTGGCGGCTTCCTTGAGCTTCGAGCCCGCGGAGACCTTCACGCTGTAGCCGGCCGGGATCTGGATCGGCTCGCCGGTCTGCGGGTTGCGGGCGGTGCGAGCGGCACGGTGGGTGCGCTCGAAGGTCAGGAAGCCGGGGATCGTGACCTTCTCGTCGCCCTTGGAGACGATGTCGCCGACGACCTCGGCGAACGCGGCCAGCACGGCGTCGGCGTCCTTGCGGGTCACCTCGGCGCGGTCGGCCAGCGCGGCCACCAGCTCACTGCGGTTCATGTTGTTACTCCCGTGTTCATCTTGCCGTTGAGGCGTCAGATCGAAGCCGATGCTGCCAGGGTCCTCCGTGAGTCCCCGGACCGGGTCCGTCGTCAGACCCTCGCGCCCAGAGACGCATCCTGCCCCTACCTGCGGCGGGAAAGCCAATCCGGCACCCGCACGAGTCGTGAGTACACCCTTCAGGAGTCACACGAAACGAGGGCCTGAGCCTGACGGCCACGATAGGGCTCCGCTGCTCACAGAGGTCCTGCGACGCGCCGTTCCCCGGGCTGCCGTGGGGATACTCACAGTCAGAGGGCCGACGCCCCCACCGCCTTGGCGGCCTCCCGCACGGCCCCGGCGACCGCTCCCGCGACCTTGTCGTTGAAGACGCTCGGGATGATGTAGTTCGGGTTCAGCTCGTCCTCGGTCACCACGTCCGCGAGGGCGGTCGCGGCGGCCAGCATCATCTCGGTGTTGACCGTACGGGACTGCGCGTCCAGCAGACCGCGGAAGACACCCGGGAAGACCAGCACGTTGTTGATCTGGTTCGGGAAGTCGGAGCGGCCCGTCGCGACAACGGCCGCGGTCTGGCGGGCGATTGCCGGTTCGACCTCGGGGTCCGGGTTCGCAAGCGCGAACACGATGGCACCGTCGGCCATGGCGGCCACGTCGTCGCCGTCGAGGACGTTCGGGGCCGAGACGCCGATGAAGACGTCGGCGCCGCGCACGGCCTCCTTCAGCGTGCCGGTGAGGCCCTCGGGGTTGGTGTTGTCGGCGATCCAGCGCAGCGCGGAGTCCGGGGCGGCGTCCACCAGGTCCTCGCGGCCGGCGTGCACCACACCGTGGATGTCGGCGACGACGGCGTTCTTGACGCCCGCGGCGAGCAGCAGCTTCAGGATGGCCGTACCGGCCGCGCCCGCGCCGGACATGACGACGCGGATGTTCTCGATCGCCTTGCCCGTGACGCGCAGCGCGTTGGTCAGCGCGGCGAGGACGACGATCGCGGTGCCGTGCTGGTCGTCGTGGAAGACGGGGATGTCGAGGGCCTCGCGCAGCCGGGCCTCGATCTCGAAGCAGCGGGGGGCGGAGATGTCCTCGAGGTTGATGCCGGCGAAGCCCGGGGCGATGGCCTTGACGATCTCGACGATCGCGTCGGTGTCCTGGGTGTCGAGGCAGATCGGCCAGGCGTCGATACCGGCGAACCGCTTGAAGAGGGCCGCCTTGCCCTCCATGACGGGCAGCGCGGCCTTCGGGCCGATGTTGCCCAGGCCCAGCACGGCGGAACCGTCCGTCACGACCGCAACGGAGTTGCGCTTGATGGTGAGGCGGCGGGCGTCCTCGGGGTTCTCGGCGATCGCCATGCAGACGCGGGCCACGCCCGGCGTGTAGACCATGGACAGGTCGTCACGGTTGCGGATGGGGTGCTTCGACGCCATCTCGATCTTGCCGCCGAGGTGCATGAGGAAGGTCCGGTCCGAGACCTTGCCCAGCGTGACACCCTCGATGCCGCGGAGTTCCTCGACGATCTCGTCCGCGTGCGCGGTCGACGAGGCCGCGATGGTGACGTCGATACGGAGCTTCTCGTGACCGGACGCGGTGACGTCGAGGCCGGTCACCGAGCCTCCGGAGGACTCCACGGCGGTGGTGAGCTGCGAGACGGCGGTTCCGCTCGCGGGCACCTCCAGCCGGACCGTCATCGAGTAGGAGACGCTGGGCGCCGTTGCCATGGCCGACTTCCTCTGCTTTCACCTGACGCTGAGTTGTGCCGTCCGATAGTCGCACCTACCGCTGGGTAGCTGGTAGCCGCCTCCGATTGCGAACTTTTTGTTCGCGGAACAGGCCAGCAAAAAGAGACCCACGTCACTTGGACGTGGGTCTCTGCGCAAGTCCCCTGTGAAAGTTAGGTGGCACCGACCCGCCATGCTCGCCTCGCGGCAAGTGGTCGCTCGTAGCGACGAAGGTTGGGCCCGGGGGCTTGGATCGAGCCGGTGCCACATCCAGGCTAACAAACAGATCCCGTAAGGCCATTCCCGTACCGGGAGTTCATTTCGCTGACAAGTGGGTATCCGGGCGCGGTCCGCCGGACGGCCCGGATCAGTCCCTCAGCAGGTCCGGAACCCCCGCCGCGTCGGGCTCGTCCCGCTCCGCCGAGACGACCGTGAGCTGCTGGGTGGCCCGGGTCAGTGCGACGTAGAGCACACGCAGTCCGGCCGGGGACTCGTCGGCGATCTCCGCCGGGGAGACCACGACCGTCGCGTCGTACTCCAGGCCCTTCGCCTCCAGGCTGCCGAGTGCCACGACCCGGTCGCCGAGCCCGGCGAGCCAGCGCCGGGCCTCCGCGCGGCGCTGCATGGCGACGACCACGCCGACGGTGCCGTCGACGCGCTCCAGCAGCCGGGCCGCCTCGTCGCGGACGGTCTGGGCGAGGGTGTCCTCCACGACCGTGAAGCGGGGCTCGACGCCGGTTGAGCGGACCGCTCTCGGGGACTCGGAGCCGGGCATGGCCAGGGCCAGCACCTTCGAGGCCAGCTCGGCGATCTCCGCCGGGTTGCGGTAGTTCACGGTGAGCTGGAAGCGGCGGCGCGGGCGGGTGCCGAGGGCCTCGTCGCGGGCCTGGGCGGCCTCGTCCGGGTCGGACCAGGAGGACTGGGCCGGGTCGCCGACGACCGTCCAGGTGGCGTGCCGGCCGCGGCGGCCGATCATGCGCCACTGCATCGGGGTGAGGTCCTGCGCCTCGTCGACGATGACGTGCGCGTACTCGGTGCGCTCCTGGGCGAGTCGCTCGGCCCGCTCGCGCTGGGACTCCTCGCGCACCGGCATCAGCTCCTCCAGGCCGGTGAGCTGGTCCAGCGGGTCGAGCTCGCGCCTCTTCCGGGGGCGGGCGGGAGCGCCGAGGATGGACTGGAGCTCGTCGAGCAGGGCGATGTCGTGCACGGAGCGGCCGTCGCGCTTGAGGGAGCGGGCGACCTTGCGGACCTCGCCGGGATTGAGGATTCGCCGGGCCCAGCGGCCGAGGCGGCGCTCATCGCTCATGGCGTCCAGGACGGCCGCCGGGGTCAGCTCCGGCCACCAGGCGTCGAGGAACGCGATGAAGGCGTCCTCGGAGGTGATGTCCTCGTCGAAGGAGGAGCGCAGCTCGGCGGCCAGTTCCGGATCGCTGTGGCGGCCGGCCGAGCCGGACTGCTCCCACAGGGCGTCCAGGAGCAGCTTGCGGGCGCGCGGGCGCAGCAGGTTGACGGGGGCGGTGCCCCCGAGGACGGCGCGGCGGATGCCCTCCAGTTCCCGGTCCTCCAGCTCCAGCCGGCGGCCGAAGGCGACCACGCGCAGCCGGGTCGGCGCGTCGTTCATCTCCAGGGCGCCGCGGGCGGCCTTCCGCAGCACCTTGAGCATGCGGTACGAGCCCTTGGCGCGGGCCACGGACGGGGCGTCGTAGACCGCGGCCTCGCTGCCCTCGACGAGTGAGCCGATGGCGCGGATGGCGACCTGGCCCTCCTCGCCGAGGGAGGGCAGCACGCCCTCGGTGTAGGCGACGAGCAGCGGGGTCGGCGAGACGATCAGGATGCCGCCCGCGTACCGGCGCCGGTCCTGGTAGAGGAGGTAGGCGGCGCGGTGCAGGGCCACGGCGGTCTTGCCGGTGCCCGGACCGCCCTCGACGTAGGTCACGGAGGCGGCGGGGGCGCGGATGACCAGGTCCTGTTCGGCCTGGATGGAGGCGACGATGTCGCGCATGGTGTGGCTGCGGGCCTGGCCGAGCGCGGCCATCAGGGCGCCGTCGCCGATGACGGGCAGCTCATGGCCGTCGAGGAAGGCCGTCAGCTCGGGGCGCATCAGGTCGTCCTCGACGCCGAGCACCTTGCGGCCCTTGGAGCGGATGACGCGGCGGCGGACGACCCGGCCGGGGTCGACCGGGGTGGAGCGGTAGAAGGGGGCGGCGGCCGGGGCCCGCCAGTCGATCACCAGCGGGGCGTAGTCCTGGTCGAGGACACCGATGCGGCCGATGTGCAGGGTCTCGGCGATGTCGGCGGTGTCGTCCTCACGGACCGCGCCCTCGGCGGGCTCCACCGCGGTGTAAGCGCCGTCGGGGCCCTTCTTGCCGTCCTTGCCGGTCAGCAGGTCGATACGGCCGAAGAGGAAATCCTCGAACTCGTTGTTGAGCCGATTGAGGTGGACGCCCGCCCGGAAGACCTGCGCGTCCCGCTCGGCGAGTGCGCCGGGCGTGCCGACCTGGCCGCGCTGGGCCGCGTCGTTCATGAGGAACTCAGCCTCGTGGATCTTCTCCTCGAGGCGTCGGTACACCCGGTCGAGGTGTTCCTGTTCGACGCTGATCTCGCGGTCTCTCAGGGAGTCTTCGAGCGCGGTTTCCTGTTGAGCCTGAGCGGCCACCGGGCCCCCTTCTGACGTGCATGGCAGCCGTCTACCGTACGCGAAGGGGACCCCGAAAGGCTACGCGTCGACCTCGACCAGACGCTTGCCGTCGAAGGTCACGATCTCGAAGTGGTCGATCTCGTTCGGCTGGAAGGCGGCGCCGCCCTGGACGTACAACGGCTCCTTGGCCTTTTCGGTTGTGGCGTCCGGGATGCCGTAGCCCCAGTTCGGGACGGACCAGGAGGAGAGGGTCTCGCGCTCGCCGTTCTTGCCGACCGCGACGAGGGCACACTTCAGCGGGCCCTTGAGGTTCTTCGCCTCCAGGACCATGCCGGTGCCCCAGTCCTTCTTCTGGAGGGCGACCGTCGCGGTGACCTTGGTGGTCGGGTCGGTGGCCGTGATCTTGTCGGAGATGCCGTTGAAGGCTTCCTTGGCCGGGCTCGCGGCGAGGGGGCGGTTCTCCGCTCCTCCGCCGTCGTCGCCGCCGTTCGCCGCGACCGCGACGAAGGGACCGCCGACGATCAGCGCGGCGGACGCGGCCACCATGTAGAAACTGCGGCGGCGCTTCTGGGCGCGGCGGTCGGCGACCTCGTCGACGAGCTTCTCCACCAGACGCGGGCGGGGCTTCGCGGACAGCGACTCGCCGATCGCGGGTGTGCCGGAGCCGGGCAGGTCGGCGAGGGCGGCGAGCATCGGCTCCATGCCGGCCAGCTCGTCGAGCTGCTGGGCGCACCATTCGCAGCCCGCGAGGTGGGCTTCGAAAACGGTTGCTTCGGCGTCGTCGAGGATGCCGAGGGCGTAGGCGCCGACGGTCTCGTGCTCGTTCGGCACCGGAGATTCCTGCATGGGGCCAGACATACCCATGCCTCCCGTACCGAACCCTTGGTTACCCCCGTAAACACTCATCACGCCGTCACCCCCCGCTCCTCCAGTGCCAGCTTCATCGAACGCAGGGCGTAGAACACCCTCGAGCGGACCGTGCCGCTGGGTATGCCCAGGGTCTCGGCCGCCTCATTGACGGTACGCCCCTTGAAGTACGTCTCGACGAGCACCTCCCGGTGCGCGGGGGTCAGGTCGTCGAGTGCGTCCGACAGAGTCATCAGCCACAGCGCCTTGTCGATCTCGTCCTCCGCGGGGATGACCTCCAGCGGCGACGGGTCGACCTCCTGCGGCCGGGCCTGCCGGCTGCGGTGGCCGTCGATGACGATGCGCCGGGCGACCGTCACCAGCCAGGGGCGTACCGATCCGGTCGCCCGATTGAGCTGACCGGCGTTCTTCCAGGCACGGATGAGCGTCTCCTGCACGACGTCCTCGGCGCGCTGCCGGTCTCCGGCGACCAGTCGCAGGACGTAAGCCAGCAGGGGACCGGCGTGTTCTCTGTACAGAGCACGCATCAGCTCCTCGTCGGGTTCCGAGGGCTGGGACATGCGATGTCGGGCCCTCGGTGCACGTTCATTGGCCACGACGGAATCCTTGCGCACGCCCACCTCCGGTGTCCGGGGGTTCCCCCAGTCGGTCGCTCCACATGCCGTACGGAAGCGAGCGGTTGGGCGTTCAACGAGACGTGACAGATTTCTTCGAGATGACGTGACGAGCTGGACATGGGGTCACATTCCCACCCCGCGATCTTCACATTTCTGCCACATGAGCAAGATCAAGTCAGGCTTTCCCTACGGTGGCGTAGGTAAACGGTATGTAATCGAAATCACTTCGACAGTGCGTTCACAGAAGTGGCATTTAGGGCACGGGAATTGAGTGCAGGCGCCACGCAACTGCCTTGACGCGATGGGCAAAAGGGACTTAAGCGCGTGCGAGTGCCGCACGGCGGCGATGGCGGGCGACTCGTTCGCGGTTCCCGCAGACCTCGCTGGAGCACCAGCGCCTCCTTCGCCCCCGGGAGGTGTCGAGGTAGACGATGGGGCAGTTGTCCCCCTCGCACTGGCGCAGCGCCGCGCGGGCGACGGGGTCCGTGAGCAGGTCCACGGCGTCCCGGGCGACGGCAGCGAGCAGGGCGGCGCAGTCGGGCGGGCCGTCCAACTGCCGTATGAGCTCGCCGTCTCCGTCGCGTACGGCGCGCGGGGCCGGGGGCGCGGGAGTGGCCAGGTCGTTGACGCGCGCGAGCGCGAAGTCGTACGCCCGGGCCCGGGGCGCCGACCAGCCGCGCACCAACCTCCCGACCTGGTCGCGCAGTTCGCGGAAGGCGGCCAGCCAGGCGGCGTCGGCGTGGGCCAGGTCGGTGTCCGCCGGGACGAGACCGGAGCCGGTGATCCAGGCGCGCAGTACGGCCACGGAGTCGAGCCGCTCCTCCGGATGCGTGGTGGAGAGCAGGTCCAGGCAGATCCGCCCGGCATCGAACCGCAGCTCGTACGGGGCCGTGGCCGTACCCAATGCCATGTGCCTGTCACCGCCTAGGGGTTCACCCCGGTCGCGAGAGGGCCGGTGAGATGCCAGTGAGAGGGCTGGGAAACCGTTCCCTCATACAGTGCCTGCCCACTCCCCCGCCGGAAACCCCTCGGCACGGGCCTGACGCCGGTAGCCGACCCGCCGGGGTGGGGGTTCCGGCCAGGGGTCGGTGTCCGGGTCGGTACGCCGGGGCCGCCGGGGCGGCTCGTGGAGTGGCCTTGTCGGCCGGTGTCGCGGAGGGGCCTCGTACGAGGGGGGCCTCCGGGCAGTCGCGGAGCGGCCTCGCACGCCGGTGTCTCCAGCCCGGCCGCGCGGCGTTTCGGCGTCGACCGCCCGTAGGTGAGCCCGGCACAGCGGCGGATCCTGGGCCGTGCCCGGCCGACGCCTCGACCCGGCGCACTATTGAGGGCGGGCCGCCTGCCGGCGCCGTTCCTCGGTAAAGAAGGGCGCTGCGTGCCCTTGGCCGCGGACCCGCTGAGCCATCGGCGCGCGATCCACGAGGCGCTGCCGCCGAAGGCCCGCCACGGACTGTGGGCCGAGCAGCACCCCAGCTCTGCCCACGGCGCCCCTCCATCCGGCCCGGTGGCCTCGGCCCAGCCCCGATGCCCTCGGCCCAGTCGCGAGGCGCTCACCCCCCGGTGCCCGCTGCACCGCCGCGCACCGGCGGGTGCCCGAACCGGGCTGGGTGGAGGCGGGGGCCCGCTGTCGCCGCACGCCGGCGCCCGGGCCCGTCGGCGGTAGGCAGCCCGGGGGCCTCAGCGGTCACCCCGGGGAGGACCCGTCAACGGTCGCCCCAGGGGTCATCGGCGTCGCGCGGAGGGAGAGGGCAGTCGATGCCGCCGAGATGCCCGTCGGGCCGCCGCGTGGCCCGACGCGCCGGCACACGTCGGCCAGAGCACGCCACCTGCGCCAATGGCGATATGCCGCCCAGCCCCCGCGCAACCTCACGCGTCCGCGTACTTCGTCTCCGCTGCCGGGTCCAAGGCCAGGCGGTAGCCCCGCTTGACCACCGTCTGAATCAGTTTCGGGGCGCCGAGGGCCGTGCGGAGGCGGGCCATGGCCGTCTCCACGGCGTGTTCGTCGCGGCCGGCTCCGGGCAGGGCACGCAGCAGGTCGGCGCGGGCGACGACCCAGCCCGGGCGGCGGGAGAGGGCGCGCAGGAGAGCCATTCCGGCCGGCGGTACGGGCTTGAGGTCGCCGTCGACCAGGACGGCATGGCCGCGGATCTCCACCCGGTGCCCGGCGACCGGCAGTGAGCGCGCCCGCGCGGGCAGCTCCTGGCAGAGGAGCTGGACGAGCGGGCCGAGCCGGAAGCGTTCGGGCTGGACCGTGTCGATGCCGTGGCCCTGCAGCGGCACCGCGGTGACCGGGCCGACACAGGCCGGCAGGACGTCGTGGCCGAGTGCCGTCAGCACCTCGGGGAGCAGTCCGCGTTCCTCCGCCCGGGAGAGGAAGGAGGCCGCGGCGGGCGCGCTGGTGAAGGTCAGCGCGTCGACGCCACGGGACACGACCGCGTCCAGGAGACGATCGACGGGCCCGATGTCCTCCGGCGGCATCCACCGGTAGACGGGCACCCCGACGACCTCGGCACCACCCGCCCGCAGCGACTCCACGAACCCGGGCAGCGGCTCCCCGTGCAGCTGGATCGCGATCCGCAGCCCGTCGACGCCCTCCTCCAGCAGCCGGTCGAGCACCTCGGCCATGGACTCCGACGACGGAGACCACTCCTCCGTCAGCCCGGCGGCGCGGACCGCGCCCTTGACCTTGGGCCCGCGCGCCATGATCCGTACGCCGCCCAGCCGGGCCAGCAGATCCTCGCCCAGACCCCAGCCGTCCGCGGCCTCGACCCAGCCCCGGAAACCGATCGCGGTCGTCGCCACGACGATGTCCGGAACCTGGTGGATGATCTCCTTGGTCGCGGCCAGCAGCTCGCTGTCGTCGGCGAGTGGCACGATCCGCAGGGCGGGGGCATGCAGGACGGTGGCACCGCGCCGCTGGAGCAGCGCGCCCAGCTCCTCGGCCCGGCGCGCGGCCGTGACGCCCACGGTGAATCCCGCCAGTGGGCCGTGTTCCGGTCGCTGTTGTTCCTCGTGCATGCTCTCGTCCCGCATTCGAGTCGTCGTACTCCATGGGTTCGGCGTACGTGTATGCCGATCGAGCCTGTCAACGGCTCGTGACAGGCCCGGATCGGCATGATGTCGGCGGTGTTACGTCACACCTTGGCGTAGCTGAGCTGCGGCTTCGCCTCCGAGGTCGCCGTGTTGACGGGTACCCGCGGAGCCGTACGCCGAAGGTATACGGCCCAGGTGATCCCGAAGCAGACCACGTAGAAGGCGAGGAAGGCGACGAACGCGCCGGTCCCGGAGCCGTAGGAGAGGAAGGACTGGCGGAAGGCGAGGTTGATGCCGACACCGCCGAGCGCGCCCACCGCGCCGATGAGTCCCATGGAGGCGCCGGAGAGCCTGCGCCCGTAGGCCGCGGCCTCCTCGCCCCGCAGTCCCTTGGCCAGGGCCTTGTTCTGGAAGATGCCCGGGATCATCTTGAACGTCGAGCCGTTGCCGAGCCCGCTGAGCACGAACAGCACCACGAACGCCCCGGTGAACAGCGCCAGCGACTTCTCCATGGAGGCGCCGATCAGGACCGCCGTCGCGACGCCCATGGCGACGTAGTTCCACAGGCTGATCTTCGCGCCGCCGTACCGGTCGGCGAGCCAGCCGCCGACGGGCCGGATCAGGGAGCCGAGCAGCGGGCCGAGGAAGGTGACGTACGCGGCCTGCAGCGGCGTACGGCCGAACTCGTTCTGGAGCACCTGGCCGAAGGCGAAGCTGTAGCCGATGAAGGAGCCGAAGGTGCCGATGTAGAGGATGGACATGATCCACGTGTGGGCGTCCCGCGCGGCGTCCTTGGCGGCACCGGTGTCGTTCTTGACGTTCTCCAGGTTGTCCATGAAGAGCGCGGCCATGACAGCGGCTACGACGATCAACGGGATGTAAATCCCGAGCAGCACGCGCGGGCCACCGCCGGCGCCGATGATCGCGAGCGCGACCAGCTGCGCCACGGGGACGCCGATGTTGCCGCCGCCCGCGTTCAGGCCGAGGGCCCAGCCCTTCTTCCGCAGCGGGAAGAACGCGTTGATGTTGGTCATGGAGGAGGCGAAGTTGCCGCCGCCGATGCCGGCGAGCAGGCCCACGAGCAGGAAGGTGGAGAAGGAGGTGCCCGGCTCCATCACGGTGAACGCGGCGACGGTCGGGACCAGCAGCAGACCGGCGGAGACGATCGTCCAGTTCCGGCCGCCGAAGATCGCGACGGCGAAGGTGTAGGGGACGCGGACGACCGCGCCGACCAGGGTGACCATCGAGGTCAGCATGAACTTGTCGGCGGGGGTCAGGCCGTACTCCGGGCCCATGAAGAGCACCATCACGGACCACAGGGTCCAGATCGAGAAACCGATGTGCTCCGACAGCACGGAGAAGAGGAGGTTGCGGCGGGCGACCTTCTCACCGGTCTCGTTCCAGAAGGTCTCGTTCTCGGGATCCCAGTGCCGGATCCAGCGTCCGCCCCTGCTCGGGGGTGCGGGTGCCGTGCCAGGGCCTGTCATGACGCCTCCACTTGCTCCGGGACTCGGTCTTACTACGAGTGGCTGATCCCGAAGGTAGGGAGGGCTCGTTTCGTGACTGTGCCATCGAGTGACCTCGAGGGAACTTTGCTCTCACCCCGGGCCCGGGCGGGATGAGAGGTTCGGCGGCGTTGTGTCAGCGTTGCGGGTGCTGCCAGTGGGGGTTCTGCCCGGGGTGGGGCGGCTGCTGCGGCGCATAGGGGCCGGGCTGCTGCTGCGGCGGATACGGCGTGGCAGGGGGCTGCGCCCCGTACGGACCGGGCGCGGGCTGAGGCGGGTAGGGGCCCGGAGCGGGCTGGGCGTACGGGCCCGGAGCGGGCTGGGCGTACGGGCCCGGGGCGGGCTGGGCATACGGGCCCGGTGCCGGGGCCGGTGTCTGCCCGGGCTGCTGATGTCCGTGACCCGCGGGCGCCCCGACGGCCGGACCGGGCATCCCGGGCGCCTGGCCCGGCGCACCGCCGTACGGCCCCCCGCCGAAGGGGTTGCCGTGCCCGGGCAGCTGGGCCCCGGGCGGGAGGTAGCGCGTGCGGCCGTTCTCGTCCGTCACCGGCATGAAGCCGGCCGCCCGCAGCCGGGCGGCGAACTTCGCGTTGCGCTTGCGGGTGACCAGGAGCCCGATGCCGAAGATCGCCATGAAGAGAAGCCAGACCAGGCCCGCCGCGACGAAGTCGGAGGCCTCCCCGCCCAGGCGTACGCCGAGGATCACGCAGCCGACGGTGAGGCCGAGGGCCGCGTAGCCCATGCGCTTCTCGGCGCTCTTGCCGGTGAGGTCGAAGTTGATACGGGCCTTGAGGAGCTCGAAGGCGTCGGGCACGAGCGGCGGAAGGGAGACACCGTCGGCGGCGTTCGGATACTGCGCCCAGTTCTGCGCGGCCCGGCCCCGGGCGTGCGGGCTGGGGTCGGGCAGGATCAGCATCGTGAGCGCGCCGTTGCGGCCGCTGCTCTGCCGCACGTCCGCGTACTCGTAGCCGAACTGCTGGGCGACGAAGGCCAGCCGGGCGAGTTTCTTCACGGACGCCATCGGGCTGGTCAGCTCGACCGGCTCTCCGCTCGCCATCAGCCGCAGCATCTTCTGTGTCTGCCGCTTGCTCATCCCACCGCTCCCCCGGCCCGTCACTGATCCCAGTCGTTCACATGCGCAACCCGGGCAGTTTTCCACACCGGAGAGACGCCCGGGGAACGGGGATCAGCCGCCGGGTACGGCTCGCCGCCTGCTCCCCCGAACCCTCACCCGGGGCTCACTCCTGGGCCACAACCGGGGCCTCTGCTTCGCCGCCAGGTCCTCCACCCAGCCGAACGCCAGGACACAGCCGCCGAGCAGCACCCAGACCAGGACCAGCACCGGCCAGGGGCTCTCCAGCAGGCCCGGGACGTTCTGCTCCAGCACGGTGACACTCCACAGCCGGTCCCACTGGGTCGCGGCGATCAGGATGCAGGTGTTGTGCCACAGATAGATCGTCACGGCCCGGGAGTTGAGCAGGGTGATCGCCCCGGCCCAGCGGCGCAGCCTGGGCGGCCACTCGGACCAGGACGGGCTGATGTGCAGCAGCAGGAACACCGTGCCGAAGGACCACAGGGCCTGGGCCAGGGGCATGCTGTCCAGGTCGTTGCCGGTGCCGAAGTCGTGGTGCAGGGCGTACCAGAGGCCGGCCAGGGCGATGACGGGTGCCACCGACGGGACGATGTAGCGCGGCAGCCGCTTGAGGATGCCCTCCTGGTGGGCCATGCCGAGGATCCAGCAGGCGCCGAAGGTGGAGAAGTCGGTGAGCGCCGAGGGGAACCGCTCGCCGGGCAGCGTGAGGTAGCTGTGCTCCAGGGCGACCGCCAGGGCGATCGGCGCCAGGAGCGTGACGACCGGCAGGGCGCGCAGGGCCTTCAGGAGCAGCGGGGACAGCAGCACGTACCAGAGGTAGGCGCGGATGTACCAGAGCGGGCCGGCGAGTTCGGCGGCCCAGTCCTCGCCGATGAAGCCGTGGACGCCGGGCAGTCCCTCGGCGTACGGCGGGTCGCTGAGCGGGACGATCCAGAAGGTGAGGTGGAGCCACCACCAGCCCGGATGGCCGTCGTCGCCCGGCCCCCAGCCCTGGAGGACCATGCCGGTGACGCCGACGACGCCCAGCAGCCACAGCGGCGGCAGCAGCCGTCGCAGCCGGCCGCGGATCACCTGGACGGGCGGGCGCTTGAGCGAGCGGGCCATGAGGTTGCCGGCGAGGGCGAACATCACGCCCATCGACGGGAACACCAGCGGCAGCCAGGCCCAGCCCGTCAGGTGGTACAGCACGACACGGAACAGGGCGAGGGCGCGCAGCAGATCGAAGTACCGGTCGCGGACGGGGCCGGTGCCGGTGGTCCGCTCCTTCTCAGGGGCGTCGGCTACGACTTCGGGGTGCGTGGTCATCAGGCCTGCCTCCCGCCCACCGGCTGCTGGGGCGCGCCGCTGCCCGCCCCGGGCAGGCCCACCGCGCCGGTGCGCCGCAGCTTCTGCCAGCGCAGCCGGCCGCCGGTGAGGGCGGTGATCCAGGACTGGAGCAGCACGACGTACATGAGCTGGCGGTAGAGGAGCTGCTGGAGCGGGAGCGAGAGCAGATGGGTCATGCGTTCCTTGTCGAGGTGGAACGCGTAGGCCGCGCACACCCCCTGCACCGCGAGGACACCCAGCCAGGCGCCGATGGTCTTCTCCGTCGGGCCGAACACCAGGCCGTAGAGCAGGAACACGTCGATGAGCGGGGCCAGCAGCGGCGCCACGACCATGAACATCGACACCAGCGGCATGCCCACCCGGCCGAAACGGCCCGAGGGTCCGCGTTCGACGAGGGAGCGGCGGTGCTTCCAGATCGCCTGCATCGTGCCGTACGACCAGCGGTAGCGCTGGGACCACAGCTGCTGCACGGACTCCGGGGCCTCGGTCCAGGCGACGGCCTTCTCCGCGTACACCACGTGCCAGCCGTCGCGGTGCATGGCCATGGTGATGTCGGTGTCCTCGGCGAGCGTGTCGTCGCTCATGCCGCCGACGCGTTCCAGCGCGCTGCGCCGGAAGGCCCCCACCGCGCCGGGGATGGTCGGCATGCAGCGCAGCACGTCGTACATGCGCCGGTCGAGGTTGAAGCCCATCACGTACTCGATGTGCTGCCACGCGCCGATCAGCGAGTCCCGGTTACCGACCTTGGCGTTGCCCGCGACGGCGCCGACGCGCGGGTCGCCGAAGGGCTGCACCAGTTCACGGACGGTCGTCGGTTCGAAGACGGTGTCGCCGTCCATCATCACGATCAGGTCGTACTTGGCGTTGGCGATGCCCCGGTTGAGCGCGGCGGGCTTGCCCGCGTTGAGCTGGCGCACGACGCGTACGCCGGGCAGGCCGAGGTTCTCGACGATGCGCGCGGTGCCGTCGCTGGAGCCGTCGTCGATGACCAGCACCTCGATGGGGTGGTCGCTCGCGACGAGGGAACGGACCGTCTGCTCGATGCACTTGGCCTCGTTGTAGGCGGGCACGAGGACGGACACCGGTTCCGTGACGGTCTCGCCCCAGCGGAAGCCGCGGCGGCGGACGCGGCGCGCGTGCGCGACGGAGAGGATCAGCATCAGCCCGAGCCGGGCGAAGACCAGCACGCCGACGACGGCGAGCCCGGCGACGAGAACGCCGGTCGTCTTCTCTGATGCTTGGACGAGGAAGACCCACGCGTTGCCCTTCAGCGCGTCGAGCCCGGCGACCGGGGTGTGCGCGCTGGGGGCGTCGAGGGCGGCGGTCAGGGTGTCGAAGCGGTAGCCGTCGTCCTGCAGCCCCGAGATGAACCGGTCGAGCGCGGCCACGGTCTGGGAGCGGTCGCCGCCGGAGTCGTGCATCAGCACGATGGCACCGTCGCCGTTCTTCGGCGTGGCGTTGCGGATGATCTGGTCGACACCGGGCCTGCGCCAGTCCTGGCTGTCGGTGTCGTTGACGATGGTGATGTAGCCCTTGCTGCCGATGTACTCGGTCACCGGCCAGGACTTGTTGTCCATGAGGTGGGAGTACGACGAGTAGGGCGGGCGGAAGAGCGAGGTGCGGATGCCCGCCGCGCCGGCCAGCGCGAGCTGGCTCTGCGACAGCTCCCAGTCGACCCGGCTCTTGCTCTGCAGCGCGAGGTCCGGGTGGTTGAAGGTGTGCAGGCCGATCTCATGGCCCTCGTCGACCATGCGCTGGACGAGGTCGGGGTAGCGGGAGGCCATGGTGCCGGTGATGAAGAAGACGGCGTGGGCGTCGTGCTTCTTCAGCATGTCGAGGACCTTGGGCGTCCACACGGGGTCGGGCCCGTCGTCGAAGGTCAGCACCAGCTCGCGGTCCGGGAGGTCCAGCGCGGTCGCCTTCTCCTCCCGGGTGTCTATGACGGGCCCGCCCTCGAGGATCTCCTTCGGGACCTGGTCACTAGAGGTGGGCGGCCCGACCCGGTGGTCGGCGAGGATCTCGCTGTGCACGTAGCCGCGCAGCATGAGCATCGCCATCAGCGCGACGAGGAGTAGCAGGGGCAGCAGCAGGCGCATGGGCAGGCGGCGGCGCCTGGAGCCGCCACGGGCTCGGGACGCGAGCCCGGAACGGCGGGTACGGGATGCCATGGGTGGTGGTACTCCGGGTGGTGCGGGGAGCGAGTGGTACGGGGACGGGTGCCGGCGGCAGCGCCCTGAAGGGGCGCGGGGAACCGCGCGACCGGCCACGACGGTGCCGCGGACGAGCTACGGCCCGTCGCGGCACCTTCAGCGGAGCGCTCAGGCGGCAGGCTGGTCGGCCGCGGGCGGCTCGGCGACGGGCTGGTCGGCAACGGGCGACTGCGCGACCGGCTGGGTCGGAGCCGGCCCGTCGGCGACCGTGCCGGTGCCGCCGCTGTCGCCGGTGCCGGTCGTCTCGGTCGGCGGGTCGGGCGTGGGTTCGACCGGCGGCGTCGGCTCGGACACCGGCGTGCTCGGCGGGTCCGCCGGCTTGCTCGGGGCCGGGTCGGTGACGCCGGTGCCCGGGGCCGGTGCGGTCCGGGACGCGCTCGGCGAGGGCTTGGCGGTCGTGCCGGAACGTCCGGGGGCCGCGGGGGCCACGGGTTCGCCCGCGCTCGCGCCGGGCGAGGGCACCGTGCCTGCTTCGGTCGCTGGCGTACTGCCCGGGGCGGTGGCTCCGGTGCCGTCGGTCGGCGCCGACTGCTCGGGCAGCGGCGGGGTGTCGACCTGCCCGGCCGGCGGGGCGTCCTTCTGGCCCGGTACGGGCAGCCAGGGCGCCTGGGAGTTGCCCGACATCAGCGTGGCGACGATGACGACGGCGTAGACCCCGCAGGCCAGTGCGATCGCCATGCCGATCCGGCGGAAGCGGCGGCTGCGGCGGCCGGACTCGTCGACGAAGACGGGCGAGTCGGCGGCGGCCGCGGAGCCCGCTCCGGGGACTTCCTTGACGTGCCGGAGGATCCCGTCGCCGAGCTGGACGGCGTCGAGCTGGACGGTGACCTCGTGCGGGTCGTGGCTGTGCCCGTCAGGGTCGTCGGTGTCCCCTGCGGAGTCGCGGCCGTGGCCGGACGGGACGGCTTCCCCGGGCTCTTCCTCCCAGGGGTCGCGGACGGTGGGCCGGGACCCGGGTTCCGGGACGAACGAGTCGGTCTCGCCCTCGCTCTGCCGGGGAATGCCGCGCAGTATCTCCGTCCCGGCGGGCAGCCGGTGGCCGGTCCCCTGGAGGTCGCTCCCGGCGAAGAGCTGAGTGGCTCTGCGGTCCCGGACTCTGCCGTCTGCGGGGAGTTCACCGGTCACCGCCGCGGCCTCGGGCCACTCGGGTTGGGCGTCTTCTCGCCACTTTTTCACGCGCACGCACTTCCCCCCACGGGATGGTTCAGGTGCGCTGACGACCTGAGCACCCGTCGTCGGACCGGGCCCCCTCACCCGTCCGAGCGCCCCCCATTACCACACCGTGCTCAGGCGTTGAATGTAGCGCACGCGGAGGTCCTGTGTGGACGGCGTACCGAATCGTGTCAGCCGCGAGACGCCATGCGGACATCGTCTCCGGCCGGAACCCAGGCCCCGGCGGGCCTGTCCAGCCACCCCTCCTCGGCCGCGAGCCGGGCCGCGGCCCGTCGCAGCGCGTCGAACGCGGGGTGGGTCAGGCCCCTGCGCCACACCAGCGACACGGGAGACAGCGGAACGGGATCGACCAAGGGCCGCGACACCATGGACGGCAGGGCGGGAAACCCCACAACGGCCAGGACCGGGTTGCGTGTTCTGGCCATGATCCGCTGGAACTCCTCCTCTCCCACGGCCAGCGGCGCGGGTGGCGCGATTTCGATGCCCCGCCCCTCGAACAGCTGCCGCGCGAGGCCGGTCCACTCCGGCGTCCGCGGATTGCCGGCCCCCGCGTAGACGGTCTCGCCGGCCAGCTCGGCGAGCGGCACCGCAGCCAGCGCGGCCAGCCGGTGGTCCTCGGGCAGTACGACCGCCATGGGCTCGTACCGCACGGGCTGGTGGTCGAGCCCGGCCCGCAGCGCCGGGTCCAGCCCGCCGAACCGTCCGAACGACGCGTCCAGCCGCCCGGCGAGCAGCTCCCCGGCGGCACCGGTCAGGCCGCTCTCGTAGCGGGCCATCAGCTCTTGCCCGGGGGCGAGTTCGCGCGCCCGGTGCAGTACGCGGCGCGGTGTGACCAGTCCCGGGGAGTTGAGGTCCACCAGCAGGGGCCGGGCCTGGTCGAAGGCGGCGAGCAGTTCTTCCTGCGCCCGCAGCACGCGCCGGGCGTACGGCAGCAGCCGTTCTCCCTCGGGCGTGAGCGTCACCTGGCGGGTGGTGCGCACGAACAGCTCGGCGCCCAGCTCCCGCTCCAGCCGCCGCACATCCCGGCTGAGCGCCTGCTGCGCCACGTGCAGCCGCACCGCGGCACGGGTGAAGTGGAGTTCCTCGGCGACGGTGACGAAGGCGCGCAGCAGCCGGGGGTCGAGGTGGGCGGGCATGCGGTGAACCTACAGCGGGGAGCGACGCGGTGACGCCGCTCCCCGACAAGCACGAGGAGGACAGGCCTCGCCGCTCCCCGACAGCGCGAGGACGCAGGCCACGCCGCTCCCCGACAGCGCAGGAGCTCAGGCGTCGCCGCTCCCCGACAGCGCAAGGACGCAGGCCACCCCGCTCCCCGACAGCGCAAGGACGCAGGCCACGCCGCTCCCGGAGCGCCCGGGATCTCAGGCCACGCCGCGCTCCCCGACCGCCCGAGAGCCTCAGGCCACGCCGCTCCCCGACCGCCCGAGAGCTCAGGCCACGCCGCTCCCCGACCGCCCGAGAGCCTCAGGAACCGGTGCCCCGCCCGGGAGTCTCGCCCTGCCCCGTGCCCTCGCCGGGGTCGGCGCCTGGCACGTCCCGCGGGCCGGTCTGGCCCAGGCGGTGCCGGGGCACCGAGCGCAGGGGCGGGCGGGTCAGGGTGATCTGGCGGACGACCTGCTGGAAGCAGGCCAGGGCCGCCACACCCGGCAGGGCGGCCGCCGCGGTGCCGAGCACGGTCTTCGGCGCCTGGGCGACACAGAGCAGTACGGCGACGCAGGAGAAGACCAGGACCACGCACCAGGAGTGCACGGCCCGGCGCTGATGGAGCGCGGCCCGCAGCACGGACAGGGACGCCACCAGCCAGGGCCCGTACACCAGCAGGGGCCACCAGCTGCCGAAACTCTTCCCCTCGGGGGACACGCCGACCAGGCGCAGGGGGTCGTAGGCGACCATGCCGCCCAGGAGGCTCACCGCGGAGGCGATGACGGCCGCCAGGGCGGCGACGAAGAGGCTGGTGGTGCGGAGCAGGCCGAGCTTCTTGCGGGTGCGGACCTTGCGGTGGCGCCGGTGGAAATCCCGCACGGGCGGCAGTTCCTCGGTGATGTCCTGGAGCCGCCTCATGTGGACGCCCGGCGCCGGAGCAGGTACCGGCTCCGGGTCCATCGGGTCCGGGTCCGCCTCCGCCGCCTCGTCACGGGGAGCGGGAACCCTCGCCGCCTGTTGCCCCAGGGCCTCCTCGAGGATGAACGCCAGTTCCTCGGCCGGATCCCAGGTCGGGTCCGGTGGTGTCAGGGGGGTGAAGAATTCCCGGGCCGGAGCCCGGTGCCGGCCACTGCCTTCGATTTTATTGTCATACATGGCGCGACCCGACTATTCCGCAAGCGCGAATGCGGGCCATTCCGTCGCACTGATCCACCGTCGCGCAAGATCCTTTTCCAGCACGCTCATGGTGTCGATGAAATCGCGCAGAACCGGCTCGGTCACCTGCAGTGTGACCGGGCAACCGCCGTTGGTGAGCGTGCCGTTGACGGTGGCCGACGAGTGCGCCGGAGCGGGAATGTAGGTGTACGGGCCGAGCGTTACCGCCCAACCATTTTTCCTGGTCGCCTCGGTCATGTACCGACTAACCGTCGGTCCTCTGCGGCGGATGCGCGGCAAACGAGTGAAGGATTTCCCGGTTGAGCATCTTTTCCATCCGCCAATAGAAGCATCAGTACTCTCCATATCTCTGTATGAAGAAACACCGGGCGGTCCTACAACCCAGGTGCGTGAGTCCGTACGGAACAGGTGTTGGACCGCTTGATCACCGCCGGGCGACGGTGGGGGCATGCCGCACCTCACCCCGTACCGCCGCCTCTTCCGCCTGCCGGGCGCCCGCGCGTTCACCGCCGGGAACCTGGTCGCCCGACTGCCGATGGGCATGTTCAGCGTCAGCGCGGTCGTCATGATCGCCGGGACGCGGGGTTCGTACGCCCTGGCCGGCGCGGTCACGGCGACGGGGCTCGCGGCGACCGCGGTGGTCGCGCCGTGGACCGCGCGGCTCGTCGACCGGCACGGGCAGGCCCGGGTGGCCCTGCCCGCGACGGTGATCGCCGTCCTCGGCTCCCTCGCGCTGCTGCTGTGCGTGCGTCACGACGCCCCGGACTGGACCCTGTTCGCCTCCTACGCGGCCACCGCCACGACCCCCAACACCGGCGGCATGGCACGGGCCCGCTGGGCGCATCTGCTGGCCGGCGACCCGAAGGGCCTGCACACCGCCCACTCCTTCGAGCAGGCCGCGGACGAACTGTGCTTCATGCTGGGCCCGGTGCTCGCGGCCTTCCTGTGCGGGGCGTTCTTCCCGGAGGCGGGCACGCTCGTCGGTGCGGTGCTGCTGCTGACGGGCATGCTCCTGTTCACGACCCGGCGCGCCACGGAGCCGCCGGTCCGCGAGCACATACCCGCGAAGGCGCCGCTGCGCGCCCCCGGCATGCCCCCGCTGCTCGCGGTCTGTCTGGCGATGGGCGGGATCTTCGGCTCGACGGAGGTCGTCACGCTCGCGTTCGCGGACAGCCGGGGGCAGCAGTCGGCGGCCGGTGCCGTACTCGCGCTCCAGGCGGCCGGTTCCTGCGCGGCGGGCCTGCTGTACGGCGCCGCGAAGCCCACCGGGCCTGCCGGGGCGCGTCTGCCGTGGTGCGTGGCCGCGATGACCGCGCTGCTGACGCTGCCGCTGCTCGCGGCCGTCCTCACCGGCTCCCTCCTGGTCCTCGCGGGCGCGCTGCTGGTCGCCGGGATGGCTACGGCCCCGACGATGGTCACCACCATGACGCTGGTCCAGGAGCGCACCCCCGAGGGCCGGCTGAACGAGGGCATGACCCTCGCGGTGACCGGCCTGCTGGGCGGCATCGCCGGTGGCGGCGCGCTCGGCGGCTGGACGGTGGAGCATGTGTCGGCCACGGCCGGATACGGCATCCCGGTGACGGCGGCAGCCCTGGCCCTGGCGTTGTCCCCGATCGTGGCGTCGAATCGCTTCACCGATTGCCTCACTGCCCATTGACGCCCTCACGCACCCCGCATACGTTCGACTGTCGAAGCGCTTCGACATCATCGACATCATGCGCCGGGAAGTTAGGGACCCCCCACATGAAGTTCACCGACGGCTACTGGCTGCTGCGCGAGGGCGTCACCGCCGCCCACCCGGCCGAGGTCCTCGACGTCACCGAGTCGGACGACGCGCTGGAGTTCCACGCGCCGACCCGGCCCATCCGCTCCCGCGGCGACCTGATGACGGGCCCCGTCCTGACGCTGCGCGCCCACACCCCCATGCCCGACGTCATCGGCCTGACGCTGACGCACTTCACGGGCGGGCAGCGCCGCGGCCCGGAGTTCGAGCTCACCGGCTCCCGGCCGGACGCACGGATCTCGTACGACGACGAGCACACGACCCTGACCTCGGGCGAGCTGTCGGTCCGGGTGGCCCGCGGCGGCCCCTGGCATGTCGAGTTCGCCGCGCGCGGCCGCACGCTCACCGGCAGCGGCCACAGGAGCATGGGCATCATGCGGGACGCGACCGGCGCCCACCATCTGCGCGAACAGCTGGTGCTCCAGGTCGGCACCGCCGTCTACGGCCTCGGTGAGCGCTTCGGCCCGCTGGTGAAGAACGGGCAGGTCGTCGACATCTGGCAGGCCGACGGCGGCACGTGCAGCGAACAGGCCTACAAGAACGTGCCCTTCTACCTCACGGACGCGGGCTACGGCGTCTTCGTCGACCACCCGGGCCAGGTGTCCTTCGAGGTCGCCTCGGAAGTCGTGTCCCGGGTGCAGTTCAGCGCGGAGACGCAGGAGCTGACGTACTACGTCATCTACGGCCCGACCCCGAAGGACATCCTGCGCAAGTACACGGCCCTGACCGGCCGCCCGGCCCTGCCGCCCGCCTGGTCGTTCGGCCTGTGGCTGTCGACGTCCTTCACCACCTCGTACGACGAGGAGACGGTGACGTCCTTCATCGAGGGCATGAGGGAGCGCGAGCTGCCCCTCTCCGTCTTCCACTTCGACTGCTTCTGGATGCGCGAGTTCCACTGGTGCGACTTCCAGTGGGATCCGCGGGTCTTCCCGGACCCGGAGGGCATGCTGGCCCGGCTCAAGGCCCGTGACCTGCGTGTCAGCGTCTGGATCAACCCGTACATCGCCCAGCGCTCCCCGCTGTTCGCCGAGGGCAAGGAACTCGGGCATCTGCTGAAGCGCCCGGACGGCAGCGTCTGGCAGTGGGACATGTGGCAGCCCGGCATGGCCCTGGTCGATTTCACCAGCCCGGCCGCCCGCGACTGGTACGCCGCCAAGCTGGAGGCGCTGCTCGCGCAGGGCGTCGACTGCTTCAAGACCGACTTCGGCGAACGCGTGCCGCTCGATGTGACCTGGTCCGACGGCTCCGACCCGGAGCGGATGCACAACTACTACACGTACCTGTACAACCGCACGGTCTTCGAGGTACTGCGCAAGCACCGCGGCGAGGAGGAGGCCGTCCTCTTCGCCCGCTCGGCGACCACGGGCAGCCAGCAGTTCCCGGTGCACTGGGGCGGCGACTGCGAGGCGACGTACGAGTCGATGGCCGAGTCCCTGCGCGGCGGCCTGTCCCTCGGCCTGTCGGGCTTCGGCTTCTGGAGCCATGACATCGGCGGCTTCGAGGGCACGCCGTCCCCGGCCCTGTTCAAACGGTGGCTGGCCTTCGGCCTGCTCTCCTCGCACAGCCGGCTGCACGGCAGCTCGTCGTACCGCGTCCCCTGGCTGTTCGACGAGGAGTCGGTGGAGGTCACGCGCCACTTCACCCGGCTGAAGCTGCGGCTCATGCCCTATCTGTACGAGGCGGCCCGGACCGCCCACACCGAGGGCGTGCCGGTGATGCGGGCGATGGTGCTGGAGTTCCCGGACGACCCGGGGTGCGCGCACCTGGAACGGCAGTACATGCTCGGCCCCGACCTGCTGGTCGCGCCGGTGTTCAGCGACGAGGGCGACGTCACCTACTACGTCCCCGAGGGCACCTGGACCCACTTCCTCACCGGGGAGACGGTGACCGGCCCGCGCTGGGTGCGCGAACGCCACGGTTTCCTGAGTGTGCCGCTGCTGGTCCGGCCCGGGGCCGTGATCCCGGTGGGCGCGGTGGACGACCGCCCGGACTACGACCATGCCGCCGGGGTGACTCTGCGGGCGTACCGCCTCCGGGACGGCGACAGCGTGACCGTGCCGGTCGGGGACGTGACCTTCACGGTCGTACGCGAAGGGGACACCCTGCGGGCGTCGTGCAGCGACCCGGCGACAGCCTGGACGCTCACAGACGCCGGTGGCCACGATGTCCGGCCATGACAAAGGCCATGACACAGGCCCCGCCGCTCGGAAGCGACGGGGCCTGTGCCCACATGGGATGAGTGGAGATGGCGGGAATCGAACCCGCGTCCAACGGTGCGGAAGGAGGGCTTCTCCGTGTGCAGTCGGCTGTGCTTTTCTCGGCCCCGGAGATCACGCCGACAAGTCTCCGACGGGCCCAGTCACTGTTTGGTTTCCCTCTTCACCCCGTGACCGGGATCAAGGTTTAGTCCCCTAAATGATGCCAGGATCCGGGTCGGGAACACCCCCGGGCTGACACTCCCTTAAGTAGGGGAGCCGCTGCTCGCTACCTGAAAATCAGGCAGCGAGGGCGAGCTCGCCCTGGGAGACAGATCGCTTGGAATTGGCGATTATTTTTTTCGGCCTGTGGTTTACGAGATCATGGCCGCTTCCTCGACACGCTTCCCCTGCTTCGACAGCCGCTGTCGAAACCGATCATCCCCATGTTGATTTTTCAAACCGTGCGCCCTGCGTGGGGTGCAGGTGCCATCGTACGTGACCAACGCGGGTCGGTGCCAGCGTATTCCCCCACCCGCCGGAGACCCCCGGGTGACGTGCGGGGACCTACGACGCCCCCTGCTTCCTGCGCACCGCGGAGACCGCCCGCTCCGTCTCGCGCCGGTCCTGCTTCTCGCGGAGTGTCTGGCGCTTGTCGTACTCCTTCTTGCCCTTCGCCAGCGCGATCTCGACCTTGGCGCGGCCGTCCTTGAAGTACAGCGCGAGGGGCACGATGGTGTGTCCCGTCTCCTGGGACTTGGACTCCAGCTTGTCGATCTCGACGCGGTGCAGCAGCAGCTTCCGCTTGCGCCGGGCGCTGTGGTTGGTCCAGGTGCCCTGGCTGTACTCCGGCACATGCACGTTGTGCAGCCACGCCTCGTGCCCGTCCATCTGCACGAAGCCGTCGGCCAGCGACGCTCGTCCCTGGCGCAGCGACTTCACCTCGGTGCCGGAGAGGACCAGACCGGCCTCGTAGGTGTCGATGATGAGGTAGTCGTGCCGCGCCTTCTTGTTCTGCGCGATCATCTTGCGCCCTTTTTCCTTAGCCATAGTGCCGTCCATTTTCGCACTACGGAGGGGGCCGCGGGAAAGTCGATTACGACGGGCCGGCGAGGCCGCGCAGCAGGGTCTCGGCCCGCTGGAGGGCTCCGTCGTCGGTTTCCAGGTCGGGCGTGATGCCCCGGCCGTCGACGCCCCGGCCCGAGGGGGTGCGGTAGTGCCCGACGGTCAGCTCCGCCACGGAGCCGTCGGGCAGCCTGCTCGGCATCTGGACCGAGCCCTTGCCGAAGGTGCGGGAGCCCACGACGAGGGCCCGTCCGCGGTCCTGGACGGCACCGGTGAGAAGCTCGGCCGCGCTCATCGTCCCGCCGTCGACGAGCGCGACCAGGGGTCTCGTCGTGTCGCCGCCGGGGTCGGCGTGCAGGGCGCGCTGCTCGCCGTCGACGTCGTATGTGGCGACCAGGCCGCCGTCGAGGAAGGCGGAGGCGGCGGTGACGGCCTCGGTGACCAGGCCGCCGGAGTTGGCGCGCAGGTCGAGGACGATTCCGGCGCCGCGCGGGGCCTGCCGGACGGCCTCGCGGATCTGTTCGCCGGAGCCCTTGGTGAAGGTGTCGACCCTGATGACGGTGACCGAACCGGCGACTTCCCGGACACTGACCGAGTCCGTGGACAGCTGGGCCCGGCGCAGGGTCTCGCTCCACGCGCGCGTGCCGCGCTCCAGGCCGAGCCGGACGGTGGTGCCTGCGCCGGCTTCGGTGGCGTCCCCGCGCAGTAAGGAGACGACCTCGGTGACGGGCCGCCCGTCGGTCCTCGCGCCGTCGACGCTGCGCAGCAGGTCCCCGGGGCGGATCCCGGAGGCGGCCGCGGGCGAGCCTGAGCGCACCTTCGTCACCTCGATACGGCCGTCCCGTTCGCTGCGGGCCCACAGGCCGACGCCGGTGTACTGGCCGTCGAGGGACTCCTCGAACTCCTCGTACTCGCCCTGGGAGTAGACGGCGCCCCAGCGGTCCCCGCTGCGGCTGACCGCGCGCTTCGCGGCCTCCATCGGGGACTTTCCGTCGGCCATGGCCTCCTCTGCGGCCCTGGCGACATCGGCGTGGCGCGCGGCCGGGGTGGCCGAACGGGCCTCGTCGGGAGCGGACTTGCGGTCGGCCTGCGGGAGGGACCCGGTGGCCGCGCCGGCGACGAGCACGCTCGTGAAGAGCAAGGTCAGGGCGGCCCCGCGGCGGATGCGGCGGGGCTGACAGAACGGGTCACGACCTGACATGCCGGTGAGTCTAGGACAAGGGGAAGGGCCGTACGGTCTGTTGTCCGTACGGCCCCTGTTGGCATGTGTCACACCTTCAAGTACTTGCGCAGCGCGAAGAACGCGGCCAACGCGGGCATCAGCAGGCTCGTGGCGAGGATGAGCGGCAGCTTGGTCAGGACCGCGTCCCAGCCGATGAAGTTGATCAGATTCAGCTTCTCGGACAGCGCCAGACCGTGGTCGATGATGAAGTATCTGGCGACCACCAGGAAGCCGCAGGCGACCGTGCCGCCGATGAGTCCGGCGACCGCGGCCTCCATGATGAACGGCGCCTGGATGTAGAAGCCCGAGGCGCCGACCAGGCGCATGATGCCGGTCTCACGCCGCCGGCTGAACGCCGAGACGCGCACTGTGTTGACGATCAGCATCAGCGCGACGACGAGCATCAGCGCCATCACCGCCCGCGCCGCCCAGTTCATGCCATTGAGTAGCCCGAACAGATTGTCCAGAATGCCCTTTTGGTCCTGAACGGACTGCACGCCGTCCCGCCCGTCGAAGGCGGTCGCGATGACCTGGTACTTCTGCGGGTCCTTCAGCTTGATGCGGTACGACTCCTGCATCTGGTCCGGCGTGAGGGAGCTGGCCAGCGGGGAGTCGCCGAACTGCTCCTTGTAGTGCTTGTACGCCTGGTCCTGGGACTCGTACGTGACCTTCTCGACCACACCCATCTTGCCGAGGTCGGTCTGGATCTGCTTCTTCTGGTCGTCGGTCACCGCGCCCTTGGCGCAGTTGGGGTCGGACTCGGCGTCGCTCTTGTTGCAGAGGAAGACCGAGACGTTGACCTTGTCGTACCAGTAGCCCTTCATGGTGTTGACCTGGTCGCTCATCAGGAGCGACCCGCCGAACAGGGCTAGCGACAGGGCGACGGAGACGATGACGGCGAAGGTCATCGTCAGGTTGCGGCGGAGACCGACGCCGATCTCCGACAGGACGAACTGGGCGCGCATGGCGACTGGTTATGCCTTTCCGTGATCTCGGGTGCGGTCTCAGTGCTGGTAGCCGTAGACACCGCGGGCCTGGTCGCGGACGAGGCGGCCCTGCTCCAGTTCGATGACGCGCTTGCGCATCTGGTCGACGATGTTCTGGTCGTGCGTGGCCATCACCACGGTCGTGCCCGTCCGGTTGATGCGGTCGAGCAGCTTCATGATGCCGACGGAGGTCTGCGGGTCGAGGTTGCCGGTGGGCTCGTCGGCGATGAGCAGCTTGGGCCGGTTGACGAAGGCCCGCGCGATGGCGACGCGCTGCTGCTCACCGCCGGACAGCTCGCCGGGCATCCGGTCGTCCTTGCCGCCGAGGCCGACGAGGTCGAGCACCTGCGGGACGGACTTGCGGATCTCGCCGCGCGACTTGCCGATGACCTCCTGCGCGAAGGCGACGTTCTCGCCGACCGTCTTGTTCGGCAGCAGGCGGAAGTCCTGGAAGACCGTCCCCAGCTGGCGCCGCATCTGCGGCACCTTCCAGTTGGAGAGGCGTGCGAGGTCCTTGCCCAGGACGTGCACCTGCCCGTGACTGCACCGCTCCTCGCGGAGGACCAGCCGCAGGAAGGTGGACTTTCCGGAGCCCGAGGACCCCACGAGGAAGACGAACTCGCCCTTGTCGACCTCCAGGGATACATCCCTGAGGGCGGGGCGGGTCTGCTTGGGGTAGACCTTGGAGACGTTGTCGAATCGGATCACGGATGCACCACGGGTCGCCGGGGGTAGATGAGCGTGACCATACGCGAACCGGGGAGCAGACCGCAGTCACCGACTGTGGTTGCGCAAGGGATGTGCCGTTTTGTACGCCCCTGTGAGAGCGAGCCGCGCGCCCTCCGGAGGAACCTGGCACAGTGGAGAGGGAACGTTCGCACCCGCACGAGCGTTACATACAAGGAACCGGCGCAAGGAGGGCGAGCGCATGACGTACGACCGGTTGGTGTGCGCGAACTGCGCGGCCCCAGTGAGCGAGGGCAGGTGCCCCGTGTGCCGCGCGAACCGCGAGCGGCTGCAGCAGGAGAACTTCCTCGCGAATCTGAACCCGATGACGCTGATCGCACTGCTGACGGTGCTGATCGCCGCGGTGGCGCTGCTGGCGCACCAGACCGCGTAGCACCCGCGGACCACAGACACACCACAGACAAGGCCGAGGGCCCGGAGCGTTTCGCTCCGGGCCCTCGGCTTCGCACTGTGCCTACGGTCCGTACGGACGCGGCTACCGTCAGGCGGCAGCCCCGCCGCGGCCGCCAACGAGGCGCGGCAGGAGGCGGAAGCCGACACCGCCGGCGATCATCGTGGCGGCGCCGATCACCAGGAAGGTGGTCTGCGCGGCACCCGTCTCGGCGAGCTCCGCGCCGTTGCCCTGGGCCTGGGCCTGGCCCTGCGGGGCCGCCGGGGTGGAGTCCGAGCCGGTGTCCGTGATGGAGGAGGAGCCCTCCTCCTGCGGGGAGGTGCCGCCGTCGGGGTCGGTGTTGTTGCCGCCGCCGTTGTTGCCACCATTGCCGTTGCCGCCACCGTTGCCGTTCCCGTTGCCCGGGTCGGTCGGCGCGTCGGTCGGGTCCTCGGTCGGCTCGGTGGGCTCGTCCGTGGGCTCCGTCGGCTCGTCCGTGGGCTCCTCGGTCGACGGCGGGTCGGTCGGGAGGTCCGTGGGCGGGTCGGTGGGGAGCTCGGTCGGCGGGTCGGTCGGCGTCGGGGACGGCGACTCGTTGGCGCACAGGATGCCGAGCAGGCAGTCCTCGGCCTCCGCGGCGGATGCGGCACCGGCGGCGGTCAGCGAGGCACCGGCCGCGATCACGGCGCCGGCCGCTATCCGTGCGACACGGATCCGCGTCTTCTTCGTCATGTGGTTGCTACCCCCAGTAGCTCGTCAGTGAGGCAAGGCTCGGGGCTGCGATCGACAGGGCGGCTGCGGTGAAAAAGCCCCCCGGTTCACATGCGCCCCAGAGACACGCATGCCGCGCTTTACCCTTCCCATTTTTCAAGAACACGTCAAGGGCGTTTGCGGGCGCCATGTCCAACTCTGAGGGCTATGCGGAGAGTCGAACTCTGTGAGTGTGATGTAAAACCCAGACATCCGGGCACAGAAAAGGCAACTGCCGCACTCGCGTCGGCAGTTGCCTTGTCGACAAACTTACTTCTCCTGCTGCTTGCGCCAGCGAATTCCGGCCTCGAGGAACCCGTCGATCTCGCCGTTGAACACGGCCTCGGGGTTGCCGACCTCGCACTCGGTGCGCAGGTCCTTGACCATCTGGTACGGGTGCAGCACGTACGAACGCATCTGGTTGCCCCAGGAGTTGCCGCCGTCGCCCTTGAGGGCGTCCATCTTGGCCTGTTCCTCCTGGCGGCGCCGATCGAGGAGCTTGGCCTGGAGGACGTTCATCGCGCTCGCCTTGTTCTGGATCTGCGACCGCTCGTTCTGGCAGGAGACGACGATGCCGGTGGGGAGGTGGGTGAGGCGCACCGCGGAGTCGGTGGTGTTGACGCCCTGGCCGCCGGGGCCGGACGAGCGGTACACGTCGATCCGCAGTTCGGACTCGTCGATCTCGATGTGGTCGGTCTGCTCGACCACAGGCAGGATCTCGACGCCCGCGAAGGAGGTCTGGCGGCGCCCCTGGTTGTCGAAGGGCGAGATGCGCACGAGCCGGTGCGTGCCCTGCTCGACGGAGAGCGTGCCGTACGCGTAGGGCGCCTGGACGGCGAAGGTGGTCGACTTGATGCCGGCCTCCTCCGCGTACGACGTCTCGTAGATCTCGGTCTTGTAGCCGCGCTGCTCGGCCCACCGCAGGTACATGCGCTGGAGCTTCTCGGCGAAGTCGGCGGCGTCGACGCCGCCGGCCTCGGCGCGGATGTTCACCAGGGCCTCACGGGAGTCGTACTCGCCGGAGAGGAGGGTGCGGACCTCCATCTCGTCCAGCGCCTTCTTCACCGCGGCGAGCTCGGACTCGGCCTCGGCGCGGGTGTCCGGGTCGTCCTCCTCCTCGGCCATCTCGAAGAGAACGCCCAGGTCGTCGAGGCGACCGCGCAGGGCCTCGGCCTTGCGCACCTCGGCCTGGAGGTGGGACAGCTTGCTGGTGATCTTCTGCGCCTCATCGGGGTTGTCCCACAGGGACGGCGCGGCCGCCTGCTCCTCGAGCACGGCGATGTCTGCCCTCAGCTTGTCGAGGTCCAGAACGGCCTCGATCGACTCCATGGTCGAGGAGAGGGACTTGAGCTCTTCGGATACATCGACGACTGCCACGCCTCCAGCGTAACGGCTCCGTCCGGCGGCCATCGCCGGGCGGGCGGAGACGACCGGCCGGGGAGAGCGCGAACGGGGCGCCCCCGCGCTCCGGGGCCGGTCAGGACGATGCTCGTGCCCAGTTCCCGGTCTCCGGCGGCACCGCGGCATCGGTCACCCGGCATCGACAGCCCCCGGCACCCGCTCCGACCGCCACCGCCGTCGACCCGCGCCGGTTCTCCGGAACGGGTCAAGGCGACTGCGGGGCCGAGTTCCTCGTGTCCTGGGGAGGGGTGCTCGCGTCGTCGTCCGACGTGGACAGCCACGCGCCGACGCCGATCGCGGCCACGAGGGCGACCGCGCCCGCCCCGAGCGCCAGACGGCGGCGCCGGGCGGCGGCGCGGTTGCGGGCCGAACCGGGCCGCGGCGTGCCCGTCGTGCGCGGGGCGCGGGCCGTGCCGTGGGCGCCGCCGGCCAGTTCGTCGGGGGCGGGGACGCGCATCGAGGTGTGGGTGTCCCGGTTGGAGTCGGCCGGCTTCGCGCCCGGGACCAAGGGGACGGCGCCGCGTCTGCGGACCCGCTCCGCGGCCGGCGCCGGTCCGGCCGGCTGCTCCTCCCGGTCGGCCTCCTCGGACTCCGTGTCCGGCTCGTCCACCTCCAGCGGCGGCATGCCCGCCAGCATCGGCAGCAGTTCCCGCAGCCGCGCCCCGAGCTCCGAGGCCCGCAGCCGCGAGGCCGGCGCCTTGGCCAGGCACTGCACGAGCAGTTGCCACAACTCGTCGGGGATGCCGGGCAGCGGGACGACCGTCTCCGTGACGTGCCTGCGCAGCACCGCGCCCGGATGGCCGCCGCCGAACGGGGTGAAGCCCGCGAGCAGCTCGTACAGCACCGTGGCGAGCGCGTAGATGTCGACGGACGCGCGCGGTGGCAGGCCCTCGACGATCTCCGGGGCGAGGTAGTCCGGTGTCCCGATGATCTTCGTGGCCTTGGTCCGGCGCGGGGTGTCGATGAGCTTGGCCACGCCGAAGTCGGTCAGCAGCGCGCGATGGGAGCCGCCGGGGCCGAGCGGGCCCTGCATGTCCAGGAGCACGTTCTCCGGCTTCACGTCCCGGTGCACGACGCCCGCGGCGTGCGCGGCCGCCAGCCCGTCGGCGATGTCGGCCGCGATCGCCACGGCCGCCTCGGGCGGCAGCCGGCGTTCCCGCTCCAGCCGGGTCCTGAGGTCCGTACCGCGGACCAGGTCCATGACCAGCGCCAGGTCGTTGCCGTCCACCACCAGGTCGCGCACCGACACGACGTGCGGGTGCTCGAGGCCGAGCAGCGCCGTCCGCTCCTGTACGAAGCGTCCGACGAGCTCCTGGTCGGACGCGAGGTCCTCGCGCAGCAGCTTGATGGCGACCGGGCCTTCGGGGCCCTCGCCCAGCCACACCGTGCCGGCGCTGCCCCGCCCCAGGATCTGGTGAGCGGTGTACCGGCTGCCGATCTTCCGTGCCAAGGCTGCTCCTACCGACGCGTGTTGTCGCTAAAACTACGCGCAGGAAGAGCCAACCTTCACCGCCCGGGCGGAAATCACCCGCCAGGTGTCGACAAATCACCAACCCCGCATGGCGGTTCGGGTCAGTTCGTGCCCGAAGAGCCGCCGAGCTTCTCGATCCAGCCGGTCACCGTGCTGAACCAGTCGGTGAGCTGGTCCCAGTAGCCCTTGCCGGTGCCGATCCACTCCTGGAGCGGGCTCAGCTCCCAGATCAGCCAGCCGGCGACGAACAGGATGACGATCGTGAAGAGGCAGCCCTTCAGACAGCCGAGCCCGGGGATCCGCATCGGGTTGGCGCTGCGCTGTCGCGGCTGCCGGGGCTCGCGCTGCGGCTGCTGCGGCTGCTGGGGCTGCTGCGGCTGAGGAGGCGGCGGGGGCGGGGCGTAGCGCTGCGGCTGCTGGGGCTGATGCTGCGGGGCGTACTGCTGAGGCTGCTGCTGCGGATGGCCGTAGCCGGGTCCGGGCTGGGGCTGGCGGCCTCGCTGCGGGGGCTGCTGCGGCCGGGCGACCTGGCGCTGGGGGCGGCGGCGCAGCGGGTCCTGGCCCGGGTCGAGGTAGTTCTGGACCTGCGTCTGCTCATTGCGGTCGCGGGCGGCCCGCAGCTGGTTCTGCCAGGGGTGCGGGTCCTCGGGCCCGCCGCCCTGGCCCTGCTGGCCGGGGTGGCCGGGCGATCCCGGCGGGACCGGCGGCATGACGGCGGTCGGGTCGGCCGCGCCCCGGTGGGGCAGGACCGAGGTGGGGTCGGAGGCGCCGGCCGGGCCGCCGGTGTGCGGCATGACGCTGGTCGCCGCGTTCGGGTCGTACGAACCCGCGCCCTGCGGGAGGACCTGGGTGGGGTCGGCCCCGCCGGACATGTCCGGTACGGGCGCGGGCGCCGGGTCGGGCGCCAGGAGCATGCCGACGCCCTCGGCGGCGGCGATCTGCGCGGAGTTCGCGTGCACGCCGATGCCCTCGGCGACGACGCGCAGGCCGCGGGCGAGGTTCTCGGCGCTGGGCCGCTCGTCCGGGTTCTTGCGCAGACAGCGCTCGATGACCGTCCACAGCGGGTCCGGGACCGTGGAGGGACGGCGCGGCTCGGCGCTCAGGTGCTGGTGCAGCACCTCGAGGGCGGAGCCGCCGGCGAACGGCGGACGGCCGGTGACCAGCTCGTACATCAGGATGCCGGCGCCGTAGATGTCGACGGCGGAGGTCTGCGGACGGCCCTCGGCGCCCTCGGGCGCGACGTACGCCGGGGTGCCGACGAACTCCTGGGTGCGGGTCAGCCCCGGGGAGTCGGCGAGGCGGGCGATGCCGAAGTCGGTCAGCAGCGGGTGCATCCGGCCGTCGTACTGCTGGAGCAGGACGTTCGCCGGCTTGAGGTCGCGGTGGACGACGCCGTCGGCGTGGCTGGCGGCGAGCGCGTCGGCGATCTGCGCGGTGAGCAGGGCCGCGGCGACGGGGCTGAAGGGGCCGTTGTCGCGCAGGTAGTGGTGCAGGTCGGGGCCCTCGACGAGGTCCATGACCAGGGCCAGCAGATCGCCCTCCACCACCAGGTCACGGACCCGGACGATGTTCGGGTGGGTCAGCCGGAGCAGGACGGAGCGCTCCCGGAGGAACCGCATCACGACGTCCGCGTCGTTGGCCAGCTCCTCCTTGAGGACCTTGATGGCGACGGTCTCGCCGGGCTGCCCCGGCACGGCCGCCTCGGCGCCCGCGGTCTCGCGCTGGCGGGCTCGCCAGACGGTGCCCGTGGCGCCGCGTCCGAGCGGCTCCTCGAGCAGGTACTTGCTGCCTACCGGCCGCACGTCATGCGCTCCCTGCTGCTTGCCTTGCCTGCTGGCTTGTGTCCGACCCACTGTAGTGCCGCGATGCCGGGGACCGGCGTGTCGGCTTTCTGTGGGTCTTACGTAGCCGTTCTCACATCCGTTCGAAGCAAAGACGCTCACCTCGGTCTTGTGGTTGCCGGGAATGAACGTGACTGATCTCAAGACGTCGCCTGTGGGTCATCTCTCAGGCACTTTTGCGGGCAGAGCCGACCAATCAAGATCACCTTTTCCCGAGCGAGGGGCGCGGTGTCAGTGGCAGGTGCGAGGATGCCTGCAGGTATTGGCCGACGTGCTGGGGCGGGGTGGGGGACTCCGCGCCCGGGCAGAAGGGACCGCTGACGGCGATGCAGATCCGGCTGACCGTCGTAGATCCGCTGGGCCCGTCGGTGCCGGCGCAGGGCCGCGCCCCACGCAGCGACGTGCTGGTCACGGCGCCCGCCGGTACGGCGCTCGCGGCGGTGTCCTCGGCGCTCGCCCAGGTGGTCTCCGGCGGGGACGGCTCGGGCACGGTGGTGCTGTACGCCGGGGAGCAGCGGCTCGACGCCCAGCGCTGCACGCTCGGCGAGCCCCCGCTGACCGACGGCGCGGTGCTGTCCGTGGGCGCGCCGGGCGAGCCGGAGCCGCACCCCGAGCTGGACGACGCCCCGGCCCAGCTCCAGGTGGTCGCCGGCCCCGACGCCGGCGGCGTCCATCTGCTGCACGGCGGCGAGATCCGCATCGGCCGCTCCGCCGACGCCGATGTGCCCCTGGACGACCCGGACGTCTCCCGGCTGCACTGCGCGGTGACCGTGGGCGCCGACGGCCGTGTCGCGGTCGCCGACCTGGACTCCACGAACGGCACGTCGCTGGACGGCAGGCCGGTGGGCGGCCGCGCCGTCCGGTTCGCGCCCGGGGCGCTGCTGCGGATCGGCGAGTCGGCCCTGCGGCTGGCTCCCGCCGGAGGACCGGGCGCCCGGGTCGGCACGACTCCGGACGGGGAGGGGCACGTGCGCGTGCCGGGCCCCGCCGGGGAAGGCCCGACGACCCACCCGCGCGCGGCGAACCCCACCCCGGCCGGCCCTTCCGGCCCTACGCGGCAGGCCTACGGCTCGGCGGCCTGGGGCGCCCCGGGCACCGCCGGGCAGGGCTCCGCCGACTCGGCCGTGGTGCCGGGGCAGGGCGGGGCGCCCCGGGTCGAGAGCAGAGGTGCGGGGGCGGCCGAGCATGGGGCGTACCCGGAGCCCGGACAGGGCAGGTCCGGTGCCGTGCCGGGTGCGCGGGGGCGGCGGGTCTCGGGGGCCCGGGGCGACGCTGCCGGCGTCTCCCCTGAGGACTCCACGCGTGCGGCGTCCCGGGAAGAGACACGTGCGGCTTCGCCGGACGAGGTGGTTCGTGCCCCCCGGCAGCGCGGTGCCGCCGAGGGCTCGTCGCCCATGGCCTCCCCGGACGGCCCGGCGCAGGCGTCCCGGCAGCGCGATGCTGCCGAGGGCTCGTCACCCACGGCCTCCCCGAACGGCCCGGCCCAGTCCCGGCAGCGCGATGCGTCGCAGGCGGGGCTCGGCGACGGCGACACCCATGCGGGGCGCTTTGGCGCGGGGGCGCTGGGCGGGGCTTACGGCACCGGCGAGGCCCACGGTGCCGGTCCTCGGGCCGGAGCCGTCGGCGGGCCTGCTTCCGCGGAGGCCGGGTCCGCTTCCGCTGTCTCCGGGCCGGGACGGGACGCGCGTTCCGGTGGTGGCCAGGGTCCTGGCACCCCGGGCGGCTCCCCGGACGAGCCCTCCGGGCGTGGGCGCAAGGGCACTCCCCTCCGGGGGACCGACATACCGCAAGGGTCCCGCAGGCGTGGCGGGCTCGGGGCGTGGGCCCGGCGGCTGGCCGGTGGGCGCGGCGAGCAGGGGCCGGACGCGCGCGAGACGTACGAGGACGAGCCGGCCGACGGAGTGGCGGAGCGCTCGGCCGTCGTGAAGGCGGTGCCGGAGAGCTGGCCGGATCCGGCCACCCTGCTGCTGACGGCACTGGGCCCGGGGCCCCGGCTGTGGGAGCGCGGTCCGGGCCACCCGGAGGCGCTCGCGGTGCGCCTCGGCACGGCCGACCGCGCGGTGCCGGACGGCTCGGGCCTGCTGCCCGCGGTGCCGGTGACCGCCGGGCTGCGCGAGGTCGGTGCTCTGGGTCTCGCCGGGCCTCGGGCGCGGCTCGGCGGACTGGCCCGGGCCCTGCTGGCCCAGCTCACCGCGTTGCACTCCCCCGATATGCTGGAGATCGTCCTGATCGCCGCTGACCGCTCCCGCCCTCTGGAGGAGCGCACCGCCGAGTGGTCCTGGCTGGGCTGGCTGCCGCATGTCCGTCCGGGGCACGGCCAGGACTGCCGGCTGCTCCTCGCCCACGACCGCGAACAGGCGGCGGCCCGCACCGACGAGCTCCTCCGCCGTCTGGAGGACCAGCTGGCGGAGGCGGGAGCCGGGAGCGCCGAGCCCCTCACCCGCCACCCGGCCCCGGACGACGCCCTCGCTACCGACGCTTCCGTCCCCTTCCCCGGCCCGTTCACCGTGCTCGTCGTGGACGGCGACCCCGGCGGGGCCGATCTGCGCGAGGCCGTGGCGCGGCTGGCGGCGGAGGGCCCGCGGGCCGGAATACACGTGGTGTGTCTGGCCGAGACGGCCGCCGCCTCCCCGGCCTCACCGGTGACGGAGACATACGAGGCGGCCTGCGCGGTGTCGCCGACGTTCCGGCAGTGCGGCGCGGTCGCGCTGCTCAGCGGGGACGTGGCGACGGCGCTGCGGCTGATGCGCGTGGCCCGGGCCGGAGCGGGCTCCGCGCCGGCCGGTCACGGCACGGTCGCCACCGTCGACGCGGTCTCCCCCGCCTGGGCGGAGCGGTTCGCGCGGGCGCTGGCGCCCCTGCGGACGGACGCGGCGACGAGCGAGCGGCAGCCGCGGGTCTCCGCGCCGCTGCCCCAGGCGGCCCGGCTGCTGGACGAGCTGGGCCTGGCCCGGGCCACCCCGGCGTCGCTGATGGCGCGCTGGGCGGACGCGGCCGACGACGCGGACGCGCTGGGCGGCCGGGTGCGCGCGGTGCTGGGCGCCGGGCCGCGCGGCCCGGTCGGCGCGGACCTCGCGGCCCAGGGACCGCATCTGCTGATCGAGGGCCCGCCGGGCAGCGGCCGCACCGAGCTGCTGCGGGCGGTCGTCGCGTCCCTGGCCGCCGCCGAGCGGCCGGACCGGCTGGGCATCGTGCTGGTCGACGGCCGGGGCGGCTCCGGCGCGGGCGCCGGGCACGGCGAGGGGCTGCGGGTGTGTACGGACGTACCGCATGTGACCACGCATCTCTCGGCCCACGACCCGGTCCGGATGCGGGAGTTCGCGCAGTCCCTGAGCGCCGAGCTGAAGCGGCGCGCCGAGCTGCTGGGCCGGTCCGACTTCGCCGAGTGGCACAGCGGTCGCCAGCTGTCGGGCCGTATGGTCGCCCAGCGCACGGCCACGGCCCGGGGCGGTGTCCAGGGCGAGACGGCCGCCGGTGCCGGGGATCTCGACTCCCCGTCCAGTTCGACCATGCGGCTGCGGCCCGGAGCGGCCCGGCGGCGGACGGAGGCGGCGCCGCCGCTGCCCCGGCTCGTCGTGGTCGTCGACGATCTGGACGCCCTGGTCTCCCCCGCGCTCGGCTCGACCGGGCGGCCCGCCGCCGGCTCGGTGATGCGCGCGCTGGAGGCCGTGGCCCGGGAGGGCGAGCGGCTGGGCGTCCATCTGGTGACGGCCTCCGGCCCGTGCCCCCGTACGGCGGAGACGGAACCGGCCCGCCGGGCCACCCTGCGCGTCGCGCTCGACGCCCCGGCCCCCGGCCCGGACGAGCCCGCGCCCGGCCGGGGCAGCCTGACGTGCGCGGACGGGCGGGTCACACCGCTCCAGGGCGGGCGGGTCACCGGCCGCATCCCCCGGACGGCGACCCTGCGCCCCACGGTCGTACCCCTGGAATGGCACCGCATGGGTGACCCTCCGGCCCGGCGCCCGGTGCGGGAACTCGGAAACGGCCCGACCGACCTGGCACTGTTGGCCAGCGCGCTGGAAAGGGCGGCGAGGGAGGTCTCGGCGGCAGAGGTGCCGTCACTTCTGTAGCACTCGCCAGCACGCGTACGTGGTGCTGGCCGGAAGCCGACCCCCATCCGATGATCAGAGGTTCTGCCCCTGGTCACGAGGGGGTCACGATCCCCCGCTTGACAGCCGACGCCATCTTGCCGCCCCGCACACCCGGGCGTAGACCAGATCGCACGGGAGCGCGCTCGACGTTCGACGAGGAACGAAGAACGGGGCAGTCATGCGCATGACGAGCAGCACCATCCGGACACGCTGGTCGCCCGACAAGGCGACCCCTCAGAGCCGCAGAGCCACCAGGGCAGCGGCCGCCGTCGCCGCGGGAGCGCTCGCGCTCTCGCTCACCGCCTGCGGAAGCAGCGACAACGACAGCGGTGGAAGCACGGGCGACACCCAGCAGACCGCCGACAACGTCACCCTTCCGAAGCTGGACGGGACGAGCCTCGAGGTCGCCGCCGTGTGGAGCGGCACCGAACAGGCCAACTTCAAGAAGGTCCTGGAAGAGTTCGAGAAGCGCACGGGCGCCACGGTCACGTTCGTGCCGGCCCAGGACCCGATCATCAACTTCATCGGCTCGAAGGTGGCCGGCGGGCAGCCGCCGGACATCGCGATGCTGCCGCAGCCCGGCGCCATCAAGCAGGCCGTCGACCGGGGCTGGGCCAAGCCACTGGGCGCCGACGCCCTCAAGGAGCTCGGCGAGAACTACTCGCAGGGCTGGCAGGACATCGGCAAGGTGAGCGGCAAGGAGTACGGCGTCTACTACAAGGCCGCCAACAAGTCCCTGATCTGGTACAACAACCAGGTCTTCGAGAACGCGGGGGCGAGTGAGCCCGAGACCTGGCCGGATCTGCTCAACACCGCGCAGACGGTCTTCGACTCCGGCGTCACCCCGTTCTCCGTCGGCGCCGCCGAGGGCTGGACGCTGACCGACTGGTTCGAGAACGTCTACCTCTCCCAGGCGGGCCCGGAGAAGTACGACCAGCTGGCCAAGCACGAGATCAAGTGGACGGACCCGTCCGTGAAGGACGCGCTGACCACCCTCGCGCAGGTCTGGGGCAAGGCCGACTGGATCGCGGGCGGGGCGAACGGGGCGTTGCAGACCGACTTCCCGGCCTCCGTCACGCAGGTCTTCACCGGCGGGGACCAGCCCAAGGCGGCCATGGTCTCCGCGGGTGACTTCGCGCAGGTCAACATCCCGTCGAGCATGAAGATCGGGACGGACGCGAAGGTGTTCCCGTTCCCCGCGGTCGGTGACAACGGCCCGGTGGTCTCGGGCGGTGACGCGGCCGTGATCCTGGAGGACTCGAAGGGCTCCCAGGCCCTGGCCACCTGGCTCGCCTCCCCCGACGCGGCACAGATCCAGGCCAAGCTGGGCGGCTACCTCTCGCCGAACAAGAACGTGCCGAACTCCGCGTATCCGAACGCGGTGCAGCAGAAGATCGCCAAGGCGCTCATCGACGCCGGTGACGACTTCCGCTTCGACATGTCCGACCAGGCCCCACAGGCCTTCGGCGGCACGCCCGGCAAGGGTGAGTGGAAGATCCTCCAGGACTTCCTGAAGAACCCGAAGGACATCGCGGGTACGCAGGCGAAGCTGGAGGCCGAAGCGGCCGCGGCCTACGGGAACTGATGCCATGACGTCGGCCACGGCGGCAGGGGGCAACGGGCCCCCTGCCGCCCCCAAGACGCGCAAGAGTGTGACCGGCACCCGCAGGACCGTCGCGGCTCTGTTCCTGCTGCCCGCGCTCGTCCTGCTCGGCGCGCTCGTGGTGTACCCGATCGGGTACTCGGTCGTACGCAGCTTCTACGACCAGTCCGGTGAAGGCTTCGCCGGAATAGACAACTACAAGTCCCTCTTCACCGACGAGGGCATCCGCACCGCGCTGAAGAACAACATCATCTGGGTGGTGTTCGCGCCGACGGTCGCGACGGCGCTCGGCCTGATCTTCGCGGTGCTGACCGAACGGGTGCGTTGGGGTACGGCGTTCAAGCTGGTCGTCTTCATGCCGATGGCGATCTCGATGCTGGCGGCGGGCATCATCTTCCGCCTGGTGTACGACCAGGATCCGGACAAGGGCGTGGCGAACGCGGTGTGGGTGGGCGTGCACGACACGTTCGCCCCGTCGTCGGCGTTCCCGAAGGCCCATCCGGGCAGGGACTCGCCGCTGGAACCGGCCGGCGGCGGCGCGTTCATCACCAAGTCGCCCGTGCGCGCGGGCGAGACCGTCTCGCTGCCCCTGGTGGGTGTGGCGCCCGATCTGATGCCCGACGACGCGAAGACGGCGGTGGCGCCGAAGCCCGAGCCGGACAAGGTCACCGGTACGACCTGGCAGGACTTCACGCGCGGCGAGGGCGTCGGCAAGCTCAACGGGATCGACCCGGCCGAACTGGGTTATGCGGGCATGAAGGTCGAGGCCGTGAAGGACGGCAGGGTCGTGGCGTCGGCGACGGCCGCCGACGACGGCACCTTCACGCTGCCCGCCTCGGCCGACGGGGCCCAACTGCGGCTTCCGGCAAACAACTTCGCGGAGCCTTACAACGGCCTGGACTGGCTCGGCCCGTCCCTGGTCACCCCTTCCATCATCGGCTCGTACATCTGGATGTGGGCGGGGTTCGCGATGGTGCTGATCGCGGCCGGGCTGGCGAGCGTGCCCCGGGAACTGCTGGAGGCCGCCCGGGTCGACGGCGCGTCCGAGTGGCAGGTGTTCAGACGGGTCACGGTGCCGCTGCTGGCGCCGGTCCTCGCGGTCGTCATGGTCACCCTGATGATCAACGTGCTGAAGGTCTTCGACCTGGTCTTCATCATCGCCCCCGGCTCCTCCCAGGACGACGCGAACGTCCTGGCCCTGGAGCTGTACCGCAAGGGCTTCTCCGAGGACCAGCCGGGCATCGCCAGCGCCATCTCGGTGTTCCTGCTGCTGCTCGTGATCCCGGTGATGTGGTTCAACGTACGCAGGCTCAGGCGGGAGGTGCGGCGATGAAGGCGAAACAGTCGCTCGGGTCCCGGCTCGCCGAGGGCGTCAGCGGTGGGCTGCTGCGGGTGTTCCTCATCGTGGTCGGCCTGTTCTGGCTGGTGCCGACGATCGGTCTGCTGCTGTCCAGTCTCCGCTCGCCGGAGAACATCGCGGCGAGCGGCTGGTGGAAGGTGTTCACGGAGCCGTCGCAGATCACCTTCGACAGCTACGCGAAACTGCTGGAGAACGACGACATCACCAGTTCCCTGCTGAACACGGTGTGGATCACCGTCCCGGCGACCCTGCTGGTCGTGATCATCGGCTCGCTGGCGGGCTACGCCTTCGCCTGGATGGAGTTCCCGGGCCGGGACTGGTGGTTCCTCGGGGTGGTCGGCCTGCTGGTCGTACCGGTGCAGGTCGCGCTGATCCCGATCGCCGAACTCTTCGGCAACATCGGCATCTTCGGCACGGTGCTCGGCGTGGTGCTCTTCCACGTCGGCTTCGGCCTGCCCTTCGCGGTGTTCCTGCTGCGGAACTTCTTCGCGGAGATCCCGAGAGAGCTGCTGGAGGCCGCGCGCCTGGACGGAGCGGGTGAACTGCGCCTGTTCTTCCGTGTCGTGATGCCGCTCGGCGGCCCGGCGATCGCCGCCCTCGGCATCTTCCAGTTCCTCTGGGTGTGGAACGACCTGCTGGTCGCGCTGATCTTCTCGGACTCCGGGAGCCAGCCGATCACGGTCGCGCTCCAGACTCAGGTACGGCAGTTCGGCAACAACATCGACGTGCTGGCACCCGGCGCGTTCATCTCGATGGTGATCCCGCTGGCCGTCTTCTTCGCGTTCCAGCGGCAGTTCGTGTCCGGCGTGATGGCTGGAGCGGTCAAGTAGCCATAAAAAATAAGGGAGTTGGAGGGGCGGGCCGGTGGCGGGCCGTCCCTTCGACATTCCCCCGGATGACGTAGCCGCCGTAACCAAGTGGCCTTCCCGGCCGTTCCCGGGCCGAACGCCCGCGCCGACCGATGGATGGCCTCTTGCCCAGGTTCAGTGTCATTGTCCCCGCGTACCAGGTTCAGGCGTACCTGCACGAGTGCCTGGAGTCGGTGCTCTCCCAGTCCTGTCCCGATCTGGAACTGATCGTCGTCGACGACTGCTCGCCGGACGCGTGCGGCGCGATCATCGACGAGTTCGCCGCCCGCGACGCGCGTGTACAGCCCGTCCATCTGCCCGAGAACGTCGGCCTGGGCCCCGCCCGCAACGCCGGCGTGGCCCACGCGAGCGGCGACTACCTGCTGTTCCTCGACAGCGACGACACCCTCACACCGGACGCGCTGCGCTCCATCGCCGACCGGCTGAAGGAGACCGGCGAGCCGGACGTCCTGGTCTTCGACTACGCGCGCACCTACTGGACGGGCGAGGCGGTCCGCAACCAGGCGGCCCTGCAGCTCTCCGAAAAGGGACCGGCCCCGTTCCGCCTGGAGGACCGGCCGGGCCTGCTGAAGCTGCTGATGGTCGCCTGGAACAAGGCCTACCGGCGGGAGTTCGTCGAGGAGAAGGGCTTCGCCTTCCCGCCCGGCTACTACGAGGACACACCGTGGACGTACCCGGTGCTGATGACGGCCGAGTCGATCGCGACCCTCGACCGCGTCTGCGTGCACTACCGGCAGCGGCGGCTGGGCAGCATCCTGCGCACCACCAGCGAGCGGCACTTCGATGTCTTCGACCAGTACGACCGGATGTTCGCGTATCTCGATGAGCGCCCCGAGCTGGACCGGTGGCGGCCGGCGCTGTTCCGCCGCATGGTCCACCACCTGGCGATCGTGTACTCCCGGCGGGACCGGCTGCCGCGCGGCTCGCGTGCGGACTTCCTGCGCCGAGCTCGCGCCCACTACCGCCGCTACCGCACCCCGGGCCCGCCCGTCCCCCTGCGCGCCCGGGTGCACCACACCCTGATCCGCTTCGGCCTGCACCGCACCTACCGCACGCTCCAGCTGACGGCGGCCCTGCACCGCGCCGCCGCCCGGACCACCAAGAGGCTGCTGCACGGCCTGCGGACCGCCGTGCTCAGGGTCCACTACGGCGTCCAGCGCTGCCTCCCCGTGCGCTCCGACCGTGCCGTCTTCGCCGCCTACGACGGCCGCGGCCACGGCTGCAACCCGGGCGCGCTGGAGTCCGCGGTCCGCGGCCTCGCGCCGCACATCCGGACGGCGTGGATCGCCCGCCCGGAGCACCATCACGCCAGCCCGCCGGGCCCGCGCTGCGTCGTCCCCGGCACGGCCGCCTACTGGACGGCGCTCGCCCGTTCCCGGTACCTGGTCAGCAACACCGACTTCGACCACCGCCTGGTCAAGCGCCGGGGCCAGGTCCTGATCCAGACCGGGCGGGGCACCCCGCTGGGGCACATCGGCCTGGACCTCCAGGAGCGCCCGGCGGCGGCGCGCGGCAGGGACTTCGCCCGGCTGCTCAGGGGCGTCGACCAGTGGGACTTCGTGCTGTCCGCCAACCGCCACACCACCCTGACCCAGGAGCGCGTCCACCCCGGCCGCTACACCACGCTGGAGTACGGCTACCCGCGCAACGACGTGTTCCGGACGGCGACCACGGCGGACGTGGCCCGGCTGCGCGCCTCGCTGGGCATCCCGGAGGGCACGGTGGCGATCCTGTACGCGCCAACCCACCGCGACTACCGCCGCTCCCAGCACCGCACCCTCGACCTCCAGCGGATCGTGCGCCGCCTCGGCCCGCGCTTCATCGTCCTGGCACGCGCCCACCACGCCTACGGCGCCCCGCTGGCCACCACCCGCGGCCGGGTCGTCGACGTCAGCGACCACCCGAGCGTGGAGTCGCTCTGCCTGGCCTCGGACGCCCTGGTCACGGACTACTCGTCGCTGATGTTCGACTACGCCAACCTGGACCGGCCGATCGTGATCCACGCCGACGACTGGGAGGCGTACGAGGCGTCCCGCGGCACCTACTTCGATCTGCGGGCCTCCCCGCCGGGCGCCCTCGCGCGCGGCGAGGACGAGCTGATCGACATCTTCGCCACCGGCCACTGGCGGGGCTCCCGCTCGACCCAGCTGCGCGCGGCGTTCCGCGAGCGGTTCTGCGCCTACGACGACGGACGGGCCGCCGAGCGGGTCGTCCGCCGTGTCGTTCTCGGGGAGTCGGAGCTGCCGCCGGTCGTCCCGCTCGGCGAGCGCCGTCCGGTGCCGTCGGCGGCGGCCTCGCTGGCGCGTGAGCCGCTCGCCACGGTGCCGCGCCCGGCCGGTCCCCCGAACATCACCGACCACCTCTGACCACGGTTCTCACGCCGGGGAGTCCGCATGCCCTCCAGCCCGACGCGGCCGACCCCCAGCCGGCCGCCGTCCTGGCGTCCGTCGGGGCGGCCACGCTCCTGAAAAGCAGCCCCTCGATGCCCCTCGACAGAAAGAGCAGAATGCCCCGCTTCAGCATCGTCGTCCCGTCCCATGGGGTCGCGGGCCGGCTGTCCCTGGCGCTGGACTCGATCCTCGCCCAGTCGTTCGGCGACTTCGAGCTGATCCCGGTGTGCGACGCACCCGACGCACCGGCGGCCGACGTCGTCGCCGGGTACGCCGAGCGGGACTCCCGGGTGACGCCGGTGCACTCCCCGCCCTCGGCCGGTCTGGCCGGGGCGCGCAACACCGGGCTGCGGGCGGCCGTCGGCGGCCATGTGCTGTTCCTCGACGGCGACGACGTCCTGGTCCCGGGGGCGCTGGCGGCACTGGACGCCCGGCTGAGCGCGGTGGGCGACGTCGACGCGCTGTACTTCGAGCACGAACGCACCCCCTGGTGGGAGGGCGAGCCGGCCAACCCGGCCGCGCCCCTGCTGGCCAGGACCCCGGACGGGGTCTTCTCCCCCGGCCGGGCCCCGGAGCTGACGGGCGTGACACTCCCGGCGTGGAGCGCGGTCTACCGCCGGGCCTTCCTCACCGACCGGGACATCACCTTCCCCGGGGACCACTTCACCGACGTCGGGTTCGGCGCCCTGGTCGCCCTGCGGGCGGAGCGGGTGGCGGCCCTGCGGGCGGTCGTCGTCCGGCATCTGCTGCGCCGGCAGGGCAACCGGCTGAACCTTCCGGGCGGGCACCATGCCGAGCTGCTCGACCAGACCGAGCTGGTGCTGACTCGGGCGGCGGAGCAGGGGCTTTCCGCGGACCGGCTGAAGCCGCTGTTCACCCAGCTCTTCGCCGCCGTACTGAAGACGGCCGCCCACCCCCGGCGGCTGCCGGCCGGGCGGCGCGCCTTCTTCCGCCGGGCGGGCGCCCTCTACCGGCGGCACCGCCCCGCCGGCTACCGGGCGCCCGGCGGCAGCCTCGGTGTCCAGCACCGGCTGCTGGCGGCCGGTTCGTACCCGGCGTTCCGCACCCTGCGCGCCGCCAACCAGGGGGCGCTGCGGGCCGCCGCGCTGCTCCCGCGCCCCCGGGGGCTGCGCACCCGGCTGCGCTACGCGGCGAGTCTGCGTCTCCCGCTCGACAAGAACCTCGCCGTGTACTGCGCGTACTGGGGCCGGGGCTACGTCTGCAACCCGGCCGCGATCCACGCCAAGGCCCGCGAACTCGCCCCGCACCTGCGCTCGGTGTTCCTGGTGGAGCCGGACGCGGTGGACGCCGTGCCGAAGGACGTGGAGTACGCGGTCATCGGCAGCCGGAAGTACTGGGAGGCGCTGGCCCGCGCCCGGTACCTGGTCAACAACGCCAACTTCGCGGACGCCGTGGTCAAACGCCCCGGCAGCACCCACCTGCAGACCCAGCACGGGACCCCGCTGAAGACGATGGGCGCCGACCAGGCGACGTATCCCGTGGTGGCCGCGGCGACGGGGAGCTTCGCCAGACTGCTGGCCCGGGTGGACCGCTGGGACTACAACCTCACCTCCAACCGCCACTCCACGGAGATGTGGGAGAAGGCGTTCCCCGGTGCGCACGAGACCCTCGAGTACGGCTATCCGCGCAACGACGTCTACTGCACGGCGTCCGCCGAGGACGTCGCCCGCGTCCGCAAGGAACTCGGCGTCCCCGAGGGCAAGAAGGCGATCCTCTACGCCCCCACGCACCGCGACTACGCCACCGGCTTCGCGTCCGGCCTGGACCTGGCCGAGTTCTGCGAGGCGATCGGCGACGAGTACGTGGTCCTGCTGCGCGCCCACTACTTCTACGACCAGGGGCCCGGCCGGGGCGGCGGCCGGATCATCGACGTCACGGGGCACCGCTCGTCCGAGGACGTGTGCCTGGCGGCCGACGCGCTGGTCACCGACTACTCGTCGATCATGTTCGACTACGCCAACCTGGACCGGCCGATCGTCGTGTACGCCGACGACTGGGACGTCTACCGGGAGACCCGGGGCGTCTACTTCGACCTGATGGAGCTCCCGCCCGGCAGGGTCGCCCGTACGCCCGAGGAGCTGGCGGCGGCCTTCATCGACGGCGGTTACGCGGACGAGTCCGCGACGGCCCTGCGCGCCACGTTCCGGGAGCGCTTCTGCCAGTTCGACGACGGGCGGGCCGCCGAGCGCGTCGTACGCCGGGTGCTGCTGGGGGAGCCGCCCGAGTCGATCCCGCCCGTGATCCCGCTCGCGGAGCGCGTCCCGGCCCCCGCCGCCACCCTCGTAAGGAGCTGACCGAAGAAGTGCCCCGCTTCAGCATCATCGTCCCCGTCTACAAGGTGCAGGGCTTCCTGCGCGAGTGTCTCGACTCGGTGCTCTCCCAGTCGTACGGCGACTTCGAGGTGATCGCCGTGGACGACCGCTCCCCCGACGGCAGCGGCGCGATCCTCGACGAGTACGCCGCCCGCGACGCCCGGGTGCGGGTGCTGCACCTGTCCCAGAACGTCGGCCTGGGCCGGGCCCGCAACGCCGGACGGGAGCAGGCGGCCGGCGACTACGTCCTGTTCCTCGACAGCGACGACCGCTACACGCCGGGTCTGCTGGCCGCCGTGGCGGCGCGTCTGGAGGCGACCGGCGACCCGGACATCCTGGTCTTCGACCATGTGCGCACCCACTGGTGGGGCCGGGGCGGGCGCAGCGAGGCGGCGGACCTGCTGGCCGAGGCGGGCACGGAGACGTTCGGCATCCGGGAGAGCCCGCGGTATCTGAACCTGTTCCTGGTCGCCTGGAACAAGGCGTACCGGCGCGCCTTCCTCGAGGAGCACGGCCTGGAGTACGGGCCGGGACTGTACGAGGACGCGCCGGTCACCTACCGGGCGATGGTGCTGGCGGACCGCATCGCCTGTCTGGGCCGGATCGGGGTGGAGTACCGGCAGCGCAGGCAGGGCGCGATCACCAGGACGCCGGGGCGCCGGCACTTCGAGATCTTCCCGCAGTACGAAGGGCTGTTCGCGTTCCTGGAGCAGCGCCCCGACCTCGACTGGGCACGGCCGCCGCTGCTGGAGCGGGCGCTGGACCACATGCTGTTCGTGCTGGCCCGGGAGGACCGGGTGCGGCCCGCGGACCGGGGCGACTTCTACCGCGAGATCCGCTCCTTCCACCGCCGTCACCTCCCCGAGGGCGGCTTCCCGGAGCCGGACGGCTGGCGCGGGATCGAGATGCGGCTGCTGGCCTCGTCGCCCTACGCGTCGTACGCGGCGGTACGCGGTCTGCGGGACCTGCGCGCGAGTGCCCTGGGCAGGAAGCGGCGGGTGGCGCGGAAGGCGTCGGGGGCCGCTCTGCGCACCTGGTACGCGGCCCAGTCGAAGCGCCCGCTCGATCCGCAGCTCGCCGTCTACTCGGCGACCCACCACCGGGGCGTGTCCGGCGACCCGGCCGCGATCCACGCCAAGGCGCGCGAGATCGCCCCGCACATCCGGGGCGTGTGGGTGGTCCGGGAGGACGCGGTGGACGCGCTGCCGCCCGGCATCGACCATGTGACACCGGGCTCGCGGCGCTACCACGAGGTCATGGCGCGGGCCACGTACTGGGTGAACAACGTCAACTGGCCCGGCACCCTGGCCAAGCGGCCCGGCAGCGTCCACATCCACACCCACCAGGGCACCCCGCTCAAGTACATGGGCGCCGATCTGCTGACCAAGCCGGGCGCCCGGCACGGCTTCGATGTGCCGCAGATGCTGCGCCGGGCCGACCGCTGGGACTACAGCCTGGTCGCGGGTCTGCACGCGGAGCGGGCCTGGGAGCGGGCGTACCCGTGCCACTTCGCCTCGCTGCGGACCGGCAGTCCGCGCAACGACGCCCTGGTCGGCGCGGACCCGGAGCGGGGCCCGGAAGTGCGCGAACGGCTCGGCATCCCCGCCGGCGACACGGTCGTGCTGTACGCGCCGACCCGGCGCGACTACCGCAAGGGCGGCCATGTCGACCGGTTCGACCCGGCCCGGTTCGCCGAGGACCTCGGCCCGGGCCACACCCTCGTCGTCCGGCTGCACCCCTCGCTGGCCGGGGGCGTGGCGCGCGGTCTGGGGCTGGCCGAGCTGCACCGTCGGGGCGTGCTGGTGGACGCGACCGACGAGCCGCACGTCGAGGACGTGCTGCTCGCCTCCGACGCGCTGGTCACCGACTACTCGGCCCTGATGTTCGACTACGCCCTCCTCGACCGGCCGATCGTGGTCCACGCCGACGACTGGGGCGCGTTCGCGGCCAGCCGGGGCGCCTACTTCGACATCACGGCCGACGCGCCGGGGCATGTGTCGCGCTCCTACCGCGAGCTGGCCTGGCTCTTCGCGTCCGGCACCTGGCAGGACGGGGAGTCGGCGCGGCTGCGGGCGGGCTTCCGGGAGCGGTACTGCGAGTTCGAGGACGGTCGGGCCGCCGAGCGGGTCGTACGCCTGCTGATGCTGGGCGAGGGGGGCGGTGCGCCGCTGCCCGCGGCTCGCCGGACCGCGGGTGCCGGTGCGAGGTCCGAGGCGCTGGTCGAGCGATGAGAACACCCGCCACCCCCGAGGCCGTCCCCTCCCTGCCCGGCCAGCGGGCCGCCTCGGCACGGCCGCCGGCCGCCGCCGAGCGGCCGCGGCCGGTGCACTGGTGGCACGCGGCGCTGGTCGCCGTGCCCACCGCGGCCCTGTTCGTGCTGGGCTACCGGCGCCGCTGGATCTGCGACGACGGGCTGATCTATCTGCGTCCGGTCCGGCAGATCCTGGCGGGCAACGGTCCCGTGTTCAACGTGGGAGAGCGGGCGGAGAGTTCGACCGGCACCCTGTGGCAGTGGCTGCTCGCGCTCGCCGCCTGGGTCACCGGCGAGGACCCCGCGTTCCTCGCGGTCGGGCTCGGACTGCTGCTGAGCGCCGCCGGGTTCGGGCTCGCCCTGTACGCCACGTGCCGGCTGCACCGGGGCGCCCGGCTGCTGCTCCCGGCGGGTGTGTGCGTGCTGCTGGCCGTGCCGCCGTTCTGGTCGTACATGACCTCGGGCCTGGAGAGCGGCCTGGGCGCCTTCTGGACCGGCCTGTCGTGGTGGCTGCTGACGCGCACCCGGCGCGGGCAGGCGGCCCGGCCGGTGTACACGGCCGCCTTCGTGTTCGGGCTGGGTCCGCTGGTCCGGCCCGACCTCGCGGTGGTCACGGCGTGCTTCCTGGCGGCGCAGTGGTGGGTGCTGCGTCCCACCCGGCGGGGCACCGCCGCGATGCTGGCCTCGGCGGCAGCGCTGCCGCTGGCCTACGAGGTCTTCCGGGCGGGGTACTACGGGATCCTGGTGCCGCTGCCCGCCATCGCCAAGGAGGCGAGCGCCAGCGACTGGAGCCGGGGAGCCGGCTATGTGCAGGAGACGCTCGGGCCCTACTGGCTGTGGCCCGTCGTCCCCCTGCTCGGCGCGCTGACCGTCCTGCTGGTACGACGCACACGCCGGGAACGGCGGTACCGCGCCCCGGGGCGGACCTCGCTCGCGGTACTGCTGGCTCCACTGGCCGCGGGCCTGCTGCTGTCCGCGTACGTGATCCGCGTCGGCGGCGACTACATGCACGCGCGCATGATCCTGCCCGCCCTTCTGCTGCTGCTCCTGCCGGTGCTGGTCGTTCCGGCGAACCGATTCACCGGCGTCGCGAGCGCGCTGCTGCTGGTGTGGCTGGGGGCCGCGGTCAGCCCGCTGCGGACGCCGTTCGACGTGCGCGGCACGCCCGGGTCGTTCAATGTGCGCAGCTCCGACGTGGAGGCCCTCGGCGACCACAACCCGGTGCGCACCGCCACCTGGGTGCGCAACTGGCCCGCTCTGCCGGAGGGGCGCGGCATGCTGGCGGAGGCCGTGCGCGCGCCCGGGCCGACGCTGCTGTATTTCGACTCCGGGCGGCGGCTGCACGCCACGCCGATGCGGCCGGGCTCCCGGTACCACGTGGTGATCGTCGGCCGTCATCTCGGCGTCACGGGAGCCGCGGCACCGCTCGACGCCTATGTCAACGACGCCTGGGGGCTGGCCAGTCCCGTCGGCGCGCATCTCGCGCTGGAGCGGTGGAGCTGGCCCGGGCACGAGAAGTTCCTGCGCAACCACTGGGTCTTCGCGGAGTGGGCCGTGCGGCACCCGCCGCAGCGCGATCTGCTGCGGGCCGGGGCCTCACTGGAGACGGTCGTGGCGGCCCGGGCCGCGCTGGAGTGCGGTGAGCTGGCCGAGCTGAAGCAGTCGGTGCGCGCGCCGCTCACCGCCGAGCGCTTCTGGCGGAACCTCACGGGGTCCGTCGAGCGGACGGGGTTCCGGTTCGCCCGCTGGCCCGCGACGGCGGAGCAGGCGCTCTGCGACTGACCCGATGAGGTGACCCGGGGTCAGAGCTCGCACAGGGCGGGAACATCTGGCGCATGCCCGCCCCCACTTCCGTGAGCGCCTCGGTCCTCGTCCGGCGGACCGTGCGCGGTGCGACGGCGCTGCGCGGCGGGCCGATGGGCCGGCTCACCCCGTACCAGCTGTTCGGCACCCTGTTCTGGCTGGTGATGACGCTGGCGTACTGGCGGGTCCCGCTGTGCTGCGACGCCGGACTGCACGCGGCGGTCGTGGAGCGGCTCAGGGCCGATCCGCTCCACCCGGCCCACCCCATGGCGGACCTGCCGGGCGAGGGCAGCCCCTCCTACGGCCCCTACGCCGTCGCGCAGGGCGTTCTGGCCCGGCTGACGGGGCTGTCCGGCTGGGGAGTCGTGAAGCTGGCGGGGCCGGTGCATCTGCTGGTGCTGCTGACGGGCCTCGGCCGTTTCGTCCGGACCCTCACCACGCGCCCCTGGGCGCCGGTGACGGCCCTGCTGTTCATGACGCTGCTGTGGGGCACGGCGCGGAACCCGTGGAGCGGTCACCTCGCTCTGCTGCCGATGACGACGAACCTGGGCTATCCGTCCGCGCTCACGACCGGGCTGACGCTCTGGGCGTGGGCCTGGACGGCGACCCGTGCGCGTGAGGACGCGCCCACCGTGCGGTTCGTCGGTCCGAGCGGGCTCGGCGGCCGGCCGGGGTACGCGGCGCTCGGCGCCCTGTACGGGCTGATCCTGCTCACCCACTTCGTCACGGCTGCCTCGGCGCTCATCGGCGCGGTGGCGATCGTGGCGTCCCGGCAGCGCGGGTGGCGCCGTCCGGTCGTGGCGCGCTGGGCGCTCGCCGGGGCCGTCTGCGGGGCGGTCGCGGTGGCGTGGCCGTACTACGACGTGCTGGATCTGGTGAGCGGGACCGGCGGGGACGCGAGGGACCGGCGGCCGTACGAGGAGATGTTCGCCGGCTCCTGGCTGGCGCTGCTCGGCGTGCCCGCGCTGTGGCTGCGGGCACGCGGGTCTCTGCGTGATCCGCTGGTGCTGATGTTCCTGCTGGAGTGCCCGCTCGTGGCGTACGGCTGGGTGAGCGGGCACCACGCCTATGTCCTGGCCCTGTGGGCCGTACTTCTGCCGCCGCAGTGCGCGCTGGCGGTGGAGCTGGCGGCGCCCCGGCCCTGGCGGCGGGCCCGGCAGGTGCTGGGCGGGGCGGCGGCGGCCGGGGTGTGCGCCGGGTTCGTCACCGTGCACGCCGGGGCGGTCGTGCCGCGCTCGGCCGACCCGGTGGGGTTCGCACAGCCCGTGCGCTGGCCGGCGTACGACTGGGCGGCACGGCACATCGGGCCGGGCGAGGTGGTGATCACCGACGGGTATCAGGCCGGCCACTCCCTCGCCGGGTACGGGCCGAACCTCGCCGCGCCCGTCCGGTCCGACCCGGCCCTGGACGAGTGGGAGCGGGAGCGCCGGGCGGCCGATGTCCGGGCCTATCTGGCCCCCGGTTCGACCCGCGCCCAGCGTGCCGCCGTCGTCCGCCGCTACCACGTGCGCTGGCTGCTGCTGACGCGCCGGCACCCGGTGCCCGAGGAGGCCGTGGTGGTGGCGTGGAGCGGGGAGACGGGGGAGGTGCTGGCGCGGGTCGGGGGTGACGTGCGGGTGACTACTCGATGACGAGGTCGACCTCGATGTTGCCGCGGGTGGCGTTGGAGTACGGGCAGACCTGGTGGGCCTGCTCGACCAGCTTGCGGCCGGTCGCCTCGTCCACGCTGTCGGGCAGCTCGACGCGCAGCGTGACGGCGAGACCGAAGCCCTCGCCCTGCTTGCCGATGGAGACCTCGGCGGTCACGGCGGCGTCGCTGACGTCGACCTTGGCACCGCGGCCGACGAGACCGAGGGCGCTGCCGAAGCAGGCGGCGTAACCGGCGGCGAAGAGCTGCTCCGGGTTGGTGCCCTGGCCGTTGCCGCCCAGTGCCTGCGGCATGCCCAGCGCGAGGTCCAGCGTGCCGTCGGAGCTGACGGTGCGGCCCTCGCGGCCGTGGGTGGCGGTGGCGACAGCGGTGTAGAGCGCGTCCATGGAAATCTCCCTCTCGCATCACGTTCCGGCGGCCCGCTTCCGGGTCGCCTGACACCCACGATTAGAGCACACAATTAAGTTGTGTGCAATTGAATGGTGGGTCCGAGCTACCCTGGAGCCATGAACACGCCGGACGACGACTGGCTCCGACTGGACCAGCAGATCTGCTTCTCCCTGCACGCGGCCTCCCGCGCCTTCAACGGCGTCTACCGCGTGATCCTCAAGGACCTCGGGCTCACCTACCCGCAGTACCTGGTGATGCTGGTGCTCTGGGAGCAGGGCGAGCTGCCCGTGAAGAAGCTCGGAGAGTATCTGCGCCTCGACTCCGGCACCCTGTCACCGCTGCTCAAGCGGCTGGAGGCGGCCGGTCTCGTGCACCGGGAGCGCAGCGCGCGTGACGAACGGTCGGTGGAGGTGCGGCTGACCGACGAGGGTGCCGCGATGCGGACGCGGGCGCTCCAGGTGCCGCGCCGGATCGCCGGCGCGACCGGTTTCGACGCCACCGAGGTCCGCGCCCTGCGGGCCCGCCTCGACGAGCTCACCTCCGCGCTGGACGCGGCCGCGCTCTCGGAGGTGCCGGCAGACCGGCAGCCGTAGTCGCATAGGGCGTTTTATCGCTTTCGCGGCATTCATCCGACTTACGATCCGTTGTAATGAATGCCGCTCCGGATGCCGACAGGCCTCGCCCCCAGGTCGCCGTCGTGGTCATCGGCTACGACGACGCCGCCCATGTGACGGACGCCGTGCGCTCGGCGCTCGCGCAGGGCCCGGCCGTGCGCGAGGTCGTGGCCGTCGACGACTGCTCGGCGGACGGCAGCGCGGGCCTCCTCGACCGGCTCGCCGCGTCGGAACCCCGCCTCAGGGTGATCCGCCGCCGGGTCAACAGCGGCGGCTGCGGCACCCCGCGCAACACCGGGCTCGACGCGGTGACGTCGCCGTACGTGATGTTCCTGGACAGCGACGACGTCCTGCCGCCCGGCGCGGTCGACGCGCTGCTCGGGGCCGTGACGGGCGCGCACGCGGAGGTCGCGGGCGGGCTGTGTGTACGCCGGGAGCTGCCGTCGGGGCGTGAAGTGCCCTGGGAGGCGCGTCTCTACGCGCTCCACGCCGCGGTACCGCGCCCGGCGCAGCGCCCGCAGCTGGTCCACGACACGCTCTGCGTCAACAAGCTCTACCGCACCGGCTTCCTGCGCGAGCACCGCATCCGCTTCCCCGAGGGCCGCTTCCCGTACGAGGACGTCGTCTTCTCCGCGCGCGTGCTGGCCGCGGCCCCGCGCATCGCCCTGGTGCCCGACCTGGTCTACGTCTGGCATGTGCGCCGGTCCGCCGAGCGGCTGTCGATCTCCCTGGACCGGGCCGGCGTCGACAACTGGCGGGCCCGGACGGAGGCGTGCCGGCAGGCGTACGAGACCCTGCTGGGCGCCGGGCAGAAGGAACTCGCGCGGGCCGCACGCGCCAAGTTCCTCGATCACGAGCTGCGGATGTACATGCGCGAGCTGGGCTTGCGGGACGCCGCCTACCGGCGCGTGTGGTGGGAGCTGACGCGGGCGCATCTCGCCGAGTACGACGCCGACGACTGGGCGCGCAACCCGGCCGCTCCGGGCCGGCTGGCCGGGCGGGTCGTCCTGGCCTCCCCGGAGCCGCGCGACCTGCCCCGGCTGGGGGAACTGGCGGCCCGTCCGGCCCGCCTCTGTCCGCCGTACGCCCGTGCAGCCGACGGCACGCCCGTCTGGTCGGAGGACCTTCCGCAGGTCTCCCTGGAACCCCTGCTGACCCGGCCGGTGCGCGCGCTGCCCCTCGCCGTGGACGCGGAGCTGCGGCCACGCGCGCGTGGCGCCCGGCTGCGGCTGCGCCTGCACGAGCTGTACGGCCGGGTGGAGCGGGCGGGCCCGCAGGCGGTGGAGGCGGAGTGGCGGCACCGGGACGGCGGGGATGTCAGTGTCCGCGCCACGACCCGGTTCGCGGAAGCCGCCGGCGGCTGGTCGGCCGAGGCGGACGTCGACCTGCCCGCACTGGCCGCGCTCGGTACGGGCACCTGGGACCTGCGCCTTCGCGTCCGCTTCCGGGACGGAGTGAGCCGCGAGGTCACGGCGCACGCGCTCGCGGGCGCCGGTCTGCTGCGCCGCAGTGCCGTCCCGAGCGCCCGGCATGGCGTGGTGCTCGTACAGCCGTACGCCACCCACTCCGGCGCGCTGGCGCTGCGGGTGGCGCCCGGCGTACGCGGTGTGCTGTCCGTCGTACGCGCGAGGCTGCGCCGCCTGCTTCACTGAACACGACGGGCCAACTGACGAGGGGACGGTCGCACATGACCTGGTTGATCACCGGCGGCGCCGGCTACATCGGCGCGCACGTCGTACGGGCGATGACCGCCGCGGGGGAAGGGGCGGTGGTCTACGACGACCTGTCCACCGGTATCGCCGAGCGCGTTCCCGAGGGGGTGCCGCTGGTGGTGGGCTCGACGCTGGACGCCGAGCGGCTCGCGCGCGCCCTCGCGGACCACTCGGTCACCGGCGTCGTCCATCTCGCGGCGAAGAAGCAGGTGGGAGAGTCGGTCGAGCAGCCGCTGCGCTACTACCGGGAGAACATCGAGGGCCTGCGGATCCTGCTGGACGCTGTGACGACGGCGAAGGTGCCGTCCTTTGTGTTCTCCTCCTCGGCGGCGGTGTACGGCATGCCGGACGTGGACCTGGTCACGGAGGAGACGCCCTGCGTGCCGATGTCTCCCTACGGCGAGACGAAGCTGGCCGGTGAGTGGCTGGTCCGCGCGACGGGCCGGGCGACGGGCCTGTCGACCGCGTCCCTGCGGTACTTCAACGTGGCGGGCGCGGCGAGCCCGGAGCTCGCGGACGTCGGCGTCTTCAACCTCGTGCCCATGGTCTTCGAGAAGCTCACGGAGGACGCGCCGCCGCGGATCTTCGGCGACGACTACGCGACCCCGGACGGCACCTGCGTACGCGACTACATCCACGTCGTCGACCTGGCCGAGGCCCATGTCGCGGCGGCCCGGGCGCTGCGCTCCTCCCCCGGCCGCGCCCTCACGCTCAACATCGGCCGGGGCGAGGGCGTCTCCGTCCGCGAGATGATCGACCGCATCAACGCCGTCACCGGCTACGACCTGCCGCCCACGGTCGCTCCCCGCCGCCCCGGCGACCCGGCCCGCGTCGTCGCCTCGGCCGACCGCGCCGCCACGGAGCTGGGCTGGAAGGCCCGGCACGACGTCCAGGACATGATCGCGTCGGCGTGGGAAGGGTGGGTACGGCTGCACCCGGAGGCGGCCCGGGGCTGAATACGGGGCAATACGGGGCTGAATACGGGGCTGAACCCGCGTCACCTGCCGGCAAGCCCCCTCACAACGCCCGCAACGCCCCCGCCGTGGCCCGGGCCAGTGACCCCAGGTAGCCCTGCGGCAGCTTCGGGCTGCGGATCACGACCGAGCGCCAGTAGAGCGGGCCCGAGATCAGGTCGAGGGCCAGGTCGTGGTCGAGGCCCTCGCGGAGCTCGCCGCGGCGTTCCGCCGCCGTGACGATGCCGGTCGCGACGCCGTCCTGCCCCTCGCGCAGGGCCTTCTGGAGGGCCTCGGCGATTTCGGCGTTGCGGGCCGCCTCGGCCTGGAGGTCGGGGATGATCTGCGAGGCGACGGGGTGGCGCAGGGCGCGGGACGTCACCTCGTACAGCAGCCGCAGGTCGCCCTCCAGGGAGCCGGTGTCCGGCGCGGGCAGGCCCTGCACGGCGAGCGCCGAGACGATGTCGAGCACGAGGTGCAGCTTCGAGCGCCAGCGGCGGTACACCGCCGTCTTCCCGACGCCCGCCCGGCGGGCGATCCCCTCGATGGACATCCGCGCGTAGCCGACGGCCGCGAGCTCCTCGAACACGGCCGCCCGGATCGCGTCCGTCACGTCCTCCCGCAGCACGGCCGCCCCCGCGGGGGCCCGGCGGCGCGGACGTGGCTGCGGACGCGGCTGCGGCGGCTCGTCGGCGTTCGCGTTCGTCGTCATGCCGACAGCATAGGGGCGTCACGACGAAACGGTTGCGTTCCGACGTTCGAAAGGCCTACGCTCACGTTGCGACGATACGGTCCCGTCCCGACGTAAGAATTCGTGAAGAGTCTGGTAAAAGACCCACTTTCCCGCTCCTCACGACCCCAGGTCCCACACCCCTCCCCCCTCTTGCCCCCCGAACGAAAGCAGCGGATGTGAGCCAGGTCCTCGACACACCGCCCCAGCCACCGACCCCGGCCCCGGCCCCCGCCGCCGACGACCTCGCGGCCCTCGCCGCCCGTCACGGCCTCGCGGTCAGCGGCGCCCGGCCCTCGCTGCCCGCGTACGTCCGCCAGCTGTGGGCCCGCCGCCACTTCATCACCGCGTTCGCCACCGCCAAGCTCACCGCCCAGTACAGCCAGGCGAAGCTGGGCCAGGTCTGGCAGGTGATGACCCCGCTGCTGAACGCGGCGGTCTACTACTTCATCTTCGGCGTCCTGCTCGGCACCAAGCACGGCGTGCCGGACTACATCCCGTTCCTGGTCACGGGCGTGTTCATCTGGACGTTCACACAGAGCTCGATCATGGCGGGCACCCGCGCCATCTCCGGCAACCTGGGCCTCGTGCGCGCCCTGCACTTCCCGCGCGCCGCCCTGCCCCTGTCGTTCTGCCTCCAGCAGCTCCAGCAGCTGCTGTTCTCGATGGGCGCCCTGGTCGTCATCCTGCTCTGCTTCGGGGTGCCGGTCGGCGTGTCCTGGCTGCTGGCGCTGCCGGCGCTGTTCCTGCAGTTCACGTTCAACGCGGGCGTCTCCATGGTCATGGCCCGGATGGGTGCCAAGACCCCGGACATCGCCCAGCTGATGCCGTTCGTGCTGCGCACCTGGATGTATGTCTCGGGTGTCATGTGGAGCATCGACAAGCTGGCCGACAAGGACAGCCTGCCGCGTGTGGTGACGGTCCTGCTGGAGACCAACCCGGCCGCGATCTACATCGACCTGATGCGCTTCGCCCTGATCGACAGCTTCCACGCGAGCCAGCTCCCGGCCCATGTGTGGGCGCTCGCCGCCGGCTGGGCCCTGGTCGCCGGCGTGGGCGGCTTCATCTACTTCTGGAAGGCTGAGGAGACGTACGGCCGTGGCTGACAACACCAACGACAAGGTCCCCACCGTCGTCGCCGACGGCGTCGACATCGTCTACCGCGTCAACGGCACCGGCGCCGGACGCGGCTCCGCGACCGCCGCCCTGAACCGCATCGTGCGCCGCAGGAAGACCGAGAAGGCGGCCGGTGTGCGCCGGGTGCACGCCGTGCGGAACGTGTCCTTCGTCGCGTACAAGGGCGAGGCGATCGGCCTGATCGGCACCAACGGCTCCGGCAAGTCGACCCTGCTGAAGGCCGTGGCCGGACTCCTCCCCGTGGAGAACGGCCGCATCTACACCCACGGCCAGCCCTCCCTGCTCGGCGTCAACGCGGCCCTGATGAACGACCTGACCGGCGAGCGCAACGTGCACCTCGGCGGCCTGGCCATGGGCATGTCCCGCGAGCAGATCAGGGAGCGCTACGAGGAGATCGTCGACTTCTCCGGGATCAACGAGAAGGGCGACTTCATCACGCTGCCGATGCGGACGTACTCCTCCGGCATGGCCGCGCGGCTGCGGTTCTCCATCGCCGCCGCCAAGGACCACGACGTGCTGCTGATCGACGAGGCGCTGGCCACCGGCGACCGCTCCTTCCAGAAGCGCTCCGAGCAGCGCATCCGCGAGCTGCGCACGCACGCGGGCACGGTGTTCCTGGTCAGCCACAACAACAAGTCGATCCGCGACACCTGCGACCGGGTGCTGTGGCTGGAGCGCGGCGAACTGCTCATGGACGGGCCGACGGAGGACGTCCTCAAGGAGTACGAGGCGTTCACCGGGGACAAGTCCGCGAAGCCCAAGCCGAAGGTTCCAGTTCGCTCGTGAGGCGTACTCCGGTCGGCCGTTTTGTCCTATTGATGAAACCATGACCGAATACGACGCATCAGTGAGAAGGAGCCCTCGCGATGGCCGAGCTCAGCCTCATCGTCCACGGGGCGAACGTTCAGGACCATCTGACGGAGCTCCTCGACTCGCTCGCCGCGCATCCCCTCCCGGACGCCGAGGTGATCGTGGCGGCGGTCGGCGACTGGGCCCGGGAGACGGCCGAGCGGCACACCCCGGACGTCCAGGTGCTGCCGGTGCCGGACGGCATGGGCGACGCGGCGGCCCGCGCGGCGGGCGCGGCCCGGGCCTCGGGCCGCTGGCTGCACTTCGTCCACGCCAAGGACGGCCTGCCCGCCGGCGCCCCCCGCACGGTCGCCGAGCGGGTGGCCGAACTGCCCGCCGAGGTGGACGTCCTGCTGCTCGACCACGTCCGCAGCACCTGGCACACCTCCGGCATGCCCTCCCCGAACGGCTCCCTGCTGGCCCGGGCGGGCCGCGCCGATGTCGCCCTCGACGTCTGCGCGCCCCTGTTGCGCCTCACTCCGCTGCTCGGCACCCGCGTCCTGCGCGCGGACTTCTGGCGGGCGCACGAGCAGCAGCTCACCACCGACGACGAGCCGCACGCCGCCCTGGCCGCCCTGCTGCTCGCCGACCGCGTCGCCTGCCTGCCGCACGTCGCCTACGAGGACCGCACCCTGCGCCCCGCGAGCCTGCCGCCGGTCACCCCCGAACAGCGCTACGGCCTCGTCGAGCGCTACGAGTCCCTCCTCGACCTCACCCGGGACCGCCCCGCCGCCCACGCCGTGCTCTACGACGTCATGGTCCGCGACCTCCTGCGCGCCTTCGCGCGCGGCGGCATGGAGGAGGAGGTCGCGCGGGAGTTCTTCCGCCGGGCGTCCCTGGCCGCCCTGCGCCGCCGCCCCGAGGGCTACAGCCGCCCCGCCGGTCTCGAAGGCGTCCGCCGCTCCCTGCTCGAAGAGGGCGCCTACTCCAGGTACCGGGCCTTCCAGGCCGTCAACCGCACCCGCCGCACCGCCAAGTCGGCCCTGCGGAACCGGAAGCGCCAGGCCGGCGCCAAGCTCCGCGACCACCAGTACCGCAGGGCACTCGCCCGCCCGGTCGACCCCCACCTGGCGGTCTTCGCGGCGTACTGGAACCGCGGCGTCGCCTGCAACCCCGCCGCGATCGCCGCCGAGCTCTCCGAACTCGCCCCGCAGATCCACCCGGTGTGGGTGGTCACCCAGGAGAACGAGGCCCTCCTCCCGCCCGGCACCGACCATGTCGTGCCCGGCAGCCGCCGCTACTGGGAGGTGCTGGCGACGGCCAAGTACCTCGTCAACAACGTCAACTTCCCCAACGCGGTGGTCAAACGCCCGGACGCGATCCACGTCCAGACCCACCACGGCACGCCGCTGAAGCGCATGGGCCTGGACCAGATGGCGTACCCGGCCGCCGCGCAGGGCCTGGACTTCAAGGTGCTGCTGGAGCGCATCGACAAGTGGGACTACAGCGTCTCCGCCAACAGCCACACCACCCGTATGTGGGAGCGCGCGTACCCCTCGCACTATGTCTCCCTCGACCACGGCTATCCGCGCAACGACGTCTACTACACGGCCACGGCCGACGACATCCGAGCCGTCCGAGACCGCCTCGGCATCGACCCGGGCCGCCGGGCCGTCCTCTACGCGCCGACCCACCGCGACTACGAGGCCGGCTGGACACCGCGCCTGGACCTCGCCGCCCTCGCCGACCGCCTCGGCGAGGACACGGTCCTGCTCGTGCGCGGCCACTACTTCTACGGCGGCGCGGCCTCCCCGCTCACCAACCTGCGTCGCACGGGCCGGATCATCGACGTCTCCTCCTACGACCCGGTCGAGGATCTGTGCCTGGCGGCGGACGTCCTGGTCACGGACTACTCCTCGATCATGTTCGACTACGCCAACCTCGACCGGCCGATCGTGATCCACGCCGACGACTGGGAGACGTACCGCACCACCCGCGGCGTCTACTTCGACCTGATGGACCAGGCCCCGGGCCCGGTCGCCCGCACCCAGCAGGAGCTGACGGAGATCCTCACCACCGAGGCCTGGCGCGACGAGAGCGCGGCGAAGACCCGGGCCGTCTTCCGGCGCCGGTTCTGCGAGTACGACGACGGACGCGCCGCCGAGCGCGTCGTACGCCGGGTCTTCCTCGGCCAGGACGAACGCTCCCTGCCGCCGGTGCTGCCGATCGAGGAACGCACCCCGGCCCCGACCCCGCAGGAGGCGACCGCATGAGCACCCCCGACGTCACCGTGACGGTCATCGTCTACAACGACGCCGAACGCCTCACGCGCGCGGTCGACTCGGTCCGCCGGCAGACCCACGCGAACGTCGAGATCATCATCAGCGACGACCACTCAACGGACGGAACCGCGGAGGTCGCACGGCGTCTCGCGGCCCAGGACCCCCGCGTCCGCCACCTCCGACTGGAGCAGAACAGCGGCGGCTGCGGCGTCCCGCGCAACCGCGCCCTGGACATCGCCCGGGCGCCGTACCTGATGTTCCTCGACAGCGACGACGAACTCCCCGACGACGCCGTCGCACTGCTGCTCGCCGCGCACCGCGAACGCGAGATCGACTTCGCGATGGGGGCGGTGCAGCGGGTCCGGGTGGACAACGGCCGCCGCTCGACCTGGATGCCGCACCTGGTCGCCGAGCGCCGCACCCTCGACGGCGTCGAGGCCGACCCACGCCTGTTCTTCGAGCACCTGTCGACGAGCAAGATGTACGCCCGCGCCTTCCTCGACCGGCACGGCCTGCGCTTCCCCGAGGGCATCCACTACGAGGACCAGCTGTTCTCGGCGCAGGCGTACTGCCTGGCCAAGAGCTTCACGATCGTCCCGAAGCCGGTCTACCGCTGGTACGTGGCGCCCTACGCGGCCTCCCAGGCGGCCTCGATATCGAATCAGCGGCACAAGCTCGCCAACGTCCGTGACCGGATCCACGTCCAGCACCTCATCGACACTTTCCTGGCCGAGAACGGGCACGAGTCGCTGCGCGAGGACAAGGACCACAAGTTCCTCAAGCACGACTTCCGGATGTACGCCGGTGACCTGCCCTACCGGGACGAGGCGTGGCTGTCCTCCTTCGCGGACCTGGTCACTCCGTACCTCGACACGCTCTCCCCCGGCGCGTTCGCCCGACTCCCGCGCGCCGAACGCGTCGTCCTCCAGCTGATCCGCGACCGGCGCCTGGCGGAGGCCCGGGTGGCGGCCCGAGGACTGGGCCACGGCGTGGGGCCGCGGCGGATCACGACGGACGGGGAGGGCCGCACGTACTGGGGCGACCGGATCCCCGCCTCCGAATGGGCCCGCCGCGAACTGGACATCTCAGACCTGGATCTGGAGACCCGCCCTTTCCCGAGCGCCCAGTTCCGCCACGAGATCACGGAGATCACCCGGGGCCCGGGCGCCTCCGTCGACCTGGCGATCCGCACCTACGACCCGGCCCTGCGCCTGCCCGTCGGCCCCCGGCGCGCCACGCTGCTGATCGCCCCCGGCGGCCACCGCGTGCACGTCCACTTCCGCCTCTCCCCCGTCGGGCCCGGCGTCTTCGAGGGCCACGCCCACCTCGACCTCGGAGCAGCGCTGCTGCCCTTCTACGGCTTCTCCGGTGTCCGCCACCCCCTGCTCCGGCTGCAACACCAGGGCGTCTCCCACACCGGCCTCCTCCTGGCCCCCCTGACCTTCGCGGCCTTCACCGCCCAGGTCCCCCACCACCACCTCACCGTCGAACCCGAAGGCCACGCCCCCGGCCGCCTACAGGCCCGCTGGGAACCCACAGGAGCAACAGCCAAACTGATCCGCCCAACTGTCCGCCGCCTGGCCCGGCCCCGGGTGAAGCGAGCAGCACGCCTGGTGGCAAGCGCACTCCGCTGAGCTGGCCACCCTAGCTGCGGGCATGCGTGCCGCTAGGGGCGGCACGGGTGGGCGCAGCGGCACCCCGCTACGCCGGGCTGCGGACCCACCCGCCCCCAGCACCGACACCCGCGGCACCTCAACACGAGTGAGAACACCCCGCTCGACATCACCGCACCACCGCGTACAACACCTGCCCCCCAGGCCCCCGCCCCACCTCCCGCAACCCCACCCCACCCCGCCCATCCACCGCCGTACCCATCACCCACCGCACCCCGTACTCCCGCAAAATCACCCCCCGCTCCCCCTCCGACACCCCGCCCCCGAAGTACCTCCGCACCGCCTCCTCCCTCCGCCCCACATCCGGCAGGAAGAAGTCGGGATACCCAGGCGCCACGGTGTACGCCCCATACGCCGGAATCTGCGCACTCGGCCGCCCCAACCGAGCCATCACCACATCCCCGTACTTCACCCACCGCGTCATCCACTGATACCCCGCCCACGGCTCCCGGTACTTCTCCGCGACAGCCACCGGCAGATCCCCCGGCCTCACCACGTACCCCACCGTCCCCACCTGCGTCCACGCCCCCACAGCCAGCGCCACCCCCAGCACACACCCCCACCCCACCCGCATCGCACGCCGCCCGGCCTCCCCCACCTCCACCGCGGCCGCGACCTGCGCCGGAATCAACACCGCCGGCAACGCCCGCCCCCAGGCGTACTGCCCGCTCACCCCACCCACCGCCACCACAAGGAACCCCAGCACGAAGAACAGCACCAGCGGATCCCACCGATCCCGCCACCACCGCACCCCCAGGGCCACCACCCCGAGCAGCACCAGCCAGTACCGCCCGAACAGGTCCTCGTACAGCGGCCGATGCACCGACTCCAGCCCGCCCCACGCCCCGACCAGCGCGAAGAAGTCGTAGTACGGCCACACCAGCAGCACCACAAGCCCCAGCACCACCCCGCACGCCAGCCGCCCCCACACCGCCCGCCCCGGCCGCGCGGCGACCACCGTCGCGATCGCCCCCAGCGAGGCCACCACCCCCGAGAACTGATGGCACAGCAGGATCACCGCCCACAGCAGCCCCAGCCCGAGCCACACCCCCCACCCCCCGTTCTCCCGTACCGCCCGCCCCAGCCAGGCCCAGAGGTGAAACGCCAGCCCCAGGGCGAACACGCTCGGATACGACACCGTCAGCGCGAGCGAGTTGAGCCCGTAGAAGCCGCTCCAGTTGAAGAGCACCGTCCCCCACAGGAACAGCAGGCTCAGCAGGGCCAGGGCGGGCGCGGCACGACGGCCGCTCAGCGTCCGCACGTACCGCCACGCCCCGGTCACCAGCAGCGCGAGTCCGGCCAGCGCCCCGATCCGCAGCACCCAGAAGACCGACAGATCACCCACCCGTGCGACGCAGCCGAGCACCAGCATCCAGGGCGAGTAGTACGGACTCGGCGTGTCCGCGTCGACGAGCGGATTGCCGGGGTCGAGGAGATTGTGCCGCAGCCGCTGGACGGTCGCCGCGTGCACACCGAGATCCCCGGCCCAGGGCAGCCGGAGGATCACGAGGAGCAGCAGCACGACGACCGCCACGACGGCCACCACCGCGGCGGCCTGCGCGGCGAGGGCCCCTCTAGGCGCGGCGCGCATCGTGCTGGAACACCCAGGTGCGGTAGACGAGGAACCGGAAGGCGGAGGCCAGGACGATGGAGGCCGCCTTGACCGCGTTCGACTCGAGGGGACCGGCCAGTCCGAGACCGTGGTATCCGGCGTAGAACAGCCCGCTCTCCAGGGCGACGCCGATTCCGCTGAAGCCGAAGAACAGCGCGATCTGGCGTCGCGTACGGGACGCCCTGTCGCGGTAGGTGATGTACCGGAATCCGAGGTAGTTGCCGCCCATGGCGACCAGGCTGGCCAGCACGGTCGCGACCATGGCGGCCCGGTGCAGCCCGTGCAGAAGCACGTTGAACACCAGGAAGTTCACCGCGACACCGCTCCCGCCGACCAGCGCGAAGTTCAGCACTTCGAGGACGAGGCGTCTGACCGGCAGGGCGGGAGCGGCCACTCGCTCCTCGGAGAGGTTCACCGTCACGGCACAAGCCTTAGCCGGAAACGGTAAGTCCTCCAGTCGAATCGCCCTAAGGCTCGCCAAGAAGAAAGCGCCCCGGGCCGGCAGCGGCCCGGGGCGCCCAAGAGGCCGTACGCACTACGAATGCGTCCGCAGCAGCGTCCTCATCGTGCGCATCGCCACCGACAGGTTGGCGAGGTCGAACGCGTCGGAGCCCTGGATCTCCTCCAGTGTGGTGCGGGCGCGGCCGAGGATCGCCGCGTTCTTCTGCTCCCACGCCTTGTAGCGCTGCTCGGGCGTCGAGCTGCCGTTGCCCACCGCCAGGACGTCGGCGGTCAGCGCCGAGTGCGCCGCGTACAGGTCCTCACGGATCGCCGCGCGGGCCATCGACTGCCAGCGGTCGGCACGGGGCAGCTCGGAGATGCGGTCCATCAGCTGGGTGATGCGCAGCCGGTCGGCGAGGTCGTAGTAGACCTCGGCGACGTCCAGCGGCTCCCGGCCCATACGGTCCGCGACCGAGACGATGTCGACCGTCGGGAAGGCCGAGGAGAAACCGGCCACCCGGGTGGCGAGTTCGTCCGGGACACCGACGCCCGTCAGCTCGTCGAAGATCTTCTGGTACCACTCGAGGTCGGCGCCGCGCAGCAGGTTCGGCAGCTGCCCCCAGACCTGCTCGACCCGGTCGGCGAAGAAGTCGACCGTCTCGGCGAGATTCAGCGGCTGCGGCCGGTTGTTGAGCAGCCAGCGCGTGCCGCGCTCGACCAGACGACGCGAGTGCAGGCGGATGCGGGTCTGGACCTCGGCCTCGACCTTGTTGTCGAGCCCCTCGACCCCGTCCCACACCGGGGACTGGCGGAAGATCGCCCGGGCCGCGGTCTGCGCCCGCACGATCTCCTCGAGCGACGCCCCGGTCTCCTCGCGCAGCCGGTGCAGATACGTCGTACCGCCCGTGTTGACCGTGTCGTTGACCAGGACGGTCGTGGTGATCTCACGGCGCAGCGGGTGGCTGACGAGGTGCTCGGGGAACTGCTCGCGCAGCTCGGTCGGGAAGTACGCGTGCAGCAGGGTGCTCAGGTACGGGTCGTCCGGCAGCGAGGTGTGCAGCAGTTCCTCGGCGACCGTGATCTTCGTGTACGCCATGAGTACGGCCGTCTCCGGGCCGGTCAGTCCCTGGCCCTGGGCGAGCCGCTCGCGGATCTGCCGGTCGGTGGGCAGGAACTCCAGCGCCCGGTTGAGGTGGCCCTCCCTGACCAGGTCCTTCATGAAGCGCTGCTGGGCGTGGAGCATGGAGCCGGACTGGGCGAGGGCGTTGGCGATCGCCGTGTTCTGCGCGTAGTTGTTGCGCAGCACCAGGCGGCCGACCTCGTCGGTCATCTCGGCGAGCAGCTTGTTGCGCTGCTTGACGGTCATGTCGCCGTCCGCGACGAGGCCGTTGAGCAGGATCTTGATGTTCACCTCGTGGTCGGAGGTGTCCACGCCCGCGCTGTTGTCGATGGCGTCGGTGTTGATCCGGCCGCCGTGCAGTGCGAACTCGATCCGGCCGAGCTGGGTCAGGCCCAGGTTGCCGCCCTCGCCGACGACCTTGACGCGCAGGTCCTTGCCGTCGACGCGGATGGCGTCGTTGGCCTTGTCACCGACGTCCGCGTTCGACTCGGCCGAGGACTTCACGTACGTACCGATGCCGCCGTTCCACAGCAGGTCCACCCGCGCCTGGAAGATCGCCTTCATCAGGTCGGCCGGGGTCAGCTTGGTGACCTTGGCCTCGATGCCGAGGGCCTCGCGGATGTGCGCGTTGACCGGGATCGCCTTGGCCGTACGCGGGAAGATGCCGCCGCCGGCCGACAGCAGCTCCTTGTTGTAGTCCTCCCAGCTGGAGCGGGGCAGCTCGAACAGGCGGCGGCGCTCGGCGTAGGAGGTGGCGGCGTCCGGGTTCGGGTCGATGAAGATGTGCCGGTGGTCGAAGGCGGCCACCAGCCGGATGTGCTCGGAGAGCAGCATGCCGTTGCCGAACACGTCACCGGACATGTCGCCGATGCCGACGACCGTGAAGTCCTCGGTCTGGGTGTCCACGCCCAGCTCCCGGAAGTGCCGCTTGACGGACTCCCAGGCGCCGCGGGCGGTGATGCCCATGCCCTTGTGGTCGTAGCCGGCCGAGCCGCCGGAGGCGAAGGCGTCACCGAGCCAGAAGTTGTACTGCTCGGCGACCCCGTTGGCGATGTCGGAGAAGGTCGCGGTGCCCTTGTCGGCGGCGACGACGAGGTAGGTGTCGTCCTCGTCGTGCCGGACGACGTCCGCCGGGGGCACGACCTCGCCGGCCACCATGTTGTCGGTGATGTCGAGCAGCGCCGAGATGAAGGTCTTGTAGCTGGCGACGCCCTCGGCCAGCCACGCGTCCCGGTCCACGCTCGGGTCGGGCAGCTGCTTGGCGACGAAGCCGCCCTTGGCGCCCACCGGCACGATGACGGTGTTCTTCACCATCTGCGCCTTGACCAGGCCGAGGATCTCGGTGCGGAAGTCCTCACGCCGGTCGGACCAGCGCAGACCACCGCGCGCGACCTTGCCGAACCTGAGGTGCACGCCCTCGACCCGCGGCGAGTACACCCAGATCTCGAACGCCGGACGCGGCGCCGGGAGGTCGGGGATGGCCTGCGGGTCGAACTTCATGGAGACGTAGTCGTGCGGCTTGCCGCCCGCCGCCTCCTGGAAGAAGTTCGTCCGCAGCGTCGCCTTGATGACCGTGAGGAACGACCGCAGGATCCGGTCCTCGTCGAGCGAGGCCACCTGGTCGAGGGCCGCGTCGACCTCCTCCAGCAGCGCGTCCACGATCTCGTGGCCCGCGCGCTGCCGGTCCGGCGACATCCGCGCCTCGAACAGGGAGACGAGCAGCCGGGTGGTGTGGACGTTGTTGCGGAGGGTGTCCTCCATGTAGTCCTGGCTGAACGTCGAAGCCGCCTGGCGCAGGTACTTCGCGTACGCCCGCAGCACCATCGCCTGACGCCAGGTGAGCCCGGCGCTCAGCACGAGGGAGTTGAAGCCGTCGTTCTCCGCCTTGCCGGTCCAGGTTGCGGAGAAGGCGTCCTGGAAGCGCTCGCGGGCGTCGTCACCGAGGTAGTCCCCGCTGCCGTTCTGCGAGCGGGGCATGCGCAGGCCGAAGTCGTAGATCCAGGCCACGCTGCGGTCCGGGCAGCGCAGGTCGTACGGCCGCTCGTCCACGACCTCGACGCCGAGCCGGTTGAGGACCGGCAGCACCGCCGAGAGGGAGATGGCGTCGCCCGTGCGGTAGATCTTGAAGCGGCGCTCCTCGGGGGCTGCGCCCACCGGCTCGTACAGGCTGAGCGCGAAGTCCTTGCCCTCCTCTGCATTGAGCTGTTCGAGGTGGACGAGGTCGGCGACCGCGGCGCGCGGGTTGTGGTCGGCCTTGTAGCCCTCGGGGAAGGCGTGCGCGTACCGGCGCATCAGTTCGGCCGCGCGCTCCTCGCCGAGCTCGGCGTTGAGCGCCTCGGCGAAGGCGTCCTCCCAGGAGCGGGCCGCCTCCACCAGCCGGGCCTCGATGCGGTCCTTGTCGGAGTCGGACAGCTCCGGCAGCTCGGTGCCCTGCGGGACCCGGACCACGAAGTGCAGCCGGGAGAGGATCGACTCGGTGTTCCAGGCGGTGAAGTCGACGCTGATGCCGCCCAGTTCCTCCTTGAGGATCTCGATGATCCTGAGGCGCACGGCCGTGGTGTAGCGGTCGCGCGGGAGGTAGACGAGGGCGGAGTAGTAGCGCCCGTACTCGTCCTGGCGCAGGTAGAGCCGGAGCCGCCTGCGCTCCTGGAGGTAGAGGACGGAGGTGACGATGGACCGCAGCTCGTCGACCGGGGTCTGGAAGAGCTCGTCGCGCGGGTACGTCTCCAGGATCTGCAGCAGGTCGCGCCCGTCGTGGCTGTTGGGCGAGAACCCGGCCCGCTCCAGGACCTCCTCGACCTTGCGCCGGATGACGGGGACCCGGCGCACGGACTCGGTGTAGGCGGCGGATGAGAACAGCCCGAGGAAGCGCCGCTCGCCGACGACATTGCCGTCGGCGTCGAACTTCTTCACCCCGATGTAGTCCAGGTACGACGGCCGGTGCACGGTCGCCCGGCTGTTCGCCTTGGTCAGGACGAGCAGCTTGTGCTCGCGCGCCTTGGCCCGGGCGTCGGCGGGCAGCCGCTCGAACGACGGGCTGACCGGGTGGCTCTCCTCGGCGGCGTGGTGCGGGTCCGAGCGCAGTATGCCGAGCCCGGTTCCGGGGACGGCGGCCAGGGAGTCGTCCTCGCGCAGCTGATACTCGCGGTAGCCCAGGAAGGTGAAGTGGTCGTCGGCCAGCCAGCGCAGCAGCTCGCGGGCCTCCTCGACCTGCGGTCCGGGCAGGTCACCGGGGATGGACTCGTCCGGCAGCCCCTCCGCCAGCCGGGTCGCCGCGTCCCGCATCTTGCCCCAGTCCTCGACGGCCTCACGGGCGTCGGACAGCACGCGCAGCAGGTCGGCGGCGATCTGCTTCAGATCGGCCCGGTCCGTCTCGCGGTCGGTCTCCACGTGGATCCAGGACTCGACGTGCGCGTCGTGCGGGAGGTCGCCGGCGCCGGTCGCGGGCGTGGGCAGCACCTCGATGAGCTTGCCGGTCACATCGCGCCGCACCACGAACTGCGGGTGGATGACGACATGGATCCCGCGCCCCTGCCGCGTCAGCTCATTGGTGACGGAGTCGACGAGGAAGGGCATGTCGTCGGTGACGACCTCGACGACGGAGTGGCTGCACGTCCACCCGTTCTCTTCCACGGTGGGAGTGTGAACCCGCACGTTGGCCGTGCCCTGGGGGCGGTTCTCGGCCAGCCGGTAGTGGGAGACGGCGGCTCCGAAGACATCGACCGGGTCGCGGTCGGCGAGGTCCTCCGGGGCCGTGTGCAGGTAGTAACGCTGGAGGAACGAGATCAGGGACTCGCGGTCCGGGGCCTCCTGGGCGTCTGGGGTCTCCTCGCCCGTCGACCCGGTCGGTAGGTGCCCCCCGACCGGGCTGTTCTCAGCTACCCGGGCGGCCCTCTCGAGCAACTCGGCCTTTGCTTCGTCCAGCTTGGTCTGCATTGTCCTCTGGCTCCTGTCGCGCGCCGTTGCGTGACGTAGAAGGAAGTACGGTCTCTGCGCTGACGACGTCACGCCGTGACACGGGGTATCCGGTCTGTTCCGACGCTATGCCGCCAGACGAGAGGAGCGGGGGTGTCTGAGCCATTCTTGAGCTGCCCCACGGGTGTGACGCTGCTCTCTGCGACGCCTCGGGCCCGGTGGTGCTCGGCGTCCCGGGAGTCATCGATGCCCCGTACCGCCCGCGAAGACCAGCGACCGCCGCCCGGTCACGGATGTGGTCCGTGCTCTCCGGGCGCAGGGCAGGGACGACGACGTCCCCGCGAACTATCGCGCTGATCACGCCACCAGGCTATCGCTCCTTACAGGGGCCCCGTCATGAGCCGTATGTGTACAAAACCAGGCCTGGAAGTTTGACGTTCTGCACAGTTCGGTCTCCCTGGCTGCGGCCCACCCGGCACCGGCACCAACGCCGAGCACCCGGAACCCGCCGGTTTCCAGTCAGGCCGCCGCGAGCCGCTCAGCCTCCGCAACCGCATCCTCCAGCGTGTCCACCACCGGAACGCCCACCGCCTCCAGACTCGCCCGACTGTGTGACCCCCCGGTGTACAGCACAGCCCGAGCCCCCACATGCAACGCGGCCACCGCATCATCCGCCGCGTCCCCGATCACCACGGTCCGCCCCGGCTCCACCCCCGTCAGCGACGCGAGATGCCGCACCATGTGCTCGGCCTTGCTGCCCCCCGACGGCCCGGTCCGCCCGTCCACCCGTATGAAGTGCGGCTCGATCCCGAATCCCCGCACCAACGGCACGAGCTCCTCGTGCACATACATGCTCAGAATCGACTGGCTGCGCCCCGCCGACCGCCACCCCGACAGCAGCTCCGCGGCCCCCACCGTCAGCCCGCACGCCCCCCGGTGCTCCGTGTAGTACCGGTGGAAGATCTCGTCCATGGCCTCCCACTCGGCCTCGGTCGGCAGCCGCCCCATGAGCCGCTCGTAGAACTTCGGCACCGGCACGCAGTACAGCTCCCGGTACTTCTCCAGCGTCAGCGACTCCAGCCCCAGCTCGGCGAAGGCCGCGTTCGTCGCCCCGATGATCGCGTCGATGTCATGGAACAGCGTCCCGTTCCAGTCCCAGACAATGTGCGCGCCCGTCTTCATCCCCATGCCAAAAACGTACCCGGCCCCACTGACAATCAAGAGAACAGCGCCCCAACGCGCCCCCGGCGCCCGAGCGCGGGGCCGCTCAGTCCCCCTGCCCCACCAGGTTCGGAATCTCCTGCGTGGCGAACCACAGCAGCTCGTGATCCTCGGCACCGTCCACGACGAACTGCGCGTCGTCGTCCCCGGCATCCGCCGCCCCCAGCGCCGCGGCGGCCGCCGTCACATCCGCCTCCGCGTCATCCGCGTCGACATGCACCGCCGCCGCCCTGGCCAGCGCCACGGGAGCCGAAACCCGTACCTCTCCCAGCGCCGCCTGATCGAGCCCCCGGTCGGGATCGGCACTCGCGGCCCGGTCGGGCACGTCCACGGCCACCACGACCCGGCGCCGCGGCACCCCCGGCTCGATCGCCAGCAGCCGCAGGGAGGCCAGCGCGGCCCGGTTCAGCGCCGCGTACTCCAGTTCCTCGATGTCGTCGGAGACGTACCACTCACGCAGCGCGGGCGTCACGGCGTACGCCACGAACGGCCCGGCTCCCAGCTCACCCGTTTTGTACGCCTCGGCGAGACCGGGGAGGGTCAGGGGCACGTAGACACGCATGGCTGGCCGCTTCTTTCGTGGTCGGTTCAGGTCGGAGGGCCCAGGAGGGCACCGGAGGGCCTCCAGGATACGTGCGGGGGGTCCCCTTTCGAGTTCCGCCCCGTGACGCCCGAGGCGTCCACCCCGGGCCCGGAATTCACCCGGCGCACCCCGGCACCGACGGGCTCCTCACCCCCCGGATCACCCGGATAGGTGAACATTCCGGCACCCGCGGCCCGAGGCCCTCTCCCTTGCTCGTGCCCCCATCCACCCCGTACAAGATCACCAACCAGAAGTTACTCGCCGGTATCAACCGGCCCACGGGTATCAACCGGCCCATGAAACGGGGACTCCCATGAACAAGGTCATGACCAGGGCACAGCACCGCCCACCGAGCCGCCCCCCGGCCCGCCGCGACCCCCGCCGCCCCGGCAGCACAGCCTCACGCACCCCTGCCGCCACCACTTCACGCACCCCTGCCGCCACCGCCTCACGCAGCCCCGGCGGCGCAGCCCCTCCGCGCACCCCCGGCGGTGGCCCCGCCCGCACCACGGCCGCCGGAGACCGGCCGCCGACCACCGGCCGCGCCGCAACCGCCCACAGCCGCCCCGCGGACACCCGCCCACCGACCCCCTCCGGATCCCGCACGGCGCCCCCCTCCGGATCCCGCACGGCAACCCGGCAGACGCCCAGCACCCCCACGGCAACCCGGCCGACGCCCGGCACCCCCACGGACCCCACGCCCCGCGTCCCGGCCCAAAGCCCCCGCCGGCCGGTCCCGCAGCCGCTCCTCCCCACCGACCGCTTCGCCGACCTCCTGCTCGCCGTCCTCAGCGGCCGCCGCCCCGTCCACTCGATGCTCCGCCACACCCGGGGCCGCGCCTACGACGAACTGGCCTGGCTCGCCGAACGCGGCCCCCTGCGCACCCGCGGCGCCCGCCCCGTCGTCCGGGACATCGGCTGGTACGAGCCCCGCCCCGGCGCCATCGAGGCGTTCGCCCGCATCGGCGCCGGCGACCGGCTCCGCGCCATGGCCTTCCGCCTGGAACTCGGCCAGGACCTCCGCTGGCGCTGCACGGCCGTGGAACTGGGCGGCCCCCGCCCACCCCGCCCAGAGGCCTGCTGAGCCCGGTCCAGCCGAGCCACGACCGCCACAGGCAAACCGAAGGGGCCGGACACCCTCGGGCGTCCGGCCCCTTCACGTTCAAGCCGCTACGGTGCCACGGCCGCCGTCACTTCTTACGGCGCCCCCGGCCCTTCGCCTGCTTCCGGCGCTCCGCGCGCGTGAGGCCGTCGGACTCGGAACGCACCGGCTCGCCGTCCTCGGTGAAGTCGCCCTCGATGGTGCCGCCCTCGCCGTCGACCGTCGGCGCGGAGAAGTGGAGGTTGCGCCGCTGCGGGACGTCGAGCCCCTTGGCACGGATCTCCGGCCGGGAGCCCGCCTGCGCCGGCACCGCGTCCTGCTTCGCCAGGTCGGCCACCGGCTTGGTGTCCTCGACCGGGACCTCCTCGACCTGCTGCTCGACCTGGACCTCCAGGTTGAACAGGTAGCCGACGGACTCCTCCTTGATGCCCTCCATCATCGCGGTGAACATGTCGAAGCCCTCGCGCTGGTACTCGACCAGCGGGTCCTTCTGGGCCATCGCGCGCAGGCCGATGCCCTCCTGGAGGTAGTCCATCTCGTAGAGGTGCTCGCGCCACTTGCGGTCCAGGACCGACAGCACGACCCGGCGCTCCAGCTCACGCATGATCTCGGAGCCGAGCTGCGCCTCACGCGTCTCGTACTGCTCGTGGATGTCGTCCTTGATGGAGTCGCCGATGAACTCGGCGGTCAGGCCCGCCCGGTCACCGGCGGCCTCCTCCAGCTCCTCGATCGCGACCTTGGCCGGGTAGAGCTGCTTGAACGCGCCCCACAGCCGGTCGAGGTCCCAGTCCTCGGGGAAGCCCTCGGCGGTCTCGGCGCCCACATAGGCGTCGATGGTGTCGTCCATGAAGTGCTGCACCTGCTCGTGCAGGTCCTCGCCCTCCAGGACGCGGCGGCGCTCGCCGTAGATGACCTCGCGCTGGCGGTTGAGGACCTCGTCGTACTTCAGGACGTTCTTACGGGTCTCGAAGTTCTGCTGCTCGACCTGCGATTGGGCGGAGGCGATCGCGCGCGTGACCATCTTGTTCTCGATCGGCACGTCGTCCGGGACATTCGCCATCGACATCACGCGCTCGACCATCTGGGCCTTGAACAGCCGCATCAGGTCGTCGCCGAGCGAGAGGTAGAAGCGGGACTCGCCCGGGTCGCCCTGACGGCCGGAACGACCGCGCAGCTGGTTGTCGATCCGCCGCGACTCGTGCCGCTCGGTGCCCAGCACGTAGAGCCCGCCGAGCCTCTCGACCTCGTCCTTCTCGGCCTGGACGGCCTTCTCGGCCCGCTTGAGCGCCTCGGGCAGGGCGTGCGCCCACTCCTCGATGTGCTCCTCGGGGTCGAGCCCGCGCTGGCGCAGCTCCGCCTCGGCGAGGTCCTCGGGGTTGCCGCCGAGCTTGATGTCCGTACCACGGCCGGCCATGTTCGTGGCCACCGTGACGGCGCCCTTGCGGCCGGCCTGGGCGACGATCGTCGCCTCACGGTCGTGCTGCTTGGCGTTCAGCACCTCGTGCTGGATGCCGCGCTTGCTGAGCTGCTGCGAGAGGTACTCGGACTTCTCGACGGAGGTGGTGCCGACGAGGATCGGCTGACCCTTGCGGTGCTTCTCCTCGATGTCGTCGACGACCGCCTCGAACTTGGCGACCTCGGTCCGGTAGATCAGGTCCGACTGGTCCTTGCGGACCATCGGCCGGTTGGTCGGGATCGGCACCACACCGAGCTTGTAGATCTGGTGGAACTCGGCGGCCTCGGTCATGGCCGTACCGGTCATGCCGGCCAGACCGTGCTCTTCCTTCTCGTTGTGGTCGTGGCGCTTGTAGAGGCGGAAGAAGTTCTGGAGGGTGATCGTGGCGAGCGTCTGGTTCTCGTCCTTGATCGGCACCCCCTCCTTCGCCTCGATCGCCTGGTGCATGCCCTCGTTGTAACGGCGGCCGGCGAGGATACGTCCGGTGTGCTCGTCGACGATCATGACCTCGTCGTCGATGATGACGTAGTCCTTGTCCTTCTTGAAGAGCTCCTTCGCCTTGATGGCGTTGTTCAGGTAGCCCACCAGAGGGGTGTTCACCGACTCGTAGAGGTTGTCGATGCCCAGCCAGTCCTCGACCTTGGCGACACCGGTCTCGTGGATGGCGACCGTGCGCTTCTTCTCGTCGACGTCGTAGTCGCCGGTCTCCTCGAGGCCCTTGAGGGGCTGGCCGGCCTCGCCGCGCTTGAGTCGCTTCACCAGCTTGGCGAAGTCCCCGTACCACTTGGTGGCCTGGTCGGCCGGGCCGGAGATGATCAGCGGCGTACGGGCCTCGTCGATGAGGATCGAGTCGACCTCGTCGACGATGGCGTAGTTGTGACCGCGCTGGACGAGCTCGTCCTGGGACCACGCCATGTTGTCGCGCAGGTAGTCGAATCCGAACTCGTTGTTCGTGCCGTACGTGATGTCGCAGGCGTACTGCTCGCGACGCTGAGCCGGCGTCATGTTGGCGAGGATGCAGCCGACCTCGAGGCCCAGGAACCGGTGGACGCGGCCCATCATCTCGGAGTCGCGTTCGGCCAGATAGTCGTTGACCGTGATGATGTGGACGCCCTTGCCGGACAGCGCGTTCAGATACGCCGGCAGGGTGCCGACGAGGGTCTTGCCCTCACCGGTCTTCATCTCCGCCACGTAGCCCATGTGCAGGGCGGCGCCACCCATCATCTGCACGTCGTAGTGACGCTGGCCGAGGACGCGCTTGGCGGCCTCGCGGACGGTGGCGAACGCCTCGGGCAGCAGGTCGTCCAGGGTCTCGCCGTCCGCGTAGCGCTGCTTGTACTCATCGGTGAGGGCGCGCAGCTCGGCGTCGGAGAGGTCGACGAAGTCCTCTTCGATGGAGTTGACCTGGTCCGCGATGCGGTGCAGCTTGCGCAGGATCTTGCCTTCGCCTGCACGCATGATCTTCGAGAGGACGGACACGGGGGTTGGTCTCCTTGCCGGTCGGGCCTGGGACGGTCGGTTACCACTTGACTTACTGAGCAACGGCCATCGTATGCGAGGACCCCACCGCGCCGGGAGGGCCTGCCGTGACGGCGACCGTCCGCTGCTTCAATTCTGATTCACGTGTGCTTCAAAGGGGACAACGTCCGGGCGCCGCGGATAGTGCCGCATCCCCCGACCGAATTAAGCGAAGCGTGATAAGGCGCTCACCCACAGCAAACAGATGGCACGTTCGGCGACGTCCGAGCAGAATCGGCCGATGGACCCCGTCACCCTCACCACGGACCGCCTCCTGCTGCGCACGGTCGGCCCTCAGGACACCGACGCGGTGTACGACGCCTGCCAGGACCCCGACATCCAGCGCTGGACCACGATCCCCTCGCCCTACCTCCGCGAGCACGCCCAGGGCTTCACGGAACAGATGGTCCCGGACGGCTGGACGGACGGGTCCATGTTCACTCTCGGCGTCTTCCTCCACTCCGGAGAGCTGGCGGGCATGCTCGGCATCACCATGCGCGCCCTGGGCGTCGGCGAGATCGGCTTCTGGGCCACGAAGCAGCACCGCGCCAACGGCTACATCACGGAGGCCGTCCTCACCGCCTGCCGCTGGGCCTTCGTCCACGCCGCCCTCGACCGCATCGAATGGCGCGCCGAGGTGGGCAACCGCGCCTCCCGCGCCGTCGCGGAACGCTCCGGCTTCACCATCGAAGGCACCCTGCGCGCCGCAGTCAACAACAAGGGAGTCCGCCGAGACTCCTGGGTAGGCTCCCTCATCCCCTCAGACCTGAGCCTCCCGTCAACAGCGCCTTACTTGCCCGCCCCCGCCTAGCTGCGGGCATGCGTGCCGCCAGGGGCGGCACAGGTGGGCGCAGCGGCACCCCGCTCCGCCGGGCTGCGGAACGCCCCCACCCCAGCCGCAACGCCCAGCACCAGACACCCAACCCCGCAGGTCACGCCCCTCTGTCAGTCCCACCCCCTATCGTGCGGACCCATGACCACCCCGCCCCCCGCCGCACAGCTCTCCGCAGACGAAGCCCGGCGACTGGCGCTCCGCGCCCAAGGCTTCCTCGGCGCCCCGGACCGCCGCTCCGGCGTCCGCGGCATCCTCCGCCACCTGGGCGCGATACAGCTCGACACCATCTCGGTCCTGGCCCGCTCCCACGAGCTCATCCCGTACGCCCGCCTGGGCGCGGTAGGCCGAAAGACAGTCGAGAACGCGTATTGGAAGGACACGCACGCCTTCGAGTACTGGTCTCACGCGGCGTGCATCCTCCCCATCGAGGAGTGGCCCCACTTCGCCTTCCGCCGCCGCGCCTACCGGAACCGCCCGCACTGGAACCACGATCTCCCGGACGGTGTCTACGACCAGGTCATCAAGCAGCTCCGCTCCGAAGGCCCCCTCACCGCGACGGAGTTGGGCGGCGCTAAGAAGACGAACGACTGGTGGGACTGGTCCGGCACTAAGGTCGCCGTCGAACGCGCCCTGATGTACGGCGAGGTGGTCTGCGTGGAGCGCCGCGGCTGGAAGCGCCTCTACGACCTTGCCGAGCGCGCCGTCCCGGGCCCCCTGCTGCACGACGAACTCGACGACACCGAGTGCGTGCGCCGCCTGGTCCGTCTGGCGGGCCAGTCCCTCGGCGTCGGCACCCGCGCGGACATCGCCGACTACCACCGCCTCAAGGGCGAACAGGTCGACGCGGTGATCGCCGACTCGGGCCTGGTCCCGGTCTCGGTCGAGGGCTGGTCCAAGCCGGCCTGGGCCGACCCCGCGGCCCTGGAGACACCTCCGCGCGGCCGCCACCGCACCACCCTCCTGTCGCCCTTCGACTCCCTGATCTGGGAGCGGGCGCGCACGGAGCGGATCTTCGGCTTCACCCACCGCCTGGAGGCCTACGTCCCCAAGCAGAAGCGGGTGCACGGCTACTTCGCGATGCCGGTGCTGGCCGGCGGCCGGCTCGTCGGCCGCGTGGACCCGGCCCGCGAGGGCGGCACGCTGGTGGCCAGGCAGGTCACGCTCGACGGCCCGAAGGCGGTCCCGGCCGTCGCCCAGGCCTTGGCCGAGGCGGCGACCTGGGTGGACTGCACGGACGTGCGCGTGGAGCGGGTCGACACCCCGGCCCTGCGCGAGCCCCTCGCGAAGGAGATCGCCCGCATCCTGGGCTGAGCTCTATGGGCTGAGCTCCAGCGGATCACCGTTTCACCGATTCACCGGATCTCGAGAATCTTCTCCCGCATCGCGTACACCACCGCCTCCATCCTGGAGTGCAGCTGCAGCTTCTCCAGGATGTTGCGCACATGGTTCTTCACGGTGTTCTCGGAGATGAACAACTCCTTGGCGATGTCACGGTTGTTCATCCCCGTCGCGACGAGTTTGAGGACTTCGAGTTCGCGGTCCGTCAGCCGCGGCGCGGGCACCAGCCGACGCTCGTCCGTACGCTGGATCATCGACTTGAACTCGGTGAGCAGCTTCGACGCCATGGACGGGCTGATCTGCGACTGCCCGTCGGCCACCGCGCGAATGGCGGTGGCCACCTCGTCCGTCGAGATCTCCTTGAGGAGATAGCCGGTCGCACCCGCCTTGATGGCGTCGTAGAGATCGGCTTCCTCGTCGCTGATCGTCAGCATGATGATCTTGGCGCTGGGCGCGACTTCCTTGATGGAGGTGCACGCCTCGATCCCGCCCCGCTTGGGCATCCGCACGTCCATCAGGACGATGTCGGGCAGCAGGTCGGCGGCCTTCTCGACGGCCTCGGCGCCGTCACCGGCCTCCCCGATGACCTGGATGTCCTCCTCGGCCGCGAGCACGATCTCCAGGCCACGGCGGAACAGGGCGTGGTCGTCCACCACAAGGACTCTGATCGGTTCCTTGCGTGGAGAGCCCGTGTCCGGGCCCATGCCGACGACGCCGTCGTCGGCATCCTCGTCACGCATCGGTCCGAAGCTGTCCGCCATCGTTCCTCCCCCTGAAGGCTGTGGCCTGAGGTCCTGAGCCATCGCCAACCCAGAGCAACGACCCACCGGTTGGGTCGTGGCCACCATGATTTCATGCCCGGACGGCACCGGGGCGACCGAGCGGGGCGCGCAGTGGTCGCACAGGGGTGCCCCTGGGGGCGCACACGCGCTCCAGGGGCACCTGCTCCGCTGTCGCCCGGCACGGTCAGCCGCCGAGCGCACCGCCCGCATCGGGGGCGTGCACCTGCGTGACCATCGTGTCCGTGCTGAGGTGGATCACGCCGTAGTCGTAGGCGTGCCGTCGGTAGACGACACTCGGTTCCTTGGTCTCGGAGTCGACGAACAAGTAGAAGTCGTGCCCGACCAGCTCCATCTCGTAGAGAGCCTGGTCGAGGGTCATGGGCGCTGCGACGTGGGTCTTCTCGCGGACGACGATGGGGCCGTCACCCTGTACCTCCAGCGAGCCGATCTTCTTCGTGGGCACGGCGTCCGGCTCTTCCTCCGGAGTCGGCACCAGGCCGTTGCCGTTGAGCGTCGCCACGCCCGGGACGTGATCGGCGACCTCGGCGGCCGGGATCCGGCGCGAGCCACGGCGCGAGAACCGCTTGTCGTGTTGCCTGCGCAGCCGGGCTTCCAGCTTTTCCGCCGCCAGGTCGAGCGCCGCGTACGGATCGCTCGCCGCTGCCTCCGCCCGGATCACCGGACCGCGGGAGCGGAGCGTGATCTCCACTCGGTCACAGCGGTCGGCCTGCCGGGGGTTGGGCTCCTTGGACACCTCGACGTCGAGGCTGATCACCTTGCCATCGAGCTTCTGGATCTTCTCCAGCTTCAGCTTCTCGGCCACGTGCTTCCGGAACCGCTCGGGCACCTCGGTCTTGCGGCCCTTGACGACGATGTCCACGCAGAACTCCGTTCCCGGATCACTCCGCTTCGGTGCGGAGCATCTCCCTTTTGCACCAGGTTCCGGTGAGGCCCGGAACCTCGGACACTCGGTGACTTCCACCTCCTCCCCCGTGAGCGAGATCTCCACTCCACCGTCGCGAGTGATGAAGAAAAACCCGCAGCACGGCATTCGGTTTTGAGAGGTGTGGCCTGCGGCTTTCCCTCTCAACCGAACATATCTCGCCCGGACGGATGTCGTCACCCTCTACTGCGGCGTACCTCCGTTCAGGTGAATAGGCCCTCTCGTTACCTGCAACGACGCAAGTTCTCAGTCAGTTCCGGTTTATTTCGAAAGAGTCCGGCGATGCCGCGACCACAGCCGCGCACACCACGTCAACGACTCCGCCGGCGCCGCCCGCGCCCGTGATTCCCTGCCGGGCGGGCCACCGGCCCGTCCTCTCTCGCGTTGTTCCGACATTCTGTTCTTCTCTGCTTTCCCAGGTCTCTCCCCTGTACACGGGCCCAGTCCCCGCAGCGTTCGAAACCAGCCCCACCACCGACCGCACGGCACGCGCGGCTTCCGCCAGGGACGCCCCCGTGGTCATCACGTCGTCGACAAGGACGACCGGGCCCTCCGAGAGCAGCCGGGCGCCACCGGGCACCACCGCCAGCGCGCCCGCGAGATTGTCCAGCCGCTGCCGGGAGTTGAGCCCCGACTGGTCGGCCACGGCCCGCCGCTGCCGCAGCACGCCGAGCGCTCTGGCCGGCACTCCGCTCCGCCGCAGCTCACCCGCCGCCGCGAGCGCGATCCGCCGCGCCGGATCATGCCCCCGGGCCCGCACGGCCCGCCGCCCGGACGGAACGGGCACGAGCAGCACAGGCGCCCCGGTGCCCCGCGACCACGCCCCTCCGGCCCTCACCCCTCTCCGCGCTTCTGAAAGCCCCGCCCGTACCGCTCCCGCCAGAGCAGCCCCGAGCGGACCGGCGAGTACCAGAGCACCCCGTTCCTTGTGGGCCAGCAGCGTCGCCCGGACCTCGTCCGCGTACCGTGCCGCCGCGTGCACCACCGGCAGCCCCGGCGGCTCCGGCACCGGCCGCACCCGATGCGCCACGGCTCCGCCCAGCACCGCACGGCACTTCGAGCACAGCACGGTCCGAGGCGCCCCGCAGCCCCCGCACTCGCCCGGCAGCACCAGGTCGGTGAGGTCCTGCCACCACCCCCGCATGTCCACCACTGTGCCAACAGCGAGGCCCCCCTGCCACCCCTGTGGACAACCACCTGTGGACAACGCGCGGGGCGGGCCGACGGCCCGCTTTCACCGACCCCCGCCAGGACACCTCACGTCCCTACCAGGACACCTCACGTCCCTACCAGGACACCTCACGTCCCTACCAGGACACCTCACGTCCCTACCAGGACGCTTCACATCCCCCGCCAGAACGCCTCGCACCCCCACCAGGACGCCTCACCCCGGATAGACCGGCGCCGTCCCCTCCGTCACCTTCTGCCACTGCGCGCCCGACGGCAGCCGGACGATCCCGTCCACCGAGTACGCCACCAGCGGCAGCCGGTCGTCCTCGGCGGCGGTGACCTCCTTGACGCCGGTCAGCGCCGCGGGTGCCGGAACGTCCGGCGTGGAGCCGTCGACCTGTACGTACCGCATCTGCTCCACGCCCCCGTGCTCGCGCCCGACCACCACGAGCCGGCTGTCCCCGGCCCACGACATGGCCGTGACCTCCTCCAACTCCGGCGTCGCGGAGCGAAGTTCGACCACCCTGACGGCCGGCTTCTCGCCCGCCTTCTCCTCCCGCTCGATCAGCCCGATGAGCAGGGTCTTCTTGCCGCCCTTCTCCACGACGAGCGCGATCCGCACCCCGTCGGCGGCCACCCGCACGGACTGGATCCGCCCGTCCAGGTGCGGTGTGCGCACCTCCAGCGGATCGCCCTTGCCCTCCTGGAACAGAAGCAGGCGGGGGTCGTCCGGGTCGCGGTCGGCCACCCACAGGCCGTCGTCCGCGTCCCAGCTGGGCGTCGTCAGCCGGTCCTCCTCGGTCCGGCCCTGGCTGCGCAGCACCGGCTCGCCCAGCGAACCGCCCGAGACCAGCGACCCCACGTACAGCGACCTGCCGTCGAGGCCGACACCGGCCGCGGTGTGCTCGTCCCGCGACACCGCCACCGACCGCAGCGCCGTGTCACCCTCGCCCAGCGCCCCCGGCGCCGTGTCCGGCTTGGTGTCGCTGCTGCCCGCCGGGATCCGTACGAGCCGGTCCTTGGCGTCGACGAAGTACAGGTAGTCGGGGTGGCGCGCCGTGGTCCGGAAGGCCGCCGCATCGGCCGCTTCCTGCGTGAGCGAGCACAGCTCGGACCCGCCGGCCCGCAGCTCGACCTCGTCCACCGCCGGGCTGAGGTTGCGCAGCGTGAACAGCATCTGGGCGGCCATCTCCTGGCACCTGTTGGTGCCGATGCCCGCGGCCTTGTCGTTGAGCGGGACCGTCAGCTTGTTCCGCTCGTCGGGCGTCAGCGCTCCGGCATCCTTCGCCAGCGCCGTACCGGTGGGGACGCTCGACCTGACCACGGGCCCGAGCCATCGCGTGGGGCCGTTGAGCAGGGAGCGCACCATCTGCGTCATGGGATCCACGCGACGGCGGACGTAGACGGGGTCGGCGACCGCCGTGGGCTGCGTGTTCGCCCCGGCCGCCATGGTGTTCGAGGCGAAGTAGTACTTGTTGACGGACATGTAGTTGCGCTGGAAGTCCGACTGGCCCATGAGGACGCCTTGGGGCAGCACGTCGATCCGCCACTGCTTCGTCTTCTCGTCCTGCGTCAGGTGCACGGTCCTGCCGTAGGCCCCGGTCGCCGGCGCGTACGACTGCTGCGCGTCCACGGTGGCCACCTTGGTGCCGGTCAGCGTGTACGAGATCTCGCCGGTGTCCTCCCGGCCGCCGGCACCCTCGGCCTTGGCACCCGGCCCGTCCGTGAGCACCGTGGTGGACAGCTCGGGCCGCCAGGTCTTCGCGGCCTCGCCGGTCAGGTACTGGCGCGCGGTCTTGTAGTGCGGATCGTCGCTGGTGAGCGCCTCCAGGAAGCCCTGCACGATCTCCGACGGCGGCGCGTCCTCCCCCGGCGGCACGGCGAACACCCGCACCTGGCTGTCCTGGCGCGGGGTGGACTCCACGCCCCGCAGATCCCCGCTGTCCGGCATCGAGGCACACCCCGCCAGCACCAGCACGCCACCCGCGGCGTACGCCATCACGCGCGCGGGCGTACGCCGACCGCGCCCCTCGCGGTCAGCGCCCACGAGATGCCTCCCCTTGCCTGTCCGCGTGTCCTGGCTCGACTTCCCTGCCCGAGTCCGCGGAGCCGTTGTCCTTGTCCCGCGGCCCGCTCACAACCGATTCCCGGGGCGCCCCCGCAGAATCACCGCCGGCCCCGTCACCAGCCGTTCCGGCCGGATCGCCCGCAGCCTCGTCGCGATCCGCCCCCGCCGGCCCTCCCACACCGCCGGCGCCGGCCGAACTCTCTGCATCCCCGCCACGACCCGACTGCTCCGCCGCCGTCGGATCGTCCGGCCGCCGCGTGCCCGAGGCGGGCCGCGGCACCACGCGCGCGCCGTTGCCGGGCAGCGCCGTCGGATCGGCCGTAGGAGCCACGGTGCCCGCCCGAGGCGGTATCGGGTTCCGCGCCTGCCCCGGCGGCACCGGACCGCCCGCCGGCTGCGCCGGCACGGTCGCCCGCTTCTCACCGTCCCTGCCACCGCACGGCAGACCCGCGTCGTCGAGCCCCCGGTTGCGCCGCGAGTCCTTGGGCTCCAGCGGTATCGGGGAGCCCCGCAGCGGCTCGTCCGCGGTCCTGGGCAGCGTCAGCCGGAACTGTGAGCCGCCGCCCGGCTCGCCCCACGCCTGCAGCCAGCCTCCGTGCAGCCGCGCGTCCTCCAGGGCGATGGACAGCCCCAGGCCCGTACCACCCGTGGTACGCGCGCGTGCCGGGTCGGCCCGCCAGAAGCGGCTGAACACCCGGGTCGCCTCGCCCGGCTTCAGCCCGACCCCGTAGTCCCGCACCGCGACGGCCACCGCGCCGCCGGCCGCGGCGAGCTTGACGACGACGTCCCTGCCCTCGCCGTGCTCCACGGCGTTCACGACGAGGTTGCGCAGCACGCGCTCCACGCGCCGGGCGTCGGCCTCGGCGACGACGGGCTGCTGGTCTCCGGACACCCGGATCTGCGTCCCCTTGCGCTCCGCGAGCGGCTCGGCCCCGCTGACCACCCGCCGCACGACCTCCCTGAGATCTATCGGCTCCGCCTCCAGCGCCGCGGCACCCGCGTCGAAACGGCTGATCTCCAGCAGGTCCGCGAGCAGCGACTCGAACCGGTCCAGCTGGTCGGCGAGCAGCTCCGCCGACCGCGCGGTGATCGGGTCGAAGTCCTCCCGCGCCTCATGGATGACGTCCGCCGCCATCCGTACGGTCGTCAGCGGCGTACGCAGCTCGTGCGACACGTCCGACACGAACCGGCGCTGCATCCGCGACAGGTCCTCCAGCTGGCTGATCTTCAGCTGAAGGTTCTGCGCCATCTTGTTGAAAGCCTCGCCGAGCCGCGCGATGTCGTCCTCGCCGGTGACCTTCATACGTTCCTGAAGCCGCCCGGCCGACAGCCGCTCGGCGATCCCCGCCGCCATCCGCACCGGCGTGACGACCTGGCGCACCACGAGCCAGGCGATGGCCCCGAGCAGCACCACGACGAACAGCCCGGCCGTCGCCAGCGTCCCCTTGACCAGGCTCAGTGACTTCTCCTCCTGGGTGAGCGGGAAGAGGTAGTAGAGCTGGTACGGATCGCCGTTCGGGTCGTTGACCTGCTTGCCGATGACCAGAGCGGGCTGGGAGTCCTTGGTGTCGTTGTTGTAGATGACCCTGCTGTAGCTCTGCGCGGCCGCCGTACTGCTGCCGATCCGCTCCCGCAGCGCCGCGGGCACGCTCTTGCTCCAGTCCACCTCACCGGAGGCACGCGGACCGCGCCCGCCGGCACCATCGGCGTCGGAAGCCGGAAGCGTGACCACGTCAAAAGCGCCCTGCCCGCCGCTGGACAGCGAGGACACCAGATCACTCATCCACTGGATGACGTTCTGCGCGGGACGGCCGTCCGCCGTGGCGACATCGTCGCCGGTCCCGCTCGCCGCCTCGTCGGCCCGCTGCTTGGCCACCGCGAACCCGCCGGTGGCCTGGCTCTGGGACGCCTTCACCTTGGCGTCCAGCAGGCCGTTGCGCACCTGCCCGATGACGACGAAGCCCAGCAGCAGCACCACGCCCAACGACATCAACAGCGTTGTGGCGACGACCTTGAGCTGGATGTTGCGCCGCCACAGCCGCATGACGGGCAGCAGCGGCCGGCGCACCCACCGCATGAACAGGCGGATGACCGGACTGCCCTGAACCCCGCCCTGGAGCAGCAGCCCGCTCTCCAGGAACCGTCCCCAGCGGGAACCCGCCTTCTTCCGCCCGACAGGCCGCCCCGGGCGGGCCCCGGACCGTCCGGGCGCCGAAGCGGCACTGTCGCCGGACATGTCAGCTCGGTCCTGCCTTGTACCCGACGCCACGGACGGTCACCACGATCTCCGGCTTCTCCGGGTCCTTCTCGACCTTGGAGCGCAGCCGCTGCACATGCACGTTGACCAGACGCGTGTCCGCCGCGTGCCGGTAGCCCCACACCTGCTCCAGCAGCACCTCGCGCGTGAACACCTGCCACGGCTTGCGCGCGAGCGCGACCAGCAGGTCGAACTCCAGCGGCGTCAGCGCGATCGACTGCCCGTCCCGCTTCACGGAGTGCCCGGCAACGTCGATGACCAGGTCACCGATGGCCAGCTGCTCCGGAGCGGGCTCCTCCGACCTCCGCAGCCGCGCCCGGATCCGGGCGACCAGCTCCTTCGGCTTGAACGGCTTCACGATGTAGTCGTCGGCACCCGACTCCAGGCCCACCACGACGTCGACCGTGTCGCTCTTCGCCGTGAGCATCACGATCGGCACCCCGGACTCCGCCCTGATCAGACGGCACACCTCGATGCCGTCCCGGCCGGGCAGCATCAGGTCCAGCAGCACCAGATCGGGCTTGGCCTCACGGAAAGCGGCCAGCGCCTTGTCACCGTCGGCCACGAACGACGGCTCAAAACCCTCACCACGCAGCACGATGCCGAGCATCTCGGCCAGTGCGGTGTCGTCGTCGACGACAAGGACTCGTCCCTTCATAAACGACATCATCCCATTCTCATAACAGTGGCGAAGGCAGTGGTGAGGTAGGTCACCGGCCAGTGACCATAGTCGCAGCAAGCGCTACTGTCTGCCCTCGCCGGCCCACAGTTGATCTCGACGACGCCCGCAGGCCCGGGCCCAGGCACACGGGCGAGGGACGCCGCCGCCGGAGCCCACCCGCCCCGCGCAGACCCCGGCAGCCGTACGGCTCAGCCCGCCGTCACCCTGTGCGACCGCGCACACACCTCGGCGAGCGCCTCAGCCGTCACGGGCGACACCACACCCTCCTCCGTGACGATCGCCGTCACCAGCTCGGCCGGGGTCACATCGAACGCCGGGTTGTACGCCTGCGTCCCCAGCGGCGCCACGGGAATGCCACCCCCCGCCTCCGGCGCACCGGCCACCGGCACCTGCGGCGCCACCACCTCGGTCACCTCGTGACCAGGACGCTGCTCGACCTCGATGGACGCCCCGTCCGGGGTGTCCGGATCCACCGTTGTCACCGGTGCCACCACGATGAACGGCACATGGTGGTACCGCGCCAGCACCGCCAGCGGATAGCTCCCCACCTTGTTCGCGACCGAGCCGTCCGCCGTGATGCGGTCCGCTCCGATCAGCACCGCGTCCACCTCCCCGGCGGCGAACAGCGACCCCGCCGCGTTGTCGGTGAGCAGCGTGTACGCCATCCCGCTGCGCGCCGCCTCGTACGCCGTCAGGCGAGCGCCCTGCAGCAACGGACGTGTCTCGTCCACCCACAGCCGCCGCAGCCTGCCCACCCTGTGCGCCGCGAGCGCCACCGCGAACGCCGTCCCCTCCCCGCCCGACACCAGCGAACCGGTGTTGCAGTGAGTGAGGACCCTGTGCCCGCCGCCGGGCAGCAGCTCGTCCAGCAGCGTCAGCCCGTGCTCGGCCATCCGCGCACTGGCCTCGGCATCCTCCCGGTGCAACTGCCGCGCCGCGGCCAGCGCCGCCGAGGCCGCCTGCCTGACATCACCGCCCTTGGCGAGCGCCGCCTCATACGCCGAGTGCGCCCGGCGCACACCGACGGCCAGGTTCACCGCGGTCGGCCGGGCACTCGCCAGCGCCGCCGCGGCCTCGTCCACGTCGAAGCCCCGCACGGCGGCGAGCGCGACACCGTACGCCCCCGCGATACCGAGCAACGGCGCCCCGCGCACGGCGAGCGAGCCGATCGCCTCCACCAGCGCGGACGCGTCCGTACAGACCAGCTCGACCTCCTCAGCCGGCAGCCTCGTCTGGTCGAGAAGGACCAGAACGGGTCCTTCCGGTGGCTCCTCCCAACGGATCGCGGGGATCTCGGTCGGCCGCTTGTCATCGCCGCTGTACGCGTACTGATCAGCCATGCGGTCAGTCTGCCCCCAATCGAGCGGACAATTGAAGGTACGCAGCCCATACCGCGGCCGGTCATTCCAAGACCACCCCATGGCACGATGGCTGCCAACCTGCCGCCGCGACCGCGGACGGGCACCGTGAAGGAGCGACGATGAACGACACTCCGGGCTGGGCCTCGCCCGGATCCGCCCCGTCCGACGGGCAGAAGCCGGACTCGTCCGGTACTGCCGAGCCCACCGACCGCCCCGGCCCCGCACAGCCCGCGGACCAGCCCGGCCAAGCGGCCCAGCCGGGCCAGGCCCCGCAGGGCCCCGGCCCACAGTGGTCCAAGGACCAGCCGCCACCCGCCCAGTGGTCCGCCCCCAGCGGCCCGACCGTCCCCGGACAGGCTCCCCCGCCCCCGCCACCCGGCCCGGGCTGGGGCACCCAGCCCCCCGGCGGCCACGGCCCGGCCGGATACGGCCCTGGCGGCCCCGCAGGCCCCGGCGGACACGGCGGATACGGAGCCCCCGGCAGCCCTGGCCCCTACGGCGGCTGGGGAAGCGGCTGGGGCGGCCCCCCGCCCGCCGCCAAGCCCGGCATCATCCCGCTCCGCCCGCTCGGCGTGGGCGAGATCCTCGACGGCGCCGTCTCCACCATGCGCACCTACTGGCGCACCGTCCTGGGCATCTCCCTGACCGTCGCGGTCCTCACCGAGATCATCGTCGTCCTGTTCCAGGGCCTCGTCCTGGACGACTCCAGCACCGAAGCCCTCAACGACCCGAGCGCCACCCTCAGCGAGCTGAGCCGCGCCATGAGCGACGCCCTGCTCAACTCCAGCGTCGTCTTCGTGATCTCCCTGGTCGGCACCGTCATCGCGACCGCACTGCTCACCACCGTCACCAGCCGCGCCGTGCTCGGCAAGTCGGTGACCATCGGCGAGGCCTGGCGGGACGCCCGCCCTCAGGTCGCCAAACTGTTCGGCCTCATCTGCCTGTTGCTGCTCATCACCGCCGGCATCGTCACCGTGGGCACCCTGCCCGGCATTCTCATCACCGCCTCCGGGAGCACCGGGCCGGGCGTCGCCCTCACTGTCCTGGGCGTCATCGGCGCCGGCATCGTCGCCCTCTGGCTGATGATCCGCTTTTCCCTGGCCTCGCCCGCCCTCATGCTGGAGAAGCAGGGCATCAAGAAGGCCATGAGCCGCTCCACGAAGCTGGTCCAGGGCACCTGGTGGCGGATCTTCGGCATCCAGCTGCTCGCCACGATCATCGCGAACGTCGTCGCCTCGATCATCGTCATCCCGTTCACCTTCCTCGCCGCGGCCCTCAGCGGCGACGGCGTGACCGGCTGGCTCAACAGCGGCGGCGCCGGCCTCGGCTGGACCTTCCTCATCGTCAGCGGCATCGGCGCGGTGATCGGCTCCATGATCACCTTCCCGATCACGGCCGGCGTCACCGTGCTCCTCTACATCGACCAGCGCATCCGCCGCGAGGCCCTCGACCTCGAACTGGCCCGCGCCGCAGGCGTCCAGGGCTACGGCGCCAACGCCCCCGGCACCACCCCGGGGAGCTGATGCGGTGAGCTGGGCGGGGGAACCTCTCACAACGGCACTGCCACGTACCGCCATGCGGACGCTGCTGCACGCCGGCGACACCTCCGTACTGTCGTCGGCGCGCTCCACCGACGAGCCGCCCCTCACCACCCCACGCGACCCCGCGCGCGAGGCGGCCCGACGCGAGCTGTCCAAGGGGATGTACCACGAGAACGACCCCAGCCTGTTCCAGCGCGCCCTCGACGCCTTCTGGGACTGGCTCGACAAACTGTTCAACGCCGCCTCGTCCGCGACACCCGGCGGCACACTCGGCCTGGTCGTCATCATCCTGGCCGTCGTCGCGGTCCTGGGCGCCCTGTGGTGGCGCCTGGGCACCCCGCGCCGCCAACCCACCTCGTCCGCAGCCCTGTTCGACGACCGCCCCCGCAGCGCCGCCGACCACCGCGCGGCCGCCGAGGCACACGCCGCCCAGGGCCACTGGAACCAGGCCGTCCAGGAACGCATGCGGGCCCTCGTCCGCGCCCTGGAGGAACGCGCACTCCTCGACGTCCGCCCCGGCCGCACCGCCGACGAGGCCGCCGCCGAGGCCGGCCGGGCCCTGCCCGCCCACACCGACCGACTGCGCGCCGCCGCCCGGGACTTCGACGACGTGACGTACGGCGGCCGCTCGGCGACCGAGCAGTCGTACCACCGCATCGCCGAACTCGACCGCGACCTGGAACGCACCAAGCCCCAGCTCGCCACAAGCAGCGCCCAGACGGCCCCCCACACCCGCCAGGGAGCCGCCGAATGACCACCGAGGCCACGCTCCCGACCACCTCGGCCTCGCCCACCGCCCGCCAGGTGTGGACCCGCACGCGCGGTATCGCACTCGCCCTCGTGCTGCTCATCGCGGGAGCCATCGCCATCGCCGTGATCCGCTCCGACGCCCGGCACGGCGAACTCGACCCGCGCTCCGTCGACCCGGGCGGCAGCCGCGCCGTCGCCGAACTCCTCGCCGACCGTGGGGTGGACACCCGCGTGGTGACCACCCTGGACGAGGCAGCCGCCGCATCCGGCCCGGACACGACCCTCCTGGTCGCCGCCCCCGACCTGCTGACCCGAAGTCAGCAGTCCCGTCTGCACGACTCGTTCGCCGGCTCCGGCGGCCGAACCGTCCTGGTCGCCTCCGGCAGCGCCTCCGTCGAACGGCTCGCCCCCGGCGTCACCGCCGACCCCGCCACCAGCCTCGACTCGACGCTCGCCCCCGACTGCGACCTGCCCGCCGCCCAGCGCGCGGGCACCGCCGACACGGGCGGCGTCCGCTACACCACCACCCACCTCGACGCCGACCAGTGCTACCCCAGCGAGCGCCTGGCCACCCTGCTGCGCATCCCGGACCCGACCGGGAACGGCGACACCGTCGCCCTCGGCGCACCCGACATCCTCCTCAACGACCGCCTCGACCAGCAGGGCAACGCCTCGCTCGCCCTCCAACTCCTCGGCTCCCGCCCCCATCTGGTCTGGTACCTCCCCTCGCTCTCCGACACGTCGGCCACCGCGCCCGACGACGAACGCGGCTTCTTCGACCTGCTCCCCTCGGGCTGGCTCTGGGGCACTCTGCAACTCTTCATCGCCGCAGCCCTGGCCGCCCTCTGGCGGGCACGCCGGCTCGGCCCCCTTGTGCCCGAAAAACTCCCCGTCGCGATCCGCGCCTCCGAAACCGCCGAAGGCCGCGCCCGCCTCTACCGCAAGGCCGACGCCCGCGACCGCGCGGCAAACGCTCTTCGCTCCACGACCCGCACCCGCCTCGCCCCCCTCACAGGCGTCCCCGTCACCCAGGCGCACACGGCCGAGGCCCTGCTCCCCGCCCTGTCCGCCCAACTCCACGGCGACGGACAGGACCTGCACGCACTCCTCTTCGGACCACCGCCCAGCGACGACGCGGCACTCATCGCACTCGCCGACCGACTCGACGCCCTCGAAAGAGAGGTACGCCGTCCATGATGGACCCGACCACTGACAACGCCGGGCAGACCGGGGACCCGGGCACCGCCCGAGCCGCCCTGGAGGCCCTGCGCGCCGAGATCGCCAAGGCCGTGGTCGGCCAGGACCCCGCCGTGACCGGCCTCGTCGTCGCCCTGCTCTGCCGCGGCCACGTCCTCCTCGAAGGCGTCCCCGGCGTCGCCAAGACCCTCCTGGTCCGCGCCCTCGCCTCGGCCCTCGAACTCGAGACCAAACGCGTCCAGTTCACCCCCGACCTGATGCCGAGCGACGTGACCGGCTCCCTGGTCTACGACACCCGCAGCGCCGAGTTCTCCTTCCAGCCCGGCCCGGTCTTCACCAACCTCCTCCTCGCGGACGAGATCAACCGCACGCCCCCCAAGACCCAGTCGTCCCTCCTGGAAGCCATGGAGGAACGCCAGGTCACGGTCGACGGCACCCCTCGCCTCCTCCCCGACCCGTTCCTGGTCGCAGCGACCCAGAACCCGGTCGAGTACGAAGGCACCTACCCCCTCCCGGAAGCCCAGCTGGACCGCTTCCTCCTCAAACTCACCATCCCCCTCCCCTCCCGCCAGGACGAGATCGACGTCCTCACCCGCCACGCCGAGGGCTTCAACCCACGCGACCTCCACGCCGCCGGCGTACGCCCCGTAGCGGGCCCCGCCGACCTGGAGGCAGCTCGCGCGGCGGTCGCCAAGACGACCATCTCCCCGGAGATCACCGGCTACGTCGTCGACATCTGCCGCGCCACCCGCGAGTCGCCCTCTCTCACCCTCGGCGTCTCCCCCCGAGGCGCCACGGCCCTCCTGGCCACCGCCCGCGCCTGGGCCTGGCTGACCGGCCGCGACTACGTCATCCCGGACGACGTGAAGGCCCTGGCCCTCCCCACCCTCCGCCACCGCGTACAACTCCGCCCGGAGGCCGAAATGGAAGGCGTGACAGCCGACTCCGTCATCAACGCGATCCTCACCCACGTCCCCGTCCCCCGCTGATGGCACTCACCGGACGCGCCGCCCTCCTCGCGGCCCTGGGCTCCCTCCCCGTCGGCATCTGGGCACCCGGCTGGACGGGCATCCTGGCAGTCAACGCACCCCTGGCCGTGGCCTGCGCCTGCGACTTCGCGCTGGCCGCGCCCGTACGACGCCTGGGCCTGACCCACTCCGGCGACACCTCGGTACGCCTCGGAGACACAGCAGACGTCACCCTCACAATCACCAACCCGTCCCGCCGCCCACTCCGCGCCCACCTGCGCGACGCCTGGCCTCCCAGCAGCTGGCAGCCGGGCACGGAAACGACGGCCTCCCGACACCGCCTCACCGTCCCCGCAGGCGAACGCCGACGCGTGACGACCCGCCTCCGCCCCACCCGCCGAGGCGACCGCGAAGCCGACCGGGTCACCATCCGTTCCTACGGCCCCCTCGGCCTCTTCTCCCGCCAGGGCACCCACAAGGTCCCTTGGACGGTTCGCGTCCTGCCCCCGTTCACCAGCCGCAAGCACCTGCCCTCAAAACTGGCCCGCCTCCGCGAACTGGACGGCCGCACCAGCGTGCTCACCCGCGGCGAGGGCACCGAATTCGACAGCCTCCGCGAGTACGTCCCCGGCGACGACACCCGTTCGATCGACTGGCGCGCCACAGCCCGCCAGACCACGGTCGCCGTACGCACCTGGCGCCCCGAACGCGACCGCCACATCCTCCTGGTCCTCGACACCGGCCGCACCTCGGCAGGCCGCGTGGGCGACGCACCCCGCCTCGACGCCTCCATGGACGCGGCCCTCCTCCTCGGGGCCCTCGCGTCCCGAGCCGGCGACCGCGTCGACCTCCTCGCCTACGACCGCAGGGTCCGCGCCCTCGTCCAGGGCCGCACCGCAGGCGACGTCCTTCCGTCCCTGGTCAACGCGATGGCCACGCTGGAGCCGGAGCTCGTGGAAACGGACGCCCGAGGCCTCACCGCCACCGCCCTCCGTACATCCCCCCGCCGCTCCCTGATCGTCCTGCTCACCACCCTGGACACGGCCCCCATCGAAGAAGGCCTGCTCCCGGTTCTCTCCCAGCTCACCCAGCGCCACACAGTCCTACTGGCATCGGTGGCAGACCCGCACATCACCGAAATGGCCACAGCACGCGGAAACACCGACGCCGTCTACGAGGCCGCAGCGGCAGCCCAGTCCCAGTCCGAACGCCACCGCACGGCAGAACAACTGCGCCGCCACGGCGTCACAGTCGTGGACGCGACACCGGACGACCTGGCGCCGGCACTCGCGGATGCGTACCTGGCATTGAAGGCGGCCGGACGCCTATGACATTCAAGGCCCCACGGGGCCCTGAAACGCAGAAAACCCCCGCATCCGAAGATGCGGGGGTTTTCTCAATATTTGTTCGGCGGCGTCCTACTCTCCCACAGGGTCCCCCCTGCAGTACC
>NZ_JBHURZ010000015.1:0-69516 GCF_042673825.1 Streptomyces sp. NPDC057002
ACCCGCTACGACAAACGCGCCCGCCACTATGAAGCCATGGTCACCCTCGCCTGCCTACGACTCTGGCTCCCCTGACTTTGCGGACACGACCTAGGGAAGCGTCGCGGCGTGCAGGGTCAGCGCGGTCCTTGCCACGCCGTCGGCCGCCCGCCGCAGGACGTCGGGGCCGGGCGCGGCCGTGTCGTCGGGGGCGGGGTCCGGGCCGGGTTCGTCGCAGCAGGCCACCTGGGCGATCCGTGTCTCGTACCGGTCCGGCGGGGGCTCCTGCTCGGACTTGGCTCGCGGGGACTGGGGCGGGTGCGCCGAGGGGGCATCGGCGTACGGCTCCTCCTTCTCCCGGCCGTCCTCCCGCGGCACGGCCTGGGGGTCCCGGGTCCGCTTCTTACGGGACTCCCCCGCCTCCTCGCGGGCGACCGCCGGTTCCAGCGCCCAGCGTTGCTCCCCGGATCCGTCCCGCCCGGTGACGATCACGTGCCGGCCCTTTCCGGGGGCGACGGCCAGTCCCTTGCCGCCGCGCGGCAGGAGTTCGCCGCGCACGGTCAGGTCGTAGCGCACGACCCCGGCGTGCACGAGACACCCGGCCAGGCCGACCGACCCCCCGGTCGTGTCGGAGCCGAGGCAGAGCGTCGGGTCGGCGGCGCTGCGCAGCAGACCGTCGTCCTGGTACGACCACTGCGGGGACCCGGCGGAGCAGGCGGCCAGCACGATACGGGCGTCGGCCCGGACCCGGCCGCCCCGGACGTCGAGGCACAGTCCGGCGTCGAGGTTGCGCAGCCGCCCACGGGCCACTTCGGCGGGGTTGCCCGCGGAGGCGGCCGACGGGGCGCCGGCCGGGGACGACTCCGTGGTCGGGGATCCCGCGCCGCCCGGGTCGACGGAGTGGCCGCTGACCGCTCCCCAGGTGGCCTGAGGACCGGCGGTACCGCTCTCCTCCGACCAGCCCCGGGCGGCGAGCAGGGTCGCGAGCAGCACGAGGGAGGTCAGCCCGACCGCGGCGGCCAGCGCTTTCGTGTGCCTCCTCGGAGGCCCGAGCCGGCCGCCCGCCGGCAGGGCGTGGGCCCGCAGGCGGTGGCGGCCACCGGCCGGGTGTGCGGGAAGGACGTTCGGGCCCCCGTCGCGGCCCGGCCGCGATTCGAGGTAGCGGCGGGCGCCCCAGCCGAGAACGGTCTCGACGAGCAGGTCGTCCAGACCGCCCTCGAAATGGCTGAGTTGCTCGGCGGCGTGACGGCAGTAGCGGCAGACCATGAGATGCCGTTGCACATCCGGCAGCAGAGCCCCGCCGCGGCGCATCGGAACGTCCAGCAAGCGGTTGTAGTACCGGCATTCCGGCGTCGGCGCGAGTTCCCGGTGCGCCCGTACGCACCCCGCCCGGAATTGCTCGCGCGCCTGCTCCAGAGCGGCCGACGCGGTACGGGGGTCCACGCCCAGCAGACCGGCCGGTACGGATATGGGCTCGGCCTCGACCTCCGTGTGCCAGAGCAGGCATTGGGAAGCCCCGGGAAGGGTCCGGAACGCGCGTTCCGCGAGGCGCCGTCTTTCGGAGGTCATGGACCGGGCGGCGCGCAGCCCGCGGGCACCGACGGGTTTGCGGAGTTCCGGCAGCACGACGGAAATGCCGTCGTCGGCGGCCCATTCCCCGACCGTGTCCCGCACGGCCGCGAGCAGGCGCGGACGCAGGGCACCGCCGCCCGGCCCGGCGAGTTCCCGGCGGAAAGCGGCCGCGGCCGCCATGGACGCCGAATCCGCCGAGGACGCCAGACAGATCACGGCGTACTCGTAGACGGCCCGCCAGTGCCGCGAGAGCAACAGCGCGACGGCGCGCGGGCCTTCACCGGGTTCGCCGACCCGGGCGAGCAGATTGCGGTCGGACTCCGCGGGCCCCGCTCCGGGTCGTGGCGGGTACGGCGGGCGTGGGGGGTACGGGGATTGCACTGAACCATTTCCTTCCAGCCGCAGGACGGCATGCGAATTGCGCGTCCGTCGGAAAGCAGGTGCGTGATTGGTGCATACCTATGCCGCGTCAGCCGCGGACTTGGGTGTGAGGCGGCTCACTTTCGCACATGCGACTCACAGGTAACAAGGAGTTCGGATGACCCGAGTTCAAAACGCCGGCAATTCAGATATGTTACCGGCGGTATCCGCACCGGTATTCGAAAACCGCGCTGTGGAGAGTCTCAAGTTGTGTGCACGCAAAGGCGGTTGGTACACGAAATCTCCAACTCCACAGCGCACTCCCATGTGACTCTCGGCGCGCTCTCAGCTCGGCGGGTCAGCATGGGCCGCATGATCGCCCCCCACCCTTCCGCCCCGGTCACCCCCGCCCGTACCACCCGCACCGTCCGCAAGGCGGTCGTGCCGGCCGCCGGCCTCGGCACCCGCTTCCTGCCCGCCACGAAGGCGACGCCCAAGGAGATGCTGCCGGTCGTCGACAAGCCGGCCATCCAGTACGTCGTCGAGGAGGCGGCAGCGGCGGGACTCGACGACGTCCTGATGGTCACCGGCCGGCACAAGCGGGCCATCGAGGACCACTTCGACCACGCCTTCGAACTGGAGCAGGCCCTCGCCGCCAAGGGCGACACCGTACGGCTCGACGCGGTGCGCGACCCGGGCCGGCTGGCGAGCATCCACCACATCCGGCAGGGCGACCCGCTCGGCCTCGGCCACGCCGTCCTGTGCGCCCGCCGGCACGTCGGCGACCAGCCCTTCGCGGTCCTCCTCGGCGACGACCTGATCGACCCGCGCGAGACGCTGCTCAGCCGGATGCTCGACGTCCGCGACCACCGGCTCGGCAGCGTGGTCGCCCTGCTGGAGGTCCCTCCGGAGCAGATCCACCTCTACGGCTGCGCCGCCGTCGAACCGACCGGCGAGGAGGACGTCGTCCGTGTCACCGGCCTGGTCGAGAAGCCGGCCCGGCAGGACGCGCCGAGCCGTTACGCCGTCATCGGGCGCTACGTCCTCGACCCGGCCGTCTTCGGCGTCCTGGAGCGCACCCCGCCGGGCCGGGGCGGGGAGATCCAGCTGACCGACGCCCTCCAGGAGCTGGCCGCGGGCGGCACGGTGCACGGGGTCGTCTTCAAGGGCCTGCGCTACGACACCGGCGACAGGGCGGACTACCTGCGCACGGTGGTCCGGCTGGCCTGCGACCGGCCCGACCTGGGACCGGAGTTCGTGGCATGGCTCAAGGGGTTCGTCGCGGAGCTGGACGGCGCACACCCGGCGTCCCCCGCGCGGCGGCACATCGCGGCCTGAGTCAACGCGAGGGCCCCGGCGCGGGGTTCACCCCTCGGCCGGAGCCTCAGCCGTGCGACAGCGCGCTCAGCCGTTGGGACGCAGCGTCCAGACGACCGTCATCTCGCCCGTCACGGCACCGTCGGCACGCTGGATGGCGATGGCCACCGGAAACTCGGGGCGCCCGCCGGCGTCCAGTTCGGCGACGACCTCGGCGGCCGGGCGGCCGAGGGTCGCGGTCGCCGTGACCGCGCCCATCGCCAGCTTCTTGTAGGCGATCTCGGCGCTGACGGCGAGCGGCACGGCACGCGAGAGCTGGTCGCCGAACGCGGCCAGCACGATCGCCCCGCTCGCGGACTCGCCGAGCGTGAACATCGCGCCGGCGTGCGGCCCGCCCACGTGGTTGTGGTAGTCGCTCTGGTCCGGCAGGGACACCACCGCCCGCTCCGGCGTGGTCTCGAGGAACTCGAGGTTCAGGGTCCGGGCCATGGGCACCGTGGCGGCGAGCATCTCGCCGATGGACATCTGGTCTGCGCTCATGCCCGCATGTTACTCACGAGTAGAGACGCCTGGCCAGGCCTTGGCCAGGCCGTGTGACGACCGCCGCATCGGTCCGCTGCACGGCGATTCGCGCCGCATCGTCCCCGCGTTGCTACGTCTCCGTCCACAGGCGGTGACCGAATCGTGTCGGGGCGCGGCTAGGGTGACTGCCCATGTGGCCAGGACAGCAGCCGCCCGGGGGCGAGCAGAACCCGCAAGCGAACAACCCGTACCAGCAGCCGGGGTACCAGCAGCCGAATCCGTACCAGCAGCCGGGCTATCAGCAACAGCCGGCCTACGGGCAGCAGCCGCAGTGGGGCGCCCCGGCGCCGGCCGGCGCGCCCCAGCCGCCGCAGGGCGGTGGCGGCGGCAACCGGACGAAGCTGGTCGCGATCATCGCGGCCACGGCGGTGGTCGTAGCGGCCGGCGTCACCGGCTTCCTGGTGCTGGGCGGCGACAAGGACGACACCGCTGACGGGAAGAACAAGAAGCCGGCCAAGGCCGCTTCCAAGGAGGCCTCCACGGAGCCGAGCGCCTCCGCTTCCGAGGGCAACCCGCGCGGCGGTGCGGAGGAGAAGGCGACCATCCCCGGCTGGAAGGTCGTCGTCAACACGCGCTTCGGCACCCAGTTCGACGTCCCCGCCGACTGGGAGATCGAGACTCCCGGTACGAGCGTGGGCTTCGAGTGGGAGAAGAAGGACGGTGAGATGGATCGCACCAGCGTCACCGCTCCCGCCTATCTGAAGTCCAAGTGGTGCACGAGCGACGACGACAAGGACGGCCGCGAGGACGACACCGCCCTGGCCACCGTCGGCACCCGCGGTGAGGACGGCGCGAAGACCACGGACGAGGCGGCCGAGACCCGCGTGCCGTGGTGGATCTTCGGCGGCTACACCCAGCCGGACAAGAAAAGCGTGAAGTTCACCAAGCCCAAGCCGTACACCACCAAGTCGGGCATCAAGGGCAGCGTCGCCACGGCGCACTCGGAGAACACCCCGCAGAACGGCAAGTGCGACAGCGACGGCAAGGCGATCACCTTCGCCTTCAAGAACGGCGCGGGCGACTTCGTCACCTGGAACCTGTACGGCGCCAAGGGCGTCAAGGGCGAGCTGTCCGAGGCGACCGTCCAGAAGATCCTCGGCACCGTGCGGCTCACCGAGGACGGGCCACAGGGAGCGTGACCGGCCTGGGCCGCGACAAAATCGTTTGGCAAGGGGCCGGGCCCCCGCGATAGTCACGGGGTGCCGACCACCAAGCGTCGCCCCGCCTGGGCGGGCCGCAACTACTCCCTGCTGACCGCCGCCGCGGTCGTCACCAATCTGGGCAGCCACGGCGCCCTGGTCGCGGCGGCGTTCGCCGTTCTCGGAGCGGGCGGTGACAGCGGTGACGTCGGCCTGGTGGCGGCGGCACGGACGCTCCCGCTGGTGCTCTTCCTGCTGATCGGCGGCGCCGTCGCGGACCGGCTGCCGCGGCACCATGTGATGGTCGCGGCCAACGCCCTGAACTGCCTTTCGCAGGCCGCCTTCGCCGCCCTCGTGCTGGCCGGGGAGCCCCTGCTGTGGCAGATGATGCTGCTCGCCGCCCTGGGCGGGACCGGCCAGGCCTTCTTCGGCCCGGCCGCCGAGGGCATGCTGATGTCCTCGGTCGACGGTGAGCAGGCGGGCCGCGCGTTCGCGGTGTTCCGTATGGCGATGCAGGGCGCGGCCCTGGGCGGTGCCGCGCTCGGCGGGGCCATGGTCGCCGCGATCGGGCCCGGCTGGGTGCTCGCGGCGGACGCCGCGGCCTTCGCGCTCGCCGGGGCGCTCCGTGCCTTCCTCGACGTCGGACACATCGCGCCGCGCGCACCGGGCGGCGGGATGATCGCCGATCTGCGGGAGGGCTGGCGGGAGTTCGCCGGCCGGCCCTGGCTCTGGGCGATCGTCCTTCAGTTCTCGATCGCCAACGCCGTGGTCGCCACCGCCGAAGCGGTGTACGGCCCGCTCGTCGCCCGCGACCACCTCGGGGGCGCGGGCCCCTGGGGCCTCTCCCTGGCGGCGTTCGGGGCCGGCACGGTCGCCGGCGCCCTGCTGATGACCCGCTGGAAACCCCGCCGTCTGCTCCTCGCGGGCACCCTGTGCGTGTTCCCCCTGGCCCTGCCCGCGGCCGCACTCGCCGTCCCGGTCCCCATCGGGGTCCTGTTCGTGGTGATGTTCGTCGCGGGCGCGACCGTGGAGGTGTTCGGCGTCTCCTGGATGACGGCCCTGCACCAGGAGATCCCCGAGGACAAGCTCTCCCGCGTCTCGGCGTACGACTGGTTCGGCTCCGTCGCGCTGTCTCCGCTCGCCACGGCCGGGGCGGGCCCGGCGGAGGAGGCGTTCGGCCGTACGACGGCACTGTGGGGCTGCGCGGGCCTGGTCGTCCTGGTCACGGCGGGCGCGCTGTGCGTACCGGACGTACGTAACCTACGACGCAGGACCACCCCGGTGGCCCAGGGCGGCGTCGAGCGCGCTTCAGCCGATACCGAACGCCCCGTCGGGGGGCTCGGGTGACGGCACGGCGTCCTCGTCCCGCACCGCCGGCGCGCCCCCGATGAACTGCCGCAGAGAAGAGCCGTGTTCGACCCGGGCCGGAAAGGCGTCGGCGGCCGTGCGCCGTGCCAGAGCGGTCAGGTCGATCTCGTGGTGTCCCGCCACGAGCACCGCGTTGCCGAACCGCCGCCCCCGCAGCACCCCCGGCTCGGCGATCAGCACGAGTTCCTCGAACGCCGTCGCCAGAGTGGCTAGCTGGGACCGCAGAAAGGCGAACGGCGCCGCGTCGGGGAGATTGGCGAGATAGATCCCGCCGTCCCGCAGCACCCGCGCGGCCTCGCGGACATAGGGAACGGAGGTGAGGTGCGCCGGCACCCGCGAACCGCCGAACACATCGGCGACGATCACATCGGCCGAGTCCGCCGCGGCCTTCTCCAGCCAGTCCCGCGCGTCCGCCGCGTGCAGCGCGACCCGGGCGCCCTCCGGCAACGGCAGATGCTCGGCCACCAGCTCCAGCAGCCCCCGGTCCGCCTCGACGACGTCCTGCCGTGATCCCGGCCGGGTGGCGGCCACATACCGGGGCAGCGTGAGCGCCCCGCCCCCGAGATGCACCACGTCCAGCACCCGCCCCGGCTCCGCCACGACATCCAGCACATGTCCGAGCCGCCGCGTGTACTCGAACTCCAGATGCGCCGGATCGTCCAGATCGACATACGACTGAGGCGCCCCGTCGACGGTCAGCAGCCAGGCCCTTTCCCGATCGACGTCGGGCATGAGCTTGGCGGTGCCGTGATCGACATCGAGGGTTACCGGGATGGACTCGTTCACGATCTCATTGTGCCTAAGTCGCGGCGCCCCTTCAGGGGCGCGGGGAACTGCGCGACCAGCCACAACCGGTCCCGCAGTCCCCCACCACCTCAACCCACCACGGTCACGGTCCCCGCCCCCACAGTCCGCCCACCCTCACGAATGGCAAACCCGAGCCCCGCCTCCAACGGCACCTCCCGCCCCAACTCCACGGTCATGACCACCGTGTCACCGGGCCGAGCGACGGCGACCCCGCCGAGGTCGACGTCCCCCACGACATCCGCCGTACGGATATAGAACTGCGGCCGATACCCACTGGAGACCGGAGTCGTACGCCCGCCCTCCCGAGCCGACAGCACATACACCTGCGCGGTGAACCGACGACTGGGCACGACACTCCCCGGCGCGGCGACCACATGCCCCCGCCGGACGACATCCCGCGCCACACCCCGCAGCAGCAACGCCACGCTGTCCCCGGCCTGCGCCTCCTCCATCGGCCTGCCGAAGGTCTCAAGACCCGTGACCACCGTCTCGACGGAGGCCCCGAGCACCTCGACCCGGTCCCCGACCCGCACCGTGCCCCGCTCCACCGCACCGGTCACCACGGTCCCCCGCCCGGTGATGGTCAGCACGTTCTCCACGGACAGCAGGAACGGCGCGTCCAGATACCGCTCCGGCATCGGCACATAGGTGTCGACCGCGTCGAGCAGCGCCTCGACGGACGCCGTCCAGCGCGGGTCCCCCGCCAGCGCCTTCAGACCCGAGACGCGTACGACGGGTACGGAGTCACCGCCGTAGCCGTGCGCGGTGAGCAGGTCGCGTACCTCCAGCTCGACCAGGTCGGTCAGCTCCTCGTCACCCGCGTCGGCCTTGTTGAGGGCGACGACGATGTGGTCGACACCCACCTGCCGGGCGAGCAGCACGTGTTCGGCGGTCTGCGGCATGATCCCGTCGAGCGCGGAGACGACGAGGATCGCCCCGTCGAGCTGCGCGGCGCCGGTGACCATGTTCTTGACGTAGTCGGCATGGCCCGGCATGTCGACGTGCGCGTAGTGCCGTGTGTCGGTCTCGTACTCCACGTGCGCGATGTTGATGGTGATGCCGCGCGCCGCCTCCTCGGGCGCCCGGTCGATCCGGTCGAACGGCACGAACGCGCCGTTGCCGCGGTCGGCGAGGACCTTGGTGATGGCGGCGGTCAGGGTGGTCTTGCCGTGGTCGACATGACCCATCGTGCCGATGTTGAGATGCGGTTTCGTACGGACATAGGCCGTCTTGGACATGGCTGTACCTCGAAGCGTCTAGTCATGAAGTGGGACCCCGAGGACCTGCCCGACCCTCCCCTTGCGGGGTCCGACCGGACGAACCGGAGAGGGTCAGCTTCGGGCGCCGTCTGCAACGGCTGTGGGAGCTACGACGGCAGCCTTCGGGGCATCCGTGACCACGGATGCTGCGAGGGTGAAGGCCTGCCGGAACATGACGTCGATCCTTGCCGACGCTTTACCGCACGTCGAATGGTTTTCGGGGGGCCGTACGCAAGGAAGCGTTCAACTGCCTGTGACGCTGGTGAGACGAACCATACGGCGATCACACATATTTGTCGGTTAGTGTCGCCGGATGCTCGATGCCACCACCCGCTCTGGGGGCACCGCCACGGCCTCTCCCCGGGCCAGCACCGCGGAGCTCGCCGTCGCCGCTTCCCCGGCAACGACCGCCTCGCCCGCCGTACCGACCCATTTCGCCGCTCGCTGCACGAGAGTGCTGCTCTCCCCGTGGACGCGGCTGTCCCTGCTCGTCGCCCTGCTCGCCGGGGGCGCCTGCGCCGTGCTGCTCTTCGAGCCGCAGCGGCTGCTGACCGAGGGCTGGCCGCCGCAGCTCGGCGGAGCCGCGGCGGCGGTGGTGTTCGCTGTGGCGTACGGCGTGTGCACCGTGGCGTTCGTGCCGAGGCCGCTGCTGAACCTCGCCGCGGGTGCGCTGTTCGGTTCCCAGCTCGGCACCGGCACGGCTCTGGCGGGCACGGTGCTGGGTGCCGGCATCGCCTTCTGCCTGGGCCGGGCGCTGGGCCAGGACGCCCTGCGGCCGTTGCTGCGCGGGCGCTGGCTGAAGGCGGTGGACGGCCAGCTCAGCCGGCACGGCTTCCGCTCGATGCTGGCGGTGCGGCTGTTCCCCGGCGTGCCGTTCTGGGCCGCGAACTACTGCGCCTCCTTCTCCCGTATGGGCCTGCTGCCGTTCCTGCTGGCGACGGGCCTCGGCTCCATCCCGAACACCGCCGCCTACGTGGTCGCCGGAGCCCGCGCCTCCACGCCGACGTCCCCCGCCTTCCTGATCGCCCTGGCGTGCATCGCCGTGCCCGCGCTGGTGGGCGTGGTGCTGGCGTGGCGCAAGCGGCACCAGCTGCGCCGCCTCTGACGAACCGTTACGCCGAACCGAACCGGGGCCCGGCCCCGGTCACACCCGTTCGAGGACGAGGGCGTTGGCGAGCCCGCCCGCCTCGCACATCGTCTGGAGCCCGTACCGAGCGCCCCGTTCCCGCATCGCGTGCACGAGCGTCGTCGTCAGACGGGTCCCGCTCGCGCCGAGGGGATGACCGAGAGCGATGGCGCCGCCGTGCACATTGACCCGGGCGAGATCGGCGCCGGTCTCCTGCTGCCAGGCCAGTACGACACTGGAGAACGCCTCGTTGACCTCGAACAGGTCGATGTCGTCGAGGGACAGCGACGCCCTGCGCAGCACCTTCTCGGTCGCCGGGACGACGCCGGTCAGCATCAGCAGCGGGTCGGATCCGGTGACGGCGAAGCTGTGCAGCCGGGCCAGCGGGCGCAGACCGAGCCGGGCGGCCGTCTCGCTCGACGTGATGAGCACCGCCGAGGCGCCGTCGTTGACCGGGCTTGCGTTGCCCGCCGTGACGTTCCACTCGATCTGCGGGAAGCGTTCGGCGAAACCGGGGTCGTAGTAGGCGGGCTTGAGCCCGGCGAGGATCTCGGTGGTGCTGCCGGGCCGTACGCACTCGTCGCGTGTGACGCCCTCCAGCGGCGCGGTCTCGGCGTCGAAGAGGCCGTTCTCCCAGGCCGCGGCGGCCTTCTCATGAGAGGAGACCGCGAAGGCGTCCATCCGCTCGCGGCCGATCGACCACTTGGCGGCGATCAGCTCGGCGCTGACGCCCTGCGGGACGAGCCCCTCGGGGTACCGCTCGGCCACGCCCGGGCCGAAGGGATCCTTGCCGGCGGGCACGTTCGACCACATCGGCACCCGGCTCATCGACTCGACCCCGCAGGCCACGACGAGGTCGTAGGCGCCCGAGAGCACGCCCTGCGCCGCGAAGTGCACGGCCTGCTGCGAGGAGCCGCACTGGCGGTCCACGGTGGTCGCGGGCACCGACTCCGGGAAGCCCGCCGAGAGGACGGCGTAGCGGGTGGTGTTCATGGCCTGCTCGCCGACCTGGTCGACGGTGCCGCCGATGACGTCGTCGATCAGTGCCGGGTCGACACCGGACCGTTCGACGAGGGTGCGCAGGGTGTGGGCGAGCAGCTCCACGGGGTGGACGTGCGCGAGGGCGCCGTTCTCCTTGCCCTTGCCGATCGGGGTGCGTACGGCTTCGACGATGACTGCGTCACGCATGGTGCGGGCCTCCATGACTACCAGGGACTACCAGGGACTACCAGTGAGTAGGAAATCCGAACTCACCGTAGCCTGGTGAGTTGGAAAATCCAACCCTCTCCTAGACTGAGCGGCATGGCCGCCAGCAAAGACCCACGCCCCTGCTCCATCGCCGACACCCTCGCGCTCGTGGGCGAGAAGTACTCCCTGCTCGTACTGCGGGAGGTGTGCCTCGGCAACGGCCGTTTCGATCAGCTGGTGCGCAACATCGGCGCCCCGCGCGACATCCTCGCCACGCGGCTGCGCCGGCTCGTCGACGCCGGGATCCTGGCCAAGCGGCCCTACAGCGAGCGCCCGCAGCGCTTCGAGTACCGGCCCACGCAGGCCGGACTGGAGCTGGAGCCCGTGCTGATGACCCTCATGGCGTGGGGCGACCGCCATCTGCGGACGGGGGGCGAGCGCCCGATGGTCCTCGAGCACTCCTGCGGCCGGGCACTCGCCCCGGCCGTCACGTGCCGGGCCTGCGGAGACGAGGTCCGCCACGAGGACCTCACGGCCCGCCCCCAGGCGCCCGGCTGGACGGTGACCGGCCCGACGGCGGCCTGATCCGGCCACCCCACGGGCCGCCTTCCAAACCCCTGTGTCCCAGGGGTCATCCGGGGACGCTACGCTTCCCCCTCGGCACACCTGATCCCACGGTCATCTCATATGGCGGCCCGGTGTGCCCGTCGTCCGTCCCACATCGGCACTTGGACTCCGCTACCTCATGTCTTGGTTCGAATCACTCATCCTCGGACTCGTCCAGGGGCTGACCGAGTTCCTCCCCGTCTCCTCCAGCGCGCATCTGCGGCTGACGGCGGCCTTCTCGGGCTGGGAGGACCCGGGCGCGGCCTTCACGGCGATCACCCAGATCGGCACGGAAGCCGCCGTGCTGATCTACTTCCGCAAGGACATCGGGCGGATCCTGTCCGCGTGGACGCGCTCGCTGACCGACAAGACGCTGCGCAGTGACCCCGACGCCCGGATGGGCTGGCTCGTCATCGTCGGCTCGATCCCGATCGGCGTGCTCGGCGTGACGCTGAAGGACCAGATCGAGGGCCCGTTCCGCGATCTGCGCCTCACCGCCACGATGCTGATCGGCATGGGCATCGTCCTGGGCGTCGCCGACCGCCTCGCCGCCCGGGACGAGAAGAGCGGCCGCCACCGCGCGCCCAAGCAGCGCAAGGCCCTGGAGGACCTGGGCGTCCGGGACGGACTGATCTACGGCGCCTGCCAGGCCATGGCCCTGATCCCGGGTGTCTCCCGCTCCGGCGCCACCATCAGCGGCGGCCTGTTCATGGGCTACACGCGCGAGGCCGCGGCCCGCTACTCCTTCCTGCTGGCCATCCCGGCGGTGCTTGCCTCCGGGCTGTTCGAGCTCAAGGACGCGACGGAGGGCGGCCATGTCTCGTGGGGCCCGACGATCTTCGCGACGATCATCGCCTTCGCGGTCGGATACGCGGTGATCGCGTGGTTCATGAAGTTCATCACCACCAAGAGCTTCATGCCGTTCGTCTACTACCGCATCGCCCTCGGCATCCTCATCATCGTCCTGGTGTCGATGGGTGAGCTGAGCCCGCACGCGGCCGAGTCGGCGGGCTGACCCGGCGGCCTGTGAGCCGCGTCTCGTGACCAACCGCATAGGGATCCCGTAGCCGTCCGGTAGCGGGCTGTCAGTGGGTGCCCCTAGGCTTGCCCGCATGTCCCCCGATTTCTCGACCCCTGGTTCCGTGCGGTCCGCCGCCGAGGTCAACGAGGAGATCCGTGCGCTCTGGCGGCGCACGGGCGGCAAGCTGTCCGCCGAGGAGCGCGCGGAGTACGAGTTCCTGGTCGTCGAGTGGGCGGCCGCGATCCGTGGCGAGGTCGTCGAAGCGGCCTGACCGCCCCCACCTCCGTCTCTCCTCCTCAACCACCCCTTTGCGTCACACCTCTTGGCTCCGCACCCTCCATGCCCAACACTGAGCCGATGACGCAGCGCGTGGAGCTCGCTACCGTGAGGGACCGACTGGCCGTCGACGGGCTGATCACCGACTACGCGGTGGCGGTCGACGACGGCGACTGGGAGGCGTACCGGGGCCTGTTCGCCCCGGAGGGGCGGGCGGACTACCGCTCGGCCGGCGGCATCGAGGGGGAGGCCACGGCGGTCGCCGCCTGGCTCGCCGAGAGCATGCGGCTGTTCACCATGCGGCAGCACCTGATCGTCAACCGGCGGATGCGCTTCGGCATCTGGGAACAGGACACCGGCGACACCGCCCAGGTCCAGGCCGACTACGTCAACCCCATGGCCACCGCGGGCCCCGCGCCCGACTTCGTGTGCGGCGGCCGGTACGCCTTCGCCCTGCTGCGCACGGCCGACGGCTGGCGGCTGAGCGCGGTCGTCGTCCAGGAGAAGTGGCGGCGCCTTCCCGAGCGGCAGAAGGCACCTGTGGTCCACTGACCCGGCGTCCTCTGTCCTAGATCGTCCGCAGGGCGCACACTGGAGGCACCCGCGGGGTAGGAGGCGCCTATGAAGACGCTCGGCCACTGGCTCGCCTCCCCGTGGCGGCGCTCGGCCGCCGCCGCGATCGCGGGCGCCCTTCCCGTACTCGCCTACCCCGCCCCGTCCCTGTGGTGGTGCGCCTACGTCGCGCTGGTCCCCTGGCTCCTGCTGCTGCGCACCGCGCCGACCGGGAAGCGCGCGGCGTACGACGGCTGGTGGGGCGGCTTCGGCTTCATGCTGGCGATGCACCACTGGCTGCTGCCCTTCCTGCACGTCTTCACGTTCGTCCTCGCCGCGCTGCTCGGCGCCCTGTGGGCCCTGTGGGGCCGGCTCGCGCACCGGCTGCTGGCAGGCGCCCCCTCCCGGCGGCGGATCGCGGCCGCCCTCCTCGTCCTGCCGTCCGGCTGGCTGGCCGTCGAGCTGATCCGCTCCTGGCAGGGCCTCGGCGGCCCCTGGGGCATGCTCGGCTCCAGCCAGTGGCAGGTGGAACCGGCACTGCGGCTCGCCTCGGTCGGCGGCGTCTGGCTGCTGAGCTTCCTGGTCGTCGCGGTCAACGTCGCCGTCGTCGTCCTGGTGGCGGTCCAACGGGCCCGTGTGCCCGCCCTGGCCGGTCTCGTCGCCACGGCCGCCGCCACCTCGGCGGCCTGGGCCTTCTCGCCCCGCCCGGACGTCGACGGCGAGGTCAGGGTCGCCGTGGTCCAGCCGGGCGTCATCGACGGCGGCAAGAGCGCGGACCGCCGCTTCGAGCGGGAGGAACAGCTCACCCGACGGCTCGCCGGGCAGGACGTCGACCTGATCGTCTGGGGCGAGAGCAGTGTCGGCTTCGATCTCGGGGACCGGCCCGACCTCGCCCGGCGGCTCGCGGCACTGTCCCGCGCGACGGACGCCGGCGTCCTGGTCAACGTGGACGCCCGGCGCTCCGACAAGCCCGGCATCTACAAGAGCTCGATCCTGGTCGGCCCGGACGGCCTGACCGGCGAGCGCTACGACAAGATGCGGCTCGTGCCGTTCGGCGAGTACGTCCCGGCCCGCTCCCTGCTCGGCTGGGCCACCTCCGTCGGCAAGGCGGCGGGCGAGGACCGCAGGCGCGGCTCCCAGCCGGTCGTGATGAACGTGGGGAACGGACTGCGCGTCGGCCCGATGGTGTGCTTCGAGACCGCCTTCCCCGACATGACCCGCCACCTCGCCCGGGAAGGCGCGGATGTGCTGGTCGGCCAGTCGTCGACGTCCACCTTCCAGCAGAGCTGGGCGCCCGAGCAGCACGCGTCGCTGGCCGCGCTGCGTGCCGCCGAGACCGGCCGTCCGATGGTCCACGCGACGCTGACCGGTGTCTCGGCCGTCTACGGCCCGAGCGGACAGCGGATCGGACCGTGGCTCGGGACGGACGCGTCCGCCGCGCAGGTCTACGAGGTCCCCCTCGCCCACGGCACGACGCCGTACGTCCGCCTCGGCGACTGGACGGCGCACGCGGCACTGCTGATCCTCGCCGCCTGGGCCGCCGGCGAGGGCGTACGGACCCTGCGGCTCAGGCGGTCCGCTCCTGAACCGCGCGTACGACCCGCTCGCACAGTTCATGGGTCTCCAGCGCGTCCTGGGCGCTGAGCACCTTCCCCGCACGGACCGCGTCCAGGAACGCCAGCACCGCCTGCTCGATCCCGCGCTGCCGGGCCACCGGCACCCAGTCCCCGCGCCGCCTGACGGTCGGCTGCCCCTTGTGGTCGACCACCTCGGCGAGGTTGATCACCTGTCGCTTGGTGTCCTGTCCGGACACCTCGAGGATCTCCTCGGCCGAACCGCTGAGCCGGTTCATCACACCCAGCGCGGTGAAGCCGTCCCCGGCGAGCTGGAGCACCAGGTGGTGCAGCAGACCGTCCCGGACGCGGGCGCGCACGGTCACGTCGTCGACCTCGCCGGGCGCCAGGAACCGCAGGGTGTCGACGACGTGGATGAAGTCGTCGAGGATCATCGTGCGCGGCTCCTCCGGCAGCCCGATGCGGTTCTTCTGCATCAGGATCAGCTCGCGCGGATGGTCGGCGCACTGCGCGTAGCCGGGGGCGTAGCGCCGGTTGAACCCGACGGCGAGGCTCACGTCCCGCTCCTCGGCGAGCGCCACCAGCCGCGCGGAGTCGTCGAGTTCGTAGGCCAGCGGCTTGTCGACGTACGTCGGTACGCCCGCTTCCAGCAGTCGCGTCACGATCTCCGGGTGCACGAGCGTCGGCGCGTGCACGAAGGCCGCGTCGAGGCCTTGGTCCAGGAGGGAGTCGAGGGTGGTGTGCCGCCGCTCGCGCGGGACGTGGAGGCCGTCGGCGACGCGGTCGAGCGTGGCGGGTGTACGGGTCTGCAGGTGCAGTTCGACCCCGGGCCGGAAGGCGAGGACCGGGAGGTAGGCCTTCTGCGCGATGTCGCCGAGTCCGATGCAGCCGACCTTCACGGGATGCTCCTCCAACGGTTGCCTTCCGGGGTCTGCTCGGAAGCATACGGCCGCTGCGGGGGCCGCCAGTCGGCGATGCCGTCGAAGCCGCGCAGGAACAGGGCGGGCCCGGCCTTCGACAGTGCGGCGACGGCCGTGTCGCGTGCGGCGATCCCGGCGCGGCTGGTCATGAGGTTGAGACGGGCGACCTGGTTGGCCTTCCGTGCGACGGCGGTCGTACGGGGCAGCCGGGCGGCGGTGTAGGCGGGGAGGTCGTCGCAGTGGTGGGCGAGGACGATCGCGTCCTCGATGGCCTGATTGCCGCCCTGACCGAGGGTCGGGGGCATGGCGTGCGCGGCGTCGCCGACGAGGGCGACCCGGCCTCGGTGGTAGGCGGGCAGGGGCTCGGCGATGTGGTGGACGTCGTGACGCAGGACGTCGTCGGGACGGGCGGCGGCGAGCACGGCGGGGATCGGGTCGTGCCAGTCGCCGAAGCGGCGGAGCAGCTCGGCCTTCTCGTCGTCGGGCGCGTGTCCGCCGACGGGTGTCACGGCGGCGGCGTAGGCGTAGACGCGGCCGTCCTTGAGCGGGTGCGTGCCCCAGATGCGACCCCTCCCCCAGGTCTCGTGCGAGGCGAACTCGGCACCGGGGACGGGGATCACGACCCGCCAGGTGGTGAATCCCGAGTACACCGTCCCGGAGTGTCCGGGAAAGAGCGCCCGGCGTACGGCGGACCGGACTCCGTCGGCACCCACCACCAGGTCGGCCTCCAGCTCTCCGTCCGCGGTGACGACCCGGGCGGGCCGGCCGGTGTCACCGCTGTCGGCCAGGGTCGCTGAGGCGGCCGTACGGACGGCGTCGGGCGGGAGCTGTGCCGCCAGGTGCTCGACGAGGGTGGCGCGGTGCAGCAGCACGAGCGGGCCGCCGAAGCGCTCGGTGGCGGCGTCGGCGGAGGAGCGCGAGAGCCACCGCCCGGACGGTGTGCGCAGCCCGCCGTCACCCGCCCAGGCGGCGAGGCCGCGGATCTTGTCGCCGAGGCCGATGACGTCCAGCGCGCGCAGGGAGTTGGGAGCGAGGGAGATCGCGGCGCCGACCGGCTCCAGCGAGCGGGCGCGCTCCAGCACCGTGACACGCCAGCCGCGCAGGTGCAGCGCGGCCGCCGCGGTGAGACCTCCGATACCGCCGCCGATCACGACGGCCCGCCTCGTCCGCGCCATGGCTCCTCCTCGAAACAGCGTCGACTACATCTGTAGTGCGTTGTCGACCTTACTACAGCTGTAGTGAGAGGGGTAGCGTGAGCCCCATGTCCGTACGCACCCCCGGCCCTTCCCGCGCCGACCTCGTCGCCGACACCGCCCTCGCCCTGCTGGCCGAGCGCGGGATGCGGGGCCTCACGCACCGGGCGGTCGACGAGACGGCCGGACTCCCCCAGGGCTCGACGTCGAACCTCGCGCGGACCCGGCAGGCCCTGCTGGAACTGGCGGTGCGGCGTCTGGCCGACCGCGAGGCCCGGGTGCTGGCGCTGCACGAGATGCCGGACCCGCGGTCCGGGGCCGACTCCCTCGCGGACGCGCTGGCCCTGGCGACCCACCGCGCCCTGACGGGCAACCGCGCCCTCACGCTCGCCCGCTACGAACTGGCCCTGGAGGCGACCCGGCGCGCCGAACTGCGGGCCTACTTCGACGCGACGGGCGCCCGCTTCCGTGACCAGCTCACCGCCCTGGTCACGGGGATGGGCTCGACGGACCCGGCCCGGCACACGCTGTCGCTGATCGCCTGGGCGGACGGGCTGATGTTCAGCTGCGTCGCGGGATCGTTCGGGCCCGGGGCACCGAGCCTGGAGGAAATTCGGGCCGGGCTGCGCGAGCTGCTCGCGGGGATGCTCGGCGACTGAAAACCCCTGGGCAGTCCGGGCGAGTTGGGAAAGGATGCGGGCATGACCATCGAGCGCACCGAACCCGCCACCGACGCCGCCGAACGCGCCATGCTGGAAGGCTGGCTGGACTACCACCGGCAGACCCTCGCCATGAAGTGCGAGGGCCTGAGCGACGAGCAGCTCAGGACGGCCTCCGTAGAGCCCTCCGTACTGTCCCTGATGGGGCTGGTGCGGCACATGGCGGATGTGGAGCGGGGCTGGTTCCGCAAGGTACTGACGAACGAGGACGCGCCGCCGATGTACTACAGCGACGAGAACCGGGACGGCGAGTTCCATCTGACCGAGGCGGACACCTATCAGGAGGCGTATGCCACCTGGCAGGCCCAGATCGACACCGCCCGGCGCAACGCCGCCCGCTTCGCCCTGGACGACATCTCCGAGGGCAAGCACCACCGCACCGGCGAGCGGTTCAACCTGCGGTGGATCTACACCCACATGATCGAGGAGTACGCGCGGCACAACGGCCACGCCGACCTGATCCGCGAGCGCCTCGACGGCTCGACCGGCGACTGACGTCACCCACGGCCCACCGAGGGCCTCCGTACGGGGCGGGACATCACCCGTGCGGGGCATCCTCCGCCTGTCCGCTGTCCCACCAGGGACCGGACGCACCAGAGTTGCGCGGGTGCATCGAACGACGACCACAGCGACGCTCCTGGTGACCGTGGCGGTCTCGGCCCTCTCCGGCTGTGTGACGGTCCAGGATCCCCCCGTTCCCGGACCGCCGGCGGCGCCGTCCCGGCCGCCGGCACCCCGGCCGCAGGAGCAGGTCGTGCAGGCACCGGCCCGGGAGGCCCTGGAACTCATCGAGGGGTCCCGTCGCCCGCAGCCGACCGCGTCCGCGTCCCGACCGGCCACGCCCCCGGCGGCCTCACCGGAGCAGGGGCGGCCACCGTCCGGCACCCGGGAGGCCCACCCCCGCCCCGCCCGCCCGGAACACCGGGCACCGGCCCCGCGCAGCCCACAGCGGCCACCCGCTGGCCTTCCGGACGTCTCGGAGTCGGTACGGCAGGACGTCCACCAGAACGTCCCGAAGAACGCGGACGTGTGCGCGCTCGGCAGGCGCTACGGGGGGTGGCGGCCGGACAGCCCCGAGGCGACGATCTGCCGCGACACGTACCGGCGTTGACCGACCCCCCTCAGGGCCGTTGCCGCGGCGGTGCCCACGTCCCGCCGCCGCCTTCTCCCAGCCGGGACTCCAGCCGTTCGATGGCGGCCCGTACGCCCTCGCCGTACCTGTCGTCGGCGAGGGTGGCGGCGGTTCCCCTGGCCCGTCGCAGATGGATGCGGGCCGCGTCGCACTGGCCGAGCTTGAGGTAGTCGTCGGCCAGATTCAGGTGGAGGGAGGGGTAGAACGCCCGCACCGCCTCTCCCGAGGGGAGCCCGCCCTCGGAGATCTCCTCCGCCGCCGTCAACGCGCGCAGGTCCCAGGCCAGTTCGTCCCCGGGGTCGTCCTGTGTGTCGGCCAGGTAGTGCGCGAGGGTGCAGCGGTGCAGGGGGTCCCCGTGCTCCCCGATCTCCGCCCACAGGTCCAGGAACCGGTGCCGGGCCTCCTCCCGGTCCCCCGCGTGGTGCAGCATGACGACCTGCCCGATCCGCGTCAGCACGGTGTCCGGCGCCGTCTGCTCCTGTCGCTCCATCGCCACGCCCTCCGCGCACTCGCCGGCTGATCTTCCGACGCTAACCGGAGAGGGCGGCGATCCGGCTCAGGCCGGTCCGTACGCACGGGGCCTTCCGGGACGAAGACCCCGCCGTGCGCCGCCCGTCCTCAGCCCAGGTTCGGAATCGTCCAGTCGATCGGCTCGTGCCCCTGCGCCGCCACCGCCGCGTCGATCTGCGTGAACGGACGCGAGCCGAAGAACTTCTTCGCCGACAGCGGCGACGGATGCGCGCCCTTGACCACCACATGCCGCGACTCGTCGATCAGCGGGAGCTTCTTCTGCGCGTAGTTCCCCCACAGTACGAACACCGCCGGGTCGGGCCGCCCGGCGACCGCGCGGATCACGGCGTCGGTGAACCTCTCCCAGCCCCGGCCCTTGTGCGAGTTGGCCTCGCCGCCCCGGACCGTGAGCACCGCGTTGAGCAGCAGGACGCCCTGCTCGGCCCACGGCATCAGATAGCCGTTGTCCGGGATCGGCGCGCCCAGCTCCTCGTGCATCTCCTTGTAGATGTTCCGCAGGGACGGCGGGGTCCGCACACCGGGCCGGACCGAGAAGCACAGCCCGTGCCCCTGGCCCTCGCCGTGGTAAGGGTCCTGACCGAGGATCAGGACCTTCACCTTCTCGTACGGCGTGGCGTCCAGCGCGGCGAAGACCTCCTCGCGCGCCGGATACACGGGACCCTTCGCCCGCTCCTCCTCGACGAACTCCGTCAGCTCCTTGAAATAGGGCTGCTGCAGTTCGTCGCCCAGAACCCCGCGCCAGGACTCGGGCAGCATGGCGGTGTCGGTCACGTCAACGTCCTCACGATGTGCGGTCACTTCCAGGCCTCAGAACCTACAGGCGACCACTGACAACGTGCCCGGGAAAGCCCGGTGCCGACCCGCCTACCAGGCGGTCTTGCGGTGCAGCTCCCACAGCATCATGATCGTCGACGGGTCCAGGGCGCGCTCGGCGCCCGAGACGTCCCGGCTCGCGGCCACGTACTGCCTGCCCTGCCACAGCGGCAGCAGTCGCGCGTCGTCCACCAGGATCCGCTGGGCCTCCTCGAACTCCTTCTCCACATTCGCGCGGTCGCTCTCCCGGCGCGACCGGGGCAGCAGGTCGCCGGTGATCTCGGGGGCCGGGTAGGGCGTCCCGAGGGCGTTCTGCTCGCCGACGAACGGCGCGATGAAGTTCTCGGCGTCCGGGAAGTCGGGGAACCAGCCACGCCCGAACACCGGGTACTCGCCCTTCTGGTAGCCCTCGACGTAGGTCTTCCAGGGGCGGCTCTTCAGGCTGATCGAGAAGAGGCCGGAGTCCTCGAGCTGGCGCTTCAGCTCCTTGAACTCCTCGGCGGTCTCGGAGCCGTAGCGGTCGCTCGTGTACCAGAAGGTGAGCGGGACCCGCTGGTTGATGCCGGCGCCGTTGAGGATCTCGCGGGCCTTGTCGACGTCGGGGTCGCCGTAGTCGTCGAAGAAGCCCGTGGTGTGGCCCGTGAGGCCCTTGGGGACCATGGAGTACAGCGGGTCGACGGTGTCCTTGTAGACCTTGTGGGCGATCGCCGCCCGGTCGATGACCTGCGCGATGGCCTGGCGCACGGGCTTGCGCTTGGCCCAGGAGTCCTTCGGGTTGAACACCAGGTAGTTGATGTCCGTGCCGGTGCCGTCGACGAGCTGGATCTCCTCCTCGTTTGAGGTCTTGCTCTGGAGGTCGACGACGTCGCCGGCGGCCAGACCCCGGTAGGTCACGTCGATCTGCTCGTTGCGCAGGGCCTTGACCATGGTGCCGGAGTCCTGGAAGTAGCGGATGGTCACCGCGTCGTTCCGGCGCTCCGCGTAGCCCTTGTAGCCGTCGTTGCGGACGAGGACGGCCTCCTTGCCGTCCGCGTACGAGTCGAGCGTGTAGGGCCCGGAGCCGACGACGTCGCTGCCCTTGCGCAGGGAGTTCTCCGGATAGGCCTGCGGGGAGACGATCGACATGGCGGGGGTGGCGAGCACGAACGGGAAGGTGGCGTCGGGCTTGTTGAGGTGGAAGACCACCTCACGCTCGTTCGGCGCCTGGACCCGCTCGAGGCTGCCCAGCAGACCGGCGGGGCCGCCGTTGACGTTGATCTTGCGGATCCGGTCGAAGGAGTACTTGACCGCCTGGGCGTCCAGCGCGTCGCCGTTGGAGAACTTCAGGCCCTCGCGCAGTTCGCAGCGGTAGACCTGGTTCGAGGAGTCGCTGAAGCCGCACTGCTCGGCGGCGTCCGGCTGGGGCTCGCTCGCACCCGTCGGATAGCTCAGCAGCGTCTGGTAGACGTTGCGGAACAGCTCCCAGGAGCTGTCCCACGACGCCGCGGGATCGAGCGTGCTGGGCGAACTGGTGGTGCCCACGACGATCGGCCCCTCGTCCTCCGGGGTGTCGGACGACAACACGCCACACCCGGCGAGAAGGGACGATATGGACGCGACGGCCGCCACCTGCCGCAGGCGTCGGTTCCGGTTGAACACGCGCACGCTCCTCGATCTGCCATACCAAGGGTCGGCAGACCATACCGCAGTGCCCGGCCCGCCGGCCCTCCCCGGTGCATGACTCCTTGATCGATAAACCTTTGACGACGTTGTCATCGCCCTTTGCGAGGGTTTTACGTCGGCACGGGCGCCGCTCGCGTCCACGGGCGCCCGTGCCGAGCCGCGTGCGTCAGCCCGTGCCGGCGTTGAGGAAGATGCCGCCGTCCACGACGAGCGTCTGGCCGGTGACCCAGTCGGACTGGCCGGAGGTGAGGAACGCGGCCGCGCCGCCGATGTCGGAGGGCACGCCGAGCCGGCCGAGCGGGTAGGCCGCTGCGGCCTCCTCCTCCCGGCCCTCGTACAGGGCCTTCGCGAACTTGGTCTTCACGACGGCCGGGGCGATCGCGTTGACCCGTACCTTGGGTGCGTACTCGTGCGCGAGCTGCACCGTCAGGTTGATCATCGCCGCCTTGCTGATGCCGTAGGCGCCGATGAACGGCGAGGGCGAGAGGCCGGCGACCGAGGCGATGTTGACGATGGCGCCGCCGTTGTCCTTCTGCCAGGCGTGCCAGGTCTTCTGGGCGAAGCCGAGCGCGGAGACCACATTGGTCTCGAAGACCTTGCGCGCGACGTCCAGGTCGAGGTCGGCGATCGGCCCGAACACCGGGTTGGTGCCGGCGTTGTTGACCAGGAAGTCGACGCGGCCGAAGGCCTCCATCGTGCGCTCGACGGTGACGGCCTGGTGGGCCTCGTCGTGCGCCTTGCCCGCGACGTAGATCGCGCGGTCGGCGCCGAGCTGCTCGACGGCCTCCTTGAGCGAGTCCTCGTTACGGCCGGTGAGGCACACGCGGTCGCCGCGCGCGACGAGCGCCTCGGCGACGCCGTAGCCGATGCCGCGGCTGCCGCCCGTGACGAGGGCGACCTTGCCGGAGAGTTCCACGGAAGTCATGTCTGTCGTCCTCTAGTCGAGCGGTCCGCCGGCCACGTACAGCACCTGGCCGGAGACGAATCCGGCCGCCTCGCCCGTGAAGAAGGCGATGGCGTTGGCGATGTCGTCCGGCTCGCCGACCCGGGCGACCGGGATCTGGGTGGCGGCGGCGGCCTTGAAGTCCTCGAAGCCCATGCCGACGCGGTCGGCGGTGGCCTTGGTCATCTCGGTGGCGATGAAGCCGGGGGCGACGGCGTTGGCGGTCACGCCGAACTTGCCGAGTTCCTTGGCGAGGGTCTTGGTGAAGCCCTGCAGACCGGCCTTGGCCGCGGAGTAGTTCACCTGGCCGCGGTTGCCGAGCGCGGAGGACGAGGACAGGTTGACGATCCTGCCGAAGCCCGCGTCCACCATGTGCTTCTGACAGGCCTTGGACATCAGGAAGGCGCCGCGCAGGTGCACGTTCATGACGGTGTCCCAGTCGGAGACGCTCATCTTGAACAGCAGGTTGTCGCGCAGCACGCCCGCGTTGTTGACCAGGATCGTCGGCGCGCCGAGCTCCGCGGCGACACGGGCGATGGCGGCCTCGACCTGGGCCTCGTCGGAGACGTCGGCGCCGACCGCGATGGCCTTGCCGCCCGCCGCGGTGATCTTCTCGACGGTGTCCTTGCAGGCGGCCTCGTCGAGGTCGATCACGGCGACCGCGCGGCCCTCGGCGGCCAGTCGTACGGCGGTGGCGGCACCGATACCGCGCGCGGCACCGGTGACTACGGCGACCCGCTGCTCAGTGGTGGACATGGCTGCTTCTCCTCAGGTGAGCGACCGCTTAGTACCTTCAGTGGGTGTGACGCTAGAAGCCCTGGCACGCGGTGTCAACGGCCGACGGGGTGCGTGTGATCCATTACCCGAGCCACCCGGCCCGGCGGCACACCCCCGGACACCCGATCGGCCTACGGCTGCGCGCCGCCGCGGTCCTCGGACCCTAACGTCGAAGCGCGAGCCACTCGTGGCCGGAAGGGAGGCGCTCCATGCGCCGTCGCACCGGTGCCATAGGCACGCTGTTCGCGATCGCCGCGATCGTGCCATTGGCCGACCCCGCTCACGCCCGACAGGACCTGGACTGCGGCAACTTCTCCTTCCAGGAGGACGCGCAAGCCGTCTTCGACTCGGATCCGAGCGATCCCAACAGACTCGACGAGGACCAGGGCCCGGACGACGGCATCGCGTGTGAGGCCTTGCCCCGCCGTGGAGTCATCTCCCCGACCACCTCCGCCGACCCGTCCGCTCCGGTCACCACCACGCCCACCACCGCCCCGTCCCAAGGTGTACGCGGCGGACTCGGGGGCGCGGTGGCCACAGGGCCGAGCGACTGGGATCTCGGCATCGGTCTCACCTTTACGACGGGCGCCGCGCTCTCGGCCGGTTACCTGGTGAAACGCCGCCGGTACTGACAACCCGGCGGGGCATGTGATCCATTACCTGACCAGCAAGTCCAGCAAACGCTCCGTCTCCGCCGCCGGATCCGTGGTCAGCCCCGTGTGTACGGGGCCGGGCCGGACGATCGTCGAGCGGGGGGCGATGAGCCAGCGGAATCGGCGGCCCGGGTCGTCGGTCGCGGCCTGGCCGGCCGCGGGGCCGCCGGCGCAGATGCCCTCCACGGCGCGCAGCGCGGCCCGGACGCCGGCCACGTCCGCCCGGGGGTCGAGTGCAAGCAGCCGCGCCTCGTCGAGGTGGGTACGCGCGCCGACGTAGGACTCGGCACGGCAGTAGACGAGGACTCCCGCGTTGATGCGCTCGCCGCGCTCGACGCGCGGGACGACGCGCAGGACGGCGTACTCGTAGATCTGGCGGTCCCGCGTCCCGCCCCTGATGATGTGCCGGTCGCTCACTTGGTCCCCTGGATGCGGTCGTGGATGACGGCGGCCCGCGCGAGCAGCGGCCGTGCGTAGGCCTGCCTCAGGTCGTCCGGCGTGTCGAAGCCGGGCTCGCCGGCCAGCCAGGTGTCCGGGATCCGCGCGGTGACCTCGGCGAGCAGGTCCTCGGTGACCAGGGGCGCCAACTCGGCCGCGGCGGCGGCGACATCGGGCGCGAAGGGCGCCAGAGCGTGCTCGGAGGCGTCGTAGGGGCGGGCCGCCGAGGCCTGCGCGCCGGGCCAGTTGTGGTGCCAGATCATGGTCGCGCCGTGATCGACGAGCCACACCTCGCCCCGCCACATCAGCAGGTTGGGGTTGCGCCAGGACCGGTCGACGTTGTTGACCAGCGCGTCGAACCAGACGATCCGCCCGGCCTCCTCGGAGCTCACCCGGAACGCGAGCGGGTCGAACCCGAGCGCGCCGGAGAGGAAGTCCATGCCGAGGTTGGTGCCGCCGCTGGACCTGAGCAGGTTCTGCACCTCCTGGTCGGGCTCGCCCAGCCCCAGCTCCGGATCGAGCTCGACCGTGACCAGGCGCGGCACCCGCAGCCCCAGCCGGCGGGCGAGCTCCCCGCAGACCACCTCGGCGACGAGCGTCTTGCGGCCCTGCCCGGCGCCGCTGAACTTCAGGACGTACATCCCGTGGTCGTCGGCCTCGACGAGTCCCGGCAGCGAACCGCCCTCGCGCAGCGGCGCGATGAAACGGGTCGCGATCACTTCCTTGAGCATCGCCCCAGGTTACTGACGCGGACGGCGGTACGGACGACGGCCTCGCGGCGGCGGGCCGGAACCCGACAGCGAACCGACAGCTCCGCTTTACCCACGTGCTTCCGCGAACGAGTCAGGATCTCGGCATTGTCTGAACAGCCGGTCCTCAAGGGCCGTACCTCTCCGCAGATCACGAATCCCCGGAAGGAACGTCAGCATGACCAGCGAATCAGTTCAGCCGATGTCCGGACCGAGCCGCCGCGCTGTGGTGGCGGCAGCTGGCGCGGCGGGGCTCACCGTCGCGCTGACGGCGTGCGGATCGGACGACAAGGCGTCCGACCCGTCCACCGAACAGGGTGCCGGCGGTGGCGGCGCGACGAACGAGGGCGGCGGCTCGTCCCCCGAGGCGGGGGCCGGTGGCGCGGCACTCGCGAAGACCGCCGACATCCCCGAGGGAAGCGGCAAGATCTTCAAGGACGAGAAGGTCGTGGTCTCCCAGCCGGCCGCGGGCGACTACAAGGCCTTCTCGACGATCTGTACCCACCAGAACTGTCCGATGGTGGACCTCAAGGACGACATCATCTCCTGCACCTGCCACGGCAGTCAGTTCTCCGTCCTCGACGGCAGTGTGAAGAAGGGACCCGCCGTCAAGCCGCTGGAGGCGAAGCAGGTGACCGTGAACGGCGACTCCATCACGCTCGCCTGACCTCACGCGCACGCTTCAGACACGTCAGCACCTCGTCCGTGGTCGCGACCGTGGCGACCAACGCGAGGGTGTGGCGGATCATCGCGGGGGTGTAGTCGGACGGCACTCCCGCGATGGCGTCCGTCGGGACCACGGCGGTGTAGCCGCGGTTCACGGCGTCGAACACGGCGTTGGGCACGGCCACGTTGGCCGATACGCCGGTGACGATCAGGGTGCGGCAGCCGAGGTTGCGCAGCAGCGGGTCGACATCGGTGCCCTGGAGGGGCGACAGCCCGTGCAGGCGTCGTACGACGAGGTCCTCATCGGCGACCTCGATCGGGGCGGCCACCCGCACCGCCGGCGTGCCGGACAGCTGCTGGACGGGCAGGCGTGCGGCAGCCCGGAAGAGGCGGGCATTGTGGTTGGCGCCGCGTCCGTCGGGGCGGCGCTCGGCGACGGCGTGGACGACCTGGACGCCGCCTTCGTGGGCGGCGGCCACCAGACGGGCGACATTGGCGAGCACACCGCCTGAGCGGGCCTCGGCGGCGAGTTCGGGCAGTGCGCTGTCCGTTCCGACGACGCCCTCCTGGCATTCGACGGTGAGCAGCACGGTGGTCCGCGGATCGAGGAGTTCGCTGAGCTCTTCGTACGAGGGCACGGTTCCCCCTGGGCGCCGGCGGCGGGTCGGGCGAGCGTAGCCACCGTTGCTAACGGACGGAAGAGCACTCATTCTTTTCTGACGTGATGTCAGAGGATCTCCTCTGACACGACGTGAGAAGAAGAAAGAGGGGGAGCATGACCGTCACGCAGCAGCGCAGGGGCCGGAAGATCATGATGACGCCCGGCGAGCTGGACGATTTCCTCACCACGCAGCGCACCTGCCGGGTCGCCACGATCTCGGCCGAGGGCGCTCCGCACGTGAGCACGCTGTGGTTCGCCTGGGACGGCGCCTCGATGTGGCTGTACTCGGTCGTACGCAGCAAGCGGTGGACCGACCTGAGGCGCGACCCCCGGGTGGCGATCGTGGTGGACACCGGCGAGGAGTACGACGAGCTGCGGGGGGCCGAGCTGTCGGGCGTCGTCGAGTTCGTGGGAGAGATCCCGCGCACCGGGGAGCTGCGTGCCGAACTCGACGTCCCGGAGACGCTGTTCGCCCGGAAGAACTTCGGCCTGGAGGAGATGCCGCACGACGGCCGGCACGCCTGGATACGCCTGACACCGCAGAAGATCGTCTCCTGGGACTTCCGCAAGCTCGGGCCCGCCTGAGGAGCGCGGTAACCCGCGCGGAGCGCTCAGGCGACGTTCTCCCCCGCTGCCCGCAGGGCCTTGACCGCGGCCCTGATCGAAGGGCGGCGGTCGGCGTCCGCACGCCAGACGACGTACACATGCCGCCGGACCCGCTGCCTGACCGGGACGGTCACGACCCCGTCGGGCACCGGGTGGCGGCCGAGCAGCGGGGCGATGCACACCCCGAGGCCCGCGGCGACCAGCCCGAGCTGGGTATGGGTCTCGGCGGCGCGATGGCCGACGATCGGCTCGATGCCCTTCGAGCGGAGCGTGAACATCAGCCACTCGTGGCAGAACTCGCCCTCGCCCCAGGTGATCCACTCGTCTTCGGCGAACTCGGCGAGGTCCACCTCGTCCCGCCCGGCGAGCCGGTGGGCCACCGGCATGGCGACATCGGCGGGGTCGTCCAGGATCGGCGCCTTGACCAGGCCGTCGGGCAGCGCCATCGGCTTGTTGTACCAGTCGAGCACCACGGCGAGGTCGAGGTCGCCGCGGACGACTCCGGCGATGCCGCGCTCCGGTTCCAGCTCGCAGGAGCGCAGCCGGAGCGCTGGATGCCGCTCGCGCAGCGCGGACAGGGCCTGGGGGAACAGGCCACGGGCGGCCGTCGGGAACGCCGACAGTCTGAGCTCGCCGACGACCTCCCCGCGCTGCGCCTCCAGGTCGGACCTGGCGAGTTCGACCTGGGACAGGATGCGCGCGGCGTGCTCGGCGAGCAGCCGGCCCGCGTCGGTGAGCCGCACGCCCCGGCCGTTCTTGGCGAGGAGCTGCCGGCCGACCTCCCGCTCCAGCTTGGACATCTGCTGGGAGACGGCCGAGGTCGTGATGTGCAGGCCCGCGGCCGCGCCGCTGACCGAGCCGTGCCGCGCGAGGGCGTCGAGGGTGCGCAGGCGCTCCAGGTTCAACATATAAGCGATGCTACGCAATATCGCGTGCGAAATCTCGATTGTGCTACGAGGTTCCGCTCCAGCATCGTGGCTGCCATGACCACCGTCACCACCACACCCGGCCGGCTCACCAAGGCCTCGCCCGGCCGGCCGCGGCGCCGTCTCGACTGGCGTCTCCGCTTCGCCGCGCTGTCCTTGATCTGGGGCTTCAGCTTCCTGCTCATCAAGGTCGGCACCCAGGGCTACGCGCCGTTCCAGGTCACGCTGGGCCGGCTGGTGTTCGGTACGGCGGTGCTGGCCGCCGCGATGGCGGTGCGCCGCGAGCGACTGCCGCGAGGGGCGCGCACCTGGGGGCATCTGACGGTCGCCGCGTTCCTGCTCAACGCCCTGCCGTTCTCGCTCTTCGCGTACGCCGAGCTGACCATCCCGTCCACCCTGGCGGGCATCTGCAACGCGACCTCGCCGCTGTGGGGCATGGCGCTGTCCCTGGTCGCCCTCTCGGAGGACCGCCCGACCCGGGTGCGGGTAGCGGGCCTCGGGCTCGGCTTCCTGGGGGTGCTCACGGTGCTGGGCGCCTGGCAGGGCTTCCACGGCCTGGACACCACCGGTACGGCACTGGCCCTGCTGGCCTCCCTCAGCTACCCGATCGGCTGGATCTACGTCCGCCGCACCCTGGCCGGCGCGAGCCACTCACACCTGTCGATGACCGGTGCGCAGCTGCTGCTCGCGACGGTCCAACTGGCCGTTGTCACCCCGCTGTTCACCACCCTGCCCAGCGCTCTGCCGATCGTGCCGCTGCTGGCGATCGCCGCCCTGGGCGCCCTGGGCACGGGCCTCGCCGTGCTCCTCCAGTACGGCCTGGTCGCCGAGGTCGGCCCGACGACGGCCCAGATGGTCACCTACTTCATCCCGGTCATCGCCACGGCCGCCGGCGTCGCGCTCCTCGGCGAGTCGCTCGCCTGGTCGACACCGGTCGGCGCGGTGATCGTCCTGACCGGCGCGGCCCTCACGCAGGTCCGGCCGAAGCCCCGGACGCGGCCGGGGCCTCAGACGTAACCGCGCGCCGGAGCCGGTCCGAGGGCCGAGGCGATCGCGTCGGCCAGCATCTCGATCTCGCTCCCGCCCTCGCTGCCGTTCTCGTGCTCGGCGAGCGTCGAGACGGTGACCCGGATGCCGGGCGGTGCGCTCAACCGGAAGCGGGCTCCCGGGGCGACCGCCCAGCCGGCGTGCTGCAGCCGGGCGACCGCTCCGGTCTCGTCCGGCACGGGCACCCACACATTCATCCCGCTGCGCCCGTGTGCCGCGACCCCACGTCGGACGAGCGCTTCGATCAGTGCCTCCCGGCGCCGCCCGTACGACGCCGCCACCGCGTGCGTGTCCACCGCCCCGTCGGCCCACAGCCGCACCAGGGCCCGCTGCATCAGCCGGCTCACCCAGCCCGGCCCGAGGCGATGCCGCCCACGGACCCGGTCGACGGTGACGGCGTCCCCGGTGAGCAGGGCGAGGCGCAGATCGGGGCCGTAGGCCTTGGCGGCCGAGCGAACGAAGGCCCAGTGCCGGGTGACGCCGGCCAGGGGGCGGAGGGGAAGGTCGACGATGCCGTGGCCGTGGTCGTCCTCGATCAGCAGGGTCTCCCGGTACTCCCGGAGCACGGACCGCAGGGCACGCGCGCGTGCGGCACTCACCGCGGCGCCGGTCGGGTTCTGCGCCCGGTCCGTGACGATCAGGGCCCGCGCCCCGGCCTCCAGCGCCCGGCGTACGTCCTCGGCGTACGGTCCGTCGTCGTCGACGCCGACGGGGACGGTCCTGAGCCCGAGCGCCGGCACCAGGTCGAGGGTGCGACCCCAGCCGGGGTCCTCGACGGCGACGGTGTCGCCGGGCTTGAGATGGGCCGCCAGCACGCGTTCGACACCGTCGAGTGCCCCGGAGAGCACCGCGAGCGGCCCGTCGGGCACTCCGTCCGCGTCGAGGCCGGCCCGCGCGATCCGGGCCAGCTCCGGCTCCACGGGGTCCTCTCCATAGAGCACGGGCGCACGGTCGGCCTCGGCGGCCGCCGCCGCGAAGGCGGCCGCGAGCGGCGGGAGCAACGCCGGGTCCGGATTGCCCGCCGCCACATCACGCACGCCTTCGGGGACGTCCACCCTGATCTGGTCCCGCCCGGTCGTCGCCGGCGCCGACCGCACACGGCTGCCGCGCCGGCCCGCGGTCTCGATGACCCCGCGCTCCCGCAGCGTCCGGTACGCGGCCGCGACCGTGTTGGGGTTCACCCTCAACCGCTCCGCCAACTCCCGCATGGGCGGCAGCAGTTGACCAGGCAGCAGCTCACCGCTGCCCACCGCCCGCTCCACGCTCGCGGAGATGTCCGCTGCGCGGCGCCCGCTGATCCGATACTCTCCTAGCACAAATCTGATTATGCACTAGTGCAATGGAGAGCGCCAATGCAGGGGACCGCACAGACGCCGTCGCAGCCCGCCACCGCCTACACCCCGACCGACCGCACCGTCCCCACGCGCTCCCCGGACCGGGCCTCGTTCGACAGGGAACTGGTGCACGCGGTACTCGATGAGGCCTACATCTGCCACCTCGGTTTCGTCCGCGACGGCGCTCCGGTCGTGCTGCCCACGCTGTTCGCCCGGGTCGGCGAGCGGCTCTACGTGCACGGTTCGACGGGCTCGCGCCCGCTGCGGGCGGCCGGTCAGGCCGACCCGGGCCTCCCGGTCTGCCTGACCGTCACGCACGTCGACGAACTGGTCCTGGCCCGCTCGGCCTTCCACCACTCGATCAACTACCGCTCCGTGGTGGTGCACGGCGTCGCCCACGACGTGACGGACCCCGAGGAGAAGCGGCAGGCCCTGGACGCGCTGGTCGACCACGTCGTGCCGGGCCGCTCCGCCGACTCGCGGCCGGCCAACAAGAAGGAGCTGGCCGCCACCGCCGTGCTCCGCCTGGACCTGGACGAGGTCTCCGCCAAGGTCCATACCGGCGGCGTGGACGACGAAACGGAGGACCTCGGCCTCCCGCACTGGGCCGGTCTGATCCCGGTGCGGAAGAGCTACGGCACCCCGATCCCCGACCCCGGTCTGGCCCCCGGCACCGAATTGCCCGAGTATCTGCGGTCCCTCTGAGCGCACGCCCTCAGAGGCGCGGGGCTGTGCTGATGCGCGGCTCCGCCGCGTGGGCGCGACCAGCCACGGACCACCCGCAGCCGCCGGTCACACAAGCACTCCCGGCTTCCCCCGCGCTCCCCGCGCCTCTCCCACCGCAAGCCCCGCGACGGAACCCAGCAACAGCAGGGTTCCAGCCACCGTCGCCACCGTGAGACGCTCCCCGAGCAGCACGACGGCCAGCACCGCCGCACTCACCGGCTCGAGCAACATGACCCCCGAGACGGTGGCCGACCGCACCACGGCCGCCCCGGCGAAGTACAGACCGTAGGCGAGGGCCGTGGGCACGGCGGCGACATACACCAGGAGCACCAGGAGCCGCCCGGGCTCCTCCGTGTGCGGCAGCAGCCCTTCCGCCCAGGCGAACGGCAGCAGGCACAGGCTCGTGACGGCGAAGGCCCCGACGGTCGTCCGGGACGCGTCGGCCTCGCCGTCACGTCCCCACCGGCGGGTGAGCAGCGTCATCGCGCTGTACCCGGCCGCGGACAGCAGCGCGAGCAGCACACCCCACGGGCGTACGGCGGTGCCGCCGCCGCCGAGGACGAGCACCGCGAGCCCCGCGAGGGCACCCACGACGGCTACGGTTCCGCCCCGGCCCAGGCGTTCGGCCAGGGTCAGCCGGGCGCCGAGCGCGATGAGCACGGGCCCGGCGCCCAGGGTGACGAGGGTGGCGACGGCGAGGCCGGTGGCGGAGACGGCCGCGAAGTAGGCCGTCTGGAAGACCGCGAGCCCGAGCCCGGTGACCCCGGCCCGCAGCGCCCGGCGGCCGCGCGGCTCGCGTACGGCGGTCCCGGGGCGCGGCCGTACGAGGCGGACGGCGAGCAGCAGCAGACCGGCGGCGCAGCGCCAGAAGGAGAGGGCGACGGGCCCCATGTCACTGGCCCGGTAGACCAGGGAGGCGGCCGCGCCCGCGGTGCCCCAGGCGACACCGGCGACGATCAGATAGAGGAGGCCTCGCCCGATGGGCAGGCCGGAGGCAGTGTTCGACACGTGTTCTCTCCGCAGACGCGCACGACGCGCCGCGCGGAACGGGCGGCGGGTGCGCGGAAGTTCGGGAAGGACCCCGGATCAGCGGGGGTCCGCGGACTTCGTCTGCGGGCAGCACCGTCCGGCCCGGCGGCTACGCGCCGGGCGCGGTTTCCGGAGGGCCCGCCTCAGGCGGCCGGAGGCGGAAGGACGAGTGCGTCGGACGGCATGATCGGCACCCTATGCGGCCGTTTCCGGCGTGGACAACTCCCTTTCCGGGCCGCCGCCGGCCACCGGCCGTTCGGAGCCCTTCGCGGGCGTCGAGGACTGTGCGATGAACGCGCCCAGCAGCACGATGACGCCACCGGCGATCTGCGGCGCCGACAGGTGCTCGCCGAGCAGGACCCAGGCCAGGACGGTCGCGATGACCGCTTCGAGGCAGGCCACGACACCGGCGACCTGTGGGGAGAGCCGGCGCACGGAGACCACGCCGGTGACGTACGCGACGACCGTGGCGACCAGGACGATCCAGGCCAGCAGGACGACGGCGGCGACGGGTGTGCCGTCCATGCGCGCGGTGCCCGTGAGCACGGACCAGTCCATGGTCCAGGGCCGGGCGACGACGGTCAGCACGGCCGCGCCGACGAGCAGTCCGTAGGCGATGACGCCGAGCGGGTCGGGGGCCTCCTCGCCGGCGTCGCTGCCCTGGTCGGAGAGGACGAAGTAGCCGACCTGGCAGCAGGCCGCGCCGAGCGCGAGCAGCAGCCCCAGGGCGTCGAAGCCGAGGCCCGACCACACCTCGACGACGCACGCGAGTCCTCCGACCGCGAGGACGACACCGAGCGCGGCGGCACGTGTCACCGGCCGCCGCTGCACGAAGCGCACCCAGCCGAGCACCAGCGCGGGCGCCAGGTACTCGATGAGCAGCGCCACCCCGACGGGGATACGGGAGAGCGCCGCGAAATAGAAGGCCTGGACACCGGCGACGGCCAGCAGCCCGAATCCGGCGAGGAGTCCGGGGCGGCGGCGCAGCAGCGCGCGGTGGCGCACGGCGAGCGGCAGCATCACCAGGGCGGCGCCGGTCACGCGCAGCCACACCACGTGCAGCGGGTCGAGTCCCGCCTCGATCAGTGGCTTGGCCGCGACTCCGGATCCGCCGAAGGCGACCGCGGACAGCAGCGCGAGGCCGAGCCCCATGCCCCTGCCGCGCCTGTTCGGACTGCTCTCAGAGGTACGCACCGGCACATGATGACAGGCCCTGACAGGAGCGTCATCCCTTATGGCACCTGTCTCACAGCCTGGACGGGGGCGAACGCTCCGGGCAGGACCGGTCAGTACGTGGTCCCGCCGCCTCCGGCCCACTCGCCGGACCTGCCGGGCCGGTCGTCGGGCCTGCCGAGCCGGTCGTCGGGCCTGCCGAGCCGGTCGGCGAGCCGGGCGAGCACCTCATGCGGGTCGATCCCGGCGCGGGCGAGCACCTCGACCGCGCGCGCCTGCGGGTCGACGACGATCGCCGCGAGCAGGTCGATGCCGCGGGCCGGTCCGCCGCGGCGTGCGGCGCGTTCACAGGCGTACTCCATCGACGCCGCGGCCAGCGGCGAGAAGCCCGCGCTCTCCGTCACCACGGGGACGGCGCCGGAGTCCTCGACACCGCTCTGCCAGCGCAGGCCGTAACCGATGCTGCGCTGGACGAGATAGCCCAGCAGTCGCGCGATCCGCGGTCCGTCACCGAAGACGGCACGCACCTCGGGGTCGGACTCCAGCAGCGAGTGCAGCAGATGGGCGGTGTCGATCTGCCGGTCCCCGTCCCTGACCGCCCGGCGACGGGCACCACCGATCACCGACGCCAGCTCGTCACTGAGCCTGGCATCGTTCTCTGCGCGGTGGATGCCGTGCTCAGGGGCCGACTGCCGGGGGATACGGGGTTGCACATCCCCTACCCCATCAGCCCCGCGAGCCCGGGTCATCCGCGAAAGGGAGCATTTTCGCGTCCCACGGGAAGTGGACTCCACTGGCCGGAATCTCCTCCTTACGGAGGACATCAGGCTGTTCTGCCCGCGGACCCACCATGCCTGACTGTTCGTCAGTATTGAACATTGCGGCCCCCACGGCTACGTTCCGCGACACCCGACACGAAGAGGTGGTCGCATGGCCGAAGTCAGCGCGGAGGCACGCATCGGGGCCCCGGCCGAGAAGGTGTGGGCCAGGCTCACGGACTGGTCCGCGTACGGCGAGTGGAACGCGACCCACACCGGCTTCCCGTCGGGCGGCCCCAAGAGCCTGGAAGTGGGCGCGACCTTCCAGGAGAACATGCGGCTGATGAACTTCCCGGCCGAGGTGGAGTGGACCGTCGAGGAACTCGAACCGGCCAGGGTCCTCGCCATCCGCGGCCAGGGCCCGATGGGCGTGACCGTCGCGACGCGCTACACCCTCACGCCCGACGGCGACGCGACGACGGTCCGCATCGACGGCGAGTTCACCGGTGCGGCCGTGTCGTTGATGGCGGGCAAGCTCAGGGACTCGGCGACGGCGGCCATGAACGAGTCACTGCGCAAGCTGGACGGGCTGGTGACCTGACACCCCGGCACGAGGAAGCGCCCCCCGGATCACTCCAGGGGGCACCCGTGCCGCGAAGGGCCGTCCCTCAGTCCTCGTCGGCGAGGATCAGGTAGAGCTTCTTGCGGGCTTCGTTGATGACGCCGAGCGCCTTCTCCTTCTGCTCCTTGTTGCCGGTCTTCCAGACCTGGCCGAAGGCCTCCATCAGTCCGAAGCCGGCCTGCCGGATCTCGCCGAGGGCCTCCCAGTCGACCCCGCGGGAGGCTTCCTCCCAGGGAGCCTCGGGCCCGTCTTCGGCCGCCGTGCGGCCCGCCTCGGTGAGCGAGAACAGCTTCTTGCCGCCCTCGGACTCGCTGATGATGAGGCCCTCGTCCTCCAGCAGCTGAAGGGTGGGGTACACCGAACCGGGGCTGGGCTTCCACGCCCCGCCGCTGCGCTCGGCGATCTCCTGAATCATCTCGTAGCCGTGCATGGGCCGGTCCTTCAGGAGCGCGAGGATCGAGGCCCGCACGTCACCGCGCCGCGCCCTTCCCCTCGGCCCGCCGCGCCCTCGTCCGCCCCAGGGGCCGGGACCGAAGCCCGGACCACCGGGCCCTCCCCAGCCGGGACCACCAGGACCGCCGGGCCCGAACGGCCCGAAGGCCGCCCGCAGCCCCTCGAAGCCGCCCCGGCCGTGACGCGATCCGCCGTGGCCATGTCCGTGCTCGTAACCGTGGGTACGCATCGCAACCACTCTCCATTCCATCGTTGATCTGTCGCGATGCTTCAACGATATATCGGTAGTGTTCGCATGGCAAGGCCCTGCCGGCCGAGCGGATTCAGCGTGCGTCGCGAATTCCGAGAATGTACGTGGCCGTCAGTGCGACGACGCGGTCTTCGTCACGGGCCAGATCCGCGAGGGCACGGGACGCCGTGAGGCCCGGGATGTCCGCGAGCGCCTGGGCCAGCCGCCGACGCTCGGACGGTCCGGCGGTGCCGTGGGCGAGGCGGTCGACGAGCCCGGTGGCGATCCGCTCCGCCGAGGCGGGATCACTCGCCAGCGCGCTCAGCGCATCGGCCGCGTCGACGTCGTTCCTCTCCTCGACGACCATGTCGATGAGCGTCGGCACCGCGGCCCCCACTCCACGCGCCCCGAGCTCCAGAGCCGCGTATCCGCGGACCACCGTGTCGGGATGCCCGAGAGCCTCCTTCAGAAGTGCGGTCGCCGCAGCGTCCGGCATCTCGACGAGGGACTGTGCGGCCCGTTTCCGGACCTCGGCCACGGGTGAGCCGAGACCCTCGGCGAGCAGGGCCGATCCGCCGTCGCCCGATTGCGCCAGAGCCCATCGAAGGGCTCCCGCGACGTTCGGGTCCGTCTCGCTCAACGCCGCCTCGACCAGGGCTTCCACGGGCCACGGAACCTCTTCGGCCGAGGACAGGGCCGCGCGTTGGCGCGTCCCGGCGCTCTTCGATCCCAACGCGTGGAGGAGACCGACGGTCTGGAGGACGTCCTCCCAGCCGGCGGGTTCCGCGGCACCGATCCGCCGGAGCCGCGTGAGCAGCTCCGTCTCACTCGCGATGCGCTCTCGCGTCCGGCGGACGAGGTCGTCGACGAGCTCCGAGGGCCGGAAGCCGGGATCGTCCAGCGCGCGCCCGACCTCACGCAGCGACAGCCCCAGGGAGCGCAGGCTCTCGATATGGAAGATCCGCCGGATGTCCTCGCCGGAGTACGCGCGATAGCCGGCGCCGGTACGGCCGGTCGGCCGCACCAGGCCGAGCGACTCGTAGTGCCTGAGCATGCGGGCGCTGACCCCGGACCGTCGTGCCACCTCACCGATCAACACTGTCTGTCATCCCTCCCGGCCGGTCGAGCCGAGCGCCACGACGCGCTTCGCCTCCTCGACCGCGAACCCGAATCCGGCATCCGGGTCGCGCCACAGCCGTTCCGTGGCGATCGCGTGCTCACGCACGCGAGGGTCGGGATCCGTCGTCGCGGCGCGCAGGGCCGGCGTGATCGCCTCTCCGAGCGCGATCAACGCCCGGCTGAGGCTCAGCCGCGTCTCACGCTCGCCGCGTCCGAGCTGTGCCGCCAGCACTCCGGCCAGCCCGGGTTCTTCGCCTTCGGGCACGAGGACGACCGCCGCTCGCCAGGCGCTCCGCGCCACCTCGTCGTCGGGGTCGGTCAGCAGCGCCCGGGTGATAGCAGGCCACGCTCGCCGATCCCCGATCTTGGACAGCGTGTGTAACGCCTGGCTTCGTGCCTGCGGACGCTCCGCGCGGAGTTCATCGATGAGCCGGGGGACCGTGATGGACGACGGGTGGCGGGTGAGCGCCCACGTGAGCATGTCGCGTACGTGGAACTCGGGCTCGATCGCGCAGCGCTCGATGAGCTGGTCGACAAACCGGGGATCCGGGGTCGTGCCGACGGCAAGCACTGCCCGCAGCCGGACCGACGCGTTGCCGTTCTCCAGCCGCTGGAGAGCTCGCATCGGATTCGTGTCCTCTTTCGGCATGGTCATCGCGACCACCTCCTCGGCCACAGTGAAGAGCTTGTCACCGTGTCAAGGTCAAGCGGAGCCACGCCGAGGCAGCCGCCGCGGGGGCCGAGCCGGTCGATCAGGCCAGGACTCGTGAATTGGCCTTGGTCCACGACCTGGAGGGGCCTCTAGCGTCGGGGGATGCGGATTCGAATCGTCGACGCCTTCACCGACCGTCCCTTCACCGGCAACCCGGCCGGGGTCATGCTCCTGAACGACGCGGACGCCTTCCCGGACGACAGCCGGCTGCAGAGCATCGCCCTGGAGGTCAACCACGCCGAGACGGCCTTCGCCCATCCCCTCCCCAAGGGCGGCGAGGCCGACTGGGCGCTGCGCTGGTTCACTCCGGCCGCCGAGGTCGCGATGTGCGGCCATGCGACCCTCGCCACCGCCCATGTCCTGCACACCACCGGCGCCCACGAGGGGCCGGTACGGTTCGCGACCCGCAGCGGCGTCCTCATCGCCACGCCCGCGGGCGACGGCTCCGTCACGCTGGACTTCCCGACGGCTCCGCTCACCCGGGTCGACCCGCCCCGCGGGCTCGCCGAGGCACTGGGTGCCGAGCCGCTGACGATCCTCGACACCGGCCCGAACGTCGGCGATCTGCTCGTCGAGCTCGCCGACGAGAAGACGGTGCACGGCCTCGCCCCCGACTTCAAGGCCCTCGCGGCCCACTCCGCGCGCGGCGTCATCGCCACGGCCCGCGCGGACGACCCGGCCCAGGGCTACGACTTCGTCTCCCGCTGCTTCTTCCCGAATGTCGGCATCGACGAGGACCCGGTGACCGGCAGCGCCCACACCGCACTCGCCCCGTTCTGGTCCGAGCGCCTGGGCCGCCCCGGCCTCACGGGCCTCCAGGCCTCACGCCGCTCCGGCCGCGTCCGCACGGAACTGCGCGGCGACCGCACCCTGCTGACGGGCAGGGCGGTGACGGTCATCGAGGGCGAGCTGCTGGCCTGAGACGGCGGGGCTTTCATTCACGCCGTCGGGAGCCACCCCACCTTGCCCGCCAGCAGCGCGTATCCGACGAACGCCCCGATGTCGAGCAGCGAGTGCGCCACCACGAGAGGACCGACCCGTCCCCAGCGGCGGTACAGGTAGACGAAGACGACGCCCATGGCCAGGTTCCCGATGAAGCCGCCGATGCCCTGGTAGAGGTGGTACGAGCCGCGCAGCACCGAGCTGCCGACCAGCGCGGCCATCGGGGTCCAGCCCAGCTGCCCCAGGCGGCGCAGCAGATAGCCGACGACGATCACTTCCTCCAGCACCGCGTTCTGGATGGCGGAGAGGATCAGCACCGGGTACTTCCACCACACGCCGGGCAGCGCCTCCGGCACCACGGTGAGGTTGAAGCCGAGGCCGCGAGCCGCCAGATAGAAGGCGATGCCGGTGCTGCCGATGACCGCCGCGATCGCCGCGCCGCGGCCGAGGTCGGGCCAGGGGCGGGTGCGGTCGAAGCCGATGGTGCGCAGACTCGCGCCCTCGCGCAGCAGGAAGTGCGCGACGAGCGCGACGGGCACTAGCGCCGTGGTGATCCCGAAGAGCTGCCAGGCGAGGTCGAGCCAGGGACGGCCGGGCGCGGCCGAGGCGTTCATCGTGGCCGCCTGGTCCTTGAGCCCGCCGGGCTTGGTGACCGAGCCGATGAAGCTGATCAGGGCGGAGACTCCGCTCGCCCCCAGCGAGAGCGCCAGCACCAGCAGGGTCTCGTTGCGGAGCATCCGCCGCAAGAGCCCCTGCTGGGGAATGGAATCGTCGGCCACCGGGCTCGCCTCCGCCTGCACACCTGCCTCCACTTCACCGGCCTGTCGAAATCGACCTGTCGTAAACGATCTGTCGTAAACGATCTGTCGAAATCGATCTGTCGAAATCAATCTGCCGGATCAGTATGAAGGCAGCAGGATGTCACCCCGGCGGCGCGTCAGCCCAGCGGCACCGGCTCCGGCAGGCCCACCGGCCAGGTGTGGACCGGATCCCCCTGGTGCATCAGCTCGCGGTAGCGCCGGGTGGTGGCGGCCAGCGCGGCCTCCCGCGTGTGGCCCGCGTCCAGCGCCTTGTGGAAGGTCGCGGCCTGCCAGCTCGCCCCGTTCACCCGGCGCCGGCACCGCTCCTCGATCACGCCCAGGTACAGGTCGCGGTCGGCCGGCTCGACACCCCACGCGTCCAGCCCGACCTCGGCGAGCGGCAGCAGTTCGTCCCGTACGAGGCTCACCGCGTCGACCTGCGTGGTGCCGCCGTACCTGCCGCGCCGGGGCCAGGTGAAGCGGGCGTCAATGCCGTCCTTGCACGCGGCGTCGAAGTTGGCGGCGGCCGCCTCGAACGGCAGCCGGGTCCACACCGGCCGGGGCTCCTCGGCGAGGGCGCGGACGACGCCGTAGTAGAACGCCGCGTTGGCGACGACGTCGGTGACGGTGGGCCCGGCGGGCAGGACGCGGTTCTCCACGCGCAGGTGGGGGACTCCGTCGGCGATGCCGTAGACCGGGCGGTTCCAGCGGTAGATCGTGCCGTTGTGCAGGACGAGTTCGGCGAGCGAGGGCGTGCCGCCCTGGTCGAGCACCTCGAGCGGGTCCTCGTCGTCGCAGATCGGCAGCAGGGCCGGGTAGTAGCGGAGGTTCTCCTCGAAGAGGTCGTACGCCGAGGTGACCCAGCGCTCGCCGAACCAGGTGCGGGGCCGGACGCCCTGGGCCTGGAGTTCGGGCGGGCGGGTGTCGGTGGACTGCTGGAACAGCGGGGGCCGCGACTCGCGCCACAGCTCGCGGCCGAACAGGAAGGGCGAGTTGGCGCCTACGGCGATCTGTGCGGCGGCGACCGCCTGGGCCGCGTTCCACACATCGGCGAACCGGCCCGGGGTGACCTGGAGGTGCAGCTGCACGGAGGTGCAGGCGGCCTCCGGCGCGATGGACTTCGAGGTGCAGGTCAGGTGCTCCACGCCGGCGATGTCGAGGGTGAACTCCTCGCCCCGGGCGGCCACGATCTGGTCGTTGAGGAGGGTGTAGCGGTCGACGTCGGAGAGGTTCGACGACACCAGGTCGTCCCGGTCGAGGGTCGGCAGAATGCCGATCATCACGATTCCCGCGTCGACCTCGCCCGCTTTTCGGTCGGCATATGCCAGTGACGTGCGGAGTTCCTCCCCGAGCCGGTCGAATACCCGGCCGTCCAGGCGGTGTGGAGGAATGTTCACTTCCAGGTTGAACATGGCGAGTTCTGTTTGGAAGTCCCGGCTCGCGATACGTTCAAGGACTTGCGCATTCAACATTTTCGGCATGCCGTCCGCGCCCGCGAGATTCAATTCGATCTCCAGCCCCATGAGATTCTTCGGGCGATCGAACCGCTTCTCCGCCAGGAGCCGCTCCAGGCCCGTCAGACACCGACGGAGCTTGTCGCGGTAGCGCTGGCGATCGGACAGGTCGAACCGTCCTGCCACGACCTTCTCCCCCATCGAAGCGTCCCTCCTCGGATGATGCGGGCCGAAGATCCGGCCGCCGGGGTCACGGTCAGGTGGAGGATGCCCAGCGAAAGCGATCGATAACGTCCCGGACGGGTCCGCCGACCGCTACGCTGGTCGCGTGTGACCAGTGGCACATTCACTCGGCATGTCGCGCGGGGCAGGTTTCGGCGTCCGCCCGGTGTCCGCGAACTCGTGAAAAACGCCGACGAGAATGGGCCGACCGGTTCGCGGACATTCACCGAGGTCATCACCTCGCACCCCCGCCTGAAACCGGGATAATTCTCGCGTAACGCCGACCGAATGTACCCTTGTTCTACTCACCGGAAACGGCTAGACGAAACACAGTCTGATCCCGTGTCGTATAAACTCCGCGAACAAGGCAGAAAGTTGGCGCCCACGGTCGATGGGTCCTGCCGTCGAGTCGATGATCGGCGGACCCCACCCCCCTCTCGCTCATGAGACCCGGCCCTGCCTCTGCCGACCCCTCGTGAGCAGACAGCGCCGTCCGCCCCCGCCCTCGTGCCACCGTGCCTTTGAATGAGAGGCGACCCACCATGCCGCTGCATGTCCCCCCGGCTCCCGCGCCCGCACTCCGTTCCGTCCTGACTGCGCTCTCCTCGCCGACCGCGGTCCGGGAGGCCCGAACCCCCTCCCTGCTCCGCGCCCAGGGACCCGTCGCAGCCGAGCTCCCACTGCCCGTCCACGTCCTCGACCGAGTCACGGCCGAGGGGGTGTCGGCCACCCGGCTGGCCGGGTGGCGCTTCCTGATCCGCTGCGGCGAGCGGGCCGTGGCCGCGGCGGAGACCATGCTGACCCCCGACGGCTGGGCCTTCTCCCACTTCTTCGAAGGCCCGTACATCACCTCCACCGAGCGCGCCCTGCGCCAGGCCGAGACGATGCCGCAGCCGTACCAGCCCCGCCTGCTTTCGGTGCCCAGCCTGTACATGCTGACGCTCTGGCTGCACGAGGACTGCACCGCCGACGGTGCCGCCGGCCACCCCGCCGCCACCGACCTCCTCGTCCCGCTGGCACCCGCGCCTCCCGGCATCGCGGCACATCGCCCGCACCGCGTCGCCGAACTCCTCCCGGTGCTGACCCACCGGGCGACTCCCACGCGACTGCTCGGCTCACCCGCCTGAAACACCCCGCCCGAAACACCCCGCCTGAAACACCCCATGTGAAGCCTCCCGCGCCCCGTCACCGAATTCCTGGCGACGGGGTGCGGGCTTTTTATCGCTCGTACGAGCACCCAATAGCTCGTACGAGCCGGAAATGGCCCCCGCCCCCACGTGACTAGCCCTATCCGGCCACTGCGAACCACCCGAAGTGACAGTCCAGTTGGGATGAACCGTCCGCGCGGGTGACGCGTCCTGAATCTATGAGAAGCGGTGCCGCGAAATCCCTGCGGAATGACGCCCGTGGGGCAACACTGGGTTCCGACCACTTATCACGGGGGGCGGCCATGAACGACACTTCTAGCCGCGGAACAGACACGACGACCGACTCAGACAACTCAGTCACCTCACCCATCACGACAGAGCGAAAGATCCCTCCCATGTGCCAGCACCAGACACCTTGCCCGACAGCCGAATCCGCCGACCGGGAGTCCGCCCATCTCGTGGCGCACCACCCGGAGCAGGGGTGGAGCCTGCTGTGCAACGGCGTGGTGCTCTTCGAGGACACCGGTGAGCTTCTGCCGGACGGCCGGATCATCGCCCCGCACCGTCCGCTGGCCGGCAGCCAGGTGATGACGGCTGCCTGAGGGCCGCCGGGCGGGGTGACGACCCGCCCGCAGATATGAGGGGCCGGCCGCAGGAGACCCTGCGAACCGGCCCCGACGTATGTCCGGGGGTCGTCACTCCCCGTCACCCGCCGCGACTTCCCGTTCCCGGCTCGTACGCCTTCCCACGGATGCCCGTTTTCCGGAAGACTCCTGGAAGTTTCGCGGTCACCCGTCGACGGAGGTGGGGCAAGTGGCAGCACGTGAGGCCGACGCCGAGGGCAGGGTCACGATCACGGAGATCGCCCGGCAGGCCGGCGTATCCGTGCCGACCGTGTCCCGGGTCGTCAACGGCCGGTCCGACGTGTCGCCGCAGACCCGGGCCCGGGTCGAGGAACTGCTCCGCCGGCACGGCTACCGCAAGCGCCCCGCGGCCCCGGGCACCCGTGCGGCCCTGCTCGACCTGGTCTTCAACGATCTCGACAGTCCCTGGGCCGTGGAGATCATCCGCGGGGTGGAGGAGGTCGCGCACGCGGCCGGGGTCGGCACGGTGGTGTCGGCCATCCACGGGCGGTCGGGCGACGCCCGCGAGTGGATGCGCAACCTCCGGGCCCGTGCCTCCGACGGCGTCATCCTCGTCACGTCGGCGCTGGAGCCGATGCTCCACGAGGAGCTGCGGATCCTCGGCGTCCCGCTGGTCGTCGTCGACCCGGCGGGCTCCCCCGCCCTGGACGCGCCCACGATCGGCGCCGCGAACTGGTCGGGCGGCATGGCCGCCACCGAGCATCTGCTGTCCCTCGGCCACCGCCGGATCGGCCTGATCGCCGGCCCGCCGCGCCTGCTGTGCTCCCGGGCCCGGCTGGACGGCTACCGGGCGGCCCTCGAAGGCGCCGGTGTCGTGATGGACGCGTCCCTCGTCGTCCCCGGCGACTTCCGCCCCGAGTCCGGCTTCACCGCCTGCGACACCCTGCTCGACCTGCCCGAGCCGCCGACCGCCGTGTTCGCGGCCAGCGACCAGATGGCACTCGGCGCGATCGAGGCACTGCGGCGGCGCGGGCTGCGGGTGCCGCAGGACATGAGCGTGGTCGGTTTCGACGACCTTCCGGAAGTCCGCTGGTCGGCTCCCCCACTGACCACGATCCGCCAGCCCCTGGCCGACATGGGCAAACTGGCCGCCCGCACGGTCCTCCGCCTGACCCACGAAGAACAACCGGACTCCCCACGAGTGGAACTGGGCACGGACCTGGTGGTGCGGTCCAGCACGATGCCACCGGCCGGGCGGGGCTGACGGCCCGGGATCCGGTCCTGCCGGCGCGAGCGCGGCCCGCTCCCGCCAGGCCCCTTCCGCTCCCTGGTCGAACAGCACCGCCCCCCCCGGCCGCAGGCGGCCTGCCGGACCGGTTGTCCAGGCACGGGGCCGACCGCACGGCCCGGCCGGCCCCGGCCACCGGGCCTCAACGCCTCCGGCAGGAGAGACCCTCTGGACGAACACCGGCTTCGCGTCCGCGCCCTGAGCCGCACGCCCGCGCCCCCGGCCCCGCCAGGGCCGACGATCCCCTGCTACCTCCCCCCAAGCGCCTCCCGCAGCGCGAAGTACGCCGGCTTCGGCCTGAGCTGCTCGTCCCACGGCAGGGCCGCGCCCTCGCCCGGGAAGAACGGCGGGATCCAGGAGTACTTGTCGGTGTAGTCCCAGAGGGTGATGCCGACACACCGTCGCACCGCCAGGCACGCCTCGGTCAGGTCCCGGTACCACTCGGCCTGCTGTGCCAGCTTCTCCTCGGTCGCGGGCAGCAGCATCCGTACGTCGACCTCGGTGAGCGCCGTGTCGAGGCCGAGCCGGGAGAAGCGGCGGAGGTTGTCCTCCAGGGTGGTGGGATAGCCGTACTGGAGGGCGAGGTGGGCCTGGAGGCCGATGCCGTGCAGCGGGACGCCCTCGGCCTTCAGCTCCTTGGCCAGCTTGTAGTACGCGTCGCTCTTCGGGCCGATGCCCTCGATGTTGTAGTCGTTGAGATACAGCTTCACGCGCGGATCGGCCTGATGCGCCCAGCGCAGCGCGTCGGCGATGTACCCGGGCCCGAGGGTCTTGTAGAAGACCGACTCCCGGTACGTACCGTCCTCGTTGAACGCCTCGTTGACGACGTCCCAGGCGAACACCTTGCCCCGGTAGTGCCGTACCTCCGCCTGGACGTGCTTCTTCAGCACGGCCCTGAGCTCCGGCGCCGTCCACTCCCGCCCCGTGAGCCACCCGGGCAGCTGGCTGTGCCAGACCAGGGTGTGGCCCCGCACCTTCTGCCGGTTGGCGCGGGCGAGATTCACGATCTCGTCACCCTTGGAGAAGTCGAACACGCCCTGCTGCGGCTCGGTCGCGTACCACTTCATGCCGTTGCCGGGCGTGATCTGGTCGAACTCGCTGCCGAGCAGGGCCTTGTACGGCGCGTCGACGAGCTCGGGGTTGTCGGTCGCGCTGCCGAAGTAGCGCCCGTGCCGCTGGGCGAGATCGGCGAGGGTGGGCTGCTCGTCCTGAGCCTGGGCGGCCGGGACGGTGACCGCGACCAGGGCAGCGGCGATGGCGCCGACGAGTCTGAGACGGTTCTTGCGCATGGTGCGACTCCTCACGTTGCGGATATGTGGGTAGCCGTACGTCCGCCCGCGCGCGTCATCCCTTGGTGGCGCCGGCGGTGAGGCCGCCGACGAGCTGGCGCTCGGCGACCGAGTAGAAGGCGAGTGCGGGGACCATGGCCAGCACCAGGTAGGCGAAGACCTTGGCGTACTCCGCGGAGTACTGTCCCTGGAACTGCTGCACGCCGATCGGCAGCGTCCACCACTGCGCGTCGGTGAACACCAGCAGCGGCAGGAAGAAGTTGTTCCAGCTGGTGACGACGGCCAGCACCGAGACCGTGCCGAGCGCGGGCCGCGCCATGGGCAGCAGCACCCGCCAGAAGAAGCCGAACGAGCCGCAGCCGTCGAGCGTGGCCGCCTCCTCCAGCTCACCGGGGATCTGCCGGAAGAAGCCCCGCAGGATGATGATGGTCATCGGCAGTCCGAAGGCCGCCTGCGGGAGGATCACACCGAGCGGGTTGTCCAGCAGGCCCAGGGAGCGCAGCAGCAGGAACAGCGGCAGGGCCGCCACCGCGAAGGGGAACATCAGCCCCATCGTGAACAGCGTGAACAGCACCTCCCGGCCGCGGAAGGCGAAGCGCGCGAAGGAGAAGGCCGACAGCGCGGAGACCGCGACGACCAGGACGGTCGTGCCCACCGCGATCAGCGTGCTGTTGCCGATCAGCCGCCAGAAGTCACCCGAGCCGAGGATCTGGGTGTAGTTGGAGGTCACCCACGACTCGGGCAGACCGACCGGGTTGCGGGACAGCTCGTCGGTGGACTTGAAGCCGGAGAGGGCGGCGTAGAGCAGGGGGACGGCCATGACCGCGCCGACGACGACCAGGACGAGGTGCAGAGACACGCTCCCGCCCCTGCGGGACTTCCGGCTGATCGTCACTTTCCATCACCCCGCATGGTCGTGGTGGCCCCTTCCAGATCGCGCCGGAGCACGAACCGCTGGTAGGCGAGGGCGAAGACGAGGCTGATGCCGAACATGACCACGCTGATCGCGCTGGCGTAGCCGACCTGGTAGCGCTTGAAGCCGTACTGGAACATGGTCACGGCCATGGTCTCGGAGTGGTGGTCGGGACCGCCCGCGGTGGTCACCCACACCAGGTCGAAGAGCTGGATGGACCCGATGACCGACAGGAAGACGCTGATGCGCAGGGTGGGCGCGAGCAGCGGCAGCGTCACGCTGCGGAATCGCTGCCAGGGTCCGGCCCCGTCGATGAGCGCCGCCTCGGTGAGCTCCTTCGGAACGGCCTGGAGTCCGGCGAGGTACAGCATCATGTGGAAGCCGAAGTACTTCCAGGTCATGACCAGGAACAGGGTCGCCATGACCGTGGACGGGTCGGCGAACCACTCCCCGCCCAGCCCCTCCAGCCCGACCTTGCCGAGGAGTTGGTCGGCGAATCCGTCGTCCGGGGCGAAGATCATGCCGAACAGGATCCCGGTGATCGCCTCGGACAGGACGTAGGGAGCGAAGAACAGCATCCGGTAGACCGCCCGGCCGCGCATCCGCTGGTTGAGCAGGACGGCAATGGCGAGCGCGAAGGGCAGTTGCAAGGCGAGCGACAGCACCACGAGGACCAGACAGCGCCACAGGTCGCCCAGGAAGACCTCGTCCTGGAAGAGCCGGGTGAAGTTCTCGCCGCCGATGTAGTCGGAGGGCATGCCGAAGCCGCCCCAGCGGAAGAACGCGGCGTACAGCGCGAACAGCATCGGCAGCAGCACGAGCCCCATGAACAGCACCAGGGCGGGCAGCTGGAAGCCGGTCGCGGTCAGCCAGTTCAGCGCGCGTCTGCGGGCCCGGGTCCGGGCCCGGTCCGCGGCCGGGGGCGGAAGCCGCCCGGCATCGGGGCCGGTCCGTTTGTCCGGCAGGAACGTGGAGGTCATCGCCGGCTACTGCTCTTCCTTCGCGGTCCTGGTGATCGACTCGGCTACCTGCCCGGGGGACTTGGAACCGGCGATGAGCGCGGCGACGCTGTCGTTGACCTCCTGGCCGACGGCGGGCGCGTACGCCTGGTCGAGATAGAGCTGGAAGCCGGTGGCCTTCTTCAACTGCTCCTGTACGGCCTTGATGTTGGGGTCGGCGATGGCGCTCTCGGCCGCCGGGACCACGGGGAGGACACCGGTCTTCTTGACCAGCTCCAGGTCGGTGGCCTCGGACGCGAAGAACTTCAGGAAGTCGACGGCCGCCTGCGGGGCGCCCCGGCGCAGGGCGTGCCCGCCGCCTCCCCCGAACACCTCGGTGAGGGCGCCCTTGCCGCCCTCGACCGCGGGGAAGGGGAAGAAGCCGAGGTCCTTGCCGAGCCCCTTGCCCGCGTCGGCCTGCACCACGGGCGCCCACTGCCCCATGAGCTCCATGGCGGCCCTGCCGTTGCCGACGGTCGCGGCCTGGCCGGTGGGCGTGGAGTAGGCGGCGCCGAGGTAGCCCTTCTGGAACGGCTGGAGGCCGACGAGTTCGTCGAGGTGCTCTCCCGCCTCGACGAAGGGAGCACCGGTGAAGTCCTTGGCCTCGTAGGCCTTCTGCAGCGCGTCGGCGCCTGCGGTACGCATCGCGAGGTAGGCCCAGTAGTACATGCCGGGCCACTTCTCCTTGCCTGCCAGGGCGAGAGGCGTGACCTCGGCGGACTTCAGCTTCCGTACGGCGTCGAGGAAGCCGGCCCACGTGGTCGGGGTCGCGCTGATGCCGGCCTTCTCGAAGAGCGCCTTGTTGTACCAGAAGCCGATCATGCCGATGTCGAACGGGATGCCGTAGACCTGGTCGTCGAGCAGGTACGGCTCCCTGGCGACCGGGAGCAGGGCGTCGCCCCACGGCTTGGTGCTGTCCGTGAGGTTCTCGACGAGCCCGGCGTCGACCTGCTGTTTCAGTACGCCGCCGCCCCAGGTGTGGAAGATGTCGGGCAGCTTCCCCGAGGAGGTCAGGGCCGTCATCTTCGACTTGTAGGCGTCGTTCTCCAGCTGGACGATCTTTATCTTGACCTTGGGGTTCTGTGCTTCGAACTTGCGGGCCAGGGCGGCCCAGACCCCCTTCGCCGGCTCGGTGGTGGAGATGTTCCACCATTCGATCGTGGTCGTCCCCGACGACCCTCCGTCCGAGTCCCCGCCGCATGCGGTCAGTGCCGTCATCCCCAGACCGGCCACGGCGGAGGCCGCCAGGAAGCCGCGGCGGGACAGTGCCGGGTCGCCCATCATGCTCCTCGAAAGTTTCGGCTGAACTCCAGAAAGCTTCGTCGTTGCCGCACCCTAGAGACAGCCGCCAAAGGGTGACAACCCCTCGTGCACGGTGAATCGCTCCTAGAAGCAAAGGCGGGACATGAGGGCGAAACATTCGAGCTGTTCAACGAACCTTACGGAACCCACTCGACCCCCGATCACACAGGGTGTTCGGACACGGGCCGGCCATGGACACCGCTCCGGCTCACGGACAGGCGGCTCGGCAGCCGTCCCACCCGTCCTCAGCTCGCGTTTCACACCCCCGGCACCCCGACCGGCGGCGCCCGACGCCGAGTCTTAACGGAAGCTTGACGCGCTCAGCCCCTGCATCCGAGGGCCATGACATCACGCTCCGCTTACGCTGATCGGGCCGTCCAGTGATGGCCGGAATTACCCTGCGCCGCCTCTCGGGAGCACCTTCGATGGCCACCACTGAGCACCCGCCACCGAGCCGTACGCAGCCCACCCCACCCGGTCGCCTTCGGGCCTGGATGCTGGAGGGCCTGTCCGACATGGGCAAGGGCGGCGGCCACACCGGACCCCACGCCGAACCGGAGCCCCCGCACAAGGGCCAGCCCTGGTGGCGGGTGATGTGCCTGACCGGCGTCGACTACTTCTCCACGCTCGGCTACCAGCCGGGCATCGCGGCCCTCGCCGCCGGACTGCTCTCCCCGATCGCGACGATCGTGCTGGTGATCGTCACGCTGGCGGGCGCCCTGCCGGTCTACCGCCGGGTGGCCGAGGAGAGCCCCCACGGCGAGGGCTCGATCGCGATGCTGGAGCGGCTGCTCTCCTTCTGGCAGGGCAAGCTGTTCGTGCTCACCCTGCTGGGCTTCGCCGCCACCGACTTCCTGATCACCATCACCCTGTCGGCCGCCGACGCCTCCACCCACCTGGTGGAGAACCCGCACCTGAACAGCGCCCTGCACGACAAGCAGTTGCTGATCACCCTGATCCTGGTCGCGCTGCTCGGGGCGGTGTTCCTCAAGGGCTTCCTGGAGGCCATCGGCGTGGCGGTCGCCCTGGTGGGCGCCTACCTCGCGCTGAACGCGGTCGTGGTGGTCGTCGGCCTCTACCACGTGGTCACCGCCGGTCATGTGGTCACCGACTGGTCCAGCGCCCTCACCACTCAGCACAGCAACATATTCGTCATGATCGGCGTCGCCCTGCTGGTCTTCCCGAAGCTGGCCCTCGGCCTGTCCGGATTCGAGACCGGTGTCGCCGTGATGCCGCACGTCAAGGGCGACGACGGCGACACGGAGGAGAACCCGAGGGGCCGCATCCGGGACACCAAGAAGCTGCTCACCACGGCCGCTCTCATCATGAGCGTCTTCCTGATCACCACCAGCTTCATCACGACCCTCCTCATCCCGGAGAAGGAGTTCGAGCCAGGCGGCCAGGCCAACGGACGCGCCCTCGCCTATCTGGCGCACGACTACCTGGGCAACGCCTTCGGCACCGTCTACGACGTCTCGACGATCGCCATCCTGTGGTTCGCCGGCGCCTCCGCGATGGCCGGCCTGCTCAACCTGATGCCCCGCTACCTCCCCCGCTACGGCATGGCCCCGCACTGGGCCCGCGCCGTACGCCCCATGGTCATCGTCTTCACCCTGGTCGCCTTCCTGGTCACCTGGATCTTCGACGCCGACGTCAACGCGCAGGGCGGCGCCTACGCCACCGGTGTGCTGGTCCTCATCAGCTCCGCCGCGATCGCGGTGACCATCGCCGCCCGCAAGGCCCGGCAGCGCAACTGGACCATCGGCTTCGCGGTCATCTCCGCGGTGTTCCTCTACACGACCGTGCTCAACGTCATCGAGCGCCCGGACGGCGTGAAGATCGGTGCCTGCTTCATCGCCGGGATCATCCTGGTCTCCCTGCTGTCGCGACTGGCCCGGGCGTTCGAACTGCGTGTGACCAGTGTGTCGCTGGACGCCATGGCGGAGCGCTTCGTCCGGGACATGGCCAGCCGCAGGATGCGGTTCATCGCCAACGAGCCCGACCGGCGCGACATCGCGGAGTACCGGGACAAGATCGAGCAGATCCGGCAGGACAACGACGTGCCCGGGCAGGAGGACTTCGTCTTCGTCGAGGTGACGGTCACCGACCCGTCGGAGTTCGAGGCGAGCCTGACCGTGCGCGGCGAGGTGCTCCACGGCCGCTACCGCGTCCTGACCCTGGAGTCATCCTCCGTCCCCAACGCGCTGGCCGCCCTGCTCCTGCACGCCCGCGACCTGACCGGCTGCACCCCGCACATCTACTTCGAGTGGACCGAGGGCGGACCCTTCACCAACCTCCTGCGCTTCTTCCTGTTCGGCCAGGGCGAGGTCGCCCCGGTGACCCGCGAGGTCCTGCGCGAGGCGGAACGCGACCGGAAGCGGCGCCCGAGGGTGCATGTCGGCTGACGGGCCTCAGCCGCCGGACTTTCTCCTGCCGAAGCCTCTCCGGGGCCCGCGCACCACGACCTGCCCGAAGCTGATCCGGCCGGTGATCCGCACACGCAGCACGACGGGCGCGTCGGCCCCGCTCCGGCCCGGCGCGCCTTGATCTTGGAGTAGTTCAGCACCAGCGAGCCGGTGTCCACCACGACACCCGGGCGGGTCACCAGCTTCAGGGCACCGCCGCCCATCTCCAGGTCGATGTGCAGCGTGTCCTGGGTGATCAGCGCGTCGGTGAAGTCGAGCGTCACCTCGCCGAACGAGGAACGGATCTCCAGGCGCCGCGGCACCACCCAGGCGTCGCCACGCCGGGTCGAGGCGCCCTGCTGCTCGATCCGGACGACATCCTCGGCCTCGACAGGGGTCTCCCCCACCACCTCGGGCAGATCCGCCGTCAGCACGGCCAGCTCACCGACCGTACGGGCGGACAGCGCGGCCTCCAGCCGCTCGTCGAGCTCCTCCATGGTCAGCCGGCCGTCGCCCGCGGCGACACGCAGCACATCCACGATCCGGTCCCGGTCCGCATGCGAGGCCCGCACCTCGGGCGCTCCCCCGGCACGCGAGAACTCTCCCGCCATCACTTCCCCCGATCTCCGGGGCACGGCCCACCCCATCCCCGACTAACGCTATATCGCGTCATACCCCACGGCCAACCCCACATCCGCGGTTGCCCCTCCCGCCCCTATCGTGACCGGCATGCAGTCCTACACGATCGGCCAGGCAGCGCGACTGCTCGGCGTGAGCCCCGACACCGCCCGGCGCTGGGCGGACGCGGGCCGCATCACCACCCACCGCGACGAGGCCGGACGACGGCTCGTCGACGGACGGGACCTGGCCGCCTTCTCGGTCGAGCTCGCCAGGTCCGGCACCACCGAGGAGGACGCCCCGTACACCTCGGCCCGCAACGCCTTCCCCGGCATCGTCACCGCGATCAAACTCGGCGACGTCGCCGCCCAGGTGGAGATCCAGGCCGGTCCCCACCGGCTCGTCTCCCTGCTCACCCGCGAGGCCGTGGAGGAACTGGGCCTGGAGGTGGGCATGGAGGCGACGGCCCGCGTGAAGTCGACGAACGTCCACATCGACCGCGTCTGAGCTTCGTACGTACGAACGCACATACGCACCCTTGGGGCCATCCACCCTCGCTCATGCGAAGTGACAGGAGACTTCTGCCTCGCAGATGCGTCAGTATGATCGACGTATCGGAAGGGCCCGGCGGGCTCTTCCTCCCGCACACAGAGGGAGTGGCCCCGAGATGACCCGTTCCGCGCACCGGACCCGCCGGATGCTCCAGGTCGCCGGTGTGCCCGCCGCGGCGCTGCTGACCCTGAGCGCCTGCTCCTCCTCCGACTCGGGTTCGGACAAGGGTTCTTCGGCGGGCTCGTCGCCGAAGCTCTCCGGCGAGGTCACCGTCTTCGCCGCCGCTTCCCTCAAGGAGAGCTTCACGACGCTGGGCAAGGAGTTCGAGAAGGACCACCCGGGCACCAAGGTCACCTTCAACTTCGGCGGCAGCGACACCCTCGCGGCGAGCATCACCAGCGGCGCCCCGGCCGATGTCTTCGCCGCCGCCAGCACCAAGACCATGGCGATCGTGACGGACCAGAAGGACGCGGCGGGCACGCCGGCCACCTTCGTCCGCAACCAGCTGGAGATCGCCACACTGCCGGGCAACCCCCACCGGATCTCCTCCCTGAAGGACCTCACCAAGTCCGGCCTGAAGGTCGTCCTGTGCGACAAGACGGTCCCGTGCGGCGCCGCCGCCCAGAAGGCGCTCGACGCGAGCAGCCTGAAGCTCACCCCCGTCTCGTACGAACAGGACGTCAAGAGCGCCCTGACCAAGGTCGAGCTGAAGGAGGCCGACGCCGCCGTCGTCTACAAGACCGATGTGCGCGCGGCGGGTGACAAGGTGGAGGGCGTGGAGTTCCCCGAGTCGGCCAAGGCCGTCAACGACTATCCGATCTCGCTGCTCAAGAACGCCCCCAACCCCGACACCGCGAAGGCCTTCATGGCACTGGTGAGGTCCGCCGAGGGCCAGAAGGTGCTGTCCGGGGCCGGGTTCCTCAAGCCGTGACGCCTACCGACACCGTGGAGAGCCGGCCCCGCCGCGACCGCCCCGGCCGGCGGAGCCGCACGGTGCCGGTGCCCCTGCTGGTGCCCGCCCTGGCCGGCCTGGCCTTCCTGCTCCTGCCCCTGATCGCCCTGCTCGTGCGGGCGCCCTGGCGCAGCCTGCCCGAGCAGCTGACCAGCGCCGAGGTGTGGGAGGCGCTCCGGCTCTCCCTCATCTGCGCGACGGCGGCGACGGGGCTGAGCCTGGTCGTCGGGGTACCCCTGGCCTGGCTGCTGGCCCGCACGCGGTTCCCGGGCCGCGGTTTCGTCCGGGCCCTGGTGACGCTGCCGCTGGTGCTGCCGCCGGTCGTGGGCGGTGTGGCCCTGCTGCTGGCCTTCGGGCGCAACGGGGTGATCGGGCAGTGGCTCGACTCCTGGTTCGGGATCACCCTGCCCTTCACCACGACGGGTGTGGTCCTCGCCGAGACCTTCGTGGCGATGCCGTTCCTCGTGATCAGCGTGGAGGGCACCCTGCGGGCCGCCGACCCGCGCTACGAGGAGGCCGCCGCCACCCTGGGCGCCTCCCGCTTCACCGCGTTCCGCCGGGTCACCCTGCCGCTGATCGCGCCGGGCATCGCGGCCGGAGCCGTGCTGGCCTGGGCCCGGGCACTCGGCGAGTTCGGCGCGACGATCACCTTCGCGGGCAACTTCCCGGGCCGTACCCAGACCATGCCGCTCGCGGTCTACCTCGCCCTCCAGAACGACCCGGCCGCCGCGATCGCCCTCAGCCTGGTACTGCTGGCCGTGTCCATCGCGGTCCTGGCGGCCCTGCGCGACCGCTGGATGACGGCCTCCTGACACCCTGGACGTACATCTGATGACCGAGACGACCGACCGCGACGACACGGCACCCGGCGCAGCCGGCCCAACCGGCCTCTTGGCCGAAGGCCTCGACGCCCGTCTCGTCGTCGACCGCGGCGCCTTCCGCCTCGATGTCACGCTCGCCGCCGCCCCCGGCGACGTCGTCGCACTGCTCGGCCCCAACGGCGCGGGCAAGACCACCGCCCTGCGCGCGCTCGCGGGACTCGCGCCGCTCACGTCGGGCCATCTGGCACTGGACGGCAGGCGGCTGGACGGTACACCGCCCGAGTCCCGCCCGGTCGGCGTCGTCTTCCAGGACTATCTGCTCTTCCCGCATCTGACCGCCCTGGACAATGTCGCCTTCGGGCCGCGCTGCCGAGGCGCCGGCAAGGCCGAGGCCCGCGCCCAGGCCGCCGAGTGGCTGGACCGGATGGGCCTGGCCGACCACGCGGGCGCCAAGCCCCGCCGTCTCTCCGGCGGCCAGGCCCAGCGCGTGGCCCTGGCCCGGGCCCTGGCCACCGGGCCCCGGCTGCTGCTCCTGGACGAACCCCTCGCCGCCCTCGACGCCCGCACCCGCCTGGAGGTGCGTGCCCAGCTCCGGCGCCATCTCGCCGAGTTCGAGGCCGTCGCCGTCCTCGTCACCCACGACCCGCTGGACGCCATGGTGCTGGCCGACCGCCTGGTCGTCGTCGAGCACGGCCAGGTCGTCCAGGAGGGCACGCCCTCCGACATCGCCCGCCACCCCCGCACGGACTACATCGCCCGGCTCGTCGGCCTCAATCTGTACCGGGGACAGGCCGACGGCCACACGGTCCGGCTCGACTCGGGTCCGGCCATCACGACCACGGAGGAACTCTCCGGCCCGGCCTTCGTGGCCTTCCCGCCCGGCGCGGTGACGCTGTACCGGGAACGCCCCAGCGGCTCCAGCGCCCGCAACCTGTGGCGCTGCGAGGTCGCCGGCCTGGAGACGCACGGCGACCAGATCCGCGCGGACCTCGCCGGCGAACTCCCGCTGACGGCCGACCTCACCACGGTCGCCGCGGCCGAACTCGATCTGCGCCCCGGGGCACCGGTCTGGGCGACGGTCAAGGCGACGCAGACACACGCGTACCCGGCATAGGGGACTCGCCGGGCTACCGTGCACCCATGAGCCTGAGCATCCGCAACCAGCTCCCCGGCACCGTCACCGCCGTCACGCCGGGCGAGGCCATGGCGACGGTCAGGGTTCGCCTCACCGGCGGCCAGGACCTCACCGCCGCGATCACCCGCGAGGCCGCCGACGACCTCGGTCTCACCCCGGGCGCCGTCGTGCGCGCCCTGGTGAAGTCGACGGAGGTAGCGCTGGCCACCGCCCCCGTCGAGGGACTGTCCATCCGCAACCGGCTCCCCGGTACGGTCACGGGCATCGCGGCCGGTGACGCGATGGCCTCCGTCCGGATCACCGTCGAAGGCGGCGAACTGACGGCGGCGATCACCAAGGACGCCGCGGACGATCTCCGCCTGTCCGCAGGAACCCCCGTCGTCGCCCTGATCAAGTCGACCGAGGTGTCACTCGCCGTCGTATGACGGAGAACCGCTGCATGACGGAGGGGCCCCGCAAGCGGCGGAGCCCCTCCTCTGACCGGTCGGTCGGTCAGTCCTCGTACGCGTCAAGCGGCGGGCAGGAGCACACCAGGTTCCGGTCGCCGAAGGCCTGGTCGATGCGGCGCACCGGCGGCCAGTACTTGTCGGAGGCCGCGACTCCGGCCGGGAAGACCGCGTCCTCACGGCTGTAGGCGTGCTCCCACTCCCCGGCGAGCGCGCCGGCGGTGTGCGGGGCGCCCCGCAGCGGGTTGTCGTCCGCGGGCCACGCGCCGGAGCCGACCTTCTCGATCTCCGCACGGATGGCGATCATCGCCTCACAGAACCGGTCAAGCTCGGCCAGGTCCTCCGACTCGGTCGGCTCGATCATCAGCGTCCCGGCCACCGGGAACGACATCGTCGGCGCGTGGAAGCCGTAGTCGATCAGCCGCTTGGCGACGTCGTCGACACTCACGCCGGTCGCCTTGGTCAGCGGCCGCAGGTCGATGATGCACTCGTGCGCGACGAGCCCGCCGGGGCCGGTGTAGAGCACCGGGTAGTGCGGCTCCAGCCGCTTGGCGATGTAGTTGGCGCTGAGCACCGCCACCTGCGTGGCCCGCTTCAGCCCCTCGCCGCCCATCAGCCGGACGTACGCCCACGAGATCGGCAGGATGCCGGCCGAGCCCCACGGCGCCGCGGAGATGGGGCCGACCCCGGTCTCCGGGCCCGCCTCGGGCTGCAGCGGATGGTTCGGCAGATACGGCGCGAGGTGCTCACGCACCGCCACCGGACCGACGCCGGGCCCGCCGCCGCCGTGCGGGATACAGAAGGTCTTGTGCAGGTTCAGGTGCGAGACGTCCCCGCCGAAGTGCCCCGGCTTGGCGAGTCCCACGAGCGCGTTGAGGTTGGCCCCGTCGACGTAGACCTGCCCGCCCGCCTCGTGCACCTGGGCGCAGATCTCGGAGACGTGCTCCTCGAACACGCCGTGCGTGGACGGGTAGGTGATCATCAGCACGGCCAGCTCGTCACGGTGCTGCTCGATCTTCGCCCGCAGGTCCTCGACGTCGATCTCGCCGTCCTCGGCGGTCTTGACGACGACGACCTTCATGCCCGCCATCACCGCGCTCGCGGCGTTGGTGCCGTGCGCGGACGACGGGATCAGGCAAACGGTGCGCTGCGCGTCCCCGTTGGCCCTGTGGTACCCGCGTACGGCGAGCAGACCGGCCAGCTCGCCCTGCGAGCCGGCGTTCGGCTGGAGGGACACCTTGTCGTACCCGGTGACCTCGGCGAGACGGTCCTCCAGCTCGTGGATGAGCGTGAGGTAGCCCTCGGCCTGCGCCGCGGGGGCGAACGGGTGCAGCTGCCCGAACTCGGGCCAGGTGACCGGCTCCATCTCCGTGGTCGCGTTGAGCTTCATGGTGCAGGAGCCCAGCGGGATCATGCCGCGGTCGAGCGCGTAGTCGCGGTCGGCCAGCCGACGCAGATAGCGCAGCATGGCGGTCTCGGAGCGGTACTGGTGGAAGACCGGATGGGTCATGTACTCGTCGGACCGCAGCAGGGCACCGGGGAGCCCGTCCTCCGTGGCGGCGTCCAGCGCCTCGACGACACCCTCGACCCCGAACGCGGCCCATACGGCACGCAGCTGGGCCCGCGTCGTGGTCTCGTCGCAGGAGATCGAGACCTGGTCGGCGTCGACGAGACGCAGGTTGACCCCGTTCCGAGCCGCGGCGGCCACGACCTCGGCGGCCCGGCCCGCGACGCGCGCGGTCAGGGTGTCGAAGTAGGCGCCGTGCACGACCTCGACACCGCCGTTCGCGAGCCCGGCGGCGAGGACCGTGGCGTACCGGTGGGTGCGCCGCGCGATGCTCCTCAGGCCCTCCGGCCCGTGGTAGACGGCGTACATGCCGGCCATCACGGCGAGCAGCACCTGGGCGGTGCAGATGTTGCTGGTGGCCTTCTCACGACGGATGTGCTGCTCACGCGTCTGCAGCGCCAGCCGGTAGGCCTTGTTCCCGTCGGCGTCCACGGACACACCGACGAGCCGCCCGGGCAGGCTGCGCGCCATCTTCTCCCCGACGGCCATGTAACCGGCGTGCGGTCCGCCGAAGCCCATCGGCACACCGAACCGCTGCGTCGTACCGACCGCGATGTCCGCGCCGAGCTCACCGGGCGACTTCAGCAGGGCCAGCGCGAGTAGATCGGCGGCGACGGTGACGAGCGCCCCGAGCTCGTGCGCCTGGTCGATGACCGGCTTGATGTCCCGTACGGCTCCGGAGGCGCCCGGGTACTGGATCAGCACGCCGTTGATCTCGCGCTCGGCGATCTCGGCGGGGATGCCGTCCCCGAGATCGGCGACGACGACCTCGACACCGGTCGGCTCGGCCCTGGTCTCGATCACGGCGATGGTCTGCGGCAGCGCGTCCGCGTCGACCAGGAACAGACCCTTCTTGTTCTTGCCCAGCCGCCGCGACAGCGCCATGGCCTCGGCCGCCGCGGTGCCCTCGTCGAGCAGGGAGGCGCCGGAGGTCGGCAGTCCGGTCAGGTCGGCGACCATGGTCTGGAAGTTGAGCAGCGCCTCGAGCCGGCCCTGCGAGATCTCCGGCTGGTAGGGCGTGTAGGCCGTGTACCAGGAGGGGTTCTCCATGACGTTGCGCATGATGACCGGCGGCGTGAACGTGCCGTAGTAGCCGAGCCCGATCATGGAGCCGAGGACCTGGTTGCGGTCGGCGAGGGAGCGCAGCTCGGCGATCACCTCGGCCTCGCTGCGGGCGCCCGGCAGGTCCAGTGCCTCGGCGCTCTTGATCACGGCCGGAACGGCGGCGGCCGTCAGCTCATCCAGCGAGCCGTAGCCGACGTGCGCGAGCATCTTGGCGCACGCCTCGTGGTCGGGGCCGATGTGGCGCTGCTCGAAGGGAACTGCCTCTTCGAGCTCGGAGAGCGGAATGCGATGGGCGGTCATATGCGGAGGCCTCCTGGTCTGACACGACCTTCGAGGGGCACCACGGCACGGGTACCCGGACGGCCTCCCCCTCTGTCATGTCAACCTGAGAGCTTCACCGGATCGCCCGAAGGCCTCCGGCTTTCACCGTCGGTGAGAGCGGAAGCCGTGACATCCGCCCTGCTTTCCAGAGTGACCTCGTCCGTGCGGTACGTGAGCCTGAGAGATTCCGGGGAGGATTTGCTCCTTCGGCGCCTCCGATGATGTCTGGAGGACTCTCCCGCACGGGGTCAGCAGCCGTTGTCAGCCTACCAGCGCGGCCAACGCACGAACCTTCGAGTGGCCACCTCCTCGAATGTGCCGTTTTGTAGTGGTTACGGATGAGTTGCGACCATGTGGAGGGCCCGTGCGAACCGATATCGATCCGCGCAACCTGATCGGCCGCAAGGCGTTCGACCGCAATGGAACCAGGATCGGCACGATCGACGAGGTGTACCTCGACGACGCCACCGGCGTGCCGGAGTGGGCGGCCATACGGACCGGCCTGTTCAGCCGGGACGCCTTCGTCCCCCTGGAGCCCAGCGAACTGATCGACGGCGCCCTCCACGTGCCCTTCGACCGCGCCCTCATCAAGGACGCCCCCGACTTCGGCGTGGGCCGCCACCTCTCCCCGGAGCAAGAACTCCAGCTCTACCACCACTACGGCCTCGACGTCGCCGCCCCTCCCCCGCTTCAGGACCACGACTTCGGCAAACTGGCCGGCACCGACGAGACGGCCTGAAGCCCCCGACGGGCCGCCTAAGGGGCGGCGGAGCGCAGCCCCACACCCCCGGAGTCACCATCCGGCTCATCGCCCCCCTGCGGCTCTCGTAACACCAGCGGCAACGGATCCGCCGGCTCCAGCTCCGGATCGTCGACCCGGAAGGTGCGCACACGCCCGGGCTCCGAGTCGGGCGTCTCGAACCGTACGGTGACCCGTCCCAGGCCGCTGCCCTGCACCCACCCGTGCCCGAACCCGGCATGCCGCACATCGTGCCCGGCCGGCCAACGCCGCTCGGCCGGCGCGGGCCGCTCCTCGACCGGCGCCGCGGAGTGCTCCTCGACCGGGTCCTCCGCGACCGCCCGCTGACCGGCCGCCTGCGCGAACAGGTCCTCCTGCGTGTAGTCGGCGAGCCCGCTGACGCCCACCCCGAGCAGCCGCACGCCGCCCGTCGTGTCGACCGAGTCCAGCAGTCTGGCCGCCGCCTCACGGATCACCCCGGGATCGTCCGTCGGCCCCCGCAGCGTCTCGGAACGGGTGCGCGTCGAGAAGTCGTACCGCCGCACCTTCAGCACGATGGTCCGCCCGGACAGCCCGGCCTCGCGCAGCCGCCGTACACAGCGGTCGGCGAGCCGCTGCACCTCCAGCCCGACCCGCAGCCGGTCGTGGATGTCCACGTCGTAGGTGTCCTCGACCGACACCGACTTCGCTTCCCGCTCCGCCACCACGGGCCGGTCGTCCCGCGCCAGGGCCATGGCGTAGAGCCCGTGCCCGTGCGCCTTCCCCAGCAGCCGCACCAGTTCGTCCTCACCGGCCTCGGCGATCTCCTCGACCGTGGTGATCCCGGCCCGCCGAAGATGGTCGCCCGTGGCCGGCCCGACTCCCGGCAGGGTCCGCACCGACATCGGCCCCAGCATGGCCCGCTCCGTCCCCGGCTCGATCATCACCAGCCCGTCGGGCTTGGCCTGCTCCGAGGCGATCTTCGCGAGCATCTTGCACGCGGCCAGCCCCACCGACCCCGTGAGTCCGGTGACGGCCCTGATGTCCGCACGCAGTTTCACCCCGGCCAGCCGCGCCGACCGCTCGTCCCAGGCCGTCCCACCGGCTTCCAGGTCCACGAACGCCTCGTCCAGGCTCAACGGCTCCACCAGCGGCGACAGCGCCCGCAGCAGCTCCATCACCCGCTCGCTGATCGCCCGGTAGAACCCGAAGCGCGGCACGAGATACGCGGCGTTGGGCGCGAGCCGCCGGGCCTGCGCCATGGGCAGCGCCGAGTGCACCCCGAAGACCCGGGCCTCGTACGACGCGGTCGCGACCACACCCCGCGGCCCGAGTCCGCCCACGACCACGGCCTTCCCGCGCAGGCTCGGCTTGGACGCCTGCTCCACCGAGGCGAAGAAGGCATCCATGTCGAGATGCAGGATCGTGGGCGCGGTTCTCACAACTCCGATGCTGCCCTACGCCACTGACAACGCACCTGCGACGCCGTGCCGAACCGCCCCGACCACCCCGGCAGATACCGCTTGCGGCCCAGCGCGGAAACGTCCCGCCTACCGCGGCCGCACCACACCGCACCGTCCAGCGGGTCAGACGGCCCGGTTCCGCCGCCGCGCCAGCTCGTCCGCCGGATTGGGCCCGACCAGGGTCTCGCCGGTGTCGATCCGCTCCCCGTGCAGCTGGGACAGCGCGCTCTCGACGTCCCGCCACACCACACCCACCGCGATCCCGAAGACGCCCTGGCCCCCTTGGAGCAGGGCGTGGACCTCGTCCGGCGAAGTGCACTCGTAGACCGTCGCGCCATCGCTCATCAGCGTCATCCGCTCCAGGTCGCGGAAACCGCGTTCCCTGAGGTGCTGGACGGCTGTGCGGATGTTCTGCAGCGACACCCCGGTGTCGAGGAACCGCTTGACGATCTTCAGGACGACGACGTCCCGGAAGCTGTACAACCGCTGTGTCCCGGACCCGTAGGCGGGGCGCACACTCGGCTCGACGAGACCGGTGCGCGCCCAGTAGTCCAGCTGCCGGTAGGTGATACCGGCGGCCGCGCAGGCCGTGGGGCCGCGATAGCCGATCTGCTCGGACGCCATGGACGTCGTCCCTCCGCTGCTCGGCACCGCCGACGGTCGCTGCGGAGCATGCTCGGCCGTACCGTCGGGCTGGGGATACCCCCCACCCGAAAGGAGCCGAGAGCCGGGGGGAGCGTACGGACCACTCGCCCTGAGACTGCGCTCGGGGCCGCCCCCAGCCGTACCGTCGCCGCTGCTTCTCACGCCGACCTCCGTCCTTGACCTGCCTTCTCGACGGTAGGCAGTCACCCGGGGTGCGTCAACGATCGCCACACTCGCCACGCCGAGTGATAATCACCCTAAGAGTGGTTTCCCGTGCCCCACCGCGGGGAAAGGCTAGCCGAATGCCTTCGGCACGGGCCGTGTGACGCTCTCACTCGCCACCGGCACATGCGGGCAATTCACCCGTCACACATACGGCGGCGGCCCTGCCGCGGACTCCTCGTCCGCCGGGCCGCCCACGCGTCTCACGACCGCTGCCGCTCCCTGCCCGGCCGGCACTCACCGGCCTCCGGAGCTCACTGACTGCTGCTGCCGAAGTCCTCCGGAGAGATCTGGTCGAGGAACTCGCGGAACTTCTCCACCTCGTCCTCCTGCTCGTCCGGGATCGCGATACCGGCGTCGTCGAGCACCGTGTCACTCCCGTAGATCGGCGTCCCGGTGCGCAAAGCCAGCGCTATGGCGTCGGACGGGCGGGCGCTCACCTCGACGCCGCTGGCGAAGACCAGCTCCGCGTAGAAGACGCCTTCACGCAGGTCCGTGATACGCACTTCCGTGAGCTCCTGACCGACGGCTTCCAGCACGTCCTTGAACAGGTCGTGGGTCAGCGGCCGCGCCGGAGCCATGCCCTGCTGGGCGAAGGCGATCGCCGTCGCCTCGCCCGGCCCGATCCAGATGGGGAGGTAGCGGTCGCCTCCCACTTCACGCAGCAGCACGATCGGTTGGTTGGAGGGCATCTCGACCCGGACACCTACGACATCGAGCTCGTTCACACAGCAACCCTAGGCCGTGCTCGGGACGTTTGGGTAGTCGGGCAGGGATCGGGCGCCTGATCCGGCCCCCACGTGTCCGGACGCCTCATGGCAGCCGCACCCCGAGCGCCGTCTGCACCAGCGCGGCGTGCAGCCTCACCGTGAGCCCCGCCAGCTCCTTGGTCCGGGCCTCCGCATGAGCCCTGGTCTGCGGGTTCCGGTGCCGCTTCAGCGGGGCCACCACCTGGTCCACGAGCCCGGCCTCGCGGTCGGCGGCCGCCTTCATCACCCGCAGGTGCCGCGGCTCGATCCCGAACCGCCCCAGCTCGGCGACGAGCGCCGCCACCGTGACCGCCTCCGCCTCGTACGCCCCGTCCTCCAGTGGAGTGACCAGCCCGTACGACTCCCACTCCCTGAGCTCGCCCTCGTCCACCCCGGCGGCGGCGAGCAGCTCCGCACGCCCGACCCTGGCAGCCGTGGGCGGCCCCTCGGGGGGCTCGGGCACGGAGTCGCCCTCCCGCTGACGGCCCACGGCCGGCAGCGGGACGGCCTCACCGCGCTCCATGGCCTCCAGGTGCTCGCGAATCACCTTCAGGGGCAGATAGTGGTCCCGCTGCATCCTCAGGACGTGCCCCAGGCGCTCGACGTCACGGGCGCTGAACTTGCGATACCCCGAAGGGGTCCGCTGTGGCTCGATGAGCCCCTCAGACTCCAGGAAACGGATCTTGGAGATGGTGACTTCGGGGAACTCGTCGCGCAGCGCGTTCAGCACCGTGCCGATGCTCATCAGCCCACTGTCCGTGGCGGCGGCGCCGTGCCCGGCACCGCCGCTCGGTGTATGAAGCATGGACCTTCCCTGACGGACGGACCTTCGCTGGGGTTCCCCGGAGGCAGTCCGGGTCAGTAGCCCCGCTGGCTGGCGTAGAAGACCAGCCGGTACTTACCGATCTGCACCTCGTCACCGTTGCTCACGGCGACCTGGTCGATCCGCTCCCGGTTCACGTACGTGCCGTTCAGGCTGCCCACGTCGGCCACCGTGAACGAGCCGTCCTGACCGCGACGGAACTCCACGTGCCGCCGGGAGACCGTGACGTCGTCCAGGAAGATGTCGCTCTGCGGATGACGGCCGGCCGTGGTCAGATCGCCGTCCAGCAGGAAGCGGCTGCCCGAGTTCGGCCCCCGGCGCACCACCAGGAGCGCGGAGCCCAGCGGCAGCGCGTCCACCGCCGCCTGCGCCTCGGGAGACAGCGTCGGCGTGGGCGTCTGGCCGGTGGCCTCGGCGTCGTAGGCCTCGAGTCCGGAGATGGAGATCGTGGAGGTCGTCTCGGACGGACGTTCCGGCGTCGCACCCGCCCGCAGCGGCGCGCCACAGTTGGAACAGAAGCGGCTGTTCTCCGCGTTGCGGTTGCCGCACCTCGTACACACCAGGGCCGACATGGGATCCTCCTGCCGCGGCTGCCCACCCGGAGCATTGGACGCATACGGGTCGGAAAACCCTCCACCCGCACTTGAGGGTTGCCCGAAACCTATTCCGCCGGGCTGCGCAGGGTCAACCGACGGCGCGCCCTGACCTCCGGCAACGTCACCGCCCGGACCGCCGACCTGGTCCCGGAACAGCGGCCGCTGGCCCTCCGCGTCAGGCTGTGCGCGATGACGGGCGGTCGCATTGTCGCTGCCCTCTCGCGGGCTCTTGCCGAACAACTTCGCAAACAACTTCACGGGCGATTCCCCTTGACCGAAACAGACCCGCCCGTGGGGCAGGACGAACCCTGACTGAACACTCTGGCCGACCCGGACATCCTGACAACGTCCGTCTGCACCAGACAGTTTCCACCACGCACCACCCATTCGGTGCGCCGACCCCCCGCAACCTCATGCCCTCGCCGGACGCCGCCCATGCACCGCCGGTTCACTGGGAGGACGACCGAGCGTAGTCAGGCCGCTTCGCTGCTCGCAAGGCGTCCACGACGATCTTGGTCGACCGCTCCACGGTGACGATGGCCTGTTCCTTCTCGAGAGTCTGCACCACGCCTCCGGGGATGTTGAGCGCCGGCTCGAGGTCCTGCGACTTGCCGATGACCTTGAAACGATAGGGCGCGTTGATCTTGTTCCCGTCGACGCTCACACCCTTGCCCGAGTCCGTGAGATACGTGCCGGCGACGACCCGAACGCCGTTCACCTGGATCGCCTCGGCACCCGCAGCACGCAGTTCCTGGACCGCGTCGAGCAGCATGTCCGACTCGACCGTCCCCTTCGTGTCCTCGATGGTCATGGTGATGCCGGGCCCCTGCGCGGCCACCGTGCCCGCCAGGATGCCGAGTTGCCGCTCCTTCTCGATCGTCTGCTTGCGGGCCTCCTCGGCCTGGTCCGAGCTGTTCTCGAGCTCGTCCCGCTGCTTCTCGAGCCCCTGCTTCTCGTCCTCAAGACGCTGGGTTCGGTCATCCAGTTCATCGAGGATGCGGACAAGATCCTCCTGGCGCGCACCGCGCAGGGCACTGTCACTGTCACTGTTCGAGGCCACCTGCACGGCCAGCCCGAAACCGAGGCCGAACAGCAGCAGCGCGACGATGAGTTGGGCCCGGCTGACCCGAGGTGGCCACAACCCCTGCACCAGCCGCTGCCGACCGGTCAGCCGCGGCTCGGGCGCCACCTCCGGCTCCGAGTCCGGCTCCGGAGTGGGCACCGGCTCGGGCCTCGACTCAGGCTCCGGGGTGTCCTGGGTGGCGGGCTCCGCCGCGGCCACCTCCTGGGGCAGCTCCTTGCGAAGCCGGTTCCCGCCCTCGCCGCTCCCGCCGCGCCGCTCCACGTGCGTGTCGCCGTTCTCCTCGGCGCGCTTCTCGTCGTTCTCGCTCATCGGCCTCACGCCCGGAACACGTGCCGGCGGATCGCCGCGGCGTTGGAGAAGATGCGGATACCGAGGACGACCACCACACCGGTGGACAGCTGGGCACCCACGCCCAGCTTGTCGCCCAGGAACACGATCAACGCGGCCACGACCACGTTCGACAGGAACGACACCACGAAGACCTTGTCGTCGAAGATGCCGTCGAGCATGGCGCGCAGACCGCCGAAGACGGCGTCGAGCGCCGCCACGACAGCGATCGGCAGATAAGGCTCGACCACCGCCGGAACCTCAGGCCGGACCAACAGGCCGGCCACGACTCCCACGACGAGGCCCAGTACGGCGATCACGATGTGCCCTTCTCGCTTTTCTCAGTGCTCGGCTGTGCTGTACGTACGATCACACTCGGTGCGGCCGGCAGCCGGAGATCGTCCTCCGCGGAGATGGCAGTCCTGACGCCGTAGCTCTCCTGGAGCGCGTTCAGATACAACCCGTCCGCGCTGTTCTGGAACCTCGTGCTCAGCCGCTGCCCGTCCCCCACCGCGAGCACCGTGTACGGCGGCACCAGCGGTTTGTTGTCGACCAGTATCGCGTCCCCCGCGGCCCTGATCGCGGACAGCGCCGTCAGCCGCTGCCCGTTGATGGAGACGGCCTCGGCGCCCGACTCCCACAGCCCGTTGACCACGCGCTGCATGTCCCGGTCACGCACCCGGCCGGTGTCCGAGAACCCGGAGGCCTCACGCGGGTCACCGTCACCCCCCGCACCGGTGTCCTTGGCGTCGTTCACCACGAGCTTCACACCGGGACCGTGCACCGCGGCGGCGCCGGACATGATCCCCACCAGATCGGACCCGGCGCTGCCACTGTGCTTCAGCGCCTCGCGCTGCCGGGCGCTGACGTCCGCGCGCAGCTCGTCGACGGAGTCCTCCAGCTTGTCCGCCGCGTCGCTCTCCCGGTCGATCCGGTCGACCAGCTCTTCCCGCTCCTTGGCGACGACCGGTGCGGCGACCCGCGCCTGTGCCGCTCCCACGGTCACGACCAGGGCCGCGAGCACCAGGCCCGCCGCGAGCCCCAGCTTCGCCCTGAGGGTCTTCGGCAGGCCGGCGTCGCCCGCGGCCTTCTTACGCTCGGCGGCCTGGGCATATCCGTCGTCGAGGCTGTGGTCCATGACGTTGGTGAGCAACGACATGGACGCATCCGGGCGCCGGGGCCGCGTCGGTGTGCTCCGAATGGGGGGTTGCTGCGGCATGCCGCACATCGTCGCACGTCGCGGCCACTACCTCCGAACGGCCCCACCGGCGTGCCGGACAGGCCCCGTTGGGGACACTTGTCCGGCACGCACGCGTGCAGCTCGTTCTACCGGCCGGCGCTGTCCACGACCGCCGACCACTCGTCCAGCAGGGCCTGCGCGGAGGCGTCGTCCGGCCCCTCGGCCCACAGGTGCGTGACGGCCTCCGCCGGGTCGGGCAGCACCATCACCCAGCGCCCGTCGGTCTCCACCACACGCACGCCGTCCGTGGTGTCCACGAAGCGATCTCCGGCCTCTTCGACGACCCGCCGCATCACGAGACCCTTGACAGCCCACGGGGTCGCCAGGTCCCGCTTCAGGACGTGCGCCCGCGGGATCCGGGCGTCGATCTGGCTGAGCGTGAGCTGCGTCCGCGCCACGAGCCCGATGAGCCGTACGAAGGCCGCGGTGGCGTCGTACACGCTACTGAACTCGGGGACGATGAACCCGCCCTTGCCGTCACCCCCGAAGATCGTCCCTTCCTCGCCACCGACGCGAGTGAGATCGTCGGGAGAGGTCGTCGTCCACTCGACCTGGGTCCCGTGGTACGCCGCCACCTGCTCGGCGATCCGGGTCGTGGTCACCGGGAGCGCGACCCTGCCACTACGCCGCTCGGCGGCCACGAGGTCCAGCATCACGAGGAGCGCCCGGTCGTCCTCGATGATGCGCCCCTTCTCGTCGACGAGGGACAGCCGCTCACCGACCGGGTCGAACCGCACCCCGAAGGCGGCACCCGAGGACGCCACGATCTCCCCGAGACGCACCATCCCCGACCGCCGCATATCGGCCGTCTCCGTCGGCCTGGACTCGTCCAGACCCGGATTGATCGTCAGCGAGTCGACGCCGAGCTTCCCGAGCAGAGACGGCAGCACGAGTCCCGCACTGCCGTTGGACGCGTCCACGACCACCTTCAGCTCGGACTCGGAGATGCCCGTCGTGTCGACGTTCCGCAGCAACGACCCGGTGTACGAGTCGAAGACGCTGGCCGGGAAGTGCAGATCCCCGATCTCACCGGGGAAGGCCCGACGGTACTCCTGCCGCGCGAACACCCGGTCCAGCTTCCGCTGACTGCCCTGCGACAGGTCGGCACCGTTCCCGTCGAAGAACATGATGTCCACGGAGTCCGGCACCCCGGGCGTGGTACGGATCATGATCCCGCCGGCACTGCCCCGCGCGGTCTGCTGCCGGGCCACGGGCAGCGGAACATTCTCCAGATCCCGTACGTCGATGGCGCTGGCCTGCAACGCGGAGATCACCGCACGCTTCAGCGCCCGGGCGCCACGCGAATGGTCCCGGGCCGTGGTGACGGTCGAGCCCTTCTTCAGCGTGGTCGCATACGCACCGGCGAGCCGCACGGCCAGCTCCGGCGTGATCTCGACGTTCAGGATTCCGGACACCCCGCGGGCGCCGAAGAGGTGCGCCTGCCCCCTGGACTCCCAGATGACCGACGTGTTGACGAATGCACCGGCCTCGATGGTCTTGAACGGATAGACCCGCACATTGCCCTGGACGATCGATTCTTCACCGATCAGACACTCATCACCGATGACCGCGCCGTCCTCGATCCGCGCGGCGCGCATGATGTCGGTGTTCTTCCCGACCACGCACCCGCGCAGATTGCTGTGCGGCCCCACGTAGACGTTGTCGTGAACAACGGACTTGTGCAGAAAGGCGCCGCTCTTGACCACCACGTTGGAACCCACGACGGAGTGCTCACGAAGCTCCGCGCCGGCCTCGACCTTGGCGTAGTCCCCGATGTAAAGAGGACCGCGGAGCACGGCGTCGGGGTGCACCTCCGCGCCCTCGGCGACCCAGACGCCTGCCGAGATCTCGAACCCGTCGATGTCGACGTCGACCTTGCCCTCCAGGACGTCGGCCTGCGCCTTCACATAGCTCTCGTGCGTGCCGACGTCCTCCCAGTACCCCTCGGCGATATAGCCGTAGACGGGCTTGCCTTCCTTCATCAACTGCGGGAAGACATCGCCGGACCAGTCGACGGGCACATCGGGCTCGACATAGTCGAAGACCTCAGGCTCCATCACGTAGATGCCGGTGTTGACCGTGTCGGAGAAGACCTGGCCCCAGGTGGGCTTCTCGAGGAAGCGCTCCACCTTGCCTTCCTCGTCGACAATGGTGATGCCGAATTCCAGCGGATTGGGAACACGCGTCAGGCAAACCGTGACCAGCGCACCCTTTTCCTTGTGGAAATTGATGAGCTCGGTGAGGTCGAAATCCGTCAGAGCATCACCGGAGATGACGAGGAAGGCATCGTCCTTCAATGCCTCTTCGGCGTTCTTGACGCTTCCGGCGGTACCGAGTGGCTTCTCCTCATTGGCATAGGTCAGCTCCATACCGAGCTCTTCGCCGTCACCGAAGTAGTTCTTGACGAGCGAGGCCAGGAACTGGACAGTAACAACGGTTTCGTTGAGCCCATGCCTTTTGAGCAGCCGCAGAACGTGCTCCATGATCGGGCGGTTGGCCACGGGCAGGAGCGGCTTGGGCATGCTTGAGGTCATGGGGCGAAGACGCGTGCCTTCGCCTCCGGCCATCACGACGGCCTTCATGTCGGAAGCGTCCTCCTCTAAGAGACGACGGTCTAGCCGACTTCCCCCGCCAGGATTGTCCCCCACTTTGCGACCACGGGCCATCGGACAGCCACGGTGGGACCAATCCGCAAGTTCAATCGGCCATGGCGTCCGCACGGACCAGGCGGCGGACTTGTACCACGTAGAGGACTCCTGCCCACCAGTACAGCGTTGTACCCCATCCGGCGAACGCCCATCCGAAAATAGCAGCGAGTGACGAGATCCAACCGCTTCCGTCACTGAGCAGGAGCAGCGGGAAGGCATACATCAGGTTGAAGGTGGCGGCCTTGCCCAGGAAGTTCACCTGGGGCGGCGGATAGCCGTGACGGCGGAGGATACCCACCATCACCAGCAGAACCAGCTCTCGCAGCAGAAGTGCAGCTGTCAACCAAAGGGGCAGAATCTCACGCCAGGTGAGGCCGACCAAAGTCGAGAGAATGTAGAGCCGGTCGGCCGCGGGGTCGAGAAGCCGGCCGAGGCTGCTGATCTGGTTCCAGCGCCGTGCGAGCTTGCCGTCCAGGTAGTCGCTGATGCCGCTCAGGGCCAGTACCAGAAGGGCCCATCCGTCACTCTTGGGCCCACCGAACTCAGGCCTCAGAATCAGCCACAGGAAGAGGGGCACGCCGACGAGCCGAGCCATGCTGAGGATGTTCGGGATGGTGAGCACACGGTCCGTCTGGACGCGAGTCTCCTGAACCTCCACCCGGGGGCCTCCTGTGGGAAACGTGCCAACGATGCTCACTGACCTTACCTCAACGCAAAAAAGCTCTGGCTCTCGGGCTGTGTGCCCAAGAGCCAGAGCTCTAAAAGGAGTTCGGCGGCGTCCTACTCTCCCACAGGGTCCCCCCTGCAGTACCATCGGCGCTGAAAGGCTTAGCTTCCGGGTTCGGAATGTAACCGGGCGTTT
>NZ_JBHURZ010000016.1:0-16261 GCF_042673825.1 Streptomyces sp. NPDC057002
GCCCTCCTCCCGGTGGAGGAAGCCCTGCTCACCCGCGACGAACACCTCGTCCACGCGTGGCTGGAAACGGGACGGGGCGTCGATGACGGCCCCGGCGGGCGCGGCGGCGGGCGCGGCGGCGGGCGCGCACGCCCCGGCCGAGCGGGCCGCGAGCCCGGGGGCCGATGCGGAGCAGCCCGGGCCGTGCGGGTGCCCCCGGACACCCGCACGGCCCGGGCCGGCGATCGGGCTACAGGTTGCCGCGGCGGGCCTGCTCCCGCTCGATCGCCTCGAACAGGGCCTTGAAGTTGCCCTTGCCGAAGCCCATCGAGCCGTGGCGCTCGATGATCTCGAAGAAGACGGTCGGACGGTCCTGGACCGGCTTGGTGAAGATCTGCAGCAGATAGCCGTCCTCGTCGCGGTCGGCGAGGATCTTCAGCTCGCGCAGAGTGTCGATCGGGACGCGGGTCTCGCCGACCCACTCCCCCAGCGTGTCGTAGTAGGAGTCGGGCGTGTTCAGGAACTCGACACCGGCCGCGCGCATGGTGCGGACCGTCTGCACGATGTCGTTGGTGTTGAGCGCGATGTGCTGCACGCCCGCGCCGCCGTAGAACTCCAGGTACTCGTCGATCTGGGACTTCTTCTTGGCGATGGCCGGCTCGTTGATCGGGAACTTGACCTTGAGCGTGCCGTCGGCGACGACCTTCGACATCAGCGCGCTGTACTCGGTGGCGATGTCGTCGCCCACGAACTCCTTCATGTTCGTGAAGCCCATGACCTTGTTGTAGAAGCCGACCCACTCGTTCATCCGGCCGAGCTCGACGTTGCCGACGCAGTGGTCGATCGCCTGGAAGGTGCGCTGGGCGGGCGGTTCGACCATCGGCTGGGCCGCCACGTAGCCGGGCAGGTAGGGGCCTTCGTAGCCGGAGCGCTCGACGAGGGTGTGGCGGGTCTCGCCGTAGGTGGCGATGGCGGCCAGGACGACCGTGCCGTGCTCGTCCTTCCGCTCGTAGGGCTCGGTGACCGAGCGGGCGCCGTGCTCGAGCGCGTAGGCGTAGGCGGCGCGTGCGTCCGGCACCTCGATGGCGAGGTCGACGACGCCGTCGCCGTGCTCGGCCACGTGCCGGGCGAGGAAGCGGCCCCAGTCGCTCGTGGGCTTGATGACCGAGGTGAGGACGAAGCGGGCGGAGCCGTTCTCCAGAACGTACGCAGCGGTCTCGCGGTTGCCGTTCTCCGGTCCGGAGTAGGCGACCAGCTTCATGCCGAAGGCGGTGGAGTAGTAGTGCGCCGCCTGCTTGGCGTTGCCCACGGCGAAGACGACCGCGTCCATTCCCTTGACCGGGAAGGGGTCGGCCTGCCGGGCGGTGTCGGGAGTGTGGTGTGTGGTCTGCGTCATAGCCGCAGGGTCTCCCCGCTCGGCAAGGTGCGCAATAGTTTGCGTTTCCGCTGGGCAACCTGTTCAGCAATACGGCCGTGTCATCGGCCCTTCTGTACAGGATGACCACCCCGAAAGGCTGCTGTGGCGATCGATCATCTGGACGGCCGGATCATCCTGCTGCTGGCCCGGGAGCCGCGGATCGGGGTGCTGGAGATGTCCCGGCGGCTGGGGGTGGCCCGGGGCACGGCGCAGGCCCGCCTCGACCGGCTTCAGTCGAACGGAGTCATCCGCGGCTTCGGTCCGCAGGTGGATCCGGCGGCGCTCGGCTACCCGGTCACGGCGTTCGCGACGCTCCAGATCCGGCAGGGCCAAGGGCCCGACGTACGGGCCCACTTGGCGACCGTGCCGGAGGTGCTGGAGCTGCACACCACCACCGGCAGCGGGGACATGCTGTGCCGCCTCGTGGCCCGCTCCAACGCCGATCTTCAGCGTGTGATCGACCGGGTCGTCGGTTTTGATGGCATCGTCCGGGCCTCCACGGCGATCGTCATGGAGAACCCCGTTCCGCTGCGGATCATCCCGCTGGTGGAGCAGGCAGCGGAGGAGACCTGAGTCATGGGGTGAGCGCGTGTGAACTTCTTGGAGTATCTGGGCACCCGGAAAGAGCAGCTGCTCACGGACGCCTACCAGCACGCGAGCGTCGTCTTCCAGTGCATGGTCGTGGCGACCCTGATCGGGGTGCTGATCGGCGTGGTCTCCTACAGCAGCGAGTGGGCCGGGAACCTCGCGACCACGACCACCGCGACCATCCTGACCGTCCCGGCGCTGGCCCTGATCGGTCTGCTCATCCCGATCGTGGGTCTCGGCGTGCCGCCCACGGTGATCGCCCTGACGCTGTACGGGCTGCTGCCGGTCGTCCGCAACGCCATCGTCGGCCTGCGCGGGGTCGACCCGTCCCTGGTGGACGCGGCCACGGGCATCGGGATGTCCCGGCCGGCCCGGCTGCTGCGGATCGAGCTGCCGCTGGCCTGGCCGCCGATCCTGACCGGGATCCGGGTCTCCACCCAGATGCTGATGGGCATCGCGGCCATCGCGGCGTACGCCTCCGGCCCCGGCCTCGGCAACGTCATCTTCCGCGGCCTGGCCTCGCTGGGCAGCGCGAACGCGCTCAACCAGGTCCTCGCGGGCACGCTCGGCATCATCGTCCTGGCGCTGCTGTTCGACGCCGCGTACGTCCTGATCGGACGGCTGACCATTCCCAGGGGGATCCGTGCCTGAGTCCGGCGACCACGGGGCCTCCATCGAGCTGGAGAGCCTGACCAAGCTCTTCCCCGGCAGCGCGCAGCCTGCCGTGGACAACGTGAGCATGGAGATCAAGGCGGGCGAGGTCGTCATCCTCGTCGGTCCCTCGGGCTGCGGTAAGTCGACCACGCTCAAGATGATCAACAGGTTGATCGAGCCGACCGGCGGCCGGATCCGCATCGGCGGTGAGGACGTCACCGACATGGACCCGGTCAAGCTGCGCCGCAAGGTCGGCTACGCCATCCAGTCGGCCGGTCTCTTCCCGCACATGACGGTCGCGCAGAACATCGCCCTCGTGCCGAAGATGATCGGCTGGCCGAAGAACCGGATCAAGGAGCGGACCGAGGAACTCCTCGACCTGGTGGGCCTCGACCCCGGCGAGTTCCACGGCCGCTACCCGCGCCAGCTCTCGGGCGGTCAGCAGCAGCGCGTGGGCGTGGCACGGGCCCTCGCCGCCGATCCCCCGGTGCTGCTCATGGACGAGCCGTTCGGGGCGGTGGACCCGATCACCCGGGACCATCTCCAGGACGAGCTGATCCGGCTGCAGCACGAGCTGCACAAGACGATCGTCTTCGTCACCCATGACTTCGACGAGGCGATCAAGATCGGCGACCGGATCGCCGTCCTGCGCGAGCGGTCCCACATCGCGCAGTTCGACACGCCGGAGGCCATCCTCACCAACCCGGCGGACGACTTCGTGTCCGGGTTCGTGGGCGCCGGGGCGGCGCTGAAGCGGCTCAATCTCACCCGCGTACGGGACGTCGAGGTCACCGACTATCCGACCGTCACGATCGACGACCCGTTGCAGCAGATCTTCAACCGGCTGCGGGCCGGCGGCACCAACGAGGTCCTGTTGCTCGACCGGCGCGGCCGGCCCTACAAGTGGCTGAGGCGCGGTGACCTGATGCGGGCCCGGGGCTCGCTGGCCCGGGCCGGGACGCCGGTGCACGACACGGTCACCCGGGACGCGACCCTCAGGGACGCGCTGGAGGCGGTGCTCACCGACAACGCCGGGCGGGTGGCGGTGACCGGACGGCGCGGCGAGTACACGGGCGTCGTCGACATGGAGACCCTGATCAACTCCGTGCACGACCTGCTGGAGGCCGACCGGCTCGACGCGCTGGAGCACCAGCACGAACTGGAGTCACTGCGGGCCTCGCAGACGCACGCGGAGCAGGAGGGCGGCGGCGTCGTGGGCGGCGGGGTCGCGGGCGGCGTCGCGGGCGTGGGCGGCTTCGGCGGGGAGCGGAAGGCGTGACCGCGCCCGACGTGAAGGACGTACCGTCCGAGCCGGCGGCCGAGGAGAAGGCCGAGGCGCCCCGGAGACCGCCGGCCCCCCGGCCCCCACGCATCAGCTGGCAGAAGCTGACCGTCCTGCCCGCCGCCCTGGTGGCCTTGCTGCTCGCCACCTACCTCTGGTTCCAGCAGGCCGATCTGGACGCGCTCTCCCGGAACGCCCTGTCGGGCGGCCAGGTCTCCAAGGCCCTGTGGCAGCACATCCAGCTGACCGTGATCTCCACGTTCTTCGTGCTGATCATCGCCATCCCGCTGGGCATCCTGCTGACCCGCCGGGCGTTCAGCAAGGCCACGCCGGTGGCGATGGCGTTCGCCAACATGGGCCAGGCGACCCCGGCGATCGGCCTGCTGGCGCTCCTCGTCATCTGGCTGGGCATCGGCCGCAGGGCCGCCCTGATCGGCATGATCATCTACGCCATCCTGCCGGTGCTGTCGAACACGATCACCGGCCTCAAGGCGAACGACCCGACCCTGCTGGAGGCGGCGCGCGGCATCGGTATGTCCCCGCTGGGCGTGCTGCGCCGGGTCGAAGTGCCGCTGGCCGTCCCGCTGATCCTCGCGGGTGTCCGTACGGCCCTGGTCCTGAACGTCGGTACGGCGACCCTGGCGGTCTTCGGCGGGGGCGGCGGCCTGGGCGTACTGATCACGACCGGGATCACCAACCAGCGGATGCCGGTGCTGGTGCTGGGTTCGATCCTCACGGTCGCGCTGGCGCTGCTGGTGGACTGGCTGGCGTCGATCGCGGAGTTGTTGCTGCGGCCGCGGGGGTTGCAGTCATGAGGGGGCGGGGGTGTGGGTGGGTGGGGGTGCTGGTGGCGGTCGCCGGCTGTGGGCTGACCAGTGGGTCCCCCATGACCGATGACGTGAAGCCGGGCTCGATCGGCCGGGGTGAGCCGCTGAAGGGGGCGCAGCTGACGGTGACGTCGAAGTCGTTCACCGAGCAGCTGATCCTCGGCTCGATCATGGGCATCGCGTTCGAGGCGGCCGGCGCGGAGGTGATCGACCGCACCGGCATCCAGGGCTCCATCGGCAGCCGCGAGGCCGTCCGCAAGGGCGACGCGGACGCCGGGTACGAGTACACGGGCACGGCCTGGATCACGTACCTGGGCAACAGCAAGCCCATCCCCGACCCGCGTGAGCAGTGGGAGGCGGTGCGGAAGGAGGACGCCCGCAACGGGGTGACCTGGCTGCAGCCCGCGGAGCTCAACAACACGTACGCGCTGGCGATGAACCAGGAGAACGCGAAGAAGTACGGCACGAAGACCCTGTCGGACGTGGCGAAACTGGCGAAGTCCGACCCCGGGGCGGCGTCGCTGTGCGTGGAGGTCGAGTTCGCCAACCGGGCGGACGGGCTGCCGGGCATGCAGAAGGCGTACGGCATGGACGTACCGGCCCGGGACATCACGCAGATGGACACCGGGATCATCTACACCCAGGCGGCGAAGGGGAGTTGCACGTACGGGGAGGTGTACACCACCGACGGGCGCATCAACTCGATGAACCTCGCCGTGATGGACGACGACAAGAGGTTCTTCCCCAACTACAACGCCGCGCCGATGATCAACACGAAGACGTTGAAGGAGTGGCCGGCGATCGCGGAGGTGCTTGATCCGGTCACGGCGAAGCTGGACAACGCGGTGGCGCGGGAGCTGAACGGGAAGGTGGATGTGGACGGGGAGGATCCGCATCAGGTGGCGTTGGACTGGATGGTGGAGGAGGGGTTTGTCAGGGAGGGGTGATCAGAGGGAGTTGCAAAGAAACCGTTGCAAGGGTTCCTTTGCAAGTATACCTTTGCATCATGCCCGAACCCCAGAACCCTCAGGTGCGGCAACTCGACGCCCGTTCCCTACGCGGACTCGCACACCCCCTGCGCATGCAGCTGCTGGACGCCCTGCGCTTCGGCGGCCCGGCCACCGCCTCCCAACTGGCCGGGAAACTGGGCGAGTCCAGCGGTGCCACCAGCTACCACCTGCGCCAACTAGCGGAGTACGGCTTCGTCGAGGACGCCCCCGAGCGGGGCAAGGGGCGCGAGCGATGGTGGCAGGCAGTGCACCACGGCCTGCGCTTCGACGACGCCCTGCTCAGCGACTCGGATCCGGCCGTACGCGGAGCTGCGGACCTGTACCTCCACGAGGTCGCCACCACGCAGACCCGGGAGCTGTCGACATGGCTGGGCAACCGTGACTCATGGCCCGAGGAGTGGAGCGACGCCTGGGACATGAGCAGCGCCACGCTGCGACTGACACCCGAGCTGACGCGGGAGCTCGTCGAGAAGATGCACGCGCTGATCGACTCCTACCGCGACCGCGCACCCGCCGAGGACGCCCCTGGCGCCGAGCAGGTCCGATTCCACACCCACGCCTTCCCGATCAGGACGGACTGAGATGCACCCGGACATCCACCTCGCCCTGCACCAAGCCCGCGCCGCCGAACTCCGAGCCGAGGCCGGAGCCCCGCGGCCCGTCAGAGCCAGGCCGGCTCAGCACCTCCGGACCCGCCTCGGCTGGACCCTCGTAGAGGTCGGGTTACGGCTCGCCACGCGGCCGGCAGCAGCCCATTAACAGCTGGGCACGGACCCCTTGCCCGTCTCCAGGGCCACCAGCGAATTCACCGTGCTCTTCAGCGTGGTCACCGGAATCAGCCGAAGGCCCTTCGGCAGCTCGGCCCGCGCATCCCCGCACTCCGCCTTAGGGACGAGGAACACCGTCGCGCCATCACGCTTCGCCGCCTGCGTCTTGAGGGCGACACCCCCCACCGCACCGATCGTGCCGTCCGCGGCGATCGTGCCCGTACCGGCGATGACACGGCCCCCCGTGAGATCCCCGCCGCTGCCGTCGCCGTCGAGCTTGTCGATGATCCCCAGGGAGAAGAGCAGCCCCGCGCTGGGCCCGCCCACGTCGGCGAGCTTCAGGCTCACCTCGACGTCCTTGGCGTTCAGACCGAGGTAGCCCAGCGCGGCCTGCGTCGCCGCGTCCTGGGACTCCTTCATCTGCTCCTCGTTGTGCCGCTCGATCTCCTTGACGCTGTCCCCGTTCGGATAGACGGCGTCGCGTGGCATGACCGCCTGGTCGGTGCGGAACCAGCTGTCGATGACGTCGGGGAGCGAGACACGGGTGTCCGGGGAGGTCGCCTCGATGGTCGTCATACGCAGCTGCCCGCGGGTGTCCCGGGCCGGTGCGCCCGAGATGGTGATCACCTCGGCGCCCTTGTTCTCCCCGAGCACGTTCGCCGTCATCCCCGGCTGCGCCACCGAGAACGGCAGTGGCGCGAACGCCGCCGTGGCGAACAGGGCGGCGACGGGCAGGGCACAGACGGCGATGGCCCGGGGGCGCGTGAGACGAGAGAACACGGGATCAATCTAACTCGGGGGCGGGATCCGGCCCGGATCAGGTCGTCCGGACCCTGCCAGGGGGCACGCAGGAGACACGGCAGAGGTCAGCGCAGCGCCTCCGCGACCTCACGCGCCGCCTCGACGACCCGCTCCCCCACCCGCTCCGGCACCACGTCGGCCAGCATGACCACACCCACACTGCCCTCGACGCCCGTCACGCCCAGCAGCGGCGCCGCCGCCCCACAGGCGCCCGCCTCCAGCTCCCCGTGCGTGAGGGTGTAGCCAGGGTCCGCCATCGGGTGCTGCCGGGCCGCGAGGATCGCTTTTCCGGCGGCGCCGCGGTCCAGGGGATGACGGAACCCGGCGCGGTAGGCGACGTGATAGTCGGTCCAGGTCGGCTCCACCACGGCCACGGCGAGCGCGTCCGCCCCGTCGACCAGGGTCAGGTGCGCCGTGGCCCCGATGTCCTCGGCCAGCGACCGCAGCGCCGGCATCGCGGCCTCCCGGACCAGCGGATGGACCTGACGTCCCAGACCGAGCACGCCGAGCCCGACACGGGCACGTCCGCCCAGGTCACGGCGTATGAGCGCGTGCTGTTCCAGGGTGGCGAGCAACCGGTACACCACGGTCCGGTTCACGCCCAGCCGGACGGAGAGCTCGGTCACGGTCAGCCCGTGGTCCGTGTCGGCGAGCAGCTTGAGGACCCGCAGTCCTCTGTCGAGCGTCTGGGAGGTCTCCGCGGTCACGACGCCCACTCCTTAGTGGTGAGGTCGGCGGCCCTCTGGCGGCTGGTGCGTCACCGAGTCCCGTCGGCAACGCGCTTCAGAGGCCGCCGATCGGCCGGCGGCCCGGCCAGTCCGGACCGCGTCGCTTCACGGCTGCGCTCCGCGGCGGCGCTGCCACGGGGCGTATGCGTAGCCGGACAGTAGCGGGGCGGGTTCGCTGAGCGGAAGGCTCCGTCCAGAATCCGGGCACAGCCCAGGGGCAACTGACTCCCTTTGCCCTCATACGCGCATCAGGAGCCTCGCGACGTCCCACCGAGCACACACGACACCCGCACAACCGGAACCTGGCGTGGCGATGCCGGCGAGGGCGTCACTTCATCCGGGTCGCCCACTCCTGCACCTTGGCGATCCGCTGCCGCAGCTGCCCCGGTGTCGCCTCCGCCGCCGGAGGCCCCCCGCACACGCGCCGCAGCTCCGTGTGGATCACCCCGTGCGGCTTGCCGCTCTGGTGGACGTAGGCGCCGACCAGCCCGTTGAGCTGCCGCCGCAGCTCCATCATCTCCTTGTGGGAGACCACCGGCCGCCGCTCGGCGGGCACTTCGAGCAGGTCCGCTTCCTCGTCCGGCTTCTTGCGGCTGTGCGCGATCTGCCGGGCCTGACGCTTCTGGAGCAGCAGCTGGACCTGGTCGGGCTCGAGCAGCCCCGGGATCCCGAGGTAGTCCTGCTCCTCCTCGCTGCCCGGGTGGGCCTGCATGCCGAACTCGGCGCCGTTGTACATGACCCGGTCGAAGACGGCCTCGGACTCCAGCGCCTCGAAGGAGAACTGCTCCTGCTCGCCGGTGTCCTCGTCCTGCTCCCTGTTCGCCTCGTCCATCTCCTTCTCGGACTCGGTGTACGGGTCTTCCTCGCCCTGCTTCTTGGGCTTGTCGAGGACGTGGTCGCGCTCGCGCTCCATCTCGTTGGCGAAGGAGAGCAGGTCGGGCACGGTCGGCAGGAACACGGAGGCCGTCTCGCCGCGCCGCCGGGACCGCACGAAACGGCCCACGGCCTGGGCGAAGAAGAGAGGCGTCGAGATGGTCGTGGCGTACACGCCGACCGCGAGCCGCGGCACGTCCACACCCTCGGACACCATCCGCACCGCGACCATCCACCGGTCGGTGCTCGCACTGAAGTCGTCGATGTTCTTCGAGGCGCCGGTGTCGTCGGAGAGTACGACCGTGGCCTTGCTGCCGGTGATCTCACGGATCAGCTTGGCGTAGGCGCGCGCGGAGTCCTGGTCCGCGGCGATGACGAGCGCACCGGCGTCCGGGATGGCCTTCCGCACCTCGGTCAGCCGCTGGTCGGCGGCGCGCAGCACGGAGGGCATCCACTCGCCGCGCGGATCGAGGGCGGTACGCCAGGCCTGGCTGATGGCGTCCTTGGTCATCGGCTCGCCCAGCCGTGCCGCGATCTCGTCACCGGCCTTGGTGCGCCAGCGCATGTTGCCGCTGTAGGAGAGGAAGATGACGGGCCGCACGACGTTGTCGGCGAGGGCGTTGCCGTAGCCGTAGGTGTAGTCGGCGGCGGACCGCCGGATCCCGTCGTTCCCCTCCTCGTACGTCACGAAGGGGATGGGGTTGGTGTCGGACCGGAAAGGCGTACCGGTCAGGGCGAGCCGGCGGGTGGCGGGCTCGAATGCCTCCAGGCAGGCCTCGCCCCACGACTTGCTGTCACCGGCATGGTGGATCTCATCAAGGATGACGAGGGTCTTGCGCTGCTCGACCCGGTTGCGGTGCAGCATGGGCCGCACACCGACACCGGCATACGTCACGGCGATCCCGTGGTAGTCCTTGGCGAGCGGCCCCGCGCTGTACTCGGGATCCAGCTTGATGCCGATCCGCGCGGCCGCCTCCGCCCACTGCTTCTTGAGGTGCTCGGTGGGCGCGACGACGGTGACCTGCTGGACGACATGGTGGTGCAGCATCCAGGAGGCCAGCGTCAGCGCGAAGGTCGTCTTGCCGGCGCCGGGGGTGGCGACCGCCAGGAAGTCCCGCGGCTGCTCCTGGATGTACTTCTCCATCGCGCCCTCCTGCCAGGCGCGCAGCTTGCTGGCGGTACCCCAGGGGGCGCGGCCGGGGAACGCCGGGGACAGGTGGTGCGAGGCAGAACTGGTGCCGGCGGTGGTAGTCACGGTCTCCGTAAGGGGGTCGGGCGGCTCGTCCAAGCGAGCCAAACGGCTCGGCTACGTATGACAACCGGGCCACCCTACCGGCGGCCCGCCCCCGTCAACGCGCGGACAACCCCGGACCACCCCAGGGTGGGATCCACGTCACAGCTCCCTCAACCGCCCCGCGATCACGGAGATGTCGCTCTCGTCCCCGGAGGCCACATCGATGACCAGGTCGTAGGCGGTGTCCTGGTCGCAGCCGGTGAGGTCGACGCCGTTGACACCGAGGAACGTCGCGGCGGCCAGCCAGGCCGTGCGCTTGTTCCCGTCGACGAGGGGATGGTTCGTCGCGATGGCGTGCAACAGCGCGGCCGCCTGTTCGTGCAGGTCGTCGTAGGCCGCCGTGCCGAACATCCGGGCGCGCGGGCGGTGCACGGCGGAGACCAGCAGTCCGGTCTCCCGCACTTCGGGGGCGGGCCCGTCGCCTCCCCCGCCGAAGGCGATGCGAGCGATCGACGTGACCTCCGCGACGGTGAGGTGCCTGGTCATTCGCCGAGCCTCCGCAACAGCTCGGCGTGCGCGTCGGCGAGCGACTCCGCCGTGCCCCGCACCGCCGACGACTCCCGCGCCAGCCGGTGCAGTACGGCGTCGAGCGCGATGTCCTCGGGGAGACGGCCGGTGGCGTCCGCGAGGTCGTCGAGCTCCTGCCGGACGTGCGACGGGAGGGGGATGGTGAAGTCGGTCATGCCGGTGACGATAGGGAGCACGCCGGGAACCGGCGAATGCTTTACGACTCGCCCCGGCCCCAACAGCCCACATGCGAAGGGGGCCTCACCGCTCCCGTAGCCGAGTCGTCACCCAGGCCCCCACCAACGCCACCGCCGCCATCGGCAGGAACACCGCGGCGAAGGCGGTCGGATGTGAGCCGGAGGCGTGCGCGGCCGTGTGGCTCACCGTGCCTCCGCCGAGGGCGGCGAAGGCGGCTCCCCCGGCGGACAGGAGGACGACGTTGGAGAGGCCGTCGGAGATCTGCAGGGCGGCGGAGTTGGAGCCGGCTTCCGACGGGGCCGAGAGCTGGAGCAGGAGCACGCTCGTGGAGGAGATGACGAGCCCCATGCCGAGGCAGCCGAAGGCCCAGGCGACGGCCAGGGTCCAGACGGGCACGGAGTCGATCAGCACACTCGGCGCCGTGGCGATGGCCGCCGCCACCAGCAGCATCCCGACGGTCGTCAACCGCTCCCGGTACGGCTCGAACCGCGACCGCGACTGCACCCAGGAGCCCAGCGCCCATGTCCCGCCGCCCGCGGCGAGCGAGAACCCGGCCAGTGTCGGACTGAGCCCGCGCTGGGTCACGAGCATCAGCGGCACGAAGGACTCCGCGGCGATGAAGGACCCCGCGGCGACACCGCGCAGCAGTACGACGGAGGGCAATCCTCGGGCAGCCCGATAGGTACCCCTCGGCAACAGCCCGAGCACGGCGGGCACCAGCAGGGCCACGCCCATGGCACCGGGCAGGATGGAGAGAGGACGCAGGTCCTGGGCGGCGTACTGGAGCAGCCCCGCGCCGAGGGAGATGGCCAGGGCGAGACGAATCCGCCGACGGTCGAAGGACTTCGAGACCGCCTCACCGACCGGACCGGCGGCCCGGCGCCGTATCTGCGGCAGCGCGAGCGCCAGCGGAAAGACGACGAGCACCGGAATCCCGACGAACACCCAGCGCCAGCCCAGCTGTTCCGTCACCGTGCCGGCGGCGAGCGGACCGACGATCGACGGTACGACCCAGCTCGCCGCGAACGCCGCCATGATCGCCGGCCGCAGCCGCTCCGGATAGGCCCGCCCGACGACGACATACAGCGCGACGATCACCAGCCCGCCGCCGAGCCCCTGCACGGCCCGTCCCAGGATGAACAGCCACATCACCCCGGCCGTCCCCGACAGCAGCAGCCCGGCCCCGAAGGAGGAGATGCCGACCGCCAACGGCCCGAGGGGCCCCCGCAGATCGGACCACTGCCCCGCGAGCACCATCCCGAACAGACTGGTCGTGAAGTACCCGGAGAACGCGAACGCGTACAGCGACACCCCGTCCAGCTCCCGCGCCGCGACCGGCATCGCCGTCCCCACGGCCGTCGCCTCGAAGGCGATGAGCAGCACGACGGAGACGATCCCGACGCTCAACGCGCGGTAGGCCCGCCCCAGCACGGTCTCCTCCACCTCGGCGACCGAGGGGGCGGCGGTGGCGTCTACGACCTCTGGGTCACTCGGCTTGGGGACGGTCATGCCCGCCAGCGTAAGTTCCACAGGGCCCGTTGACCCCTGTCGCGAGACGGCCGACCACCCCGACCTTGGTCGTACGCCCCTGGCCCGACCCCCGCTCTGTGAACGCCGTATGGCAGTCCCGTTGCGGCACACCCGATGCCCTTGAGCACCGCTTCCCCACCGGCCTACTGTCAGGACATCGAGTTGGAACACGGCCGGTGCCGATCAGGTCCTCCTCGCCCCGGCCGTGTGCCCGAGTGGTTCAGGGGCTCGCCTGCAAAGCGAGTTACGTGGGTTCGAATCCCGCCACGGCCTCTGGTGCCTTGACCAGGCAAGACGAACGGGCGGCACCCTCCAGGGGTGCCGCCCGTTCGGTCTTCCGTCTCAGTAGCCGTCTCAGTAGCGTCCTACAGATACAACTCAGGCGCACAAGGGAAACAGATGAAAGGCGCTCCAGCGTCGTGGCGCAACAGCCCCCCGGCGCCACACAGAGAGCCGCGGATCATGGGGCAGCGCCTCCCGCTTGGCCGCTTGGCGACGGTCCGCCAGGTTGCTGAGACTGCTGCACCAGGCTGTCTGTCGACGAACGCATCAGGGAACGATGATTGAACCCAAGGCTTTTACTACCCCAGAGGGCAGCTGGACCAATTAGAAATACCAGCGCGGCGGGAACTGTCGCGGTAGGAGGAACCCCAAGGCTTGTCGCAACGGCGACAAATACTGCCGCAACGGAAGCACCGACGATAACGATCCAAGCATCTTTACGGCGGCCTTCAGGGATCGAGTGCGCCAAGACAGCATCATTTTCCACAAGCTGGTCTTCGTCAAGCAAGCCCTGCCATCGCTGTTCAGCAAGTCGAGCCACGAGGACTCCGATTACCTGTGCGAACTCTTTGCAGGCAGGCGCACCCCGCTTAAGCACCTCCGCACTGGCCGAGTGGAGCGCCTGCTGCACTTGCAAGACATGCTGTTGCACATCCTTCTTCCGCTGGCCTGTCATTCCCGGATAGCCCACAAGCGCAAAGCTTCCAAGGGCCTTGCTTAGTGCTGACGCCTCTTGATCCAAGGCTAGCGGAGTCGACCTTCCCCGGGGCAACTCAGCACACAGAGCAAGGCAGCGAACAGCGAGAACGTACGCCCATCCGAACCCTTCCTCCCTCATGAGCACAAGAGCAGCGGAACGGGTCATAAAGAAAAAGATCAGGAAAGAAATGAACCCCCCGACAGAGATCGGAGCCAGCCGCCACGGGTCATCCTCTTCAATGGCAGACAACGAGAAGAGCGAAAGCTCAAGAAGGAGCGTCGAGATGGCGGCGAAAGCTAGAGACCACCCCCTTACCTTTTCACGCACTTTCGCCTGCAATCGATAATGCTGTTGCACTTCCCGCAATTGCAGAGCAGTTCTGACCTCAAAATATCTTGCGGCAGTTACAGCTTTTCTCGGATTCTCCCGCAATGCACTCTCTACCCTGAGCGACTTAGCGAGAGAATGCGGCTGATGTTTTTTACGCCATGGCCGATACAGGCGAGCAGTGCGGATAAGTATGAACGCGAAAAGCCCCGTTGCCACCGGCAAGGCTACAAGACCGAAAATGAGACGTGTAGCTGTTTCCTTCCACTCCAACTTTCTACCCCCCTCGACCAGCTACCCATGCTCCGCGACATCCTAGCCAGAAGACTCTGATGGAAAGGGAACGTGCCTCAGTGCGCCAGGTTTGGCGCACTGGCCACGCCCTCACTCCCAGATCAACCCATCTAGCTGCCGCGCGATGTCGGTCCGAACTGCGTCCACCATGTGTTGATATCGGGCGGCCATCGCTGTCGTCGACCACCCCATGAGGCCCATGACGGCTCGCTCAGGAACGCCAAGGATGAGCAACACCGTCGCAGCCGTGTGGCGCGCATCGTGCAGACGCCCATCCCGAACCTTTGCCTCGGCCAGAAGGGCCTTCCACTCGGCCCAGTCCCGGCGGTGGGACGGACTACGCCCGTGTTCGTCCGGGAAGACCAACCTGTTCTCCTCCCAGTGCTTGCCGGCCGCCACCCGCTCCCCTTCCTGTGCCTTGAGGTGGGCACGGAGTAGGTCGACGAGCTGTTCGGGGAGACCGACCGCGCGGCGGCCAGCGCGGGACTTGCTGGTGGACAACGCCGGGTTGGTTCGTCGCCTTTGCGGGCAGTACCCGGCCGCCTTGCGTCCGCAGGGCTCCGCGCACCCGCGAGCGTACTGCGGCCGGTGTCGACTACGCCGGACCACAAGGAACCCACCGTCAAGGTCCACGTCCTCCCACCTCAGACCGAGCACTTCCCCAAATCTGCTGGCTCAGCCTTGCCTTCAAGCCGCTCGTTATCTTGGTCTTTGTCCAGTGCACCAACGATCACCGCCGTACGCACTCCCCGTCTGACCTGGCCTCTGCGCTCGTATGGACGCCCCTGACGGCCATACGGACAGTTGGAAAGCGTGTTGAGGGCCACCCGCTCCCGTAAAGCGGGTGGCCCCCCATCTGGCGCTCGCACGGCGTGGTCACCGCTTCTCTTCCTGTACGCCGTCAGACCCTGCCACCGTTGCTATTGCTGCCGCGCCTCGGTGTTCTGACGGATCGTGGCGGCGACGTCGAGCAGGGCGTAGGCGACGGCAGCGAGGCCTTCCCCGATGGCGTCGGTTCGGTACTCGTCGCCCGTCCGGCCCGCCGCCGCGTCTGCCTTGCCCTCCGCGTAGCTCCCGTAGGCGCTCTGATTCGGCATCCGTGTCCCTCCCCAGCTTCTCCAGGGATCTTTGCTGCCTCCCCCCCCTGTCGGAGCTCGGCCAAGCCTCAGATCACGCCAGCCTCGCTCCCTCCCAGTGGCACGAGGAGGCGCGTCAGGTGCTAGGTCGTGTCCGCAAAGTGGTTGGTGCGTTGGTCTGTTCGTGGTGCGTCGTCATGAGCTGACCGATGAGTCGTGGGCGGTGATCGAGCCGTTGCTCGCCCCGCCCCGAATGGGCCGTCCGGTGCGGGATCGTCGTCAGGTGGTCAACGGGGTCCTGTGGAAGCTGTCCACCGGGGCGGCCTGGCGCGACCTGCCCGAACGCTACGGCCCGTGGAAAACGGTCTACGAACGCTTCCGCCGCTGGTCGGCCGACGGCACCTGGGAGCGGCTGCTGGCCCACGTCCAACAGCGCTCTGACGCCGTCGGTGCTGTCGACTGGACGGTGGTGTGCGTGGACTCCACAACCGTGCGGGCTCACCAGCACGCGGCCGGGGCCCGAAAAGGGGGCTCTGCCCGGGCGAGGCGATCGGCCGGTCCCGCGGCGGGCTGACCACGAAGATCCACCTCGCCTGCGACGGGCAGGGCCTCCCGCTGGCCTTCACGATCACCGGCGGGAACGTCAACGACTGCACCCAGTTCGAGCAGGTCATGGCCCGCATCAGCGTCGGCCGGTGCGGGCCCGGGCGGCCCAGGACCCGGCCCGGACAGGTCGTTGCCGACAAGGGCTACTCGTCCACGAAGATTCGCTCCTACCTGCGTAGACGAGGCATCAAGGCCGCGATCCCGGAACGGATCGACCAGATCAACGGCCGCATCCGGCGCGGCGAGAGCCGCTGCCGGCTCGACCGGACCGCCTACCGGCGCCGCAACGTCGTCGAACGCTGCTTCAACAAGCTCAAGCACAACAAAGCCCTGGCCACCCGCTACGACAAACTCGCCCGCCACTACAAAGCCCTGGTCACCATCGCCTGCCTACAACTCTGGCTGCCCTGACTTTGCGGACACGACCTAGGTCGTGTCCGCAAAGTGGCGGCGTCGTTGGTTGGTTCGTGGTGCGTCGTCATGAGCTGACTGATGAGTCGTGGGCGGTGATCGAGCCGTTC
>NZ_JBHURZ010000017.1:0-5767 GCF_042673825.1 Streptomyces sp. NPDC057002
TCCAGGTTCCCGCTTCCGCGTTTCCCTTTCCGGCGGTTCCGACTCTATCAGATCCTTTCGGGCCTGATCCCCAGTCAGTGGGGGTTGTCTTTGCGGCTGTTGGGCCGTTCCGACGAGTGAGACTTTAGCGGATTCCCCGGCTCCCGAGCGAATCGGGGGCCGCGTCCTTTCGAACGTGGATTCCTCATTCCGTAAATACGCATACCAATGAAACGACGACAGGTGTACTGCGCGTCGAAGAGTGGTTGGTACTTACGGAGTGGCTGCCCGGGGACCGACCGGAGTCGGCGCTCACGTCGGGCAACTCGGAGAACACTACGGATGGGGGTTGGGCGTGTCAACTCGGGGGCGGGCGGCACTCCGGAGGCGTAGTCTGGGACGCATGACGACGCGTACGTGTACCCAGCTCTGGTGGGCCGCCTGACGGCGGCCGTTCTCACGTATGCATTCAACGGCCGCCGTTTCGGCGGCCGTTCTTGTTTCTCCCTCCGGAACCACCGAGGGACGGCCGCCCGGGGCGGCGGTCCCGGCCAGGAGGTGGAGGAGAGATGACACGGGTCTTCAGCGGGGTCAAGCCGACGGGGCATCTGACGCTGGGGAACTACCTGGGAGCCATGCGGCGGTGGGCTGCCGTCGACCAGCACGAGGCCGATGCCTTGTTCTGCGTCGTCGATCTGCATGCCTTGACCGTGGAGCATGATCCGGCGCGGGTGCGCCGGCTGAGCCGGCAGGCGGCGACGTTGCTGCTGGCGTCCGGGCTGGATCCGGAGGTCTGCACGGTGTTCGTGCAGAGTCATGTGGACGAGCACGCTCGGCTCTCGTACGTGCTGGAGTGCGTCGCCACCGACGGTGAGATGCGGCGGATGATCCAGTACAAGGAGAAGGCCGCGCGGGAGCAGCGGCGGGGTGGGAGTGTGCGGCTGTCGCTGCTGACCTACCCGGTGCTGATGGCGGCGGACATCCTGGCCTACGGGGCCGACGAGGTGCCGGTCGGGGACGATCAGCGGCAGCATGTGGAGCTGGCGCGGGATGTCGCCGTGCGGTTCAACCAGCGGTACGGGCATACGTTCGTGGTGCCTCGGGCCACGCGTCCCGAGGTCGCGGCTCGGGTGATGAATCTGCAGGATCCGATGTCGAAGATGGGCAAGAGCGACGACGTCGGGCCGGGGATCGTCTATCTGCTGGACGAGCCGGACGTGGTGCGGAAGAAGGTCATGCGGGCGGTGACCGACAGCGGCCGGGAAGTTGTGTACGACCCGGAGGCCCGGCCGGGGCTCGCCAATCTGCTGGAGATTCTCGCCGCGTGTTCGGGTGGGAGTCCTGAGGAGCTGGCCGGTGCGTATCCGTCGTACGGGGATCTGAAGAAGGACACCGCCGAGGCTGTGGTCGAGGTGCTTCGGCCTGTGCAGGAGAGGCACAAGGAGTTGTGTGCGGATCCCGGGTATGTGGAGCGTGTGCTGCGGGACGGGGCGGAGCGGGCGCGGGGGATGGCTCGGCCGACCGTGGATGCCGCCTATGGCGCGATCGGGTTGCTGCCTGCCGTGTCGGAGGTGGCTGAGGCCGGTGCTGTGCTGACGGTGTGAGGTGCGGCGGGGGCGGGTGATCGGCCCGCCCCCGGGTGCTCAGTTGTTGTTGCCGGAGGCCAGGGCGCGGCTGCGGTCGCGGGCGGCTTCGAGGGCGGCGATGAGGGCGGCCCGTACGCCGTGGCTCTCGAGTTCGCGGATGGCGTTGATCGTCGTGCCGGCGGGGGACGTGACGTTCTCGCGGAGTTTGACCGGGTGCTCGCCGCTGTCGCGGAGCATCGTCGCGGCGCCGATGGCGGACTGGACGATCAGGTCGTGGGCCTTGTCGCGGGGCAGGCCGAGGAGGATGCCGGCGTCGGTCATGGCTTCGACCAGGTAGAAGAAGTAGGCCGGGCCGGAGCCGGAGAGGGCTGTGCAGGCGTCCTGCTGCGACTCCGGGACGCGGAGCGTCTTGCCGACGGCGCCGAAGATCTCCTCGGTGTGGGCGAGGTGGTCGGCGGTGGCGTGGGTGCCGGCGGAGATGACGGACATCGCCTCGTCGACCAGGGCCGGAGTGTTCGTCATGACGCGGACGACCGGGGTGCGGGTGGCGAGGCGTTCCTCGAAGTACGCCGTGGGGATGCCGGCGGCGCCGCTGATGACCAGGCGGTCTGCGGGGACCTGGGGGGCGAGTTCGTCGAGGAGCGTGCCCATGTCCTGCGGTTTGACCGTGAGGATCAGGGTGTCGGCGGTCTTCGCGGCCTCCGGGTTGGTGACCGGGGTGACGCCGTAGCGGGTGCGGAGTTCTTCGGCTCGTTCCGCGCGGCGGGCGGTGACCAGGAGGTCGGCCGGGTTCCAGCCGGCGCGGATCATTCCGCTGAGCAGGGCTTCGCCGATCTTGCCGGTGCCGAGGACTGCGACTTTCTGGGTCATGGCGCGGGGTGCCTCCGGGGGTGCGTCGTCCGGTGTCCATCGTCGCATCGGGGAGGGCGGGGTGGCTCGGCTGTCCGGTGGGCGGGATGTCGCGTGGGCCGGCTCACGCCGTCCTGCGTCGCAGTGTCGCCGCGCCCAGGGCCAGGACCAGGAGGGCGCAGCCCGCCACGATCAGGATGTCGCGTACGAAGGTGGCCGTCATGTCGGTGTGGTGGAGGACCTCGTTCATGCCGTCCACGGCGTAGGACATGGGGAGGACGTCGGAGACGGTCTCCAGGACCGGGTGCATGGTGTCGCGCGGGGTGAACAGGCCGCAGAGGAGGAGCTGGGGGAAGATCACCGCCGGCATGAACTGGACCGCCTGGAATTCCGAGGCCGCGAAGGCCGAGACGAAGAGGCCCAGGGCCGTGCCGAGGAGGGCGTCGAGGAGGGCCACCAGGAGGAGGAGCCAGGGGCTGCCGGTGACGTCGAGGCCGAGGAACCAGACCGCGAGGCCCGTGGCCAGGGCGGACTGGATGATCGCGAGGGTGCCGAAGGCGAGGGCGTAGCCGGCGATCAGGTCGCCTTTGCCGAGGGGCATGGCGAGGAGGCGTTCGAGGGTGCCCGAGGTGCGTTCGCGCAGGGTGGCGATGGAGGTCACCAGGAACATCGTGATCAGCGGGAAGATCCCGAGGAGGGATGCGCCGATGCTGTCGAAGGTGCGGGGGTTGCCGTCGAAGACGTAGCGGAGCAGGAGCAGCATCACGCAGGGGATGAGGATCAGGAGCGCGATGGTGCGCGGGTCGTGGGTGAGCTGGCGCAGGACCCGGGTGGTGGTGGCGGTGGTGCGGGCCGTGCTCAGGGCTTTCGGCGGGGTGGGGGTGATCGTGGTCGTCATCGCGTTGTCTCCTTCGGGCGGGCTGCCGCCTTCGCTTCGTCCACCAGGTGCAGGAAGGCCTCCTCGACCGTCTCGGCGCCGGTGGTGGTGCGCAGGGCGTCGGGGGTGTCGTCGGCGAGGAGTTCGCCCTCGCGCATGAGGAGGAGGCGGTGGCAGCGCTCGGCCTCGTCCATGACGTGGGAGGAGACGAGGAGGGTCGCGCCGCGGCCTGCCGCGATGTCGTGGAAGAGGTTCCACAGGTCGCGGCGCAGGACCGGGTCGAGGCCGACCGTCGGTTCGTCGAGAACCAGGAGTTCGGGGGTGCCGAGGAGGGCGACGGCCAGGGAGACGCGGCTGCGCTGGCCGCCGGAGAGGTTGCCGGCCAGGACGTCGGCGTGGGTGGTGAGGTCGACGTCGGCTGTGGCGCGGGTGACGTTGTCGTGGCGGCGGTCGGCGGCGGATCGGCCGGGGTCGAGGATCGCGGCGAAGTAGTCGAGGTTCTGGCGGACGGTCAGGTCGTCGTAGACGGACGGGGCCTGGGTGACGTAGCCGATGCGGGTGCGCAGGGTGGGGTGGCCGGCGGGGCGGCCGAGGACGTCGAGGGTGCCGGTGACCTTGGCCTGGGTGCCGACGATGGAGCGCATCAGGGTCGACTTGCCGCAGCCGGAGGGGCCGAGCAGGCCGGTGATCTGGCCGCGGGGGACGGTGAAGCCGAGGGCTCGCAGGACTGTGCGGGGGCCGCGGGTGACGGTGAGGTTTTTGGCCTGTACGGCCGGGGTGGCGGTTGTGGATTCCGTGTTGGCGTCGGGGCGTGGCGGGCCGGGAGCGTTATTCATCATGTGATGAATAATGCTCCCGGCTGTGGGGTGCGTCAAGCAGGAGTCAGGCCGGGGTCTTCGCGAGCAGGAGGACGACCTCGTAGACCTCCTCGACGGAGCCGTCCGGGAAGGCACTGAGCAGGTGCTCGCGTTCGGCGGCGAGGAAGGACGCGGTGTGTTCCTCGTCGTGGACCAGGAAGACCGAGTGGCTGGCGAGGTTGGCCAGGTGGGTGTCGACCGGGACGCGGCGGCTCCAGCGGACCGTGCGGCGGGTGAAGTCGAGGCGGCCGGTGGGGTCGGCGGCTCGGGCGTTGACGTTCCGCTTCTCGGCGGAGACGTCGATGGCGAAGTGGCGCTGTGTGCGGGCCGCGGCCTCGGCGATCCAGGGCACGTCGAGGGCGTCGGTGTTCCACCAGAGGGCGAGTGCGCCGCCGGGGCGCAGGACGCGGAGGGCCTCCGGGACGGCTCTCGCGGGGTCGGTCCAGTGCCAGGCCTGGGCGTAGGTGACGAAGTCGAGGGAGGCGGTGGCCAGGGGGAGGTCGTCGCCGGTGCCGCGGATGATCGGGATGGCGGGGAGGGTGCGGCGGAATTGCGCTGCCATGCCGTCGCCGGGTTCCACCGCGATGACGTCCGCGCCTCGGGCGTTCAGGAGGGCGGTGGCTATGCCGGTGCCCGCGCCGATGTCTGCGACGCGGGAGCCGGGGAGGGGGTGGCCGGCCAGGTCTTCTATCGCGTCGAAGAGGGCTGGGGGGTAGGAGGGGCGGTTGGCCGCGTATTGGGCTGCTGCGGTGTTGAAGGAGTGGGCTCGGGCGGTTCGGGTGGGGTGGGGTTCTGGGGTGGGTGGTTGCGTGGTGGTGTCGGCTCCGGGGGTGGGGTGGTGGGCGGGGGGAGGTGTGGTCATACGGCCATGGTGGCCGGGGGTGGGGGTGGGGTGCGGTGAGATTTCGGTGAGAGCGGCGGGTTATCGGCGCTTCTTCGACGGGTTGCCCGAGCGGCGGGTGGTGCTCTTCTCGTGTCGCTTGCGGGCTGCCTCGTACTCCTCGCGGTGGAGCTTCTCGCCGGGGGCCTCGGTGAGGGAGCGGAAGAAGTACGCGAGGAGGGAGCCGACGAAGCCGATGGTCAGGAGGCCGCGGAGGGATGCCTGGCGGTCGGGGTCGGGGCGGCGGGTGAAGCCGTCCCAGGTGTGGCGGAAGGCCATCGCGCTGCAGATCGCGAACATCACGATCATGAGGAGCGAGACGAAGCCGCCGATCGCGGCGATCTGGAGGCCCTGGTAGGCGAGGCGGAGGACCAGGCAGGCCGCTGCTGCGGTGGCGAGTGAGCCGACGGCCACGGCTATGCGGCGGAGGGTGTAGCCGTTGTCGTGGTTCAGCCAGGTCGTGCCGAAGAAGCGGATGGCGTCGGGGCTCGGGGCGGGGGGCGGGGTGCCGTTCTCTGCGCTCACGGGGTGATTATCGCGCTTGGCCGTGGGGTGCCTGCGGCGGCCTGTGGGGCTTTGGTGGGGGTGCGCGTAGCGCCTAGCGCCGGGGGTGGGTCGGGGCCGTGGGGGGGGGGGGGGGGGCGGGGGGGCGGGGGGCGGGGGCGATCGAGGCGTCCCTGTGTCTTATTCAGATCTCGGAGCCCACGCGACCGCACCCCCGCGCGGCACCCGGCGGCGG
>NZ_JBHURZ010000019.1:0-2079 GCF_042673825.1 Streptomyces sp. NPDC057002
CGCCCAATAATTCCGGACAACGCTTGCCACCTACGTATTACCGCGGCTGCTGGCACGTAGTTAGCCGTGGCTTTCTGGTTAGGTACCGTCAAGGTACCGCCCTATTCGAACGGCACTTGTTCTTCCCTAACAACAGAGCTTTACGATCCGAAAACCTTCATCACTCACGCGGCGTTGCTCCGTCAGACTTTCGTCCATTGCGGAAGATTCCCTACTGCTGCCTCCCGTAGGAGTCTGGGCCGTGTCTCAGTCCCAGTGTGGCCGATCACCCTCTCAGGTCGGCTACGCATCGTCGCCTTGGTGAGCCGTTACCTCACCAACTAGCTAATGCGCCGCGGGTCCATCTGTAAGTGGTAGCCGAAGCCACCTTTTATGTCTGAACCATGCGGTTCAAACAAGCATCCGGTATTAGCCCCGGTTTCCCGGAGTTATCCCAGTCTTACAGGCAGGTTACCCACGTGTTACTCACCCGTCCGCCGCTAACATCAGGGAGCAAGCTCCCATCTGTCCGCTCGACTTGCATGTATTAGGCACGCCGCCAGCGTTCGTCCTGAGCCAGGATCAAACTCTCCGATAAAGTAGTTTGACTGACTACGCACATCGCTGTGCGATTTATTAAAAACTTTGAATTAACAGGTACGTTTTGTCTTGTTTAGTTTTCAAAGATCATTTTTGTTCACTTTCTCAAGCAACTTTTTAAGTATATAATAAGTTTCTCTTAAAGTCAACATGTTTTTTATAAATGGTGGAGCCTAGCGGGATCGAACCGCTGACCTCCTGCGTGCAAAGCAGGCGCTCTCCCAGCTGAGCTAAGGCCCCGTATTGGGTAAAGATGGTGGGCCTGAGTGGACTCGAACCACCGACCTCACGCTTATCAGGCGTGCGCTCTAACCAGCTGAGCTACAGGCCCATCTTAACTTATTCAAGGAACAAAGTTCCTTCAAAACTAAACAAGACAGGGAACGTTCTGTTTATAAGACCCAAGGTCTTATATTCCGTTTAAATCCTTAGAAAGGAGGTGATCCAGCCGCACCTTCCGATACGGCTACCTTGTTACGACTTCACCCCAATCATCTGTCCCACCTTCGGCGGCTGGCTCCTAAAAGGTTACCTCACCGACTTCGGGTGTTACAAACTCTCGTGGTGTGACGGGCGGTGTGTACAAGGCCCGGGAACGTATTCACCGCGGCATGCTGATCCGCGATTACTAGCGATTCCAGCTTCACGCAGTCGAGTTGCAGACTGCGATCCGAACTGAGAACAGATTTGTGGGATTGGCTTAACCTCGCGGTTTCGCTGCCCTTTGTTCTGTCCATTGTAGCACGTGTGTAGCCCAGGTCATAAGGGGCATGATGATTTGACGTCATCCCCACCTTCCTCCGGTTTGTCACCGGCAGTCACCTTAGAGTGCCCAACTGAATGCTGGCAACTAAGATCAAGGGTTGCGCTCGTTGCGGGACTTAACCCAACATCTCACGACACGAGCTGACGACAACCATGCACCACCTGTCACTCTGCCCCCGAAGGGGACGTCCTATCTCTAGGATTGTCAGAGGATGTCAAGACCTGGTAAGGTTCTTCGCGTTGCTTCGAATTAAACCACATGCTCCACCGCTTGTGCGGGCCCCCGTCAATTCCTTTGAGTTTCAGTCTTGCGACCGTACTCCCCAGGCGGAGTGCTTAATGCGTTAGCTGCAGCACTAAGGGGCGGAAACCCCCTAACACTTAGCACTCATCGTTTACGGCGTGGACTACCAGGGTATCTAATCCTGTTCGCTCCCCACGCTTTCGCTCCTCAGCGTCAGTTACAGACCAGAGAGTCGCCTTCGCCACTGGTGTTCCTCCACATCTCTACGCATTTCACCGCTACACGTGGAATTCCACTCTCCTCTTCTGCACTCAAGTTCCCCAGTTTCCAATGACCCTCCCCGGTTGAGCCGGGGGCTTTCACATCAGACTTAAGAAACCGCCTGCGAGCCCTTTACGCCCAATAATTCCGGACAACGCTTGCCACCTACGTATTACCGCGGCTGCTGGCACGTAGTTAGCCGTGGCTTTCTGGTTAGGTACCGTCAAGGT
>NZ_JBHURZ010000020.1:0-2073 GCF_042673825.1 Streptomyces sp. NPDC057002
CGCCTGCGCGGCGGCGGTCTGGAATACCTCGGGCGTGCGGATCATCAGGTCAAGATCCGCGGCTTCCGCATCGAACTCGGCGAGATCGAAGCGACTCTCGTGGCGCATCCGGCGGTCGCCGGCGCGGCCGTCGTCGTCCATGAGGACCGTCCCGGTGACAAGCGCCTCGTCGCCTACATCGTCCCGGCGGACGGCGCACCGGACCACAGCGCGCTCCGGGAGCACGCCGCGGCCGGACTGCCCGAGTACATGGTCCCGTCCCAGCTCGTCACCCTGGACGTGCTGCCGCTCACCCCCAACGGCAAGCTCGACCGCAAGGCACTGCCCGCTCCCGACCCGATCAGCGGAGCGAGCGCCGGACGCGCCCCACGCACAGCGCGCGAAGAGGTCCTGTGCACCCTGTTCGCCGACGTCCTGGGCGTCGCGCAGGTCACCTTGGACGACGACTTCTTCGCCCTCGGCGGGCACTCGCTGCTCGCCACCCGGCTCATCGGCCGCATCCGTGCCGCCCTCGGCGCCGAACTGTCCGTACGAGCCCTGTTCGAGGCGCCCACGGTCGCCGAACTGGCCGGGCGGCTCGGCACGGCCGACGCGGCTCGCGCCGCGCTGACCCGTGCCGAGCCCAGGCCGGAGCGCATTCCCCTGTCGTACGCGCAGCAGCGGCTGTGGTTCCTCCAGCACCTCCAGGGACCCAGCCCGGCCTACAACATCCCGGCCGCGCTCAGGCTGTCGGGCGACCTCGACCGCGACGCCCTGCGAGCGGCCCTGCGGGACCTCGTCACCCGGCACGAGTCGCTGCGCACCGTCTTCGCCGAGGACGACGAAGGACCCCGCCAGCAGATCCTGCACCCGGCCGAGGCCCTGCCCGGCCTTCCCGTCGAGGACGTCACCGAGGACCGGCTGGAGGCCGTGCTCGCCGACGCCGCGCGCACCGGTCTCGACCTCACCGCCGACGCACCGCTGCGCGCCCGGCTGTACGCCCTCGGCCCGCGCGAGCACGTGCTGATGCTGGTGATCCATCACGCGGCCACCGACGGCTGGTCGCTCCAGCCGCTGGCCCGCGACCTCGTCACCGCCTACGCCGCCCGGGCCGACGGCCGGGCACCGCACTGGGCGCCGCTGCCCGTCCAGTACGCCGACTACAGCCTGTGGCAGCACACACACCTCGGCTCCGAGGACGACCCGGACTCCGCGATCTCGCGCCAACTGGCCCACTGGTCCGAGGCGCTCGCCGGGCTGCCGGCCGAACTCACCCTGCCCACCGACCACGCTCGGCCCCTGGTCGCGTCCGAGGACGGTGACGAGGTCCCCTTCGAGGTCCCCGCGCAGGTCCACGAGGGGCTGCTGCGGCTCGCCCACAGCAGCGGAGCCAGCCTCTTCATGGTCGTGCAGACCGCGCTCGCCGCCCTCCTGACGAGACTCGGCGCGGGCCACGACATCCCCATCGGCACCCCCGTCGCCGGCCGGAACGACGAAGCACTCGAGGACCTGATCGGCTTCTTCGTCAACACGCTCGTGCTGCGCACCGACACCTCCGGCAACCCCGCCTTCACCGAACTGCTGGACCGGGTGCGCACCACCGACCTGGCGGCCTACGACCACCAGGACGTCCCCTTCGAGCGCCTCGTCGACACGCTCAACCCCGAGCGGTCCCTGGGCCGCCACCCCCTTTTCCAGGTGTCCCTCACCGTCGACGGCTCCGACCGGCAGGACGCGCTGGACACCGTCGGACAGCTGCCGGGCCTCACCGTGACCGGACACCCCGTCAGCACCCGCGCCGCGAAGTTCGACCTCTCCTTCGTCGTGGAGGAACGGCACGAGGACGGCGGCGCCCCCACCGGCCTGCGCGGCGCCGTGGAATTCCGCACCGACCTCTTCGACCGGCAGACCGCCGACGCGATCGCCACCCGGTTCGTCCGCGTCCTGACCGCCGTCGCCGAGCGGCCTTCGGCGCGTATCGGTGAGGTGGATGTGCTCCTGGCTGAGGAGGGTGTGTCTCCGGCCGGTGAGTTGGGTTCCGTGGGTGTGGGGTCGACGGTGCCGGCGTTGTTCGAGGCGCGGGTGGCGGAGGGG